>JAOARQ010000024.1 GCA_025210455.1 Pelagimonas sp.
ATCGATTTCCTACATCAACAATTCGACCTCTTCGATCCACCCGATCGTATCGAAAATCGAGATCCGCAAAGAAGGCAAGATTGGCCGGGTGTATTACCCTGCCGCTTTCATGAACAACGAAAATCTCGAATATTATCGCGATGCCTATGAGATCGGGCCAGAGGCGCTGATTGATACCTATGCGGCCGCCACGGAACATGTGGATCAGGGCCTGTCACTGACGCTATTCTTCCCCGCCGAAGCCACAACGCGCGATATCAACCGCGCGCAGATTTACGCGTGGAAGAAAGGCATCAAAACCATCTATTACGTGCGTCTGCGCCAAGAGGCCCTTGAGGGCACCGAGGTTCAGGGCTGCGTATCCTGTACACTGTAAAATAGGGCAAGGGGGGGCTGCCCCCGGCCGCCAAGGCGGCCCCCAAAAGTTTATTTGGCAAGATAAAGCAGCTTGGCGCATCGAGCTGATGAGAGGTAGATCATGAACGAGATGACCGATATCCGCCCCACCAAGATTCCGCGCGCGATCAACTGGAACCGCCTGGAAGATGACAAGGATCTTGAGGTCTGGAACCGTCTGACGGTGAATTTCTGGCTGCCGGAAAAGGTGCCGCTGTCGAATGACATCCAAAGCTGGGCCACCCTGACCGAGCATGAAAAGCAGCTGACCATTCGCGTATTTACCGGGCTGACCCTGCTGGACACCATCCAGAACACCGTGGGCGCGCCTTCGCTGATGCCCGATGCGGTCACCCCCCACGAAGAGGCGGTTCTGACAAACATCGCCTTTATGGAAGCGGTGCATGCGCGCAGCTATTCCTCGATCTTTTCGACTCTGTGTTCGACCAAAGAGATCGACGAAGCCTTTCGCTGGTCCGATGAAAACCCGCATTTACAGGCCAAGGCCAAAGCCATTCTGGACACCTATGCGCCGGGCAATGACCCGCTGAAACGCAAGATTGCCAGCGTGTTTCTGGAAAGCTTCCTGTTCTATTCGGGCTTTTACCTGCCGATGTACTGGTCCAGCCGCGCCAAGCTGACCAATACCGCCGACCTGATCCGCCTGATCATCCGCGACGAAGCGGTGCATGGCTATTACATCGGCTATAAGTTCCAGCGTGGCTATGAACAGCTGGACGAAGCCGGGCAGCAGGAACTGAAAGACTATGCCTTTGGTCTGATGTTCGAACTTTACGGTATCGAAAATCAATATACCGAAGAACTCTATGACGAAATCGGCCTGACCGAAGACGTAAAGGTGTTCCTGCATTACAACGCCAACAAGGCGTTGCAGAACCTTGGCTTTGAGGCGCTGTTCCCGCCTGAGGTGTCCGAAGTGAACCCGGCGATCCTTGCGGCCCTGAGCCCGGACAGCGAAAACCACGATTTCTTTTCTGGCTCGGGCTCCTCTTATGTCATCGGCAAGGCGGTTGCCACCGAAGACGAAGACTGGGATTTCTGATGTCGAAAGATACGCTGGCCATTGTCAAGGAATGGCACGAGGCCTTTGATGTGCCGGTTATCGACACCCCCACCCTGCCCGCCGAGCGCATCCAGATGCGCCTGGCGATCCTCGAAGAGGAAGTTTCAGAACTGCGCGAGGCCGCAGAGGCTGGCGATATGGTTGAGGTGCTCGATGCGCTGTGTGACATCCAATATGTGCTGGATGGGACATTTCTGGAATTCGGCCTGCACCCGGTAAAATCAGACGCCATGGCCGAGGTGCATGCCTCGAATATGTCCAAGCTGGGCGCAGATGGGAAACCTGTCCTGCGTGAGGATGGCAAAGTTCTGAAAGGGCCAGCCTTTCGGCGGCCAGATCTGGCACAGTTCCTGCCTCAGGAATAAACATCTCTCAAAACCGGCAGATTGGCGCGCACGCATGATCTGCCGGTTTTGCTTTTGGATCTCAGACCTCGACTTCGACTTTGCCGATGGGATTTGAACAGCAGGCAAGGATATAGCCTGCCGCGATATCATCTTCGGAAATCCCGCCATTGTGCACCATATGCACATCACCTGCGGTCTTTTTAACCTTGCAGGTGCCGCATACGCCAAAGGTGCAGCCCGACGGGATATTCAGGCCGACTGACCGCGCAGCCGCCAGAACGGTTTCGGTTTCTGCAACCTTGGCCGTCACGCCAGAAGCACCAAAGACGATTTCGGCCTTGCTGTCATCATCGGGCACCACATCATCCAGTTCCGGCTGATCTGCCTCGGTTTCAACCGGCGCGCCAAAGCTTTCCTGATGATAGTTCTCCATGTCGAAGCCAAGCCCGGCAAGCGCTTCGCGCACGGCGGTCATGAATGGTTCGGGACCGCAGCAATAGACTTCGCGCTCAAGATAATCAGGGGCCATCAATCCCAGCATCAGCTGGTTGAACTGCCCCTGATACCCCGTCCACGGGCGGTATTCGTCGGGTTCTTCCACGACAAACTTCAGGTCCAGACCATGGGTGCGGCTGGCCATCTGTTCCAGACGCTGACGAAAGATGATCTCAGAGGGGCGTTTGGCGCAGTTGATAAAGACCACGTCCAGATCCTGCCCTTCGTCCCACATACATGTGGTCATCGACATCATTGGCGTGATGCCCGACCCGGCCGAGATAAACAGATACTTACCCGCCGCGCTGGCCGCATTGGTGAACAGCCCCGCCGGACCAATCGCTCTGATCCGCATACCGGGTTTCAGATTGTCCAACATCCAGCGGGTGCCGATGCTATCTGGCTGCGCCTTGGCAGTGATAGTGATCGACCGGGGCCGCGACGGCGACGATGAAATCGTATAGGTACGGTGCACCACCCCACCGGGTTCGCCGGGCGCGGGAATTTCCAACGTCAGAAACTGCCCCGCATCAAAGGCGAACAGCGCCCCCGATGGGGCGCGAAAGCTGAAACTGGCGGTGTTCGGCATTTCCGGCACCACCGAGACACATTCCAGCATCTCTGTATCCTGCCAGACACTTGTATTTGCAAAATCTTTCATCGGACTCACTCTGCCGCCATGGTTTCAGGCGCCAGACGCGCAGCCAGAGTTGCACAATACCAGTCAACAAACTGTATGACGCCGCTTTCCTGAGTGGGTGAATAAGGACCAGGCACATAGCCGGGGCTGTCGATGCCCTGCTGGTTGTCTTCCACCACCTGCCGATCTTCGTCATTGGTGGCCACCCAGACCTCGCTCAGGCGTTTGAGATCATAATCAACGCCTTCGACCGCCTCTTTGTGCACCAGCCATTTGGTGGTGACCTCTGTTTCAGTCGGGCTGATCGGCGTCACACGGAACACAATCGAATGATCCGCCAGAAAGTGGTTCCAGGTTGTCGGATAATGGAACTTCAGCAAAGACCCGGCATCCGCAAAGGGCGCACGCCCCAACCAGCGACGCACCGCAGATTTCCCATCCATGGTATAGCTTTGCGCCCCTTCCTTCAGCGGCATCCGCGCCAGACGGAACTGCCCATCCCCATGCAGATAGAACCGCGAATGCAGCCCTGCGGCTTCGCACCGATCAAAATGCGCCTGCATATTGGCCGGGGTTTCGCCGCCTTCGATGCCTGTAATCGCCGGATCATCCGGGAAGGTCCGGCACAGCGATGGGTGATTGCCGCCACAATGGTAACATTCACGATTGTTTTCCCAAACCAGCTTCCAGTTGCCTTTTTCGATGATTGAGCTTTCAAAAGCCACCTTGGCATTGCCCAGATCATGCGGCTCCAGGTAGGGGCGCGCAATATTGGCAAAGCTGTCGAAATCGGGGGCGTCTTCAGCCAGACAGATATAGACCAGCCCCGCCAGTTCGCGGCAATGTACGGTTTTCAGACCATGTTGACTGGGGTCAAAATCCGGCCCCATATCCCGCGCCCAAAGCAGCGATCCATCCAGTTCATAAGTCCACTGATGATAGGGGCAGACCAGCTTTGGCGCATGGCCCTTGGCCGCTTTGCAGATCACCGATCCACGGTGACGGCAGGTATTGTGAAAGGCGCGGATCTGATTGTCCGCCCCGCGCACAATGATCACACGATAGGCTCCCACCTTATGTGTGACATAGCTGCCGGGCTTTTCCAGTTCGCAAGCTGGAATGGCAAACAGCCAGTCATGGTAGAAAATGGTTTCAAGATCGGTCTGAAAGATATCCGGATCGTTGTAAAAGGCCTGTTCCAAGGCATATCCCGATCTGCGTCGGGCCAATAGGGTCTCAATAGCGCTCACTTCTGGCTCTCCTGCCGCGCCCCGCGGCATTGCTGGAGCAGATGACAGGAAGACCCAACCGGCCACATGCAAGGACAGTGACCAACCCAAGAGCCCCCACCGCCACCCGCGGTTTGACATATTCGCAAGGCTGGTTTCCGGACTTGGAAGGGGCATTTGCCCGATCATGGCACCTTCCCGGGATCCTCGTCCCAGTGGTTGCTTGCCATGTCTGACCTTCGTTACCGTTGCGGGGGCAGTGCCGGATTTTCACCGGCTTCCCAATTCTCCGCCCCTCAAAAAAGAAGCGGCACCTTACACTGGCAGAGTATCTGCGGTGCAGCATTTCTATGAATTATGAGCGACACATTTTGTAAAAAAAGCGCTGTCGGGCAGAATTTTCTTACACACACACGGAAAAATCTGACCGATGTCCTGCACAAAATCGTTGACGCAAAATTGCGTCTCTGCCAATCAGCGGATCAGTCCGGTTCCGTGGCCCGCCACGGAGGCAATAGGGAATGTAGTGCGGCGCCCCTGCGCCAAGTCTGCAACTGCCCCCGCAACTGTAAGCGGCGAGCAAGGCTGAACATGCCACTGGGATATCCCGGGAAGGCCAGCCAGATGCTGTGACCCGCAAGTCAGGAGACCTGCCGGATCTGCACCCTTGGGAAGGGGTGTTCAAACAACCGGCGACGGGGTGATCGCCAGAGACACGCGCCAGAATTCGGCTGTGTTTTTGCACCCTGCTGCCTTTTCGAAAATTTGTGCCGGGGATGGCACGATATGACGAGGACATTGAAGATGAAAAAGCTGCTTTGCGCGGCCGCAACCGCAGCCCTGACCCTGCCCGTGATGGCTCAGGCGCATTTCCTGCTGGAATACACCGAAAACACCATGATTGAACGTCCGGGCGATGTTCCGGTGAAACTGATCTTCTGGCACCCGCACGAAGCGGGCCATGTAATGACCCTGGAAAAGCCGGAAGAGTTCTTTGTGATCCATAACGGTGAAAAAACCGATCTGATGGATACCCTGGAAGAAACCACCTTTGACGGCCCGGACAACAGCGCCAAAGCCTTTAAGGGCAGCGTTCCGGTAAAACGTTCGGGCGATTATGTGGTCGTGACCGTGCCTGCGCCTTACTATGAAGAATCGGAAGATATCTACATTCAGCAGATCACCAAGACCTATCTGAACCGCAACGAACTGCCCACCGATTGGGATCAGCCGCAGGGTCTGGCCACCGAAATTCTGCCGCTGAACAAGCCCTACAATGTGATCGCGGGTTCGACCTTTACCGGGCGCGTTCTGTCCGAAGGCAAACCAGTGGCTGGCGCTGAGATCGAAATCGAATACATGGCGTCGGAACCGGATCTGAACGGCACTGGTGCCGCTGCGGCCACCGTTTCCCCCCTGCCCGGTGGGGCCATCGTCGCCATTTCGGACGACAACGGCTATTTCACCTTTGGTGTGCCAAAAGCAGGCTACTGGGGTTTTGCCGCGTTGGGTTCAGGCCCCGCAACAGAACATGAAGGCAAAGAGCTGAGCCAGGACGCCGTGATCTGGATCCGCGCCTGGGATCTGCAATAAGCCATGCATATCGTCGACGGAGCGCTTTCTAATCCTGTTGTCATCGGTGGCGCCATCGCCACCGCTGGCGGGATTGCCATGGGTCTGAGATCGCTGGATCTGGATCGCATCCCCACTGCCGGGGTGCTGTCGGCCAGCTTTTTTGTGGCTTCGCTGATCCATGTGCCCATCGGTCCGTCGTCGGTGCATCTGATACTCAATGGCATGGCCGGGCTTTTGCTTGGCTGGGCCGCCTTCCCCGCCCTGTTTGTGGGGCTTTTGCTGCAGGCCGCCTTTTTTGGATTTGGCGGACTGACCGTTCTGGGGATCAACGCTCTGAACATCGCTCTGCCTGCGGTTTTGGTGGGGCTGATCTTTCGCCGCCTGATCGCCTCTGGCAGCCCAATACACGGCGCGATCTGGGGCGGTGTTGGCGGGGCTTTTGCCATTGCCGCCACAACAGGCATGGTGGCCATCTCGCTGGCCCTGTCTGGCGATGAATTCCTGCCCGCCGCCAAACTGGTGTTCTTTGCCCATATTCCCGTCATGGCCATCGAAGCCGTCTTAACAGGGTTCGCCGTGTTGCTGGCGCGCAAGGTCAAACCTGAACTTTTCCGGAAAGGCACCGCATCATGAAGCATATCGCGCTGATCACCGCCTTGATCCTCACGCCGCTTCCTGCGCTGGCCCACAAGGTCATCGCCGGCGTTTTCCCGGCCGGGGATGCCATCGAAGGCGAGCTGGGCTTTTCCAATGGCGATATGGCCACCGATCAGGAGGTCATCGTCTTTGGCCCAGACGGTGCTGAAATCGGCCGCACCAAGACCGACGCCGACGGTTTCTTCCTGTTTACCCCGACGCAGCCCATCGCCCATACTTTCCGCGCCGATATGGGGGCGGGCCATGTGGCGAATGTGACCATGCCCGCCGAAGAGGTGGCCGCGATCCTTGGTGTTACCGCGGTAACACCCCAGTCTGCTGCCGCTGCGCCCACCAATGCAGCACCCGCTACAGCCGCCTCTCTGTCCGACGAAGAACGTCAGGCCATCGCCACAGCCGTGCGCGATGAACTGCGCCCGCTGCGCCGCGAAATCGCCGCCTACCGGGAAAAGAATGACCTGCAATCCATTCTGGGCGGTATCGGCTATATCATTGGCCTGTTCGGATTTGGCTTTTATCTGGCCGCGCGCCGCAAGATGGCCGCCTGATGGCACATATCCTTGAGCAACCAGCGAAAACCCTGTCTGAACCAGGGTTGGCGGTCAGCCATGGCATGATCGGCCTGCTGGATCCAAGGATGCGTATCCTGATCACCTGCCTGTTTGCCATTGTCACAGTTGCGCTAACCACGATCCCGGCGATGATCGCCGCGCTTGCGGTGTCGGTCAGCCTGCTGATCCTATCCCGCCTGCCGATACGCCGCACATTGAAACGGATGGCGATGATGGACAGTTTCATCATCTTCATGCTGGTGCTTTTGCCGTTTACCACCCCCGGCGACGCCATGTTCACCCTGTTTGGCTTTCCCGCCAGTTGGCAGGGCCTGTGGAAAGCCATCGAAATTGCGCTGACCGCCAATGCGGTCATTCTGACGCTCATGGTGCTGGTCGGCACGCTAGAACCTGTCACTCTGGGCCATGCCCTGCACCGTTTGCGCTGCCCCGAAACGCTGGTGCATCTGCTGATGTTCACCATCCGCTATATTGATGTGCTGCGCGAAGAATACCTGCGTCTGCGGGCCGCCATGAAGATCCGAGGTTTTCGCCCCGGCACAAACTGGCACACCTATCGCAGCTTTGGCTATCTGGTGGGCATGATGCTAGTGCGGGCGATTGAACGCTCTGAGCGGGTGCTGTCAGCGATGAAATGCCGGGGCTTTTCCGGTAAGCTGCTGCTGTTGCGCGAATTCACCTATGAACGTCGCGACTATCACTTTGCCGCGCTGATGGGTGCGCTATGCTTAGGCCTTGTTGTGATGGATCTGCTATGACGATACT
This sequence comes from Pelagimonas sp., assembly GCA_025210455.1. Taxonomy (GTDB): domain Bacteria; phylum Pseudomonadota; class Alphaproteobacteria; order Rhodobacterales; family Rhodobacteraceae; genus JAOARQ01. The sequence goes on from JAOARQ010000024.1 coordinate 7,761, forward strand.
GGCCCTTGAGGACATCCATTTTGCCTATCCCGGCTATGCGCCGATCCTGAAAGGGGCGACACTGCGCCTTGAACCGGGGCAGCGCCTGTCACTGACCGGATCGAATGGGGCCGGGAAATCCACCCTGCTGCGCATCGCGCTGGGGCTGCAAAAACCGGATAGCGGCAGCGTGCAGGCCTTTGGCACCGCCCGGCAGGCAGAAACCGATTTCCACGAGGTGCGCCGCCGTATTGGGCTGGTGTTTCAGGATCCCGACGATCAACTGTTCTGCCCCACCGTGGCCGAAGACATCGCCTTTGGTCCGCTCAATCTGGGCCACAGCCGCGACGCTGCGCTGGCCACTGTTGACCGGGTGCTTGGCGATCTTGACCTGATGCATCTGCGCGATCGCATCACCCATAAGCTGTCAGGCGGTGAAAAGCGGCTGGTCACACTGGCCACAGTGCTGGCGATGGAACCCGAAGCGCTGCTTTTGGACGAACCGACCAATGCGCTCGACACCAAAAACGAAGCCCGCCTGCTGGACATCCTACAGGCCCTGCCGCAGGCGATTTTGCTGGTCAGCCACTCCCCCAGTTTTCGCAACGCGCTGGCCCCGGATGCGCTGGATCTTCAGGATGGCAGGCTGGTCGCGGTTCACCCGGCTTAGGGTCAGGATGCATTCATCCTGCGCCTAAGACATCTTGCTGCGCTGCGCATGGGGCGTAACCCCAAAGGTCGCGCGATAGACCCGCGAAAAATGGCCGGGGTTTTCAAACCCGCAGGCAAAGGCCACTTCGGTCACAGAGGACTCCGTCTGCAACAGCAGTTGCCGCGCCCGATCCAACCGCATTTCCATCAGGTATTTCTTAGGCGAGGCATTCAGATGCTTGCCAAACAGCCGTTCCAGCTGCCGCGTTGATATTCCGATGGTCTGCGCGATCTCAGACGGGGAACAGGGATCTTCCAGAGAATTGCGCATAATTTCAACGGCGGTCGCCAGATGTTTGTTGCGAATGCCATTGCGTGATTGCAGTGAGACACGCTGTTCGGCAGTGGCATCACGCACGGTATTGTACACCATCTGATCCGCCACAGCGATGGCCAGATCGGCCCCATGATTTTCTTCGATCAGATGCAGCATCAGATCCGCCGTGGCCGTCCCACCCGAGGCCGTCAGGAATTTTTCGTCGGCCACAAAAACGCTGCGGACAAGGTTCACTTCGGGAAAATGCTCCATGAAACCGTCATGGTATTCCCAGTGGATCGCGGCCTTGATCCCATCCAGAAACCCTGCTTCGGCCAGAACCCAGGCCCCGGAACACAGCGCACCAATCGGGGTGCCCTTCACCCGCTCGCGTCGCAGGGTGGCCAACAGCGGCCGGGTGATATGGCTGCGCATATTGATACCTGACAGCACAAACAGCCGATCACATTTGGGCAGGCTATCAAACCCGTTGCCTGTGAACACCTCAAGACCGTTGGAACAGGTCGCGCGCTCGCCGCTCTCGGACATCAGTGACCAGCTGTACAGCTTTTGACCGCTCACCAGATTCGCGATTCGCAGCGGTTCCAGCGCGCAGGAAAAGGCCAGATGCGAAAACTCTTCGACCAGAATAAAACAAAAGTGCTGCGTCATTTCCCCTCCTGATCGCCATTTTTCAAGAATCCGGACGCCTATCATGCGTCATCGGTCGTTTTTTATACAGTAGATTTTTTCTGTGTACACAAACTTTATTATCTTGTAACACATTTTCGAAAACCACGAAAGGCCCCGGCATGAGCGACGCAGCACGTCGAAAGAAAGCGGATCTGGCAGAGCACCTGAAACGGGCGATCATGACGCTTGAGCTGCGGCCGGGTGCAGATATCGACGAGGTCGCCCTGTCGGAACATTTCAGCATTTCCCGCACGCCACTGCGCGAAGTGCTGCGGCAACTGGCGGGCGAAGGCTTTATCGACCTACGGGAAAATCGCGGATCGCGGGTCAGTGAAATGTCGCACACCACGCTGCGCGATTTCTTTCTGGCCGCCCCGATGGTCTATGGCGCGATCCTGCAACTGGCCGCCAAAAACGCGCGCCCCGATCAGGTGCAGGCGCTGAAAGCCGCGCAGGATGATTTCCGCAACGCCTTGCGCAGCGGCAGCGGATCGGAACGTGCCATGGCCAATATGCGCTTTCACGAGGTCACCGGCGAAATGGCAGACAACATCTATCTGCTGCCTTCATTCAGGCGCCTGCTGATTGATCATGCCCGCATCGGCATGACGTTCTACCGACCTCAGGATACCTCGATGGCTGAAAACCTCTCAGAGGCCAGCCAGCAACATGATGCCATCATCGCCGCCATCGAAGCCGGGGATGATGTCAAGGCCGGGCAGCTGGCCATTGATCACTGGAATCTGTCACGCGACCAGATCGAACTGTTTGTAATGCCGGCGGGGCTGGATCTGCCTTTGGGCAGCCTGTCGCGCAAAACCCCTGCATGAGGATGCACATGACTCCGATATTCCGTTTTGAAGGGATCTACACCCCGGTGGTGACGCCCTATTTCGAAGATGGCAGCCCCAATTGGGATGCTCTGGGCGATGTGATCGACTATCTGGTCGGCGCGGGCGTTCACGGGCTGATCTCAGGCGGGTCGACCGGCGAAAACTATGCCCAGACCGTCCAGGAACGCCTTGAACTGGCGCGTTTTACCCGCGAACGCAGCCAGTTGCCGCTGGTGGTGGGCACTGGTGCAATGCTGACATCAGATTCCATCGCGCTGGCCGAGGGCGCCGCAAAGCTGGGGGCTGACGCCATTTTGCTGGCCTCTCCCCCCTACTCTGTGCCCACCGATCGCGAAAACGCGCTGAATGCGCTGGCCATCGACAAAGCCGCAGATCTGCCGGTGATGCTGTACAACTACCCGCACCGCACCGGCACCATGATGGGCGAAGAGTTCCTGGATCGTGTCTGCCGTTCGCGCAACTTCTGCGGCATCAAGGAAAGCTCGGGCGATATCAATCGCGTCCACCTGCTGGCGCGTGACTATCCCCACATTCAGCTGGGCTGTGGTATGGATGATCAGGCACTGGAATTCTTTGCCTGGGGCGCGCCTTTCTGGGTGTGCGGCGGATCCAACTTCCTGCCCGAAGAACATATCGCGCTGTACAACGCCTGCGTTGTCGAAGGCAACTTTGACAAAGGCCGCCGCATCATGTCGGCCATGTTGCCGCTGATGCATGTGCTGGAACAGGGCGGCAAGTTCATCCAGACCATCAAACATGGCGTCACCATGAACGGCTTTGACGCCGGCGCGATGCGCGCGCCTCTCAAGGGGCTGAACAAAGATGACAAACGCGCGCTGGAACAAGTCACCCGTGTGCTGAAACGCAAAATCGCTGACATCGTTGCAGAGGACTAAGACATGACGCTGCTCACACAGGACGAATATAAATCCATCGCTGCCGGTCTGGATCTGCCAAATGCGGCGTTCATCGACGGGGCGTTCCGCCCGGCGATCTCAGGCAAGACCTTTGAAACAACCAACCCCGCCACCGGTGAAAAACTGGCTGACATCGCCTCTTGCGGCCCAGAAGATGTCGATTTCGCGGTGGAAAAGGCGCTCGATGCGTTTGAAGATGGCCGCTGGTCGAAACTGCACCCATCTGAACGCAAAGACGTGCTGATCAAGCTGTGCAAGCTGATAACCCGCAACGCCCGCGAACTGGCGGTCATGGAAAGCCTGGATTCCGGCAAGACCATCTATGATTGCGAAACCGTGGATGTGCCGGAAACCATCCACTGCATCAAATGGCACGCAGAAGCCATCGACAAGATCTATGATCAGGTTGCGCCCGCATCAGATGATCACATCGCCATGGTTGTGCGCGAACCCATCGGTGTTGTGGGGCTGGTCCTGCCCTGGAACTTCCCGCTTTTGATGCTGGCCTGGAAGATCGGCCCGGCGCTGGCTGCGGGCTGTTCGCTGGTGATCAAACCGGCCAAGGAAACCACCCTGACCGCTCTGCGCGTGGCGGAACTGGCCGCTGAGGCGGGCGTGCCTGCCGGTGTGTTGAACATCGTCCCCGGTGGTGGCGGGGCTGTGGGTGAACCCATCGGTCGCCACATGGATATCGACATGGTGTCGTTCACAGGCTCAACCGTCACTGGCAAGAAATTCCTGACCTATTCGTCGGAATCAAACGCCAAAGAGGTCGTGCTGGAAATGGGCGGCAAGAACCCCGCCATTGTTATGGATGACGCCGAAAACATCGACCGCGTCGCGCAGCATCTGGTGAACGGGGCCTTTTGGAACATGGGCGAAAACTGTTCGGCCAGCTCGCGCCTGATTGTGCATAAAGACGTCAAGGCAGAGCTGCTGGAGCGCATCACCCATCACGCCAAACAGTGGAACATCGGTGATCCTCTGCACCCGGAAACCCGCATGGGCGCGCTGATCAGCCAAAGCCACTACGCAAAGGTATGTTCCTACCTTGAAAAGGCAGAAAACATCGTGATTGGCGGCAAAGCGGAAAACGGCTTTGTCGAAGCGACCGTGGTAGAAGTTGAAAGCAACGATGCGCTGCTGGCCCGCGAAGAAATCTTTGGCCCGGTTCTATCGGTGATCGAAGTTTCGGGCTTTGACGAGGCTATTCAAATCGGCAATGACACCGAATACGGCCTATGCGCGTCGATCTTCACCGCCAACACCAAACGCGCCATCCGCGGCGCGCGTGCGCTGCGCGCGGGCACCGTGACGGTGAACAGCTTTGGCGAAGGTGACATCAGCACGCCTTTTGGGGGGTACAAACAGTCGGGCTTTGGGGGGCGCGACAACTCTGTGCACGCCCATGATCAATATACCCAGCTAAAGACCATCTGGATTGATCTGGCGGATGACCAAGACGAGGCGGTGGATTGAAGACCTACCGCGCCAAACGCCTGCCGGTTCATCGCGGACCGGCAGCCTGGGCCGAGATCCTCGGCCCCTATACCCCCGCCCCGGCGCTGGACGGGGATACCACCTGTGATGTTGCCATCATAGGGGCGGGCTTTGCCGGGCTATCTGCGGCTTTGCGTCTGCACCAACTGCGCCCCAATGCGCGGATTGTGGTGCTTGAAGCCGGGGCGCTGGCCCAGGGGGCCTCGGGGCGGAATTCGGGGTTTATGATCGACATTCCGCATGATCTGGCGTCGGATGACTATGCTGGCGGCGAAAACGATCTGCGCATGATTGCCCTGAATCGTCAGGCCCAAAGCTTTGCACGCGATGCGGTCGAGCAGTTCGACATCAATCGCAACTACTTTGATCAGGCAGGCAAGGTGAACGGGGCCGTTTCTGAGACAGCCCATGCGCATAACCTGTCGTTCTCGGACCATCTGGCCACGCTGGGCGAAAGCAGCGAAATGCTGGATCAGCAGCAGATGCAGGATCTTACGGGCAGTGGCTACTATCGCTCGGGGCTGTACACCCCCGGCACGGTTATGCTGCAACCAGCGGGCTATATCCGGGAACTGGCGCAGGGGCTGCGCCGCAGCGCTGTGCAGATCTACGAAAATACGCCTGCTACCGGCTTTGATCCGCAGGGAACTGGCTGGCAGATCACCACTCCCAAAGGGCGCGTCACCACGCAGCAGATCCTGCTGACCAACAATGGCCACCTCGAAAGCTTTGGTATCGAACGCGGGCGGCTGATGCAGCTGTTTCTCTTTGCCTCGATGTCACCTGAGCTGGATGAAAAAGCCATCGGTGGCGCCCCGCGCTGGGGTGTAACCCCGTCAGACCCCATGGGCACCACCATGCGCCGGATTGACAGTGGTCAGGGCGGCAATCGCATCATCACCCGCACCTGCGCCGCGCTACGGCCGGGGATGCAGGCCACCGCAGCTGATCTGTCCCGCGCCAAACGGGTCATGCAGGGCAAGTTTGATATGCGCTTTCCGCAGCTTGCGGGGCTTGCCCCCCAATACACATGGGCCGGGCATCTGTGCCTGTCGTTAAACGGTGTGTCCGTGATGCGCGAGATCGACAAAGGCGTTTACGCCGCCTGTGTTCAAAACGGGCTGGGCACAGCGCGGGGCACGCTGACGGGGATGGCGGCCGCCGAACTGGCCTGTGGGCAAATCTCGGATGTGACCGAATTCTTCACCCGCGAAGACCGCCCCAAACGCCTGCCGCCCCAACCTTTTCAACAGATCGGGGCTAACACTGTTCTGCGTTGGAAAGAATATCGCGCCGCACAAGAGTAGCGGGCAGCAACCTGCCCCCTACCTTCCCAACGGATCAGGGCAGGCTCAGCTTGCTCATGCGCCCGCCATCGACGGTATAGACCTGCCCGGTGACAAAGCCGCTCTCCTCAGCCGCCAGAAAGGCCACCAGCGCGGCCACCTCTTCGGGCCGCCCGGTGCGGGCCACAGGATGAATGCGGCCAATATTCTGCCGAAACCCCTCCGGATCATCCATGCTTTCGATAAACTCGAGATTCAGATCTGTATCAATCCACCCCGGAGCCACAGCATTGCAGCGAATACCTTCAGGCCCATGATCGACGGCAACGGCGCGGGTCAGCCCGTGCAGCCCGGCCTTTGACGCGCAATAGGCCGCGTGTCCGGGGTTAGAGCCAAGGCCCTCGATCGAGCCGGTATTCACAATGTTGCCCCGCGTCTTGCGCAGGTAGGGCAGTGCCGCCTTTATCATCAAAAACGGCGCTGTCAGATTGACGGTCAGATTGCGGGTCCAATCCTCCAGCGACATGGCTTCGACCGAAGATTCCTGCATCATCCCTGCATTGTTAATCAGCACATCCAACTGACCCGCCGCCGCGATCACCTGCGACACCACCTGACCCGGCGACGCCGGATCAGTAAAGTCAGCCGGGATGCCGTCGAACTGAGGATCTTCGCCGCGCTGTGCTGTAAACACCCGCGCGCCCTCTGAATGCAGCCGTTGCGCAATCGCCCGGCCAATGCCCGAACGCCCGCCAGTGACCAGGGCAACCTTACCTTCAAAACGCATCATGAGACTGGCTTGCCTCCGTTGACCTCAACCAATGCGCCGCACATATAGCGCGCCGCGTCAGACGCCAGGAACAGCGCGACATCCGCGATGTCCTCAGGCTCGGCGATCCGGCCCAAAGGCACCGACTGCCCCAGCTCGGCCACCGCCGTATCCGGGTCAAACCCGCGCTTTTCAAAGCCCGAACGCAACATCGGCGTGTTCACCTCATTGGGGCAGACCGCATTCACGCGGATCCCCTGATGGGCATGATCCATCCCCATGCACTGCGTCAGCTGCGCAATCGCCGCCTTGGTCATGCAATACAGCGCGTGGTTCGGCCCAGGGGCTTTACCACCCCAGCATGACGCGGTGTTGACAATGGCGCCGCCACCACCTGCCGCCATCAAAGGAATGGCCGCGCGGCAGATGCGAAACGGCGCTTCGACATTCACCCCCATCGACAAAGCCCAATCCGCATCCGAGGTTTCCGTCACCGGCCCACGGGTAATCACACCAGCGTTGTTCACCACGATATCCAGACCGCCCAGCGCATCATGCGCCGCCTGCGCCAGCCCATCCGTATACGCTGCATCAAGCAGATCGCCGGGCAGCGCAACATCTGCGGCAATGCCATCCACGCTGCGATCAGCCACAGCCACACGCGCCCCTTCGGCCCGAAACTGCGCGGTGATCGCAGCACCGATCCCACCAGCCGCCCCGGTGACCAGAACCCGTTTGCCTTCAAATCTCATGTCTGTCTCTTTCGAATAGAAAAAGCCCGCCACTAAGGCGGGCCAGTTGGGAGTGTCAGTAAGTCTGGTTCAGCTCATCCGCCGCCGGAATTTCGCGTTCACGCCGTGCGATATACTCCAGAAGCTCATCGTTTTTGGCCTCATCCAATTTGGGCTCTTCGTATTCCGACAGCATCTTGCGCGCCCGTTCCAGCGCCCGCTGGGTGATTTCCTTTTCACCTTCGGCGGTCCATTGCTCGATTGAATTGTTATCGAACAGCTCTGGCATGAAATAAGCCGTCTGAAAGTTTTCCTGCGTATGCGGATGCCCCAGATAGTGGCCGCCCGGCCCGATATCCCCCACGGCGGAAATCGCATCATCAAAGCCATCCCATTTCGGGCCCTCCGCCATGCGATAAGCCATGGCGCATTGTTCGGCATCGACGATGAACTTGGCGACAGAACAATGCATGCCGGCCTCATTCCACCCGGCCGAATGCCAGATATAGTTCGCACCGGAATGGATCACCGCGCTGAGCGTCGTGGCGCTTTCATAACCCGCCTGCGCGTCAAAAGTCTTGGCCCCGCCCAGAGTGTTTGATGTCCGCCACGGCACATCATAGTGACGCGCCATCTGACCGATCATAAAGTTCATCAGGCTGATTTCAGGCGTGCCAGCCATGGGCGCACCTGATTTCATCGACACAGTCGACAGATAATGGCCATAGATCGCTGGCGTGCCGGGGTTGCGGATCTGGGTATAGGCCAGACCAGACAGGGCTTCGGCATTCAGTTGCGCAACTGACGCCGCAACCGATGCCGGTGTGTTGGCCCCACCCAGCACGAAGGGCGAGCACAGCACCGGCTGGCGACGCGCACCAAAGGCGCGCATCGCCCCCAGCATGGTTTCGTCCCAGACCAGAGGCGAATTGCCGTTACAGTTACCGGTGGTGACCGGGTTGTTCATCAGAAACTCTTCGCCAAACAGAATGGCGCACATATCCATCACATCTTCGGCGTTCTTGGGGCTGGTGGTCATCCCCATGAACATCTTGTCGGAATATTTCATCGACGAATAGGTGATGCGCAGGTGGCGCTGGCTGATCGGATGATCATAGGGTTCGACGATATGGTGCGCCGAACTGTGCAACGCCGGCGACATATGTGACAGCTTGTGGAACATCGCCAGATCTTCCAGCAGCGGATTGCGGCGTACATCGTCGAGATCGCGCAGGAAGGGCGCACCTGTCATCGGCACAAAGACCGAATGTTTTCCGCCCAGACGCACATTATTGGCCGGGTTGCGGGCGTGATAGGTGAAATCCGACGGGATCGTGGCGATCAGTTCGCGCACAAGGCCACGATCCAGATAGACCATCTCCCCAACGACCTTGGCCCCGGCTTTCTTCCAGTCCTCCAGCGCAATCGGATCACGGAACTGCACGCCCACGTTTTCCAGAATATGCATCGAGGCATTGTCAATCTTTTCGACCTGCGCGGCATCCATGACCTCGGTCAGGGGCAGCGCATTGGTCAGGCCCGGCAACATGTCGAACTGGGGCGCCGTGCGTTTGGCCCGGCGGGCAAGACGTCCGCCAGAGCGGGAACGGGTGGCTGTAGCAGTCATGAGTGAATCTCCTTTCCTCAATCATGACCGGGGAAGGGGCTGGCCCACTTGCTGCTTTGCGAAATCCGGTTGCAGGAACCGACATGTCGTCCCCCCTGCGCGACCGATTGGCCAGACCGCGCAGAGGGCCTTGTCCTAGGCCGAGATCGCCTTCACCGCCGCAGACACAGCGTTTCGGGTCAGCTCAAGATCGGCATCCGTCACCGCCAGCGATGGATAAAGCTTGCCCGGTGACTTAAAGATCCCCTCTTCACGCAGCACTGCATTATAGCGCGCATTCACAGATGGATCATCATGGCGCGCACTGCGATAATCTCGGCAGGGGGCATCGGTGAAATAGATATCAAACAGGGTTTCATCGCCGCAGATCTGATGCGCAATCCCCGCCTCAGTCAGCGCCTGTGACTGCATCTGTTGCAGATCCCGGCCAATGCTGCGCAGCTGGTCATAGCTGCCGGGGCGCGACAGAACCTCCATGGTTTTCAACCCCGCCGCCGAGGCCACCGGATTGCCCGAAAGCGTGCCCAGCTGCATCAGCCATTTGTCTTCGCCCACAACGGCCTTGTCGAAATGCTTCATGATCTCGGCACTGCCCGCCAATGCCGCCAGCGGAAAGCCACCGCCGATGATCTTGCCCATGGTGCAGATGTCCGGTGTCACCCCATAGCGTTCCTGCGCGCCCCCATAGGCCAGCCGGAAACCGGTGACGATTTCGTCAAAGATCAGCAGCACATGGTATGTGTCACACAGATCCCGCAGCCCCTGCAGATAACCCGGATCCGCTGGAATGATACGCTGTAGTGGTTCGGCAATAATGGCGGCGATATCGTCATGCTCTGACAAAAGCGCCTCAACCGCGGCCAGATCGTTGTAGGGCGCCACCAGCATCTGATCAGCCACCCCCTGCGGAATACCCGCGCTATCCGGCACCGCCTGTGGGAAATTCACCCGCTTTGACGGCGCAAGGCTCATCTGCGCTTCGGCAGACATCCCATGATAACCACCTTCAAACTTAAGGATCTTGTCCCGCCCGGTATAGGCACGGGCCAGTCGGATGGCATACATATCCGCCTCACCACCAGAGGCCACAAAGCGCACCTGCTGCGCACAGGGCACGGCGCGCACAATCTCTTCGGCCAGCTCAATGCCCTTGGCGTTATTGGCGAAAAAGGTCATGCCTTTTGGCAGTTGTTCCAGCACTGCCTCCATGACTTCGGGATGACCATGCCCCAGCAGCATCGGCCCCGAGCCAATCAGGTAATCCACATATTCCTTGCCGTTCTCATCCCAGACGCGCGCCCCTTCGCCATGGGAAATGATGATCCCCGGATCGAAATTGCCAAATCCCCCGGCAGGCAGAACCTCGCGGGCGCGGGTGATCCATTCGTCTTGTGTGCGTAGTTTTTCCATCAGTTAGTCCAATACAAGATCAGGGCTACCCAGAAGATCCAGATCAGGCGCAATGCCCAATCCGGGGCCTTCCGGAGGGGCGATCCGCCCCTTGTGTCGTGCGGGGGCTTTGGGGGCCAGACGCGGCCCAACGTAATGCGACAGATCGCAGGTGTTCATCAAAAGCGCCGGTATGGTCGAGGCCGCCAGATGCAGCGCCGCCGAGGTCACAATATCCGACCCCCAGGTGCATTCGATGCACATTCTGGCCCCCAGATGCAGACACAGATCGCGCGCCCGGCGCGTGGCAGACAGGCCTCCGAACTTTGACAGTTTCAGCGCCACCGCATCCATCACCCCCATCTGATGGCCCATCAGCAGGCTGGCCATGTCATGGGCGGATTCGTCCAGCTTCATCGGCAACCCAGAGGCCGCCCGCACCCGCGCGCAACCTTCGATGGTGGCGCAGGGCTGTTCCAGCATCACATCCAGATCCGCCACCGCGCGCGCCACCCGGCTGGCCTCAAGCGAGGTCGAACCGCAATTCCAATCGCCATAAACCAAGGGGCCAGCGCCCACGGCCGCGCGCACCTGCCGCAGCCGCTCCACATCCGCCTGCCAGTCACCATCTGCCCCCAGTTTCACCTGAAACTGCGCCATACCAGCGCTCTGCGCCTCGCGGGCCATGCGCGCCATTTCCTCGGGCGCAACGCAGGTGATCGAATGATACAGCGGCATATCCTGCGCGCGCCGCCCCCCCAAGAGCGTATACAACGGCAACCCCGCTGCCTTGCCGGTGATATCCCACAGGGCAATATCCAAAGCCGATTTCGCATAGCGGTGCCCGATCAGATAGGCATCCGCCCGCGCCATCAGCGCCTCGGCCCCCAAAGGATCCGCACCCAGAAACACAGGCGCAAGCTCGGTGATAGCCGGGGCGACACCCCGCGCATAGGCGGGCAGGTAATGTGGAATGGGGCAGACCTCGCCCCAGCCGGAAATCCCGGCATCGGTGTTCACCCGCAACACCACGCTTTCCACCGTGTCGCAGGTTTTGCCATCCGCCATGTAATAGGTCGCATGGCTGGTCAGCGGCACATGCCAAAGCTCTAGAGATGTGATTTTCATGCCTGCTCCTTGTAGATGGCAACGGGTGTGCCCAGCGCGTCTTCATCGGGATGAACCCCAAGGCCGGGCCCCTCTGGCAGATGCAAATGCCCGTCGATGTTCCGCGGGCCGCGCCCGCCGGCCACATCCACTGTCAGCATATCCTGACAGGCCCAGACCGCGTGACAATTGTGATCGGGGATCGTGGCCGCCAGATGCAGCGCCTCGGCATCTGCCAGCACCGTTCCCCCTGTGGCCATGACAAACATGTCGATCCCATGGGCCAGCGCAATATCCCGCATCCGCGCGGCTTTGGTCAGCCCGCCGACCCGGTTCAGCTTGATGCCAAAGATTTCAGCCAGCCCATCACGCGCCACCCGCGCCGCATCCTGCAAAGTCACCAGCGCTTCATCGACAGAAACCGGCGAGGCATGTTTGCCCGCAATCGCCGCCACATCATCCAGCGTTTCACCGGGCTGCTCGAACATCACGTTCAGATCTTCCACCGCAGACATCACTCGCAGCGCCTGCTGCCGTGTCCAGCCACAGTTCACATCATACAGCACAATCTCGCCCGGCCTGCGGATGCTTTCGACATCCCGCACACGGGCAATATCGCGCGCAACATCGCCGCCAATCTTGACGGAATGGGCGATATAGCCCCGGCTGCGATAGCGGTCTATGACCTCGCGGGTTTCCTCAACCGTCTTGGCCCCCACAGAGGATGCGATCGGGCGCGGCGTGCGCGACCCACCCCCCATCAGATCGGCAATCGGCAGCCCTGCCGCCTGCCCCGCAATATCCCAGCAGGCCATATCAATCGGGCTTTTGGCATAAAGGTGCCCCGGCAAAGCCAGATCCATCGCTCGCTCGATATCCAGCACCCGACGCGGATCAAGCCCGATCACAAAAGGTGCCATGGTCTGCACCCCCGCGCGAATGCCGGGGCCATGGGCTGGCACATAGGTATGCCCCCAGGGCGTGCCTTCCCCCCAGCCGATCAGCCCTGCATCGGTTTCAACTTTCACAAAAGTCGCATCCAGCGTTTCAAACTTCAGCCGCCCGCCCGACAGCCAGTAAGGGTGCTCAAGCGGTAGATCGACCTGATAAACGGTAAGGGCTGTGATTTTCATGTGCGGCTCCGGTGGTAGGTCAGCGCCATCGCCACGCAACGGCGCAGGTCATTCATAGGCAGCGCGCGCGCCAATGGCAGCTGCAGCGCGCGGTTTCCCTCATAGGTCAGATGCGGCAGCGCCTCTCTCCAGGTTTCCACCAGCTGCGTCTGACAATGCACCAGCAGGTGAAACTGCTCTGGCGCTTTCTCAGACCAGTGCAAACGGATCGCCGTGCCGGTCCTGCGCGCCTTGGGCACAAAGGATGCCTGCCCCCATTTCACGCTTTCAAGGATTGGGCCAACATCCTGCTGCCGGGCCTCTTCATAGATCAGCCCACGCAGCTGCTGCGCCGTGCTGCGCGCATCCTCAGGGTAGGCATCCCAAACTGCGGCAATTTCAGGTAAGATTTCGCTCATGACCCATACTCTGCAACCGGTGCCCCAAGGCTGTCAAAGTCTGGCACGACCCCCAGACCGGGGGTGTCAGGCGCGTAAAGCCTGCCCTCTTTGGCCAAGGCCCCGCCGATCCCCGTGGATCGGGTGTTGTAATTCATCAGATCAGTGGTGTTTTGCAGGTATTCCCGTGGCGTAGAGGCCGCAAAATGTGCCACCACAGAGCTGGTGATTTCCCCACCCCAGGTATCTTCCGAAACCACAGGCAAGCGGTTTTCAATCAGATAATCACGGACCCGGCGCGCCTTGGAAATCCCCCCCAGATTTGAAATCTTGAGACAGCAGATTTCAGCCCCGCGATCTGCCACGATCCGCTGCGCCATCTGCATGCCCGTCAGGCATTCATCCAGCTTCATCGGCTGTTGCGCCACGCGGCGTACCTGCTGGCATTCTTCATAGCTGCGACAGGGTTGTTCCAGAATGTAATCCAGATCTTTCGTGGCCCGCGCCACGCGAATGGCATTGTCTACACGCCACCCCTGATTGGCATCCGCCATCGCCTTTTCCCCCGGTTCCAGCAGCGCAACCCCAGCCTGAATGCGGTCGATATCGCTGGACCAGTCCCCGCCAACCTTGATCTGAAACTGACGATAGCCCGCTGCGCGATAGCGCTGCATTTCCGCCAGAGTTTCATCCGTGGCCTTCTGAGGGGCCACCCGATACATCGGCGCCCCATCGGTCAGCTTGCCACCCAGCAGCATCCACAGTGGCTGGTCACAGGCCTGCCCCAGAATATCCCAGCAGGCCGCATCAAACGGCGCTTTGGCATAGCCGTGCCCCTGCACCAGATGATCCATCAACTGTTCAATGCGCCCCACCTGTCGCGGGTCTTCCCCCAGCAGATGTGGCGCAACCAGCCGCGCCAGCGCGTCCACCCCTTCGGAATGGGCAACCATATAGTTTTCGCCGCAGGGTGTGAATTCACCACAGCCCTGCACCCCCGCATCCGTATCAATCACCACAACACTGGCGATTGCGGTTTTGATCGCATTGCCCGCGCCCCAGACATAAGCGCCGCCGACATAGGGCAAAGGCGTTTTATAGATGCGGATGCGGGTGATCTTCATGGGGTCACCACAATATTGCCGGTGTGCTCTTTGGCGATAAAGGCGGCCTGCGCCTCGCGCAGTTGATCCAGCGGATAAGTCGCTGCCAGCACCGGGCGAATGGCCCCCTCTTCGATATAGCGCACAAGGTTCGGCATGACTTCGGGATCAATCACTGTGGACCCGGTCAGGGTCAGATCACGCAGATAGAAGGTGCGCAGATCCAGTTCGACCATCGGCCCGGCAATGGCCCCCGAACAGGTATAGCGCCCGCCCCGTTCCAGAATGTCGATCAGCTGCGGCCAATAGGCCCCACCCACCACATCTGCGACCACAGTGATCTTTTCATCACCCAGCGCCCCGCGCAGATCACTGGGCCCGCGCGGCAACACCCGATCCGCACCCAAAGCCGCCACCTGATCGTGCTTTGCCTCGGATGCCAGGGCAATCACCCGCGCCCCGCGCCGCTTGGCCAGCTGCACCAAAGCGCCGCCCACCCCGCCAGAGGCCCCGGGCACCAGCACCGTATCCTGCGCACCGACGCGCGCGCGGGTCAGCATGCCTTCGGCGGTGGAATAGGAACAGGAAAAGGTCGCCAGCTCAGCATCTGACAGATCAGACTGGATCGCAAAGGCATTGCGTGCAGGTATGGTGGTATATTGGGCAAAGCCCCCGTCACGCTCTGATCCAAAATACCCGGCTTTGTCTTTGTTGTCCGGGTCTGCAGGATCGCGCAGCCAGTTGTCGGTGATCACCCGCTGCCCAATACGGGCCGGATCAACATCCGCGCCAACCGCCACAATGCGCCCGCAAACATCCGCCCCCTGGATACGTGGAAAGCTGATCGGGGCACCGCCCCATGTCGGGTCTTCTTCGTTGACCTCTTCAAAAGCGCCGCCGGTGGTGGCCTCTGTCACTGCCTTGGAATACCAGCCCGAGCGGGTGTTGACGTCGGTGTTATTCAGCCCACAGGCCCCGACCTCGATCAGCACCTCATCTGCAGCAGGGCTGGGACGGGGCCAGTCGGACTGCATCACCATCTGATCCAGATCCCCGTGCCCCATGGTCACCATGGCAGACATTTTATCAGGTAATCCCATTACTGAACCTCTCTTTCTGTTAGGCTGGGGCCAGTTTCAAAGCCATTGCGCCAGACCACCAGACACATGACGGGGCTATCCGTTGTGGTCATGGCATGGGGCTGGTTTGACGCATGAAATGACGTCTCACCGGCCCGCAGCGTTTCGCTTGGCATGCCTTCGCGATGAAATTCGGCCGCACCACCCAGCACCAGATACATTTCCTCGGCCGGATGATGGTGCCAGGGATAGTGCAGCCCGGCGGGCATATAGACCATCCAGGCGCGAAACTGCGGTGATTGGAACGCGCCACCATGGCCGATCAGGCAATAGCAGCCAAACCGATCCATGAAATCCTGACCGATGCTGGTTTCCTTATAGGTTTCATGCCATTGCGCCTGCGGTGCGGCAGCAACAAAGGCCTCGCGGACCGCCGCAAACCTATCCCCTGTCAGCCCGGCTTCATTTTGCAAAAGCTGCGCAGGCGGCACGTCAAAGGGCACCACCTCAACGGGGGTCAGATCCTCTGGAAACGGTGTGAACTCTGCCAAGGCAGGGCAGACACGATAGGCCTGCGCCACCTCTGACAAAAGCCTGTCCCAAACCGCGCGGCTCATTGGGCATCCATGCGGGGCAGATCCGAATGCGGATCATAGGCCGGCGCCCCCAGAACCCGCGCCGCGCGCGGTGCGCCGTGAATAACCACCTCCAGCGCGGTGCCCGGCTGGGCAGCATGCGGCGCAATATAGGCAAAGGCCAGAATCTTGCCGACCGTTGGCCCAAAGACCACCGACGCCGACGAGCCAACAACCTTGCCCTCCAGCATAACGGCCTCACCGCCGTGACCATCCGCTTTGCCATCTGGTTCGATCTCCAGATAGGCACAGACCCAGCGCAGATCCGGGTTCAACGTCAGCTCTTTGCCCAGGTACTCCTTATCGGTGCGGGCAAAGCGCAGCACATCGGCTTCGGCCAGCGTGACCTCATTGGTCAGCTCACCTGCCCCTTTAAACCCTTTCTCCATCCGCATGGCATTCATCGCAAAAGATCCGTAATCCGTTATCCCATGCGGTTCACCCGCAGCCCAAAGCGCGGAATAGACATCCAGACAGGCCTCAGCAGGCATGTGGAGTTCCCAGCCCAGTTCCCCTGCATAAGACATGCGGAAAGCCCAGATCTGATGCCCAGCCACAGTGATTTCCTGCGCCGACAACCAGCGAAAGCCCTTGTTTGACAGGTCCGCACCGGTGCACCCCGCCAGAACATCACGCGACTTTGGCCCATTCAACGACAGCGCCGACCAGGAAGACGACAGCGCCGTGATCGTGACATCCTCACCTGCGCGCTGCTGGTCCAGATGATCCAGCAGGCGCTGTTCAAAGAAGGCCGCACAGACCAGATAGAACCTATCTTCAGCCATCCGCACAATCGTTGTTTCCAACTCAATGCGCCCCGCACGGTTCAGCATATGCGTCAAGGTAATCGAGCCGCTTTTCTGCGGCATCCGGTTCGCCGTCAGACGATCCAGCAGCGCATAGGCATCCGGGCCTTCCACCATTACCTTGGTAAAGGCTGTGACATCCATGATGCCCACCGCCTCGCGCACGGCCTTGACCTCGGCGGCAACCATATCGTCCACCACCGTGCGGTTGAAAGAATAGTGATCCTCTTGCGCCACGCCCTCACGCGCAAACCAGCGTGGGCGTTCAAAGCCATAGACCTCTTCATGCACCGCGCCCTTGGCATTCAGCAATTCATAGAGCGGCGAGGGTTTGATCGGCCGCCCCGCCAACCGGTTGAAATGCGGAAAAGGTATCTCGTGGCGCAGGCAGTAATCCTCTTCGGCTTTCACCACCTGCCAGTCTTTGCTGGCATAGCCGCCAAACCGGCGCGGATCGTAATCGCGCATCGAAATATCCGCCGCCCCATGTACCATCCAGCGCGCCAGTTCCCGTGTCAGCCCCGGCCCCCAGCCGATCCCGATCTGCGTGCCACAGCAGCACCAGTAATTGCGCACACCGGGCGCCGGGCCAATCAGCGGATTGCCATCGGGGGGATGGCTGATCGCCCCGTGTACTTCGCGCTGAATCCCCAGTTCTGAGAAAATCGGCATCCGGTTCAGGCTTTCTTCCAGCCAGGGCATCACGCGATCATAATCCGCGTCAAACAGCCAGTTTTCATATTCCCATGGGCAATGATCGTGCCAGACCGAGTTCGGGTTTTCCTTCTCATAGATCCCGATCAGCCCGCGCTTTTGTTCCATGCGGATATAGCCGGATACCTTCTTGTCATCGCGGATCACCGGCAGCTCTTTGTCCAGCGCCTCGAACTCGGGCACAGGTTCCGTGACAAAATAATGATGCGTCATCGAGGTCATGGGCAGTTGCAGCCCCGACCATTCCCCCATCTGCCGCGCATAGGTGCCGCCCGCATTCACCACATGTTCGCAGGTGATGGCGCCCTGTTCGGTCTCAACCACCCATTCGCCACCTGCGGCCTGCGTGATATTGGTGGCCCGGCAATTGCGCAGGATCTGCACGCCTTTCTGACGCGCCCCCGCCGCCATGGCCATGGTGACATTGGTCGGGTCCACATGCCCATCATCAGGCGTATGCAACGCCCCCAAAACCCCATCCAAATTGTAAAACGGGTGCAGCTCAGCCACCTTTTCCGGGCCGACCAGCTCAATATTGAACCCAAGCGACCGCCCCACCGACAGCGTATGACGCAGCCAGTCCATTTCGTCTTCGGTATAGGCCAGACGGAAGGATCCGCAGCCATGCCAGGTCACCGGCTGCCCGGTTTCCGCTTCCAGCCCCCCAGAATACAGCCCGATGTTATAGTCTACGCATTTGCCCAGACCAAAGCTGCTGGTGGAATGAGTGATCTGCCCCGCCGCATGCCAGGTACTGCCACTTGTCAGCTCAGATTTCTCAAGCAAAACAGTGCCTTCACCCCATCCTTCATGTCCCAGATGATAGGCAAGCCCCACCCCCATGACACCCCCGCCAACGATGACAACACGCGCATGGGTCGGAAATTCTTTGGCCACGATATTCGTCCTTATTCGACTCGCTTTTCCTCTCGACAGGCTAAGTGAACAAATGTACCATCGTCAATCATGAATGACACAAATGTATCAAATTCGATTCTGGAACGGCTCGCGGGCGAACTGGAAGACCTGACCCCAGAGGCCCGCAAGGCCGCGACCTATGTTCTGGAAAACCCACGTGATGTGGGTGTGTCGACGGTGCGCGAAATCGCTCAGGCCGCAAATGTGAAACCCAACACCGTGGTGCGCATGGCCCGTCAGGTGGGCTTTGAAGGTTACGAAGATTTCCGCGCCCCCTTCCGCGAAGCCATCCGACAGGGCGCCGCCGATTTTCCCAAGCGCGCCAGATGGTTGCAGGATATCCGCAAATCCGGCGATCTGGGTGGGCTATATGCGGATATGGTGCAGGGCGCGCTGCGCAATGTCGAAGAAACCTTTGCCAATATCACCGCCGAAGATCTGAAGTCCGCCGCCGAAGCCATCTGGCAATCGCAAAGCGTTTTCACCCTAGGGGTTGGCGTAAACAACTCAACCGCGCGCAACTTTACCTATCTGGCCTCGACCGGCATGGTGCGCTTTCATGCCATTCCGCGCGCAGGATCAAACGCTGTGGATGATCTCGCCTGGGCGGGTGCAGGCGATACATTGATTGCCATCACCTGCCGCCCCTACCGCGCCGAGGTGGTCGAAGCGGTCGCTCGGGCCAAAGAACAGGGCATAACCATTGTCGCCGTCTCTGACAGCCCCGCCAGCCCGATCATCCGCGCCGCGGACCACGGCTTTGTCATCGCCTGCGACACGCCGCAGTTCTTTCCGTCTTCCGTCAGCACCATCGCACTGCTGGAAACACTGCTGTCCTTTGTGATTGCCGTGGCCAGTGATGAAATCGTTGAACGGGTCGAAACCTTTCACAAACGCCGCCACCAGCTTGGCCTGTACCACGAGGAGGAGTAGCCTTGAACGCCCCGATTAAATCCCTCGCCGCGCGCTATTACACCGATCCCGAGGTGTTCAGACTGGAAACTGATGGGCTTTTGGCGCGCACATGGCAGTTTGGCTGCCATACGTCAGCACTGGAAAACATTGGCGATTACACCACCTTTCAGATTGCGGGCGAAAACCTTTTTGCGATCCGCGGCCGCGATGATCAGATCCGGGTGTTCTATAACGTCTGTCAGCACCGCGCCCATGAGATGGTGACCGGCTCCGGCAATACCCGCGTTGTGGTCTGCCCCTACCACGCCTGGACATATGAGCTGACCGGTCAGCTGCGCGCCGGGCCCAATATCAAGGCGGTCGAAGGCTTTGAAAAATCAGAGATCTGCCTGACCGAAGTGCGATCAGAGGAATTTCTGGGCTTTCTCTTCGTCAATCTCGATAACAATGCCGCCCCCATGGACGACTGGTTCCCAAACGCCCGCGCAGAGCTGGAAGAATGGGTGCCAAATTTCGCCCGGCTCAAGCCGCTGGAATGGGTGGAAATCCCCGAAGACTGCAACTGGAAGGTTTCAGTCGAAAACTACTCTGAATGCTATCACTGTTCGCTCAATCACCCAACCTTTGCCAAAGGCGTGGTCAAGCCGGAAACCTATGACATTCAACCTCAGGGCATGTGCCTGCGTCACACCACGCAATGCCAGAGCCTTGAGGACATGACTTATGATATCCATTCCGGCTTTGCCCATTTCGATGAATATTCCAGCTGGTTCCTCTGGCCGATGTTTTCGTTTCAGGTCTATCCCGGCAATGTGCTGAACACCTATCATTGGCGCGCTATTGATGCGGATCACGTTGTGGTCTGGCGCGGCTGGTACACCGTGGATGGGGTCGAAGACGAAAAGATCCGCAAGCTGGCCATTCAGGATCGCGAAACCACTGTCGAAGAAGACATCCATCTGGTGGAATCGGTGCATCGCGGCCTGAAATCGCGCGGCTATCGCCCCGGGCCACTGGTGATTGATCCCTGCGGTGGCGTGAATTCGGAACACCCGATCATGCATCTGCAACGCTGGATGAAGGAAGGGGTGGATGGCCCTGCCGCCTAGGGTCAGGATGCATTAATCCTGACCCTAACCCAACGCCTGCCCCAAAACAGAAAGACCTCTGATGAAATCTTATTGGCAAAACTACATCGACGGTGCCTGGGTCGATGGCGGCGCGGGCCGCATTGATGTTGTGAACCCGGCCACAGGTGAAAAACTGGCTGAACATGCGCTGGCCGATGCCGCCGATGTTGACCGCGCCGTTCAGGCGGCCCGCCGCGTGCATCTGTCGGGCCTGCTGTCCGATCTGCGCCCCGTTGAACGGGGCCGCAAGGTGCAGGCCATGGGCCGCTATCTGCTGGATCACAAAGACGAAATTGCACAGGTTCTGACATTGGAACAGGGCAAACCCCTGTGGGAATCCATCGTCGAAATCGAAGGGGCCGCGCGCTATTTCGAATATTACGGCAATCAGGCGGAAACCGTTGAAGGCCGTTCAATCCCGCTGGGCAGATCCTATTTCGATTTCACCACCTACGAACCTTTCGGGGTCTCAGCCCAGATCATCCCCTGGAACTATCCGGTGGAAATGACCGCGCGTTCGCTTTCGGCAGCGCTGGCCACGGGCAATGCCTGTGTGATCAAAACCCCAGAGCTCACCCCACTGACCAATGCCTGGTTTGCCCATGCCGCCGAAGCGGTGGACCTGCCCAAAGGCGCGGTCAATATCCTGTGTGGACTGGGCCATGAGGCGGGCGCAGCCCTTTCCGCCCATCCGCAGGTCAATCAGATCGTCTTTACCGGCTCGGTGCCCACCGGCGTGGCCATCGCCACCACCGCCGCACAGAACGTGGTGCCCTGTGTGCTGGAACTGGGGGGCAAATCCGCCGCCATCGTGCATGACGATGCCGATCTTGAGGCCTTTGAAAACGATGTGCGCTGGGGGATCTTCTTTAATGCCGGTCAGGTCTGCTCTGCCATGTCGCGGGTGATTGTCCATGACAGCGTGCATGATCAACTGGTTGACCGCCTGACCTCCATGGCCTCACAGCTGACGGTCAAGCCGGGCATCGACCAGCCCGCGTTCGGCCCAACCATGGGCGCGATGGTCTCTGACGCCCAGCGCGATCGCGCCGCCGCCATGGTGCAGGTCGCACAGGAACAGGGCGCCAAAATCGCCACAGGCGGCCATAAGCTGAACCGCCCCGGTGCCTTTCTGGAACCCACGATCCTCACTGATGTGACCCCGGATATGACCATTGCCAATGACGAAGTCTTTGGCCCGGTGCTCTCTGTGCTCAGGTTCTCGGATGACGCGCAGGCGATTGAGATCGCCAATGGCACCCCCTATGGGCTGGTCGCCGGTGTCTTTACCCGCGATCTTGATCGCGCCACACAGGCCGCCCGCCAGTTGCGCGCAGGCCAGGTCTTTGTCAATGAGTGGTACGCAGGCGGGGTCGAAACCCCCTTTGGTGGCTATGGCAAATCCGGCTACGGGCGCGAAAAGGGGCGCGAAGCCCTGTGGAACTATGTTCAGACAAAAAACGTCGCCATCAAATTGAAAGGCTAAGGCATGAGCACATTTGACGAAGATCTGTTCCTGAAAGGGCTGGAACAGCGCAAATCCACCCTTGGCGCGGAATATGTCGAAAAGAACCTCGCGGCTGCTGATGACTTTACCCGCCCCTTCCAGGAAGCCATGACAGCTTGGTGCTGGGGCTTTGGCTGGGGCGATGATGTGATCGACGCCAAGACCCGTTCGATGATGAATCTGTCGATGATCGGCGCTTTGGGTAAAATGCACGAATGGGAACTGCACTGCCGGGGCGCGATCAACAATGGCGTTACCCCCGAGGAAATCCGCGCCATCATCCATGTGATCGGCATCTATTGCGGCGTCCCGCAGGCGCTGGAATGTTTCCGCGCCGCCCGCAAGGTGCTGGAAGACCAAAGCTAACGTCAAAGACCCGCCAGATCGGCGGTTTTTTTTCATATAAAAATTGATACCAAACCCGGCGCGCACCGTACTATTAACTGTGGCTTCAAAAGCCGGGGTATCCCGCATTTGTTCCCCAGCGCCGCCCCGTGGGGGCGGAACGGCGCGGCCCAACAGGGGCTGTTGGGCGGAACAAAACGCTGGCTCTGCCTTTCAGGTTCAAAACCGCCAACACAGGTAAAACCAAAACGGAAATGCGCCCATGACCTCCCCTATCCTGCTCTGGTTCCGCCGGGATCTGCGCCTCAGCGATCATCCCGCCCTGGCAGAAGCCGCGCAAAGCGGGCGGCCCGTCATTCCCGTTTTCCTGCTGGATGAGCTGGTCGAAACCTATGGGGCCGCGCCGAAATGGCGCTTGAATGCGGCGCTTGCACATTTCAGCCAGACCCTGACCGCCATGGGATCCCGCCTGATCCTGCGGCGCGGCCCAGCCAAAGACACCCTGCTGCAACTGGCCAAAGACACCGGCGCCACTGACATCTGGTGGAGCCGCGCTTATGATCCCCAAGCCATCACACGCGACACCGGGGTGAAATCCGCCCTGCGCGATGCGGGCCTGACCCCGCGCAGCTTTGCCGGGCATCTGCTATTCGAACCCTGGACCGTGGCCACCAAACAGGGCAGTTTTTTCAAGGTCTACACCCCCATGTGGCGCAATGTCCGCCAGATTGACGTGCCCAGCCCGGCCCCCACGGCGCAGACGCTGCCCACGCCAGACAACTGGCCCGCCAGCGATCAGCTGACAGACTGGGGGCTTGAAACCGCGATGAACCGCGGGGCCGCCACCCTTGCCCGCCATGCGGTGATCGGCGAAACCTGCGCCCTGAACAGGCTGAATGACTTTCTCGCCGGGCCGGTCAAAACCTACAAAGAGATGCGCGATTTCCCGGCGCAGGATGCCACCTCACGCCTGTCGGAAAATCTGGCGTGGGGCGAAATTGGCCCGCGCACGATCTGGCATGCTGCCCTGCGCGCCCATCACGACGGCGCTGCCGGGGCCGAACATTTCCTCAAGGAAGTTGTCTGGCGCGAATTTGCCTATCACCTGATCTATCATTCCCCGCATATCACCACCCAGAACTGGCGCCCCGAATGGGAAGGCTTCCCTTGGTCAACTGAAGAAACAGATCAGGTTCTGCGCTGGAAACAGGGGCGCACGGGCATTCCTCTGGTCGACGCCGCAATGCGCGAACTTTACGTCACCGGCACCATGCACAACCGGGGGCGGATGATTGTTGGCTCCTTCCTGACAAAGCACCTGCTGACCGACTGGCGCATCGGGCTGCGCTGGTTCGAAGACTGCCTGATCGACTGGGACCCCGCCGCCAACGCCATGGGCTGGCAATGGGTCGCAGGCTGCGGCCCGGATGCAGCCCCCTACTTCCGCATCTTCAACCCGGAAACACAGGCGCAGAAATTCGACGCCAAACAGGCCTATGTCCAACGCTTTGTCGCAGAGCTTGCCCCCAACTCCGGCGAAGACGCCCGCGCCTTTTTCGCAGCCTGCCCGCGCACTTGGGGCCTTTCCCCCGACGCCCGCTATCCCAACCCCGTTGTGTCATTGGCCGAGGGGCGCAAGCGCGCCCTGACCGCCTATGAAACGCACCGCAGCTGACGCCAAAAGCGAACGCAGCATCGCCACCAAAGGGGCAGAATGCACCTTTCCTGCGCAGCTTTTCCCCTAGGGTCAGGATGCCTTAATCGTGCACCACTGGTTGCTCAGTTTTTGTTCCTGACAAGGCACAGCCCACCTGGAATAGTGGTTCTATTTCAAAGGGCTGTAACGCAGTTCAGGGGCAAAAACTGACAAATCCTTCGGACGTTCGAAACGCTGCAAAGCAGCGCCTTTGAGCGCTTGCAATTGGATCCACCAGTTCCGGCGCGCCCAAAACCGCTGCTTTATTGCCTTTCGAACGCCAGTGGCGCAGGATTAAGGCATCCTGACCCTAGGCAGACCTCCACAGTTAAAAATTCGGAAATAAAAATAGATCCAGATGGAACCTACCGCCGTAAGTCTGATATGGCACAGGATATCATACATCTTAGCACTGCGCGCGCCCGGCCTGTTGGCGCGCCCCCAAGCAAGGGCGATTTCGTGCCACCAGACACACCCGGCTTTTCGGATCAGACCATCTGGATGATCGCCGTGCGCGACCACCGCGACCGCGCCGCCTTTGGGCGTCTGTTTGATCACTTTGCCCCGCGCCTTAAAGGGTTCATCATGAAAACCGGCGTCAGTGCCGCGCAGGCCGAAGAAATCGTGCAGGATGTCATGCTGACAGTCTGGCGCAAATCAGCCCAGTTTGATCCGCACCGCGCGCAGGTTTCGGCCTGGATCTATCAGATCACCCGCAATCGCCAGATTGATATCCTGCGCAAGGAAAACCGCCCGATGCCCGAAGAGCTGAAGGAAGAGCCCGGCGCAGAAAGCGACGCCAGCCAGATTGTCGGCCTCGAACAAGAGGTCAGCGCCGTGCGCCGCGCCCTGTCTGCCCTGAAACCGGATCAGCGGGACATGATCGAAAAATCCTATCTGGGTGAACTGACCCATCAGGAAATCAGCGCCCAGACAGGGCTGCCACTTGGAACCATAAAATCACGTATTCGACTAGGGATGGAGCGTCTGAGACACGAGTTGAAGGACCTCAAGCAATGACACAAGTGACCCACCATATCCCTGACGCCATGATGGCGGCCTATGCGGCAGGTACACTCCCACATGCTTTTGCTGTGGTTGTTGCCACGCATCTGTCCATGTGCGCCACCTGCCGCGCTTCGCTGGCTGCCCATCAAAGTGTCGGCGGCGTGTTTCTGGAAGACAGCGACAGCGTTGCGGTATCCGACAGTCTGAAATCCGATCTCTTCGCACAGCTTGACGATCCTTTTGTGCCAGAACCCATCTATGACCGCAGCGGCATCTATCCGGGCCCAATCATGGAGCTGCTCAAAGGCCGCCCCATCCACTGGAAGCGCGTCGGCATGGGCGTCCGGCAGGATATCCTGTCAGAAGATCCCTCTGGCTCGGTGCGGCTGCTGTATATCCCGCCCGGCCAAGCCGTGCCCGATCACAGCCACGGCGGTTTAGAGCTGACACTGGTGCTTCAGGGCAGCTTTTCCGATGAAACCGGGCAGTTCGGCGTGGGCGATGTGGAAATCGCCGATGAGCATCTGGAACACACCCCCATCGCAGACGCAGGCGATCCCTGCATCTGTCTGGCAGCCACCGATGCGCGCCTGAAATTCCGCGCCTTCATGCCCCGCCTGCTGCAACCGATCTTCAGGATCTGACACTAGACAACTGACCATAAAAAAGGGCGCGAAACCAACGCGCCCTTTTCTATTTCCCTCGGTAAACCAGCCAATCCGGCAAATACCCCAGCCCCCGCATGACCCAGGAAAACGGCGCTGGGAAATCCGTTCGAAAGCGGCGCCTTCCCATTGCCCTGACCACCCGCTGTGCCGCAGCCTCGGGCGTCATCAGCATCGGCATCTTGAACCCATTCTTGGCCGTCAGCCGCGTTTCGATAAAGCCGGGATTGACCAGCCGCACCACCACACCGCTGTCTTTCAGATCAAAGCGCATGGTCTCGGCCAGACTGACAAGCGCCGCCTTGCTGGCCCCATAGCCAATCGCCGCTGGCAATCCACGATAGCCCGCCAGCGATCCCACCAGCGTGATATCGCCCGCGCCCTGCGCCACAAACTGAGGCACCACTTCGCCCAACACCCGCAAGGCGCCGGTAAAGTTCACGTCACACATCGCCAGCGCCGTCGCACTATCCCACTGGGTGGCGCGCATCGGCACATAGGCCCCGGCGTTGTAAATCACCCCGTCGATCTGCCCCACCTCCTGCGCAGCCTGACGCACGGCCTGCGGATCGGTCACATCCAGCACCAAAGCACGGCTTTGCGGCAGCTCAGCGCATAGTGCGTTCAGGCGGTCGTGATTGCGCGCCGACAGGATCAACCGCGCGCCCTGCGCACTCAGCTGCTGCGCCAACGCCCGGCCCAGCCCTTCGCTCGCCCCGACCAGCCAATAGGTCTTGTCTGCAAACCCAGTCATTTCCCGGCGCTTTCCCCGTCCGAGATCAACAGATCGCTCGGTGGTTGCTTTTTCAAAAAGGGCGCGCGTTTCAGATAAAGGATCAGCGCCTGCCAATAGATCAGCGCCACCACACGCGCCGCGCCAAAGGGCCTGCGCAACGCGGCCCATAGCAGAGAACGGTTGGTGGCGGCTCTGCGTGGCCCAACCAGCGTCGCCAAGACCCCCTGATCGCCATTCACATAGTTGATGCGGATATTCACCAGATCCTCGGTCAGATCAAAATTGAAACGATACTGTCCCGCCACCTTCTGAAAGGGTGACACATGCATCAGCTTGTGCGCCAACAGCTGGTCCTTGCGGGTGATCGGACGGAAATCTTCATGGGCGCAGAAATAACAATGCCGCTGACCAAAGGTATTGTTCACCTCAGCCACAAAGGCGCGCGGCATCCCGTCAACCAGGGCAATCCAGAAACTGACCGGATTGAAATGAAACCACAGAAAGCTCGGCTGTGTCAGCAGCACCAGCTGCGCGCCATCCGGATCAAAGCCCCGCGCGCGCAGCACCTCGCGAAACCACGCAACGCCCTGTCCGTGATCGCGCGGCCCGCCATGGCGATGATCCCACAACGACCACAGGTTCCAGCGGTTGCGCGACAGCAGCAGCCTTGTCTCGCTGCTCAGATCGGTCAGCACAAAATCCACCCCATAGGTGAAAGCGTTCTTAAGCGTGCCTTTGCGGGCGTGATGGGTGCGGGCTTGGATATGGTCTAACATAGTCTCTGTCTTACGCGCGCGCGCTGGCGCAGGATCACTTTTTCACCGAAACACTTATGACTTAGCGCCGCCCCGTGGGGGAGGAACACCAACAGGCCATCCGAGCAGAATAAAAATGATCCCAATGTGATCCATTTCGCCGCAGCCCCCGTAACCCATCACATATCAAATGCAAAATGAGGACGGCATGCTGGATCAAACCCGCGGACCCCGCAAGAAAATCGCCATCATCGGGGGTGGCATATCCGGTCTCTCCGCTGCCTATTACCTCGCGCCCTACCACGACATCACCCTGTTCGAAGCCGCCCCGCGTCTGGGGGGCCATGCCCGCACCGTGCTGGCAGGCAAACACGGCAATCAGCCGGTCGACACCGGCTTTATCGTCTTCAACTATGCCACCTACCCCAATCTGACACGGCTGTTCCACGATCTGGACGTGCCCGTGATCAAAAGCGAAATGAGCTTTGGCGCCACCATCGACAATGGTCGTCTGGAATATGGCCTCAGCAGCCTGCGCGCCCTGACCGCGCAGAAAAGCAACCTGCTGCGCCCCAGCTTCTATCGCATGATCGCCGACATCCTGCGCTTTGGCAAACACGCCGAAGAGGCCGCCACCGATGACGACACCACCATTGGCGAATTGATCGAAACCCTCGGGCTTAGCCAGAATTTCCGCGATAATTATCTGATGCCCATGTGCGGTGCGATCTGGTCCACCCCCGTGGCCGAAGTCGATCAGTTCCCGGCCAAATCGCTGGTGCGCTTTTTCCGCAATCACGCGCTGCTGGCAGGCACCGGGCAGCACCAGTGGTTCACCGTCAAAGGCGGCAGCATCGAATATGTGCGCCGGCTTGAGACCGCCTTGATCGCCCGTGGCTGCACGCTACACACCCGCACGCCCGTGCACAGTGTTCAACGCGATGCGCAGGGCGTTACCCTTAGCGCTGCAGGTGTGCCGCAGCAGCAGTTTGATGAACTGGTCATGACCTGCCACTCTGATCAGGCGCTGGCAATTCTGGGCAGCGATGCCCGACCTCAGGAAACCAAAACCCTTTCTGCCATCCGCTACCAGCCCAACCGCGCGGTGCTGCATTGCGATCCCTCGCAAATGCCCAAACGCCGCGATTGCTGGTCAAGCTGGGCATATCGCGCCCAAAATGGTAGGATCGGTGTCACCTACTGGATGAACCGGCTGCAGAATATCCCCGAAAGCGATCCGCTTTTTGTGACCCTCAATCCCTCATCCACGATCCGGCCCGAACACATCTATGATGAGGTCGAATTTGCCCATCCCGTGTTCGACAAAGCCGCGATTCAGGCGCAGGTGGCGGTGCGCGCGATGCAGGGTGACAATCACACATGGTTCGCAGGGGCCTGGAACCGGCACGGTTTTCACGAAGACGGCATCGCCAGTGCCATGCGCATTGTGCGCGCCCTCAACGACCGCCAGCAGAATAAAGGACAAGACCATGCGCTTTACGGACAAGAAACTGAAATCGCAATTCCTGTCGACATGCGCGCGACTGCATGACGGTCAGCTGACCCTGCGCACCCCGGAAGGGGAACGCTATAATTTCGGTTCTTCCGGCCCCGAGGCGGAAATGATCATCCGCGACTGGTCTGCCATTTCGGCCTTTGCCGCCCATGGCCAGGTCGGCCTTGGCGAAGCCTATGTACAGGGCCTGTGGGATACCCCCTCTGTCGAAGCGCTGGTGGGCATGGCCATGCGCAACCGCGATCAGCTGGGCGCTTTTGATAAGGCCAACCCGTTCAATCAGGCCAAGTTCCGCCTGATCGACACCATTTTACGCGCCAATTCGCGCCGAGGATCGCGCAAGAATATTCGCGCCCATTACGATGTGGGCAATGAATTCTACGCGCTCTGGCTGGATGAAGGCATGACCTACTCATCAGGCCTCTTTGATGCAGGCGACAGCGATCTTTACCGCGCGCAAAGCAACAAGAACGCCCGCGCCCTGTCGCGCCTGTCACAGGGGGCACGAACGCTGGAAATCGGCTGCGGCTGGGGGGGCTTTGCCGAACATGCTGCCGATGAGGGCCGCGATGTGACCGGCGTCACCATTTCGCGCAATCAGCACAGCTATGCCGAAAGCCGCCTTGACGGCCGCGCCGATATCCAATTGCGCGATTACCGTGATATTCAGGGCACCTATGACAATATCGTCTCAATCGAGATGATCGAAGCCGTCGGCAGCCGCTACTGGCCCAGCTATTTCGGCGTTCTGAAAGACAAACTGGCCACCGGTGGCCGCGTGCTCTTGCAGGCGATCACCGTGCGCGATGAGTTTTTCGAAACCTACAAGACCTCGTCGGACTATATCCGACAATATGTCTTCCCCGGTGGGATGCTGCTGTCCGATAAAACCATTGCCGATCAGGCAGATCGCGTGGGGCTGAAAGTGCGCGACAACCACGCCTTTGGACAGGACTATGCCAAAACCTGCCGCATCTGGTCCGAACGCCTGACCACCCGCAAACGCCGCATCAATGAACTGGGCTACGGCGAAGCCTTCTTCCGCAACTGGCAGTATTACCTTGAAATCTGCGCCGCCTCTTTCGCCATCGGTCACACCAATGTTGTTCAGGTGGAACTGGGCCATGCGTAGCTTTGCGCTGGCCTGCACGCTGATCCTTCTGGGCCAGATGGTGCAGGCCTCGGTGATCAGCAAGGCTATGCCGGGTGCTGCCCTGCGCGGCGAAGCCAGCTTTCGCTTTCTTGGCGTCCCGCTTTACCGGGCGCGGCTGTTCACACCGTCTGGCGCGGCGCTGGACTGGGGGCAGGATATGGCCCTTGAACTGACCTATCAGCGCCCCCTGTCCCAATATGATCTGGTCGAAGGCACCCTGCGCGAATTCAAACGCCTCGGCGCGCCCCTGCCGCTACGCGCACAGCTGAACCGCTGCTTTCGACCTGTCGCAAAAGGCGATCGCTATACCGCGATTTCAAAAGGGCCGAACCGGCTGGATTTCTGGCGCAATGACACCAAGACCTGCAGCCTGAAACACCCCAATATCAAACAGCGCTTTATGGCGATCTTTCTGGGCAAAAACACCCGATCCGCCCGGTTCACCCGCAGGCTGCGGGGCGACTGATGACCTATCCGCGCGTCAGCCTCTATGCGATGCTTCTGGCAGCCGCAGGCATCCCCCTGTATATCCACCTGCCCCGCTTTGCCTCGGTGCACTTGGGTCTTGGGCTGGGCGCCATTGGCAGTATCCTGCTGCTGATCCGCCTGATTGATCTGATACAGGATCCGCTGATCGGCTGGGTCATTGACCGCTGGCCAAATGCGCAAAGCACCTTTGCCATGCTGGCTGCCATGGGTCTGGCGCTGGGGTTTCCGCTGCTGTTTTCCCTCGACCCCGGCCCGCAGGTCGGCACAACACTGGTGCTGACCCTGATCCTGCTGTTCTCGGCCTATAGCCTTGGCATGATCCTGCTTTACGGGCGCAGCGCCACACTGGCCCACAGCCCCACACCCGCTGCCCTGATGACACTTGCCGCCTACCGCGAAGGAGGCATGTTGGCCGGGGTCATCCTGGCCGCCATTGCCCCCACGCTATTCCTGAGCCTCGGCGCAGCCAGCGGTGGCTATCCGGCCTTTGGCCTGTTCCTCGGCGCATTGGCGGTGCTCACCGCCCTGCTGACCCTGCCCATCTGGCGCCGCCCCGTGCGCCCTGGCGAAAAAATCTCGCTCTCAAATCTCATGCAGGCGGGCGCGGCGAAACTGCTGCTGATCGCGCTGGTCAACAGCCTGCCAGTCGCGCTGACCTCAACCCTGTTTCTGTTCTTCGTCGAAGATCGCCTGCAGCTCCCCGGCAAAGCCGGTCCGCTCCTGCTTCTCTTCTTCCTCAGCGCGGGCCTCAGCGTGCCGCTCTGGACAAGATCCGCCCAGCGCATCGGCGCCAAACGCACCCTGCTGATCGCCATGCCACTGGCCATCGCGGGCTTTATCGGCGCGGCCTTCCTGTCACCGGGCAACCTGACAGGTTTCGCCCTGATCTGCGTCACCTCCGGCGCAGCGCTTGGCGCGGATATGGTCATCCTGCCCGCCATGTTTTCCGTCGCCCTGACCCGCGCCAGATTAAACCCCTCACTCGCCTTTGGCATCTGGTCGTTCACCGGCAAACTCAGCCTCGCGCTGGCCGCTTTCGCCGCCCTTCCCCTGCTGGAACGCAGCGGCTTTTCCCCCGGCCAGATCAACAGCCCACAGGCCCTCTCTGCCCTCAATCTCTCATACGCCATTCTCCCCTGCATCCTGAAACTCGGCGCAGTGGCGCTTGTCCTGACCCTGCCTTCAGAGGAACCCAGCCAATGAAACTTGTCGCAGCTCTCCTTCTTGTCATCCTGATTGCCATCTTCGCCCGCAGCAGCTTTTTCAGCTTCAAGGCGCAGTCCCCCAGCGATTACGCCAACACCGGCCCGGCCTTTTCCATGACAGAACACCTGTCGGGCGAAATCCTCTCAGAAGGGCTGATCTATGGCCCCAATGGACGCATGACCAACAGCTTTACCGCGCGCATGGTGGGGGCATGGGATGGCAATTCCGGCACGCTTACCGAATCCTTCACCTATTCGAATGGCAACACTCAGGAACGCAAATGGTTCCTGACGCTCGGGGCGAACAACACCTTCACAGCCACCGCCGACGATATCATCGGCACCGCCGAAGGGGTGGTCTCTGGCTCAACCGTGAAGATGACCTATACCATCACCCTGCCCGCCGAGGCCGGGGGCCATTCCCTGAATGTCACCGACTGGCTGTATCTCACCGAAAGCGGCGTGATTCTGAACAGATCGGAAATGCGCAAATTCGGTCTCAAAGTCGCCGAGCTGGTCGCCACCATGCGCCCGCAATAAGGGCGCAGGCCGCTGCGATTGTTCAATAAGTCTTAATAGTCCTGAACAAAAAAGCGGCCAAAGGCGCAAAACCCTTAACCGCATCTCATGCGCATGGAATGTGCATGCGTTGTGCATAGAATGTGCCCCCATGATCCGGGGGCGCATTAACCCTTATAAACGGTCCAAAAGCGCCCGTGTCGGCCAGGCATCCGCGGGCATCCCCAGCTTCATCTGCATGTCGCGCACTGCCGCGCGTGTTCCAGCGCCCAGAATGCCGTCGATCTTCCCCACATCATAGCCAAGCGCCTGCAGCTTGCTTTGCAGGGTTTTCATCTCCTGCCCGCCCAGACCAACCTCTGGATTTCCCGCGTCATACACCGGCGCGCCCTGCAGGCGTGTGCCGAAATATGCTGCGGTCAAGACATAGGTAAAGCTTTGATTCCACTCAAAATAAACCTTGAAGTTCGGATAAGCCAGAAACTTTGGCCCCTTACGCCCCTGCGGCAGAATGATCGACGCGGCAAGCCGTCCGTCATCCAATTGCCCCTGCCGCGCCCGCACGCCCATCTGCTCCCATTCGGCCACGGAAAACGTGGTCTGCACACCGGCTTTGGACCAGTCGAAATCGGACGGCAGCACCACCTCTTGCAACCAGGGTTCATTGGCGCGCCAGCCCAGATGTGACAGCATTTTCGCCCCAGAGGTCAACGCATCCGCCGCCGAGGTCTTCAACGCCACGCGCCCATCCCCATCCGCATCGACACCGTTCTCCAGGATGTCTTTGGGCAGCATCTGCACCATGCCGATTTCCCCGGCCCAGGCCCCAGTGGTTGTGGCTGGATCCAGTTCACCGCGCTCATATAGCGATAGCGCTGCGAACACCTGCGGGCGGAAAATCTCGGGACGACGGCAATCATGCGCCAAAGTTGCCAGCGCATTTGCGGTGTTAAAATCCCCCTGGAATGCGCCAAAATCGGTCTCAAACGCCCAGAACGCCACCAGCACGCCGCGCGACACACCGTATTCTGCTTCGATCCGGTCAAACACCGCATCGTATTTCTTGGCCAGTTGACGCCCGCGATCCAGACGGTTCTGGCTGATCAGCTTGCGTGAAAAGGTGATAAAGGGATCTTGGAAAATACCCTGCCGACGATCCGCTTTCAGCACGCTATTGCTTTGCGACAACTGGCCAAAAAAGCGTTTGGTCTTGGCCGGATCATGGCCATTGGCGATGGCCTCTTGCGCCATGTCATTCAAAAAGCTTGAAAAACTGCCACCACAGGGCACATCCTGCGCCGCTACGCTTTGTGCCAGCATCATGCCACCCAGCATCGCCATCAGGCCACGCGCCATTTTCATCCTGCTCTCCTGCGAATTTTCTCATTCCTGTTTCCGGCAGATCGTGCCGCAAAGCCCCCGCACACGCAAGCCATCTGCCAAAGCAGACGGCGGTTTGGTGCCATCGCACGCTGCTGTAAGCAGGCTTTTGAACCTATCGGCTAAGCTTGGCTCAT
This sequence comes from Pelagimonas sp., assembly GCA_025210455.1. Taxonomy (GTDB): domain Bacteria; phylum Pseudomonadota; class Alphaproteobacteria; order Rhodobacterales; family Rhodobacteraceae; genus JAOARQ01. The sequence continues at coordinate 41,501 of JAOARQ010000024.1, forward strand.
CATCGGCGGAAATGCGCAATTTTCCACAGATTTCCCCACAACTTTGAACAGCCGGTTAAGACATTATTTAGAATTCTGAACGAGTTTCCGCAAAACTAAAAAATTGGACAGTGGAGAGTCGCGTGAACGTCATGATCGTAGAGCATCGCCAAAGCCTGGCGACACTATGGGAAGACCACCTTATTCGTATGGGGGCCGACGTCACGCTTGCCACTTGCCGTGACAGTGCTATCTGTCTGTTAGGAAATAAAAAATTCGACGTTATCATCGTGGATCTGGGTCTTACAGATGGCGGCGCGCTGACCGTGTCAGACATGGCACAATATCGTCAGCCCAATGCGCGGGTGATCTTTGTGACCAGTTCAACATTCTTTTCAGATGGCTCAATCTTTCAGCATTGCGCCAATGCCTGCGCCTTTCTGCCAAGTTCGACAAAACCCGGTGACCTCGCCACTATGGTTGAACATTACGCAAGACCTCATTAACACCGCTGAAAGGCGCGTTAACGTTTGAAATAGGTCTGCCAAACCCAGATCAGCACCATTGCACCGATCACAGCCCCTACCAGCCCTGCCAGCAACCCGCCGAACCACAGCAGCGCGCGCAGTATCAGGCCACCCACCAGCGCCCCGCCCATGCCGATGGCGATGGTTTCCACAACGCCAAGGTTCAACCGCATGAACCGCGTGGCAAGGAACCCCGCCGCAGCGCCAATAACCAACAGATATACAACAGACATTTAACGTCTCCCCCGCCAATGAGTAGGCACAATGATCAGCGCCCCAACCGAGGCCGCAATTGCATTGATCCCCGGTTTGGCAAAACCGATGCCAAACATGATCTGCACAAAATAGGCCAGAAAAGCCCCACCAATGCAGATGATAATACTCTGAAGATAGCCGTTACGGGTGAACCCTGATTTCTCCGCAGCATAGCCCACAATCCCGGCGATAATGACAGTGCCCATAAGAATGGTAAACATATCAGCCCCCCAGAACCGCGCCTTTACCAATCGGACAGCCTCTTAGGAAAACCTCGGCCTCCTGCGCGCCTTTCCCTGCGCGCTGCGCCCGCGTCACCCGCACAGCCCCCGTGCCACAGGCTATGGTAAACCCGTCATCCAGCGCCTCACCCGGGGCACCGGCACCCTGCGCCATTTCGCATCCCAGCATCTTGATGCGCTCTTGGCCCTGCATCGTCCAGGCACCGGGAAAGGGGGAAAGCCCGCGGATCTGCGCCGAAACGACATCGGCCGGTCGTGACCAGTCGATCGCCGCCTCTGCCTTGTCAATCTTGGCCGCATAGGTCACGCCGTCTTCGGGCTGCACCTGCGCTGTCAGATCCTGCAACTGCGCCAGCGCGGTCACAATCATCCGCGCGCCCATCGCGGACAGACGGTCATGCAGCGCCCCCGTGGTTTCCGTTTCACCAATAGCCGTGGCTTCGCGCAACAACACCGGCCCCGTATCCAGCCCCGCCTCCATCTGCATGATGCAAATGCCCGTTTCCGCATCCCCAGACATGATTGCCCGATGAATAGGTGCCGCCCCGCGCCAACGCGGCAAAAGCGATGCGTGAATGTTCAGACAGCCATGCTCAGGCGCATCCAAAATCGCCTGCGGCAACAGCAACCCATAGGCCACAACCACCGCTGCATCAGCGTTAAGCGCCGCAAATTCTGCCTGCGCCTCGGCGGATTTCAGCGAAACCGGATGGCGCACCGGCAGGCCCAGCGCCTCTGCCCGCGTTTGCACAGCGGTTGGCCGATCCTTTTTGCCCCGCCCGGCCGGGCGAGGTGGCTGACAATACACCGCCGCGATTTCATGGCCCGCATCCACCAATGCCTCTAGCACAGGCACTGAAAACTCTGGCGATCCCATGAACACAAGCCGCATCACATTCTCCTTTTGGTTAAAGGTGATGTGGCCCATTTACCCCTTTAAAACAAGGGGCATATCCTAACAGCACGAACAGGAAGACTTCGACGCCGCCATGATCTTTCTGGATTTCTTCACCAGCATATCACGCTTCATCTTTGACAGATGGTCGACGAACAGCTTGCCATTGAGATGGTCAATCTGATGCTGAACCGAGGTCGCCCAAAGCCCAACAAAATCCTGTTCAACCACCGCGCCCTCTTCGTTCATAAAGCGCACAGTCACCGCGCGCGGGCGTTTCACCTTGGCTGACACACCGGGCAAATTGGGGCTGGCCTCTTCATGTTCACGCAGCTGCACCGACGCATGCAAGACCTCGGGATTGGCCATCCGTACCGCGCGCCCGCGATCTTCCGAGGCATCTACGACCGCCAATTGCAGCCCGACACCAATCTGCGGTGCGCCCATGCCCACACCCGGCATAGCATCCATGGTGTCGATCATATCCTGCCAGACAGCGCGCACCTCATCGGTGATCTCTGTCACCGGTTCCGCCTTGGTTTTCAAACGCTTGTCAGGATAGGGAATACAATGCCGAACCGTCATTTTCGTGCCTCATAGTCTGCGATCAGATCCTGACGCGCCTTGGCTGTCAGCCTGTCAAAATGCATTTTACCATCCAGATGATCCAGTTCATGCTGGGCACAGATGGCTTCAAACCCGCTTAGCGTCTCTTTCTGCCGTAGCCCGGCAGCATCGGTATAGGCCAGCGTGATCTCGGCGTGCTGTTCAATCTGCGCCAGAACACCGGGGGCTGACAGGCAGCCCTCTGGCCCGGTCACACGCCCGGACGCCGCGATGATTTCAGGATTTATGCAGGTTTTTGGGGTCTTCGCCCCCTCTTTCCAGCCCGCATCCATCACAAACACCCGCTTTAAAACACCAACCTGCGGGGCCGCCAATCCCCGGCCCGGGGCCTCATACATCGTGGCAAACATATCGCGGATCAGATCAGCCACCTCTGTGACATCCGCCACTGGCGCGCAGGGGGTCTGCAACCGAGCGTCCGGGTATTGCACAATCTCCCGCGTCACGCCCGCGCCCGTTCCCGCTTAAGCTTTTGCATCTTGCGGGTGATCATCTGCCGCTTCAGCGGTTTGAGATAATCAATGAACAGCTTGCCATCCAGATGGTCAATCTCATGCTGCACACAGGTCGCCCAAAGCCCGTCGAACTCTTCGCTTTGCGCGGTGCCGTTTCGATCCATCCACTCCACCTGCACCAGCTTTGGGCGGGTCACCTCGGCGTATTGATCCGGGATCGACAGACAGCCTTCTTCATAGACATTCTGTTCATCAGATGACGCCACAATTCTGGGGTTGAACATCACCAAGGGGCGCGGATCACCTTCGTCTTCGCGCACACAATCCAGCACGATCAACCGCTCCATGATCCCGATCTGCGGCGCGGCCAGGCCAATGCCCGGCGCATCATACATGGTCTCCAGCATATCATCAGCCAGAACACGCAGTTCATCGCTTAGATCCGGCACCTCGGCACAGACCTTTTTCAGACGGGGATCGGGATGGATCAGGATCGGGTGTTTCATCCCGCCCATCTAGGGCCAATCGCGAAAAATCGCAACTCTTACGCGGCAAACCGCATCATTTCGCGCTTGCACCTTTGTGTCAAACCGCCAAGGAATATGGCAAAGCGAAAAGGAGACCCGCATGAGCCGCTTCGACGAAGTGATTGACCGCTTTGGCACCCATTCCGTGAAATGGGACATGATGGAAAGCATCTATGGTGTGCCCGCCGCAGATGGTCTGGCCATGTGGGTGGCAGATATGGATTTCCGTCCGCCTGCTGCGGTGCAAAAAGCCGTCGAAGATATGGCCGCCCACGGCATCTATGGCTATTTCGGCGATGATCGCGCCTACAAAGACGCCATCTGCTGGTGGATGCAGACCCGCCACAACTGGAAGATCGACCCAGCCGCAATCTTTTCCACCCATGGTCTGGTGAACGGCACCGGCATGTGCCTGAACGCCTTCACCCAGCCGGGGGATGGTGTTGTGCTGTTTACCCCGGTGTATCATGCCTTTGCCCGCACCATCAAAGGCGCTGGCCGCGAGGTTGTGGAATGCCAGCTGGTCAACGCCGATGGCAGCTATGAAATGGATTTCGCCGCCTATGATGCGCAGATGAAAGGCCATGAAAAGATGGTCATCCTCTGTTCGCCGCATAACCCCGGTGGCCGCGTCTGGACCCGCGAAGAACTTCAGGGCGTGGCTGATTTCGCCAAACGCCATGATCTGATTCTGGTTTCTGATGAAATCCACCACGATCTGGTGATGCCCGGCCACAGCCATATCCCCATGCCGCTGATCAACGATGAGATCAAAGAGCGGCTGGTGATGATGACCGCCACCACCAAGACCTTCAACATCGCCGGCAGCCATCTGGGCAATGTGATCATCGAAGACAGCGCTCTGCGCGCGCGCTTTGCCCAATCCATGGTCGGGTTGGGTATTTCTTCGAATACCTTTGGCCTGATGATGGCCACCGCCGCCTATTCGCCCGACGGGGCGGCCTGGGTGGATGAACTGGTGCAATACCTTGATGGCAACCGGCAGATTTTCGATCAGGCCGTCAATGCCATCCCCGGTTTGAAATCCATGGAAATGGCCGCCACCTATCTGGCCTGGGTCGATTTTTCAGGCACCGGCATGACCCGCGAAGAATTTACCGCGCGGGTCGAAAAAGACGCCCGTATCGCCGCCAACCATGGCCCCACATTTGGCCTGGGCGGCGACGATTTCCTGCGCTTTAACTTTGCGACACCGCGCGCCCGCGTCATCGAAGCGGCAGAACGTCTGGCAAAGGCCTTTGGCGACCTGCAATAAGGCGGCACCAAAACCCTAACCTGAGGGAAACCAAGGGGGCAGATCCTATCTGCCCCCTTGCGCAAATTTCGTTTCCGGCGGACAGTCATCCCATGACCGACGCTCTTTTTTCACGCATTGATGACAAACGGGACGATCTGATCGCCCTGACACAGGATTTGATCCGCATTCCCACGCTCAACCCACCGGGCGAAAACTACCGCGATATCTGCGAATACCTGCGCGCCCGGCTTGAGCCACGCGGGTTCACCTGCGAGCTGATCCGCGCCTTTGGCGCCCCCGGTGACAGCGACCGCTACCCGCGCTGGAATATCGTGGCCCGCCGCGAAGGGGTGATCAACCGCCCCTGCGTGCATTTCAATTCCCACATCGACGTGGTCGAAGTTGGCGCAGGCTGGACGCGCGATCCCTTTGGCGCAGAGCTGGACGGCGATCGCATCTATGGCCGGGGGGCCTGCGATATGAAAGGGGGGTTGGCGGCCTCGATCATCGCCGCAGAATCCTTCATAGAAGAATATCCAAACTACTGCGGCACAATCGAAATTTCGGGCACCGCCGATGAAGAAAGCGGCGGCTATGGTGGCGTCGCCTATCTGGCCGAAAAAGGCTATTTCGATCCCGCCCGCGTGCAGCATGTGATCATCCCCGAACCCCTTGGCCATGATTGCATCTGCCTTGGCCATCGCGGTGGCTGGTGGGCCGAAATCGAAACCAAAGGTGAGATTGCCCATGGCTCTATGCCGTTTTTGGGGGATTGCGCCGTGCGCCACATGGGGGCCGTACTGGATGCTTTTGAAAAGAAGCTGTTCCCGGCCATGGCCGCACGCCACACGGAAATGCCTGTCATCCCCGAAGGCGCAAGGCAATCCACAATGAACATCAATTCTATCCACGGCGGCCAACCAGAACAGCCTGCCGATTACACCGGTCTGCCCGCCCATTGCGTGCCGGATAGTTGTCGCATCGTGATTGATCGCCGCTTTCTGATCGAAGAGGGGATCGAAGCCACTCAATCAGAAATCCGCGATATTCTGGAACATCTCAGGGCCACCCGCCCGGGCTTTCGCTATGAGATTCGCGAACTCAATCGGGTTATGCCATCCATGACCGACAAAACGGCACCCGTGGTGCAAACGGTCACCAAAGCCATCCAAGAAGTTCTGGGCCAAGACCCGGCCTATGTGGCGTCACCCGGTTCTTACGATCAAAAGCACATTGATCGCATCGGGCGATTGAAAAACTGCATTGCCTATGGTCCCGGCGTGCTGGAACTGGCCCATAAACCGGACGAATGGATCAGCGTCGAAGATATGCTTAGCTCAACCCGCGTTATTGCAGCGAGTTTGAAACAGTTGCTTGCTTCTTAGGGCCAAGAATGCCCAGCGGATCCACAAACTGCATCGACGACGCATCTTCTGAATGGTTTTCGTCCTGATCAATGCGCAGCATTTTCGCCCGGTCATAAACTGACAGGGTTGGCACATTCATCGTATCCGCCACCAGCTTTGCCCGACCTTCATACCAAAGCGATTTAAACTCCGCTTCCGGCATCAGCAGGGTCAGCGCAAAGCGATAGGCCTCTTGCGAAGCAGCCGGATCAGTCGGCTGATACAGCGCCTGCATACCACAATTCGGATGTTTCTTCTGCGTCGGCGGCACATGGATCAGCCAATGCCCAATGCCCGTCGCGGCCGCCAGACGATCCTGACGGATCTTCCCCTTTTTGGGCAGCCAGATCACCGCACGCGAATCCAACGGTTTTTCCAGCAGGATTTCATTAGGCACATCTGAATATTCAATATCGACATTGGTCTGCTGGCACAGCAAATCCATTGTCCCGGTATGTTTGGCATCATACTGCGGATTTTGTGACACCATATCCGTCACCATATCCGTCAGTTCCTGATCCGTTATCCCGGTAGAGCCAACTTCGACATAGGGATAATCGTGGTGTTTTCTGGGCATAAAGCATTCCTATCTCAAAAAGGAACCTTGATAGGTCATCTTTATGTTTCTAGTAGAAAACCCCTTTCCAAAGTCTGAAGCGAATCTCTCAGGAAACGCTTCAGATGCCCATTTTTATACCGAAATATTATCAATTAGACGGACCCCAGCCAGCCAGGCTGCAACCAGCAACCGCGATTCCCGAACAGGCGTGTCCTGCAGGCTCAGATCATCACAGGCGCGCAGTTCCAGATACTCGACCTCGGTAAAGCCTGCCGTCAGTATCTTTTTCTCTGCCTCAGCCCCCAACTCTTGGGCGGTCCCACCGTTGCGCAGTCCTTCAGCCATGTCTTCCAGCGCCTGAATTAAAGCCGGGGCTTTGATCCGCGCCCGATCTGACAGCAAAAGATTGCGCGATGACATCGCCAGACCATCCTCTTCGCGGATGGTTGGGCAACCAACGACCTCAATCGGCAGATCCAGATCTTGCACCAGCCTCTTAACCACCTGCAACTGCTGAAAATCTTTCTCACCAAAGAACGCCTGATCCGCCAGCGTCTGGGTGAACAGCTTGGTCACAACGGTGGCTACCCCATCAAAATGCCCCGGCCGATGCGCGCCACACAGCACCTCTGTCAGACCCGACAAAGACACATTGGTGCAAAACCCATCGGGATAAATCTCTTCCGGGTTCGGACAATAAATGGCATCCACCCGATGATGCGCCAATTTTCTGGCGTCATCCTCTTCCGTGCGGGGATAGTTTTCCAGATCTTCCGGATTGTTGAACTGTTTGGGGTTCACGAAGATCGTCACAATCACCCGGTCACAGGCCTGTTCAGCCGCCCGCGCAAGGCTCAGATGCCCCTGATGCAAGGCCCCCATTGTGGGAACTACACCAACAGTTTCACCCTCTTGCTTCCAGGATTTCACCACAGCGCGCAGGTCGGCTTTTGTACGAATAATCGGGGGGATACGCATGAAACAGATCCGCTCTTAAGAAGGTTTGTTCTGCGGTGCCAGATCGGCAAACACATGTTCCGGGCCGGGGAATTCACGCGCTTTAACCGCCCGCGCATAATCCGCTATCGCCTCTTCCGCCTGCTCACCCAGATTGGCGAAACGTTTGACAAATTTGGCTTTAAACGCCGTGAACAGCCCCAGCATATCATCCAGCACAAGGATCTGCCCATCACAGCCCGCGCTTGCCCCGATCCCGATTGTGGGAATGGGCAACTCTTCTGTCACCTGATTGGCCAGCCCCTCTGGCACCTTTTCCAGCACCACGCAAAAAGCACCGGCCTCGGCCACCGCCCGCGCATCCGCGATCAAACCCGAACCCTCTTCGCCACGGCCCTGTACCTTATAGCCGCCCAGCGTATTGATCGACTGCGGCGTCAACCCTACATGCGCCACCACCGGAATGCCCCGCGCCACCAGAAACTGAATGGTCTGCGCCATCTCGCGCCCGCCTTCCAGCTTGACCGCACCGGCACCAGTTTCCGCCATCAATCGCGCGGCACTGCGAAATGCCTGCTGCGGGCTTTCCTCATAAGAACCAAAGGGCATGTCGATCACCATCATCGCACTGTCCAGCCCGCGCGCAACGGCCTGTCCATGCAGGATCATCATCTCCATAGTGACACCCAAGGTGCTGGGCAAACCATGCAGCACCATGCCAACACTGTCACCCACCAGAACAAAATCGCAGTGCGCATCCATCATCTGCGCCATGGGCGTCGTATAAGCCGTCAGGCTCACGATTGGTTCACCCCCTTTGCGGGCGCGAATATCTTCGGGCATCAGGGCCCGTTTCTTGGCGGTGGCGCTCATGCTGCCTATCCTCGCACTCATATACTCTCGACGCGGCTTGCGCCTCATGTCTTTGCCACGCAGGTCAGCGCAACAATATTTCGCGGGCATCTATCATTTGCTGCGACGCAGAACCAGCAAATTTATGTGTCTGTGCTTGATCGAAGGCCGTGAAACGGCAAAACTCACCCCATCAAACAGGGAGAAATACAAATGACCCTTCGCCTTACGCTGGCGGCTGCGCTGCTTTCCGGCACCGCTGCTTTTGCTCAGCAAACCGATTTAACCATCGCCATTCAGCTCGAACCTCCGCATCTTGATCCAACCTCAGCTGCGGCCGGCGCCATTGATTCCGTTCTATATTCCAATGTTTTCGAGGGTCTCACCCGCTTTACCGAAACCGGTGCAGTTGTGCCCGGTCTGGCTGAAAGCTGGGATATTTCAGACGATGGGCTGACATATACCTTCAAACTGCGCTCTGGCGTTACCTTCCATGATGGCACCACTATGGATGCAGATGACGTGGTGTTCAGCCTGAATCGCGCCCGCGCCGAAGACAGCCAGAACGCGCAAAAGGCGCTTTTTGCCGAAATCGCCAGTGTCGATGCCATGGATCCGACCACCGTCAAAGTGACCCTGTCCAAGCCAAACGGGAACTTCCTGTTCAATATGGCCTGGGGGGATGCGGTGATCGTTGCGCCCGAAAGCATCGAGACCATCAAACAAACCCCCATCGGCACCGGCGCCTTCAAATTTGCAGAATGGAAACAGGGGGATAGCATTCGCCTGACCCGCAACGAAGCCTATTGGGGGGAACAGCCCGCGCTGGATCAGGCCACCTTTAAATTCATTTCCGATCCCACCGCCGCCTTTGCTGCGATGATGGCGCAGGACATTGATGCCTTTGCGGGCTTCCCAGCGCCGGAAAACCTGCCAATGTTCCAGGCTGACCCGCGCTTTCAGGTTCTCGTCGGGTCGACCGAAGGGGAAACCATCTTGTCCACCAACAACAAGATGCCCCCGTTTGATAATGTGAAAGTGCGTCAGGCACTGTCTCATGCCATTGATCGCAATGCGATTATTGATGGTGCGATGTTTGGGCTGGGCACGCCGATTGGCACACATTTTGCCCCCCACAACCCCGACTACGTCAACCTGACCGAAAACTCGACCTATGATCCGGATCTGGCGCGGCAATTGCTGGCCGAAGCCGGGTTTGCCGATGGGTTCAAAACCACTCTGAAACTGCCCCCGCCATCCTATGCGCGTCGCGGTGGTGAGATCATCGCCGCTCAGCTGCGCGAGGTGGGGATTCAAACCGAAATCACCAATCTGGAATGGGCGCAATGGCTCGAAGAGGTCTTCCGTGGCAAAGACTATGGTCTGACCATTGTTTCACATACCGAACCTTTTGACATCGGCATCTATGCCCGGCCTGACTACTATTTCCAGTATGACAACCCAGATTTTCAGGCTTTGATCGACAGGCTGACCAGCACCACCGATCCTGCCAAACGATCAGAACTGATCAATATGGCACAGGTCACCATTAGCCAGGATTACGTGAACGGGTACCTGTTCCAACTGGCCTATCCGACCGTCGCAGATGCCAAAATTGAAGGGCTCTGGCTGAACCAGCCCACTCAGGCAACCGATCTTACCGGCGTCCGCTGGACAAAATAACGCCTCTCACTCCGTGCCCGGCGACGGGCGCGGAGCCTCTTCCGGATCAACCGGCAACTCTGGCACATCCTCGTCCTGATCGTTCCGGATACGGGTGCGCACAAACATGGGCGGTGTTTTCAGCTCTTCTTCGGAAAAGACATCCTCAATGCCATCCGCAGGTCGACCAATCGCTACCCCTGCCTCCCAAGGATCTTCCAGATCATCAAGATCCTGCATCTCCTCTTCCAGCTCTTCCTCAACCTCCTGATCCAGATCCTCTTCACTTTCTTCAAGCGCGTCCAACGTCTCCCCTTCGTCGTCCGAACCATCCAGCGATTGCGCCAACCCAGAAGAGGACAACGCAGATTTTGCGGCCCCAGGTGTTTGCATCGGCTCCGGCACCTCCGCCGAGCGGGCCCCCGATTTCAGCCCATCTGAATCTGATCCCCCCCCCTGCAAAAGAAAGCCAAGCCCCAATCGCACCAGCAGCTTCTTATGAATAGGAAGATTACCCAAGATTTGGCTTGGCAGCGCATGGATCAAGAAAGGCGTCGTGGTTGATCGTTTCAGCAAGGCGCGTTGCACGGAAACCTTAATGCCTTGATCAAATTTTATCCCGGCCCCGAAATCATCTATCCGGGTGATTTTACACGTGATTTCAGTATCGTCTATCCGCAGCCAGGTTTTCCCGGTCCCGGCCAGTCGCTCGACCTTTTCATGGGCCCAGCGATCCAGCGTCTCAAACATGCACCCTTTGCGGCCCAAGACCACGATAAACCCCTCGACGAGATCTTTATCGATAAACAGATCTGCCGACACACGACATCCCTGCCTGCGATAGAACAGCGCCTTTCCCCAACGGACAGCCTGATGTCCAATCCACCACAGCACAGCCAGCGCGGCCATGATGGACACCCCCAAAATCAACAGGCTGAAATCAGTTTCCTCTTCAACCTGCTCTTTTGGCTTCCATTTCTTGGGTTCATCATCTTTGGGATGTGCCGTTGCATTCTGCGTGTTCAACTGCCCAGGGATAACCTCACTGGAAGAGGCCACCGCATTGCTTGGAACGCCACAAATCGCCGCGTATCGCACGTCAAACCGGCGCACAAACGACTGCATAACCATAAGCGACTCAGGTGTTTGTGCCCCCATCGCTTCGACCACAGCCTTCATCAACCCTTCGACTTCAGGCTTCAACCCGCTGCGCTCTGGCCGCGCCAGCCATTCTTGCAAGGCGCCACTGCTCAAACCGTTATAGGCCTTCCGGATTTCCGCCAGATTCATCCGCTCCTGGCCCTTGTAGGGATCATAGTGAGAGATCGAATCCAGCAGCTTGTCTAAACTGGGTTCAACCTCACAGGCCGATTCCGCCCATGAGGCAGAGCCAAGGCAGATCAAAAGGGTCAAAAGTAAGCCACGCAAAGCCATGTGTTCGGCAGTCCATGATCGGTTAGGCGACAGGTTTCTCATATCTTGTTAGCCGCCTGCTCTTAAAAAACAGCTAAATCTGACGTATCGTGAACTTGGTTCTGCCCCCCTAGACCCGCAGGACATCCGCGCTTAACCTGCCTCTATGCTGGCCTATATTTTTCGACGCCTGATATCCCTTTCGCTCAGCCTTCTGGTGGCGTCTGCATTGATATTTCTGGTGGTCGAAGTGGCCCCGGGCGATCCCGCCAGTTTCATGCTGGGGCTCAATGCGCAACCTGATACCATAGCCGCTGTCCGCGCAGAACTGGGGCTGGATGTGCCGCGTCTTCAGCGCTATTTTCAATGGGTTAGCGGCATGTTGATCGGTGATTTCGGCACCTCATATACTTACCGCACCGAGGTCTCACAGATGATCGCGGATCGCCTGTGGATCTCACTGCCGCTTGCGATCTATGCGCTTTTGCTCTCAACGCTGCTGGCATTTCCGGCGGGCGTTCTGGCCGCCGCACGCCGGGGCCGCAAAGCCGATCTTTCCGTGATGACAGCCACCCAACTGGGCATCGCCATTCCAAATTTCTGGTTCGCCATGCTGCTGGTGCTGCTTTTCGCGATCAAACTGCGCTATTTCCCCGCAGGTGGCTTTGCCGGCTGGGAAGACCCCCTCATGGGCCTGCGCTCTTTAACTCTGCCCGCCATTGCCCTCGCCCTGCCGCAGGCGGCCATTCTCACCCGCGTCCTGCGGTCATCGCTGATCGAAACCCTGGGCTCAGATTTCATCCGCACCGCCCGCGCCAAAGGGCTGACGCGCACACAGGTGCTTTGGCGGCACGGGCTGCGCAATGCGCTGATCCCCGTGCTGACCATCATCGGCCTGCAGTTTTCCTTTCTGCTGGCCGGGGCCATCATCATCGAACAGGTCTTCTTTCTGCCCGGCCTGGGTCGCCTGATCTTTCAGGCCATCACACAGCGTGATCTCATCGTGGTTGAATCTGTCGTCATGTTACTGGTCTTCGCCGTGATCCTTGTGAATTTCCTCACCGATCTGGCCTATGCGCTGGTCGATCCCCGTCTAAGGCAGCGCGCATGACCCGAAACCTGTTCATCGGCGGTCTCCTGTGTCTCACCGTCACCTGTGCGGCGCTGCTCTCCTTTATCTGGACCCCGGAAAGCGTCGAAGCGATGAATATCGCCGGGCGGCTGAAAGCCCCCAACGCCCAGAACTGGCTGGGCACAGATCACTTTGGCCGCGATCTGCTCAGCATGATCATGGTCGGGGCGCAAACCTCGCTTGCCGTGGCGCTGGTCGCCGTGGGCATCGGTATGGGGCTGGGCGTCCCCCTTGGGCTGACCGCAGCCGCCCGCGCCGGGGGATGGCTGGATGAGCTCATCTCGCGCGGCAATGACCTGATCTTTGCCTTCCCTTCACTGGTGATTGCGATCCTGATCACCGCCGTTCTGGGCGCCGGTGCGGTGAACGCCATCATCGCCATCGGCATCTTTAACATCCCGGTCTTCGCCCGCCTGACCCGTGGGGCTGCCCTGTCGCTCTGGCAGCGCGAATTCATTCTCGCCGCGCAGGTGGCGGGCAAATCCCACGCGCGGATCAGTGTCGAACATATCCTGCCCAACGTCACCAATCTGCTGATTGTGCAGGGCACCATCCAGTTCTCGCTGGGCATCCTCGCCGAAGCTGGCCTCTCTTATGTGGGCCTTGGGGCGCAGCCACCAATCCCCAGCTGGGGCAGAATGCTGGCGGATGCGCAAACCATGGTCGCTCTTGCACCGCATGTGGCCATCGTTCCCGGCATGGCCATTGTCCTGACGGTTCTGGGGCTGAATCTGCTGGGCGACGGCCTGCGCGATTATCTCGATCCCCGTCTCAAGGTGATGCGCACATGACCGCCCTGCTGCAAATCCATGACCTGAGCATCTCATTCTCTGGCAAAGAGGTGGTCAAAGGCATTGATCTGACCATCAACAAAGGCGAAGTCCTCGCTCTCACAGGTGAATCCGGGTCGGGCAAATCCATGACAGCCTTTGCCACCATGGGGCTGCTGCCTCAGACAGCGCAGGTCAGCGGGCAGATCCTGCTGGATGGGCAGAACCTGCTGGATCTCAGCGAAGCCCAGCTCTGCGATCTGCGCGGGCGCGATATTGGCATGATCTTTCAGGAACCAATGACCGCCCTCAATCCGGTGCAAACCATCGGTGCACAGGTCACGGAAACCATCCGGCAACACACAGCGATGCCGCCCGCAAGGGCGAAAGAGCGCGCCGCTCAGGTTCTCACCCGCGTGGGGCTGCCCCCGGATCGCTATCCCATGTCACGCTATCCGCACGAACTTTCGGGTGGCCAGCGCCAGCGCGTGGTCATCGCCATGGCCGTCGCGCTCAAACCCCGCCTGCTAATCGCGGATGAGCCCACCACAGCCCTTGATGTCACCACACAGGCGCAGATCATTGATCTTTTGCTCGATCTCACCGCCAGCGACAATATGGGCCTGCTGATGATCACCCATGATCTGGCGGTGGTCAGCCAGATGGCCCATCGCATCGCCGTCATGCAACACGGAGAGATCGTCGAAACCGCCCCAACAGCGCAGCTCTTTGCCCAGATGCAGCACCCCTATACCCGCGCGTTGTTCAACGCCTCGCGCCATCAGGCGCAACTCTCTGAGATCCCCGGCAGTGGCCCGCTGCTAAAGGTCACAAATGTATCCTGCGACTACCCTCTTCCGCGCCCCCACCCCTTTGCCAAACGCCCCTGGTTTCGCGCAGTCAAAAATGTGTCTCTGACCATCGCCCGCGGGGAACGTGTGGGCCTTGTGGGGGAATCCGGCTGTGGCAAGTCCACTCTGACCCGCGCCATTCTGGGGCTGGCCCCCACCGCCTCTGGCAGGATCACTCTGGATGGGGCCGATGTCTTCACTCAGGGCCATGCCAATCTGGACACCCGCCGCAAGATACAAGTTGTATTCCAAGATCCTTACGGCAGCTTCAATCCCCGCCACAAGGTCGCGCGCCTGATCGCAGAACCCTTCCACCTGCTCTCCGATCCCCCAACCGGCGCCGCCCGCACAACAGCCATCGCCGAGGCTCTGACCGCCGTGGGCTTACAACCATCTGACGCTGATAAATACATCCACGCCTTCTCGGGCGGGCAGCGCCAACGCATCGCCATCGCCCGCGCCCTGATCATTCGCCCCGAACTCATTGTGTTCGACGAAGCGGTCTCGGCCCTCGATGTGCAGATCCGCGCGCAGATCCTTGATCTCATGGCCCAGCTGTCGCGCGACTATGGTCTCACTTATCTTTTTATTTCCCATGACTTATCCGTGGTGCGATCCATTACCGACCGTGTCCTTGTGATGCGCGCCGGTGAGATCGTGGAACAGGGTCAGACAGCGCAGATTTTCGACGCGCCCTCCCACCCGTATACCCGTGAATTGATTGCCGCCGCCCCCAGATTGCCAGACATAGGAGCCCCCCTTGCATCCTGAACTTCCTTTCAACCCGGCCCATATGTTTATCGCGGGTCAGTGGATCGCCTCCGAAAGCGCCCTTCCCCTGAACGACCCGTCCACCGATACACCAATCTGCATGATCGCCCGCGCCAGTACACAAAATGTCGACAAGGCGGTTCAGGCCGCACATTCCGCCCTGTCCGGGGCCTGGGGCAAAGCCACTGCCGTAGAACGCGGTCGCATCCTGACCCGTCTGGGGCAACTGGTGCTTGAACATGTCGACATCCTCGCCGAACTCGAAGCCCGCGATGTCGGCAAACCCCTGACACAGGCCCGCGCCGACGCCATCGCCCTGGCCCGCTACTGCGAATTCTATGGCGGGGCTGCGGATAAAATCCATGGGCAGACAATCCCCTACCTTGATGGATACACAGTGTATTCCATGCGGGAACCCCACGGGGTGACCGGTCATATCGTGCCCTGGAACTACCCCATGCAGATCATCGGCCGCTCTGTCGGGGCCGCTTTGGCCATGGGCAATGCCTGCGTTCTCAAACCCGCCGAAGATGCCTGCCTGACCGCGCTGTATTTCACCTGGCTGGCAGATCAGGCGGGGCTGCCCGCAGGCGCGCTCAATACACTGCCCGGCCTTGGCAGCGAAGCCGGGGCCGCGCTGGCCGCCCACCCCGGCATTCAGCACCTCAGCTTTACCGGTTCGGTCGCGACCGGCTCTGCCGTGCAGATCGCCGCCGGGGCTAGTGTTGTGCCCGTCACTCTGGAACTGGGGGGCAAATCCCCTCAGATCGTTTTCGAAGACGCCGATCTTGACGCAGCCCTCCCCTTTCTGGTGAACGCAGGCCTGCAAAACGCGGGCCAGACCTGTTCGGCCTCATCGCGCATCCTCGTGCACCGCACGCTGTTTGATGGGGTCGCCCGGCGCATGTCCGACGCCTACCGCGCCAAACGCATAGGCCCCGCGCTGGACGATCCCGATATCGGTCCGCTGATCAACGCCAAACAAAAGGCCCGCGTGCAGGAATTCCTTGATCGCGCCCATGATCTGCCCCTGCTTGCGCAAAGCGAGATCCCCGACAGCCCCGGCCATTTTGTCCCTGCCTCGCTCTTTGGCCCTGTTCCGCCCGATCACAGCCTTGCGCAGGATGAAATCTTTGGCCCTGTGCAGGTGATCATCCCCTTTGACACCGAAGAAGACGCGCTGAAAATCGCCAATGGCACCGATTATGGCCTTGTCGCCAGCATCTGGACCCGCGACGGCGCGCGCCAGATGCGGCTGGCCAAACAGATCCGCTCCGGTCAGGTCTTCATCAACAACTACGGCGCAGGCGGCGGAGTCGAACTGCCCTTTGGCGGCATCGGCAAATCCGGCCACGGTCGCGAAAAAGGCTTCGAGGCGCTCTATGGGTTTTCGACCCTCAAAACCGTTGCAGCCTTCCACGGCTAATCTATTGTAAGGACATGATTATGAGACTTGAAGGTAAAAAAGCCATCGTCACCGGGGCGGGATCAGGGTTTGGAGCGGGCATTGCACGCCGCTTTGCCGCAGAGGGCGCGCAGGTGCTGGTGGCTGACATCAATCAAGAAGCTGCGCAGGCCGTCGCCTCAGAAATTGACGGCACCGCGCTGCGCGTCGATGTCTCTGACAAAGATGACGTCACAACAATGATCAACACCGCTCAGGAAACCTTTGGTGGTATCGACATTCTTGTGAATAATGCAGGATGTACACATTTACCAACCCCTCTGGAAGAGGTCAGCGAAGACGACTTTGACCGCGTCTTTGCGGTGAATTGCAAATCCATCTATCTCGCCGCCAAGGCATTGATACCTATATACAAGTCTCAGGATTCGGGGTGCATACTTAATGTATCATCCACTGCTGGCCTGTCTCCTCGTCCAAATTTAAACTGGTACAACGCCTCAAAAGGCTGGCTCAACACCGCAACCAAAACCATGGCTGTCGAACTTGCCCCCTCTGGTATCCGCGTCAATGCGATCAACCCGGTTGCGGGCGAAACACCGCTACTCAGCAGCTTCATGGGGGAGGACACGCCCGAGATCCGCGCCAAATTCCTCTCGACCATTCCGCTGGGCCGGCTTTCCACCCCCGAAGACATGGCCAACGCCGCGCTTTATCTGTGCTCGGACGAGGCCTCAATGGTGACAGGTGTCTGCCTTGAGGTTGACGGCGGCCGCTGTATTTAACCTTTTCGGCCGCCCGCACAGCATGCGCATGCTTTGTGCATGGATTGTGCATAGGATGTGCCCCCCCAATTTCAGGAGTTAACCAATGCGCCCCGGCACTAAGAATTTGATCACCGATATCGCTGGCTTGCGGGTCGGAAATGCGCAGGATGAGCTGCTGAAATCCGGCACCACCGTGCTGGTCGCGGATGAGCCTTTTGTCGCCTCGGTCAATGTCATGGGCGGTGCACCCGGCACACGCGAAACCGATCTTTTAGCCCCCGACAAATCCGCCCCCGGCGCGGATGCGCTGGTACTGTCTGGCGGCAGCGCCTTTGGTCTGGCAGCGGCACAGGGCGTCATGGATGCACTGCATCAAAACGGGCGTGGCTTTCCGGTGCTTTCCGCCCGCGTCCCACTGGTGCCCGCCGCGATCCTGTTTGATCTATTGAACAATGGCGCAAAGGATTGGCCCGAAAATCCTTATCCAGCTCTTGGGCGGCAAGCCCTTGAAAATGCGTCGGAAAGCTTTGCACTCGGAACCGTCGGCGCAGGCACAGGCGCCACAACCGCACAGCATAAGGGCGGGCTTGGCTCTGCCTCGCTGGTGCTGGACAATGGCGTCACAGTGGGGGCCTTGGTGGCGGCAAATCCGCTAGGCAGCGTCACAACGCCGTCAGGCAAACATTTCTGGGCGGCACCCTTTGAAATTGGCTATGAATTTGGTGGGTTAGGCCCTGATCCAGACCCGGGCTTTATCCTGCCACCCAGCCGCAAGGTTCGGGCCATGTCGCAGATGGGGAACACCACCATCGCCATCGTCGCCACCGATGCGCAGCTGGACAAAGCCATATGCCACCGCATAGCCACCGCCGCCCATGACGGCATGGCCCGCGCCATCGTGCCCTCGCATACGCCCATGGATGGCGATCTGATTTTCTCTTTATCTACAGGAGTTAAGCCCCTGTCCGATCCGTCTGAACTTTCTGAAATCGGACATGCCGCCAGCATTTGTCTGGCCCGCGCCATCGCCCGCGCCATCTGGGAAGCCACCCCGTCAGAGAGCGATCTTCTGCCCTGTCTGCAGCAAGAACTTTAACGCAGAATCGGCGGCTTTTCCGGATCTGATCCCGGTGCAGGGCGCACCTCCTGCACCGATGATACTTCGGGTTCCGGCAGGTCAAACCGCAGGGCAACCCGTGCTAGTTCAGCGGTCAGCGGGTCCGTGTCTGACAGAAAGGTCACGTCCAGCGCCCCCGCCTCAAGACCTGAAAACACCAGCGCCTCATTGACTGCCCCGGCCAGCGCAAGCTCTGCCCCCGGCACAGCCCCGGTCAGCCCCAGCAGATGCCCTTTGCCGCCACCTTCATAGGTCACCTCGGCCAGATAGGCCTTGCGCGCCAACCCCTGCGCCGTGGCCAGTTTTGCATCCAGGGCCTTCAACAAAGCTTCGGGCAGATTTTGCGGCATGGCGAACTGTTCAGGCTTTGCCTCGGCCTGAACGGGCGCATTGGAAAGTGTCTCAACCAACCAGCCAAGTGCCTGTGGTGGCAGCAAAATTGAGGATGGCGCAATCTCAAGGTTCAGCGCCAACCCGATTCCCTGCCCAGACAGCATCCCAGCCAAAGCCCGCCCGGACAGCGCCGCATAGGGCACTTCCCGCTCCGCGAATTGTGTCAGACGTTCTTCCAGGTCGAACGCCAGAACAAAGGAATTTTCCTGCAGGTCGAAAATCTCGGGCGAAATCACATCACCTTTGGGCTCTTCTTTCAGCAGCAGGAACAGCTCAGCCTCGGCAAGGCGATCGTAAAACCGCAGGCGCGCGGTATCATCTTGCGGCGCGGCCTCCATAGCAGCGTGGGCCTGATCAAGCGGGGTCAGTGTCATCTATCACATCCTTCACGCGGGCGCGCAGAGCTGGCAACAGTTCAGCTTCGAACCACGGGTTGCGTTTCAACCAAGCCGTATTGCGCCACGACGGATGAGGCAAGGGGATCGCGGCGGGCAGAAAGTCACGCCAGCGTTGAACAGTTTCTGTCACCCCCGCTTTGGTGCCCAGATGCCATTTTTGCGCATAGCCGCCAATCAACAATGTCAGCCGAATGTCTGGCAGGTGATCAAGCACTGGCTGCCGCCATGTTTTCGCACAGATCGCGGGCGGTGGTAGGTCAGAGCCTTTGCGATACCCGGGAAAACAGAACCCCATGGGCACAATAGCGATGCGGGACTGATCATAAAACAAAGCCTCATCCACCCCCAGCCAATCCCGAAGCCTGTCACCAGAGGGGTCGGTAAATGGCATGCCAGAGTGATGCACCTTCATACCCGGGGCCTGCCCTGCGATCAGGATACGCGCCGTGCGGGACACGCGCAGCACAGGGCGTGGGGCATGGCCCGTTTCAGTCGCGGCAAAACGATCGGCGCAAATCTGGCAGGCCTGAATTTCGGCAATCATATGGTCCATGCCCCATGCTAGCGGCTTACCCCGATGACAGGAATTCACGTTTTCGCAGCGCCTTTATTTCGACAAACGTCGAAATTTATCTTGCGCCAGAAAAACTATTCGATATTTCTAGAATCATGAAAATGACTCCTTGCCCCCACCTCTCGCTTGAAACCGCTGCGGCGCAGTTCGCGGCGCTTGGATCCGAGCAACGCCTGTCTGTTCTGAACGCGCTGGTGCGCGCCGGAGCCGATGGTCTGACCATGGGTGATCTTGGTGAAAGAACCAGCATCACCGGCTCAACCCTGACGCATCACCTTAAAATTCTGGCTGCCGCCGGTCTGGTGACGCAAACAAAACGCGGGCGCAGCATGATCTGCGCCGGTGCCGACTATCCGGTCATTCAGGCCCTGTCGGATTATCTGTTGCAGAACTGCTGCGCAGACATGCCATCCCAAAAGGAATGCTCTGATGAGTGAATGCACACCCTCCGCCGAGAAACCCAAGTTTGCCATTTCATGGGCCTGGGTCGCATCTGCGCTGATCCTGCTGATCGTCGCCATACTGGATTGGCCGCAGCTTATCCCAACGCTGGATTTCTCGATCAATGCTATCCTGCACACTCTGCCGTTCATTCTGTTTGCGGTCTTTGCCGTGGCCTATCTGAAAGCCACTGGCGCTGAAAACCTGCTGGCGCGGGCATTTGAAGGCCGCGAAAGCCGGATGATTGTGATGGCCGCGTTTTTGGGCGGGCTTTCGCCCTTTTGTTCCTGCGAAGTCATCCCCTTTATTGCCGCGCTTCTGGCCGTTGGCGCGCCGCTGAGCGCCGTCATGGCCTTTTGGCTGTCGTCGCCGCTGATGGATCCCGCCATGTATTCCATTACTGCTGGTGTTCTGGGATTTGAGTTCGCGACTGCGAAGATGGTTGCTGCGGTCAGCCTTGGCATCTTTGGTGGCTTTGGCACCATGGTGTTGAAATCTTCGCCTGTTTTCGCCGATCCACTGCGGGAAAAACCCCAGGTTGGCGGATGTTGCGGTGTGCAAAAACCGTTTTCAGGGCGACCCGTCTGGAAATTTTGGACAGACAGTGACCGGATCGAGATCTTTAAAAACACTGGCCTTGAGAACCTGCTGTTCCTGTTGAAATGGCTGACACTTGCTTATGTGATCGAAGCGATCATGATCCACTACCTGCCCGCCTCGCTTGTGGCCAATGTCCTGGGAGGAGAAGGTGTGCAACCCGTGCTTTTGGGCGCTTTTGTTGGCATGCCCGCCTATCTGAACGGCTATGCCGCTGTTCCGCTGGTGGCAGAGCTGCTGGAAAAAGGTATGGCAGATGGGGCCGCCATGAGCTTCATGTTGGCAGGTGGCGTCAGCTGTATCCCCGCAGCCATCGCTGTCTGGGCGCTGGTCAAACCGCGTGTCTTCGCCGCTTACTTGGGATTCGCCCTGGCTGGTTCAATTGTCGCGGGTTTGACGTGGGGGCTGATCGCTTGACCCGTGAAGGGTTTTCCATACATCATCTGTACCAGGCGCAGCAGATTGTAACCAAATCTTTCGATCTGCGGCGCACCTTGGCACTCATTGCCTAAGCCGGGTGGGTACACCAGTTCCGCTGCCCCTGCCCCAAAAACAATGTGGGAGACAGCATGTACCGCGTCTGGAATTTCCTAACGAACTATTCCCTGCTTTTGATCTTTGGGGCGATTACCGCCCTGATTTGGGCCAATCTTGATGCGATTGCCCCTGTTGCCGGGCAACCGCATTACTGGGCGGACACCTACCATCACTTTGTTGAGTTCGTGATCTGGGATCATGCGCCCATCGGGCATTATCACGACGGGCATCGTACGCTGACATTCCACTATCTTGTGAATGACGTGCTTATGGCGCTTTTCTTTGCTATTGCCGCCAAAGAGGTCTGGGAGGCCGTAGTTCTCAAAAATGGCAGCCTGCGTGGCAAGAAAGCCGCCACGCCGCTGTTTGCCACTGTTGGCGGCATGATCGGTCCGATTTCCATCTATCTGGGTCTGGCCTATGTGATGGGCGGCCCTTCGGTCTATAACGCTGTCGCCAATGGCTGGGCCATTCCCACCGCAACGGATATCGCCTTTTCCTATCTGATTGGCCGCCTCATCTTTGGCGGAGGCCATCCGGCAGTGCGCTTTTTGCTGTTGCTGGCAATCGCGGATGATGCTGCGGGCCTGATCATTCTGGCGATTTTCTACCCTTCCGCGGAACTCGCACCGATCTGGCTGCTGTTCTCGTTTGGGGCGGCGGCGCTGGTTTTTGTGCTGTTCAACTATCTGCCGCGCCATCTGGATCGCGGCAAACAGGATCGCCCGACATCCACTTGGGTGCGCCAGACCCTCAGCTTTTGGCCCTACCTGATTGCGGGCTGCGCCTCATGGTACGGGTTCATGATGTCAGGGCTGCATCCTGCGCTTGGGCTTTTGCCTGTTGTGCCCACCATCCCGCACGCAGACCGTGCCTTTGGGATTTTCTCGGATGCTGAAAAATACCTGCACGATCTGCTGAACCAGATCGAACATGCGCTGAAACACCCGGTTGAGATCATCCTCTTCTTCTTTGGGCTATTGAATGCCGGTGTCCAGTTTTCCGCCGTTGGGCCTGCAACATGGCTGGTGCTCGCGGGGCTGCTGATTGGTAAGCCCATTGGGATCTTCATATTCGGCTGGCTGGCCGCTGTACCGCTCAAGCTTGGCATTCCACAGGGGATGCGACTGGTGGATCTGATCGTGATTGGCTTTGTCGCGGCTATTGGCTTTACGGTCTCGCTCTTTGTGGCCTCTGTCGCATTTGGTCCGGGCCCCGTGCAGGACGCTGCCAAGATGGGCGCCTTGCTCAGTTTTGGCGCGGCCATCGCCGCCATTATCGCTGGCAAGGTGCTGCGCGTCGAAAAACACGAGCTTTAGAAATCACCTCGCGCTTGAGAGGTATTCCTTAGCGAATTGTTGCTACAGAGGGCCCCTATGTGGGCCCTCATTGTTTTTGTTTCCACAACGGGCCATAATCTGGACAAATTTGTCCTTTAACAACGAATTATCCCCAGAACGGGAATGATGGGAAAAGCGGGGCAACCCAAATGTTGGAATTCGACATGGTCAGCAAGTCCTTCTGGACAGGCACACAGCGCAAGGTCATCCTTGATCGCGTGTCCTTTCGGGTTGATCTGGGCGAATCCCTTGGTATTCTGGCCCCAAACGGAACCGGCAAAACCACATTGATCAAAATGATGGCGGGCCTCGAAAAACCTGACGAAGGGGAAATTCGCCGGGGCTGCCGTATTTCATTTCCACTGGGGTTCATGGGAGGCGTTGTGCCCAAGATCTCAGCCCGCGAAAATGCCCGCTTTATTGCGCGTATGTATGGGCTGGATCCCGACTATGTTGAATCCTTCTGCCGCTGGCTTTGCGGGCTAAAGGAATACTTTGATCAACCGATCGGCACCTATTCATCGGGCATGCGCGCAAGGTTCACCTTTTCGCTGATGCTGGCGCTTGATTTCGACATGTATCTGATCGACGAAGGCATGCCGAATTCAACCGATGTCGATTTCAACAAACGCGCAGGTGATGTTCTGGCCGACAGGCTGCGGACAACAACGATTATCATCGTTTCGCACCAGCCCAAAATTCTTGAAAAGTTCGCACGCAAAGCGGCTGTCCTGATGGATGGCACCTTGCATATGTTTGATTCCTTGGAAGAAGCGAAACAGCTCTATGACTACGAAACCCAAGGCTAAAAAGTTCCGTATCCGCCGCTCTTCAAATGCGGCCCCCGGGGTGACTCCGCCGCCCCCCGGCACTTTTGGTGATTTTGAAGGCCACCCACAACCGCAAGCCGATGCTGCGCCGCGTCCACAGCAGCCCGTCTCAGCGCCGCCCCAGCAACCGCAGGCGCGCTCTGGCGAAGTGGCCTCAGCCCAGCAGGTGGCTGGCGAAACCGACATCGAAGCGATCCGTCAGGAAGGTCTGACCGGGCGCCAATTGCGTATGGCGCGCCGCGTGGCGCAAAAACATGGGCTGGCACCAACTTCGGATTTCGACGCTGTGCGCCTGTTGCGCGCCAAAGGGATCGACCCTTTTCAGCGATCCAATATGCTGGAATTGGTTCAGCCAGATGCGCCCTCTGCGCAGCCCGAACAGAAAGCCCAGCTGCCGCAAACGATCACACCCCAGAAAGAACAGCTGCCTACGACTGAAATGGCTAGCCCAGCAGAACGCCGCGCGGCAGAGATCTCGCGCATTCAGCGGGAACTGGCCTCGCGGCGGCGCAAAAAGATGCTGCTGCTGCTGTCTCGGCTGGCCTTCTTTGTGCTGCTGCCGACCATCATCGCGGGCTACTATTTCTATATTGTTGCAACCCCGCTTTACGCCACAAAGACTGAATTCCTGATTCTGAAAGCAGAGAACACCGGTGCAGGCGCGGGCGCTATGGGATCGCTGTTCTCAGGCACCCAGTTCGCCACAAATCAGGACGCGATTGCAGTCCAAAGCTATCTGCAATCGAAAGACGCAATGCTGCGGCTGAATGAAGATGAAGGCTTCAAGGCCCACTTCAAACAACCCGAAATTGATCCAATCCAGCGGCTAAGCGAAGATGCCACCAATGAAGAGGCATACAAGCTGTATAAGAGAAATATCGAAATCAGCTATGATCCGACAGAAGGTGTCATCAGAATGCAGATTGTCGCCGCGGATCCCGCCACAGCCGAACGGTTCAGTCGAGTTCTGCTTGGCTACGCCGAAGAACGTGTCGACAACCTGTCATTGCGCAAACGCGCCAACACCGTTGAAGACGCTCAGGTCGATCTGGAAAAGGCAAGGCAAGACCGCCGCGAAGCGCAGGAACGTCTTGTTCGGATGCAACTTGAGGCCAATATCGTTGACCCAGAGGCCCGCATTGCTGCGCTGCGCGCGCAGATCAACACCTATGAGCTGCAACTGCAGGAAAAGAAGCTGCAACTGCAAGCCCTGCTGGATAATGCCCGCCCCAACCGCGCCAAAGTTGACGGCGCACGCGGCGATGTCCGCCGCCTTGAGGCCCTTCTGGACGAATTGAACAGCCAGATGACCACTACCACCGAAACCGGCGAATCCCTGGCCGAAAATGCGGTACAGCTGAAGCTGGCTGAAACTGATCTGGCAACCCGGGATACCATGCTGCAAGCCGCGCTCGAACGACTGGAGCAGGCGCGCCGCGATGCAGATAGCCAGGCGCGCTATCTGACCACCTCGGTCGAACCCGTGGCCTCGGAAGATCCCAGCTATCCGCGCAGTTTCGAAAACACGCTGCTGGCTTTCATGATCTTCGGCGGCATCTACCTGATGATCTCGCTGACCGCATCTATCCTGCGCGAACAGGTCTCGAGCTAAACTTTGCGCAAGCGGCTGCATCAAAATGAGGAATACCTCTTGCGGCCGCCCCCTTTCTCGCTGTAAAGCGGTCGGCGGAGCGGTGGCCGAGTGGTCGAAGGCGCACGCCTGGAAAGTGTGTAGGCGGGAAACCGTCTCGAGGGTTCGAATCCCTTCCGCTCCGCCATTCACCCCTGAATTATACAATAAATTCAAACCTCTAGGTAAATAGCGCATTTCTCAGCCCCACACATAGCCCCACAGTTTGCATGGGTTTGACTGTTACACCTTGGCACCAGTCAACACATTCTGGGACAATATGAGACATGATGGGACGCCGTGAAACGTGATGTTCCAACCTGAGAATCTGAATCCCCGCGAAAATCAGGTGGATTTAGGGTGGATGCAGTCGCAGATAAAGGGCGCTTGAGGGGATGGACGCGGCTCTCAACATTCTGGCTGGGCCTTTGCGCTGGCACTGATCTGACAGCACCCCTGATCAAACAGCTTGAGAAAACAAAAGGGCCGCAGAGTTTCCCCTGCGACCCGTACATTCTTACTGTTTCTGTCAGCTTAGGCTTGTGAAGCGCCTACCGCATCCTCTTCAAGGAAGACGAGGTAGTTAACGCCTTGAGTTCGGCGGGCCTTGATCCCCTCTACGGTCTTTAAGTCGGCGCACAATAGAACTTCCGGGTCACTGAACAGCCGCTCCACCCAGCCTCCAAACACGGAACAAAGCAAGGCTAACGAGAAGCCCTTCATTCCATTGGTATTGTAAACGCCTTTGAGATAAGCCGCTCTGCGTTGGTATCTTACTGCAAACATCCTATCATCTCCTTTTGCCCAATTCGGGCCAATGGTTATTTGATCTTTCCGGATAGCGTTGCTACCCAGACATTCTTTTCTGATTTACTGGCTATGCTGCTGCGGGCATTGCCCTATGTCGCGTCACGATCTGGCTGCTGATTGATCAGCTCCAATGGTGTTGGGCCGTAGCCAAAATCAAAGGCATAGATCGCCGCCCCACCGTCTGGCGCACGCTTGTAGCAGCTGGCAACCCTGTCCACTTCCTCTCGCAGTTCGGCAAGGTCATCAATCACCGACCCCAAGTTTGCCGACCGCTCATAAAAGTGCATTCGCATCGCAGCCAAAGCGGTTCTGGTCTCTTCGGACGTATCGGGAGCCAGTTCCAGCCCTGCTAAAATGCGCTGCGCTTCCGAGACTTCCATTTGCGGGTCTTCATCTGAAAAATCGTTCATATCCAAGTCCTTTCCTTTGTTTCTAAGTGCATTGAATCAAAGCAAGAATCGCGCAGCAAGAACGTATTTTGGCTGTGAAATTCGGATCGACTGACAGTTTTCAGATTTTGAATCTTACAGACTCAAGCCATTGATTTGGACGTGGCTATGATTCAGTTTTTGGAAACATAACCTTGCGTCACCCTCTCTCGATCAGGAGCATTTCACGCGGAAGGGATTCCGTCAGTGCATAGGTCTGATTCCGCAGGCGCATAGCGCGACCACCCGTTGTTGCGAACACACGGGACACAAACCAGCTTGTGTCACACAGAACGCGATTTGCGGGACACAAAGTGGAGAGCGACATGCAGGCGACAACTGGCGCGACCTGATCAACCCTCAGCCTTCGAAGGAAGATCAATGACTGACATGCAGCAGCACACCAATCAAGCGCAGCACCTTCGCCCTGAACTGGCGGGACTTGTCGATAGCGATCTGCGCACCACGTCACGCATCATCGCGGAGAAGTTCGGGAAGCGGCACGACAACGTGCAGCGGGACATCCGCAAGCTCATGGCTGATAACCCGGAGTGGGGTTCCCTCAATTTTGAGGAGACCCCCTATGTTGACCCCCAAAACAGCCAGACCTACCAGATGTACAAAATGACCCGCGATGGGTACTCGATGCTGATAATGGGCTTCACTGGCAAGGCGGCCATGGAATGGAAGATAAAGTTCCTTGAAGCGTTCAACACGATGGAGCGCATCTGCCGTGAGGCCGTGCCTGATCCGCGCAACATGACCCATTTGGAATTTATCGAAATGCTGCGCCAGTCCGAACTGGAAGCAATCGCACTGAGGGCCGAAAATAACGCGCAACTTGAGCGGGCCCCGGCAACCGATCTGGTGGCGCAGGGGCAGCAAGCCCACTTCAATTTCGACTTCAAAGGTCACGAGGTTCGCACAACAGTAATCAACGGTGAACCTTGGTTCGTCGCGGCTGACGTGTGCAAGGCGCTCGGGGTAGCCAACCCACGGGATGCAGTAAAACGGCTTGATGATGATGAAAAAGATGATGTCGGTTTAACCGACGCCATAGGACGTGAGCAAAGCACAACCATCATCAACGAAAGCGGCCTGTATTCCCTGATCCTGTCCAGCCGCAAGCCAGAGGCGAAACCATTCAAGAAATGGGTCACATCCGAAGTGCTTCCCACAATCCGCAAGACAGGCAGCTATGGCGCACCCGCCCAGCTATCCGGCCCGGAACTGATGGCGGCGGCGCTGATCGAAGCCAATGCAACCATGACTGCTCAGGCCGGCCAGCACATCCAAAATAATTCGCAACCCAACCCTAACCCCAGCCACCACACCAAAGGGCAAGGGGGGGTAGGCAGGCAAGGCTTGGCGCAAAATTTGAGGCCACCCCCCTTCGCTAGAACCGCCCCCGCGGCGCGGCGGGGGGGGGGGCGGGGCGGGGGGCGGGGCGGGCCGGGCCGGC
>JAOARQ010000025.1 GCA_025210455.1 Pelagimonas sp.
AAGTGGCGGAGAGACAGGGATTCGAACCCTGGGTCCCCGTGAAGGGACAACGGTTTTCGAGACCGCCCCGTTCGACCACTCCGGCACCTCTCCGCGGGGGTCTTGGTGTGGGGGCGTTTAGACTGTGGGGTATCGCGGTGCAACAGGAAAACGCCAATTCTTGCAGAAAATCTTTAAATACTTGTCATGTGGCTCTTGCTTGGCGCGGTGCAGGTAAGCAGTTAGAAACGAAACCGCACTAGGGCAGGGGGTGGCCCTGGCCGTGCAGGATCAACAGGAGGCGCAGAATGCGTGTTGTGCTCATCTATCTGACCACCTTTTTCTGGGGCATCGCCGCTTGGGCCAGCCCGCAGGAGGATCTGGCAGATGCTCTCAGGTTGCCGGATCTTTTGCAGATTGTCCGGCAAGAGGGGCTTCAGCAAGGGGATGAACTGGCGCAGGGCATGTTTGCCACCGGTTATAACGCGCGCTGGGATCAGCTGGTTTCTGAAATCTATAACGCTGAGCGGCTGGAGGATGTGGTCAGGCGGGCCTTTGTGCAGTCTTTAGAGGGGCAGGACGTTGATCCTTTGCTGGCCTTTTTTGCCACGCCCGTAGGGCAGCGTGTGCTGACGCTGGAGCTGGATGCGCGCCGGGCCATGGTGGCGCAGGACATTGAACAGGCAGCGCGCGACAGGTTTCAGACCTTGGTCACAGAAGATGATCCGCGTGCACAGCAGGTGACACGGTTTATTGAGGTCAACGATTTGCTGGAATTGAACGTCAGCGGGGCATTGAATTCCCTGCTGCAGTTCTATCGTGGCATGGCGGATGGGGGCGCGTTGGAGCTGAGCGAGGACGATATCCTGCGCGATGTCTGGGCGCAGGAGGCTGAGACCCGCATTGATTCCCGCGAGTGGCTGTATGGCTATATGTTGCTGGCCTATAAGCCTTTGACCGACAGCGAGCTGGACAGTTATATAGACATGACCGCAACCGATGCAGGGCAGGCTTTGAACAAGGCGCTCTTTGCGGGCTTCAACCAGATGTATGATGAGGTGTCTTATGCTCTTGGTCTGGCAATGGCCGAGCAATTGCAGGGATCGGATCTGTAGCGGCAAAAGCTTTGCTTGACTTATAGCTGTAAGGGTGCATAAACGGCACATCAGAAGACGGGGCTTTGGCCCCGCCTTTTGTTTTTGTTGAAATGAACGTTCTTAACGGAACGCGCAGTTCGAGGCACCAAACACCCGGTTGGGGATGGGCGCGGGGCAATCCGCAAACGGATCTCAGAATGCCGGGGGCCAAAGAACGCGGAAAGCTAAAGGATAACGCGTATGTTCGCGGTTATGAAAACTGGCGGCAAGCAATATAAAGTTCAGGCGGGCGATGTGCTTCGCGTGGAAAAGCTGGCTGCAGATGCGGGTGAAACCGTCCAGTTCAACGAGATTCTGATGGTTGGCGGCGAAAGCACAACCGTTGGCGCTCCGCTGGTTGCGGGTGCTGCGGTTCAGGCCGAAGTCATCGACCAGATCAAAGGTGACAAGGTCATCAACTTCGTCAAGCGCCGTCGTAAGCACAGCTCGCAGCGCACCAAAGGCCACCGCCAGCAGCTGACTCTGCTGCGCGTGACCGAAGTTCTGGCATCGGGTGGCGACGCAACTGGCGTTAAAGCTGCGATTGGCGCAGGCTCGGCTCCGGCGTCTTCGTCTCCGAAAGCAGCTGCCCCTGCGGCCGCGGCTTCGGAAGGTGACGACCTGACCAAGATCAACGGTGTCGGCCCGGCCGCTGCCAAAAAGCTGGTGGAAGCCGGCATCACCACATTCGCTCAGCTGGCCGCTGTGGATGCCGACACATTCGAAGGCACCAAGGTCAAGCCCGAGTGGGTTGAGCAGGCCAAAGAGCTGGCTTAAGGCATAGGAGAGTAACTCATGGCACATAAAAAAGCAGGCGGTTCCTCCCGTAACGGACGCGACTCAGCTGGTCGCCGTCTTGGTGTGAAACTGTACGGTGGCCAGCGCGCCATCCCAGGCAACATCATCGTACGTCAGCGCGGCACCAAGTTCTGGCCGGGTGAAGGCGTGGGCATGGGCAAAGACCACACTATCTTCGCAACCGAAGAGGGTTCTGTCGAGTTCCGCAAAGGCCTGAAGGGCCGAACCTTTATCTCGATCGTTCCGCTGGCGGAGGCTGCCGAGTAAGCCGACCTTAAGGTCTGAATGACATAGAGGGATCGGCAAACCGCCGGTCCCTTTTTTCGTTGTTATTCGGATCTGATGGTTGGCACGCCATCGCTGAATTTTCGCTTGATGCACATGAGGAGAGTGCAGATGAGCCTTGATAATCATATTGAACAACCCGTTGTGGAAACAGAACGCTTTGATCTGCGTCCGCTGCGCCTGTCGGATGTTGGCCTGTTGGAACATTATATGTCTGACGAACGGGTCGCACGGATGACTTCGAGCATTCCGCACCCTTTGCCGCCCGCAGCGGCAGAGGCCTATGTGAATCGCGTGATTTCATCTGAACGTCTGGAAGATGTCTGGGCCATGGATGGTCTGAAAAGCGACCGGGCGGAACTGATGGGGATCATTTCACTGGATCGCATGGACAGCAACCAAAGCGAGGTGCGCTATTGGGTGGCACCGGTATATTGGAACACCGGTCTGGCCTCGGACGCTGTGCGCGCCCTGGTCGAGGCGAACCCGATGAACAACCGCACAATTTTCGCCAGCGTCTTTCAGGACAATCCGGCCTCTGGCCGTGTGCTGACGAACTGCGGTTTTGATTACATCGGTGACGCCGAAGAATTCAGTGTTGCCCGCAACGCCAAGGTGCCAACCTGGACCTATATCAATAAGCTGGGCTGAGATCTCATGATACAGACAGATCGCCTGAGGTTGAGACCGTTGGAAACAGGCGATGCTGACTGGATCGCCCGGGACATCATCAACCCCAATGTTGCCAAATGGCTGAGCTCTCTTCCGCATCCGTATCATCGCGCGGATGCGGAGGCTTTTATTGCATCAAAAGCGAATGATCCGGGTTATCGCGTGATTATGGCTGATCATCCGATGGGGATTGTCTCGATTGAGACGGCCAATGGCACCAATGAGCTGGGGTATTGGCTAGCCCAACCCTATTGGGGGGCGGGCTATATGACCGAAGCTGCGCGGGCCATGGTGGATTGGCATTTCGAACGCTCTGAGGCAACGCTCTACAGTGGTTGGATTCAGGGCAATGCGGCCTCTGAAAATGTGTTGCGAAAGCTGGGCTTTACCCGGACGGGCGTGGTGAAAACACAAATAGTCGCATTCTATGGTGGCCCGGTGCAGAGTGATCAGGTTCAGCTAACGCATGAGGCTTGGACGGTTGCGCGCAGGGCTTAGGGTCAGGATGCATTCATTCTGCGCCACTGGTTGCTCAGTTTTCGGTCCTGACAAGGCACAGACCGCCTGTAATAGTGGTTCTATTTCAAAGGGCTGTAACGCAGTTCAGGGGCAAAAACTGGGCAATCCTCCGGACGATCGAAACGCGAGCGCGCAGCGCCTTTGAGCGCTTGCAATTGGATCCACCAGTTTCGGCGCGCCCAAAACCTCTGCTTTTTTGCCTTTCGAACGCCAGTGGCGCAGAATGAATGCATCCTGACCCTAGCCTTTCGGGGCTTGCCTGTCTTCGCGCGCTTTGGTGTAACCGTCTCACCGGGAGGGTGACATGCGGTATTACTATTCGAAAAACGGCAAGCTTCAGGAAGCCAAGCGCCGGGTGGTGTTCTTGTACAAAGGGCGACTGCGTGGCTCTGGATCGCGCTATATGCGCTGTGATCAACTTGCGAATTTCCTGAACACCCATTTTGGCCATCGCTTTGAGGCCCAGACCGCTGTTTTGCCCAAACCGCAGGATAAACCCGGACGTTGGCGCAAGATGCTAAAAGAGCTGGACGGGGCGGCCGTAATCGCCTTGAAAGGCTCGCTGGATATTCTGCCCCCGCAAGAGCACCAAACCCTGCGGGATCGCGCGGCCTGTCTGGCGATTGATCATGTGGACAGCTTCAAAGGGGGCGGTGTTTTTCAGACCGCAGACCTGCATATTGCGGCGTCAGATGCGGCTTTGCAGTTTATGCAGCGCAAATGTGATCGCATCTCTCAGCGCGATGGGTTTGAGGCGCCGCAGATTGCGCTGGTGGATCACCATGCGGATATGCGGGTACTGCCCAGCCCACTGCCTGCGGATCAGCCTTTTCGTGTGGCCTATCTGGGGGATCCAGAGAACACCTTTATTCCCGATGCAATCCAGCCGGACATGCTGGCCTTTTCCGGTGCGGCGCAGGCGGATTTCGAACAGGCCCTGCATGAGCTGCCGCAGGCGTGCCTGCACTATGGTATCCGATCCGAAAGCGACCTGCGCCAGCCCAAACCCTTTACCAAGGGCTTTGTGGCGGCCCGTGCCGATCGCAACATCATCGTCAGCCCTTCGGTCCCCGATGCGATCCGCTTTCTGGGGGAAGACTATCTGTTCATGACAAAAGATGACAGCGCGCAGTCCATCATCGACACCGTGGCCAAAGCCAAAGACCTGATGGGATCACCAGAGGCTGCCGAAGCGCTGGATCGTATGCGGGCCATGCGCGCAGCGCTGATGCCCGAGAACATCGCACAGCAGCTGGCTGAGGTTCTCGATACGGTTTTCTAGCCGCCAATGCGTTGTCAATTGCGGTTTGTCAGGTTAAACGGGCGGATGCCCGATTATGGGCCAAGAGGGTGCAACCATGAAATTTCTCGATCTCTGTAAGGTTTACGTTCGCTCGGGCGCGGGCGGCAATGGCTGCATTTCCTTTCGCCGCGAAAAATACATCGAATACGGTGGCCCGGATGGCGGGGATGGCGGCAAAGGCGGATCGGTCTGGGTCGAGGCCGTGGATGGGCTGAACACCCTGATTGATTTTCGCTATCAGCAGCATTGGTTCGCCAAAAGCGGGCAGGGCGGTATGGGCAACAACCGCACCGGCAAAGATGGCGATGACATCGTACTGCGCGTGCCTGTGGGCACCGAAATTCTGGATGAAGACGAAGAGACCGTTCTGGCGGATATCACCGAACTGGGCCAGCGCGTGCTGCTGGCCAAAGGCGGCAATGGCGGCTGGGGCAACCTGCATTTCAAAACATCCACCAATCAGGCGCCACGCCGCGCCAACCCCGGCCAGTCGGGGATTGATCGCACGCTTTGGCTGCGCCTGAAACTGATCGCGGATGTGGGGCTGGTGGGGCTGCCCAATGCCGGCAAATCCACCTTTCTGGCGGCCACATCCAATGCGCGCCCCAAGATTGCGGATTACCCCTTTACCACATTGCATCCGAACCTTGGCGTGGTTGGGGTTGATAATACCGAATTCGTTGTGGCGGATATTCCCGGCCTGATCGAAGGGGCGCATGAAGGCCGCGGCCTTGGGGATCTGTTTCTGGGCCATGTGGAACGCTGTGCGGTGCTTTTGCATCTGATTGATGGTTCCAGCGGGTCTCTGATCGAAGATTACCAGACCATATGCGATGAACTTCAGGCCTATGGGGCCGGGTTGGCGGATAAGCCACGCGTCACTGTGCTGAACAAGATCGACACGCTGGATGACGAAGAACGCGCCTTCCTCAAAGACGAACTGGAAGCTGCCGGGGCCGAGAGTATCATGCTGATGTCCGGGGCGTCGGGTGAGGGTGTCACTGATGTGCTGCGCGCGCTGCGCCCGCATGTGGATGCGCGCCGCGAAGCTGACAAACCTGTCGACCCCGAAGAGGAGAACGCGTCGTGGCAACCCTAAGCAACGCCCGGCGCGTTGTGGTGAAAATCGGCTCGGCGCTATTGGTCGACCGGGACACAGGCGCGCTGCGGACCACTTGGCTGGCGTCTATTGCAGAAGATATCGCGCGGCTGCGCGCGCGCGGCACGGATGTGGTGTTGGTCTCCTCGGGCTCTATTGCTTTGGGCCGGGGTATTCTGGGCCTGCCAATGACAGAGCTGCCATTGGAACAATCTCAGGCCGCGGCTGCGGCTGGTCAGATCCGATTGGCCCGCGCCTGGGAAGAAGCTCTCGCCCCCCATGGTCAGATCACCGCTCAGGTGCTTGTGACACTGGAAGATTCTGCTGATCGCCGCCGCTATCTGAATTCACGCGCCACGCTGGAAACCCTGATTGGCTTTGGTGCGGTGCCGATTGTGAATGAGAATGATACGGTCGCCACGGATGAAATCCGTTATGGCGACAATGATCGTCTGGCAGCGCAGGTCGCGGCAACGGTTGGTGCGGATGTGCTGGTGCTGCTGTCGGATGTCGACGGTCTGTACACAGGCAATCCCAATGATGATCCCAGCGCCACCCGCTTTGACGTGGTCAGCCAGATTACCCCCGAAATCGAAGCCATGGCCGGTGATGCCGGATCGGGCCTGTCGAAAGGCGGGATGAAAACCAAATTGCTGGCGGCAAAAACCGCCACTGCCTCGGGCTGTGCCATGGTGATTTGCCATGGTGCGGATCTGTATCCGCTCAAACGGCTGGAAGAGGGCTGTGCCGCCACATGGTTCACCCCGCAGCTTGACCCGCATGCGGCGCGCAAGCGTTGGATTTCAGCGATGAAACCGCAGGGCGAAGTCATTGTCGATGAAGGTGCCGCCGTGGCGCTGCGGGCGGGCAAATCGCTTTTGCCTGCGGGATTGCGCGGCGTTGAGGGCGATTTCGGGCGCGGCGATCCGATCAGCATTCGCTGCACCACGGGCGAAACGCTGGGGCAGGGGCTGTCGCGCTATACGGCCCCAGAGGCGCGCGCCATTGCCGGGCACAAAAGCCAGGATATCGAAGAGATCCTGGGCTACCCGGGCCGGGCTGTGTTGATCCATCGTGACGACATGGCCGTGTAACTTGGTTTAAATGCTTGCCCTTTCGGGCGCATCTCTTCACAACTACGCAAGATTTCAAACGCCAAATCAGGAGGCATCCATGACGGATCACACCGACATCCCCGCTTTGATGCAAAATATCGGCGCGCGCGCAAAGGGCGCAGCGGCAGAATTGGCGTTTGCTCCAGCCCCGGCCAAGCAACAGGCGCTGGAGGCCGCAGCGGATGCGGTCTGGGCGCGCCGGGCCGAAATCATTGAGGCCAATGGCAAAGATCTTGAGTTTGGCCGCAACAAAGGCCTGTCTGATGCGATGATGGATCGCCTGATGCTGGATGAGGCGCGTATTCAGGGCATCGTTGACGGGCTGCGCGCTGTGGCCGCGCAAGATGACCCCGTTGGCCAGACCATGGAAGAATGGGATCGTCCGACCGGTCTGCATATAAAACGTGTGCGCACCCCTTTGGGTGTGGTGGGCGTGATTTATGAAAGCCGCCCCAATGTCACGGCGGACGCTGGCGCACTGTGCCTGAAGGCTGGCAATGCGGTGATCCTGCGTGGTGGATCGGAAAGCTTTCATTCTTCTGGCGCGATCCACGCCTGTCTGGTTGAAGGGCTCAAGGCTGCCGGGCTGCCCGAAGATGCAATTCAGCTGATCCCCACCCGTGATCGCGCGGCTGTGTCGGAAATGCTGACCATGACCGACCACATTGATGTGATTGTGCCGCGTGGCGGCAAGGGGCTGGTGGGGCTGGTGCAGCGCGAAGCCCGCGTGCCGGTCTTTGCCCATCTCGAAGGGATCGTGCATATCTATATCGACAAGGCGGCAGATCCGATCAAGGCGCTGTCGATTGTGCTGAATGCCAAAACCCGCCGTACCGGCATTTGCGGGGCCGCAGAATGTCTGCTGATTCACCGTGATGTTGTCGACACCATCGGGCAGGGGTTGATCAAAGCGCTGTTGGATGCTGGCGTCGAGGTGCGCGCCGGTGAGGTCTTGCAAGCCATCGAAGGTACCACTCAGGCAACTGATGGGGATTGGGGGAAAGAATATCTCGATTCCATTATCGCCGCCAAAGTGGTCGAGGATCTGGATGCCGCGATTGCACATATTCGCAGCTTTAGCTCGGATCACACCGATTGCATCATCACCGAAGACGACGCGGCGGCGGATCGCTTCTTTGAGCGGGTCGATAGCGCGATTGTCATGCGCAATGCCTCAACCCAGTTTGCCGATGGCGGTGAGTTTGGCATGGGCGCCGAGATTGGGATTGCCACGGGCAAAATGCACGCGCGCGGGCCGGTGGGCGCCACCCAGCTGACAAGTTTCAAATATGTCGTTGTGGGTGACGGGACAATCCGCAGCTAAGGTCAGGCGATTTTCAGCGTCAAAGTCGTGTCTGAGGGGGTGACGAGGATCTTCTTGTCACTCTCATCTGACAACAGGCGCAGCATCGGGAATTGCACGATATTGGCCGCTAGCTCCAGTGTGGCTGCGCCATTGAGGTAATCCCATTTTGCCTGATCAGCCGCGATTTTTGGTCCTTGTGCCACAAGGCTCCAGCCCGCTGCATCGCGATCAATTGTCACCTGCCCGCCCTGCGGCAGCGCGGTTTCGCAACACATCAGCGCCAGAAACGCCAGTTGCACCTCAGAGCGCAGCATTTCGCCCAGGGGCTTCCAATCACTTTTGATCCGTGATCCCTGATTGAGATCGCGCAGCACCGAGGCCACCTCGTTTTGCGACATCATCTGCCCGGATTTGGAACTGCCGAATGCCACACGGAAGAACTTGATCCTTGCGGCTGCATTCTGGCATGAGTCCTGAATAAGCGAAAACTCTGGCGAGCCACCTTCGACCGCACCCGACAGTTCCACAAGTTCCAGACCGTTCTGGATGGCACCAATCGGGCTGATCAGATCATGGCACAAACGAGAACCAATTAACGAAGCAAGCTGTGCATGGGTAGGGAGTGTCATGAAAGTCCATCCTGATGGTGTTGTACTATGAGCGATCTTAACGCGTTACTTGAGCCAGGCATGCTGGTGAAACACCCGGACCAGCCCGATTGGGGGTTGGGGCAGGTGCAATCCAACAGCGCGGGCCGGATTACTGTCAACTTTCGAGAGCAAGGTAAGGTTGTCATTGATGCGACCAAGGTCGTGCTTCTTCCTGTTTTTAATAGTTAACATAGCCTTATAGTGGTTTCTGAAAGGTTAACGACTTGTGAATTTTTTAGGCACGAGTTGAACTTGTTGGCCGGGCTGCCTAGAAGCAAGATCAAATCGGCAGGGCGGATCACATGACACGTATACCCCAGGGATTCTCGGTTAGGCTGGCGCAGGATGAGGCGGATCTTCGGGCAGCGCAGCGCCTGCGCTATCAGGTTTTCGTCGAAGAACTGGGCGGGGATGGTGATCTTGTCGATCATGACGCAGGGCTGGAAAAAGACCGCTTCGATCCGTTTTTTGATCATCTTCTGGTGCTGGATGAGGCGCGCGAACATGCTGTTGTTGGCGTTTATCGGCTGTTGCGCGATGATCAGGCACAGGCTGCCGGGCAGTTTTATTCCGAAGACGAATATGATCTGACACCGCTGCGCCGAAGCGGACGGCGTTTGTTGGAACTGGGGCGATCCTGTCTGCATCCCGAATATCGCGGTGGGGCTGCGATGTTTCATCTCTGGCAGGGGCTGGCAGGTTACGTGCTGCAACACGAGATTGAAGTGCTCTTTGGTGTGGCCAGTTTTCACGGCACCGATGTGCAGGCACTGGCGCAGCCGCTGTCACTGCTGCATCACCGCCATCTGGCCCCAGAAGATCTGCGCGTTCGGGCGCGGGCCTATCAGCCGATGGATCTGATGCCAGAAGATCAGATTGACCGTCGTCAGGCGATGCTGGAGATCCCGGCCCTGATCAAAGCGTATCTGCGCCTTGGCGGCACGATTGGGGATGGCGCCTTTGTGGATCATGCCTTTAACACCACCGATGTCTGTCTGGTGCTTGATACGGCGCGGATGACCGAAAAACAGCGCAAAGTGTACAGTAGTGAGGCGCGGGGATGATCGTAGAGCCATGGGATCCGGGCAGCGAACCTGCCGAATATAAAATCACCGCGATGGGTTGGCTGCGGATTGCTGTGCGCGCGCCGATTCTGGCGCTGGTGGTTTTTGGGGGATTGGCGGTTTTGCTGATGATCCGACTGATTGAACGCCCGCTTTGTGGTGCGGATCGTCCGGTCACCCCATGGATCACGCAGGGCGTTTGCCGCACAGCCCTGCGGATTATGGGGCTGCCGCTGCATGTTGAAGGGAAGGCGCTGACCTCAAAGTTGGGGGTTGTGGTGGCCAACCATGCGTCTTGGTTGGATATCTTTGCCCTGAACAGCCGTAAGAACATCTATTTCGTGTCCAAGGCCGAAGTCGCGGGCTGGCCCGGCATTGGCTGGCTGGCACGAGCGACGGGCACGGTTTTTATCAAACGCGACCGCAAAGAAGCGCGTTTTCAGACGCAGCTGTTTCGCGAAAGACTGTCGCTGGGGCATCGCCTGCTGTTTTTTCCAGAAGGCACATCCACGGATGGTCGCAGAGTTTTACCTTTTAAAACAACGCTCTTTCAGGCATTCTTTGATGAATCCCTGAAGCATGAGCTGGAAATTCAGGTGGTATCCGTCGTCTATCACGCCCCTGCGGGGGCAGATGCGCGGTTTTACGGCTGGTGGGGGGACATGGGCTTTGGCCCGTCTTTGCTGAACGTGCTGGCGCAATCACCGCAAGGCGCCATTGAGCTGGTCTATCACCAACCCGTTGCCGTGGCGGATTTTGCCAATCGCAAAGCGCTGGCGGCTCATCTTGAAGCAGAGCTGCGCACTGATGTCATGGCGCGGCTCTCACGCGGTATCCCGAAAGGGTAAGCTTTTCCGCCCTGCGGGCGTCATCGCATCGCAGTGGTTAGCGCATTCAGAGCCTGTAGCGGATCGTCTTCGCGCCAGATTTCTTCACCGATGGCGAAGAAATCCACCACCGGGGCCAGCGTGCGCGCAATGTCGGCGGTGATGCCGCCTTCGGCCACCACGGGCACCTCGATCATCTGCGACCACCATTCAAACAGATCGCGTTCAGCCAGTTCGCCATCACCTAGCGCACCGGTGACTGGACCAAAGGCAATGTAATCTGCGCCACCTTCGCCGGCCTCCATGCCGAAATGGCTGGATTGACCACAGTGCGCACCGACAATGGCCTCAGCCCCCAGTTCTTTGCGGGCTGCCCGAACCGAGCGTGATCCATCCAGAAGGTGCACCCCATCCAGCCCCAGACGCTGCGCCAGCACCACATGGGTATCAATCACCAGCGCCACATCCGCCTTATGGGCCACCTCGCGGATGGCATCGGCCGCGCGGGTCAGGCGATCTTCATCACGGGTGGCCATGGACAGACGCAGGCAGGCAATGTCAGCGCCATCCAGCACCTGGGCCAATTGCCCCGGAAAGGTGCTGAGTTCAAATTCAGGCGGCGTCAGCAGATAAATCTGGGGGGCGTCGGTCTGGTCCATGGGGTCTTCCTGTTGCACTGGCTGCGGTCATACCCTGCCAGCGCGCGCTTGACCATCGTGATTTTCCGCCCGAGCGGACAAAGGCTTGCACCTGCCGCGCGCGGGTTATACCCCCTGTGCGATCAAAGGAGAGCACAATGGCCTCAGGAAAAGCGCAACCCGCGGTGGTTCTTGTTCGTCCCCAGATGGGGGAAAACATCGGTGCTGCGGCACGGGCGATGTGGAATTTTGGTCTGGATCACATGCGAATTGTTGATCCCCGCGATGGCTGGCCAAATGAAAAGGCCGTAGCCATGTCTAGCGGGGCCGGGCGGCTGCTGGACGAAGCCATGCTGACCGAGGATCTGCCGCAGGCGCTGTCGGATTGTACCTATGTCATGGCCACCACAGCACGGCCACGCGATCTGACAAAAACCGTCTTTACCCCAGAACGCGCCATGCAAGAGGCGCACAACCGCATATCCCAGGGGCAAAAAGTGGCTATCCTGTTTGGCCCTGAACGTGCCGGGCTGGAAAACGACGATATTGCGCAGGCCAATGCGATTATCTCGGTGCCGGTGAACCCGCAGTTTGCTTCGCTTAATCTGGCGCAATGTGTGTTGCTGTGTTCCTATGAATGGATGAGGGTTTCCAGTCAGGCCCCTGAAAAGCAAGAAGGATTGGCAGGCACGGAATGGGCGATCCATGAGGAAATCGACCATCTCGCCCGACATTACGAAGACCGCATGCAGGACGCCGGCTTCTTTTTCCCTGAACACAAAGCCGCCAGCATGAAGATCAATCTGCGCAATATGTGGAGCCGCCTGCCGCTGACCCGCGCCGATGTTCAGATGCTGCATGGCATGATGCGCCAGATGGTGCGCTGGAAAGAGCGTGGCGATCAGGACTGACCCCAATCACACCTTCTTGTCGCACCTCCTTGAAGCGGTCAGAACCGCTGACTAATCTCTGCCGGAAAGGGAGATCTTCATGGCCGAAAAACGCAAGCTTTTCGAAGAGGTGGCTGATGCTTCGGCCTCCAAATCGACGCCCGCTGGTGGTATGATTGATGCCGGGAAATCTGGCGCACGGGGGGCGATCCGCTGGTGGCTGATGTCACTTTTCGCGCTGGTGGTGGTGATGATCCTGGTGGGCGGGCTGACACGCCTGACGGATTCAGGCCTGTCGATCACCGAATGGAAACCCATTACCGGGGCCATCCCACCATTGAATGCAGAAGACTGGCAGTCTGAATTCGAAAAATACAAAACCATCCCTGAATACCAGTTGCAAAACAAAGGCATGAGCCTGTCTGAATTTCAGTTCATCTATTGGTGGGAATGGGGGCATCGGCAGCTGGGCCGGGTGATTGGCCTTGTCTGGGCGCTGGGGTTCTTTGGATTTCTGGCGGCGGGCAAGATCCCCACAGGCTGGACAGGGCGTCTGTTGATGCTGGGCGCTTTGGGTGGTGTGCAGGGCTTTATCGGTTGGTGGATGGTCCATTCAGGTCTGGGCGGTGAAATGCTTGACGTGGCCTCATATCGCCTGGCGACGCATCTGGGGCTGGCTTTTGTAATCCTTGGGTTTATTGCCTGGTATGTCTTTACCTTGGCACGGGAAGAACGGGATCTGATGCAGGCGCGCCGCCTGGCAGACC
Source organism: Pelagimonas sp. (assembly GCA_025210455.1). GTDB lineage: Bacteria > Pseudomonadota > Alphaproteobacteria > Rhodobacterales > Rhodobacteraceae > JAOARQ01. The sequence continues at coordinate 13,049 of JAOARQ010000025.1, forward strand.
CCAAGCTGTTTTCCATGTCGACCGGGCTTTTGCACCTGAGCTTTGTACAGATTCTGTTGGGCGCACTGGTGGCGGGGATTGACGCCGGGCGCAGCTTCAATGACTGGCCGCTGATGGCGGGTGAGATATTTCCGCCCTATGCCTTTGATATTGAACCTGTTTGGCGCAATTTCTTTGAAAATCCGGGACTGACCCAGTTCATGCACCGGATTGCGGGCTATCTGATCCTGATCTTTGCCATTGTGATCTGGAGACGCGCGCGCAAATCCCCCAACACAGAGACCCGCTTTCGTTTTAACGCTTTGATGGCGGTGGTGCTGTTACAGATGGTTCTGGGTGTGATTACAGTGCTTTACATTGCACCTTTGCATCTGGCAATTCTGCACCAGCTGGGCGCAATTGCCGTTTGGGTTCTGATTTTGCGCGCACGGTTTGGCGCACGCTATCCTGTCCAACAATCCATCAGGGGATAAGAGTATATGACCGCATTTTCTGAGCTGATGACCTATCAGCGCGACACCGAGGCTTTGGGGCAGATTTCTGGGCGTCTGGGGTGGGATCAGGAAACCACCATGCCCGAAGGGGCCGCCACACAGCGCGGCGACGAAATCGCGGCAATCGAAGGGGTCTTGCACCAGCGCCGCACCAGCGCGCAGGTGGGTGACTGGCTGGCTGCTATCGACGCGGGTGCCCTATCTGATGTCGATCAGGCGCAGCTGAATCAGATCCGCCGCAGCTATGAGCGCTATTCAAAAGTGCCTGAACAGCTGGCCACTGAAATCGCCCGTGCCACCAGTGCCGCCCATGCCATTTGGGCAGAGGCGCGTCGCAACAATGACTTTCAATCCTTTGTTCCGACACTGGAAAACATCGTTCGACTGCGTCAGGAAGAGGCCAGTGCGCTGGCTGGCGATGGCGACGCCTATGATGCCCTGTTAAACGATTATGAGCCCGACACCAAAGCCACTGATCTGGCGGCAATGTTTGACGCTCTGCGCCCTGGTCTGGTTGAGCTGCGCGAAGCTGTTCTGAGCAAACCGGCCAAACAGGGCCTGAGCGGGACATTCGACGAAACCCTGCAGATGGCGTTTTCGCAGAAACTGGCAGAATGCTTTGGCTATGATCTGAACCGCGGGCGCGTTGACAAAGCGGTGCATCCCTTCAGTTCGGGCAGCGGCAATGATGTGCGCATTACGACCCGCACGGTCGAAACGGATCCGTTCAACTGTTTTTATTCGACCATCCATGAGGTCGGGCATGCGGCCTATGAACAGAACATTGATCAGGCCTATCTGCTGACCCCTCTGGGGTCGGGGGCCTCGATGGGGGTGCATGAAAGCCAAAGCCGGATTTATGAAAATCAGATCGGCCGCTCCCGTGCCTTTACCGGCTGGATGTTTGGGCAGATGCGGGATGCGTTTGGTGACTTCGGCATCACAACCGAAGATGATTTCTATGCTGCTGTGAATTCGGTGCGCAATGGCTTTATCCGGACCGAAGCGGATGAGTTGCAATACAACCTGCACGTGATGCTGCGCTTTGATCTTGAGCGCGCTTTGATCGCGGGGGATCTGCAGGTCAAAAACCTTGAAACCGCCTGGAATGAGCGGTTTGAAAAAGATTTTGGCTTTGCCGTGGATAAGGCCTCGAACGGGGTTCTTCAGGATGTACATTGGGCTGCAGGCCTGATCGGCTATTTCCCGACTTATTCCTTGGGCAATGTCTATGCTGGCTGTCTTTACAAAGCTTTGCGCCGCGATGTTCCCACATTGGATGAGGAACTGGCAAAGGGGAACACCGCCCCAGCCACGAACTGGCTGCGCGAGAATCTGCAACAGCATGGCAAACGCTTTGCGCCGCCACAGGTGATCGCAAATGCCGCGGGCGAAGCGGCGTCTGAAGCACCTCTTCTGGCCTATCTAAAAGACAAGTTTACCGCTATCTACGATCTTTGATCTGATCACAAGGCAAACAAAAAGGCGCCCGATTGGGCGCCTTTCTTTGTTCTATAGACTGGGTTTACTCTTCGGTCTCTTCCTCGTCGGCCTGATCAGCGATCCAGGCGACAGAGACCACAGTTTCACCCTTGCCTGTATTGAAGACCTTCACGCCGCCGGCGCTGCGCGAGCGGAAGGAAATCCCATCCACAGGCACCCGAATTGATTGCCCGGTCGAGGTTGCCAGCATGATCTGATCTTCGAGTTCGACAGGGAACGATGCAATGATCGCCCCACCGCGCATGGATTTTTCCCAGGCGGTGACACCCATGCCACCCCGGCCACGCACCGGATAGTCATGGCTGGACGACAGTTTGCCAAGGCCCCCGGCGGTGATGGTCAGGATCAGATTTTCAGCCGCCGACATTTCCGCATAGCGATCCTGCGGCAGCGGGCTATTGGCGTTGCCTTCCTCATCCGAGGTGTCATCTTCACTGACGCCGGCCATGGCGCGGCGCATCTTCAGATATGAGGCCCGCTCGTCGCTTTCCGCATCGAAGTGGCGGATGACAGACATCGAAACAACTTCGTCGTCACCGCTGAGCTTTACACCGCGCACACCGGTCGAGTTGCGCGAATTGAACACACGCACATCTGTCACAGGGAAGCGGATCGCCCGGCCCGAGTTGGTCACCAGCATCACATCGTCATCTTCAGAACAGATGCGCGCGTTGATCAGGCGGGTGGTTTCATCATCGCCTTCGAACTTCATCGCGATCTTACCGTTAGATTTCACATTTGTGAAATCTGACAGACGGTTACGGCGCACAGTTCCAGCGGATGTGGCAAAGACGATCTGTAGATCATCCCAGTCTTTTTCATCCCGATCCACAGGCATGATTGCTGCGATCGACACCCCGGACGGGATGGGCAGGATATTGACGATGGCCTTGCCTTTTGCCGTGCGCCCACCCAGCGGCAGGCGCCAGGTCTTGAGCTTATAAGCCATGCCATCGGTGGTGAAGAACAGAAGTTGCGTGTGTGTGTTTGCCACAAACAGCGTGGTCACCACATCGTCATCTTTGGTCGACATGCCGGACAGGCCTTTGCCTCCACGCTTTTGCGCGCGGAAGTCAGCCAGAGCCGTGCGTTTGATATAGCCCGACTGCGTGACGGTCACGACCATGTCTTCGCGTTCGATCAGGTCTTCGTCATCCATATCGCCCGCCCACTCAATGATCTGAGTACGGCGCGGAACGGCAAAGTCGGTTTTCACCTGGGTCATTTCATCAGAAATGATGCCCATGATGCGATCGCGCGACGACAGAATCTCAAGGTATTCCTTGATCTTACCGGCCAGTTCTTCCAGCTCGTCTGTGACTTCTTTCACACCCAGCTGGGTCAGGCGCTGCAAGCGCAGTTCCAAGATGGCCCGGGCCTGGGTTTCTGACAGGTTATACGTGCCATCTTCGTTGGCGGTATGGGTCGGATCGTCGATCAGCTTGATGAAGGGCAGGATTTCCTGCGCAGGCCAGCGACGTTCCATCAGGCGCACACGGGCCTCGGCGGCATCCGCTGAGGAGCGAATGGTGGCGACAACCTCATCTACGTTGGAAACGGCGACGGCCAGACCACACAGAATATGGCTGCGTTCACGCGCTTTGCGCAGCAGATGTGCGGTGCGACGGGCGACAACATCTTCGCGGAAGTCGATGAAGGCAGTCAGGAAAGCGCGCAAGGTCAGCTGTTCCGGACGACCACCGTTCAGTGCCAGCATGTTGCAGCCAAAGCTGACCTGCATCGGCGTAAAGCGGAACAGCTGGTTCAGCACAACTTCGGCGGTGGCATCGCGTTTCAGTTCGACAACAACCCGCACACCATCGCGGTCAGATTCATCCTGAACATGGGCGATGCCTTCGATCTTTTTATCACGCGCCGCTTCGGCGATGCGTTCGATCATGGTCGCCTTATTCACCTGATAGGGAATTTCGTCGATGACGATGGCATAGCGATCTTTGCGAATTTCTTCGACGCGGGTTTTGGCGCGGATAACAACGCTGCCGCGGCCTTCTGTATAGGCTTTGCGCGCGCCAGAACGGCCCATGATCACGCCGCCCGTGGGGAAATCCGGGGCAGGGATGTAATCAATCAGTTGCTCAGAGGACAGATCCGGGTTTTCGATCAACGCCAGAGTGGCATCAATCACTTCGCCCAGATTGTGTGGTGGAATGCGCGTGGCCATACCCACAGCGATCCCCTCAGAGCCATTGACCAGAACATTGGGATAGCGCGCAGGCAGAACGGTTGGCTCCAGCTCTTTACCATCATAGTTGTCCTGAAAATCAACGGTGTCCTTGTCGATATCGGTCAGCAGCGACAGGGCAGATTTTGCCAGACGGCTTTCCGTATAACGCATGGCCGCGGGCGGATCCCCGTCCATCGAGCCAAAGTTGCCCTGACCGTCGATCAAAGGCAGCGACATTGAAAAATCCTGCGCCATCCGCACCAGCGCATCGTAAATCGCGCTGTCGCCGTGCGGGTGATAGTTACCCATCACTTCACCTACGGATTTCGCAGATTTGCGATAAGCTTTGTCAGGGGTATAGCCGCCATCATGCATCGCATAGAGAATACGGCGGTGCACAGGTTTCAGGCCATCGCGCACATCCGGGATGGCGCGGCTGACGATCACGCTCATTGCATAGTCGAGATAGCTCGACTTCATCTCATTTTCGATTGAGATCGAAGGACCACCCGGTGGGGGTGGCGGCGTTTTCTCTTCGGTTTCAGGGGTTTCGGGCGTGTCGCTCACGTGGGTCGCCTGTCCGTTGTTATGCTATATTTATTGCCACAACTATATCAGAGCCCAAGCCATAGGTGCAATGCCCGCGCCTGATTTTGCAGGCAATTGCACAAGAAAAACCCCAATTAGTGCCTTAGGGGTAGATCCGGGTGTATTTTACGCCTTCCAGCGTTGCCCCCAGACGCAGCCCGGACTGACCAAAGACAATTGCAATGATCGGTGCCAGCGAAGTTGTGGTCTCAGCGCCAAAGGTTTCGCCCTTGGCTGGGGTGGCGTATTCGATATTCGCCCCGGCCGCAAATCCGGGTGATCTGCGGAAGGTATCCAAGGCGCCATCGGTCATGAAAAACAGCACATGCGCATATTGTTGCGCGCCGATTTGCAGCCCGCCTGTGGCCTTGAAAATGGAATAGTAATCTACGGTTTGCCCGCCAACACGCAGGGCACCGCGCCCGTAAGCGCCGCCAAAGCCCAGACCCGCTTCGGTGACCAGCGGCATGACCAGCACGCCTTTGGCATCTTGGCCCAAATTCTGGGTGGCAGGATAGTCGCGATAAAGCTGCGCCAGCGTCGCATCAGAGCGTGCATCAATCGCGCTTGGCCCTTCGCGTTTTGGGCTGCCCCCTGCGGTGCAGGCCCCCAAGAGTGTGGTGGCACCCAATCCGAATGTCAGTTGTCGTCTGGATATCGTCATATCACTGCCCAGTTTTCATAGCCTCAGGATCCGGCTGTTTCGCCGGTTGGCACTGATATACCGCTTTGGGCAGAGACTGTCACCTCACGCAAGCGGGATTTGGCCGAAAATCACCCGTTCAAAAGACGCGCTGCCTGAGGGGCAAAGTACGTCAGAACACCATCACAGCCGGACCGTTTGAAACACATCAGGCTTTCCAGCATGACCTTGTCGTGATCCAGCCAGCCGCGATCCGCTGCCCCTGCGATCATCGAATATTCGCCCGACACCTGATAGGCATAGGTGGGCGCGCCAAACATGTCTTTGGCACGGCGGCAGATATCCAGATAGGGCATGCCCGGTTTGACCATCACCATATCCGCCCCCTGCATCAGATCCCGTTCAATCAGGCGCATGGCTTCGTCCGAATTGGCCGGGTCCATCTGATAGGTTTTTTTGTCCCCTTTCAGCGCGCCAGAGGCGCCCACAGCATCCCGGAATGGCCCGTAGAACCCCGAGGCATATTTTGCAGCATAGGAGAGGATCAGCACGTTTGTGTGCCCGTCAGATTCCAGCGCTGTACGCATTGCGGCAATCCGGCCATCCATCATATCAGAGGGGCCGATGATGTCGGCGCCGGCCTCAGCCTGGCTAAGTGTTTGTTTCACCAGCGCTTCGACGGTGCGGTCATTGACGATCTCACCATTTTCAACAAAACCATCGTGGCCGTTGATGTTGTAAGGGTCCAAAGCCACATCGGTCATCACCAGCATATCCGGCACTGCCGCCTTGATCGCACGTGTGGCGCGGTTTGACAGGTTTTCCGGGTTCCAGGCTTCGGCGCAGTCTTCTGTTTTCAGGCTGGGATCTGTGTAGGGAAACAGGCAGATGCAGGGGATTCCCAGCGCAAAGGCCTCTTGCGCGGCTTTCACCACCAGATCCACCGACAGGCGATGAACCCCGGGCATTGAGGCGATGGGTTCACTGACGCCTTCGCCATCGCGCACGAACACGGGCCAGATGAAATCCGCCGGGCTGAGGCTGTTTTCACGCACCAATGACCGTATTGCCTCGGATTTGCGCAGGCGGCGCAGACGGGTCGCAGGAAATGGGGCTTGGGTCGGGCGCATGTTAAGTCTCCGTCTCGCTTCCTTTGGGTGTTTCCAATGGGATGCACTTTGACGCAACACATGTCCAGCGCCATCAAGCCGCATCTAATTGGGCTCTGGGCATTGCGATGCGCAGCCGATACAAGGGGAAAAAATCAAAGATTGAGGCGTGCAATATGGATTGGTATCTGGTCGTTTTCGAAATGATCGACATGCGATCCTTCTCGAACCTGTGGTTCTGGATTGTCCTGGCAGTCATCTGGTCGTCCACCAGCCACTGGGTCATCGGTGTGCCCTATGACATGGTGGAACGCGCCCGGCGTCACGACGGGCAGGCGCGTGTGGATCTGGAAAATCTGGTTGCGATCTATGCCAACCGCATCCTGTTTATTGTCCAGGAAGCCGGAGCCATTGTTGTTGCGCTGACGTCGGCTTTTCTGACAGCGTTGGCGATGATCGGGTTCATCTATGCTGTCGAATTCGCACAGGCGCTGTTTTTACTGTTGTTTCCCCTAAGCCTTGTTGGTGCTCTCAGCGTTGCGACGGCGCATCGCATCAAGAAGGGGGAAAGCACCGGCAAGGCACTTTGGCGACGGCTGAAACTGCATCGGATTTACACCCAGATGATTGGCATTTTTTCTATTTTTGTTACATCTTTCTGGGGTATCGCCCAGAACGCATCGGCTTATTAAGGCCTGATCTCACTTCAGCACGTCCAAAGGCACGCTATGACCACAGATCGCATCACCATGGGTGGCGCCCCGGAAGGGTTTGACGCTGCGCTTTTGATCAAGGAAATCACCCGCGCCAATGGGCCGGTGATCCATGTCGCCCGTGATGATAAACGTCTGGCGGCGATGCGCGATGCGCTGGCGTTCTTTGCGCCGGATCTGCCTGTTGTGGTGTTTCCCGGTTGGGATTGCGTGCCCTATGATCGCGTGTCGCCAAATGCAGATATCTCGGCTGCGCGTATGGCGACCTTGGCCGGGTTGGTGCATGGAATGCCCACGGACTATGCGCTGCTGACCACGCTGTCTGCGGTGACACAATATGTTCCCGCGCGCGAGACCCTGCGCGACGCAGCTTTTTCCGCGCGGGTTGGATCACGGGTTGATGAAGATGCGCTGCGTAAGTTTCTGGTGCGCATGGGATTTTCTCAGGCGCCAACCGTGATGGAGCCCGGCGACTACGCCATTCGCGGTGGCATCGTGGATATCTTCCCCCCCGGGCATGCGGGCCCGGTCCGGCTGGATTTCTTTGGCGATACGCTCGATGGCGCGCGGCGCTTTGATCCTGCCTCGCAGCGGACCACTGAAAAACTGGATCTTGTGGAACTGGCGCCGGTTTCCGAGGTGATCCTGGACGATGCGGCAATCACCCGGTTCAGGCAGAACTATCGCATCGAGTTTGGTGCCGCGGGCACGGATGATCCGCTGTACGAAGCGGTCAGCGCCGGGCGTAAGCATCAGGGCATTGAACATTGGCTGCCGTTTTTTCATGACAAGCTGGAAACTCTGTTCGACTATCTGCCCAATGCGCCGGTGATGCTGGATGACCAGTTTACCCCCGCACGTCTGGCGCGCTGGGAAAGCATTGATGACCAATATGGCACCCGCAAACATGCGCTGTCGCAAAAGAAAACCATGGGCAGTTCGGTCTACAAACCGATCCCGCCGGATCTGTTGTATCTGACGGATGACGCTTGGGAAGGCGCGCTGGATGCGCGGCGTGTGGTGCAGATGAACCCGCTGCCGCAGGCCTCTGGGCCCGGTGCGATTGATGCCATGGGCCGGATCGGGCGCAATTTCTCGCCTGAGCGGCAGCAGGAAAGCATCAGTCTTTTTGGTGCCTTATCCGATCATGTGAAGGTAAAACTTCAAGACGGCCCCGTGGTCATCGCATCTTATTCGGAAGGGGCGCGTGAACGCCTGTCTGGATTGATCGAAGACGAAGGATTGGCCAGCGCGATCCCCATTCAAAACGGCACGCGCATTGGCAAAACCGGTCTGCATCTGGCTGTCTGGTCGCTGGAAAGCGGGTTTGAAGCGCCCTGGCAGGATCGCAAACTGACAGTGATTTCGGAACAGGATGTGCTGGGTGATCGTCTGATCCGCGCGCCGCGCAAACGCCGCAAGGCAGAAAACTTCCTGACTGAAACCCAAAGCCTCAGCCCGGGTGATCTGGTGGTGCATGTGGATCACGGCATCGGCCGCTACCACGGTTTAGAGGTGATCACCGCCGCCGGAGCCGCACATGAGTGCATTAGTCTGGAATATGCCGAAAACGCGCGGCTGTATCTGCCGGTCGAAAATATCGAACTGCTGTCGAAATATGGCCATGACGAAGGGCTGCTGGATCGGCTGGGTGGTGGCGCGTGGCAGGCCAAAAAGGCCAAGCTGAAAGAGCGTATCCGCGAAATGGCGGATAAGCTGATCCGAATTGCGGCGGAACGTGCCCTGCGCAAAGCGCCCATCATGGATCCGCCCCCGGGTTCATACGAAAGCTTTTCCGCGCGTTTTCCCTATCAGGAAACCGACGACCAGCTGCGCGCCATTGGCGATGTTATGGATGACATGCATTCCGGGCAGCCGATGGATCGTCTGATCTGTGGTGATGTGGGTTTTGGTAAAACAGAAGTGGCGATGCGGGCCGCCTTTGTCGCTGCGCTCAGCGGCGTGCAGGTGGCCGTTGTTGCGCCTACAACGCTGCTGGCCCGTCAGCACTATAAGTCATTTGCGGAACGATTTCGGGGTTTTCCTGTACAGGTCGCTGCTTTGTCGCGCTTTGTGAGCACGAAACAGGGCAATCAGACCCGCGAAGGGATCGCCAAAGGCACCGTGGATATCGCCGTTGGCACCCATGCGCTGCTGGCGAAGGGCATTCGCTTTAACAATCTGGGCCTGCTGATTATCGACGAGGAACAGCACTTTGGTGTGCAGCACAAAGAGCGGCTGAAGCAGCTGCGTTCGGATATTCATGTGCTGACCCTTACGGCCACACCCATCCCGCGCACATTGCAGCTAAGCCTGACAGGTGTGCGCGATCTGTCGGTGATTGGCACGCCCCCGGTCGACCGTCTGGCCATTCGCACCTATGTCAGCGAGTTTGATCCGGTCACCATCCGCGAAGCGCTGCTGCGTGAACGCTATCGTGGCGGGCAGAGTTTTTTTGTTGTCCCGCGCATCAAAGACCTGCCAGAGGTCGAAGAATTCCTGAAAAACCAGATGCCCGAGATTAGCTATGTGGTGGCCCATGGTCAGATGGCCGCCGGGGATCTGGATGAGCGCATGAACGCCTTTTACGACGGCAAATATGATGTGCTTGTTGCTACCACCATCGTGGAATCCGGGCTGGATATTCCGACTGCCAATACCATGATCGTGCATCGCGCCGATATGTTTGGCCTGTCGCAGCTATACCAGATCCGTGGGCGGGTCGGGCGTTCGAAAACCCGTGCCTATTGCTATCTGACCACCAAACCCCGCGCCAAGCTGACTGCCACCGCTGAAAAGCGCCTGCGGGTTCTGGGCAGTATTGATACGTTGGGGGCCGGGTTCAATCTGGCCAGTCAGGATCTGGATATTCGCGGCGCAGGCAATCTGCTGGGGGAAGAACAATCCGGCCAGATGCGTGATGTGGGATATGAACTCTATCAATCCATGTTGGAAGAGGCGATTGCCAAGATCAAATCCGGCGATATGGAAGGGCTGACGGATGATGACGGCCAATGGGCGCCACAGATCAATTTGGGCGTTTCAGTGCTGATCCCCGAAGACTATGTGCCTGATCTGGATGTGCGTCTGGGGCTGTATCGCCGTCTGTCGTCGTTGACCACCAAGGTGGAGTTGGAAGGCTTTGCCGCCGAGCTGATCGACCGCTTTGGGAAATTGCCCCGAGAGGTCAATACTTTGTTGCTGGTGGTGCGTATCAAGGCCATGTGTAAACGCGCCGGGATCGCCAAGCTGGATGGCGGGCCCAAAGGGGCGACTGTGCAGTTCCACAACGATAAATTTGCCCGGCCAGAAGGGCTGGTGGATTTCATTCAGGCGCAAAAGGGCCTGGCCAAAGTCAAAGACAACAAGATTGTTGTGCGCCGCGATTGGAATTCGGACAAAGACAAGATCCAGGGGGCCTTTGCCATTGCCCGGGATCTGGCAGAGGCGGCCGGGGCGATCAAACGCAAAAAAGCCTGAAACCGCAGGGGTTTCAGGCCAAAATCTGCGATCTGTACTGAAGTCAGGCTGTTTTCGCCACTTTGCGCATCTGTAGCATCAGCCATAGGCTGACGATGGCGATGATCCATGTAGCAGTGGCCAGCGGCAGCGGCGTGCCGTCAAACATCAAACCAATCGGTGCAGAAAGCGCCACGCCGATCACTGTAGAAACCGCACTGATCACAGAGGCCGCCGAACCGGCGATGTGGCCCAGTGGCTCCATCGCGAGGGCATTGAGATTGCCCATCACCAGACCAGCCTGAAAGAACATCGCCAGCTGCCAGAACAGGAAAGCAAAGAACAAAGCCTGCCCCTGAGCGCCAAACATCAACACAATCAACAGCATCGAGCTGACAGTTATCACCATAACCAAAGTATAGCTGACCATCTTCTGCATCCCGATCCGAACCACAAGCCGCGCATTGATATAGCTTGACGACATGGCGATCAAAGCGGTGAAGGCGAACCACAGTGGGAACTCATCTGCCTTACTGAATGTGATGTCATAGATCGGCTGGATGGTTGCGATGGTCGAAAACAAGATAGCATAGGCCAGCGCCTGCACCGCAATCGACAGAAGAACCAGACGGTGGCTCAGAACCTCTTTGACCGCTGCAATCAATGCGCCCATTTCGAACGGGCGTCGGTTTTCAATTGCCAGTGTTTCGGGCTGGCGCTTCCAGAACCAGAGGGTCGTGGTGATTGAAAACACCGCAAAAGCCCAGAACACGGTTTTCCAACCGGAAAACCCAATCAGGATAGATCCGATAAAGGGCGCGACTGCGGGCACCAGGGTAAAGACCATCATCACAAAGGACATGATCCGCGCCATTTGCCGCCCGGCATATTGATCTCGGATGATCGCCATAGAGACAACACGCGGCCCGGCGGCCCCCAGACCCTGAACAATGCGCGCCACCAAAAGGGCCTCTAGAGAAGGGGCGACAGTGGCGGCGATAGATCCGATGATGTAAAGACCAGCGCCTGCAAACACCAGCGGACGGCGGCCAAAGGCATCCGACAGCGGCCCTGTCACAAAGGTTCCCAATCCCATGCCCAGAACAAAGCTGGCGACGATCAGCTGCGCGCGATTGGGGGCTTCGGGGCTGAGGGTTTCAGCGATATGGGGCAGGGCCGGCAGCATCGCATCAATCGAAAAGGCGATGGTGGCGAACATCATCGCCATCAGGGCGATGAACTCTGCACGTGTGGGTGCGTTGGACATAAATACCTCAAATGAACGCGCAGCTTTCCCGCATCACGCTTTGGGGCAACAAGCCGTGAAGAAACGGAACAGGTTGCACAGACCCCTGCGCGAAGATGCATTCTACTGCGTTTGGCTGAGAAAACACACAAAGGCGGACAGGCCGCCTTGCTGCTGTTTGCATGCTATAGGTGTCGTTAGCGATTTGGCAAGCGCAAAACAGGCATCACCCTGCGTTAGCTGCGCTCAGGCCTGCGCCTGCTGGCCGGAAAGCTCAGCGATGACTTTGGCCCAAAGTTCGGGTGGTTGCGCACCGGGCACCGCATGTTGGCTGGCGACAATGAAAGTCGGCACAGAATTGATGCCCATACCGCGCGCTGAGGCATCGCGCTCAACGATTTCGCGCTTGTCCATATCGCTGGACAGAAGGCGCAACACCATGCTGGCATCCATGCCGCAGCTATCGGCCACATCTGCCAGAACCTCATGATCGCCAATATCACGGCCCTCCACGAAATAGGCACGAAACAGGGCGCTGACCACAGGCGTCTGCTGGCCTTCGATTTCCGCCCAATGGATCAGGCGATGAGCATCGGTGGTGTTTGGCGTGGTTTTGATCTTGTCCAGATGAATGGTCAGCCCAGCTTTCTTGGCATGTTCCTCAACGGGCAGGTAAGCACGTACTGCCCCTTCCTGACCGCCAAATTTGTCTTCCAGATACTGACGGCGATCCATGCCCTGGGCGGGCATCGCCGGGTTCAGCATGAACGGCAGCCAGCGAATGGTGAAAGGGTGATCGGGATGGGCCTCAAGCGCGCGATCCAGATAGGTCTTGCCGATATAGCACCAGGGGCAGATCGGGTCAGAAAAGATATCAAGCTGGATCATGATACGGTCCTTGTGGCCGGGTCATCCCCCGGTTGGCGCAGCGGGCGCTTATGAAATCGGAATGTCTTTCAACATCTTACGAAGCACCTTGCCATTGGGATTGCGCGGCAGCGCGGCAACCCGCAGGAAGGCTTTGGGCGCCTTGTAGCGGGCCAGCCTCTCTAAGGCCAGCGCCTTAAGCGTGCTCTCGTCCAAATCGTGATCAGATGTGTAGAACCCTGCAACAATGCGCACATCTTCTTTGATGGCCACATCCGTTACCGCGATCTCATGAATGCCGGGCAGCGAAGACAGCGCCGCCTCTACCTCGGCGGGGGAAACGCGATAGCCGCCCGCATTCATCATGTCATCCGAGCGCCCCAGATAGGTTATCTGATCGTCGTCATCCATGGCACCCTGATCCCCGGTCAGGAACCAATCGCCGTTGAATTTCGCGCGCGTGGCCTCGGGCGCGCCGATATAGCCCAGCATCAATCCCGGATCATCTTTGTGGATGGCGATCGTGCCCTCTTGGCCACGCGGAACGGGCTGGCCAGCAGCGTCGATGATGGCCATATGCCGCCCGACCTGTGGGTACCCCAAAGTCCCCGGTGCAGAGCGGCGCGTAGGCGCATTTGAAATAAAGGTTGAACACTCTGACATGCCGTAGGCTTCGAAAATCTCTGTGTCAGTGGCCTGATGCCAGCGGGCACGCAGAGTTTCAGACAGTTTTTCCCCGGCGGCCAAACCATGGCGCAGGTCAGGCATGGGGGGGAGCGGGAACTTGAGCAACTGGCGATAAACACCGGGTGCAGCCGCGAAAATACTGGCGTGATGTTTGGCCAATAGCAGCCCAAGCTGCGCCGGGTCTGTGCCTGCCGCTGGGATCAGTGCCGTGGCACCTTTTGTCCAGGGATCCATCAGCCCGGTGCCCAGCGTATAGGTCCAGTTAAAGGCCCCGGCATGCAACAGCCGATCCTGATCTGTCAGCCCATACCAGCCCTGCATCATCATCCCCCGCGCCCATATGGCGCGATGCGCATGTCCGACCGCGCGCGGTGTGCCCGATGTGCCTGAAGTGTAGATGATATAAGCCAGCCGATCCGGATCGCCCATTTCAAATTCAGACGCGGACAGGCTGTGCCAGCTTTCATAGGTGTCACGATCATAAATTGGGATCCGCCCGGTCGGGCAGGCAACCCCATCTGCACGCAAGATCGCCTTGGGCGAAAGCTGATCAATGATCCCCGTGACTTCCTGTTCGGTCAGCTGCGACGAGGTCGGCACCGGCACTATCCCCGCAGCAATCGCGCCCAGATAGGCAATCGGAAAATCAACGGTGTTATCCAGCCGCATCAGCAGGATATCCCCGGCCTGCAATCCAACCGATTTTAACCCGGTCGCAGTGCCCAGAATGGCCCGTGTGATCTGACCATAAGTCCAGTCTTGGCTCTCATTGGGTCTGATCACCGACAGTGCGGTTTTGTCCGGGGTCTGCGTCCCGGCAGACAACACATGATGGGCCATGTTAAAGGGCGCAGGGCAGGGCGCATAGGCCCCCTTATCAAAGACAGACAGCATGGGCTCCGGCTTAGGCATTTGCGCATCCGCTTGCAAGGGGGGGTGACTGGCCCTATAGCAGATGCCCATGAGCCAAGATCCTAAATCAATGATCCGCCTTGCCCGTGAAAATGGTGATGAACCGATGGCCGAGCCATTGGACCTGGGAATGCGCGTGCGCGACCTGCGCAAGGAACGCAGCTGGACTTTGGAACAGGCCGCCAAACAGGCGGGGTTGGCGCGATCAACCTTGTCGAAGATCGAAAACGGTCAGATGTCCCCCACCTATGATGCTTTGAAAAAGCTGGCCGAAGGGCTGGGGATTTCGGTGCCACAGTTGTTTACCCCGCCACAGCAGGAACGTGCCAATGGCCGGATGGCAGTGACCCGCAACAGCGAAGGTCAAAGCCACGCCACCGCCACCTATGAACATGAACTGATGGGCGAAAGCCTGACCCGCAAGAAAATGCTACCCTATCGGGCACGGGTGCGGGCCCGATCGATGGATGAATTTGACGGCTGGGTACGTCATGACGGCGAAGAGTTTCTCTATGTGCTGACGGGGGTCATCCGGTTGTACACAGAGTTTTATGAACCCATCGAAATGAAGCGCGGCGATAGCGCCTATTACGATTCAACCATGGGCCACAATGTGATTTCGGTCTCACCCGAAGACGCAACCATCTTGTGGGTGACTTCTCTGTCCTAAACCATGTGACTTTGTGGTCGCATGAGTAACCCGGCAGTCACCTCTTTGAAATACAAACAAAACCCCAGCGACTGTGTGGTCGCCGGGGTTTTGCATTTTGCAGATAAAAAAGGCCCGCACATTACAGTGCGGGCCTGATGTGACGCACGAGTCACATGATGTTACTTTTCAGGCAGCAGGCCACGTGGGCTAAAGCGTAGTACCAACAGCAGGATCAACCCCATAGTCAGCAGCCGCATATGCGCCACGCTTTCCAGCAGATGGGCTTTTACCGCGGATCCTTCGGGCAGCCAGAATGTCAGGTAACCCATCAATTCCGGACCAAGCGTTTCTACCTGAATCCAGAGGAACCAAATTATAAATCCTCCTAGAACCGCGCCCAGATTATTGCCAGAGCCACCCACAATCACCATCACCCAGATCAGGAAAGTATACCGCAAGGGCTGATAGGCCGTTGGCGCAAACAGACCATCCAGCGTCGTCATCATCGCGCCCGCAATCCCGCAGATCGCCGAGCCAAGGATGAAGACCTGCAGATGGCGATAGGTGACATCTTTGCCCATGGCCTGCGCCGAAACCTCATTGTCGCGGATCGCGCGCATCATCCGGCCCCAGGGGGAATTCAGCGCCAATTGCGCCAGTACCAATAACAGGATGAGCACAGCAGTGAACATCAGCGAATAGCCCAGTTTGACATAAAGCGTTGATGCCGTCGTGGCATCAAACCCCCAGCCCGCTGCCGCTTCGACAAAGCCGGGGTCGTTTTGCAGATCAATCTCAGCAGGTACAGGACGCGGCAGGCCATTCACGTTTTTCACGCCGCGGCTCAGCCAGTCTTCATTCTTGATCACCGCGATGATGATTTCAGAAATGCCCAGCGTCGCAATCGCCAGATAATCTGACCGCAGCCCCAAAGCGGTTTTGCCGATCACCCAGGCAGCCCCGGCCGCCAAAAGACCGCCCACAGGCCAAGCCAGAACCACAGGCAGATCAAATCCACCAAGATACCCGGTTGCGGCAGGATCAACCGCCTCAATTGCTGAAACCGCCGGGTCACGCATCCAGCGATACAGGAAAAAACCTGCCACCAGCAGGAGTGCCACCAGCCAGCCTTTGCGGGTTTTGCGATAAACAAAGCCCGAGAGCACCACCAACAGCCCCGCCAGCAGAACCGAGCCCCACGCCCGCAGACCACCTGCCGACCATGCCTCGGGGACTGGAGGCATTGAGGTCAGCACCACCGCCAGCCCACCAAGCGCCACAAACCCCATGACACCAACATTGAACAGACCGGCGATCCCCCATTGCAGGTTCACCCCCAGGGCCATGATCGCGCTCACCAGACCCATGTTCAAAATCGTCAACGCCAGATTGGGCCCTTGAAGAACTCCGGTCCCGATAATCAGCACAGCGACCAGCGCAAACAGCGCATATGTTCGGACAGATTGGCTCATACCGCTTTTCCTTTGAACAGACCGGTAGGTTTGACCAACAGCACGATCACAAGGATCATAAAGCTGACCGCAAATTTATATTCGGTGGCCATCAGTTGCAGCAGACCGTCGGGCGCAAGGCTTTCGGGCAGCATATAGTTGGCAACTTTCTTCCAGGCATAGGTGATGGACACCTCTGAAAAGGCGATCACAAAGCCCCCGGCAATGGCGCCCAGCGGGCTGCCAAGACCGCCGACAATCGCGGCGGCAAAGATGGGCAGCAATAGCTGGAAATAGGTGAAGGGCTTATAGCTCTTGTCGAGGCCGTAAAGCGTTCCAGCAATCACGATCAGGCCCGAAACGATCAGCCAAGTCACCATGACAACCCGCTCTGGGTTGATGCCCGACAGCAGCGCCAGATCTTCGTTGTCGGAAAAGGCCCGCATGGATTTGCCGGTGCGGGTTTTGTTCAGAAACCAGAACAGCAGCGCCACAACCACAATCGCTGTGACAATGGTGATGCCCTGTGTGGTCTTCAGTGTCAGCCCTTCGGACAGGCCGGTGGCTTTTTTGAAATCCCGCGCCCGCATGATAAAGCGTTCGCCATCTGCAAAGCGTATTTCTTTGGCGCCCAGCACAATGCGGGTCAGCCCATTGTAAACGAACATCACCCCCAGAGAGACCATAACCACAATCACCGGTTTCGCCCTCTGAGCACGGTAGAATTTATAGACCACCTTGTCAGTCGCCAGGACCAGCACCGCAGTTGCCGCAATGGCAAAGGGGATGGCAAGCAGCGCTGTGGGCAGCGGGCCAAAGCTGACCCCCATGGATTGCAATAGCCAGGTGACCAGGATCACCGACATGGTTCCAAAAGCCATGGTGTCCCCATGGGCAAAGTTCGAAAACCGCAAAATCCCATAGACCAGGGTCACGCCAAGCGCCCCCAGGGCCAGCTGGCTGCCATAAGTCAGCCCCGGCACAAGCACAAAGTTTGTCAGCGCCACAAGGGCGTTCAGAAAGTCCATTGATTTGCCTCCCGGCCAGCGCAGTGACCCATTGGCCCCGCGTCTTTACCCAGCAGTCGCTGTGGTGACCCAGTGGTCACATCGGGCAATCCTGCTGTTTTCATCTCGTCAGTCACACACACAAGCAAAGCCATCCATCATCCCCCAAGGAAGGATTTGCGCACTTCTGGATCTGCCAGAAGGCTTTGGCCGGTTCCAGTATGAGCATTGGCCCCCTGAACCAGAACATAACCTTTGTCGGCGATCTCAAGCGCTTGCTTGGCGTTCTGTTCAACCATCAGAATAGAGATCCCAGTGCGGGCCACCTCGATGATGCGATCAAACAGCTCATCCATCACGATGGGCGAGACACCAGCGGTGGGTTCGTCCAACAGCAGCACCTTGGGCTGTGTCATCAATGCGCGGCCAACAGCCACCTGCTGGCGCTGCCCCCCTGACAATTCACCAGCCGGCTGGTTTCGCTTATCGCGCAGGATCGGAAACAGGTCATAGACCTGCTCCATGGTCTGCGCATAATCGTCGGTGCGGATGAAAGCGCCCATCTCAAGGTTCTCTTCCACGCTCATCGAGGTGAAAATATTGTTGGTCTGCGGCACAAACCCCATGCCCTGTGCCACGCGATCCTGTGGCGTCAGGGCAGAGATATCCTTGCCATCCAGTTTGACATGCCCCTGACGCAGGTTCAGCATCCCAAAGGTGGCTTTCATCGCCGTCGATTTTCCGGCCCCATTTGGCCCGACAATCACGGCGATCTGACCTTTATCGACCGAAATCGTGCAATCATGAAGGATATCCGGCCCGCTTTTGCCGTACCCGCCGGTCATGTTTTCACCGATCAGAAAGGGGCCGCCCGGCGCATCGAGGATCGCGCCACTTTCTCGGGTGGGGTCAATTTCACTGCTGGGTGCCTGTTTGGCGATCGACGCATCATGATTGCCATGATCGTCCTGATACGGATTGTCAGAGGTGCTCATGCGGTGGCCTCCTTATTCTTGAGACCGGTGCCCAGATAGGCTTCGATCACCTGTTCGTTGGCCTTGATTTCATCCAGCGTGCCTTCGGCCAGATGCTTGCCCTCGGCCATGACAATCACCGGGTCACACAGCTTGCCGATGAACTCCATGTCATGTTCGATGACGCAGAAGGTATAGCCGCGTTCTTTGTTTAGCTGGATGATCGCATCCGCGATGGTCATCAACAGGGTGCGGTTCACCCCAGCGCCCACTTCGTCGAGAAAGACGATCTTGGCATCCACCATCATGGTGCGCCCCAGTTCCAGCAGCTTTTTCTGACCACCGGAAATCGCCCCGGCAGGGTGATCCGCCAGATGGGAAATCGTTAGAAATTCAAGAACTTCGTCAGCCTTGGCTCGCAAAGCGCGTTCTTCATCCGCGATCCGTTTGCGCCCGAACCATGTGTTCCAAAGGCTTTCACCGGATTGCCCGTCCGGCACCATCATCAGGTTTTCGCGGCACGACATCGAACTGAATTCATGTGCGATCTGAAAGGTGCGCAACAGGCCCTTTTTGAAAAGCTCATGCGGCGGCAGCCCTGTGATGTCTTCGCCATCCATGATGACGCGCCCGCTGGTCGGCGGCAGCAGCCCCGCAATGACGTTAAACAGCGTGGTTTTACCAGCGCCATTGGGGCCAACCAGTCCGGTGATCGAACCATTGGCGATTTCAAGAGTTGCACCGTCAACGGCACGAAAACCGCCAAAATGGCGGTGCAGATTTTCCACCCGGATCAAAGATTTGTCCCCCTGGGGTGAAGTTGAACTTCACTCACTAAGTTATTGAAACAGCCCGGGAAACCAGTCCCGGGCTGTTTGCTGAATTAGATCAAGTGCTTACTTGATTTCGATGGTCTCATAGGCCGAACCCTTGACCTCGAAGTGACGGTAGGTGCCGCCAGCTTCGCCTGGGCCAATCAGCTCAACACCGGTTGCACCGACATAGTCGATCTCACCGCCAGCAGCCAGGATTTCCAGACCTTTGGCCAGCTCACCCGGCATGATCTTTTCGCCCGGCGCATTTGCAACGGCCAGCATGTTGTCTGCAACAGCCTTGGAGGTGGCTTCACCACCAGCCGCCATCGCCAGTGCGATCAGAGCAGCGGCGTCATAGCTTTCACGCACATAGGCGCCCGAGGCATCAAGATCCGCTGCCGAGGCAACGCTTTCGAATTTCTCAGCGCCTTCGCCCTGCGCCCATGGCACGGTGCCAAAGGTGCCTTCCAGATCCGCACCCAGATCCGCCACGATGGCGTCGCCATACATGCCGTCACCAAAGACATAGGTGTCAAACGCGCCAGTGTCGATCGACGCCTGAATGATGCCCTTGCCGCCCTGATCGGTGTAGCCAAAGACTGCCAGCATTTCGCCACCCGCAGAGGCCAGCGCACCAATTTCCGCAGAATAATCTGCTTTGCCATCTTCGTGCGGTGCGGTCAGGGTGATTTTGCCGCCAGCCGCTTCGTAAGCCGCCGAGAAGCTGTCTGCCAGACCTTTACCATAGTCGTTGTTGGTGTAGGTCACAGCGATTTCTTTGATACCGCGATCGTTCAGGATACCGGCCAGAACTTCACCCTGGCGTGCGTCTGACGGGGCGGTGCGGAAGAACAGACCGTTGTCTTCAGCGGTCGACAGCGCCGGGG
Organism: Pelagimonas sp.; assembly: GCA_025210455.1. Taxonomy (GTDB): domain Bacteria; phylum Pseudomonadota; class Alphaproteobacteria; order Rhodobacterales; family Rhodobacteraceae; genus JAOARQ01. The sequence continues at coordinate 33,241 of JAOARQ010000025.1, forward strand.
ACGTGGCCGAAGGCGAAACCATCGGAACACCGTTTGGCACCGCAACGTTCGAAAGGATCGCACCAGTCACGCCCGAGCAGTCCGCGCCCATGATCGCCACTACACCTTCTGAGGTGATCAGGCGTTCCGCAGCAGCAGAGGCGGCGGCAGCGTCCACACAGGTGCTGTCAGCGCGCACGGGGGTCATGGTTTTGCCGCCCAGGAACTTGCCGCTTTCAGAGACTTCTTTCATCGCCAGTTCGGCAGACGCGCCCATGGCCGGTGTCAGCGATTCAATCGGGCCGGTAAAGCCCAGGATCACGCCAACTTTGACATCATCCGCCATGGCAACGCCCGCAGTCATCAGTGTGGCCGTTGAGGCCAGCAGCAGTTTTTTCATACTGTCATCTCCCTAGATGGATCTTTTTACTGTCCCAAAGGTTAGGGCTCTGTATCGGAAAAGGAAAGAGTATTTCGGCGCTCAAAACCGACGGAAATCCCTTCGGATGTGCCAAGTATTCAAGGTTTAATATGGGTCGCATCGTTTTCGCAGTTTCATGGCGAGGTTCAACATTCAGCGCATATAGCGGCACCGGTTGCCACGCCCATCTGGTCAGAGCTAGAATTTGGCATTCCTCTTTAGCAATTCATGGATGTTGTGATGAAATTTCTGACAGTACCTCTTTTTGCCTTGGCGGTTCTGGTGGCCCCAGCCGCGCAGGCACGCGACAGTTTATTCAAGGATTACAATGCGTTTTCCACTTACATTGATCGAGAGGTCAAACGCCGCAATTGGGTTCCAATGATCCAGAAACTGGGTGGGCGCAGCAGATACACCCAGCAGCAATTGCAGGGGATCAAAATTCAGTTTGATACGCTCTATCGTCAGGATTTCACTCATGTTGAGGTCTTCAATCGCCGTGATCTTGGGGGCGGGCTTTGGGAAGAGGGACGGATCTACTGGCGCGACGTTGATTCGAATGTCTTTGTCTATCTCTTGCTACATGAACGCGAAGAGGGGCTGGTGGTGATCCGCTTCTCACTGAACTCCAGCCCAGAGAAAATCCTCAGTCAATTCTGACTGGCGTGCTCTGATCACGAAGCAGTCGGTTTTTCGTAACTGGCAGCCATTTGAGATGTCTCAAAATCCGCGCGCCTCAGTTCGTAATAGGCGGTGTCGGTCCATTCGATGCCGCCATAGTCAAAGTTCTTTTCTTCATAGCCGGTTTGAACAAAGCCACATTTTTCCAGCAGGCGCGCGCAGCCCAGATTGCGCGGGTCTAACTCTGCGGTCACAGTTGTGACCTGCGGGTAACGTGTGAAAACCTCGGGTAACATGGCCCTTAGCGCTTCGGTCACATAGCCTTGGCCCCAGAAATCAGGGTGCAGGATAAAACCCACTTCGGCGATTTTCCACATGGCGATACGGCCAATCAGATCACCGTCGCGTTCAATCATATATTCCAGATGGCTCTCAGAGGCGTCCTGCATACAGAAAGCCAGAAACTCTTTGGTTTCACTGATGTCGGTATGTTCAGGACGCGACCAGTAGCGCATGGCGCGCGGATCCGAAAGGATCCCGTGCAGCGGCTGCAGGTCGCTTTCTTTTGGGGCGCGAAGCAGCAGCCGCCTGGTCTGGATCATACCGAAAGCCGGGACGCATGCGCGCCGCGTTCGCGATAGGGGGTGGTTTCGTAATGGGCCCGGTAGCATTTCGAAAAATGCGAAGGACTGGCGAAACCGCAGGCCAGCGCCACATTGATCACGCTCATGTCGGTCTGCATCAGCAGATTGCGCGCCTTTTGCAGCCGCAGCTCCATATAGTAGCGCTTGGGCGAACGGTTCAGATAGCGGCGGAACAGGCGTTCCAGCTGGCGGGTCGACATACCAACATCTTTCGCCAGAATAGAGGGGCTGATGGGCTCTTCGATATTGCTTTCCATCATCTGGATGACCTGGCTCAGCTTTGGATGCCGCACGCCAATCCGGGTGGGCACTGACAACCGCTGCGTATCCTGATCGGTTCGGATCGAAGAATAAATCTGCTGATCCGCAACCGCATTGGCCAGTTCCTCGCCATGATCCCCGGCAATGATCTGCAAGAACAGATCGATCGAAGAGGTGCCGCCGGCGGTCGTCATGCGATTTCCATCCAGCGTAAACACCGATTTCGTCAGTTCGACTTCCTCGAACTCTTCGGAAAAGCTATCCTGATTTTCCCAATGGATCGTGGCCTTCCTGCCATCCAGCAATCCCGCCTTGGCCATAGAGTATGATGCGGTGCACAGGCCAACAACCGACACGCCTTTGCGGGATTCGCGGCGCAGCCAGTTCAAAAGCCGTTTCGTCGTCGCGTTCTGCACCGCGCGTCCACCACACAGCACGATGGTATCGTCACGATGCAGCTCTTCCAGACCATCATCCAACTGAAACGATGTGCCTGTGGAACAGGCGATCATGTCACCGCTTTCGCCGATCATGCGCCATTCATACAGCGTTTTGTTCGACATCTGGTTCGCCAGCCGCAAACAATCCAATGCGGCTGCAAAAGACAGCAGGGTAAACTGATCTAACAGCACAAAGACAAACCTGCGCGGTTTGCTGGGGGCTGAGTCAATTTCCACAATCTGGCGCTGTGTTGGTGGCAGCATTCGACAAGAACTTTCATGAGAGAGTCGCACCGCATTTTGCGACGCAGTTAAACTACATGGTCTCAACAGCCTATCACCGTCAAGACGTAACGGCAAAATCACATCTGGTCTGAGGCGCCGCAAGCCACTATAGATCGCCGTCAACACAGATATGTCCAAGACCGGAGACAGGTTATGACCCAGTGGCTGAAATCGAATTGGCGCAGCAAACCGCGCATTCAGATGCCCGAATACACGGATCAGGCGGGTTTGAACGCAGTCGAAGCACAACTGGCAAAATATCCGCCGCTGGTTTTTGCCGGCGAAGCGCGCAAGCTTAAGGCGGCGCTTGGCGCTGCGGGGCGTGGCGAAGCGTTTTTGCTGCAAGGTGGGGATTGCGCCGAAAGCTTTGACCAGTTCAGCGCAGATGCCATCCGCGACACCTTTAAGGTGATGTTGCAGATGGCCATGGTTCTGACCTATGGCGCCAAAGTGCCTGTGGTGAAAGTGGGGCGTATGGCAGGCCAGTTTGCCAAGCCGCGCTCTGCGCCGACCGAAACTGTGAACGGCGTTGAACTGCCCAGCTATCGTGGTGACATCATCAACGAGCTGGCTTTTACCCCTGAGGCGCGCATTCCCGACCCAAAGAAAATGCTGCAGGCCTATACACAGGCGGCGGCAACGCTGAATCTGCTGCGCGCATTTTCCACCGGCGGCTATGCGGATGTGCATCAGGTGCACCGCTGGACCCTGGGCTTTACCGAAGCGGATGAGGCCGGCAAATACCGCGCCATGGCGGAACGTATTTCTGATACGCTTGATTTCATGAGCGCCGCAGGCGTCACTGGCACTCAGGCCCATACGTTGCAATCGGTGGATTTCTACACCAGCCATGAATCGCTGCTGCTGGAATATGAAGAGGCCCTGACCCGCGAAGATTCGACTTCGGGCGATTGGCTGGCCGGATCTGGTCATATGATCTGGATCGGTGACCGCACTCGTCAGCCTGATGGTGCGCATGTGGAATTTGCCAGCGGCGTTCTGAACCCGGTTGGCCTGAAATGTGGCCCGACCACCTCGGCCGAAGATCTCAAAGTGTTGATGGAAAAGCTGAACCCCAGCAATGAAGAGGGCAAGCTGACCCTAATCGCGCGTTTTGGGGCGGGCAATGTGGCCGATCACCTGCCGCGCCTGATCACCGCCGTGAATGAGGCTGGGGCGAAAGTCACCTGGGTCTGCGACCCGATGCATGGCAACACCATCAAGTCCGCCTCGGGCTTTAAGACCCGGCCTTTCGGTCAGGTTCTGTCGGAAGTGCAGGAATTCTTTGCGGTTCATAACGATCATGGCACCATCCCCGGCGGTGTGCATTTCGAAATGACCGGGCTGGATGTGACCGAATGCACCGGCGGTGCACGCGAAGTGAAAGATGAAAATCTGTCAGATCGCTATCACACGGCCTGTGATCCACGCCTGAACGCCACCCAATCGCTGGAACTTGCCTTCCTGGTGGCGGAAGAGCTGACAAAACGCCGTCTGAATGCCTGAACGCTGATCGTCTAAGCGCACGCAGACAAGCAAAAGAAAAGGCCCGGAGCACTGTCTCCGGGCCTTGTTTTTGGTCTGACTTCCCATTCAGACTGGCGTGTCTTAGTCGTTGGAAACGACCAGACGCAGGTGCCCCTTTTGTGCCAGGGGTCTGTCCTGTTCCTGTGTCTCAGTTGGTTTGCCGATAAAGGGGATTTTAGGCTCGGCAAGCTCTTTGATGGATTTCACCGGGTTCATGGATTTCGCCGGGCGCGGTGTTTTTGTCTCGGGTTCGGTGATCTGCACCGGACGGCGCGCAACAACACCGGATTTCAGGGCAGGGGTCACATCAATGCTGCGGATCACAAAGCGGCGCGGTGTGCGCCCGATCGCGCCATTGCTGACCAGAACCCCGAGGCCGCGGCTGATATCGCCAAAATCCGAGCGCAGTGGCAGCAGCAGCACGGTTGCCTGCATATCCGGCTTACCAAAGCCTGATTCAGCGTTCAGTTCCAGACGGATAACCGCCGGATCTGCAAACATGCGGCTGACGGCCTGACCAAAACGATCCCGTTCCTGAGGTGCAATCAGGCTGGACAGCGGCATGCCCGCCACCTGCATCCCCATCAGATCATTCAGATGTGTGCCCGCCACCCGGATCTTCGCCATCGACGGTGCGATCTTTTCCATCAGGAAGGCATTTTCCAATGCGTTTTCCATCCCGCGCGGATCAATCTGACTGCGCAGCGGCACCTGCTCACTGCCGCACAGGCCATGCCAATAGGCTTCGACCTGACGAAGTGGCGCCATCCGCCGTGCTTTTTCTCTATCCGACATCGAGACGATATCCTGACCGTTACCACCTTTGCCCAACATTGGTCCGCTCCTTAGCTGGTGCGGCTAGGTTAGGGCCCCCACGACCACCAAGCCTGCTTAAAACTTCTTTATGTTTTATTACTAGCAAATTGATTTTATAGTTTCGCTATAATTCTGGCACTTCGGTTAACGCAACCTTTGGGGCCAGATCGGAACAAACCCGGTTCCACAAGGATTAGCTAGGGTCCGCAAACATCACGTCGGTCCTTAGCACAAATTTCTCACCCGCTAAAATCGGATCGCCCCTGTGGGACAGCGGATGATGAAACACAAGCGCCTTACCGGTCTCGGGGGCGATTGGGAAATCGCTAAACACATAGGGGGAAAAGACATCAGCGAAAGATGTCCCGCCGCCTTCGCAACCATCTTTCATATAAATCATGAAGGTGAACATATTGCGCAGACCTGAGGGGGCGCGGTATTCACCATCTTGGTGCCAATCAAAATATTGCCCCGCTCGATACCGATAGATGCGGAAACGTGTGTTCAACCCGGCGGGGGAATGGCCTTTGAACGGTTCGGAAAAGCTGGGGCGTAACCTTTGCCACAGAGTTTCCGCAAGCTTTGGATCGTCAAAGATCACGCGGTCATTATTCCGGATCTCTTCAATAACAGCGGTGCGCTCTGTCGTAGTAATGGTCGCGGCGTGAAAGCCGATTTCATTGGATCGCGCGATCATGTGGGTACAAAATTCGGGATCAACAAATTTTGGCAGCTCGATAACAAGGTGCTGCAAGTCGGTCGGAATGGTCATCTTCCGTCTCCTGGATTTAGGCAAATTTAGGGGGCATCGGATCGCTAGGCGATCAACGATGAGACCCCCGTAAGAGAGCCGAGTGGCAGGGCCAATGGAGAGTATCAAAAGAATATGCCATGTGATATTCCTTCACACAGCGGTCTTCTTTTGGCAATAAATTTTCTAGGCTCGAAACGCTAAATTCTGAATGGACTACACCCTAACGGCGGGGCGTGTTTTTCTACCAAATATGAGCGTCTTTCAGCGTCAGCTTCTTGCTAGGGGAGATCTGTCTTCAGCTCGCAGATCTTGCAACCTGTCAGATGTGCCGTTACCCCATGACCAAAGACCCAAACCCAAGGAGCCCCAATGCGGCATTCAATGACAGGATTTGCCAGTTTTCAAGGACAGGGGCAGGGGCTGAGCTGGACTTGGGAAATGCGTGGGGTGAATGGCAAGGGGCTGGATCTGCGCCTGCGCCTGCCGGATTGGATCGAAGGCCTTGAGGCCGCCGTGCGCACCCTGACGGTGAAAGCCCTGCAACGCGGCAATGTGCAGATCTCTCTCAAGGTCAGTTCAAACGGCGAAGAAGGGGCGCTGCGTCTGGACAAGGCCCAGCTGGAACATGTGCTGGCGGCTATGACCCAGATCGAAACCCGCGCGCTGGAAACCGGGCTGTCTTTGGCACCGTCAACGGCGGCTGACATTGTGTCCTTGCGCGGTGTTCTGACCGCAGAGGCGGAAGAGGCTGATCAGGCGCTGTTGAAAGCCTCAATTTTGAAGGATTTTGAGGCGGCTCTTGCCTCATTTATTGAGATGCGCGCCACCGAAGGGGCGGCACTGGAAGATATCCTTGCCCGGCAGGTAGGTGAGATCGAAACCCTCGTGGCGCAGGCGGAAACTCTGGCGGCGGATCGCGCGCCGCAGCAGGCCGAACGCCTGCGCACCCAGTTGGCGCGCATTCTGGACACTGCCGAAAATCTGGATGAGGCACGCCTTGCGCAGGAACTGGCGATCATCGCGGTGAAATCCGATGTCACCGAAGAAATCGACCGTCTGCGCGCCCATGTCAGTGCCGCGCGCGATCTGCTGCACGCCAAAGGCGCCGTTGGCCGCAAGCTGGATTTCCTCATGCAAGAGTTCAACCGCGAGGCCAACACCCTGTGCTCTAAGTCGGGTGATCCAGATCTGACGCAGGTGGGGCTGACCCTGAAAACCGTCATCGACCAGATGCGCGAACAAGTTCAAAATGTGGAGTAAACCATGAGCCGCCGAGGCCTTTTGATCATTCTGTCTTCCCCGTCCGGGGCGGGCAAATCCACCCTGTCGCGCCGCCTGCTGGAATGGGATCCGACGCTCAGCTTTTCGGTCTCTGCCACCACCCGCGACCCTCGCCCCGGCGAAGTGGATGGCGAACACTATCATTTCCTGAGCGAAGATCAGTTCAAACGTGATGTTGCTGAACATGGCATGCTGGAACACGCGCATGTGTTTGGTAATTTCTATGGCTCACCCAAGGCCCCTGTACAGGCCGCCATTGATCAGGGCCGCGATGTGCTGTTTGACATCGACTGGCAGGGCGCACAGCAGATTGTGAATTCGGCGCTGGGGGCGCATACGCTGTCGGTCTTTATCCTGCCACCTTCTATCACCGAATTGCGCCGCCGTCTGGTTAGCCGGGGGCAGGACAGCGATGAGGTGATTTCCAAGCGGATGCAGAAAAGCTGGGATGAGATCAGCCATTGGGGCAGCTATGATTATGTGCTGGTCAATGATGATCTCGATGCCACCTTTGAACACCTGAAAACCATCGTCACCGCCACGCGCCTGCGCCGGTTGCAACAACCGGATTTGATGGAGCATGTGCGCGGGCTGCAAACTGAATTCGAGGAGCTGTCATGACACTTTACGCCTTAGGGGATGTTGCGCCTGTGCTGTCAGAAACCGCATGGGTGGCGCATGATGCCAATGTGATCGGCAATGTGGTGCTGGAAGACAAGACCAGCGTGTGGTTCGGCTGCACCTTGCGTGGTGACAACGAAGAGATCCGTCTGGGTGCGGGATCGAACCTGCAGGAAAACGTGGTGTGCCACACCGATCCGGGCTATCCGCTGCAAATCGGCGCGGGCTGCACCATTGGTCACAAGGTCATGCTGCATGGCTGCGTGATTGGGGAAAACTCGCTGATTGGCATGGGCGCGACCATTCTGAATGGGGCCAAGATTGGCAAAAACTGTCTGATCGGGGCAGGGGCGCTGATCACCGAAGGTAAAGAGATCCCTGATGGATCGCTTGTTATGGGTGTACCCGGCAAAGTGGTGCGCCAGTTGGATGAGGCTGCCATCGAAGGGCTGCGCCGTTCAGCCAGACACTATCAGGACAACGCAGCCCGTTTTGCCCGCGATCTGCGCCCCCTGTAACAAGACCTGCAACCAAAAGAGATAGGCCAAGCCGCATGAAAAAGACCCTGCAACGCCCCGAAGGCCTGCCTGACAGCCTGTCTTCTCCGATTGTGACACCGCTGATGCCTGCGGTGGCCTATGCTTCGACCACGCCGGACGAGCTGGACAGCCAGTACGAAGGCCGCGCCTTTGGCTATACCTACGCCCGTGAAGCGCATCCCAACGCCGATGTTCTGGCCCGCCGCATTGACGCGCTTGAGGGCATGAGCGGTGGGCTTGTTGTGGGCTCGGGCATGGCGGCGGTCTCGGCGGTGCTGCTGGGGCTGTGCAAGGCGGGGGATCATGTGGTTGGAGCCGACCAGCTATACGGCCGATCGCTGCGGTTGATGGCTGAAGATTTGCCCCGGCTGGGGATTGAAACCAGTCTTGCAGATCCCACAGATGCCGATGCCATCGCGGCTGTCATTCAGCCCAACACAAAGTTGGTGCTGATCGAAGTGGTGTCAAACCCGACATTGCGCATTTCCGATCTTGAGGGCATCGCAAAGGTCTGCCGCGAAAAAGGCGTGCTGCTGGCGGTGGACAACACCTTTACCACACCAGCCTGTCTACAGCCGGTGAATTTCGGCGCGGATATTGTCATTCACTCGCTGACCAAACTGCTGGCCGGACATTCCGATGCGACGCTGGGCTGGGTCTGTGCCACAGATCAAAAGCTGACCGATCAGATGCGAGTCTTTGCGGTGACCACCGGCATGACCCCCAGCCCCTTTGATTGCTGGCTGGCAGAGCGCGGGCTGGCCACCTTTGAGCTGCGTTTTGCCCGCGCGCAGGAGAATGCGCAGCGGCTGGCAGATTTTCTGGCGGATCAAGAGGGCGTGCGCCGCGTGCTTTATCCGACCCGCAGCGATCACCCGGAAGTTTCGCGGGCGCAGTCGTTGCTGCATGGGCGCGGCTGCAATATGGTAAGTTTCGAAATCGAAGGCGGGCGACCTGCGGCCAATGCCTTTGCCAAAGCCGCAGAGGGCATCGCCTTTGCGCCCACGCTGGGGGATGTTGGCACGACACTGTCCCACGCGGCATCGTCTTCGCATCGCGCGCTGTCACCGGATGGTCGCGCCGCACTGGGGATTTCCGAAGGCTTTTTCCGGGTGTCGGTCGGGCTGGAAGATCCTGAGGCGCTGATCACATGTTTCAGAACCGCGCTGGACGCTGCAAGGACACTTTGATGGAAACCAATGTCGCCCAAATCGTTGATGCCCTGCCTTTGCCTGCGCTGATTATCCGCCAGGATGAACGGATCGAAGCTGCCAATGAACCAGCGCGGGATCTGTTGGGGCCGGGGATTTCGGGGCGGCATTTCATGACCGCGCTGCGCAGGCCATTGCTGATTGACGCTATCGAACGCTGCCTGCGCGACGGGCAACAACGCGAGGCTGAGTTTCTGAACAATGACGGGGTCAATGACGCCACCTATCGGGTGTCGATACGCACGCTTGCGGGCACCAAAGGGCCATTCCTGCTGATCTGTTTTGAAGATGTATCCCACCTTGAACAGGTTGGGCAAATGCGCCGGGATTTTGTCGCCAATGTCAGCCACGAATTGCGCACGCCGTTGACTGCTCTGATTGGGTTTATCGAAACCCTGCAGGGCCCCGCGCGCAATGACCCCGCCGGGCAGGAACGTTTTCTGGGCATCATGGGGCAGGAGGCACATCGGATGAACCGGCTGGTGGGTGATCTTCTGTCGCTCAGCCGGGTTGAGGCCGACGAAAGGGTGCGCCCCACCGAGCGGATGGACCCGGCACAATTGATCCGCTCAACGGTGCATGGGCTGGCGCAACTGGCCTCAGAGGCCGATGTGCAGCTGCGCGTGGATCTGCCGCCTGAGCCGGATATGATTCTCGGTGATCCTGACCAGATCCAGCAGGTTCTGACCAATCTGATCGAAAACGCGATCAAATATTCAGGCCCCGGCAGCCGGGTTGCGGTGCAGTTGGGTACGCTGACCCATCACAAACGTCTGCGCGGGCAGGGCATTGAGATTACTGTCTCGGATAATGGCCAGGGCATTGATCCAATTCACCTGCCGCGTCTGACCGAACGGTTTTACCGCGTCGACAGCCACCGCTCCCGCGAGATGGGCGGCACTGGGTTAGGGCTGGCAATCGTAAAACACATCATCAACCGTCACCGTGGGCGCCTGCGCATCGACAGCGAACTAGGGCAGGGCACCACCTTTACGGTTCTTCTGCCGGTCAGCTAAGCTTTTGTCACAAACGCCCTGATGCTGCGGCGGGTGTGACTGGATCTGCATCTCAGTTTTGGAATGCCTGATATGCTTTACCGGATTGGCTGGGCAGGTCAGGTCAGGAAAATTTCCTGCCACGCATACGGGGAAGCTCCATGCGTTAGATTAATCCATTGAAAATGAAGGTGAAATATGAGGGCTGATACCAGCCTCTGGGAAAATGTCTTTAAACTGTCATGGATACGAAAATCCTGCTGCCCTCAACAAATCCGTAATTTGTCGATAAAATTGTCCCTGTCATAAAACTGTTACCAACGTGTCACAAAAGGGTTGCGACGGGCGCTTAGCCCTCGGTTCCGGAGATCATCGTGGGGATGATCGATTCCTAAGTAAATTCAGGAGCACCCAAATGACCGTGAAACTGACCGCCTCCGCACTGGCGATTGCTGCCGTTTCTTCCACCGCCGCTTTTGCCCGTGACAACGTGCAGGTCGCCGGTTCCTCGACCGTTCTGCCTTACGCTTCGATCGTTGCCGAAGCCTTTGGCGAAAACACTGACTTCCCGACACCTGTTGTTGAATCGGGCGGTTCTTCGGCTGGCCTGAAGCGCTTCTGCGAAGGCGTTGGCGAAAACACCATCGACGTTGCAAACGCATCGCGCAAAATCAAAGACAAAGAAATCAAAGCCTGTGCCGAAGCTGGTGTCACAGACATCATCGAAGTGCGCATCGGCTATGACGGCATCGTCTTCGCATCTCAGCAGGACGGCCCTGCGTTCAACGCGTTTGAGCCTGCCGACATCTACAACGCTCTGGGCGCGAAAATCGCCAAAGACGGTGCTCTGGTCGACAACGCCAACATGAAGTGGTCGGACGCCAACGCCGAGCTGCCAGGTGTTGACATCGCAGCCTTCATCCCAGGCACCAAGCACGGCACCCGTGAAGTGTTCGAAGTGAAAGTTATGGAAGCTGGCTGCAAAGCAACTGGCGCCTATGACCTGTTCCTGGCCGCCGCCGAAGGTGACAGCGAAAAAGCCAAGAAAAAAGCTGCTGCCAAAGAGTGCTACAAAGTGCGCACCGACGGCAAATCTGTCGACATCGACGGCGACTACACTGAAACTCTGGCTTCGATCGACGCCAACAAAGACGGCATCGGCATCTTTGGTCTGGCTTTCTTTGAAAACAACCAGGACAAGCTGAAAGTTGCAACCATGTCGGACATCGTTCCGTCGACCGCAACCATCGCGGACGGTTCCTACCCTGTGTCGCGCCCGCTGTACTTCTACATCAAGAAAGCACACATCGGCGTTATCCCAGGCCTGAAAGAATACGCTCAGTTCTTCGTATCTGACGAGCTGGCCGGTGGCGAAGGCCCTCTGGCTCAGTACGGTCTGGTATCTGACCCTGAGCTGGCTGACACACAGGCGGCGGTTGAAGCAGAAGCAACCATGAAGTAATTGGGGCCTCCCCAGTTATCGGGGGCGGCATATTTCGCCGCCCCTTTTCCCTTTTAGGACCTTTTTACTTCAGGAATACGGGGGGCATATGCCTTTGTTTTGGCTCATCCTGATTGTCTTCGCGATTGCTGCGGCTGGCTATGTGCTGGGTCGCGGTCGTGCGCTGCAATCGGCAGGGGGCGATAGCCGCGAGTTGCACTCGCTGCCGTCCTACTACGGATCAAACGTCGCCATGAAAGCCATGGTTCCGGCGTTTTTTGTCATGGTGATCTGGCTGATTGCTCAGCCGCTTTATGTTGCGTCGGTTGTCAGCAAAACCATTCCTGATGCGGCGGTTGCCGAAGGATCAAGCCTGAGCCTGGTGATGGCAGAGGTGCGCCGCACCGCGGATGGTCTGGACAACGCGGTTGCGCAGGGCACAATCACCGAAGACTTTGCCAGCAATGCCCGCGCTGATTTCAACGACATGACACAGCGCCTGAAAGATGCGGGTCAGATCGTGACTTCGGCCATTACCCAGCCTGTGCTGGTCGCGGCGCAAAAGTTCCGCGCGATGACCAACACAGGCCGCCTGTTCATGGCGGTTGCGGTTCTGGGAATCGCGCTACTTGGTGCCTTCTGGGGGCTGAAGGACAGCCACAAAGAGTTCCGCGCGCGCAATGTGGTGGAACAGGGTGTCAAAGCGCTGCTGATCGCGGCGGCGTCGATTGCGATCTTCACCACCATCGGCATTGTGCTGTCGCTGATCTTCAACACCGTGAACTTCTTTGGCCTGTTTCCTGCCAGCGACTTCCTGTTTGGCACCACCTGGAGCCCGGAAGGCCGGGGCGGATCCGAACATCTGGGCATTTTGCCGCTGCTCTGGGGCACCTTGTACATCTCTATCGTAGCGCTGGCGGTTGCTGTGCCGGTGGGGCTGTTCGCGGCGATCTACCTGTCAGAATACGCTGGCCCCGCCGTGCGTGGCTTTGCAAAACCGCTGCTTGAGGTTCTGGCTGGCATCCCAACCATCGTTTACGGTCTGTTCGCGCTGACCATCGTTGGCCCGATGCTGGTCTCGGTCTTTGGCTCGGATGGGCTGGGCTGGATGCAGGGCGCGCGCTCGGTGCTGACCGCGGGTCTGGTTATGGGCATCATGCTGATCCCATTCGTGTCTTCGCTGTCAGATGACATTATCAACGCGGTGCCGCAGGCGATGCGCGATGGATCATATGGGCTGGGTGCGACCAAATCGGAAACCATCAAACAGGTTATTCTGCCTGCCGCACTGCCGGGCATCGTAGGCGCCATTCTGCTGGCCGCTTCGCGGGCAATTGGCGAAACCATGATTGTGGTTCTGGGCGCCGGGGCCGCTGCGCGTCTGTCGCTGAACCCTTTCGAAGCCATGACCACCGTGACTGCCAAGATCGTATCGCAGCTGACCGGCGACAGCGATTTTGCCTCGCCCGAGGCACTGGTGGCCTTTGCCCTTGGCATGACCCTTTTCATCCTGACGCTGGGGCTGAATGTCTTTGCCCTTTATATCGTGCGCAAATACCGGGAGCAGTATGACTAATGTCTGACGCAAGCATGGGCAGCGCGCCCACACCGCGCCAAAAGACGTCGATCCATACCGTTGACGCCCGTACCAAACGCCGCAACGCCGCCGAGGCCCGTTTTAAAGCTTATGGCATCGCCGCCATTGCAATTGGTCTGATCTTTCTGGCGATCCTGGCGATTTCTATCGTGCGCTCGGGGGCTCCGGCCTTCACCCGCGCGATCCTGCAGGCCGATTTCACCCTGTCGGCTGCGGAATTCGATGCCGCTGAAAAAGAGCTGTTCAAGACCAAAGCCTATTCAAAGCTGTTCAACGCGGCGCTGACCAAAACTCTGGAAGAGCAGGGGCTTGACGTTGCCTTTGACGCCAAGGCGATTGAACGTATCGCGGGTAAGACAGGCAACACCATCCGCAGCTTTTACCGCGAAAACCCGGATCAGCTGGGCAAGCCAGTTACCTTTGAGCTGGCGACCTCTTCGAAGGTCAATGGCTACATGAAAGGTGACGTGACCCGCGACAGCATGGTCGACAGCCGTTTCCTGATGAAAACCGACCTGGATCTGGTGGATGCGCTGCGTGATGCAGGCATCGTCAAAACCGCGATCAATTGGAACTTCATCACTGGCGCAGATTCCGGTGTGGACAACCCCGGCGGCGCAGGCATCGGGGCCTCGGTCATCGGGTCGTTCTTCATGATGTTGGTGGTGCTGTTTCTGGCGCTGCCCATCGGTGTGGCCGCGTCGATCTATCTGGAAGAGTTTGCCCCGCAGAATCGCTTTACCGATCTGATCGAAGTGAACATCTCGAACCTCGCAGCGGTGCCGTCGATTGTGTTTGGTATCCTTGGTCTGGCCGTCTTCATCCAGTTTGCGCATCTGCCGCAATCTGCCCCGCTGGTGGGTGGTCTGGTCCTGACACTGATGACCCTGCCGACCATCATCATTTCCACCCGCGCCTCGCTGAAATCCGTGCCACCCAGCATTCGCGATGCAGCGCTGGGGGTAGGGGCGTCGAAAATGCAGGCGGTGTTCCACCATGTGCTGCCTCTGGCAATGCCGGGTATTCTGACAGGTACTATCATTGGTCTGGCGCAGGCACTGGGGGAAACCGCTCCGCTGTTGCTGATCGGTATGGTGGGCTTTGTGGCCCGCGGCTATCCCGAAGGTTTCCTGCAGGGCTTTACCGAGGCGAACTCGGCCATGCCTGCGCAGATCTACACATGGGCGGCGCGCGCTGACGTGGGCTTTTACGAAAAGGCCTGGGGCGGCATCATCATCTTGCTGCTGTTCCTGCTGACCATGAACATTATCGCTATTATCCTCCGTCGCCGCTTTGAGCGTCGCTGGTAATTCCTGGGGAAAGGGATACAAATTATGTACGACGCACCGCACACGGAGAGAGATGTGGCACAGACCGACGTAAAGATCGCCGCACATAAGGTTCAGGTATACTATGGCACAACCCATGCCATCAAAGACGTGGACGTCAGCATCGAAGACAAGACCGTGACGGCTTTTATCGGGCCATCGGGTTGTGGCAAATCCACCTTTCTGCGCTGTCTGAACCGGATGAATGACACCATTGATGTCTGCCGCGTTGAAGGCGACATCCTGATTGATGGCGAAGATATCTATGACAAACGCGTTGACCCGGTTCAGCTGCGCGCCAAGGTGGGCATGGTGTTCCAAAAGCCGAACCCCTTCCCAAAGTCGATCTATGACAATATCGCCTATGGCCCGCGCATTCACGGTCTGGCGAAAAACAAAGCGGATCTGGATGAGATCGTTGAAAAATCCCTGCGCCGTGGTGCAATCTGGGATGAGGTCAAAGACCGTCTGGATGCGCCCGGCACCGGGTTGTCCGGTGGTCAGCAGCAACGCCTGTGCATCGCCCGCGCCATCGCGACCGAACCAGAGGTTCTGCTGATGGATGAACCCTGTTCCGCGCTTGACCCGATCGCCACCGCGCAGGTCGAAGAGCTGATCGACGAGCTGCGTCAGGACTATTCGGTTGTGATCGTGACCCACTCGATGCAGCAGGCGGCGCGCGTGTCGCAAAAGACCGCCTTCTTCCACCTGGGTAATCTGGTGGAGTTCGGAGAAACCGGCAAGATCTTCACCAACCCGGAAGATCCTCGCACTGAAAGCTATATCACAGGACGGATTGGCTAATGTCTCAGCTTAACGAACATATCGTCAGCGCCTTTGATCGCGATCTTGAAGGTATTCAGGCGCAGATCATGAAAATGGGCGGGCTGGTCGAAGCCGCCATCATACAGGCCGCAAAATCGCTGGAAACCCGCGATGAAGAATTGGCTGAACAGGTGCGTCGCGGCGATGCGGCCATTGACGCCCTGGAAGAAAGCCTGAACGAAGAAGCCGCCCGTGTGATCGCACTGCGCGCGCCCGCTGCCACGGATCTGCGGGTGGTGTTGTCGGTGATGCGCATGTCGGCCAACCTGGAACGGGTGGGCGATCTGTCGAAGAACATGGCCAAGCGCACGTCGGTTCTGGTGCAGATGCAACCCATCGGTCAGACCGCCATTTCGATCCGCCGCATGGCACGCGAAGTGGAACTGATGCTGAAAGACGCGCTGGACGCCTATATTCAGCGTGACGAAGCGCTGGCGCTGGATGTGATCGAACGCGACCGCGATGTCGATCAGATGTACAACACGCTGTTCCGCGAGTTCCTGACCTTTATGCTGGAAGATCCGCGCAACATCACCGCCTGTATGCATCTGCATTTCATCGCCAAGAACATCGAACGTATGGGCGACCATGTGACTTCGATTGCCGAACAGGTTGTGTTCCTGACCTCTGGTCGCAAACCTGATGACGTGCGCGTGAAAGAAGACAACACCTCGACAGACATGGGCCCCGCCCACGAGGGTTAAGTGACGGAGGGCATGAGATGCCTGCTGATCAACCAACTGTACTGGTCGTTGAAGACGAAGCGGCACAGCGCGAAGTCCTGTCGTACAATCTGGAAGCCGAAGGCTTCCGGGTTGCCCGCGCCGAAAACGGTGAAGAGGCGCTGGTGCTGGTCGAAGAAGAAAATCCAGACATTATCGTTCTGGATTGGATGCTTCCGAATGTGTCGGGAATTGAGGTCTGTCGCCAGATCAAGACCCGGCCCGAGACACGCAATGTGCCGATCATCATGCTTTCGGCTCGCTCGGAAGAGGTGGACCGTGTGCGGGGTCTGGAAACGGGCGCAGATGACTATGTGGTCAAGCCCTATTCAGTGATCGAACTGATGGCGCGGGTGCGCGCGCAGCTGCGCCGTGCTCGACCATCTGCCGCAGGGCTGCGGTTGGAGTATGAGGATATTGTCCTTGATTCCGAAACGCACCGGGTCACTCGGGATGGTTCTTCGCTAAAGCTGGGGCCGACCGAGTTCCGCCTGCTGACCACCTTTATGGAAAAGCCCGGTCGGGTCTGGTCGCGCGAGCAGCTTTTGGATCGGGTCTGGGGGCGCGATATCTATGTGGATACGCGTACTGTAGATGTTCATATCGGACGTTTGCGCAAAGCCTTGTGCCAGCATGGTGGCAATGACCCGCTGCGCACAGTGCGCGGTGCAGGATATGCGCTGGGTTGACATAAGATCCCTGTCGTCTTTGCAAAGATGCGATTTCTAACATGTCTCAGCCCTCCTAAAGTCGTGTTTTGACCTTAGGCGGGCTGTTCACTTAGATCAGTGTTTCTCTTTTGACGGCGCTGGAATGAGGGCTGACAGCTTCTAGGCGCTAAGCTGCCAGTCATCATCTTCTTCAACTGGTGTGTCAGGGGCGGCCAGTTTGAACTGTGAGACCAGCTCGGTAAGGCGTCTGGCTTCGGCATCCACCTGTTGCCCGGTTGTGGTATTTTCATGCACCATTGCCGCGTTGCGCTGTGTCACCTGATCCAGTTCAGCGATGCCCTGATTGATCTGCGTCAGCCCTGTTGCCTGTTGTGCGGCGCTATGGGTGATATCGGTCACCAGATTGGAAATATCTGCAACATGTCGGACGATATTGCCAAGCGCCTCACCAGTGCGACCAACCGCATCGGCCCCTTGCTGCACCTGACTTGAGCTATTGCCGATCAGGGATTTAATATCTGTCGCCGCATGTGAAGAGCGCTGCGCGAGACCCTGCACCTCAGCGGCTACAACAGCAAACCCCTTGCCCGCCGACCCGGCCCGTGCGGCTTCTACACCGGCGTTCAGGGACAGCAGATTGGTCTGGAAAGCGATGTCGTCAATGACCTCGGTGATCTGGGTGATCTGATCGGCAAAGTCCTGAATGGAGGTCATAGAGCCAACAGCATTGTTCACGACTTCATCGCTGGATTTGGCATCATCACTTGCATTCAAAACCGCCTTCTCAACTGTTTGAGCATTATGAGATGTTGAATTTACCGACGCGGTCAGTTCCTCAAGGGCGGCTGCGGCCTGTTCCAGCGTTGCTGCCTGGCTTTCAGTGCGTTTGGCCAGGGCGTCAGCAGAGCTGACAAAATCCGTCGCGCTTGAGGAAATGCTCTTTGACATCGTCATGATTTCCTGAATGGTATGCCTCAGCGTTTGCACCGTATCGTTGAAACTTTTCCGCAGCGCTTCATAATCTTCCGGGAAAGGATCGGGGATATTGCAATCCAGATTTTGGTCCGCCAGCAGCCCAAGATGTCGTTCAAGGGTACCTATCACTGCACCGCGATTAGCGATACGTGAAGCCTCCATCTGGGCCAGTTGTTCTTCAGCCGCCTGAAGTGAATCCCGCGTTGCCGCCATCGAACGGCTGATTGCACCGATTTCAGTTTTGTCGTTCAGAAATTTCAACTCGAAAGAAAAATCCTTATCAGCGATTTTGCTCAGATTGGATTTGATATCTTCGATCCGGGTACGGAACACCCGTTGAAACAGGATAGAGAGCACAAAGCTGAGCAGGGCAACACCCATGATGAGGCCAAAGGTCGCGGCCGCCAGATTGCGCGCGGCCTGCGACTGTTGGACCGAGACATAGATCAGCCGGTTGGCCACCATGATTTCCTTGCCGCGCAGATAGGTGATCCATTCGGTCGACATTTTGAACCACTCGGGCGCGGTCATTTGGGGTAGGGGGCCCATGGGGCCAGCTTTGGTGACGGCTTCGCGGACATTCTGAATGCCGCTGGCGGCAAGCCCCTCCACGATCTGTTCGTTGAAATCCTGAAATTCATTGAAAAGATCCAACTCCGCAATTTTCAGCAGCTCTTTTTCCTTGGCACCATTTGCGATGAAAGATTGATAGACTGGGATCGAAAATCCACCGGAGCCAAAGCCGCCCGCGCCAGCAGCGCGTTGCAGGCCTGCCGCTTCTTTTGCGCTGGCCAGCATTTCCAGACCGGCACCGATTTTCGCCAGGCGACCATCTTTCTGGTTCACCAGTTCTTTGCCAACCTTGGCAAGAATCACATTGATTGCCCCGGTATAAAACCGGGCCATTTCAGGTACGGTGAGCGACTGGCTCCAGACTGCGCTGCGGATCTGGTCGAGATCGTCCAGAACGCTAAGCAACTCGGGCTCTGAGGCGCGCAGAGGAACAAGTACCGCATCCACGTCAACGCGTCTTTCTGGTAGGGTTGTCGCAAAGTTCACCCCCTTAGACGCCAGAAAACCTGCGGATTGCCCGCGTTCCACCTGCAATGTGTGCACCAAACTGGCCAGTTCGATGGACAGTTGCGCCGTCGCAGTCGCTGACTTGGCCAATTTGTATTCTTCCCAGGCCTGCCAGGTCCGTTGCGCACCAAATGCGATCAGAGCCAAAAGAGGGATAAAAACCATAAACTGTATTTGCCGACGAAGAGACATTTATCAAATCCTCGTGTAAGATATGATGGCAATTGACCATGGGTCACTTAAGGTTTGGTTGAAGATACAATTTTCAACACCGGTTTTTCTGCGACTGCACGGGAAAGCCCTTGCGTCTGGGACGTGAACGGGGTAAACGCGCGCCATTCAATCCCGCAGGCGGGGATCGGGTGCTTTGGGGAGACATCCCAGATCATCCACCGGTCGGGCAGACGCCCGAAACCCCGCTGAGGACAAACCGGAAAGGAAAAAGGCATGGCTCTTCCTGAGTTCACCATGCGTCAGCTGCTGGAAGCTGGCGTTCACTTTGGTCACCAGACACAGCGTTGGAACCCCCGCATGGGCGAGTTCATCTATGGCGCGCGCAACGGCATCCACATCATGGACCTGACCCAGACCGTTCCTATGCTGGACGCGGCTCTGACAGCAATCCGTGACTGCGTTGCCAAGGGCGGCCGTGTTCTGTTCGTTGGCACCAAGCGTCAGGCCTCTGTGCCGGTCGCAGAAGCAGCTGAAAAATCGGCTCAGTACTACATGAACCACCGCTGGCTGGGCGGCACTCTGACCAACTGGCAGACTGTTTCGCAGTCGATCAACCGTCTGAAGTCAATCGACGAGCAGATGGAATCGGGCGCCGAAGGCCTGACCAAAAAAGAGCGCCTGAACATGGAACGCGACCAGGGCAAGCTACAGGCATCTCTGGGTGGTATCCGTGAAATGGGCGGCGTGCCGGACATGCTGTTCGTCATCGACGTGAAAAAAGAATCTCTGGCCATCGCAGAAGCCAACAAACTGGGTATTCCGGTTGTGGCTGTTGTTGATACCAACTGCTCGCCTGATGGTGTGGATTACATCATCCCTGGCAATGACGACGCATCGCGCGCCATCTCGCTGTACTGTGATCTGGCATCGCGCGCCGCGCTGGACGGCATGACCGCTCAGCTGGGTGCCGCCGGCGTTGATCTGGGTGCACTGGAAGACGCACCGGTTGAAGAACTGGTTGCCGAAGACGCCGCGACCGAAGCAGAAGCCTAATTCACGGGAATTCCGCGATTGTCGCAAAAGCGACATATCCGCGTGACATGAGCGGGTGGTCAATTTTCAGGGCCATCCGCGCCCCGCACAAGACAGAGGAGAGCCACAATGGCGATCACCGCAAAGCAGGTTAAAGAACTGCGTGAAATGACCGGCGCAGGCATGATGGATGCCAAAAAAGCGCTGGTGGAATCCGAAGGCGACATGGACGCGGCTGTTGATTGGCTGCGCACCAAAGGTCTGGCGAAAGCGGCCAAGAAATCCGGCCGTACCGCAGCCGAAGGTCTGGTTGCTGTCTCCGTCGAAGGTGGCAAGGGTGTTGCTGTCGAAGTGAACTCGGAAACCGACTTTGTTGCGAAAAACGCAGACTTCCAGGAAATGGTTGGCAGCATTGCAAAAGCGGCTCTGAATGTTGCTGACGTTGACGCGCTGAAAGAAGCAGATCTGGGCGGCAAGTCGGTCACCGACGTGATCACCGACAAGATCGCAACCATCGGTGAAAACATGTCGGTCCGCCGCATGATCACCGTAGAAGGCGACGTTGTTGCATCTTACATCCACAACGCAGCCACCGACGGCATGGGCCAGATCGGTGTTCTGGTTGCGCTGAAAGGCGGCACCGAAGAGTTTGGCAAGCAGGTTGGCATGCACATCGCAGCAATGAACCCGCAGTCGCTGAACGAAGCGTCGCTGGACCCAGCGATCGTTGAAAAAGAAAAGCAGGTTCAGATCGACATCGCGAAAGAGTCGGGCAAGCCTGACGCCGTGATCGAAAAAATGATCGTTGGCCGCATGAAGAAATTCATGGCCGAAGTCACCCTGCTGGGTCAGGCTTTCGCGCTGGACACAGACAAGACTGTTGAGCAGGCTGCAAAAGACGCAGGCTGTGAGATCGTTGCATTTGCCCGCGTTCAGGTTGGCGAAGGTATCGAAAAGAAAGAAGAAGATTTCGCAGCTGAAGTCGCAAAAGCGGTTCAGGGCTAAGAGATCCTTTCTGGGGTTATACCCGGGAAATTCCAAAGCGGGCAGGGGCAACTCTGTCCGCTTTTCCTTTTGGGTTTTCAGAGGCTTTGAGTGCAAAGCTCATGCAGTGAGCGAATTCTCATGGGGTAGATAAAAAATCAGGCAGACTGCGAAAACACAGCCTGCCTGCAAGATGATAAGCGTTCCTGCGCGAAAATATACGCATCCCGCCAATCAAAATGTTCCATGGCCAAATTGCCACCACTCACGGAACACCCTCAAGATTAGCTGATGAGTTCTGTAGGGAACATGACCTGAACCAAAGTTCAGGTCAGACAAGCGGATAATTCACGAAATTATCACGTATTTGGCGCCTAGATGCACCCTTGAGTTGATTTTTTGGCGTTTTTGATGCTAATTAGCAGCGGAATCCTGGTTCTCTCAAACCGGCTCCATAACAAACATCTGATTTTGAAACGCTGCTTTTGCCACAGCCTGTGCTGTTGTTTCCACGTTCAATGTCTCACGGGCCAGGCGCAGATGCTTTTCAATTGTGGCCTGCGTCAGCCCCATGATCTGCGCAATGTCCTGCATGGTTTTCCCGTCGCCAACCCATTGCAGCGCCTCACGTTGGCGCGGTGTGAGCTGCTTGTTCGACAAGGTCACAGGCAGCGTCAGAATTTTCAGATGCGCCACATTGTTCAGCAGGTGAATGTTCGTCCCATGTGTGGCCCAGATGCGGTCCACATCGTCCTGAGATAGATCCGCGCGCGCGGTAAGCGAAATCGCACCTTTGGAACGTGCGCACAGGGATTTGAAGCTAACCGTATAGCCAGACAGCACTTTATGCGCGAGATTGAAGGTCACGACCTCAAGTTCGTCTTTAGTAAGATCACCGGAATTGATGCGCTCGGCCATTGCGCGCCAACTGCTGAAACCTTCGTTCTCCAGCGCCCAACGCACCATGGGGGCAGAGCGATAGAGCCCATCTTCAACAAAACCTTTGCGATACTCTGGGCTATGATTTGTCAGGACGACAAAGTCATTTGGATCCCCAAAGGATGTTGGCGTCATAAAACGGGTAAACCCATAGATCAGACGATCAAAACCATAGTAGGCCATGCGATCACATAACAAAGCCCAGACCTGTTCGACGCTGGCGGCGTTCGAAATCTCAAGCAAATACTGTTGAACGTCTTTTTCCACGGCTTACCTCGGGCAATGTATCGTCAATATGAGACACTGATGATGGTAAGGTGATAGGCAGAGCCAGACTCTGCGTCAATATTATTGGTAATTTATATTACATAATACCAATTATGCGATTAATGCGTTGCCGTTTTGCTAACGCTTTCATCACATCACAGGATCCCCACTGTAGTTGCGGCTGAGATCTGAAACAGTATCAGCACAAAAGTAAAACGCCCCGGATAGCGGGCCTGCCAAGTATATAGGGATGATAAGATGCTCATCCCTAAACGCTAGTCACACGCGTTTAATTATTCGTTGCCAGTGCCTGTGATGCCAGAACACTCTGGCACCACATTGCTGTCTATTTTAGAAAAATGCCTGCAGACCGGTCTGCGCGCGCCCCAGGATCAGCGCGTGCACGTCATGGGTGCCTTCGTAGGTATTCACGGTTTCAAGGTTCACCATGTGGCGGATTACCTGGAATTCGGCTGAGATCCCATTGCCCCCATGCATGTCACGTGACACCCGCGCGATATCCAGAGCTTTGCCACAATTGTTGCGCTTGAGGATGGAAATCATTTCCGGTGCTGCGCGCGCATCATCCATAAGACGCCCCACCCGCAGGCACCCCTGAAGGCCCAGAACGATCTCGGTCTGCATATCGGCCAGCTTCTTCTGGAACAGCTGCGTCTGCGCCAGAGGACGACCAAACTGCTTGCGGTCCAGCCCATATTGACGTGCAGCGTGCCAGCAGAACTCAGCGGCCCCCAGCACGCCCCAGCTGATGCCATAACGCGCGCGGTTCAGACAGCCAAAGGGCCCTTTCAGACCTTCCACATGTGGCAGCAGCGCGTCTTCGCCCACTTCTACGCCATCCATGACGACTTCGCCGGTTACGCTGGCGCGCAGGCTGACTTTCTTTTCAATCTTGGGTGCGCTGAGACCTTTCAGACCTTTATCCAGCACAAAGCCGCGGATCTTGCCGCCATGGGCTTCGGATTTGGCCCAGATTACAAAGACATCAGCGATGGGAGAGTTCGAAATCCACATCTTTGACCCGGTCAGGCGATAGCCGCCGTCGATCTTTTCTGCCCGTGTCTTCATACCCGCCGGATCCGATCCCGCGTCTGGTTCGGTCAGACCAAAGCAGCCGATGTATTCGCCGCTGGCCAGTTTCGGCAGATATTTCATCCGCTGTTCTTCACTGCCGTAGGCATAGATCGGATACATCACCAGACTGGACTGCACCGACATCATAGAGCGATAGCCAGAATCGACGCGCTCGATTTCGCGTGCAACCAGACCGTAAGACACGTAATTGGCGCCCAGTCCGCCGTATTGTTCTGGCACTGTCACGCCCAGCAGACCCATCTGGCCCATTTCAGCAAAGATTTCAGGCTCAACGGTTTCGTTCAAAAAACCATCCAGCACCCGAGGGGCCAGCTTATCCTGTGCAAACTGACGGGCGCTTTGTGCCAGCATCCGCTCTTCTTCGCTGAGCTGATCATCCAGAAAGAAAGCATCTTCCCAGTTAAATTTTCCCAGATCAGGGGCATCTTTGGGTTTCAGTGTCGGGCGTTCGGTTGTCATTGGCTGTCTCCTGAGGTTTCCCTGTCTTTTAGCTTGCGAAAGTGACATGTAAAAACGATAATTCAGCATGAAATCATGCGGAAATGTCATGAATAAACCTCCGATCCCCCTGCCCCCGATCCAATCACTCAAAGCCCTAGAGGCGCTTGACCGGCTGGATAGCGCCACAGATGTTGCGCGCGAATTAAACCTGACCCAAAGCGCGGTTTCGCGTCAGCTGAAAACTCTGGAAGAGCATCTGGGCACCCCGATTTTTCTACGCGATCGCAGAGCCTTGCGGCTGACACCTCAGGCCCGTGATTTTGCGGCAATTGTGCGCGAATCCCTGGAAAAGCTGACGCAGGCGGCGCTGACCCTGCGCTTGCAACCTTCCGGCGGAACCCTGTCTTTGGCTATTCTGCCCAGCTTTGGGATGCGCTGGCTGGTGCCGCGACTGCCTGAATTTGCCACCCGACACCCGGATGTCACCGTGAACCTGACGACCCGCCTGCATCCTTTTTCCTTCCAGTCGGAAACCTTTGATGCGGCCATTCATTTTGGCAAACCAGAAACCTGGCCCGGCACCGAAGCCCTGCCTTTGCTTACGGAAACCGGCCGCCCGCTTGCCTCACCGGATCTGTTGCCCAAGGGGCCTGTCACCGCCCATGCGCTTGGCAAACTGCCGCTGTTGCATATCCAATCGCGGCCCAATGCCTGGCGCAATTGGTTCGCCGTGCAAGGGGTAGATACGCAGCTTCCAACAGGTGCCTATTTTGATCAGTTCACCGCGCTGATGCAGGCGGTGCACCATGGGTTGGGCATTGCGATCTTGCCGGACTTTCTAACAGAATCCGAACGTGCCGCTGGCAAACTGGTTGAGGCCTGCGCCGCACCACCGATGACATTGGGTACCTATCATCTGGTTTGGCCCACAGGCCCGATTTCACCAGCGCTAACCGCGTTTCGCGATTGGCTGGCACTGATCGCCGAGGAAGAAAACCTGCCGCGATAGCGCTCAAAGCTTGCAACTCTGGCCCCCTCAGGTCACAACCCGCTTCATGACAGGACAGACAGATATTCTATGCATCGGCTCGGTTCTTTGGGATGTGATTGGCCGCAGTCCTCAGGTGATGCGCGCAGGCAATGATGTGCCCGGGCGGATCACCCGTATTCCCGGCGGTGTTGCGATGAACATCGCCATGACACTGGTGCGTTTTGACATGCAGCCTTCGCTTTTGACCGTGGTTGGGCAAGACAGCGCAGGCCGCACGCTTTTGGAAGAATGCGCCAGAATGGGGTTGAACACAGATCATGTGTTGCAAGACGCAGATCTGCCCACAGATCAATACATGGCTATCGAAGGGGCCAATGGCTTGATTGCGGCGATTGCAGATGCGCATTCCCTCGAAGCTGCGGGCGCGCGTATTCTGACACCACTGACAGATGGGCCCTTGGGCCATGTTGATGCACCTTATAGCGGGATCATCGCGCTGGATGGCAACCTGACCCTTGGGTTACTCACAGAAATCTCGGGCCACCCGGCGTTTGCCAAGGCAGATCTGCGCATCGCGCCCGCATCCCCCGGCAAAGCCGAACGCCTGCTGCCTTTTGTTCAACAAGGCCGCGGAACGCTTTATGTAAACCTTGAAGAGGCCGGATACCTATGTGACCGGGTGTTCACTGATGCCAGTGACGCTGCGGTCGCACTGGTGACCGCCGGGTCACATCGCGCTTTGGTAACAGATGGGCCGCGGTCTTGCGCGGATGCCACCCAAAGCGGTGTGATCTCTGCCACCCCACCCTGTGTAAGCGCCAAACGCATCACTGGCGCGGGCGATACCTTTATGGCCGCGCATATCGCTGCCGAATTCCATGGCGAAACCCGCCAGAACAGTCTGACAAAGGCGCTGCAAAGCGCCGCCGCCTATGTTTCAGGAGAGCAACCAGAATGACTCTTTTCACCCTATCCCCAGCTGTCCGCGATGCCTTGCAAGCCGGCAAGCCCGTCGTGGCGCTGGAATCCACCATCATCACCCATGGGATGCCCTGGCCGCAAAATCTGGAGATGGCGCGCAAGGTGGAAAACACCATCCGTGAAAACGGCGCCGAACCCGCCACCATCGCCGTGATTGACGGTGAGCTTTGCGTCGGCCTGACCGATGCGCAGCTTGAGACATTGGCGCAGGCCAAAAAGGTCGCCAAACTAAGCCGTGCCGATCTGGCGGTTTGCATGTCGCAAGGCCGCACCGGGGCCACAACCGTTGCCGCCACCATGATCGCCGCCCAGCTTGCGGGGATCGCGGTCTTTGCCACTGGCGGTATTGGAGGTGTGCATATGGGGGCGGAAAACAGCTTTGACATCTCTGCTGATCTCGCCGAGCTGTCGCAGACCTCGGTGACAGTGGTCGCCGCCGGGGCTAAGGCCATTCTCGATCTGCCCAAAACCCTTGAGGTTCTGGAAACCTACGGTGTCCCTGTGATCGCCTATGGTCAGGATCAGCTGCCGGCTTTCTGGTCGCGCGAAGCGGGCCTGCGCGCACCTTTGCGTATGGACAGCGCCGCCGAAATTGCAAAGGCGCATAAAATGCGCTCTGATCTGGGCCTGCCCGGTGGGCAGCTGATCGCCAACCCAATCCCGACCGAGGCCGAGATCGCCCGCGCCACCATGCTGCCCATCATCGAACGTGCCAATGCCGATGCTGCCGCCCATGGAATCAGCGGCAAGGACACCACCCCCTATCTGTTGCAGCGCATCTTTGAGCTGACCGAAGGGCGGTCGCTTGAGGCAAATATTGCCCTTGTTTTGAACAATGCGCGTCTGGCCTGTGAAATTTCGGTGAATCTGGCGAATCTGTAAAAAAAAGCTGAGCCTCCTGCCCACCCTGCCCCATTGTGCCAGTTGACGAGAGTACCTAGGTTCTCCCCGACTTACGAACGGAACGCCCATGACCACGCCATTTACGCCAGAAACTCCGAAACGCCCGGGGCTGTTTACCCGGTTGCGCAACTCATTTCTGACCGGGATTGTGGTCATTGCGCCCGTAGGCCTGACTGTCTGGTTGATCTGGACAGTTGTGGGCTGGGTGGATGGCTTTGTCTGGCCGCTGGTGCCCGAAGCCTATGAACCTGACCAGCTGGTCAGCCGCTATATTGTCGGCGAAGGCGAACGCCGCAATGAGTTTCTGTTCAATCTGCTGGCCAATCCAGAGACCGGCAAGATCGAGGTCAACGTGCGCGGCCTGGGCGTTGTGGTGTTCCTGATCTTCACCGTCATTGTCGGCTGGATCGCCAAGGGGCTGATTGGCCGCTCAATGATCACCTTTGCCGAAAGCCTGGTGGAACGTACCCCGGTTGTGCGCTCGATCTATTCCGGGATCAAACAGCTGGCTGAAACGGTTTTCGCCCAGTCAGAACGCAGTTTTGAAAAGGCCTGTCTGATCGAATACCCGCGCAGGGGCATCTGGGCGATTGGCTTTATTTCCACCGAAGCCAAAGGGGAAATTGCCTTCAAAGCGGCAGAACCCCATCAGGATCTGGTGTCAGTCTTTGTGCCCACTACGCCAAACCCGACATCGGGCTTTTTGCTGTTCTTCCCGACGCAGGATGTGATCGAACTGGACATGAGCATCGAAGATGCGGCGAAACTGGTGATTTCGGCCGGGCTGGTTTATCCCAACGGCGAAAAGGCCAAAGACGCGCTAGAGGCGCAAGTGGCCAAGGGGTGACCCCTTGGCCCAGACCATTTCCGTTAGCCAAACATCCCCTGCAAATCCGTCGACTGACGCTGTCCCAGATCCGCTTTGTGCGTCTCTAGAAACCGCGAGGCTGCAACACGGCCTGCTTGCTTTAGCTGATGCAGCACCGTTGGCACCGCCAGTGTTTTTGTGGCCACCGACAGCTCATTCATCAGATCATCATCGGCGATCATATGGATCCGCACATTCTTCATGCTGCCCGGCTGAATTGACCCATCTTCAAGCAAACGCTGCACAAAATGGATCGCCCGCAACTCACGCAAGAGCGATGAGTTAAAGCTGATCTCATTGATACGGTTCTGAATCTCTGGCGGGCTGACCGGCAGTTTTTCCCGGTGCAGCGGGTTGATATTTACCACCAGCACATCATCGGGCAGTTCTGGCCGGAAAAAGGGGAACAGCGCCGGATTGCCTGTATAGCCGCCATCCCAATAGGCTTCGTCACGCCCAGTCTTGGGGCTGTAGATTTCCACGGCCTGAAACAGCGTCGGCAAACAGGCCGAGGCCAAAATCGCCTGTGTTGTAATCTCGTCCCCTTCAAAGACCCGGATCTTGCCGTCACGCACCTGCGTAGCACAGACAAAGAATTCAGGTCCGGACTGCGCGCAGATGCGGCCAAAATCAAACTGATCGACGATCTTTTCCAAGGGATTGCTGTAAAGCGGCCCCCAGGCATAGGGCGACATCATCCGGCTCATGGCGTCGCCCATAATGTAGCCAGGCGAGTATTCCACCATCTTGCTGACAAAAGACGGCGCAGGCAGCCAGGGCATCATCCAGCCCGGTAGCGCCATATCATCCAGGGCGCCAATCTGATCCCAAAGCCAATCCAGATTATCCCGTGCGGCCTGCGCCCCGCCTGCGATCAGGCCAGACTTGAGCGCCGCGCCATTCAACGCCCCAGCAGAGGTGCCCGAAATCGAGGCGAACTCAACCTCGGGCTCTTCCAGCAGGCGATCCAACACACCCCAAGTAAAGGCGCCATGTGCACCGCCACCTTGCAGGGCCAGATTGATCTGCACCATGTTTACAGCGCGGTCCAGCCGCCATCGACGGAAATGGTGGTACCGGTAATCTGCGCAGCCGCGTCAGAGCACAGGAACACAGCGGTGCCCCCCATCTGTTCAACTGTCGCAAACTCTTTCGACGGCTGTCGTGTAAGCATCACGTTTTTGACCACCTCGTCACGGGTCATATTATACTCTTTCATCGTGTCCGGGATCTGCGATTCCACCAGTGGCGTCAGCACATAGCCCGGGCAGATGGCATTACAGGTGATCGGTTCCTGCGCGGTTTCCAGCGCTGTGGTTTTGGTCAGCCCCACAACCCCGTGTTTGGCGGCGATATAGGCCGATTTGAACGGAGATGCTGTCAGCCCGTGCGCCGAGGCAATATTCACCACACGCCCCCAGCCCCGTTCACGCATGACCGGCAGGGCTGCTGCCGTGGTGTGAAAGGCTGAACTCATGTTGATGGCGATGATGGCGTCCCATTTTTCTGCCGGGAACTCATCAATCGGTGCCACGTGCTGGATCCCGGCATTGTTGACCAGAATATCGCAGCCACCGGCCTTTTCGATCAGCGCGCGGCATTGATCGCCCTTGGACATATCCGCCTGAATATAACGCGCGGCAACACCGTGCTGTTTTTCGATTTCTGTGGCGATTTCGTGATCTTCCTCACGATCCGTAAAGGAATTGATAACCACTGAGGCACCAGCCTTGGCCAGTTCATGAGCGATTCCCAAACCGATTCCCGAGTTTGAACCGGTAATGATTGCGGTTTTTCCCTGCAGTGACATGGTGTCCTCCTCGTGCTGCTGTGCAGCAAAATACAGGGGTAGGCAGTGAATGAAAGCCCTTTAAAATATGATTTCCGGGGGAGTTTCCTGCTTGTGTTCCCATGCAGCATAGGGCAATAAAAAAAACCCCAGCCGAAGCTGGGGTTCAGTCATTGAGGCAGGTTTCATACAGGCAAGAAACCTATCGAGCAGTGATCTCTTTATAAGCAATCCGCCTTGTGAGTCCAAGCTAAAAGTTTGAAAAGCGGTAAAAGCAGCGTTAGCTTAAAATCCAAGAAAACAAGGGCAGAGAGGGATTGTTGCCGAAATGAACATCCAGTTTTTCCAAAAATTTAGGCAGATTACTTCGGCACTGGCGCTTTGTGCCGCTGCTGGTACAGCCTATGCAGAATCGTCTCATGGCATAGCAATGTATGGTGAGCCGCAACTGCCGGCAGATTTTACCTCCCTGCCTTATGCCAATCCCGAGGCACCGACCGGTGGGAAAATCGTCACCGGCGAAGTTGGCGGTTTCGACAGCCTGAATCCGCATATCCTGAAAGGCTCATCGCCTTGGCAGCTGCGTTTCATCGCCTACGAAAGCCTGATGGGGCGCAACTGGGATGAACCCTTTGCGCTATATGGCTTGCTGGCAGAAAGCATCGAAACCGATCCGGATCGCAAATGGGTGGAATTCACCCTGCGCGACGAAGCGCGGTTTTCCGATGGCTCACCTGTCACCGTCGCAGATGTGATGTGGTCCTATGAAACGCTCGGCACGGTTGGTCACCCCCGCTATCACGGGGTGTGGAAAAAGATCGACACCATGGAGCAGACCGGCCCCAACAAGGTCAAGTTTACCTTCAATGTGGATGACCGGGAACTGGCGCTGATCGTCGGGATGCGCCCCATTTTGAAAAAAGCGCAATGGGAAGGCAAAGACTTCACCCAATCCGGCCTCGACAATATTCCGATTTCTTCAGCCCCCTATGTGATCGATCAGTTCGAAGCTGGCCGCTATGTGAGCCTCAAACGCAATCCGGACTATTGGGGCAAAGACCTGCCCTTTCGCCGTGGCACCAATGTGATCGATGAGGTGCGCTGGGAATATTTCGGTGATGGCGCGGCGCTTTTCGAGGCATTCAAATCCGGCACGCTGAATTCGCAAAGGGAATTCAACGCCGAAAAATGGGCGTCTCAGTATGATTTCCCCGCAACCATGGACGGCCGTGTGGTAAAATCGGAAGTTCCACATCAGCGCCCCACCGGCATCACTGGCTTTGTGATGAACACCCGCAAGGCGCAGTTTCAGGACTGGCGCGTGCGCGACGCGATGCTGCATGCCTTTAATTTTGAGTTCATCAATGAAGCCATGACTGGTTCGCAGCAGCAGCGGATCACCTCGTATTTCTCGAACTCTCCCTTGGGCATGGAAGACGGCCCGGCCAGCGGCAAGGTCGCGGAATTCCTGACGCCCTTCGCAGATGACTTGCTGCCCGGCGCTTTAGAGGGCTACGCCCTGCCGGTTTCCGACGGCAGCGAACGCAACCGCGCCAATCTGCGCAAAGCCATGGCGCTGATGCAAGACGCAGGTTGGACAGTGCAAGACGGTGTGATGAAAAACGCCGCCGGTGAACCGTTTGAGTTCGAACTGCTGTTGGCTCAGGGCCAGAAAGAACCCGCCTCGATTGCAGAGCTATATTCTTCGGCGCTGGAACGCATGGGGATCGCGGTAAAGGTCAGCCAGATCGACAAGGCGCAGTACAAGCTACGCACAGACGATTACGATTTTGACATGACCTACTATCGCCGCGGGCTATCACTTAGCCCCGGGAATGAGCAGACGAGCTATTGGGGATCCGAAGGGGTCAGCAAACCCGGCACCCGCAACTGGATGGGGATGAATTCACCCGCCGCAGAAGCGATGATCGACAAGCTGCTGAACTCCCAAAGCCGCGACGATTTTCTTGCAGCCGCGAAATCGCTGGATCGCGTTCTGACCACCGGCCGCTATGTCATTCCCTTCTATCAGTTCAGCAAAGGCCGCATCGCCCATGCCAAAGAACTGAAGTACCCAGACAGCCTGCCCATCTATGGAGACTGGATCGGCTGGCAGCCAGATGTCTGGTGGTATGACGCAAATTAAAAGGATCAAGGGTGGGTGTTATCCCGCCCTTTTTCTTTTTGTCAAAAGGTGCTTAGATAAGATCCCTGATGCACATGACAAGAGAGATCCAGATGACGACGCTGCAAGCTGCAAACCGACATGCGCTTATTGTGGACGATCATCCTTTGTTTTGTGACGCTTTGGCGCTGACCCTTCAGGCCATTGCAGAGTTTGCTGATATTGAAATGGCCGGCACACTTGCGGATGCGCTTGAGAAAGTGACCGCAAGTGACTTGATTTCCTTGATTGTTCTTGATCTCAATCTGCCCGATGTGACCGGGCTTGATGGTTTGATCCGCCTGCGCAATGCTGTGCCTGATATTCCCATTCTGGTGGTCTCTTCTATGGCGGATCACACCATGATCGGCTTTACGATCAAAGCAGGCGCGCAGGGCTTTGTGCCCAAGAACTCAGATCAATCTGTCTTTGCCAAGGCCTATGAGGCGCTGAAACAGGGCAAGATCTATCTGCCAGAAACCTATATTTCGCAACAGGTTGACGAAGACCCGGATCGCGAAGATGTCCTGTCGCGAATTGCCACCCTGACCAACCAGCAGACCCGTATTCTGGGGCTGATCTGCGAGGGGAAATTGAACAAACAGATCGCTTTTGATCTGTCGATTGCTGAGACAACGGTCAAGGCACATGTGACGGCTATCATGCGGAAATTGCAGGTGAAAAGCCGCACACAGGCGGTGCTGGTCGCGCAAGAGGCGCGCTTTGCCAATGCCCTGCCGAATGAAGGCTGACCGTGGTTGACACCCCCAAGATCCTCGCACAGGCGCAGGTGTCAGCGTTTTCACCGACCGCCCTGCAAAGCCTGTGCCGCCAGCTGGGACAGGCGGATTTTGCGCTGATCTGTCTGTTTCTGGCGCCCAGCCTGCGAGACAGCCAGCTTCCCAAACAACTATCAGACAGATTTCCCGACACTGAAATCATCGGCTGTAAAACCGCCGGGGAATTGGGGGCTGAGGGGTATGAAGAAGACCAGATTATTGCCATCGGCTTTCCCACCTCGCATTTCGCGGCCACCGTTGAACAGGTCGATGACCTAACACAAATCCATGAGCGTGATCTGGTCACACGTCTGGTCACACAGCGGGTCAACTTGCAGGGGCAAGCCCCTAAAATGAAATCAGAATTTGGCTTTCTTCTCGTGGACGGGCTGTCGCGCAAGGAAGATTATCTGGTCAGCGTTTTGGCCTCGGCTTTGGGGCCTTTGCCGCTGTTTGGTGGATCTTCCGGCGATGGGGTGGACTTCCAATCCACCTATCTGTTTCGCAATGGTGAAAAGATTGAAAACGGCGCGCTTCTGGCTTTGATCCGCAGTTTTTGCCCTGTGCAGGTGTTCAGTCTCGATAATCTGACGCCGGGCGACACCCGCATGGTGGTGACAAAGGCCAGCCCAGAGGAACGTATTGTGCATGAAATCAATGCGGAACCTGCCGGGCTGGAATATGCGAGATTGTTAGGTTTGGACCCCAACCAGCTGGACCAATTCACTTTTTCCGCTCATCCTGTTGTGGTGCGCGTGGGTGATAGCCACCATGTGCGCGCCATTCAGCAGGTGGCGGGCAATAGCGATCTGCATTTCTTTTCAACCATTGATGAAGGCATGGTGCTATCACTGGCCTTGCAAGATGATCTGCCCAGCCATCTGGAACAGGGCTTGCAGGCGCTTTGTGAGACAACCCAGCCCGCGGCCATTCTGGGCTGTGATTGCCTTTTGCGGCGCATGGATGCACATCAGATGCAGAAGACCCGGCAAGTCTCTGAGGTATTAAAGAAATTTCAGGTCTTT
This sequence comes from Pelagimonas sp., assembly GCA_025210455.1. Lineage (GTDB taxonomy): Bacteria > Pseudomonadota > Alphaproteobacteria > Rhodobacterales > Rhodobacteraceae > JAOARQ01. Next base: position 66,728 of record JAOARQ010000025.1, read on the forward strand.
GGATTTTCGACCTATGGGGAACAGATCGGCGGTTTGCATGTCAATCAAACCCTGACCGGTGTGGCCTTTTATCCCCCTGAGGACAGCCCGGCATGTCCTTGATAAACCCGCATGATTCCCTGGAGCGGCAGAATGAAAAGCTGCTGAAAATCGCGCAGGCGCTGATGACGCGGGTGGAATATGGACAGGCGCAGTCCGGCGCGCCCTATGCCCAGTTTGAACGATCCGCCCTGCTGGAGCAAAGCGTGCGCGAACGCACTGTGGAACTGGAGCAGACCTTTGCGCTGCTGCAAACCGCAAATGCCCGGCTGTCCGAGGCTAACCAGCAAACGGAAAAGGCACGGCGCAATCTGGCCGATGCGATTGAAACCGTCTCTGAAGGCTTTGCCCTGTTTGATCCCGAAGACCGTCTGGTCATGTGCAACAGTCGCTTTTGCCGTGATATGCCGGATATTCTGTCACATCTGCTGCCCGGGCTTCCCTTTGCCAAATATGTCGAACATGTCAGCCAGTCACGCTTTCTCAGCCTGAGCGACGGTCAATCACGCCAGAACTGGCTGTATCAGCGGCTGGCCTGGCACCATGAACCGCATGTGTTGTTCAATGTGCGCTTTCTGCGTGATCGTTGGTTGCAGGTCTCGGAGCATCGCACTTCGGATGGGGGTACGGTTGTGGTGCAGACCGATGTCAGCGACATCATGCGTCTTGAGCGCGCTGAGCGGCAGCGCCTCAAAGACACTCAGGCGCAGATGGTGCGCGCGACGCTGGATCATCTGGAACAGGGTGTGGCGATCTTTGATCAGGATGGCCATCTGGTGGGCTGGAACGCCAAGATCGGCGAATTGCTGTCCCTGCCCGCGCGGCGGTTTTTCATTGGCGCGCGGTTCGAAGGTCTGTCGCAGCTCTTGGATCAATCCACGCGCATCATCGGACCCTTTGATCAAAAGCAGCTCTTTGCCTGGGCCAAAGAGAAAACCCATCGCTCGACGATCACCTGGGAGTTGGAACACAACCAACAGCGCAATTTGCAGGCCTTTGGCGCCTCGATGCCCGACCGTGGCTTTTTGATTTCCATCACCGATATCACCGCTGAGCGGCGCGCCAACAGGCATCTGCATGAGTTGAACACCGAGCTGGAGCGCCGGGTGCGTGAACGCACCTCTGAGCTAGAGGATGCGCTGGCGGCCGCAGAACGTGCCAATACATCGAAATCCCGCTTTGTTGCGGCGGCCAGCCACGATCTTTTGCAACCACTGTCTGCCGCAAAGCTTTATATTTCTTCGCTGCAAAATCGGCTGGAGGATCCAGAACAGCAAAAGGTTCTGGCCAAAACCGGATCAGCGCTGGAGGGCGTGTCGCAGATTATTGATGATCTGATGGATATGTCCAAACTGGATGGGGATGGGCTGCAACTGAATATCGGTGCCTTCCGATTGGACGATGTTCTGCTCCCGCTTGTGCAGGAAATGGAGGGGCTGGCCGCGCAAAACGGGCTGCGCCTGAGCTATCGCGGGGTTGATGCGCAGGTGCAAAGCGATCCGACGTACCTGCGCCGGATTGTCAGCAATCTGTTGGCCAATGCCATTCGCTATACCGAACAGGGGCGCGTGTTTGTTGGCGCACGGCGTCGCGGGCGCTATGTGCGGATCGAGGTTTGGGACACCGGCCCGGGGATTGATCATGACGACCAGCTGACCATCTTTGATGAGTTCCGCCGCCTGCCGACCCACAACCGATTGGGGGATGGGCTGGGGCTGGGGCTGTCGATTGTGGAACGAGCCTGCACGCGCCTGTCGCATCCTTTGCAACTGTGTTCGCGCCCCGATCAGGGCAGTTGTTTTCAGGTTAGCGTGCCGCTTGCGGCTGATCAGCCCGCCATTGACGCAGCGCGGTCTCACCCCGGCGCAGATCTCTTGGAGAACCACATCATCCTATTGATTGATGAGGATTTTCACATGCGCCGTGCCATCACTGTGATGCTGGAATCCTGGGGGATCCATGTGATCGAGGCGGAAAACGCCGCTGCAGCGCATAGCCTGATTGAGGATCTGGGCATTCCACCGGATATCTGTCTGTTGGATCACCGATCAGGGGCAGAGATCTTTGAAACCACCACCTACCCCGCGTTGCAACAAATGCTTGGCACCCTGCCCTGCGCCCTGATGTCAGAAATCCGCCCTTTGACACCACTGACACCGGATCGAAAGACGGGCTTTCACTGGTTACGAAAACCACTGGATCGACAGGCTTTGTTTGCTTTTCTCGCCAAAGCCTGCCTGTAATTCGGGCTTGACCCTAAAGCATTCCAGGGCAGGATACCTTGGAGGCCGGAATGCCCATCTGCTGAGGATTGACGATCAAAATCCAGCGCGGTGGATACCCAGGAGCCTGCGTCTTGCGATAGGTGCAGCCGTCTTTGGTCACGCGGATTCCATTCTGCCCGCCCTGCACCTGCTGCTGTGTCGACATCCAGGGATGGGCCTGCGCCAGCAGATCCCCTTTGGGTGTGGTGGCCTCAGTGCTGCTCAGGGATGCGGTGCCCAGCATGGTGGTGAGTGCGATAATCTTGATACTCATGGGAAAGCCCTTTCGCGACCGTGATCAAAACGAGTGCCCCAACCCTGCGGGCCACCGCGTGCGAAAGGGCGGCGCAAATGCGACGACACTCTGGCTTTCCATTCAGATTTTTCGGGAAATTTCGTTAAACCGCCAAGAGGATCTCTACCTTCAACCCGCCCAGATCTGCGCTTTTGCCCAGTCGCAGCGTGCCACCATGGGATTTCACGATATCGGCAGCAATCGCCAGCCCCAGACCAACCCCAGATCCCAGATCCTGATTGCGCGCAGGATCGAGCCGCACAAAGGGGCGCATTGCATTCTGGCGATCCTTTTCCGGAATGCCCGGCCCGTCATCTTCCAGCGTGACCCGGATAACCTTTTCCAAGCGCACCATGGACACCACACATGTGTTCGCATAGCGATCTGCATTGCCCAGCATATTTTCAATCACACGCCGAACAGCCGTGGGGCGGATCATCACTTCCTTTTCTTCCCGCGTCGTTATGGGCGCCAGCGTGACATCCTGACCCGCGCGCCGCGCATCTTCGACAATGTTGGTCAACAGTTCCGCCGGGTTGATCGGCTCAGCCAGTGCTGAATCTGCATCGCCCCGGGCAAAATCCAAAAAGGCATCAATCAGCCGCTGCATATCCTCAATGTCTTTTTCCAGCGGGATACGATCTTCTTCCTCCAAAAGCGACACCCCCAGCCTGAGCCGGGTCAAAGGTGTGCGCAGATCATGACTGACCCCCGACAGCATCATAGTGCGCTGTTCGATATGACGCTCAATCCGCGCGCGCATATCCAGAAAGGCATGCCCGGCTGCGCGCACTTCAACCGCGCCAGAGGGTGCATAGGGGATGCTCCTGCCTCGGCCAAAGGCCTCAGAGGCCTTGCCAAGACGTGTGATTGGCCGCAACTGATTGCGCAGATAAAGTAGCGAAATCAATGTCATAAGGATGCCAAAGAACACCATGTTCACCAGCAGCTGGTGCGGATTGGCGGCTGTGGCCCTGTCGCGGCGCATTTCGACCGAATAATACTGCCCCCTATGCAGCAAATACATGGTGAAATTCTTGTTGTCAGGCAGATCGATGGCAACAAAACTATCCAGCTTATGCGTCAGTTGCCAGACAACGATCACGCCGGACAGATCATACCAGCGATAGTGGTTTTCCTGTGGCACCTGCGCAGATGAAATCTGCTTGAGAGGGATGTTCAGCTGCTTCATCTCGCGCTGCGCCTGAGGCAAAGCATCAAGCGTGAACTCAACGGTGCGCACCAGTTCGTTGGTCAGCTGATCGGTCACCCCTTCAAAATGTCGCTGAATAAAGACAACCGACACAACCAGTTGCAATGTCACCACCGGCAAGATCAGGATCAGCAAAGCCCGCCCGTAAAGACTGCGTGGCATGTATTGTTTGAGCCATTTGAAAAACATAGAGTGCCCGCATCTGGTGGTGTCACCTCAACATCATGAAAAGGACGCGCACGTGCAAGACCCGCAACCTGATTTCCGCCCCGTTGCCGGGCACGCCGAAGATCTAGAACCCGGGCTGCGCCGTGTTCTGGCCCCCAATCCATCCCCAATGACCTATCGAGGCACCAACACCTATCTGTTCGGGCACAAACAGATTGCAGTGATTGACCCGGGCCCCAATGATCCCACGCACCTGCAAGCCATCCTGGCCGCCATCGGTGAGGCCAAAGTCTCACATATTCTGGTGACCCATTCGCATGTCGATCACTCCCCACTGGCCCGGCCTCTGGCGCAGGCAACAGGTGCGCCTGTTCTGGCCTTTGGCCCGTCACAGGCGGGACGCTCGGACATCATGCAGCGTTTGGCGGACCAAGGCGCGCTGGGGGGCGGCGAAGGTGTCGATGGTGATTTTGCACCCGATGTGCAACTGGCGCATGGCGATCAGATCGAAACCGACGAATGGCAGTTGACCGCCCTGCATACGCCTGGACATATGGCCAACCACCTGTGTTTCGCCTCAAAAGATCTGCTGTTTTCCGGCGATCTGGTGATGGGCTGGGCCAGTTCGCTTGTCTCGCCGCCAGATGGCGATCTCACCGTCTTTATGTCCTCGTGCCGCGCATTGCTGAACACCCCTTGGCGCGTCATGCACGCAGGCCATGGCGCCCCAATCACAGATCCCAACACTCGTCTGCAAGAGCTGATCGCCCACCGCGAAATGCGCGAGGCTGCCATCCTTGACACCCTCGCCTTGGGCCCGAATACAGCCGCAGGGCTGGCCGCCAAAATCTACACCGAAACCCCACCTGCTCTTCTGCCCGCCGCCGAGCGCAACGTCTTGGCACATCTTATAGATCTCACCACCCGCAAGCGCATTGCGCCGAGCAAAGACCTTTCTGCCCGCGCAGAATTCCGCGTGATTGAAAGATCAAAATAAAAGTGAATAGGACTTGGTTTTCTCTCTTGCAGAGGTCAAACCCACTGGCTATACACCGCGTCATGTTCCGGCGTAGCTCAGCGGTAGAGCAGTTGACTGTTAATCAATTGGTCGTAGGTTCGATCCCTACCGCCGGAGCCAAACAACCTATTGGTTGTAAAGCAAAAAATGGCGAACCTTCGGGTTCGCCTTTTTCATTTTTGCAACGCGGCTATAGTCACGCTGAGATTGTAGGCAGTTTACCAAATCACTGATTTCAAGAATGTTTGCGTCAGATTTGGCCACAACATCAGAGTCGACCGCCCAAGCTGCCAAACATCGGACAAGGAGTGCTAGGTATGCGCGACGAAGTTCAAAACAAAGAAGAACAAACGCCCGATGTCGACTTTGTGGTTTCGCAGGCGCAGCTTGACCTGATCGACGTGAACCAGGCGCTGGATGGAATCGCGAGCGTTGAGTGTTTTGATGTTAATCGTTGCCTATCTGATTTGGAGGGTGATCGGCCAGACGAACAATCCCCTGCGCTGAAACTGCTGGCTGGGTTGACCAACTACCATTTCGTACCGGACCATCCGACTGAGCCGTTCAAGCCAATGATAGTAATGGGTGATAGGCGGTCGCTCGTGCCGGCCGATTTGCTAGCAGACCAGATCAACATCATCTCGCAATTTGCTCCAACGATCGAACACCTGGGACTTCGGGCACGCTTGAGCGACGTGTCGTGGTTTATGCATAGGCAACGCCTCGACATGGCCGAAATGGCAATCACAGCCTATTGCGACTCGGTGGAGGCTGTGCGGGGCGGCAATGCTGAATTTTCGCACGAAAGCACATCTGCGTGGGGCGTCGGAGAGAAAGAAGCTCTGGTACGAGCCGCGCGTATTTCGCTTGCGACTCGCTGGTCTCTCGAACCTTCGGTTCTCGTTAAGACCTTGTTAGCCGAGTTAGTCGCCTCTGCACACGGAGACCAACGCGCCGACGACTTTTGGCGCATTGCAGAAGTAAACCTTGATCATGGGGCAACTCCGCCAGCAGATGTAGCTTCCATGGCCGAGGACATCGCCCGTGATGACCAATGCAACGACAACCCGAAAATGCGTCTTCGATTACTGAAACTGGCGGCACGAGCCTTTCGACAAGATCGCAATGAGGACGATTCCAACCAGTGTATGATTGACGCTGCTGAGTGTCACGTTCAGAAAGCCGATCTCGCCGGTTCGCCCATGCTAGAGTCTGCGTTTCTCCAAGACGCAATCCAAGTATTGCGAAACTACCCTAATTCTAGGGAACGCAGAGAAGAATTATCCGCTCGATTACGGGCTGTGCAACCTGGAATTCGCGATGAAATGGGGCACTTTTCCACCGAAATCGACTTAACTGAGATTGTTGAACACTCTGTAGCGTCAGTTCGCGGCCATTCATGGCCTGTGGCGCTTCTGTCGTTAGCATTGTGCGATCAGCCACCTACGCCTGATGAGATTCGTCAAACGGCGGTTGAACACGCGCAGGAGTTCCCCCTGCAGGACATCATGCCGATGCAAGTGCTTGATTTTCAGGGTCGTGTCGTCTTTAGAGCGCCAGGCATGGGTGGTGATGGCGATGCAGCCGAGGATCACCAGAAATACCTAATGGCGTTCCATCGCGGACATTCCCGGCAAGTTACGGTGGCCGGTGCGATTAACCCAATTAGGCGGACAATTGCTTCGGAGCATCCCATATCGAACGAGATCGTACTGGAAATACTCCGCGACAGCCCGTTTATACCAATCGGTCACGAATATATTTTTGCGCGCGCCATTTGCCATTTCCTTGGTGGTGAAGACATCGAGGCGGTTTCCCTGCTGTCACCGCAATTGGAAAACTCTTTGCGGCACATACTATTGTCGAACGGGCATGACACGACAGCAACAGACGCGCACGGAATTCAAACTGAGGCGTCTTTACCGATACTGTTGAACGCAGAACGACCTTGGCGCACCCTGCTCGAAGAAATAATCCCATCACGATACATTCACGAGATAGATCTCTTGTTCAATTTCGCGGGCGGGCCTTCAATTCGAAATCAAGTCGCACATGGAAAGATTCCGGCATCAGGGTTCTGGGGCAATGATTTTGCTTACGCAGCATGGCTGATCATTCACTTAGCCATAATTCCTTTGGCTCGCCGTTGGGGTGATGTCGAAGAGATATTCGCGCGCGTGACCGGATTGCACCGCTATGCGGCACCTGTAGACGAGCAAGAAGAATAAGCTATTAGATCACGTTCTTTGGATGTTGGCCCTAGGTTGACCCAAAGACCACCAGGGGCGCGCCGCGTGGACCATGCGGTGGCAGTCGGCGCACAGAAGAACCAGATCGGTCAACTTGGTCTTCTCGCCCGGCACAAGCTCCGACACGGGCTTTATTGAATCCTTCACCCCTGTCGCCATAAACCGCCTGGAAATCGAACCCACAGGCCTCGCAACAGAGGTGGCCGTGCTTTTTGAGGTATGATGCCTTCTTTCGTTTGACGATGGCGGCGTTTCGCTCCCGGACCCGATGCACCCGTGTCAGTAGTTGTCCTTCACGAGCTTCAATCTGATCGTCATTCGGCAAAATGGGCGTGTCGTCACCAGAAGCCGCTTGGGTAGCATCAAGGATAGCCGAAACCACCCTTTTCAGGCCAGCGGGTTTGCCCGCAAACTCCGCCCAAACGACCTCCTCCAGTTTGTTGCCTCGGCTTTGTTTGCCGTGGTCATCCTTCGTTCTCATAAACATAGCGGAGGACCACTAAACTTGGGTAAGAACACTAAGGTGGGGCCAGTAGAAATATCACCCCGTCGCACGAAATTCATCTTCCGCTTCTTGTGCAGCCTCCTGCTCCAATGTGTCAGAGGAGACCTGAAATCGCTGCATGAGGCTGTTCAGGCGGGTTGCGTCCGTGCGAAGTAGATGCCCCGCAGCGCTGGTTTGCTCGACCATGGCGGCATTTTGTTGGGTCACCTGATCTAGATGGGACACCGCTGTGTTTGTTTCACCCAGACCCGTAGATTGTTCACTGGTAGATGCCGCAATGGCACTTACGAGATCGGAAATTTCCGAAACGCGGCCGACAATCCCCTGCAAAGCTATTCCCGCGCGTTCCACCAGATCCACGCCCTGTTCAACCTGCGTTGTGCTTTTGGAAATGAGATCCTTGATTTCATGCGCGGCCTCAGTGGTGCGCTGAGAAAGGCCGCGCACCTCGGATGCGACCACAGCAAAGCCTCGGCCCGCTTCACCTGCACGCGCAGCTTCTACGCCGGCATTCAGGGCCAGAAGATTGGTCTGGAAGGCGATATCATCAATCACCCCAATGATTTGAGAAATCTGGGACGAGCTGGTCTCAATCGCTTTCATCGCTTCAATCGTCTGATCAACAACCTGACCGCTTTCCGTAGCCTGTTGACGTGCCTCAGTGGTTGTTTGTTCGGCATGTTTCGTATTTTGCGCCGACGAGCGCACATTGGCGGTCAGTTCTTCAAGCGCCGCTGCGGTTTCCTCCAGCGTGGCGGCCTGGCTTTCGGTTCGGCGCGACAGATCATCTGCCGCATGGCTGATTTCACTAGAGCCATTTGCGATAGATGTGGCAACGCTGGAAACTTCCAAAACCGTCTCATTCAGGGTTTCGGCGGTTTTGTTGAAATCTGTTTTCAGCTGCTTGTAACCGTCGGTCAGTTGTGCATTGATCCGGTACCCCAGATTGCCCTGGGCCAGCTCTGAAAGACCCTGACCGACAGCATCCACCGCTGCGGTTTGGTGTCTTTGGTTTTCTTGTCTTTCCTGTTCTGCGGTGCGCGCCAATTCTTCCCGTTCAACAAGGCCATCACGGAATACCGAAAGGGCCTGAGCAATGCGGGCAATTTCATCGCTTGCGCGATCAAAACCCTGGACGGGGCTCATATCCCCCTGAGACAGACGTTCCGTTGTCAGGCTGATGCGGTTCAATGGTCGTATAATAAACACATGCGTCAGGAAAAGTGCGGCAAGAACGATGCCCAGAAAGGCCGTGCCAAGCATTTCGAGGTTGGTTTTTACGGTCACGGCTTCTTGTGCGATTTCACCTGCCTGTTCGGTGATTTTGGCCTGCCGCTCAATTCCCCGAACCGAAGCCTCACCCGCGATACGCAAAACAGCATCGACAGTTGCCTGAACCGCGGCACCAGCCTCTGCTTCCGCTTGCAAAGATAGCGTCCGGTATGAGGCCAGCCCGCCTTCAGGCAAAGCCATTTCTGAGAACCGGGCGATCTGGCCGGAAAGCTTTCCATCGCTGAAATCAGCGTAGCGGGTCAGCGTTTTCGCCGCCGCGGACATGGCCTTTTGCGAAAGCTGCACCTGTTCAGCCCCTTGGGCTGCAACGATTTTCAGGGCTTCAATCTGATACACACTTAGCCATGAATTGATCTCAAGCAGAGTGTTCATAAAGGCGACTTCATTGTCCAGGAGGCTTTGGATTGCATCCCGGTTTCCTGTTGCAGCGTCATCGGCTGCAATGGTCAGCTCAAACACCATATCATCCAAAGCAGACGCCAGCAGGGTATCTGCTTCCTGACGGCTGGACAGGATAGCGGTTTGGTTCAGGAAAGACCCCGCTTTGGCTGTCTCGATCGCTTGATTTAGCGAAGCAATAATCGGGTCAAGCTCAGGTGTGATCTGCGGGCCCAGATCCGTCGCGGCAAGGGTGCTGTTTGCATCTTGCAGGCGATCGTAAGATGAGGTGGCCAGATCCCCGAAAATCGATAGCGAAGATTTATCCCCGGTCGAAACCATCGCCAGCGTAATCCCTGAAATAAAGTTTATCTCTGCCCGGATTTGCAGCAGCGCCTGAAGGGTCGAGAATTTGTTTTCCGTCAGATCCAACAAAGTGCCTTCGATGGCACCGATGGTATCTTCGCCTTTGATCGAAATGTTGAAGTAAGCGTCGTCCGCGATTTCCAGCAAGATGGATTGCGTTTCTGCCGCAAGGCTTTGCAGGTCTTGCGTTATGGTATTGACTTGTAGGGTGTTCTCAAAGGCATTGGAGCGCGCCACAATGGCCGCGTTTAACGTGTCCTCCCCGCGATCTAATTCAGCAATGAAACTGTCTTTGATATCATCAGGAAGGGCCTCTACCACCTCTCGCAGCGCAGCTGTGGCGGCCGCCACGTTTTCAGATGCGGCGTCCAGCGCTGTCTGATCCGGGGAAACAAGAACGGCAATCATTGCATCTTTAGCTTTGCCCGCTGAGGCGATCAGGGCATTGCTTTGTTCTAGTTGTGGAAGATCCCGGTCTGTCATGGTCTCCATCGAAACCGCGACACTGTCGAAGGACTGATAGTTAAAGTACCCAGCAGACCCGGCCACAAGTGCGAGAGACAGCAGCAGGAACGTGATCTTGCCGCGAATGCTGGACAGAGGATTCAGGCGGTTGAAAAAACGATGCGCGGTTGACTTGCCCATTTGGGTCCCTACTACGTTCTGTGTTGGCTGTCCGCCCGCCGGTACTGGCAAGGCGATCTGGCGAAAGGGGACCCTGCAATCAGGATCCCCGCAGGTGTTTCAGATCAGGAGCCACCGCCGGCAACGATGGGCGCAAAGCCACCGTCCGAGGTGATGCGGGTCAGGAAGACATCGTCCATGCCCTGATTGTCCCCTTGACCAAAGACCATACTAACGCCTCCCAGATCGACATTGGTGAGACCGGCCATGGCCGCCAGATAGTTTTCACGTGTCAGATCTTTGCCTGCGGCTTCAAGTGCCGTGATGGCAAGACGGCCAACAATATAACCTTCAAGCGAAACAAAACCGGGTTTGGCAGCGGCATCCACAGCTTTCAGCGCCTCTGTGTACTGGGCGACAACCGGGATAGAGGTATCCCATGGGAAGGGCACCACCTGGCTGATGATCACGCCCTCACCCGCATCGCCCAATTCATTGGAAAGCGCCTCTGAGCCAACAAAGGAAATATTGACGAAGGTTGAGTCGAGCTTCATCTTTTTCGCCAGTTTGATGAACTCGGCCACCGGCTTATAAGCACCAACCATGACAACCGCATCCGGTTTGGCTTTGCGAATGGCAAGCAGCGCTTTTTTCACGGCCACCGTGTTGCGCGTATAGGTGCCTTCGGCCGCCAGGGTCATGCCGCGCTTTTCAAGGGCCGCATTCACACCGTTCAGACCAACACGCCCAAATCCGTCATCCTGATATAGCAGCGCAATGGATTGCATACCCTGCTGATCCACAAGGTAATCAATCCAGGCCTCGGTTTCAGCGAAATAGGTGGCACGCACGTTAAAGATATTGCCATGGCTGGCATCACGCAGGAAACCCGCCCCGGTAAACGGGCCGATGAAAGGGTAATCGGCTTCGGTGGCAATGGGCTGGGTGGCAGAGGACGTTGGCGTGCCAACCGCACCGATAAAGCCAATATGATTGTTGGCCTCGACAATTCCTTTGACAAGACTGGCTGAGCGGTCTGGCTCATAGCCATCATCCATACTGTCCAGTTTCAGCATACGACCATGGATGCCGCCTGCGCTGTTTGCCTCTTCAAAGGCGGCGGTGATGCCCAGACGCATCCCGGTTCCCAGCGCGGAAGCAGGCCCTTCAAAGGCCGCGACCTGCGCGAAGGTGACTGTATCGTTTGTGATCCCTTGCTCTGCCGAGGCAAACAAAGGGGCGGCGACCAATGCAATGGCAGAGAGAGTCGTCCTTGAAAATGACATTTCTGGGGCTCCGTTAGGGGAAAGAAGACATGCGAAAGAGTTGGTCCGCAGGTGTTAAAAAAGAAGAAACACCCCAAATCTGACATGTATACAATTTGACCAGCCTCAACCGACCCAACGTGACGATTGTCCGGTTTATGGGCAGTTGAAAGAGGTGCATGTTGACCTAAAGTCATGCGCCCAAAGGATCTTTTTCGAAAGTGTTGCGCACAGCCCAGTTTGAGGGCAGCGAAATCTGCACTGACAAATGAATTTGTGTCAGGGCCTATAATTTAAAGGCCCTCGCGCATTACGAGGGCTCAGGAGGTCTTACGACAGAGGAAACAAAGCGCGAACCGCATCAATCCTGTGAAGGGTGCAGGTCAGGCCGGCACTATCCCAAGGCCACCCGGGGCCGCCCACTGGCCTCAACCGTTATGATTCCCTCTACAAAAACGTCTCGGGCCTCAAGGCGGGCCGAGCGAATGTCGCGTTCGACAATACTGCGAATATCTTCTGCGCCCGCAGCCTTTGCCTCCCCTTCGACCTGCTGGGTCAGGGTCTGCTCCAGAGCGGACATGGCTTGTTCAGAATCCGGGAAATCCTGCGGGCCGTTTTCCAGATGCACCCGGTATTTCCCCTCGGCCGGGCTGGTCACGGTGCCCGAGCGACGAAAGGTGACGCGCCCCACCACGGCCCCCACAGCATTCGCAACACCTGCGTGTTCTGGCAGGCGCATCTGACAATGCAGACGCTGGCCTACGGCGGGATAGTAACTGGGTGCCGATGCCCCCAGCCCCACCACTTCGACGTTCAATGCCGCATCCAGCGCCATCAGGCCCCGGTGGTTCTTTAGCCCTTTCTGCGTCAGTACGTGGCGGGCCAAAGTCTCAGCCGGGACGCCAAAATCACTGTCCTCTTCGGCGAAAGCCGTTTCCAGCAGCGTCAGAGCCGTCTGTTCTGTCAGCTGATCGACAATGATCTGCGCCATGGCTTCGGGCGTTTGCGCCAGCCTGTCGCCACTGCCCACGCGTTTGCGGCAGAACAATTCCAGCCCTTTGCGTGCTGCTGCCACGTCCCAGGCATCAAGCCGCCCAAGAACATGGCTGGCATCCGATGGAGTCACACCCGAAATCTGCAGAATGCCACGATCCACCAGACGGGTCAGGGCGCTGCCTTCCAGACGGGTCTGCAACAGTTTGCTCAGCGGCATGACCGCTTCCCCCAGACGCTCCAGAAGTTTTTCACCGCGCGCATCAATGCCATCCACTGGCACACCGGGCACGCGGCGGGCAAAGCGACCGTCGAACTCGCCTGGCGTGGCCGAGCGTAGCTGTTCATCCAAGGCGGCGTGAGCCACCTCGGGAGCCTCAGCCGCGATCAGCGAAATGGGCAGTACCCGACGCGGGCCCAGAACCACACCGCCTTGCAGGCCTTCGGTTACCGGATGCACCTGACTATCCCCACCCAGCCCATGGGTGCGCATCGCCACCGCTTCGACCATGGTGCGAAACCCGCCCACCAGCGCGCCCGCAGGGTCGATCATCGGCTTGCCATCACGGATCACCGCCACATCGGTGGTGGTGCCGCCAATGTCCGACACCAGCGCATGTTCCACATTGGTCAGCCAGCGCGCCCCCACGATCGAAGCCGCAGGCCCACTGAGAATGGTCTCAATCGGGCGTTCGCGCGCCTGTTCAGCGCTCATCAAAGCGCCATCACCGCGCACCACCATCATGGGGGCCGTAATGCCAATATCCTGCAATGTGTCCTGCGCGCGCCCGATCAGGCGATCAATCATCTGGATCAGCCGCGCGTTCAACACCGCCGTCACCGCGCGCTTTGGACCGTTCAATTTCGACGACAGCTGATGCGAGCAGGTGACAGGCGCGCCTGTGGTCTCTTTGATAATCTGCGCCACCTCTAATTCATGCGCGGGATTGCGGGTGGCAAACTGTGCCGCCACCGCAAAGCCCGAGATCCCTGCGTGGCTTTCAAGAAATGTCTTTAGTGCGGCCCGATCCAACGGTGCCTCTTCTTCGCCGGCATGGGTATGCCCCCCAGCCAGAACCAGCGCCGGATCCCCTTTCAACGCCTCGCGGATCCCATGTTTATCCAGATCGCTTTCACGAAACCCCACATAGATCAATGCAACGCGGCCGCCCTGCCCTTCGACCAGCGCATTGGTCGCCAAGGTGGTCGATAGCGAAGCCATGGAGATCTCATCCGGGCGCAGCGCGGCTTCTTGCAACACGGCCTGAATGGCCTTGCCCATGCCTATGGCCAGATCCGTTCGGGTGGTCAGCGATTTGGCGCTGGCGATGATCTCGCTTTCATCGCGAATGATCACCGCATCTGTATAGGTTCCCCCGGTATCCACACCCAATGCAAACGCCATGCTGTTCCTCTCCCATGAAAGCGCTTTCATGATCCCCTTAAACGCATCTCAAGGAATCATCTTTCACTTCAGAGCGCGCCGGCCCAGCAAGTGCAAGACTTATCCCTGAAAGGCAAACCGATCCGGCAGCAGCGTGCGATGTGGCATCTTCAAAGCGCGGGTTTTCACCACGGAAAACTTCTCATGCCTTTGCGGTTTCACTGAAAGCGTTGCAAAGGCATGTTCATAGGCCTGATTCCAGGGGGTCAGCGGTTTGTCCCAAAAGTTGGCCAGAAACATCATGCTGTCCTGCGAGGCCTGCTTCCAACCGGCACCGGGCACCCCATCGAATTCAGCATTTCCAACCGCTTCGCGCACCTTATTCACCTTGGTCAATACAGTGTGATTGGCAAATTTCAGATGCGCCAGAAAAAGCCCCTTTGGCAGAGAGAAAGGAAATGTTTCCAATCTCTTGGAGGCCACTCTTACACCATGCAGCTGAAAGGGGATGGCCCGCCGCGCGGCCACTGCTTTGGAATAGTGGCCCGAAAATGCAAGATTGCGCCTTTGGCCAAATACCGGGGCGTCAGACAGGGCTTTATCATCCGGGCTTTCCACCAGATCAAACCCCAGCGCGGTCAGAACAGGGCTGTCTTTATGGGCATGGATCGCCTCGGGCAGTGACGGGTAAAGCTCTGGATCAAAACACAAAAGCTCGTCTGCATCCGTGCGGATCACCCAATCATAGACCTGCGCCAGCCCGGCAAAGAATCCATCCAGCATCTGCGCCCGCGCCCGGTCAAAATGCGCCAGATCCTCGCGCGGGACAGTGATGACACTGGCCTTCGGGCAAATCTCGGCGATTTTTGGATCCAGCCCATGTGAGACAACAAACAGGTTTTCATGCCCCAGCTGCGCCCCATGATGGGCATACCAGCGCGACAAGGCCCAGTAGTCCCGATAAACCATTGTCATCGCGCATATTTTCATCATTTTCACCCGGGGCCTAGCAAAGGGGTATCAGGGATCGTAGCCTCTGTCAGACCCGATGATAGCCTCAGAAACACCGGGTGAAAACCCAAAGCATTTTACCCCTCATGAGAGAAATTCTGCCATTTCTGAACTCAAAAGACTCGGATTGTCCGCGAATATGCTACAATATCGACATACTTCTGACTTAGTTCAACCAATGGAGCGGGGCCATGCTGCTAGTTCTTCTCAGCACACTGACAGCTTTGGGGGTATTGTCCGGGGAAATCCCTGAGAACACCGATGGTGACGACAGTCTTAATGGCCCTGATGGCACAGGCCCCCTGCCAGACCTGGATGATGAAGATCAGCAGAATTTGGTCGGTTTGGATGGCGACTTTTTCAGCAATTGGCCAGACGAAGACCCTACTTCGACACCCACGCAGAATGATGCCAATCTTGATATCGTGCCGGATGACAACTGGCTGCTGGAAGCGGCAGAGTTTGCCCCAGAGCAACCCATTCCAGCAGACGCCAAAATTGCGCAGACCTCTGAGGATACGGATGCGCAGCACAGCGTGCAACAGGATCGCGACACCTTGCTGTTTGCCGAAAGCCGCTCTCTTTTGCGGGGCGGGTTTGGCAATGGCACAATCAACTCACACTCTGAAGATGACAGTCTTTTTTCCGATTCTGACAGCTATGATCCAAATGCGGGCTATCTGCTGTATGGCGGCGGCAGCGCGGATGTGTTTGTCGCCGGGCAGCACAGTGTGATCGCCGATTTCACCCCCGGTGAGGATGAATTACTGTTCCTGTTTGATGGTCCGGCCCTGCCTGCCACGATTGAGTTTGATTTTCTGTCGGTGCCAGTTTTCGACGGGGCAAACTACATGGGCCATGATCTGCATATGCATGTCTCATCACCGGGTGGCGAGCTGGATCAAACCGTTGTGCTAAAGCGTCTGGGCATTGTGCCTCCGGGCGGGGATGTTTCGCAGGCTCACCCCCTGCCCGAAGCCAATCAGGCCAGCTTTACCAGCGCCGCAAGTTTCCTCAGCCGTGCCGACACCGAAACGGATGTGATTGCCTCACATGATGAGGATGAACTGTTTCCATCCGTCTAAGTGCACGGTCTCCTATCACACGAGATAAAAAAAGGGCCCCAATCGGGGCCCTTTGAGTTTCGCTGACAAGGCTCAGTGTTGTTCACCGCCCGAGATTTTTTGCCTGCGGCCTTGCCCGCGCTCAGGGTCAGCGCACTGACCCCAGATGGGAGAGACCAAAACAGCCCGATCTCCCACCCTGTCACCAAAGGGATCGTCAGTGATCCCTTAGAAACACCCCCCCGGGGGTTGGTGCATTCCTAAAGCGCGCTGCCTTGGGTCGGCTTTGATTGCGCGCTTTATCCTTTCACGTCGCATATCGAACAGAGCAAAACTGCTACCCTGTCTCATGTGGTATGTTTTAGCTACAGCCCGAGGTCGAACCGCATGTGTTGCATTTCATGCAGGTGCCATTGCGCACCAGCGTGTAGTTTCCGCATTCACCGCAGGCTTCGCCTTCATAGCCCTGCATCTTGGCTTTGACGCGCTGATCCATGCCTGTGCTGACCGTGGCCGCCGCCACGACCGGCGCAGCGGCAGCGGTTTCAGGCACAAGCGTGTTCAGAACAGCCACCGGATCGGTGCCGGTGGCATCCACGGTCTGCCCCCCTTGCAGCACCACCAGTTCCTGCGGCAGACGCTTGCGCAGATAGCCGGTAGAGCTGATCTGTTTGAGCACCTCCAACGATTTATTGGCCGCTGTTTCCGACAGTTCTTTGACGTTTGAGACACCTTCTTCTTCGCCGCGCCCCAGATCATCAAAGGCCGCGCCCTGAGGTTTCACATGCGCCAGATCGGTTCGATCCAGATAAGAAACAGCCAGTTCTCGGAAGATATAATCCAGGATGGATGTCGCATTTTTGATAGAATCGTTGCCCTGCACCATGCCCGCCGGTTCGAACTTGGTGAAGGTAAAGGCATCTACGAACTCTTCTAACGGCACACCGTATTGCAGCCCGACGGACACCGCGATGGCAAAGTTGTTCATCATCGCGCGAAAGCCCGCACCCTCTTTGTGCATGTCGATAAAGATTTCGCCCAGGCTACCATCTTCATATTCGCCCGTGCGCAGGTAGACCTTATGCCCGCCCACAACCGCCTTTTGAGTATAGCCCTTGCGGCGTTCCGGCATTTTGCTGCGTTGTGATTTGATGATCTCTTTGACCACCACCTTTTCAACGATCTTTTCAGCCAGAACCGCCGCCTTTTCCTGCGGCGTTCCGGTTTCAAGAACCTCGGCGGCGTCATCATCATCTTCGACCAGTGCCGCTGCCAACGGCTGGCTCAGCTTTGACCCATCACGGTAAAGCGCATTTGCTTTGACCCCCAGCTGCCAGCTGCGTTCATACGCGGCCTGACAATCCTCGATCGTGGCGTCATTTGGCATATTGATGGTCTTGGAAATCGCCCCCGAAATAAAGGACTGCGCCGCCGCCATCATATCAATATGCGCGTTCACCGACAGATAGCGCTTGCCCTTCTTGCCGCAGGGATTGGCGCAGTCGAACACCGCATAGTGTGTTTCCTTCAGGAAGGGCGCGCCCTCCAGCGTCATTGTCCCGCAGACATGATCATTGGCCGCGTCAATATCCGCTTTGGAATAGCCCAGATGTTTGAGCATATCAAAGGTGGGATCATTCAACTTTTCTGCCGGGATACCCAACACACCGGTACAGAAATCTTCGCCCAGGGTCCATTGGTTGAACACAAAGCGGATGTCAAAGGCGGTGGCCAGAGCGGCTTCGATCTTGTCAATCTGCGCCTGACCAAAGCCATGGCCAATCAGCGCCGTATGGTTGATGCCCGGCGCATTGCCCAATGTGCCATGGCCCACCGCATAGGAAATCACCTCTTCGATCTGCGATGAGCTATAGCCCAGCGTTTCCAGCGCCCCCGGCACAGATCGGTTGATGATCTTGAAGTACCCGCCCCCGGCCAGTTTTTTGAATTTGACCAGCGCAAAATCAGGCTCAATACCGGTCGTGTCGCAATCCATGACCAGGCCAATGGTACCGGTTGGCGCAATCACCGTGGTCTGAGCATTTCGAAAGCCGTTGCGTTCCCCAAGGCGCACCGCTTCGTCCCAGCTGGACATGGCCAGTTCAACCAGCATTGGATCAGGGCAATTCGCCAGATCCAGCGGCACGGGCTTTACGGCCAGGTTTTCAAACCCTTCGCTGGCCCCATAGGCGGCATTGCGGTGGTTGCGCATGACGCGCTGCATGTGATCCTTGTTGCGCTCATAACCTTTGAAAGCGCCTAGTTCCCCAGCGATTTCCGCCGAAGTAGCGTAAGCCACACCCGTCATCACAGCGGTCAGCGCCCCACACAGCGCCCGCCCCTGAACCGAGTCATACCCCAGCCCCATATTCATCAGCAGGCCGCCGATATTGGCATAGCCCAGCCCTAACGTGCGGAAGTCATAAGACAGCTGCGCAATCTCTTTGGAGGGGAACTGCGCCATGGTCACACTGATTTCCAGCGTCAGCGTCCAAAGCCGCGTGGCATGCATATAGCCTTCGGCATCGAACTGGCCGTCTTTCAGGAAGGTCAGCAGGTTCATCGACGCCAGATTGCAGGCGGTGTCGTCCAGGAACATATATTCTGAACAGGGGTTCGATCCCCGGATCTCGCCATCTTCTGGGCAGGTGTGCCAGGCGTTTACAGTGTCATGAAACTGAATGCCCGGATCGGCGCAGGCCCAGGCCGCATGGCCCACCTGTTCCCAAAGATCACGGGCCTTGATCACCTTGGCCACGCCCCCATCGGTGCGGCGGATCAATTCCCAATCCGCATCGTCTTTGACCGCCTGCAAGAAGGCATCGGTCACGCGGATCGAGTTATTGGAATTCTGCCCGGAAACACTGGCATAAGCCTCTGAATCCCAATCTGTATCATAGGTTGGGAATTCAATGCTGGCATAGCCCTGTCTGGCGTAATCCAGCACCCGCTTGATGTAGGTTTCCGGGATCATCGACGATTTCGCCGCGCGAACAGCCGCCTTCAGCGCATCGTTCTTCTTGGTATCATAGGCATCGGCTTCGACACCGTCCCAGACCCGGATCGCATCAAAGATACCGTTCAGCATCTTTTCATGCATTTTCGAGCCCGCGACGATGCTCGCCACTTTTTGTTCTTCTTTGACTTTCCAGTTGATGAAATCTTCGATGTCCGGATGGTCGGCATCGCAGATCACCATCTTTGCTGCTCGACGGGTTGTCCCGCCTGATTTGATCGCACCGGCAGCGCGATCCCCGATTTTCAGAAAGCCCATAAGGCCCGAGGATTTCCCACCACCCGACAGGGTTTCCCCCTCGGCGCGCAGTGAGGAAAAGTTTGTGCCCGTTCCCGAGCCATATTTGAACAGGCGCGCCTCGCGCACCCAAAGATCCATGATGCCGCCTTCGTTCACCAGATCATCGCTGACCGACTGAATAAAGCAGGCGTGCGGCTGGGGGTGTTCATAGGCGGATTTGGATTTGACCAGCTTGCCGGTCTTGTAATCCACATAGAAATGCCCCTGCCCCGGACCATCAATGCCATAGGCCCAGTGCAGCCCGGTGTTGAACCATTGCGGCGAGTTGGGCGCGGCCATCTGCGTGGCCAGCATATAACGCATTTCATCGAAATAGGCGCAGGCGTCTTCTTCGGTCGAAAAATAGCCGCCTTTCCAGCCCCAATAGGCCCAGGCCCCGGCCAGACGGTCAAAGACCTGCTTGGCGCTGGTTTCGCCGACCCGCTCCGTGCCCGCTCCGGCAGGTTCCGAGCGCCAGAGGAATTCAGGCACATCTTCTTCGGGAACGCGGCTCAGTTCGATGGGCACCCCGGCTTTGCGAAAGTACTTCTGCGCGATCACATCGCTGGCCACCTGGCTCCAGCTGGCGGGTACCTCCAGATCTTCGCAGCTGAAGACAATCGTGCCATCTGGATTGCGGATTTCTGAACTCGTGGTGACGAATTCAATCCCGTCATAAGCGTCCTGGCCTGCTTTTGTGTATCTGCGCTCGATCTTCATGCCGCTGCCCCGTTGCGTTTGCAAAATCATCTTCTTCGCCAAAAGCAGACACAGCATTCCTGTTCGCGCAAATCGCTGCGCGGCACATGCACCAGTAAGTGACCCCCCGACCCTTACTTGTATATTCGATTGTTGTCCCTGCCGTCTCAGCCACTAAATCTAGTGGCCAACCCATCGGCACGCACAAACTGACGGATTTCCCCCCTCTGGGTCAACGGGTATTTTTTGTGAAAATTCCACATCTGGTGTTGACGCCAAGACAAGCCACAACGGTCAGCGGCAACTCTCCGATTCATCCACAAATTGTTAAGAAACACCAAACACATGAAGCCCTTTATTTACTTAGATTTTAAAAAACTTCATCCACAGCTGTTAAGGAACGCGAAGCGCACATTAACCAATCATTAACTAAAGGAAAAATTTTACTACACCCCAGATTGTGTGGGGCTGACACAGTTTGAACACCACTACAGGTGCCGCGCCCTATACTTATGCACAGGCTCAGCATTTCTGATGCGCGAATCCCAAGCAATGAATCAAAAGCGATTCTGCGTTGATCAGCACTGATATTCATCTTTGTGGAAAGTGGTCGGGGCGGCGAGATTCGAACTCACGACCCCCTGTACCCAAAACAGGTGCGCTACCAGACTGCGCCACGCCCCGACCGTGAGCGGGTGTTTAGCGGCTTCTTTCAGGGAAGAAAAGCCCGTTTTTCAAAAACATGGCCATGCAGGCGAAAAAATTTGTGGATGACGCATCTGATCACCCGGTTTCAGCCCCAGTTGCTGGGCAATTCCTGCATTTACTTCAAGAACATACTGCGCCGGAGCCCCGCTGGGAATCGGCGTCAGATCATGCGGGACAGCCCCCTTGTGAATATGCACAACGGTTCCCGTCTCATCGGCAAAGATCATGTCCAGAGGAATATAGGTGTTCTTCATCCAGAAGCTCACCGGGCGGGCGCTGTCATAGACAAACAGCATCCCAGAAAAGCGCGGCAGGGATTTGACGAACATCAATCCCTGCGCTCTTTCTTTTTCGGTATCGGCCACCTCGATGCGAAACCGCACCTGACCGAAATCGCCACGCAGCTGAAGCGCATCACTTTCACAGGCAATAGATGTGAGTGGATCCCTGTGATCAGTGATTGCTTCAGAATAGCGCAAAACAGGCGCTGCCGCCCCTGCGGCGGCGGAATCGGACGCGATGCCCCCGGAGACCAGGGCCAGCGTCGAAAATATCAGCGCTCGAGCGCGGCTTCCCATGCGTTCACTTCCATGGCCATACGACCGCGCTTGCCATCAACGATGCGAATGGCCAGGGCTTCGCCCGGCTGCAGATCCGCCAGACCTGAGCGGCGCAGAACTTCGATGTGGATAAACACATCTTCCGGTTTTGCGAAAACATTGGCAAAGCCAAAGCCCTTGGCCTTGTCGAACCATTTCACCCGCGCGGGTTCAAGCGGTGCATTGGCGATGATCGCGGGATCAAGATCCTCGAAATCTGCCAAAGCAGCTGAATCATCGCTTTCGGGTGGTTCAATCTTCAGAACCTGTGTCGCCTGAACACCGCGGTCGGTCTTCAGTGTTTCAATCTCAACCCGAGCGCCATCCGACACCGAGCTTTGCCCAAAGTTCCGCAGCACGTTCGCGTGCAGCAGAATGTCAGGCCCCCCTTCATTGGCAACGACGAAGCCGAACCCTTTGACCGGGTCGAACCACTTCACCTTGCCTACGACCTTAGTCGTTTCGTTTTCTTGCTGTCTCAACTCTGATTCCAATTGTACCGACGTATCCCCACCAACACTCTTGAAACATCACACCGCCTCACTTCAAGACAAATCCGCAACACAGTAACACGCCCTTACATTTCACGTTACGTGAAATGCGGGATGAATGCTACGTCACTTGACTTGAAATTCTGAATTTTCCTTAAGGATTCAACCTTTTCACAACCCACGCGTTATCCTGTTCACCCCTTCGCCACTGAAAGCGGTCATGAAGGCGAAAGGCCCCATCAGCCCAGAACTCAATCTCAGTCGGATCAATGCGGAACCCACCCCAAAACGGCGGCCGGGACGGATTCGGGCCGTGTTTTGCAGTCACCTTGGCCACCTCAGCCATCAACGCCGCCCGTGAAGACAGCGGCTCGGATTGGCGCGAGGCCCAGGCCCCAAGACGGCTTTTGAGCGAGCGTGAGCGATAATAGTCATCGGCCTGCGGCCCCTCTTCGCGGGTGACCGTTCCCCGCACGCGGATCTGACGGCGCAGCGATTTCCAATGCATGACAAAGGCCGCCTTGCCACAACCCTCGATTTCCTGGGCTTTGGCACTGTTGTAATTCGTATAGAACACAAAGGCGCCGTCCTCGATTTCCTTCAGCAGCACCATCCGCACATTGGGCATCCCATCAGCATCCACCGTTGATAGCGCGATAGCATTGGGATCATTGGGTTCTTCCTGTTCTGCCTCGGCCAGCCAGCGCCGGGCAATGTCAAACGGACTGTCGCCTTTGAAGATGTCTCTTTCTTCGCTCACGGTGTGGTTTCCTCAGCTGCGGTCATTGAGAAGCAGGAAAATCTGCTCGTTTTGTCTTGTATTGCATACTTGATGGGCAAATGGGGATGGCATAAACGACGGGTAATCGAACTTTTTGGAAAGAATTGGATATGTCTAACCAACTGATGGCTGGAAAACGTGGCCTGATCATGGGGCTTGCCAACGACAAATCCATTGCCTGGGGCATTGCCAAGGCCTGCGCGGATGCCGGTGCAGAGCTGGCCTTTTCCTATCAGGGTGAGTCTTTGCTCAAACGCGTGGGTCCGCTGGCCGGGCGGCTGGGATCAGAGATCGTACTGCCCTGTGATGTCTCTGACGAAAGCTCGGTTGAGGCGCTGTTTGATAGCCTCAAGGCAGAATGGGACAGTCTTGATTTTATCGTTCATGCCATTGGCTTTTCCGACAAGAACGAATTGCGTGGCCGCTATCTGGATACCAGCCGCGACAACTTCATGATGACCATGGATATTTCGGTGTACAGCTTCACATCTGTGATGCAACGGGCTGAAAAGATGATGAAAAACGGTGGCAGCGCCCTGACCCTGACCTATTACGGCGCCGAACGGATCATGCCTCATTATAATGTCATGGGTGTCGCAAAGGCGGCTTTGGAAAGCTCGGTGCGCTATCTGGCCGAAGATCTGGGCCGCGATGGCATTCGCGTCAACGCGATCTCGGCCGGGCCGATCAAGACGCTTGCGGCCTCGGGTGTGGGTGATTTCCGCTATATCATGAAGTGGAATGCCCATAATTCTCCGCTGCGCCGGAATGTGACTATCGAAGATGTGGGCAACTCTGCGCTGTACCTGCTCTCTGATCTGGGTGCAGGTGTGACTGGGGAAACGCATCACGTCGATGCGGGCTATCACGTAGTTGGCATGAAGGCGGTGGATGCGCCGGATATGTCCAAAGAGTGATGCGCGCCGGTCTTAAGATCGGCCTTTACGCGCTGGTGTTGGCCCTGCTGGCGCTTGCGGTGTGTCACTTGCAAAGCCCACTGCGGGCCGCTTTGCGGCCGGTTTTATCTGCCACTTCGGATATTGCGCAGATCCGGCAGCGGCAGATCCCACTATTAAAGCAAGACCTTGAAAAACAGGGGGTGCACGTCGGTGCCCCTGTATTTCTGCGCATATTCAAGGAAACCTCCAGCCTTGAACTTTGGGTGCAGGCCACTGACCGATTTCAGCTGTTTCGCAGCTATCCCATCTGCAATTTTTCAGGCGATCTGGGGCCCAAGTTAAAAGAGGGTGACAGGCAATCGCCGGAAGGTATTTACCGGGTCAGCACATCTTCGTTGAACCCGAATTCGCGCTTTCACCTGTCGTTCAATCTGGGCTTTCCCAATCGCTATGATCAAAGCCACGGGCGCACGGGCAGCTTTCTGATGGTGCATGGAGATTGCCTGTCAATTGGCTGTTACGCCATGACCGATCCCGCCATCGAAGAAATCTATGTGCTGGTCGAAGCTGCGCTGAAGGCCGGGCAGCCCTATGTGCCTGTTCATGCCTTCCCCTTTCACCTGACAAAAGACCGCCTGAACCAAGAGACACACCACCGCTGGCATCAGTTCTGGCAAGAGCTGCAGCCGATCTATGCCCGCTTTCAGGCAGATGCGCAGGTGCCAAAAGTGGTTGTCTCTGAGGGGCGCTACAGGATAGACGGGCTTTTAACGTATCACACCCCCTGACGCCCAAAAGCGCGGGGGATTGGGGAAATCCCGGAGGTCTCATGGATTGGCCGCATATACTTGCCTTTAACCTGACATTGCTGGCGGCGATGGCCGCGCCGGGGCCTGCGCTGCTGTTTGCCCTGCGCCAGTCAATTGTCGGTGGGTTCCGCACCGGGCTGGCCACCGGGGCTGGGCTGGGCCTGATGGCCGCGATCTGGACTGCCGCAGCGTTGTTTGGGCTGGATGTGCTGTTTCGCCTGTTTCCCTGGGCCTTTGTAATGCTGAAAACCATCGGCGCGGCCTATCTGATCTGGATTGCCTATGGCATGTGGCGCGATGCGCACCAGCCGGTTGGGTCCGCTGCCGATCCGGGGGCCAAAGCCTTTCTTGGCGGACTGATGGTCAACCTGTCCAATCCAAAAGCGGTTCTGTTTGCCGCGTCAGTCCTGGTGGTGATCTTCCCACCGGATCTGTCGCTGGTCGAAAAAGGGCTGATCTTTGCCAACCACCTGATTGTTGAGCTGGCCGTTTATGCGCTGTTTTCGGCGCTGCTGGCCACTCGGCCGGCTCGGGATGGGTATTTGCGCCTGAAACCGGTCATTGACCGGATTTCTGCCCTGATCCTTGGGGCACTTGGTCTGAAACTTCTGGTCGGGCGCTGATATGGAGCTTTCAATCTTTTTGTCGGTGGTGCTGATCCATCTTCTGGCGGCCATGAGCCCCGGACCCAGCTTTGTGGTCTGCCTGCGCACCGCTGCCTCAGAAGGTTTTGGCACTGCTGTTGCGCTCAGCTTTGGCTTTGGGGCCGGTGCCGCACTCTGGGCGGCGGGGGCCATGGCCGGTCTGGCGCTGCTGTTCGAACTGGTGCCTGTGGTGTTTGTCGGTCTCAAAATCGTGGGCGGGCTGTTCCTGCTGTATGTAGCCTATATGATGTGGCGTCATGCGCCTAGGCCGATGGTCGATAGCTCTGACACGGCACCGCGCAGCGCCTGGTCTGCCTTTCGCTTTGGCTTTCTGACCTTTGCCACCAATCCCAAGCCCGCGGTCTTTTATGGCGCGGTCTTTGTCGGGCTTGTGCCCACCGATGCCACATGGCCCGCACGTATCGCGCTGCTGCTGGCTATTTTCGCCAATGAAACCCTGTGGTACATCACCGTTTCACGCGTCTTTTCATTCCCAAAGGCCCGCGCGGCCTATGCCCGGGCCAAAACTTGGGTGGATCGCATCTTTGGCGCAATGATCGCCGCTTTTGGCCTGAAAATCGCCCTGACCTGAGCCACCCTCTGCCCGAGCCAGTCACCTTAAGGAGTACACCATGACCGATCGTCTGCCTCATGAAAAAGGATTCCACGTCAGCTGGGATCAGCTGCACCGCGATGCCCGCGCGCTGGCGTGGCGGCTGCAGGGGCAAGGCCCATTAGAAGACGGTGGCTGGAAGGCTGTTGTGGCCATCACACGTGGTGGCATGGCCCCGGCAATGATCATCGCCCGCGAGCTGGACATTCGAATGGTCGATACCATCAGCGTCAAAAGCTACAACCACCAGACCCAGTCCGAACCCAAGGTGATCAAGGCCCCCGACATGGAGCTGGTCGGAGACGGCACAGGCGTACTGGTGATCGACGATCTGGTCGACACAGGCCGCACATTGGAAGTTGTGCGCAAACACATGCCAAATGCCCATATCGCGACCGTCTACGCCAAGCCCATGGGCCGCCCGCAGGTGGACAGCTTTATCACCGAAGTCAGCCAGGACACCTGGATTTTCTTCCCCTGGGATATGGCATTGCAATACGTGAAACCCTATCACGGGTCTGACGACTGATTGGCCCGCCCGGGGAATCCCGGGCGTCACCGCTTTGGGAGGAGCGATGACCACACGCACGCAAAGCACCTTTGTGCCCCCGATACCCGAAGCCAAACGCTGGATTGAAGGGGTGAATTTCCCGGCAGATCGCCCGTTGATCAACCTGTCTCAGGCGGCCCCGGCGGATCCACCGCCCGCCCCCCTGCGTCAGGCCATGGCCGAGGCCCTGACACAGGCGGATACCCATCTTTATGGGCCGGTTCTGGGCCTACTGCATCTGCGCGAAACCCTGGCCGCGGATTGGTCGCGCCACTATCAGGCGCAAGTCGCACCCGCACAGGTCGGGATCACCTCGGGCTGCAATCAGGCCTTTGCGGCCAGTATTTCGGCGATCTGTGGCGAAAGCGATGAGGTCATCGTGCCTACCCCGTGGTATTTCAATCACAAAATGTGGCTGGATATGGCGGGGGTGCGCTCTGTTGCGCTGCCGGTTGAGACGGATCTGCTGCCCTCGGTAGAAAAGGCCGCCACACTGATCACAGATAAAACCCGCGCGATTGTGCTGGTTTCACCAAACAATCCGACAGGCGTAGAATACCCGGCTGCGCTGTTGCAGGCCTTCTTTGATCTGGCGCGTGACCATGGCATTCTTATGATTGTTGATGAAACCTATCGCGATTTTGACAGCCGGTCGGGCGCGCCGCATGGCTTGTTGCAGCATGACGGCTGGGACAAAACGCTGATCCAGCTTTATAGTTTCTCCAAAAGCTATCGCCTGACCGGACATCGCGTGGGCGCGATCATCACCGATCCGGCGCTTTTGTTTGAGATCGAAAAATTCCTGGATACCGTCACCATCTGCCCCACAGCTTTGGGCCAGAAGGCAGCTGCCTGGGGGATTGAGAACCTCAGCGACTGGGTCGCACAGCAGCGGGCGGAAATTCTGGATCGGCGCGATGCCATTCGCGAATATTTCGCTCCGCTTGCAGCCAAGGGATGGCGGCTTTTGGGATCAGGGGCGTATTTCGCCTATGTCGAACATCCCTTTGCACAAAGTTCAGCTGAAATCGCCCCGAAACTGGTGCAAGAGGCCAGCGTGCTGATCCTGCCTGCCACCATGTTTGTGCCCGCAGACGACCCCAGCGGTGCGCAGCAATTTCGGGTGGCCTATGCAAATACTGACCGCGCAGGCATCGCGGAAGTCTGCCGCAGGCTGGCGCAACTGAACTGGTAAGAACAGGTCAGGCCCTTGCGGCCCCCGCAAACCCTGAATAGACAGGGCAAAACGACACTCGGAGATCTGAGCATGGCTGAGAAAAAAGGCACGACCGGCAAGATGTTTGTCTGGATTTTGCTGGGGCTGCTGATTTTGGGCCTTGGCGGCTTTGGCGCAACTAATTTCTCGGGTGGGACCCGCAGTATTGGGGCTGTGGGCGAGGCTGAGATTTCGATCAACGATTACAGTCGCGCGCTGCAAAACGAAATGAACGCGGTGCAGGCGCAGATTGGCCAGCCGGTGACCTTGCAACAGGCGCAGGCCATGGGTCTGACGCAGCGCGTTCTGTCACAACTGGTGGTGACCGCTGCCCTGGAAAACGAGGCCAAGACGCTGGGGATTTCTGTCGGTGACGAACGTCTGGCGGATGAGCTGCGCGCCGTGCGTGCCTTTCAGGGCCCCGATGGTAACTTTAGCCGCGAAACCTATCGTCTGGTGCTGGAAAACGCCAATCTGAGCGAGCGTGACTTTGAGAACTCTCTGCGTGCTGAAAGCGCATCGACCCTGCTGCAGGGGGCGGTTCTTGCCGGCACTGAAATGCCTGCGACCTATACCAACACCCTGCTGCAATACGCGGCCGAGCGCCGTGATGTTGCCTGGGTGACTTTCAACCGGTCGATCCTGAACATCGGCTTGCCCGAAGCCACCGAGGCCGAACAGCAAGCCTGGTATGAGGAAAACATCGCACAGTTCACCCGCCCTGAAACCAAACAGATCACCTATGTCTGGCTGACACCCGACATGATCACCGACACGGTTGAGGTCGACGAAGAGGCTCTGCGCGCCGCCTATGAAGACCGTAGCGCGCAGTTCAATCTGCCTGAACGTCGTCTGGTGGAACGTCTTGTCTTTGCCGATGAGGCCGCAGCCCAAGCCGCTGCCGAAAGTCTGGCAAATGGGGAAACCACCTTTGACGCACTGGTAGAGGCGCGCGGTCTCAGCCTGTCTGACATTGATCTGGGGGATGTGACCCTGTCGGATCTGGGTGCCGCAGGCGACGCTGTCTTTGCCGCTGAAGCGGGCACCATTGCGGGCCCAGCCCCCAGCAATCTGGGCCCGGCACTGTTCCGTATCAATGCCACATTGGCTGCCCAGACCACCACCTATGAAGAGGCCCTGCCCGATCTGCGCGCCGAACTGGCGCTTGATCGTGCCCGCCGGGTGATCGAACAGCAGGCACGCAGCTTTGATGATGAACTGGCCGGCGGTGCCACTTTGGAAGAGCTGGCCGCCGCCACTGATCTGCAACTGGCGTCTCTGGGCTGGAATGATCAGGCCGAAGGTGGGATTGCCGGTTTCGAAGCCTTCCGCGATCTGGCTGCACAAGTCACCGCCGATGACTATCCGGCCATCACCGATCTGGGCAGCGGCGGTGTCTTTGCCGTACGTCTGGATGAAATCACTCCACCTGCCCCGATCCCATTTGATGAGGTGCAGCCACAGGTCGCCGCCGCGCTGGAGCAACAGGCGCTGACGGATGCGCTGGTGGCCGAGGCCGAAACCCGCCTTGAAGGCGCTGGGGGCGATCTGGCGGCTTTGGGTCTGACCATCGAGAGCGAAGCGCAGCTGACCCGCACCTCATTTGGCGCGGATCTGCCGGTGGGCATGTTGCAGCGGCTGTTCACCCTAAGCGACGGGGAAACCTCGGTGCTGGCAGGGGATGGCGTGGCCTATGCACTGAAACTGACGGGCATTTCTGCTGCGGATCCCAGCGATGAGACTTCGGCGCAGATGGTGTCGGCCTTCACCGATCAGGCGGCAAATGCCATTGCCAATGATCTGTTCCGTGCGCTGTCGACCGATATTCAAAACCGTGCGGGCGTGACCATTGATCAGGCGACCATCAATGCCATTCACGCCAATTTCCAGTAAGGAGCATCGCCTGTGGCTGTCTTGACCCCTTCCTTTGAGGCCTTTGCCAAAGCCTATGAGGCCGGTGAAAATCAGGTTGTCTATACGCGCCTTGCGGCGGATCTGGATACGCCTGTGTCCTTGATGCTGAAACTGACCGGCGCGGCAAAAGATGCCTTTATGCTGGAATCGGTGACCGGCGGCGAAGTGCGCGGGCGCTATTCCATCATAGGCATGAAGCCGGATCTGATCTGGAAGTGTCACGGAGAGAAAAGCCAGCTGAACCGCAACGCGCGCTTTGACCCCGAAGGGTTCGAAGCACAGGATCAGGATCCACTGACCGCGCTGCGCGCCCTGCTGGCTGAAAGCAAGATCGACCTGCCCGAAGATCTGCCGCAGGCCGCTGCCGGGCTGTTTGGCTATCTGGGCTATGACATGATCCGTCTGGTGGAGCATCTGCCAGATGTAAACCCTGATCCGCTGGGTCTGCCCGATGCGATGATGATGCGCCCTTCGGTGATTGCCGTGCTGGATGGCGTCAAAGGCGATGTAACAGTGGTCTCACCCGCCTGGGTGCAGGACGGCATGACCGCCCGCGCAGCCTATGCGCAGGCAGCAGAACGGGTCATGGATGCGGTGCGCGATCTCGAACGCGCCCTCCCACAGGCCAGCCGCGATCTGGGTGACGCAGCACAACTGGGCGAACCCACATCGAACTTTACCCATGAGGGCTACAAGGCGGCGGTTGAGAAGGCCAAAGAGTACATCAAGGCGGGGGATATCTTTCAGGTAGTCCCTGCGCAGCGTTGGACACAGGATTTCCCGCAGCCTCCCTTTGCGCTGTATCGCTCGCTGCGGCGCACCAACCCCTCGCCCTTTATGTTCTATTTCAACTTTGGCGGCTTTCAGGTGGTTGGCGCCTCGCCTGAGATCCTTGTGCGGGTCTTTGGCAATGAGGTCACAATCCGACCCATCGCAGGCACCCGCCCACGCGGGGCCACCCCAGAAGAAGACAAAGCGCTGGAAGAGGATCTGCTGGCCGACAAAAAAGAACTGGCAGAGCATCTCATGCTGTTGGATCTGGGCCGCAATGATACCGGCAAGGTCTCAAAGATCGGCACCGTGAAACCGACCGAACAATTCATCATCGAACGCTATAGCCACGTGATGCATATTGTGTCGAATGTTGTGGGGGAACTGGCCGAAGATCAGGATGCCCTGTCGGCCTTCTTTGCCGGGATGCCTGCCGGGACCGTTTCAGGTGCGCCCAAAGTGCGGGCGATGGAAATCATCGACGAATTAGAGCCGGAAAAACGCGGTGTCTATGGCGGTGGCGTTGGTTACTTTAGCGCCGGTGGTGATATGGATATGTGTATCGCGCTGCGCACAGCGATTGTGAAAGATCAAAAGCTTTATATTCAGGCAGGCGGTGGCGTTGTCTATGACAGCGATCCCGAAGCGGAATATATGGAGACCGTGCATAAATCCAACGCCATCCGCCGCGCGGCCGCAGACGCCGGGCGTTTTACTGGCAATGGCAACGGGTAGATCCAGGACGCGGGGGGCAGCCCCCGCACCCTCTTTAGCTGGCTTGCTCTTGAATACGCTGAATCATTGCCTTTAACCCGTTTGAACGCTGCGACGACAGGTGTTCGTTCAACCCCAGACGGGCCAGTTCGGTTTTCGCATCCACTTTACCCAGATCCGCCATCGGCAAACCATCGTACAGACGATGCAAAAGCGCGATCAGGCCTTTGACGATCAGCGCATCGCTATCCCCCTGAAAATGGAAGGATCCACCCTCTGGGGTCATATGCAGCCAGACCTGACTCGCGCAGCCTTCCACCTTGGTGGCGGGAACTTTCAGGGCCTCGTCCATGGCGGGCATGTCTTTGCCCATCTCGATCACCATCCGATAGCGATCTTCCCAGTCTTCGAGGAACTCAAAATCCTCAACCACCTCTTCAAATGCAGCCTGTGCCATGCGCATCACTCCTTTTCTATCGGAGTTAGTCTGCCAATGCGCAAAGGTCCAGAGCTTGGCGCTTTTCAAGGCGCAGCGAATAGGTTAACCCGGTTGAAACAGATGCAATGAGGCGCTTGAAAATGTTCAGACCCGTTTCGGTTCTCCTGCTGTCCAGTCTGGTTCTGACCAGCTGTGGCTCTGTCCGCGACTCTCGGATTAATCCGCTCAACTGGTTCGGAAGCGGGCGGGTTGAAACTGCCGCAACGGGTGCTGGCGAAGTTAACCCGCTGATCCCGAAGCGCCGCGAATCCGCCTTTGCGCGCAAGCCCGTTGATACCACCTATTACGGCACTGAAGTCGCGGAAGTGACCCAGCTGGTGGTGGATCGCCGCCCGGGCGGGGCGATTATCCGGGCCTCTGGGGTTTCACGTCAGCAGGGCAGCTTTGATGTGCAATTGGTGCCTGTGCCAGAGGAAAGCGATGCCAAAACGCTGACCTATGCCTTGAGCGCAATCCAGAATGAAACCGGTCAGGTTGGTACAGCACCCTCGCGCACGGTGACCGCAGCGGTCACTCTGACCGATGAAGAACTGTTTGGCATTCGCACCATTCGGGTGAAATCGCAAAACAACGTGCGGTCAGCACGCCGCTAATAAGACAGCGCAATTCGCAAATCAAAAGAGCGCCTTAGGCGCTCTTTTTCATGTTATACGTCAATAACGGCGACGGTCTTGCCTTTGGCCGCCAATGCAATCTTTCCCTCACAAAGACGCAGCGCATCGCCACCAAAGACTTCGCGTCGCCAGCCTTTCAGGGCAGGCACATCCCTTTCCCCAGAGGCAATGGCATCCAGATCAGAGGCAGGGGCGATCAGCTTGGACGCCACGCCGAAATTCTCTGTCTTGGCCTTCAACAGCACCCGCAAAAGATCCGCCAGCGCCGGGTTCACCTGCGCGCGGTCTTTTTCCTTGGGCATCTGGGGCATCTGATCGCGTGGGCATTCCAGCCCCTCTTTGACCGCCGCCAGAATACCATCCGCGATGGCACCCTTGCGGGCTTCGCGCAGCAGCAGGCGCGAGCGGCCCAGATCCTGCAGATTTCCCGGCTTGGTCGAGGCCAGTTCAACCAGCGCATCATCTTTGAACACCCGGTTGCGCGGAATGTTCTTATCCTGCGCATAGGCCTCTCGGAACTGTGCCAAGGAGCGGACGATGGCTAGGAACTTGGGGCTGGAGGACCGGGTCTTAACCCGTTTCCAGGCCTCTTCCGGGCGGGTGATATAGGTTTCAGGATCGGTCAGCGTGGCCAGTTCTTCCTTGACCCAGCGCCCGCGGCCCGAGGCCTCCAGCTTGCCGTTCAGGAACTCATAGATCTGCCGCAGGTGGGTGACATCCGCTAGCGCATAGGTTTTCTGCGCCTCGGTCAGCGGACGGCGTGACCAGTCGGTAAAGCGCGAAGACTTATCCAGCGACTGTTTGGCAATGCGTTTCACAAGGGTTTCATAGCCCACCTGTTCTCCAAAACCGCAGACCATCGCGGCCACCTGCGTGTCAAACAAGGGCACCGGGATCACCCCGTGATCGATGAAAAAGATCTCAAGATCCTGCCGCGCTGCATGGAACACCTTAACGGTGTTCTCATCGCGAAACAGCGCCAGAAGTGGCTCAAGCGACATGTTTTCGCCTGCGATGGGATCAACCAGCACCGCGTCATCCACATCCGCACCGGGCAGCGCCAGTTGGATCAGACAAAGTTTTGAATAATAGGTACGTTCGCGCAGAAATTCAGTGTCGACGGTGATATACGGCTGGCCTTTCGCCCGATCGCAAAAAGCCTGAAGATCGTCTGTCGTGGTGATGGTCTGCATGCCCAGCCTTTTCTTGTTTGTTGTTTGGCCTGTGCCTTTACCCTACATGAAACCGTCACACGAGCAAGGGCAAGCTAACCGCCAAGGATCACCGGGGTTTTGTCGCCGTTCAGAAACCGGCGCAGCACAGCGGGGTAGAGTTGATGCTCCTGCACCAGAACCCGTGCTGCCAGATCATCAGGGGTATCGCCCGGCCGCACCGGCACTTTGGCCTGCCCTAGAATGGGGCCGTCATCCAGCGCGGGCGTGACTTCGTGTACGGTGCAGCCCGCCAGTGTATCGCCTGCTTCAATCGCGCGGGCATGGGTGTGCAGCCCTTTGTATTTCGGCAAAAGCGACGGATGGATGTTCAGCATCCGCCCATCCCACTGCGACACAAAGCCTTCGGTCAGCACACGCATAAAGCCTGCAAGACAGATGACATCAATCGCATAGGGGGCGATTGCCGCCTGAAGAGCAGTTTCGAAACCGGCACGGTCTTTGCCAAAGGGCCTGTGATCCACCACCTCGGTGGCGATCCCCATGTCTGCAGCTTTTTGCAACCCACCTGCACCCGGCAGGTTTGACAGAACCAGCGCAGGCCTGCCCGGATGGTCTCCGGACATGCTTTGCGCCAGTTTCACCATATTAGAGCCCCCGCCGGAAATCAGCAGGGCCACGCGTTTGGGCGCTGTCACAGCAAAGATCCCGTGTAGCTGACCCCCTCACCTGCGATCACGCTGCCCAGTTCATAGACGGTGTGGCCTGCATCCGCAAAGACCGCGCGCTGTGCCTCGGCCTGATCGGCGGCGACAATCGCCACCATGCCAATGCCGCAGTTGAAGGTTTTCAGCATCTCTGCCTCAACGATCCCGCCCTGCGCGGCCAGCCATTTGAAGACGGGGGGCAGATCCCAGGCGTTCAGATCAATCTGGACACCCTGCCCGTCGTTCAGCGCGCGCGGCAGGTTTTCCGTCAGGCCACCACCGGTGATATGTGCCAGACCGTGCAGGCCTTCGGCTTTGATCGCCTGAACGGCACCTTTGACATAAAGCGCGGTTGGCGCCAGCAGCGCCTGCCCCAGCGTTCCCTCGCCCCATGGGCAATCGGCATCCCAGCCCAGGCCAGAGACTTCGACGATTTTACGCACAAGGCTGTAGCCATTGGAATGTACTCCGTTGGACGCCAGCCCCAGCAGCACGTCCCCTTCAGAGACATTGGCCGGCAGGGTCTGGCCGCGTTCCATCGCGCCAACGCTGAAGCCGGCCAGATCGAAATCTCCGTCAGGATACATGCCGGGCATCTCGGCGGTCTCGCCACCGATCAGCGCACAGCCGGATTGCACACAGCCTTCGGCGATCCCTTCGACAATGCGCGCGGCCTTGTCAGTGTCCAGCTTGCCCGTGGCAAAGTAATCCAAGAAGAACAGCGGTTCAGCGCCCTGACAGACCAGATCGTTCACACACATGGCCACCAGATCAATGCCAACGCCGTCCACTTCGCCGGTGTCGATCGCGATCCGCAGCTTGGTGCCCACACCATCCGTGGCCGCAACCAGCACCGGGTCCTCATAGCCTGCCGCCTTTAGATCGAACAGCCCGCCAAAGCCACCAAGCCCGGCCATCACACCGGCGCGGTTGGTGCGTTTTGCTGCGGGTTTGATGCGGTCCACAAGCGCGTTGCCTGCATCAATATCGACACCAGCCTGCGCGTAGGTCAGCCCATTCTTGCCATTGCTCATCGGGATCTCCTGAGGGAACTCATGTGTTAGAGGGCGCATACCTGAACACGGCGCAGCCTGCAATGTGCGCCTGCGCTGGTTTCGCGTGATGTGTGCGCAAACAGGCCCTCATCAACACGTCAAAGCGCGAGATGCCACAAATTGTCTTTTTTGAACAATCGCCTTGACCAGTTGAAATATACCCGACACATTCTGACGCTAATTAGCATATGAATCGACTTTAACAGAAGTTAGCCGGATCCCTGGCTGTCGATATTGCCAGATTTTAATGTGCCGCTCACCAACTTGGCCGCGGCGTAGATTGAAAGAGAGTTTTATGCGCTATTTCGTAGATGTTCATCACTACTTTGACCTGCACAATGGCTATATCGATATCGCGCTGCATTCCCTGTCGGATGCCGGGGTCGCATCGGGCCCAAGCTATATGGGGTATAATATCGACGTTGACGGGAACTATGTTCCAGCAGATCCAACCTCCCCCGGCCAGATCGCGCTGCGCGGCAGTGGTACACCATTGCTGAATGCGCCACGCGCCAGTTTTACCATCGAAATTGAAGACGACGGCGACAACTTTGCCAACTGGCAGGCGGTGAACAGTGCGATTCAGAGCGCAATTGCGGGGAACGGGCTGATTGACCCTGCGGTGCTTGGCAGCACCAACAGCCTGCCTGAAGGGATCTCTGCGCTCTTTGGACTGGATCTTGTCGAAGAGTTGTCCGTGTCCGTTCTGGATACGACCATTGCCGGGCGTCGCCTGCTGGAAAATGTAGTTATTCCGAAGGCTTACGCGGCAATCTTTGGCAGCAGCGTCCTGCCCACCCTGTCGAATTTTGACAACACCAAACGCGCGTTAATCAATGCCTTTATCGCAGTTGAGAAAGTGCAGGGCAGCCCCGTCGGGGCCGAGTATATTGCCACCATGATCGGCCAGAACGAGATGACTGCCCGCTATGGTCCAAGCGATCTAAGTCAGCTCAATCCCTGGATCCCGAATGTTCTGCCCAACTTTGGCGCGCAGCTGCCTTCTGACTTCCGGATTCTTGCCGTTGATAGTACGAGCGGAGCCATGGCCGTCGCTGCGCCTACGGATGACACTGGAAAAAACAACCTGGTCATACTGACGCCTTTCACCAACCCGATCTCGGGTGGGGAAAGCAGCGTCTTCCGCGCGCGCGTTCTGGAATGGCCCGATGATCAGCCGCCACTGGCCTCGGCCTTTGAACACGCGCTACTCAGCGCTTCGTCGTCAGCTTCGTCGCAGATTTCTGATGGCGGACAGGGCAACTCCTGGAGCGATGATTTGCCCGCGGATGATGTGGAGGAGATCATCTTTGCGCAAATTTTGGGTCAAAGCGGTGCCGGACCCAATGGTGCCCCCTTGGGCGATGATGCCTATGACGCAGTCTTTTTGATCCCACAGGGGTTTGGCCCCGGAAAAGTAGCCCCCTTCCCCTACCCTGCCGCATTGGCCAGCGCGACAACCGAATCCGAAGTGCTGGCCGCACTAAGCGACGTAATCGCAGCGATCAATGGGATAGAACTGCCGGTGATCGACTTTGTGCCCGCCAACGACGAGGGCAATTTCGGCATCTATTCAGGCGGTTTGAACGCGCTCAACGGGCCACAGATTGCTGCCTTCCTGCTGGGGCTTCCACTGGATCACAGTTTCTCGGACGGGGTGACGCTGGACTCGGTGCTGGATGGGCAGGTCTCGGTGGTCAGCGGCCTGACACTGCGCATCCCCGATCATCTCAATCTTAAAGAAATCGCCCGGGGCACGACACCGGATGGCAACGGGTTCATCGCGCTTATACCTGAAAGTGAGGACGACAGCACAGTAATTTGGACTCTGCCCGGTATCAGCGCCGCAGTCTTGAATGCCGTGCCTTCGCAGATCAAAATTGTTCAGGGCGGCACCGAAACCAATCTGGCCGATCTGAAACCTTTTGGCCCACTCCTTAACCCGGCAGATATTTCAGGCCAGCAGGTGGATGGGACAGATCTGGCAGAAGAGATTGACGCCAGTTTCACAGATGCCAATGGCGACCAGCTGACCGGCGGCCATGACACTGTCTTTGCCCTCGATGGTGATGACACGATCCACAATAGCTTTGGCAATGATGTCATCGACGGTGGCGCGGGCCATGATACCGTTTATTACGGCCAGTTCGCCTTTGATGGTTTCTGGGTTGAAGGTGACAGTACATTTGTCATCGAACAGGAATATGCCTCTGGGCGGTTCGAAGTTGACCGCCTGACCAATGTCGAACGCCTCAGCTTTGCGGACGGCAGCTATGCGACCTTCACGCTGGGGGAGACCAGTGCCTCTATCACGCAGTACAGCGCGGATGGATCACAGATCATCGGCCTTGCTGAACGCGATTGGAGCCCCACCGGCCTCTTCAATGCCCGCTATCAGGAATTCACCAATGGTGTCCTGACGCAGTTTTACCTGCGACAGAAGGACGGTCTTCGGATCGAAAAGGAGTTCGACAGCGACGGCCGCAAAACCATGCAGCGCACCCGTGATGGCGATGACAATTTTGACTGGACCTACAAGCTGCGCCAGTTCCAGAACAGCGAGTTGATCTATAGCCGCACGGTCTATGACGATAGCACACGTGAGGAGTTCACCTATTCAGGTGATGATCTTATTCGCTCCCATATCTCGGATGACAAACCTGAGACCGATTGGGCAAGTATTTCCAAGGAGTTCGATATTTTTGGTTTCGTGTCGTCTGAGAAAATCTCCTATGATAACGATGATTTTGTGAGCCGGTCCTTTTCTTATGGAGATC
This sequence comes from Pelagimonas sp., assembly GCA_025210455.1. Classification (GTDB taxonomy): domain Bacteria; phylum Pseudomonadota; class Alphaproteobacteria; order Rhodobacterales; family Rhodobacteraceae; genus JAOARQ01. The sequence goes on from JAOARQ010000025.1 coordinate 104,384, forward strand.
TCGCCGAAGTCTCGTTGTTCGATGGTGACCAAAGCGAAACTTGGCTATCTAGATCTGTACGCTACGACCCCGGGACAGGTGTCGTTATGAGAAAATCAGTCACTAATCACGATGGATCATCGCATTATTTAGATATCAACCCCTATACAAGAACCCGAGTCGTTTCCGAAACAGATCGAATGGGACCTGACGGCGACAATGGGGAACACCCTTGGCAGCACAAACACTGGTCTTACAGCGGGACCGGGCAACTCACATATAAATCCACGACCTATGATAACGGTGACTACGAAAGCTATAACTACAATAGTGGTTCGCTGTCGTTCGTCTATAAGCGCGATGGCGATGGTTCAGAAGATTGGTCTGAAATCAGACTTTCTTACACCACTGGAGGAAAACTGACCAACAAATCGATTACAGAGCTAAACGGCGTGCGTGTGACGACAAGTTACAATCAATGGGACAATGGTTATTCGATAACGCAGCAAGACGGCTTACCCAACGATCCAAATGCCGGAAACGGCGCTATGCCCTGGAAAAGAAAGTTTGCCAGTTACGACGCATTCGGAAACCTGATTGAAAAACAAATCATATGGGATGACGGCAGTGGGAAGCGCGTCGACGGTGCGGGCAATGTTCTGGAACACACTAGAGTGGACGCTAACGGTGATACTGAAACCGTCAAATACGCCACGGATGGCAGCAAAACAGGTGTTATCAGAACCGACGGTGACAACAGCGAAGAGTGGCAACGCATTGAACTCCGATTTGATGCCAATGGAGACGTTACCTTTAAGTCGGTCACAAATTCTGACGGAATTCTTACCTCTGTTGAACAAACCGCTATGAATAATTGGACACGGATTACTAAAATCGACGGGCTGATCTTTGGGTATGGAGATTCAGGCAGTGCCCCTTGGTATAGAAAAGTGCAAGACACTGACACAAACGGTGTTGTTAGGTATAAATCGACCACGATGGACAACGGCGACAGTGTTTCCCGCTATTTCTCAGCAGATGGCATTTTGACCTCACTGTCGCGGTATGACGCAGATCAAAGCGAAAGCTGGCAATCGCTGTCGTTCCAATATTTCGATGACGGCTCTTTAGACACACGCTCCATCACCAAGAACAATGGAGACATAGAAACAAAACAGTTCAGGCCAGGCGGAAGCCTTTCCAGCCTTTCTCTAGTGGATGGAGATGGGTCCGAGATCTGGCACAGGCTCACCTATACTTATACTTCTTCCGGCAACCTGCTCACGCTGCGAACGGAAAATAGTGCGTTCAGCAGTCAATACGAAGAAAAAACCTTCAACGACGCTGGCGTATTGATCAGGCTTGTCCAACAAGACGGCATCTATGAGCAAAGCATGCATGACTGGTCCAAAGTGACGTCCGTGTTCGACGGCGACGGTGTTCTTCAAAGCAAGCATATTGAACTTGACAATTACGGTGCTTCAGCCAGCACGGTCTATAACGCGGACGGCAGCCGCGTTGTGACAGCACAGGATGGATCTGCCCACAACAGCCAACACGCGTGGCACACGAAGGTTTCGACCTTTGCTGCCGACGGCTCTCTGGCGTCTGTCAACCGCACCATGGACAGTGGCGAGCAGACCGAAACAGGCTTTGATGCGGCGGGCAATATCATCTCGACGACCGTGTTTGATCATGCCGACGCCTTTATCTGGTCCAGCAAGGCCAAATCCTTTGATGCGGCAGGTGCACAGATTGGGGATACAGTCACCTATGATGATGGCCGGATCAGCGAAACCACCTATGTCAATGGCATAAGAACCCAGCGTGTGGTCACTGACACCGGTGACGCCGTTGGCTGGCAAACCAAGACCTTTGACTACAACGACACCACTGGCGCGCTTGAGCAGATCATCCGCTTGATGGATGACGGCACCAGCGAAACAGAAAGCTTCCTCATCTAAGTGTGCTGTTCGAAACTTCGTAAGAGGCCCAAACCGGCCTCTTACGCCGCCAAAGCCGAATTTTCCTTTTGCTTTCAAAGGCCCAAGGTTTTTCCTCATTTGTGGGATTTTTCCAAAAATTGCTCTTGCAGAGGTCGGACCCACTGGCTATACACCGCGCCATGTTCCGGCGTAGCTCAGCGGTAGAGCAGTTGACTGTTAATCAATTGGTCGTAGGTTCGATCCCTACCGCCGGAGCCATACTCACCTAAGTTGTTGATATGGTAGACATAACCCGCTCCGGCGGGGTGTGTCATACGAGACTGTCATACATATGACAATCGGCTTGCGTTTCCCTTCACCTTCGGCGCTCCTACTCAAGAGGCCATCCGCAGCTGATGAGCTAGGCTTTCTGCATCACGTCGAAGCCCTGCGAAGGCGGGGTGAAACCGATCTGTTCCCGGATATTCGCCCAAAAGACGGTACAAAGGAGCGCTGGGGTGGCAAGCTGGATTACAGGTTCCGCAAGGTGCTGGACAGCCAGCTGCGCACAGGCCGTGACGGCAAGAGCATCAAATCGTTCCGCCACTACGTGATCACCGAGCTAGGTCGAAACCGCGAGGTGCCAGAGTACGTCCGCAAAGACATCGTCGGGCATGTCGGCGGCAGCATCACCGCCGAACGCCATACCGACACCGCAACGCTACAGGAGAAACTCGCCGCAATCAGCACCCTACCGCGGATAAACATCAAACTCAGCGCGTAGGCTGCTCCCTCAATGGATGCACCACAACGCCTAGGTCCCACGAGCTGAACGGCTACAAACCACGCTGTCCTTGAATAGGATTTTGGTTCGTCAGGAAACGGTCGCAGCAGCATCCATCCCCCAGCCCCCCCTCGCGGAGGATTTCTGTTCCCATCGAAATTGCGTCCTGCACGGTCACGCGCCCGCGCAAGACGTCCAAATTCACTGGTGCGATGGAGCCTCACGCTGCAGCTTGACTGCCCCAGACATCGCCTCGTCCTTGCGGACGTATCTTCTGGGTTCCCAAGGAACCGAAGACACGTCCATCATGGCGGCTTGTTGGGCCCGTCAACCCTTTCCGGTTTAAATGTGAACTGAGATACTCCCCAATGTTTGGACAGTTTTCAGCGTAAGTTAAGCTACTCTCTGCTCCTGCTGATCAAGTTGGGTTTCATCTTTTCTCAGCCAATAAACCACGGCTGGCGGCTTGCCGCCAAGGGCGGAATGGGGGCG
>JAOARQ010000026.1 GCA_025210455.1 Pelagimonas sp.
GCCGTCAATCTGATCGTACGCTTTGAAGTCACCAAAGTATTTGGTGATTGCTGCGGTCAGCGTGGTCTTGCCGTGGTCAACGTGGCCAATGGTGCCAATGTTGCAGTGCGGCTTGCCGCGTTCAAACTTTTCCTTTGCCATCTCTAATGACGCCTCGTGGTTAAGGGGCCTCACAGGACCCGCGTTTCAACGGGGGCCGTTTAGAGTCTTAAGCGAAGAAAATCAACCCAATGATGTGCCGCAGGCAATGCAATGCTGATGCAAATACCACGACAGTTTCATGACAAATGGGCCAATCCAGTCTGCGCGGGCAGAAAAGGGCAACGATCAGCCCTGTGCGGCGGCCTCTTCGGTCCCTTCGGGTGCCTTATCGGCCGTTTCACCCTGCGCCGCATCGGATGCAGAAGAATCAGCCACCTGCCCATCCTCTACCGGGGCCTGAATCACATCCTCGGCCCCCTCTTCCAGTTCGATGGCAAACCAGTCCTGGGTCTCCATCTGTTCGCGCAGCCAGACCTCAACATCATTGGCCAGCCGTTCTGCCAGATGCTGCATCTGCTCTTCGCGCGACAGACCCAGACGGGTCTCAAACACCTGAATCACATGGAACAGCTTGGGCTCTTCGTTCATCTTCGACTGGGTCGAATCACGCCACAGCGTCACATGCGCTGCCAGCGCCGATTTCCCCAGCATCACAGGCGGCGGCAGAGAATAGGCTTCGACCGAGACCCCAATGTGATAAAACTGATCCCCTTCAAAGCGGCGAAACCGCTTTTCAAAGGCCAGATCCACTGTTTCGACCCATTCCTCTTCGGTGGCATCACGCGACACCAGCAGCTTTTGCAGGCTTGGTGCCACCACTTCGGCATGGCCCAGACGGAAATGGCCCATGGCCTCAACCGGCAGCTCTAGATCTTTGGTCGCATTGCTCGAGCAGCCAGCCACGCAGACTGCGGCCAGCAAAGCAGCAAAGGAACGAAACATTGGCAGCGTCTCCCAGAATTTGAACCGGGCATAGCGCACGAGGGTATGGCGTGCAATCCAGCAGGGCTTTGCATGCGTACATATGAGCACTATCTTGCTTTCATGACACAGGAGGGCCACCCATGAGCGCCGCTGCCATCCCAACCGCTGCCATTCCGACCCATGTGCCGCTGGTTACCAAACCGCTGGGGCTGTGGCGCAGTCTGCAGGCCACGCGGGAAAACGTGCTGTCGATCATTCCCGAAATCGCCACCCGCCAGCCCATGGTGTCCGGCAAGACAGGGGTGCGCTGGCATATGGTGATGGATCCGGGCGCGCTGCGGCAGATCCTGCTGGAAAAGCTGGAGGATTACCCCAAATCCCTTGTCACCAAGAACCTGCTGCGCCCCGCTATCGGGGACTCGATGTTTATCGCCGAAGGGGCCCATTGGCGCTGGCAGCGCCGCGCCGCAGCGCCGGTGTTTTCCCATCGCAATGTGCTGAACCTCGCGCCTGTGATGTCAGGCGCAGCCGAGCGCACTGTGGCCCGCATCCATGAGGCAGGCCCCCGCGCGCTGGACATGCTGCAAGAGATGGTCACCGCCACCTTCGATGTGATTTCCGACGTGACTTTTTCCGGCAATGACACCTTTGATCGCGCCGCACTGCATCACGCCATTGACGCCTATATTGATCAGGCCGCCAAAGTCACCTTGTTGGATATGCTGGGCATGCCCGACTGGGTGCCGCGCCCCAGCCGGATGTTTTCGTCAAATTCCCTGAGCGAAATGAAGGCCTTTGCCGACAGGGCTGTCGATGCCCGTGCCCAGCGCGGCCCAGACGGCGTGCCCGATCTGCTGGATCTGCTGCTGGCCGGGGAAGACCCGGAAACCAAGCGGCAGATGAACACCGCCGAGCTGCGCGACAACCTGCTGACCTTTATCGTTGCCGGTCATGAAACCACAGCGCTGACACTGGCCTGGTCGCTGTATCTGATGGGTTTCGATCCCGGGAGGCAGGAAAAAGCCCGCGCCGAGATCCTGTCTGTGGTGAAAGACGGGGTCGCCACCGGGGCCGATGTGGCCGCCCTGCCCTATACCCGTCAGATCATCGACGAAGCGCTGCGGCTGTACCCGCCGGCTGCTTTCATCGCCCGTACCGCGCAGACACACGACCGCCTCTGTGATCGTGAAATTCGCCCGAAAGACACGGTTATGATCCCGATCTATGCGCTGCATCGCCATAAACAGCTGTGGGAAAACCCCGATGCCTTTATGCCTGAACGCTGGGAAGGCACCCGACCAGATCGGTATGCCTATCTGCCCTTCGGGGATGGGCCGCGCATCTGTATCGGCGCCTCTTTTGCGATCCAGGAGGCGGTGATTATTCTGGCAACCCTGCTGGCAAACTTCCGGTTCAAACTGGTGCCGGGCAAAACGCCAAAGCCGGTGATGATTCTGACCTTGCGCCCAGAAGGCGGGGTCTGGATGCAGGCTGAAAAGCTTTGAGCCCCAAGATCAGTCCCAGACCGCGGGTGGGGGCAAAGCCCCCGCCCATGAGGGCGGTCGGGGGCTGGGCGGCTTTGCCGCCCTAGAGAGAAGAGAAAGCCGTCAAATTCTCAGAAGGGGCTTCCCCCTCAAAGAATACAACTACTCGCCGCCTTCAGCGGTTCGCCCTTCCGGGTGCCGCGCAGTCCCCCAGACTGCCCGCCGCTTTCAGCGGTTCGCCCCCGGAACCCAAAGAACGTCGGCGCGGCCGTCGTCGTTGGCGATGCGGGCGGCGACAAAAAACCAGTCCGACAGGCGGTTCAGATAGCGCACCACCTGATCGTTCACATCTTCGCGCGATGCCAGTTCGACCGACAGGCGTTCCGCCCGGCGCGCCACTGTGCGGCATTGGTGCAAATAGGCCGCCAGCGCCGAGCCACCGGGCAGGATGAAACTGCGCAACGGCTCAAGCCGGGCATTCATTGCGTCAATCTCGCTTTCCAGACGATCCACCTGTGCAGACACCATCCGCAGCGGCGGATACTCTGCCTGCGCATCTTTCACCATGTCCGGACGGCACAGATCCGCCCCCAGATCAAACAGATCGTTCTGAATGCGCGCCAGCTGCGCGTCCATTTCGTCAGCCGCATGCAACCGCGCCAGACCAACAATCGCGTTCAGCTCATCCGAGGTGCCATAGGCTTCGACCCGACCATCATATTTGGCCACACGCTCGCCATTGCCCAGCGCCGTTTCACCTTTGTCGCCGGTTCGGGTGTAGATCTTGTTCAGGACAACCATATCACGCGCCCCCGCGCAGATAGACAAACAGCAAAATCAGAACCACAGCCGCAAACTGCGCCCCGATCCGCCAACGCATGGCGCGGTTGGCATGTTTGCGATTAAATTCGCCACCTTTGGCAAAGGCACCGATTCCAAAGAAAAGCACGCCCACCACGCCCAGCATGACGACGGCAATTACAATAAACAGAGGGTCTTGGGTCATTGTCTCTCCCTGAGTAGATCCCTGGCGGCACGCCGCGTGATTTGACCCTATCTAACCTCTGGCCAGCAACCAATCCAGTGCCCGCGTCGGAAGAGCGCGCCTTGCCGCATCCATCAGATAGGTTGGCGTGGTGATCAGATAGCGCGGGCGCGGGTTCGGGTGCTCTAACGCATGGCGCAATTTGCGTGTCACCGCCTGCGGGGGAAGCTCAAACGCATCCGGCCCACGATCTTCATAAAGGCGCTTGATCAGCCTCGCCTCATACTGCGACCGACGCGGCGAGCGCTGCCAGTTCACCCATTTTTCAAAATGCGGGATCGAGTTCACCCGGATCTTTGAGGTCACCGGCCCGGTGTTCAGCGTGATCACATGAATGGGCGTGTCACGCATCTCGATACGCAACGTGTCTGTCATACCCTCGATGGCGAATTTGGTGGCGTTATAGGCCATGCGCCATGGCATGGTCACCAGCCCCAGAACCGACCCGTGGTTGATGATCCGCCCGTGTCCCTGGGTGCGCATGACCGGAATCACCCGACAGGTCAGATCATGCCAGCCAAAAACATTGACCTCAAAAATCTCGCGCAGGGCCTGCACCGGCAGATCCTCTGCCGCGCCCGGCACCGCATAGGCCCCGTTGTTGAACAGCGCATCCAGTGTGCCGCCCGTAGTGTCCATAACCTCTGACAGCCCCGATTCGATGGTCTGCGGGTCGCTGTAATCAATGCGAGGGCTGTCAAATCCCTCGGCGCGCATCCGGGCGCAATCCACCTCTTGTCGGCACGAGGCAAAAACCCGCCAGCCCATATCGCGCAGCCCATGGGCCACCGCATAGCCAATGCCAGAAGAACAGCCGGTAATCAGTATACTGCGTTGTGTCATACCGGCTTTATAAGCCAGCACTGCAAAAGGGGAAGGCTCATCCACCCTTGCGGGTGTCTTCGCAGACCATCCCCTGCAAAGATCAGTTCACACGAGTCAGGAATTTATCCGACATCCAGCCGATGTCATTGCCATCCAAGGCGCGCAGCTGCACCCAGCCATCCCCGGCATCATCCAGCACTTCCACCTCTTCGCCCTGCAGCAGCTGTGTCACCACCGCATGGCCTGTGCTTGGCCCGCCACGCAGGTTCACCCGTTGCCCTGACACCCGGCGATAATCAATCACCGGCGCCGAATCGCTAAGACTGGCGCTGACCGCAGCACCGATCTGCTGCTGCAAGCTGTTCAAATCACCAGAAGAAGCCTGAATCACCCGTGGGGCCTGTGCCACCTGAGGTTCAACAACAGGCGCGGCCGCCACCTGCACCACCGCAGGCTGCACAACACCAGAGGTTTCCATCGGCTGCGACACCCGCACCGACATGGTGGCAAATCCCGAGATGGAGGTCAGATCCGTGTTGGTCCGTGTCACCTGAGTATCCGCTTTCACCGGCGCGTGCGGCACTGGCTTGACCTTTGCCATCAGCTCAACACCATTTTGGCCTGCAACAAAATCAGACCCACCGGAAAGCTCATACCAACCCCAGGTCAAAAACCCGAAGGTCAGCAACATAATGCGCATCATAAAATACATCCCCCAAGATACAGCATAACATCGCCAGACAGCAAATAATTGGCGATGAACCGTTTATATCTGATGTATCTCCGGGAACTAAGGGAAAACCTAGGAATTTTTCCCACAGTGTTGCCCTGTTGCCTGTCAGGTGCTTGCCCGGCTTAGGCCAGAGCGTTATCACCGGCATATGTCAGACGATATCGAGCAAGAAGAACAAGGCCGCAACCTGGCCGAACCCCTGCGCCGCGCCATCGGCGAGCGCTACCTGACCTATGCGCTGTCGACGATCATGCACCGCGCCCTGCCGGATGCGCGTGATGGTCTCAAACCTGTGCATCGGCGAATCCTGTATGCGATGCGGCGGCTGCGGCTGTCCTCATCCGGTGGATTTCTGAAATCCGCCAAGATCAGCGGCGATACCATGGGGGATTTCCACCCACACGGGGATGCCGCGATCTATGATGCCATGGCGCGTCTGGCGCAGGATTTCACCATTCGCTATCCGCTGGTCGACGGTCAGGGCAATTTCGGCAATATCGATGGCGATAACCCCGCCGCCTCGCGCTATACCGAAGCGCGCATGACCATCATGGCCGAAGCCCTGCTGCAGGGGCTGGATGAGAATTCCGTTGATTTTCGCCCCAATTATGATGGCCGTCTGGAAGAACCCGCCGTTCTGCCCGCCTCCTATCCCAATCTGCTGGCCAATGGATCCAGCGGGATTGCGGTCGGCATGGCGACCAATATCCCGCCCCATAACATCGGCGAACTGATCAATGCCTGCCTGCACCTGATCAAATCACCCAATGCGGTGGATGATACCCTGCTGCAATATGTGCCCGGCCCGGATTTCCCCACCGGGGGCGTGATTGTCGAACCGGCAGAAAACATCGCCAGCGCCTATCGCACCGGTCGCGGCAGCATCCGCCTGCGCGCCCGCTGGCATGTCGAAGATCTGGGCCGTGGCCAATGGCAGGCTGTGGTGACGGAAATCCCCTATCAGGTGCAGAAATCCAAGCTGGTCGAACGCATCGCCGAAGTGATCCAGACCAAGAAAATCCCGATTCTCGCGGATGTGCGCGACGAATCCGCCGAAGACATCCGCATGGTGCTGGAACCCAAGTCCAAGAACGTCGATCCCGACATTCTGATGAACATGCTGTTCCGCAACACCGATCTGGAAACGCGCTTTTCGCTGAACATGAACGTGCTGATCGACGGGGTCACCCCAAAGGTCTGTTCGCTCAAAGAGGTGCTGCGCGCCTTCCTTGATTTCCGCCGTGATGTGCTGGTGCGCCGCTCGCGCCACCGGATGGCCAAGATCGACAACCGCCTCGAAGTGCTCTCTGGCCTGATCATCGCCTTCCTCAATCTGGATCGCGTGATCGACATCATTCGCTATGACGATGATCCCAAAGCGGCGTTGATGTTCGAAGACTGGTCCGCTGCGCATCAGGCCACCGTCAAACGCGCCTTGTCCGAGGCCGATTATGTGTCGCCCCTGACGGGCATCGACGTGAAAGCCCTGTCGCTGATCACCGATCCCGAGGCCGAAGCGCGCGGTGTGCTGGCCGAAGAGGGCAGCCCGGCGCAGCTCCCACAGCGCTATGAGGGCCGGATCGAAGGCCTGTCGGACGTTCAGGCCGAAGCCATCCTCAATATGCGCCTGCGCAGTCTGCGCCGCCTTGAGGAACTGGAACTGGTCAATGAACGCGACAAGCTGCTGGAAGAACGCGCCGCGCTGGTTGACCTTCTGGGCAGCGATGATCTGCAATGGAAACGCATCTCGGAAGAGCTGCGCGAGGTGCGCAAGAGCTTTGGCAAAGACTTTGATCGCGGCGCCCGCCTGACCACATTCGCCGAAGCCTCTGAAGCCGAGGAGGTGCCGCTTGAGGCGATGATTGAACGCGAACCCATCACCGTGGTCTGTTCGCAGATGGGCTGGATCCGCGCCATGACCGGCCATATCGCGCTGGACCGCGAGCTGAAGTTCAAAGACGGCGATGGTTCGCGCTTTATCTTCCACGCGGAAACCACCGATCGCCTGATTCTGGTGGGATCGAACGGGCGCTTCTACACCCTGTCCGCCGCCAACCTGCCCGGCGGGCGTGGCATGGGTGAACCGGTGCGGCTGATGGTTGACCTGCCCAATGAGGCGGAAATCGTCGATCTGATCATCCACAAACCGGGGGGCAAGCTGCTTGTGGCCTCGACCGCCGGGGATGGCTTTGTGGTGGCCGAAGACGATGTGCTGGCACAGACCAAAACCGGCAAACAGGTGCTGAACGTCAAAGACCCGGTCAAAGCCCTGGTCTGCACCCCGGTTTCGGGCGATCACGTTGCCGTGGTGGGTGAAAACCGCAAAGTGCTGGTCTTCCCGCTGGAAGAACTGCCCGAAATGGGCCGCGGCAAAGGGGTGCGTCTGCAAAAATACAAAGACGGCGGCCTGTCAGACGCCCGCACCTTTACCCTGACCGAAGGTCTCAGCTGGCTGGACCCCGCCGGCCGCACCCGCACGGAAACCGATCTGTCTGAGTGGCAGGGCAAACGGGCGGGCACTGGGCGCATGGCACCACGCGGCTTCCCTCGGGATAACAAATTCAACTAAACTGATACAGCGCCCACCCGGGCGCTGTTCTTGCATCCCGCAGTTGTTTTATTCTATTGAACCAATCATTTTTATAAGGATACAAAACCCTGTAACAACAGTGAAATCCACAGTACAAAGGGTATTTTTATTATGGACTTAACACCAAATTACAGGGGGCAAGGCAATGCACTGTTCTCCCTTGCTTTTAAAACCGGCCTGCTGACTGTTCTGACGCTGGGCATTTATCGCTTTTGGCAGAAAACACGCATTCGCAAATATATCTGGTCCTCGACCAATCTTGATGGTGACGGGTTTGAATATACCGGCACCGGGCTTGAGAAATTTCTGGGCTTTCTGCTGGCCATCGTGATCCTTGCGGTCTACCTCGGCCTTGTGCAAATGGCGCTATTCTTTTTCGGTCTGAATATCTTTGTTGACCCGGAAACAGCCAGTCAGGCCGAAGTTCTGGCACAAATTGCAGCGATCTATATTTCCGCCCTCGCGGTTATGCCACTGGTCTATTACGCCCAATACCGGGCGCGCCGCTACAAAATGGCCCGCACCCGCTGGCGCAGCATCCGTTTCGGCATGGACCGAGGGGCCTGGGGCTATGCCTTCCGCGCGATCGGATATGGGCTTTTGACGATTGTCAGCCTTGGCATTCTCACGCCGCTGATGACCTTCAAGCTGGAACAATATATGGCGAACCGCAGCTATTACGGCACTGAACGCTTTAAACAGGGCGGCAAGTGGACCCAGCTGTATAAAGCCATGCTGCATATGCTGATCGGCCTGGCCCTTTTGATCGCAGGCGGCGCGACCATTTTTCTTGACCCTTATCAGCAACCGGGCACGCTTTCGCTTTTGTTGTTCTTTGCGGGGTACATCTGGTTCCTGATCGGCACTGTGGTCTATTTTGTTCAGTCTTTTGCCTATCTGATGTCCCATAAAACACTGGGCTATGTCAGTTTCACAGCAACCCCGCGCACAGGCACGATCATCAAACATTATGTTCTGGGCGGGCTCGCCATTGGCCTGATCCTTGCTGTTGTATTCGGCATGGCTACAAGTCTCATCAGCGCCTCTCTTTTCATGGTACAGTCAGAAACTGCGGTTGTCCTGACGATGGTTGGGATCGTTCTCATCTATCTGTTTGTCATCGTGATGATGCAGGCCCTGTCCCTTGTGATGATCACCCAGCCAATCCTGCAGCACATCATCAAAAGCGTCACCGTACACAACACGGATGCGCTGGCCGATATCCAGCAACGTGCCGCTGAACAGGGTGTCGATGCCGAAGGCTTTGCCGATGCGCTCGATATCGGGGCCGCCATATGATCAAGGGGGGAACAGCGTATTTCTATGACGGTCAGACCGCAAAACGCCATATCGTGGATATTGCGCTCTCGGATGACCGTCAGGCGCTGCTCCTCTCGGGTGACAGCCTGCGCGCGCCGGTGCGCTGGCTGTTGCAGGATCTGCGCGCGCTCAGCGACAGATCCCAGCGCGATCAGCTGGTGCTTTCGCAACTGGCCCAGACCGATGACGAAAGCCCCCGTGATACCGCGCGGCTTGTGCTGCTGGATGCCGATCTGATCGACGTCGTGATCCGCACCCGCCCCAATCTGTTCAAACGGGATATACGCCCGGGCACTGGCCTTAAGGTATTGAAATATATCGGCGGAGCGGTGGCATCCGTGCTGCTGATCCTCTTCGTGATCCTGCCCGCCATGGCCAATACGCTGGCGGAAATCATCCCGATTGAACGCGAAATTGCTTTTGGCAAAACAGTCACCCGCCAGATGGAGCGCTTCCTTGGCGGGGAAAGCTATGGCGATCTTGTCTGTGACGATCCCGAAGGTCAGGTCGCCCTGCAAAACCTGCTGGCGCGACTGACCCAAAATTCTGATCTCACCTATCAGATCAATCTCAGCGTCTTCGACCACGAGATGATCAATGCCTTCGCCGCGCCCGGTGGGCAGGTGGTCTTGCTGCGCGGGCTGATTGATGCCGCCGAAACCCCCGAAGAAATCGCCGGTGTGCTGGCCCATGAAATCGCCCATGTCGAATCGCGCGATCCCACGCGCGGCGCCCTGCGCGCCACCGGGTCCGCCGGAATTCTGTCGATGGTTCTGGGCGATTTCACCGGCGGCGCGGCCATCGCCCTGATCGGTGAACATATGCTGTCCGCCAGCTACACTCGCGACGCCGAGGCCGCCGCCGACCGCTTTGCTCTGGACATGCTGGCATCCGCCAATGTCAGCGCACAGGGTTTTGCCCGCTTTTTTGACAGCCTGAAAGACATGGAAGGCTTTGAGCTGCCAGCCTATCTCAGCACCCACCCTGCCAGCGCAGATCGTCAGGCCGCAGCGCAGCTCTTTGCGAAAGAACAATCAGACACCACCCCGATCATCAGCGCGCAGGATTGGCAGGCCCTGCAGCGAATCTGCGACTGACCTGCGTAAAACACACGTCATCCTGTCCGACTCAGCGCTGTAACCTATCGGAAAAATCGGGGTTCTGGATGTAACAATTTGGTGGATTATCCGCCAAAACGCGACGTTGGTTAGCGCTGACATGACGATTTTGCTCTGTTTCCTTCTGCGACTGCAAGGTAAGACTCACGCGAGGAGACCCTGCGGGTGATTGCCCGCACTTACTTAGGAGAGACCCGCAGATGAAGGTACTGGTACCTGTCAAGCGCGTGATCGACTACAACGTGAAAGTTCGCGTGAAAGCGGACGGATCGGGTGTTGATCTGGCGAATGTGAAAATGTCGATGAACCCATTCGACGAGATTGCCGTCGAAGAGGCCATCCGCCTGAAAGAAGCAGGCAAGGCTGAAGAGATCGTCGCTGTTTCCATCGGCGTAAAGCAGGCTCAGGACGTGCTGCGCACTGCTCTGGCCATGGGCGCAGACCGTGCGATTCTGGTTGTGGCCGCTGATGACGTGCACACCGACATCGAGCCTCTGGCTGTTGCAAAAATCCTGGCGAAGGTTGTTGAAGAAGAGCAGCCCGGTCTGGTTCTGGCCGGCAAACAGGCGATCGACAACGACATGAACGCCACCGGTCAGATGCTGTCGGCTCTGCTGGGCTGGTCGCAGGGCACATTCGCTTCTGAGGTCGACATTGACGGCGACAATGCGAAAGTCACCCGCGAAGTGGACGGCGGTCTGCAGACCATCAGCGTGAAGATGCCAGCCATCATCACCGTTGACCTGCGCCTGAACGAGCCGCGCTATGCCTCGCTGCCGAACATCATGAAAGCGAAGAAAAAGCCGCTGGATGAGAAAACCGCCGCCGATTACGGCGTCGATGTTTCCCCGCGTCTGGAAATCGTCAAAACCGCCGAGCCCGCCGAGCGCGCCGCCGGTATCAAGGTTGGCTCGGTCGACGAGCTGATCGCGAAACTCAAAGAAGCGGGGGCTGTATAATGGCTGTTCTTCTTCTCGCAGAAGTTGTGGGCGGCGATCTGGCTGTCGACGCAACCGCAAAAGCAATGACCGCAGCCAAAGCGCTGGGTCCGGTGACCGTTCTGATTGCTGGCGCAGCCTGTGGCAGTGCCGCAGAGGCCGCCGCCAAGCTGGATGGCGCAGCCAAGGTTCTGTGCGCAGACGATGCTGCCTATGGCAACGGTCTGGCTGAAAACGTTGCAGCGCTGGTTCAGTCCATCGCAGGCGGCTATTCGCACATCGTGGCCCCGGCCACCGCATCGGCGAAAAACGTTCTGCCCCGCGTCGCAGCCCTGCTGGACGTGATGGTGATCTCGGACGTGACCGCGGTTGTTGACGGCGACACCTTTGAACGCCCGATCTACGCTGGTAACGCCATGCAGACCGTCAAATCTTCGGATGCGACCAAGGTTCTGACCGTGCGGACCTCGACCTTTGACGCCGCTGGCGAAACTGGCTCTGCCGCTGTCGAAGCTCTGGCCGCTGCTGAAACCCCCGGCCTGTCCGAATGGGTTGAAGACAAGGTTGCCGAATCCGACCGCCCCGAGCTGACCTCGGCTGGCATCGTTGTATCCGGTGGTCGCGGTGTTGGCTCCGAAGAAAGCTTTGCCCTGATCGAAGGTCTGGCAGACAAGCTGAACGCAGCGGTTGGCGCCTCGCGCGCCGCGGTCGACAGTGGCTTTGCCGCGAACGATCTGCAGGTTGGTCAGACCGGTAAAGTGGTTGCCCCAGATCTCTATATCGCTGTTGGCATCTCGGGCGCGATTCAGCACCTCGCAGGCATGAAAGACTCGAAAATCATCGTCGCGATCAACAAAGACGAAGAAGCGCCGATCTTCCAGGTTGCTGACTTCGGCCTGGTCGCTGATCTTTTCGACGCTGTGCCCGAGCTGACCGAAAAACTGGGCTAATCCCCAATCGGTTCACCACATTCAAAAGGCCCGCTGTTGCGGGCCTTTTCCTTTTTGTGGGGTCACGCCCTAGCGCGCTCCGCGCAAAGCAAGCAAAACTTTATAACACAGGCCCGCGATGACCAGTTCAACGGCCACTGCCAACAAAATACCCGGCCCGGCCATCCCCCAAATCCATTCAGAAACCCCCAGCAAAGCCATACCCCCCATCGCCATCCCAATGCTCGCAGACACCAGCCTTTGCACTTCGGCAGATTGGCTCTGACGCGCAAGAAAGCTCAGCATGGACAGGCCCGCAAACAGCATCGCCGCCCGCTTGGCCAGAAAATCCCCCAGACTGTTTCCCTCGATCTGGAACAGCCAGTACACCAGCCCCGGCCAAAACAGCAAAGTCAGACATAAGGTTGCAAAAACCACTGACACAACAAGACACATACGTTGAAAAGACATAAACTACTCCGATCCTTCAGATCCCGCGCTCAAAACCCCTGCTTTTTTGCCTTTCGAACGCCAGTGATGCAGGATTAATGCATCCTGACCCTAGTCAAACAGCTCATACAATGTCGAATGTAACAGCTGCGGCTGCGCGCCAAAGCGCACCACCACCGCATCCTGTTCAGGCAGCAGATAGACCGTCTGGCCGCCATGCCCCATCATATAGGCAAAGCCTCCCTGCGCACTGGCCCCTGCCCGGTCCAGCACATCATGCCGGATCTGCCAGCCATAGTGCCCCCGACGCCGCTCCTGTGCGGGTAAATCCGGCAGCACCCAGTCGCGCCACAGTCCGTCGGGCAAAAACGGCTGCTCCGCGCTGCCATTATTTAACAAATAACGCCCGACCTTCAGCCAATCCTCTGCCCGCGCATAAAGACAGCAATAGGCCGACACCCGATCCTGACGACTGTATTGCCGCCCCTGCCCCGGCTGGCTGCCAGATCATCTCAGACAGTAACTGCTCCAACGGCAGCCCATAAGTGCGCTCCAGTATCAGCCCCAAAAGCGCAGTGTTCACACTTTGATAATGAAACGCCCCACGCAACTCAGGATCCGGTCTCAGGTCTGACAACAAAGGCGTCACCCCATACACATGCAAGCGCCCCACCGGACCAAACGGAGAAAACCGTCCGTCACTCGTGGATTTGCTGTGCTCTTCTTTCGGAAAGTCCCCCGCCAGCGCCAGACCGCTGGTCATAGTCAGCAGCTCACGCAGGCGCAGATCCGGGGCCTCAGCACCCAATCTCTCGCGGATCGGCGTGTCCAGCGTCAGCAACCCGTCCGCCACCGCGCGCAGGGCCATCACCCCGACAAGGGATTTCACCAATGAGTAGGAGTTCAACAGCGTCTCTGGGCTGGTGCCCGCCAGATACACGCCGCGCAGATCCTGCCCGGCCTGATCCACCAGCAAAACCCGGCCCTCCGCCTTCCCAAGCCGTTTGATCGCAGTTTCTGGTAACGGGCTCAGATCCGCAGCAACAGCCTCTGTGCCGGTCACCTGAGCAAAGCGCCCCTTGCTAGGCCAGACAGACGCGGGGAATCCCTCAACGAACAGGGCTGGCAGCTGAGGCGCAAATCCAGTGACCAGCGCGCTTGCAAAAACGCCCGTCGCCAAGACCCAAATCAGCAGCTTTTTCAACATGCTGGCACTAGATCGCGCCAGCACACATGCGTCAAGCAACCCTTAGGGTCAGGACCCATTAGTTTGCAGCGCTCAGTTCGCCAGATTTCGTTCCAGACAAGGCATATACCCGCCCAAATAGTGGCTCTATTTCAAGGGTATATAACGCAGGTTGGGGCGAAATCCGACGAACCCGAAGGGCATGGAAATTAATGGGTCCGGACCCTACCGCCCGATCCGGCCCAGCATATGCCCCAGCACCTCTTCCAGCGCATCAGCGGCTTCGTTATGCGCATAGGGGCCCATCATCTCTGCGGCAGCATTGGCTTCAAACTCGCTGAACACCATGCCTTTGGTGCCCTCCATCAAAGCACTCTCCGAGGCCACCAGTTCAATGATCGTGGTCACGCGATTGCGCAGCGCCTCAACCATATCGCGCGATAGAAACAGCGGGTCGTGTTCCAGATCCGCCGAAGGCCCCTTCGGGATTGGCGCATCGGCAAACCACAGCAGCACCACATTGCCCTGAATCTGCGCCAGCAGAGATTTCATCCGCGCCACCCAGGCCTGCCCCAGTTCCTCTGTGATCTGCCGGAATCGATCTGCCGACAGATCATGCAGACGCCCCAGCATATGGCGCACAAAATGAAACTCGGTAAAATCCACCTCAGGGTAGAGTTCAATCAACCGATCAGAGGCGCGCAAAAACCGATCATTGCGGCGCGGATGCACCGAATAATATCGGTTCGACATGCAATGTGATCCCGTCACC
>JAOARQ010000027.1 GCA_025210455.1 Pelagimonas sp.
GCGGCGTCTGCGGCGTCTGCGGCGTCTGCGGCGTCTGCGGCGTCTGCGGCGTCTGCGGCGTCTGCGGCGTCTGCGGCGTCTGCGGAATACCGCCATTCCCCTTTACGTTCGGCAAGCTCTTTTTCACCCGCCAGCTCGGCAGAGGGCTGGATAACAGATGTCTCTGCATCCTCAGATGGCGCATTTTCTACAGTTGGTGGTTCATCAGCTGCCACCTCTTCAGCGGGTGGCACATCGGCGGGTGCCTCATCAGTGGGTGTCTCATCACCCTCTTTTTCAGCAACCTCTTGCTCGGCCACAGCATCTTTAGCGGGCTCTTCTATTGCCGCAGCTTGCGCCTCCTCTAAAACGGGTTCAGGCATTGCTGGTTTTTCTTCGACAACCGGAGCAGGTGCAGCCTGACGCATTGGCGCAGCTGACGCAGCAACCGTTTTTGCTGCGGTTGGCTTAACTTCTGGACCGCAGAACAACCAACAAAACAGCAGCCCCAATAGAACAAAGGTGATGGCCCCAAGTATCAGAGCGGCAAACAGCCCTTTACCCGCACCAAGCCCAAACAGAAGCACAAGCAAGCCAAAGGCACCTGCCCCGACCCAGCACTTCAAACCACAGCGATCACCGTTGTTCGTCATTGTCATTCATCTACTCCCTGCACGTCTTTGACGATACTTCTGATTGAACTATCGCCTTTCTTTAGACAGAGCGCAAATTTTGCTTACACCTCAGCCGCGAGTTCTTTGGCCTGTTTGACCCATTCGTCACGGCTTACACGCCCCTTAAAGCCCTCAAGGTTGTGATCCACCCAGGCCACCTCATCGTCGGTCCAGGCAGCAACCTGATCAAAATGGAAAAAACCAAGCTTGTGCAAAAGCTGTTCCAGCTTTGGACCAACGCCTTTGATACGCTTCAGATCATCTGCAGCACCATCGCGCGCCGCCTCAAGGGCAGCCGGGCGGGTTCCGGGGCTTTCTTCTGAACTGGCCTGATCTTCTGCCTTTTTAGCAGCAGCCTGCTGCACAGCTGATTTCGGCGGTTCGGGTGCCTTTGGTGGCTGCTCTGCCGCCACACCTTCACCGCGACGGCCCGACTGATCCCCCCAAGGGGCGCGCAAAGGCACCTCTGTGCCATCAATGCGTTTGACCGTATCGCCGATTTCATCCGCCAATTGCGCCGAAGTGCTCAGCTTGATCGCACCGTTTACATATTCCTTGAGCGTGGTGATGCCCCCCAGCGGTTCAGCACCCATCCGGCCATTTTGCGGACCGACCTGCGGAACATCGCCCTTGCCCAGACGATCCAGCAGATCTGCCAGTTTCTCAGCGGTCAGATCCTCGTAATAGTCTTTGCCGATCTGCGCCATGGGCGCATTGGTGCAGGCGCCAAGGCACTCCACCTCTTCCCAGGAAAACTTGCCATCCGCCGAGGTATCAAAAGGTTTGGCAGCGATCTTTTCCTGGCACACCGCAATCAGATCTTCCGCCCCGCAGATCATACAGGAAGTCGTGCCGCAGATCTGGATATGAGCGACCGACCCAACCGGTTTGAGCTGGAACATAAAGTAGAAAGAGGCCACCTCAAGCACGCGGATATAGGCCATATCCAGCATGTCGGCCACGGTTTCGATTGCACGCTGGCTTAACCAGCCCTCTTGCTCTTGCGCGCGCCACAGCAACGGGATCACCGCGCTGGCCTGACGGCCGGCCGGGTATTTGGTGATCTGCTCATTGGCCCAGGCCAGATTGGCCTCGGTAAAAGCAAAGCTTTCGGGTTGTTCTGTGTGCAGTCGACGTAGCATGGGTCATTTTCCGTTGCTGGTCTCAGGCGCGCCGATGCACGCCCGATCTCTGTCATACCGCCCGATCGCAACCGGACGCGTTTTGTTCAAGCCGCAGGTTTGGCGGGTTCCTCAGGTACGGTGCAGGCCCCCACGACAGACCGCACGCCGCCATTTGACAGCGACACGGCCTCTTCGCGCGCGACCTTGTACTGGGCCACTTCGATCACTTTTTCCCGCGTCAGCCCGGTTTGCAGTTCAACCGGCAGATAGTCGCTTTCCCCCACCAGATCGCATCCGATCGAGGCAACTGCCTCATCGAAGGCCACCAGATCTTCGGCAGTGACATTTTCGGGCGCCATCACGCAGGCGGAGGTCAGCCCCAGCGCGGCAAAGGTAAATGCGATCTTTTTCATCAATCGTCCCTCGTATGGGGCCGTTATGGCCCGCGGGTGGTTTCAAACAGTTAAGCACGCCCCAAATCGAAGCGCTGCCAAAAGCTTAGCGGTCGATTTCCCCAAACACCACGTCCATCGTGCCAATAATTGCCGCGACATCTGCCAATTGGTGGCCACCGGCAACATGATCCATGGATTGCAGATGCAGATAGCCCGGCGCGCGGATCTTGGCGCGGTAGGGTTTGTTCGATCCGTCCGACACCAGATAAACACCAAATTCGCCTTTAGGCGCCTCCACAGCGGCGTACACCTCCCCTTCGGGCACTTTGAACCCTTCGGTATAAAGCTTGAAGTGGTGGATCAACGCCTCCATCGAGGTCTTCATTTCCCCGCGCTTGGGCGGGGTCAGCTTGCCGCGGGCCAGCACATCACCCTGCCCGTCGGGTGCGCGCAGCTTTGCAATGGCCTGATGGATGATCGACAGGGACTGGCGCATTTCCTCCATACGAACCAGATAGCGATCGTAACAATCGCCATTTTTGCCCACAGGGATCTGGAAATCGAACTCATTGTAGCATTCATAAGGCTGCGCGCGCCGCAGATCCCAGGCCAGCCCTGAGCCGCGCACCATCACGCCGGAGTACCCCCAATCCAGGATTTCCTCTTCGCTTACGACACCGATATCGGCGTTGCGCTGTTTGAAGATGCGATTTTCGGTCAGCAGCCCGTCGATATCTTCCAGCACCTGAGGGAACTCATGCGCCCAGGTTTCGATATCGTCAATCAAAGCCGGAGGCAGATCCTGATGCACCCCGCCGGGGCGGAAATAGTTGGCGTGCAGGCGCGCACCACAGGCGCGCTCATAAAACACCATCAGCTTTTCACGCTCTTCAAAGCCCCAAAGCGGCGGGGTCAGCGCGCCGACGTCCATCGCCTGCGTGGTCACATTCAGCAGGTGGTTCAGGATGCGGCCAATTTCGGAATAAAGCACGCGGATCAGCGAGCCACGGCGCGGCACCTCAACACCGGTCAGCTTTTCAATGGCCAGACACCAGGCGTGTTCCTGATTCATCGGCGCCACGTAATCCAGCCGGTCGAAATATGGCAGGTTTTGCAGGTAGGTCCGGCTTTCCATCAGCTTTTCGGTGCCCCGATGCAGCAGACCGATATGCGGATCGCAGCGTTCGACGATTTCACCATCCAGTTCAAGAACCAGACGCAACACCCCATGCGCCGCAGGGTGCTGCGGGCCAAAGTTGATGTTGAAATTGCGGATCTTCTGTTCGCCGGTCAGCGCGTCTTCGAACCCTTTGGTGCCGTCCATCATCCGTCTTTTCCTTTTGCAACGGCGGGCTGAATTCCGCCTAGCAATGCCTTGAACTGATCAAACAGTATCGAAATGAACAAAATCGATATTGTAAACAGAGCAACCCAAGCGCCGAGTACGCGCCCCAACTCAGAATAGGTCCCGTGATCTGCGTTAGAGATATAAACAAGTTGGCCAGATGCATTCCAGAATGAGATCATGGAAAAATTGGCAAAGGCCAACAAACACGCAATCTTAAGCAACGCAATTGCTCGCTTTGCGACGCTCATCGATCGAAGGCGGGAAAGGACATCGCCCCTAATCAAGCCTGTTCCCCTTCCTTTTCATCCCCGGGCAGCACATATTGCGCACCTTCCCATGGGCTCATGAAATCGAACTGGCGATATTCCTGCGTCAGCTTCACCGGCTCATAAACGCAGCGCTTTTGTTCTTCGTCATAGCGCATTTCCACATAGCCGGTGGTCGGGAAATCCTTGCGCAGGGGATAACCACGAAATCCGTAATCCGTCAGGATGCGGCGCAAATCCGGGTGGCCCGAAAAGATCACCCCATACATATCAAAGACTTCGCGCTCGAACCAATTGGCCGATGGGTGGACGTCCACGATTGAGGCCACCATCTCATCCTCACGCACGGAAACGCGCAGGCGAATGCGATGGTTCTGGTACATGGACAGGAAGTGATAGACCACATCAAAGCGCTTGGCCCGTTCGGGGTAATCCACCCCCGCGATATCCACCAAGGTCGAAAACTTGCAGCTTGGGTCTTTCTTCAGGAACTCGACAAAGCCCACGATATTGGCCGGGGCCACATCCACTGTCAGTTCATCAAAGGCAACATCCCAGCCCAGCACGCAATCCGGGCGTTTGAGTTCCAGATGAGTGCCCAGCTCTTTCAAAGCGTCGGTCATCGTACCAGTGTCCCCGTTCTGCGGATTTTGCGTTGCAGCGCCATGATGCCATAAACCAGCGCCTCGGCGGTGGGGGGGCAGCCCGGCACATAGACATCGACCGGCACAATCCGATCACAGCCACGCACAACCGAATAGGAATAGTGGTAGTAACCGCCACCATTGGCGCAGGAACCCATGGAAATCACATAGCGGGGTTCGGGCATCTGATCATAGACTTTGCGCAGCGCCGGAGCCATTTTATTGGTCAGCGTCCCCGCCACGATCATCACATCTGACTGGCGCGGGCTGGCGCGCGGGGCAAACCCAAAGCGTTCCACATCATAGCGTGGCATCGCGGTATGCATCATTTCAACCGCGCAGCAGGCCAGACCAAATGTCATCCAGTGCAGCGATCCTGTGCGCGCCCAGTTGATAATGTCTTCGGTAGACGTCAGCAAAAAGCCTTTGTCCTGCAACTCACGATTGATGGCCTGTGTGGCTACTTCGCGATCCGGCCCGGCGGTGTTTGGCCCAGTCATCACTCCCATTCCAGCGCCCCCTTCTTCCATTCATAGGCAAAGCCTGCGGTCAGCACGCCAAGGAACACCATCATCGCCCAGAAGCCAACCATGCTGATATCTTTGAAGGCAACAGCCCAGGGGAACAGCATCGCGATTTCCAGATCAAAAATGATGAAAAGGATCGACACCAGATAAAAGCGGACATCGAACTTCATCCGCGCATCATCAAAGGCATTGAACCCGCATTCATAGGCCGAAACCTTTTCAGGATCCGGGTTGCGTACAGCCACGATGACGGCAGCAAGAATCAGAACAATGCCAAGAGCAATGGCAACGGCCAGAAAGACCAATATGGGAAGGTATTCCCGCAGCATCTCTTCCACGAGGTAGATCCTCCGAAGTTGCACACCTGATCGCAGGGAACAGGGGCACGTGTGAAACGTGTATTTGGTGACAGTGCGCTCGCGCGCAAAACGTTCGAAACTGGCTTAGCCCCAAGGTCTTACTGGGTCAACAAGCGGGGGTGATATTCAGAATTTCGCACCCGACAGGGAATCACCAGAAAATATCACATAAACACCTATATTCATTGAGCTTTTCCACCATATCACCAGCCATTACCTTCTGTTAACCGCGCCTATGCGTCGCGGTTTGCACCCGGTGAATTCCAATCAATTTTAGTAAGTTATAAAGGGCGCAGGCTGAGTATCATCACATAGCCCGCAAGGCCGCTCATGATCAGCATGACCGGCCCCCAGACTGCGCGCTCTTTTTTGGATGGGGTGATCAGGTTCAGCACTGCAGACAGCACAGTTACCGCCAGCGCGACCCAGCCCGTCCAAAGCGGCCACCCCAGCCCGGGGAAGCCAGCCGCCGATATGATCGCAAGCCCCTGAAAGATCACGATCGGCAGGGACACCGCCGCAATGATACGCCCAAACAGAGGCAGAGCCCCTTTGACCTGCCCGCCCTGGGTATATTCGCCCAAGGGCGCCCCTGCGATCAGCGCGATCTGGAAAAACGCATTGGCAAGGCAGACGGTGGCGTAAAGATGCGCAATCTGGATCATTTCAATATCTCAAGCAGCTATGCTGCCTATTTAGGGTCAGGACCCCAGAGTATTCAACACTGAGCGCAGAATTTATGGGGTCCTTGATCTTGGCCGTTTGACCAGTTGTCAAAAGCCTATTTCACCCATGGCGCAGGGCGCTTGTCAAAGAACGCTGCGATCCCGTCGCGGGCTTCGGAGGTTTCCCAGCGGTCGGCCAGGGCGTCGATGGCAAAATCCACCTTGTCTTGCGAGACCACTCCCGATAGCTCACGCAGCAGGCGTTTGGCGTCACGCACCGCCCCGGGGGCGCAGGCCATATAGGGCATGATTTCAGCCTCAACGGCATCGTCCAGCCCCTCAGCGGGCGCCGCGCGCGTCACGAGGTTCAGGCGCACAGCCTCTTGCGCGGAAAACAGGCGGGCGTTCATAAAGACTTCTTTCGCCCGCACCGCCCCCATCCGGGCCACCACATAGGGGCCAATATTGGCAGGGATCAGGCCCAGCTTGACCTCGGTCAGGCCCATCTTGATGTGATCGGCAGCGATGGTCACATCACAGACCGCCGCCAGACCCACACCACCGCCAAAGGCGTTGCCCTGCAAACGGCCAATCAGGGGCTGCGGCAGGCGATCCAACGCGCCCAGCGCCGTGGCGATGCGCGCTGATTCCACCTTGCGGGTGGCAGCATCCATTTCAAACTGGGCGCGCATCCAGGCCAGATCCCCGCCAGCGCAAAAGGATTTCCCCTCGGCGGCCAGCACCACAACCGCGACACTGTCATCCCCCGCCAGCCTGTCGGCCGCGGCTTCCAGTTCTGTCATCATCTGCGCAGACAGGGCATTATGCTTGTCTGCCCGCGTCAGCCAGATTGTTGCCACGCCCCGGTCATCGCGCTCAACCCGAATGAACTCTGCCATCTCTTATCCTTCCATACGCATTGCGCGCGCCATTTCAGCGGCTTTGGTCAGAACCGCAGGATTCAACCCGGTATCATACCCAAGCTTGCTGACAAAATCATGCAGGGCTTCGGTGGAGACATTGCCCGCAGCCCCCGGCGCATAGGGGCATCCGCCCAGGCCACCCACAGCGCCGTCAAAGACCCGCAGCCCATGCTGCAAGGCCACTTCAACATTGGCCAGCGCCTGACCTGAGGTATCGTGGAAATGCCCGGCCAGCTTTGCCGGTTCCAGCTCCTGAGAGACCGCTGCCAGCATGGCCTCAACGGCTTCGGGCCTGCCCTGCCCGATGGTGTCGCCCAGGCTGATCTCATAGCAGCCCATATCCCGCAGAGCACCCACCACATAGGCGACCTGCGCCGGATCAACAGCCCCATCATAAGGGCATTCAACCACGCAGGACACATAACCGCGCACCGGCAGACCTGCCGCCTGCGCCGCCTTCGCCACAGGCTGAAAACGCTCAAGGCTTTCGGCAATGCTGGCGTTGATATTGGCCTTGGAAAACCCTTCGGACGCAGAGCCAAAAATCGCCACCTCATCGGCGCGCGCCTCGATGGCGCGTTCAAGCCCTTTCATGTTTGGCGTCAGCGCGGCGTAAGACACACCCTTGGCACGCGCAATCCCCGCCAGCACATCAGCGCTGTCGGCCATCTGCGGCACCCATTTCGGGCTGACAAATGACGCGCATTCAATCCGCGCAAACCCCGCCTGTGACAGTAGATCAACCAGCGCAACCTTATCGGCTGTGGCAATCTGCTTTTTCTCGTTCTGAAGCCCGTCACGCGGCCCCACTTCGAATATTTCGACCCTGTTCATCACTGCCCCCCTGTCGTTGCTAATGTTCCGGCACAGGATAGAAATCCTGCGCGTAAAACCGCTGTTCCCCTTCGCGCGCCACCGCACGCTGGAATGACGCCATGGCTTCCATCCGGGATTTATAAGCGCGGATATTGGGGAACTCGTCCAGCTTTACATAGAAAGGGGCGGCAAACAGGTTGAACCCATACATGACATCCGCCGCGCAAAAGCCGCGATCCAGCAACCAGTCGCGCCCCTCAAGATGTGTTTCCAGCCCCTTAAGCGTAGAGCGCAGGCGTGCCACGTTGAGTTTGATCACCACTGGGCTGGCCACGGTGGGTGGGCGCAGAAACACCATCTGAAGGTTCAGTTGTTCAATCAGGCTGGCCTGCGTTTCCGCATAATGGAGCCATTGCAGATACGCGGGCCGTTCTGGATCACCGGGCACGACGGCCAGTTCCGGGGCATAGGTTTCGGTGAGATATTCCACAATCGCACCGCTTTCCGCCATCTGAAGATCACCAATTTCCAGCGCAGGAATACGTACCGCAGGCGATAGTTTTGGCAGGTCGCTCTCGCGCATCTCATTGGTGCCGATCAGATATTCAGTCACCTCCAGATCCGCGCCCAGCTTTTGCGCCAGCCCTATCTCTTCCAGCAGCCAAAGCACCCGGAACGAGCGCCCGTATTGCACGTGATGCAAACGCAGCTTAGTCATCTTCGTCCTCCAGGCGGATCAGCGGTGCACCCGCCTCGACCTGATCGCCAGCGGCCACCAGCACCTCGGCGACCACACCATCACGGGCAGCGGTCATGCTGTGTTCCATCTTCATGGCCTCAAGCACAACAAGCCTGTCGCCTTCTGCAACAGTCTGCCCGACCGCCACATGCACCGAAACCACGCGCCCCGGCATGGGCGCCAGCGTCATGCCCGAGCCCCCTGCCCCGTCGCTTTCGCGCGCCAATGGGTCAATCACGTCAAAGGCCATGCCATAGTTGGCAAAAACCGTCACCTGATCCCCTTCGCAGAAGGTCACTGCGCCGGGCACCCCGTCAAACATCCAGCGCCCTGCGATGCGACGGGCCTGAACTACGCTGTCCCCCACCCGGATCGCCGCCTCATCGGGGCCATCTGACATCAGCTTGCACGCCACCTCATCTTCGCCATGGCGCAGCAGCACAGTGCGCTCCAGTGGCCCCCAGAGATTAAAGCCCGTGGTCGCAGAGCCGGTCTGATCCAGCCCGCTGGCCGCCAGCGCCGCCTGTGCAAAGATCGCCGGTGTGGCGACAGGTGTCTGCACAAGCGCATCAATGTCACGCGCGATCAGCCCGGTATCCACCTCACCTTTGGCAAAGCCCGCGTGACGGGCCAGCGACCCGAGAAAGGCCAGATTGGTCACCGTGCCAGCGACTTGCGTATGTTCCAGACCGCGCGCCAACTGGCGCAGAGCCACCTCGCGGGTTGGACCATGCACAATCACCTTGGCAATCATCGGATCATAGTTCGGGCTGATCTCATCACCGGCCCGCACGCCGCTGTCAGCGCGCACCCCTTTGGGAAAACGCAATTGCGCCAGACGCCCTGTGGCAGGCAGGAACCCGGCGGGCACATCTTCGGCGTAAAGACGCGCTTCAAAGGCGTGGCCGGTGATGGTCAGCGCATCCTGGGCCTTTGGCAGCGCCTCGCCCGAGGCCACGCGCAGCTGCCATTCCACCAGATCCACTCCGGTGATCAGTTCCGTCACCGGATGCTCCACCTGCAGGCGGGTGTTCATTTCCATGAACCAAAAGCCATCCTCGCGCAGCCCGTCAGAGCCATCAACGATGAACTCAACCGTGCCCGCCCCCTTATAGCCAATCGCCTCGGCGGCACGCACACCAGCGGCCCCCATGGCATTGCGCACCGCCAGCGGCATATCCGGCGCGGGAGCCTCTTCGATCACCTTCTGGTGCCGCCGTTGCAGCGAACAATCGCGTTCAAACAGATGCACGGCAGTGGTGCCATCGCCAAACACCTGCACCTCAATGTGGCGCGGCTGCTGGATGAATTTTTCGATCAGCACTGCTTCATTGCCAAAAGCGGTGCGGGCTTCGTTCTGAGCGCTGATCAAGGCCTCGGCAAATTCGCTACCAGCCTCGACCAGACGCATCCCCTTGCCGCCACCACCTGCGACCGCCTTGATCAACACCGGATAGCCAATCTTGCGCGCCTCTTCCGCCAGAAAGGCCGGATCCTGATTATCCCCATGATAACCGGGCACCACAGGCACCCCGGCCTCATGCATCAGCGCCTTGGCCGCGTCTTTCAGGCCCATCTTGCGGATTGCATCCGCCGAAGGTCCGATAAAGATCAGCCCAGCCTGTTCCACCGCATCCACAAAATCCGGGTTCTCGGACAGGAACCCATAGCCCGGATGAATGGCCTGCGCCCCGGTTGCAAGCGCTGCCTGAATGATCACATCCCCTTTGAGATAGCTTTCCGCCGGGGCCGCCCCGCCGATATGCACCGCCTCATCGGCCATGGCCACGTGTTTTGCGCCCGCATCCGCATCGGAATACACAGCCACTGTGCCCACCCCCATGTCGCGGGCGGTTTCCATCACGCGGCAGGCAATTTCACCGCGGTTTGCAATCAGGATCTTATCAAACATCGGTCTGTCCTTGTCTGAATGTCAAAAGAGAGCCACGCCCCGCGTGCCGCTGGCAGGCCCCCTGTGAATTTGTCTGGATCAAAGCGCCGATCATGCGACCACCTCGATCAGTTTGAACCGCTCGCAGACCAGCTGCATTTCGGGATCAAAGCCGCCATTGCGCGTGAAATAGGCCTGATGACCACGCTGCCAGCCTTCAAGACTGTCATCTTCACCTTCGGACAGGGCGAAATCCGCATCCACATCACAAAAGCGGCGAATGGTGACCTCTGTGGTTTCAATCACGCAGGCTGGCGTGCCATCCCAGTTCAGCGAAATATCCCGCCGCCCCACCACCGGCATGGCTTCGCCGCCGTCTTGAAAATCACGCAAAGCCCCACAGGTGGCGGTTTTCTTCCCTGAAATCACCAGCGCCAGCAGTTCTTGACAAAGCGCTTCGCTATCGCCAAAGCGAAAGCTTTCTGCCTCGGGATAGCGGATTTTCAAACCATCAACTGTCATGGATCACATCCGGAACACGCCAAAGCGTGTTTCTTCGATGGGCGCATTCAGTGAGGCGCGCAGCGACAACGCCAGTGTCTGACGCGTTTTACGCGGATCGACGATGCCATCATCCCATAGCCGCGCCGAGGCATAAAGCGGATGGGACTGGTGTTCGAACATCTCAAGGGTCGGGCGTTTGAATTCAGCCTCTTCTTCGGCTGACCATGTGCCGCCCTGCCGTTCGATCCCGTCGCGTTTGACCGTTGCCAGCACGCCCGCCGCCTGTTCGCCCCCCATCACCGAGATGCGCGAATTGGGCCATGTCCACAAAAAGCGCGGCTGATAGGCACGACCAGCCATGCCATAGTTCCCAGCCCCGAACGAGCCCCCCACAAGGATGGTGATCTTGGGCACATTGGTGGTGGCCACGGCGGTCACCATCTTGGCCCCGTGGCGCGCGATGCCTTCGTTTTCGTATTTGCGCCCCACCATAAAGCCGGTCACATTCTGCAAGAATACCAGCGGGATTTTGCGCTGCGAACACAGTTCAACAAAATGCGCGCCCTTCACTGCCGCCTCAGAGAAAATCACGCCGTTGTTGGCGACAATACCCACCGGCATGCCTTCGACATGGGCAAAGCCAGTCACAATGGTTTCGCCAAAGCGCGGCTTGAATTCATCAAAGCGCGACCCGTCGACAATGCGCATGATGACTTCGCGGATGTCATAGGGCGTTTTCAGATCACCGGGCACCACGCCCAGAATTTCGCTGGGATCATAGGCCGGGGCTTCGGGAGATTGCAGATCAACATGCGCCCCGTTTACCGGGCCCAAAGACCCCACCGCGCGCCGCGCCAGAGCCAGCGCATGGGCATCATCTTCGGCCAGGTAATCTGCCACCCCAGACAGGCGGGTGTGCACATCCCCGCCGCCCAGATCTTCGGCTGAAACAACTTCGCCCGTGGCCGCTTTGACCAGCGGCGGGCCAGCCAGAAAAATCGTGCCCTGTTCTTTGACGATGATCGTGACATCAGACATGGCAGGCACATAGGCCCCGCCCGCGGTACACGACCCCATCACAACCGCAATCTGCGCGATCCCCTTTGAGGACATCCGCGCCTGATTGTAAAAGATGCGGCCAAAGTGATCACGATCAGGGAAGACCTCATCCTGCTGTGGCAGGTTGGCCCCGCCAGAATCCACCAGATAGATGCATGGCAGATGGTTTTCCTCGGCGATCTCCTGCGCGCGCAGGTGTTTTTTGACGGTCATCGGGAAATAGGTCCCGCCCTTAACCGTGGCATCATTACAGACAACCATCACCTGACGGCCCCGCACCTGCCCAATCCCGGCAATCACGCCAGCAGCGGGGGCGGCATTGCCATACATGTCATGCGCCGCCGTCGCGCCGATCTCAAGGAAGGGAGAGCCGGGATCCAGCAGGTTGGCCACCCGCTCACGCGGCAGCATCTTGCCCCGGCTGACATGACGATCCCGCGCGCGGTCCCCGCCCCCGAATTGAGCGGCAGCGGCGGCCTCTTGGATCTGCGCCAGAGCGGCAAGATGTGCGGAGGTATTGGCCTTGAACACCTCTGATGAGGCAATGGCCTGTGACATGAGTTTCATATGTCCGCTCCTTTTGTCTTTTTCTGTTGCGGCTAACCCGCGAAATCTATGTGTCAGTCTGATGTGGGCTCTGGTCGGGCAATAGGCCGCGTGGGCGGCGGATGCTGTGCCCAGCCCGTCTCAGTGGCGGGCGGCACAGCCCCGACAAAGCGCGCGATCTGCCAGGCCAGAATAGCCGAAGACAGCCGCCGGTTGGCTTCCCAGGCTTCGCACCAGACCTGACGGGGTTCATCATCGCCCGCACAATCCGGCCCGGCGGAGTGCCCAAGCGCCAGCGCATGGACTGTGCCGTAAAGATCATGATGCCACTCCGGGGTCTCGACCGCTGGCAGGGTTTCGGGCAGATGCGCCACGACCTTGGCCTGCAAGTCATCCTGTTCCACGCGCAACGCCCGCTGGCAGGCATAGGGGGTTTCGGTCAGATCGCAGCGCACAATGCCATAGGCCCCGCACAGATCGACCCCGGTGGTGCCGCCGATCTCGAACTCCTGCGTCAGCTGATCATGCTGCGCCCGGCGCAGGGCACGCTCATAGCGGGCGATTTCCCGATCCATGCAGGGCTGAAATGCAGGAAGCTCTTGCTCTTGGGCCAGTGCCCCGCCCCCCCAGACCACAAGCGCCAGCCAAAGCGATTTCATTCTGCCACCTCTGCCGCAGCGCGGGCTTTCAGCTCTTTGCGGATCACCTTGCCCGTGACAGTCATTGGCAGACTGTCTAAAAAAGCGATCTCGCGCGGGTAGGAATAGCCCGCAAGCCGGTCTTTTACCCAGGCCTGCAGCTCCTGTTCCGAGGTCTGGGCACCGGGTTTCAACACCACATAGGCTTTGACAATCTCTGTGCGCAGCGGATCGGGTTTGCCAACCACACCCACCGTGGCCACCGCCGGGTGTGTCAGTAGGCAATCTTCGATCTCGGCGGGACCAATGCGATAGCCCGCCGAGGTGATCACATCATCATCGCGGCCCACAAAGCGAATAAAGCCGTCTTCAATCACCCCCCGGTCGCCCATGATCAACCACTCGCCACGAAACTTGCGGGCGGTTTCGTCGGGATTCTGCCAATAGCCCAGCATCATCGAGGCAGCGCCCCGGCGAACGGCAATATCACCCTCGACCCCTGCGGGCTGCACAATCCCCTGTTCGTTCAGGATCGCAACGTCAAATCCGGGCACCGCCCGGCCGATGAAACCCGGTTCCGGGTTGAAGAGGCCCCCGCAGGAACTTGCAACCATGTTGCATTCTGTCTGACCATAAAACTCGTTGATGCTGACGCCAAAAGCCCCTTGCCCCCAGGCCAGCATTTCCGCCCCCAGCGGTTCACCCCCACTGGCCACACTGCGCAGCCCGGTGATCTGCGCCTCTTCAGCTTTCAGCATGCGCAGCGCTGTGGGAGGAAAAAACACATTGCGCACGCCACCAGCATCACACAGGCGCTGGCAATCTTCGACCGTGAACTTACTCATCCGTCCCGCGACCACTGGCACACCCAGCGCCAGCCCACTCATCAGCACATCGAACAGCCCCCCGATCCAGGCCCAGTCGGCCGGGGTCCAGATCACATCGCCGGGCTGCCCCAGAAAATCATGGCTTACTTCAACACCGGGCAGATGGCCGGTCAGAACACGGTGCCCATGCAGCGCCCCTTTTGGTTTGCCCGTGGTCCCCGAGGTATAGATCAGGATCGCCGGAGTGTCTGGCCCGGTATCGGCCTGCCCCAGCAGCCCTGTCTCGGGCAGATCTGTCTCGGTCAGCACCGTCAGATCGAACGCGGCCAGCATATCCTGCCCCTGTGTGTCACTGACCACCAC
>JAOARQ010000028.1 GCA_025210455.1 Pelagimonas sp.
CTCCGCATTTTTGAGAACCGCCCTGCGCATCTGGAACAGAAATAGGCTCCTGCATCCCTTGCAGGGTCTTTAGGTGAATTATTTCCCTCACAGTGTTTGCCCGATGGGATAAAATTCTGATACACCCAGATCAACAAACGAACAAAACATGTACGGAAAAGCGTAACAAAAAGCGTTCCGAGGGAGGTGTTGGGCGTCTGTATTGCTTGCTTTTTCACTCAACTATTCTGAATTTCATTGGCTCCTGTCGGTAAATTTGTGGAGGTTTCATGCCGCGTAGAAAGAAACCCGGGCCTAAGCCCCGCAAGGGGAGACCATCAACAGCCCGGCGCCGGGAATATGAACGTGATCGCGCAACACAGGAACGTGAAGATCTGCGGGCCTCGGGCTATGAGGTGTTCGTGATGGTTGCTCCGGCTGATCAGGCGCGGTCGCTAAAAAGGGCCTCTCGGATCAATCGTTTGGATGGCCTTTCGCAGGCGGCAGAAACCCGAAACGACGATGAGGAAATGGAGCGGCTGGCCCACCGCCGGGAAATTGCTGTGATCGAGAACCAGCAACAAGTTCGTCAGGAGAATGAACAGCGGTTGCAGGAAGAACGGGATCTACGACGCAAGATACGTGCGCGCCAGCCGCAGCCCCAGAATGCGGGCGTGATTGCTCCCAAGCCTAGCTGGATGGCGTGATGCCCAGAATGACCGGTGCGGGCTTGGAACGGGCGCGTGTGCATCTGGGGTTGCCGGATCTCCGGGCCGTTGATGAAAGCCTTTTGCGCCTTCTCGCTGATGGGTTCATTTTTCTGGACGAGTTCTCGGACGCTTATTCGATCACAGATGCGGGTGTTGCACGGCTCACGGTGGGCGGTGCGGCTTCCCCAAGAAAGAAGGCCAGACGTATGGTCAAAAAGGTAAGGCACTAATGACGATGCTTCTCCATGAACGCTACCCCAACCTTCGCGATCCACTGCAACCCGAGGAAGGGAACTGTGCAGTGGTCAGTGAGGACTATCTTTGCCTGCTTGCGATTGCCGAGTTGCGCGACGACTGTTCGATGCAGGATGCAATCGAGATTGCCAACTTAGTCATGGAAGAAAATCCTGAGTGGCGGCACCCGAGAAATCCCAATCTGTTTGCTCTGATCCCGGATTATCTCCTAATGTTTCTGGATGCCTGTGCGGATCGCGTTGACGAACTTCCGCCAGATCCCAACACATAGACGGAGCAGTGAGGGCGGCACACGACTTTTGACCAACTTTTGTCCAGATTTGACCGAGATATATGCCGACTGGAGCGGTGCATGAACTGGCAACCACGTGAACCGATCCGGTCGGCACCCTTTGAATCTCAACTGGCCTTAGCCGATTTGATCGAGGGAAGTTTCTCATCCGAGATTGGACGGCAGGAGACCTCGTAGAACAAATCCATTTCTGTACGGCTATAGTTGGCGACTTCCAGAAGTTTGTCATATGTTGGATCTGTGAACTCCCACAGCCCGACCCCAATTTTTCCAGTGCTCGTAGTTTTTTCGGAGATCACCGTAGGGGCTGCACCCGCCCGCCGGTAGGCGCGTTCGGCAAACGCATCAAAAACACCCACATAGTGCTTCAAGCCATTTGCCCTCATCATCTTCCCACCCGCCGCCAGCAGCTTGGCAGCTGTGTTTCGCGGTGCGCCTGGGGCCAAACAAAATCTGGTACACTCCCAGATAAGCGGGCTCTCGATGCGCACTCCGTCTGTTAGGTACAGAAAGTGCTCATTCACCATTGTCCGACCAAGGGTGGGCAAGTATCTCATTGATCCTTGGTGGAAGCCTCGATTATCCACAGCGATAATATATACTGGGTTTAACTCGTCGTATTGGTCTGTTTCCAAACCGCAGCTATCAACATTGACATCCCAACCCAACCTTCTGTGAAATTGTTCAGCCCGGTGTCGAAACATACTGTTTGCCACCCTCGGAAACTGAGCCAAACTATCACCATTTATAAAATTGATTGCCATCATCGAACAGTTAACCTTTCCCGCTCCGATTGTTTACAAATTAGAAACAAATGGGATTCAATTAACAGTTGATTAACGGGGATACGATTCTCCGTAGAGAGTCCAAATTTCTTGTGGGTAAGTTTTCCAGACGTATAGATGGAAGGCCATTGGGATAAAATTGCAGTTGGAGGCATTTAGCGCGGTAGCTGCGCAACCTGACAATCCAACCGAGTGACTTTGCCTCAGGTGAAATCAAGAACAAACAGCCGATCTCGTCTGACGTTACTCGCAGCAGTGGTCCCGCTAGTTCAGTTTTTTCAGGCGTTCTCGTTTGCGGGCCTGAACCTCGTTCGTTGCTACTCGCTCAAGTTGAGCCAGAGCCTCACAAGTTTCCTCTAGGCCATTTTCCAGCGCAAATGACCCAATCTGCGTAAGAGCTTGCAGAACCCATTCTTCTTTCATGGCGCCAACCTCAAGTGCATAGATGAATGATTTTATAATGTTTGCAGCATTTTAACAGTTTCTCAATACATTGAGGTGACGCTCTCGTTATGATTGTAGGTCAGACGCAAACCCAACAGATCCTCCGATCCGCACAACGTGCGGCCAGATTGCACGCCTGCAAAAGAGTTCTGCGAAGCTGTGTTCCATTTTGCACCCTTTGGGCAATCTGGATCTTCATGATGGCGTCTGGGCTGAAAACCTTCATTTTTTAAGCTTCCGCATGAACAACGTGAAGCGTGCGGTCGAACGCCTGTCAGATAAGGGCATTTTTGGCCGCCCACCAATGGTGGATGACCTATCAATGGATGCTCAAGACAAAAAACGCACAACATCTGTCTACCTCTGCGACAAGCGCACCAGCATGATCGTGGTGGCACAGCTATGCCCAGAGGCCACGGCCAAGTTCGTTGACCGCTGGCAGGAGCTTGTTGTTACTTGAACTGCGGTGTCACGAGGTTCCACGCTTGCGAAATTAGCAAACTCCCCTTTTGAGATAAGGTTAAATGTTGTGATAGCGAATTGGGTTTGCAGCCCCTCTGGCTCTAGGCTCAACCTTCTTCATATAGTATTTTTCTCGACACTCAGCAGATGCAGGCCTACCGACAAACCCAAAGCGGGGATTGGCTGTGCAATTGGATATCAGTGTTGGAAAATGTGCTGAGATTGCTGGGAGCCACTCGTCGATCTCAAAGACCCCGATAATCAATCCCTTTTCCACCGCGAGCGCAAGCTTTGCCTTGTTGGCCCGTGCTTGGTTGATTTTCCAAGAGAACCTTGTGGCATCATAGAGATCAATCGTGTTCGCTGAGCGGTTCACAATAATCTCGATCACGGGGTCTGTGATATCCGCCTGCTCAGCTGTGTAACGTCGAATAATCTCTTGGGCATGAGCCACCCCCCTATCCGCTGAGCCATGTCCACCAGCGGCGTTTGTCACGCTTGGATAAGCTTCGATCAACGCGGCCTCGACCTCAAAGGCCGTTTTGTCATCAAGTCCATGGCGATGAATCACATGTTGCACCGACAGACCCGAATTTATGATCTCGCGTATCCTTGTGATCTTATCCGACAGCGGGCTTTCTTCCGCTTCATCTTCTTTCATGCATTCAGCGGCCTCATGACCTGCGGCATGGGCGAACACTCGATTTCCTTTTCCTTTGCCGACATAAAAGGTCTCTCCATTTCGCGGATCAATGAGCCTATACACGTAACTCTTCAGTTCCTTGATGACCTCAGAAGGAAAAGATACTGCCATTTTTATATACCTTTGCAAATTTTAGTGCTTTTCAAGTTCAACAAGGGCGCAGTCACATTATCACGATTTAGCAGTCATCCCCCTAGCATGATCTGGACCCTCAACCACCCCACCTAGGCGCTCTCCATCCTGCCCGTATCGCTTCCGCCTCAGAGCAAAACCAGCGCTCACCACGGGCTTCTGACACCTTCGTCCGGCTGTACCAAGGGGACCATGGGGCGTGATAGATCTTGCCGTTGCGGGAGATGTTCCCTTTGATCGGACAGCCCTCCGGGGCTTTCTGCTCGGCTACTTTCCAGCGCTGGGCGCGGTAGTCCCATGGTGTTTGATACACCCCTTGCCACACGCCCAAACGGGCCTGCTTGGCTTGCGCCTGTTGATCCACATACGCCTTGGAATATTTCACAAAAGCCCAAGCGTGACCGGAACTGACCATTGCCGCACCGAGGTCTGTACCGTCCGCGTAGCAGGTCGCAATGGTTCTGCCATAGCCATCCGTCGTGATTGGATCGCACTGTACAGATTTGTCGCTGGCCAGTTCTGCCAGATGTGCAGTGGCTTCCTTTCCGCAGGGCCAATCCCCACACTTCTGCCCGTGTTCCGGCGCGTCGATCCCATTGAGCCGATAGGTGGTGCCGTTCAGCTTGAGGGTATCCCCGTCCACGACTTTGAGCGTGTCGGCGGCTGCGGGCAGAGCAATGCCAGCCAAGACAAGAATCAAGAAAGTTTTCATGTTTTGTCCTGACTCTAGTGTTCAAATGGTCAGACAGTGTATACGAAAGACTATCTCGTATTTCATTCTGACCTAGCAATTTCTTCGTTTCGGAGTTTTTAATTGGAACAAATTTATCCACCAGAACCCCCTCGCCCTTCGATCCCCAATCGCCACCCCTCTTACGACACCCCGCCACAGCGTAAAGCGTGGCCTCTTTGGATCGCGGGCTGCACTCTGGTCGTTCTGCTTTGGGCGGTTGCCGTCTACTTTCTGACTTCGTGAACCGGGGGAGCATGGCACGACTGCCATCCAAGGATTGAGGATCTGGGTTTTCCTCCTCGACTTCACGCGCACCGCTGGGGCCTGGGTGAAAGTTTTCGTCACTCTCCGGTCTGGTTGGCAGCGCCGCAGGCTCCCAACAGGTGGATACTGAACTGCCTAATTTTTTAGGTTCTGAGTTTGTATATACAATTGGTGTCTCATTTAGCTCCTTCGTGAGACACTTAGGATCGAGATCAAACACCTGTTTTGCTTCAACAAAAAGCATCCATTCGCGGTGACTTAGGAACTCTTGGATTAGAGCCTCGACAGCCGCCATATCAACCGCCCGACCGCAGGCCCGCCCCCGACGAAAGCTCTCACCTTCACGCTGCTGCTGACGACCCCCTTTGGCGCAATCGGTATGGACATGCAGCCCCATTGCTGCGAGGCCCGCGATATGGCGGGTTACGGTCGAGCGCGCGACACCAAGGCTATCTGACAACTTGAACGACGAGACATAAGCTACGTCATAGCCATCACTCAGGCGGCGCAGATAGGCCGCGATCAATCCACCCGCCACGTCACCAATGGCGCTGCGACGCTTCCCCTGGGCGCGGCGGGCTGCGTTCACGGCCTTCTTGGTCAACCGGGCAACGGTAGAGATTTCCTTCGCCATAGGCTGCGCACGACGGTTTTTCACATCAGATGTCAGGTGATCTTTGGGCGCTGTGTGGGGCGTCTGCGCGGCCATACTGGCTTGATGGGCCAATCCGCCGGGACGCATCGGAGCGGCAGCAATCGGGCGCTCACAAGCAGGTTCACAGGCAAAATCAAAGTTGGGTTCATCCAAATCCGGGCATATTTCCCAGTCGCCAAGCAACTGATCTTCGCCAATCACACACCAATCTTCATCAGTGTATCCGTGCGCCGCCATTGGCACAAAATACGCTGTCGCAGATGTCGATTTATCTTGTGTAGGGTGGGTTTGGATCATATCTTATGGCCAAGTTTTTTTTCTTTAGAACGCCCTGTTCGAGCATAGCCTCGGCGGGGCGTTCTTGCTTTTAATACCCTAATTCCCGGGTGTCGCGCAAATGCCAGACCACTGGAAAAGAACGATTTTCCAACATTTTCCGCAGAGAGATTCCGTCAACGCATAGGTGAGATTCCCTCAGTGCATGGCTCCAGTCTCAGGCTGTCTCACCGAGTCTCAGATTGTCTCAAAAGCAAGTTCACCCAAAACGGCATGGAAACTGGCAAACCGCCTGATTTGGAATAATTTCCTGATTTTCTCCCACCGCTGGGCGGGCCTTCCGCGATAGCTGGCGGCGCTGGCTTTACACCGGAATTACACGCGCCGCCGAGCGCATCACAATCGTACAATAGGAGAAAAATCCAATGAACAACGATCTGCGCGACCATATCAATACAGCAATCCGTGAAGCGGCTTTGAAGCCTGACACATTCAAGGCGATCCAAGACCTGATCGAAGAAGGCGACCGGGCCCAATTCAAGATTGAGAAGCTTGAGAAAGCGATTGAGGGCCAGCTTGCCGACAAGATCAAAGCGGAGACCGAAGCAAACAAACAGCGCCTCGCTGCGGAGCGCATCAGAGAGCGCGCCGACCGAGCGGAAAAGGCAGAACTAGAGGCCGCAGTCTCCAAAGCGAAAGCCGACACAGCCATGGAGTGCTTTCGCTTGGTGTTCCGCAACGCTGAAATCCGGCGTCAAGTCATGCACGATGACGTTGTGATGCAGAGTTCCGGCGACGGACACAGCTTCCCCGTGAATGTCAGAAACAGCGAGACCATTTCCGAGGAGCAGGTATGAACCGCGAACAACAACCAATCGACCAGACCCCGGCAACCGATCTGGTGGCACAGGAACACGGCCCCTTTCACATCGACTATGATGTGACCATTGACGGCGAACCCACCGTCAATGCCCGTGAGCTTCACAAGTTCCTTGAGGTGGGGAAAGACTTCACCAACTGGATCAAGGGAATGATTGAGAAGTATGGCTTTTCAGAGGGGCAGGATTACGTTGAAATCTTTGCTCGCCAAAATGGGCGAGCAAAACGCGGCGGCCATAATAAGAAAGAATACTTCATCACCTTCGACATGGGTAAAGAACTGTCGATGGTGTCTAAGACGCCGAAGGGCAAAGAGGCTCGCAAGTTCTTCATTGAGAGCGACAAGCGGCGGCGTGAGCTAGAGGCGGCACCGCCAGCGCTTACAGGCGCACCGCTTCTCGCGGCCGCGTTTATTGAGGCAAAAGCCACCCTTGAGGCAGCGCAATTGCAGATCGAGCAGAAAGACGCCCAGCTGCGCACACAAGCCCCGCTGATGGAAAGCTACCGCGCACACTACAGCATGGAAGAGGTTGAAAACTTTGAAGCTTTCGCGGATCGCTGGGGGTTCAAGAATGGCCCGCTGACGCAAGTGTGCGAAGAACGTGGCTACCTCAGCAAGGCCAGCAAGTACCGACCCAATGACATTTCCCTTGAACCGGGCGAAGAACCCACGGCTGAGCTTGGCATCTTCCGGTCAAAGCGCGTCAAAACCGGCACCGGCGACAATCAAAAGCAGCGCGTCCATGCCACGATCATTTGCGGCAAGTCGCCCGATCTGGCACGACTGGTCCTGTATCGCTTTGGCCGTGACGCATTTGCCAAGCCAAAACGGAAATCCGACACCCGCCAGACCGACAAGTTTAACGAACTGTGCGTTGAGCTGAAAGCGATGCGGGATGATGGCTATGAGTTCGACAACCGCCTAATCGCCAAGATGCAGATCCACCCTGACATTGCCTACTGGGCCGAACACGGCACCATCGACGGGGTGGAGGATCAGGGTCAGGTGGATGCTTGGGCCTCTGGCTGGCTCTGCATTTGCCCTGACTACGCACTCTTTGCCTGAGCAAGCACCGCCTGTTCCACCTCACGCTTGCGGGCTTTGCGACGTTGGTTTCTCAACTGGCGGCTATTGGGAAGCGTCTGACCTTCGGGCAAAGCTGCGGCCATCTCTGCGCGTTTCTTTAGCCATGCCTCTTCTTTCGCACGGCGCTCGGCCTTCAATGCACGGCGTTCTGCGGCCCCCGAGGCCACCTGCGCCTGCGCCCTATGGCTTTCATCAACCGGGCCAGTCGGCTCACCATCAAGACCAAAGCGCATACTGCCATCCGCCGCCAAAGCTGCCTGATAGTCATCGTTGTAGGTGTACCAGCTCATAAAGGCCCGTGTGGCTTCTTCGCTCCAACCCATGCCCTTTTGCAGGTCAGCAGCGATCCCGATAGCAAGAGGCTTGATCTTGCCCGGCTTCCAGTTCTTCCCCTTGCCTTTGCCCTTATTGAACACCTTCGGAAAGCGCTTGCTGGCTGACATGAGCATCTTGACGCCGTTCACTTTCAAATTGCCATTGGGGAGATAGGTTTTGACCTTGGGCTTTGCCTTGCGTGGTCGCGCCGTGGGCTTGATGTTTGACACCTCTGTCACACGGTTCCGCGGCTTGAGCGCGATCTTACGCGGCCCGGCCACCATCCCATCTGCCCCCAAACTCAACTTGGGGCGTTCTTTCTGCGCTGATGAGGGCTGTGCGCTAGGCTTGGGCATTGTGAGACCCAGTTTACCCTTTGGGCGCTCAGAGGGTTTCTGTACGTTGCCTGTGACTGCCTGTGCCGCCCGTACCTGCGCCTCGCGGTTTATTTTCAAGGTTCCTTTGCGGCGTTCAATCATTGCCATGTGCTGAGCCTCCTTTCAGGCATAGGGGGATTGCTCACGCCCTGCGCTGGGCGTGCTGTATGAGTTCAATTGTCAGGGGTGTTTAGGCGGCTGTCTGACCCTGAGCCTTGGCCACCTGTTCGGCAATCCACTGCTCAACTGTATCGACGTGCCAGCGGGCCATATTGCGTGTGATCTTGAGGGGGGCCGGGAAGGTGCCAGCTTTGACAAAGCGGTATAGGGTGGCACGACTGACGCCCAGCAAAGCCATCACGTCGGGGGCATCCAACAGGGTCTTTTTGAAGTCATGCACTTTGGGCTGATGCGTGTTCGTTCGGTTCATGTCTCATCCTGCTCTATCCTGTTTCAGGGTGTGCCTACTTATACCGAATCAGCGCGAATCCGTCCATGATAGACCGTCGAAATCCGCCCATTATTACCCATTAAAATCAATGCCTTGAAATTTTATCTTGCCGGAATCAAAATAATTCCCCAAGCATCTGTTGGCGCTCACTTTCAGAACGCGCCAAGCCCGATGGAAGAGCCATTTTCTCAGCTTCCACACGCGGCAATCCAGCATCATATTCAAGGATCGCGGCACGCTCTTTGCGCATTTCATCAAAGTCAGCGGCCAGATTGATCGCAGGTTCGCGCCCTCCGAAGGCTGGCACATGGATACCCTGTTCCCGCGCCATTTCCCGGATCTTCTGGACGGGGCGCACACCCGCTGCCCATTGCTCTGATCTAAACCTGTCCCAGGCATTACGGCTGGGTGCGGATGGCTCTGGCTTCGGCTGCTCTGAAACAGGTTCAGGGGTTGGCTCTGGGCGCGGCTGCGGCGCGTTGAACGCAAAACCATGACGCTCACCCCAGCTTTGCAGAGTTGGGTCTGTGAACGGCTCTGCGGGCTTCTGATCGGCTTGCCAAGCCTTGCGGGGTTCGCGGAATGGCGGGACATAGATACCTTCCGCACGGGCCATTGCGCGGATCTTGGCCACGGGCCGCA
This sequence comes from Pelagimonas sp., assembly GCA_025210455.1. Classification (GTDB taxonomy): domain Bacteria; phylum Pseudomonadota; class Alphaproteobacteria; order Rhodobacterales; family Rhodobacteraceae; genus JAOARQ01. The sequence goes on from JAOARQ010000028.1 coordinate 9,442, forward strand.
CACCTGCTGCCCAGTGCTTATGCCGGTATGTCCACCAGATGTCCTGTTCCTCTGGCGTACCATCATCAGTCCGTTGCGCGTTGCCCTTGAAGATCTGGGGATCAACCGCTGCCGCCCGCTTGGTGTCCAGCACGCCACCCTCGGTCAGATCCAGTGGAGGCACCTTGATGCCTGCCCGATGCGCCATCGCTCTCAGGGTGAAGATAGATCGCCCGGGCATTGCGTGGTTGTCGCGGTACTCTGCCCATGCCGAATACTTTACCTTGCCTGCGGCGCTGCCATCCAGACCCGAAGATGAACGCTGATTTTGTGCATTGCTCGGAGGTTCGCCAGACGGGGTGAGGTTGGAAAAAATCTCAGGTTCATTCTCTGGTTGGCCTGAAACCATTTCATTCTGGCGCTCGGTCATGATCTCATTCTCTACGGGTGTAGTATTATATGTTAGTGGGCCAAAATGGCCCGGGCTTTTGCCGCCCTTTTGCCGCCCCTCCTGATTTCTATTTTTGCCGCCCCCGCCATCAGAAATTGCCGCCCCCTCATCTCCCTTATTTTCTTGGGCGTGAGCCGGGTTTTGGCCTTCTTTTTGCCGCCCCTCTTGAGCCGGGTTTTTGCCGCCCCCTTCTGAGGGATTTGCAACCCCTTCAATGTGTTCAAAATCTTCGATCACTTCGACACTGGTTGGCCTGAAATAGTCAGGATTGAGCGCAGGCTTTTCACCTGTGCAGGTAGGGGCGATCATAGCGCCTGCATCAATGAGGCTGGCCTTGATATTCCGTACTGTTCGCTCACTCACCCCCAGCTTTTTCATCAGTTGAGCATTGGTCATGTCAGGCTTCTTGCTCAGGGCCAGATAGAGCGGCTTGGCCTTCTTGTGCAGCCCACGGAACGGATCTGGCTTTTTCAGTTCTTCAAGGGCTTTTTCGATCTGCGCATCCAGCGTGGGATCTTCGCACTGATAGTACATCGCGCGTATCTCAGCATTGTTCATCACAAACTCCGTCATTGATTTGTTGCCATCGAATTGGCGTCTGCCCACCGGGGCCAATAGGTTGCGCTGCACCAGCCCAGCTCGAACCCGTTTCACCGTGCGCTCTGATTTGCCCGTGGCCTTTGCCAGCATCGACAGAGCCACTGCTGACGGCCCCCAGAACCACGCACCACGGCCATCAATCAGGATCGGGCTAAAGTGCAGGTGTGCCGCCAGTATCGCTTTCTCTGAGGCTGTGAGGCCGCTTGCGGTGACGATCTTGCGCCGCTGCTGGTATTTGATCTTGCGCCACTTCTGGGCGTCCTGATTGGCCTGTATGAAGCCATACCGCTCTGGTTCACTCGCAATCCACGGCAGGACAGACTTGAACCGTTTGCAGGTTTCCACAATCTCCGCACGCTGCGGGATTTTTATGCGTGGAATGCCTTGTTTTACTGGTGAAAAGAGTTGCCCTGTGAGGGCTTGAGAAGGTATATTCAACCTGTCTCTCCTGTGTGGAAATGTGGATGGACAAGCACCAAATCGGCCCGTTAGCGCTCCAACGCTGCGGGCCATTCTTTTTGGGCCTGATACGCAAAACGCCCCACACTCAGATGAGCGGGGGCGCTGTCGCGGTTTCAAATTTTCAATGGCGTTTAGGTGGTGCTTTTCTCAACCTGTTCAGCAATCCAGTCATCTACGGTTTTTCGATGCCAGCGCTTTATCACCCCACCAAGCATGATTGGCTCAGGAAAGCCGACCTTGGCTTTGATCCGGTAAAATGTCGTGCGGCTGATCCCTATAATGGCCAGCACCTCAAGCATGGACAAAAGCTGCTTCTCGATTGGGGCAGCGATTGCGTGAATTTCTTCCATTGACCGTTCCGGCATGGGCTTCTCCAAAATTTTGAGATTGCAAAAAGAAAACCCCCGGCACGCTCTGTTCAGCGCCCGGGGGAAATTCTGTCACAATACACATACCGCAAAGCCCGATGTTACGCAAATGGCGGCGATACGTTTCTGGCCTCGCCGCTATGCTGAAAGCGCAATCACGTTGTCGGGCTTGTCTGGTTCGACATAATGCGCCCAAGCGTCCATCAATTCACGGCGGCGTTCGAGCAGGTTTGACCGGCTGTATGCCCGTTCCACCGCATTGCCCACCTGATGCGCAAGGCTCATTTCTGCCACTTCATGCGCTGCTCTGGCGACCTCATTGCACCAATCCCGGAAGGACGACCGGAAACCATGCACCGTGCAATCAGGGTGGCCGTTCTCTTGCAACAGTTTGCGCGATGTGGCGTCAGACAAAGGCTTACCGTAGCGCGACCCCGGAAAGATCAGGTGCGACCCGTCAGTATACAGCTTGGCTTCATGCAGGATCTCAATGGCCCGATCCGTCAGCGGGACAACATGTTCTTTCGCTGCCTTCATGCGTTCCTCTGGGATCGTCCATGTGCGGGCCTCGAAATCAATCTCTGACCACTCAGCAAACCGCACCTCGCCCGAGCGTGACGCGCAAAGGATGATAAATTCCAGCGCCAGCTTGCTTGTCGGGCGGGCCATCGTGCCGCGTAGGGTTTCGACAAATGCCGCCACATCCTCAAATGGCACCGCCTTGTGGTGTTTGACCTTGGACACGACTTTCTGGCTGGGCAGCGCGCCTTTCACCGCATCCATCGTATCATGTGGTGATCCGGTGAACGCACCCTGAGCCTTGGCCCACATAAGAACCTTGCGGATGCGCTGGAACACCCGTCGCGCTGTCTCGGGTTTCTTCAACCAGATCTGTGACAGAGCGTCGAAGATCTGGCGCTGCTCAATGTCTTCCATCGGCACCTTGGCCATTTTGGGGGTGTAGGTTTGCAGAGAGGAAATGAACTGATCCGTGTGCTTGGCATTGCGCCAGCTATCTTTGTTCAGGTCATGCACCGCCACGCAAGCCTCAGCCCATGTCAGGCCTGCTTGTGCCTCTTCCTTGGCCTGCTGGATTGCAGCTTGCTTGATTGCCCTGGGATCTTTCCCTGACGCTGCTACGCGCTTGTTCTCTTCGGCAATGCGCCGGGCGTCAGACAGGGACACATCTGGATAGTTTCCCAGACCCATGTCGCACCGCCGCCCATGAATGGATAGCCTTTGTTGCCAGCTTTTTGCCCCACTGGCCCGGACGATCAGCATCAATCCGTTGCCATCGCCATACTTGCCGGGATCTGAAAGTGTTGCCACGCCACGCGCAGAAAGTTTGTTCGCCATATCGCTCACTCTATCGTTTCCGGGTTTTGCGGACGGTGGCCACCAGCCCCACAGTTAGCCCCACACCTTGCGTGTGATTGGCTGAGACAGATTTAATACGCCCTGAGACAGCCTGAGCAATAAGCAATTGAATCAGAAGATTATTTTAGAACACAGTGAGACACCGTGAAACGAGATGAATCACACCAGACTCGGACTTCCGCTCCGCCATTCCACAATTTTGAATACGATTTCCTCCTAACAGATTGAGTGGACGGGATAGGTCCGGGACTGGTTCAGTCATCACCGGCTGTGCTTTTGTTCTATGAGTACGCGAATACAGCTATAGTGGGCGGTGCTTCCTGCTATTCGATCAGTCACAGGCCTGCCAAAATGAAGAATTTGTCGTTGAACCAACTCCGTGCCGTCGAGGCTGTCGCAGCACAAGGCAGTTTTTCTGCCGCTGCCAAGCAGTTGGGGATTTCGCAGCCTTCGGTGTCGAACAATGTGTCGGCGGTTGAAGCGCGCTATAAGGTGCAGCTGTTCGATCGCCGGGGATATTCGGCAATCCCCACGGCAGAGCTGCAAAGCCTGCTCCCCAAGGTGAGATCAACCCTGCTGCTGGTGCAGGAAATGGAAAATCAGCTCAGCAAGATCCGGGATCTCAAGCAGGGGCAATTGCGGATCGGCTACTCGACCTATCAGGTGGCCATGCCGATACTGGCCGCATTCATGCAGCGGTTTCCCGATGTTCAGGTCGAGGCCCGCAGCATGGCCAGCTATGACCTGCTGCGCGACCTGCGCGAAGGAATGCTGGATCTGGCGCTTGTTACGGCGCGTGAAATACCCGGAGACCTTTCAGGGATTGAGCTTTGCAAGATGCACCTGATGCTGGCCGTGCCCAAATCGCACCCTTTTGCCTCTCGTTCGGAGGTCTCTTTGAAAGACCTGCAGGGACAGCCGCTGATCCAGCGTGAAACCAGTTCTGCGACCCGTCGGCTGTTTGAAGCGCAAGCCCGGTTGTCGAAACTCGAAATGAAGACCGTTCTGGCCGTGGGATCCTGGGGATCAATTCTTGAATTGGCGCAGGCAGGGGTTGGAATCGGCGTTGGGCTGGACATCGAGGTAAAAAAGACACCGGGTATTTCCGTAGTGCCACTGAAGAATTCCCCGGTCGTGGCCTCACAGTTTTTGGTGTATCTTGATGAAAGAAAGGCAATTTCGACGGTTCAGGCCTTTCTGGATATCGCCAATTCCAAAATATGACAGTTTCCCGACACCCCACAGTCTATAGTCAAACACTATAGTTGTCGCAAAGCTGTTAAGAAATCAAAATAGAGCGGGCTTTGTTGAACAGATACGAAGAAAGCCCACTCTATGTCCTCCTTTCCGCGACCGCATCTTGGGGAACCCTACCTGCTTACACCAGGTCCGCTGACGACATCTTATACCGTCAAGGAAGCGATGCTGCGTGACTGGGGCAGCTGGGATGGCGACTTTCGCGCCATGACAGCCGATCTGCGGGCCGGGCTGCTGGATCTGCTGGGTGCTGGTAAAGACGATTACGACTGCGTTCCGATTCAGGGCTCAGGCAGCTTTGCCGTAGAAGCCATGATGACCACATTTATTCCTGCTTCGGGCAAGGCGCTGATTTTGGCAAATGGGGCCTATGGCAAGCGCGCGGCTGAAACCCTGCGGTATGCTGGGCTGGATCATGTGGTGCTCGACAAAGGCGATTACCTGCCGCCGCGCGGCGCCGAAGTGGCCAGCCTGCTAGAGCAGGATCCCGCAATCACCCATGTTGTGGCGATCCACTGCGAAACCAGCTCAGGCATTCTGAACCCGCTCAAAGAAATCTCGGATGCGGTGGCCACCGCCGGGCGCAAACTGCTGATCGACAGCATGTCAGCCTTTGGCGCGGTCGAAGTACAGCCCGGCACCTATCAGTTCGAAGCGCTGGTGTCCTCTGCCAACAAATGCATCGAAGGTGTGCCCGGTTTTGGGTTTGTGCTGGCTCGTAAATCCGCGCTTGAAGACAGCGCAGGCAATTGCCGGTCACTGAGCCTGGACATCCACGCGCAATGGGCCGCGATGGAGAAAACTGGCCAGTGGCGCTTTACCCCGCCAACCCATGTGGTCGCCGCATTCTTGCAGGCGCTGACAGAGCACCGCCGCGAAGGGGGCGTGGCCGGGCGCGGTGCCCGCTATGCGCAGAACCGCGATGTGATGGTTGCCGGAATGCGTGAGCTGGGCTTTGAAACACTGCTGCCGGATGAATGGCTGTCGCCGATCATCGTGACATTCTTCTGCCCCGGTGATGAAAATTTCGATTTCGGCAAATTCTACGACCTGATGAAGGCCCGTGGCTTCATCATCTACCCCGGCAAGCTGACCGAAGTGGACAGCTTCCGTGTGGGCTGCATCGGCCACATGGATGCCGCCATCATGGAAGAGGTCGTGCGCGCCGCCGGTGACGCGCTGAAAGATATGGGCGTGTCGAACGCCATGCCGCCAGCCGCCGCTCTGGAAGCGCGCGCTGAACTGATTGCTAAGTGAAAAGGAAAACAAATGACAAAGTTCAAAGCAGCGGTCTTTGATTGGGCGGGCACAACCGTCGATTTTGGGTCGTTCGCACCTATGGGTGTCTTCGTAAAAGCCTTTGCCGAGTTTGGCATCGAAGCAACCATGGAACAGGCGCGCGGCCCGATGGGATCGGCCAAGTGGGATCACATCCGCGCCATGATGGACGTGCCTGCAATCGCTGAGCAATGGGCCACCAAATACGGCGCAGCCCCCACTGACGCCGATGTGGACAAGGTTTACGAAGTCTTTGTTCCAATGAACGAAAAGGTTGCAGCCGATTACGCCGATCTGATCCCCGGCGTGACCGATATGGTTGCCTACTTGCGTGGCAAGGGCATGAAGATCGGCTCGACCACCGGCTATACCCGTTCGATCATGGAAAACGTCCTGCCCGTCGCCGCCAAGCAGGGCTATGAGCCAGACAATCTGGTTTGCGCCGATGACCTGCCCGAAGGTCGCCCAGGCCCCTTGGGCATGTATAAATGCATGGTTGATCTGGTGGCCTATCCGCCAGCCGCAATCCTGAAAGTTGACGATACCGCGCCGGGCATCGCCGAAGGTGTGGCCGCAGGCTGTGTCACCGTTGGTGTGGCAATGTCGGGCAATGCTGTTGGCAAAACCCCGGAAGAACTGGCCGCCATGAGCGCCGAAGAGGTTGACGCGCTGCGCCAGAACGCGACGCGCATCCTTTTGGAGGCAGGTGCAGACCACGTGATCGACACAGTCGCCGATCTGCCCGCGCTGATCGATCGTCTGGAACAAGACACCTGATACCACAACGGCCAGCCCAGCCTGGCCGTTCTTTTTTCGGCACGCCTGTGTGTCGGCGTGATTACGAGTTTCACCCCCTAGCTGGATAGCTTCTCAAGGAGACAACCATGAAGCACCTTCTTAGCGTGAGCCTGATTGCATTGGGTTCGGCAGCCGCCGCTGCTGATTGCCCGGCAATCACAATGGCCGATACCCAGGGCCTGTCTGGGTCTTTCCCACAGCAGTTTGAACTGTCCGAGTTCGAGGCAGCCGCAAACTGCAAGCTTGGTTTCAGCGAAAACCCGGCCATCGCCGAGCTGAACGCGCGCATCATCGGCAACCCAGACCTTCCGGCACTGGCAGATCGTCTGCCCGCAGAACCGCTGGTCGTTGTGCCCCACCAGAGCGTGGGCAAATACGGCGGCACCATTGACGGCTATTCAAACGCCACAGAATCCGGCACATCGGATCTGCTGTCGATCCGTCACGTTGGCCTGACCCGTTTCAGCAACGACCTGATCACCATCAAGCCGAACGTTGCGAAATCCTGGGAATGGAACGCAGACTTCACCGAGCTGACCTATGTGCTGCGCAAAGGTCACAAGTGGTCGGACGGCACCCCCTTCACCTCAGCTGACGTCGAGTTCTGGCTGGAAAACATCACCAAAGACGAAAACGTCGTCGGTAAGGTCAAGGATATCTGGCAGGTCAACGGTAAGACCATGGATATCGAAGTGATCGACGCCCAAACCTTCAAGTTTATCTTCGATGCACCCAACCCTGGCTTTCTTGCTGCTACGTCTCAGTACTATGGGCAGCCCTTCCAGCCGAAACACTTCCTCGGCCAATTCCACCCGGCCATCAACCCCGACGCGGATAAGCTGGCTAAAGAAGCGGGTTTCGAAACCGGCTACGAAGTAATCGCCTTCTACTATGGTGGATCTGACTGGAAAGACGTGGGGTCACCCCTGCTGAAAGACGCCAGCAAGATCGAGAAACTGCCCGCAGCAGTTGTGCCGACACTGGAAAGCCACATCGTGATCGAAGACACCACGGAAACCCGTCGTGTTGTCACCAACCCTTACTATCACGTGGTCGACACTGCTGGTCAGCAGCTGCCTTATGTCAACGAAATCTTTGAACAGTACATCCCGGACGCCGAAGTGCGCCTGCTGAAGCTGCTCAATGGTGAAGCTGACTATAAATCGCAGTCGAACCAGCTGACACAGGCGCCCGCCCTTCTGGAAGGTCAGGAAGCGGGTGGCTATACCGTTACCCTGCGCCCGCAGGTGACATTTGGCACCTTTGGCTTCAACCACACATCAAAAGACGAAGAAAAACGTGCGATCTTCTCGGATGTGAACTTTACCCTGGCCATGAGCCACGCGATCAACCGCGATGAGCTGAACGAAATCGCCAACCTGGGTCTGGGTGAGCCAGCGCAGTACATCGGTTTCGATCCGGCCCCGGAGTTCTCGACCGCCGAGCAGACCTCATATGCAACCGCATATGACCCTGCCAAAACCGCGTCTCTTCTGGACGAACTGGGCCTGAAAGACGTTGATGGCGACGGGTTCCGCGAACTGCCTTCCGGCAAAAAGCTGACCCTGAACATCCAGTTCTCGACCCAGGGTGTGTCTGTGGCTTCGGCAGAAGCTGTTGCGCAAAACTGGAGCGAAGCCGGCATCAAGACCGAGATCAAAGAAGTGACTTCGGACGAATACCGCGCCGCGCAAAGTGCCAACGAACTGGACGTTACCGCATGGCAAAACGGTCGTCCGGCGGCGATCATGCAGGGCAACATCGACCGTCTGGTGGTGCCTTTCGGATCGTTCTTCCACCAGCGCAATGGTATGCTCTGGGATCGCTACAATTCGACCAATGGCAGCGAAGGTACAGAACCACCCGCATGGACCAAGGAACTGGAAGCCAAGGCAAAAGCCTGGCAGACAACCATTCCGGGCAGCGATGAGTACAACAAGCTGGGCTCTGAGATCATTGATCTGCAGCTGGCCAACATGCAGTACATCGGCACCGTCAAGAGCCAGAACATCATCTATCGTTCAAATAAACTGCAGAACTTTGATGAGTTCAAAACATGGTCCTACGACTACTACCGCGCGTATCCGTACCATCCGGATCAGTGGTGGCTGGACGAATAATCCTTCTTGAAATCAGTGCGACCGGGATTTCCCGGTCGCATCACCAATGAACGGAATACACATGTCAGCTTTCCTTAGCTACCTGTCCTCACGCCTTGCAGCAGCGCTTACGACGCTGCTTTTGGTTTCTTTTCTTGTCTTCACGCTGATGGAGCTGGTGCCGGGCAACTGCGCTGAACGCTTTTTGGCCTATAAAGACACCCAGGGCGTTACTGTGACCGCAGAAGACATCCGCGCCGAGGAAATTCGCATGGGGCTGGACAAACCCTATGTGGTGCGCTGGGCCACCTGGGTCAGCAATATTGTCTTTCATTTCGACCTTGGCGAAAGCTGCCTGTGGCGTGTTGATGTGACACAGCTGATCGGGGACAAGATGCTGCTGTCATTGGGGCTGTCTTTTGTCGCCCTGATGCTGACCTATCTGATTGCTGTGCCGGTTGGCATTGTCTCGGCCAATATGCGTGACAGCTGGTTCGACAGCTCGCTGCGCATTATCAGCTATCTTGGGCTGGCTATTCCGAACTTTCTGCTGGCGCTGAGCGTCATGCTGTTCTCAACGGTTTTCTTTGGCGAAACCATGACTGGCCTGTTCAGCGATGAATATCGCGATGCGCCCTGGTCCGCCGCCAAGTTCCTTGATCTGATGAGCCGCGCCTGGCTGCCAATTGTGATCCTTGCCTGGTCGGCGACCGCGATCCAGATGCAGACGGTGCGGGCGCTGATCTCGGATGAGAAAGACAAACTCTATGTCACCGCTGCGCGGGCGCGCGGGCAATCCGGCTGGGGCCTGCTGTGGCGCTATCCGGCCAAACATGCGCTTGGCCCGGTGATCAATTCTATCGGCTATGACCTGAACCGGATCTTTAATGATCTGCCCATCGTCGCGGCGGTACTGGTGCTGACCGATGCGGGATCGCTGCTGCTGGACGCGCTGGCAAAGTCGAACGACCAACAGCTGGCAGGGGCCATCATCATGGCGCTGACGGCCACCATCGTGCTGTTCAACTTTGTGACCGACATCTTTCTGGCCTTGTTTGATCCACGCGTGCGCAAAGGGTTCTTCTGATGACATCTCTGTTTGCTTCCTTCTTTCGCAAAAACGCCAAAGCCGCACAGGCCGAACAGCAGCGAGACGACGACTATTACACCGCTGGTCAGTACAAGCTGATCTGGGACAGGTTTCGCCGCAAGCGGTCTGCCATGATCGCGCTGGCGATTTTGCTAAGCTTTATCCTGAGCGGGATTTTCGCCCCTTTCCTGTCTCCTTATTCGCCAAATTCGGCGGGCCGGAATGTCACCTATGTCAATGGCCCTCCTCAAATCCCCCAATTCTGTGATGCTGCGGGCTGTTCTTTCCGCCCCTTCATTCACAAGTTTGAACGCCACCGCGGTGCGGATACCAACTTCCGCTGGGTGACCCGCCCAACAGACGAGCGCAACTATCTGACCTTCCTGCCACAGGGCTGGGGCTATTCGATGTTTGGCATCGCCATGGACCGCCATCTCTTTGGTGTCGAAGAAGGGCAGATCCATGTGTTTGGCACAGATTCAGGCGGCAAAGACATCCTGTCCCGCATGTTGCATTCTATCGGAGTCAGCCTTGCGGTGGGGACAATCGGCGTGCTGATTTCCTTTGTGCTGGCGCTGATCATTGGCGGCGTGGCCGGGTATTTTGGCGGCTGGATCGACACGGTGCTTCAGGCGCTGATGGATACGGTAAAAACCGTGCCAACCATCCCGCTGTTTATGGCGCTTGCAGCCTTTGTGCCGCAGGAATGGTCATCGGAGGAAAGGTTCTTCTTTATTTCTATGCTTCTGGGGCTGTTGGGCTGGGGCACTCTGGCGCGGCGTGTGCGCACCCATGTTCTGGCGGAACGCACCGCTGAATATGTGGTTGCCGCCAAACTATGCGGTGCCTCATCGGCGCAGCTGATCCGCAGGCACCTGCTGCCCAGCTTCACCAGCTATATCATCGTCGATCTGGTGATTTCCTTCCCTTACATGGTGCTCAGCGAAACCTCTCTCAGCTTTATCGGGCTGGGTCTGAAAGATCCAGTGAACTCGCTGGGGGTCATGCTGCAAAACGTGACGCGGGTCGATGTGCTGCTGAACCACCAGTGGTACTTTATCCCCGTGCCCTTCTTCATCATCCTTGTTCTGGCGTTTGTATTCGTCGGAGACGGTCTGCGCGATGCGGCTGACCCCTATTCGGAGAATAAGTAATGCGCAGCCTTCTTTCTGTCCGGGATCTTGATGTTTCTTTCGATACCCATGACCGTATGGTTCATGCTGTCTCGGGTGTGTCCTTTGATCTGGCCCCCGGCGAAGTGCTGGGTCTGGTGGGAGAATCCGGGTCTGGCAAATCTGTGACAGGCCGTTCGCTGATGCGACTGAACCCGGATTACACGCGGTACGGAAAAGAATCATCGCTGGTGCTGAACACCGGTGATGAGGAACTGGATATCCTGTCGATCAAAGGGCGCCGCGATATGCGTAAGGTGCGTGGCGATCTGATCTCGATGATTTTTCAGGAACCTATCGCCAGCTTTGCCCCCGCGCTGACCATCGGCAAGCAGATGTCTGAACAACTGATGCTGCATCGCGGGATGTCCTACCCCGAAGCGCGGGAGGTCTCGGTTGATATGCTGGACCGCGTTGGCATCAACCAGCCGTCAAAGCGTTTTGATCAATATGCATTCGAGCTATCTGGCGGGATGCGCCAGCGGGCGATGATCGCCACAGCGCTCTCCACCCGTCCCAAGCTGCTGATCGCAGATGAACCCACAACCGCGTTGGATGTGACCATTCAGGCGCAGGTGCTGGAACTGATGCAGGATCTGGTGGCGGAATTTCAGATGGGGGTGATCTTTATCACCCATGATCTGGCCGTGATCTCGCAGATCGCTGACCGGGTTGCCGTGATGCAGCACGGAAAAATCGTTGAACAGGGGCCGGTGGCACAGGTGATTTCTTCGCCGCAGCACGCCTATACCCAGCGCTTGCTGGATGCGGTCCCGCGTATGGACTCCGCCTTTCAGAATACAGCCCCGGCGACAGCCACCCAGAGCAAGCCTGATATTGAACCACCGATCATCTCGGTCCGGGATCTGTCGGTACACTTTCCCATGGGGCGCAGCGTATTTGGCAAGCGTAGCTATCTGACCGCCGTGGATAACGTCTCGTTCGATATCCCACGTGGCAGCTTTTTCGGGCTGGTAGGTGAAAGCGGATCGGGCAAATCGACCACGGGCCGCAGCATGTTGCAGATCAACGATATCTCAGCGGGTGAGATCATCTATAACGATGGCGAAATGCGTCACGATATTGGAGCGATCAAAGGTGCCGCGCTGAAGGATTTCCGCGCGCGAACCCAGATGATTTTCCAGGATCCCTATGCGGCACTGTCGCCGCGAATGACCGTGCGCGACATCATCGCCGAGCCGCTGGAAAGCCTGCGGCTGACCGGCAGCCGGGCAGAGACAAATGAACGTGTGCGCGAAATCGCCCAGATGTGCCGGCTGGATCCCGAACATCTGCGCCGCTTTCCACATGCGTTTTCTGGCGGACAGCGCCAGCGTATCGCCATCGCGCGGGCACTGGTGTCGCGTCCGAAATTTGTCATCGCCGACGAAGCTGTGGCGGCACTGGATGTCTCTATTCAGGCGGAAATTCTGGAGCTGCTGAAAACCCTGCAGCATGAGTTGAACCTGACCATTCTGTTCATCAGCCACGATCTGGCGGTTGTGGCCAATCTGTGTGACCACACAGCGGTGATGCAAAAAGGGCAGATTGTCGAAGCGGCCCCCACGGCCGAGGTCTTCCGCAATCCAAAACAAGAATACACCCGGGCGCTGCTGGCTGCTGCTCCGGTTCTGAAAGCTGGTTGATCCAAAATGACCAAGAAACCCAATATCCTTTTTATCACAGCTGATCAGTGGCGCGGCGATTGCCTCAGCGCGGTTGGGCATCCGGTGGTCAAGACACCCCATATTGATGCCTTTGCGCAGGAAGGCACGCTGTTCACCCGTCATTATGCGGCGGCGGCCCCCTGTTCACCTGCGCGCGCGGCCATGTATTCCGGCCTGTGGCAGATGAACAATCGGGTGGTCAGCAATGGCACCCCGTTGGCCCATGAACTGGACAATATGGCCCGCGCGGCACGCCGGGGCGGCTATCAGCCAACATTGTTCGGGTTCACCGATATCACCGCAGACCCTCGGGTGCATGATCCCAACGATCCGGCAATGAAAACCTATGAAGGGGTACTGCCCGGCTTTGACGTAGAGCAGGCGCTGTTGGGCGATATGCTGCCATGGACCCAATGGTTGCGCAGTCACGGTTATGGTGATGATGTGATCGACGCCCCCTTTGAACTGACTGCCGACGCAGACAACTCTATTCCCATCGGGCCAACTGGCTTTGCTGCTGAACATAGCCTTTCGGCCTTTCTGGTGGGGCGGATGATTGACTGGCTGGGCGGGCAATCCGACGATCAGCCGTGGTTTGCGCATCTGTCGCTGATCAACCCGCATCCACCCTTTGCCGCGCCTGCGCCCTATAACGCGATGTATGATCCGGAAGATGGCCCCGGCTTCCTGTCACATGAGCCTGAGATCGCTCAGCACCCCATCTATCAGCAATTCCACGACACCATGACCGTCGCGGATTTCCTGCCCGGACAGAAGGGCAAGGTCTCCGAGCTGTCAGAGATGGATTTCCGCCGTATTCGCGCCGTCTATTACGGCATGATCAGCGAAGTTGACGCCCAGATTGGCCGCCTGTTCCGGGCACTGAAATCCGCCGGTATGTGGGAAGATACCGTGGTCATTCTGACCTCGGATCATGCTGAAATGATGGGCGATCACGGTTTGCTTGGGAAGGGGGGCTTCTTCCCGCAAAGCCAGCATATCCCGCTGATTATCCGTGCACCGGGCGCGCCAGAGGGGCAGGTGTGCACTCATCTGACCTCGGCGGTAGATCTCTTCCCGACACTGCTGGATCTGATGCAGGTCGCGCCGAAGAATTCACTGGATGGGCGCAGCCTGATTGGGCAACTGCAAGATGCGCAGCAGCCCGGGCGGGAATCAATTTTCTGGGAATTTGACTATCGCACCCGGATTCCGTTGCCCGATGGTGAGACTGCCGAAACCTATGGACGCAAGGCGCATATGCTGGCGCGGCTGTGCGACGACAGCCTGCAAATCAGATCCGCCCATGCCCCCGATCTGCTGTTTGACCTGAAGGCTGACCCCTCATGCCAGCGCAACGTTTTGAATGATCCTGCCGCGCAGGATCTGAGATTGCGCGTTGCAGAGGCCCTGATCCATGAACGCCAGCAAGCCAACAGTCAGACGCTTAGCGCCTTGACAGCCTCATCATCCGGGATGGTGAAAGTGCTCGAATGACGGGTGAAAGCTTGGTAAGGCGAAGGTAACATCTGAAGCTCGCCTTACCAAAAGGAGCCATCATGCAAAGCCTGTCGAAAACCACGGTGTTCCTTGTCGGTCTGGTGGCACTTTTGCATTGCGCCTTTTTTGCGCTTGAGATGTTCTTTTGGGATCATCCGATTGGGCGCAAAATCTTTGACATGACGCCAGAGGCCTCGGCGATTTCTGCCCCTCTGGCAATGCAACAGGCGCTTTACAACGGGTTTCTAGTTGCCGGATTGCTCTGGGGGCTTTTGACAAAGCGCAAAGATATTCTGGTGTTTTTCCTCAGCTGCGTGATTGCCGCCGGGGTCTTCGCCGCTTTGACGGTCAAACCCAGCATCATTCTAAGTCAGGCTATGCCCGCCGCGGCGGCGATGCTTTCGCTGTTTTTGTCAAAAGCAAAGTCATGAATGATGGCCTCACCGATACGCCGCTGGTTCTGACCACTCAGGTTTCCACTGAGACCTGGGAAACCTTCAAAGCCAGAGTTGAGACTGAAAACTCCGAGGGCTTTCGCGCCTATGTACGGTTTGAGACTGCACCCACCTACTTGGATGCCACAGCCCAAGCCCTGCAAAATGCATTTAACAGCGATGAGACCACGCTTATTTTGGTCGCGGATCAGCTGACTTTCAGCGACCCGCGCGCGCCCTTGCTATGCATTGATCCGGACGGGCTATGTGAACCCTTTCGGGTGGCCGTGGAACATCTGTGGATCGTGGAAAACAATGTCTCGATCGGCAATCTGCTATTGGAAGAAATTGTCGAAGAACAGGTTGTAAACGGCTGGTTCGTGAGCGACGATTTTTGATCCCAACCTGTCTGGTACAACCCACACCCTTTCTGATCAGCACAGGCCCACACACCGTTTGGCGTGTTCCGCCATAACGATGGCAGGTCTCGCCATACCCTGAAGCATCACCCGGTCCTATCTCACCCTCAGAGGCAGCGAGGACGGTATCCTTGATACGATCCCGATATCGCTGACAGCCCATCGCATGATCAGGAGAACAGATATGACCGTTCAACCAACCGAAGAGCAGCTTGCCACCCTCAAAGGCCTTGCCGGTATGTATGTCACCTTGGCAGGTGACCGCGCACCGATCCTGGAAACTCCCAAAGATTACGGCATGGATTTTGAAAACGTCACCTTCACCGCCGAAGATGGCATCAAACTGGCCGCATGGTTCATTCCCGCCGA
The DNA here is from genome assembly GCA_025210455.1 of Pelagimonas sp. Classification (GTDB taxonomy): domain Bacteria; phylum Pseudomonadota; class Alphaproteobacteria; order Rhodobacterales; family Rhodobacteraceae; genus JAOARQ01. Next base: position 24,762 of record JAOARQ010000028.1, read on the forward strand.
AGGCTCTGACAAGCTGGTTATCTGCAACCACCCTGCAACCCTGAACCGCTATGGCTTTCCGGGCCATATGGAACCGTTCAGCGCATTCCAGAACGTCGAAGTAAAATTCGGATTGGCCCACAAGGCCCTGCACGATGCTGGCTATAACGTTCTGGCCTATGACATGCGCAACCATGGTGAAAGCGAAGATGCGCCCGGAAACGCCTGTGGCCAGGGTTTTGGGGATGAATACAAAGACGTTCTGGCGGCCTTTGACTATGTCAAATCGCAGGACACCCTGAAGAACATGAAGGTTGGCCTGTTCAACCCCTGCGCCGGGGGCGGTGCCGCCATCCACGCCATGAGCGAAAACCCCGAATATTTTACCGATGTGAAGGCCTTTGTCTGCGCGCAGCCTGCATCGATCAACATCATGTCCAAAGTAGCGCTGGATGGCATGGGCCTGGGCGATTTCTACGATGTGCTGGCCAAAGAGGTCGAAGCCATCCGCGGTATCCCTCTTGATGAAATGACCCCGCATCTGTTCGCCAAAAACATCACCATGCAACCTATATCGTTCAGAACCAAGACGATGTCTGGACCATTCCGGATGATGTTCAGACCACATATGATCTGATCCCGGGCGAAGACAAAAAGCTGCATTGGATCGAAGAAGGCGATACCCGCCGTTTCATCGGCTACAACTTTCTGGGCGAATACCCCGAAAGCATGATCGAGTTCTTCGATAAATACATGACCTAAAGACAGGTTTTGCGGCAGGGTGGCAGTCACCTCTGTCGCAGCCCCTTTGCTCGGGAAAGATCGCACTCCTCAAGGGGCATCAACGATGATCGACGTTGATACCCCTCATGCCCGGCAATGGATCTTGGAGGGGGCGATGCCCCCCGCGAAACCGCTTTGGCGGGATGGGCGAAAACTCTGGCGGGTTGCGCCATTCCTGACGGCATGGCCCAGCCGCAATTCTCCTTTAAAAGTAAGGAGAACCGAGATGAAAAATCAAAGTGCACTGATCACAGGCGGGACCAGCGGCATTGGCTTTGCGACGGCAGAACTGCTTGTAAGCCGCGGTGTCAACGTCGCAATCAGTGGTCACCGCCCGCAAGACGGCGAACGTACATTGCCCCAGCTTCAGGCGACCGCCAAGAAAGGTGCGCAGGCGAGTTTCATCTCGAACGACGTGCGCTCAGAAGATGCCGTAAAAGAGATGGTACAGCAGGTGGTCGCCGATTTTGCGCGGCTGGACATGGCGGTCAACAACGCCGGAATTGCCACTGACACAGCGGTTCCGATTGCGCAATCCAAAACGGATGATTTCCGTGTGATGATCGACACCAATGTTATGGGTGTCGATTACTGCATGAAGTATCCGGCGGCCCAGATGAAGGCGCAGGGCGCGGGGCAGATCGTAAATCTGGCTTCGGTTGCCGGGCTGAATGGCATTGCAGGTGGATCTGCCTATTGCGCCACCAAACATGCGGTTGTTGGGCTGACCAAAGCCGCAGCCCTTGACTATGCCGCTGACAACCTACGGATCAATGCCGTTGCGCCGGGTATCATCCTGACCCCTATGGCCGTGCCGCACAGCGAAGAAAACCCCAAAGAGGCTGATACCACTGCGATGGGAGCCCTCCACCCAATGAACCGGATCGGTCAGCCCGAAGAAGTGGCCAATGCCATTGCCTGGCTTTTGTCGGAGGAGGCCAGCTTTGTCACAGGTCACATCCTATGTGTCGATGGTGGATTTCAGGCCACCTGATCCCAAAAACGAAAAGCGCCCCACTCGAGGGCACTTTTACTGCGTTTTCAGGCGGGCTTAGTCCCACTCAGGCATGAATTCCTTGATATAGCGCGCACCAAAGCCGCCTTTTGGCAGGATTTCGGAAATCGCTGCCAGATCCTCTGCATTCAGGTCAAATTCGGCTGCACCCGCATTCTCGGCCACCCGATTTGCGTTTCGGGTGCCCGGAATCGGTACAATGTTTTCGCCCTGCGCCAAGAGCCACGCCAGAGCGAGTTGCGCCACCGTCCCGCCTTTGGCCTGCGCCAAAGCCGACAGTTTCTGCACTGCGTCCAGATTCTTTTCATAGTTCCCCGGCTGCCAGCGTGGATCCATCGAGCGGATATCGGTCTGATCATATTCAGCTGCCGGTTTTGTCTGCCCTGTCAGAAAACCACGCCCAAGGGGGGAATAGGGTACAAAACCGATACCCAGTTCGGCAAGAACCGGGAAAAGCACCTCGGCATCGCGTTCAAAGATCGAATACTCCGTCTGAAGTGCCGAAACCTGCCGTACTGCATTGGCGCGCCGCAAAAGATTTTCCCCAACTTCGCTCATCCCGAAATAGCCAACCTTGCCCTCTTGGATCAGATCACCCACGGTTCCGGCGACATCTTCGATTGGAACATTCGGGTCTGGGCGGTGCTGATAAAACAGATCAATGTGATCAACCCCGAGTCGCACCAGGCTTGCCTCTGCAACTTTGCGAATGTTCTCTGGAGTGCTGTTCAGCTCCATGTTCCAACCGCCAGTAGGGTCTTGGACAAAGCCAAACTTGGTGGCGATTTTGATGTCATCGCGGAACCCATGCACTGCTTTGCCCAGGAACTTTTCGTTCTCGCCCCAGCCATACATTTCGGCAGTATCAAACAGGGTCACACCCAACTCATAGGCACGATGTACGGTTTTTGCCGCGCCTTCCACGTCACTGGCCCCATACCCGATATGCGCGCCCATGGCGCCATAGCCAATGGCAGATACCTCAAGCCCTGCCGAACCTAATTTGCGGGATTTCATAACATTCTCCTAGCTTGCTGCTTTATGAGAAGGATATGTGGGCCGATCATATCTGGCCGATGCCTGTTTCTGTGTAATTCTTGCCTATTTCTGCCACCGGCTTGACCTGCACAAAATTCGCTGCTTTGCATGTCACATGCAGACCCTTTCAAAACTTCGCCAATTTGCCATGAACAACGTCGGCGGCACTGAAATTCCGCGGCTGGCCATTCACAAGATTGATCAACCAACAGAGCTAACCCCGCTGATCTATGACCCAAGTGTCTGCCTGATCCTGCAAGGAACGAAACGCACGATCATTGGCGATCAGGTGATCAACTACGGAACGGGCTCCAGTCTGGTTGTTGCTGCGGAATTGCCTGCCATGGGGCAGGTACTGGAAGCGTCGGCAGCCGCACCATTTCTGGCGATCGTTCTCACCATTGACCCAGCCGGACTGGCCGAAGCAATCAAACGTGTACCCACTACACAGCTCAATAGCGATCACAGCTATGGTGTCGAACCTGCCTCTGATCTGTTGCTGGAAAGCTGGGGCAGGTTTGTTTCAATGCTAGAGCGCCCGGGCGAAATTCCTGCGCTTGCTTCGCTGTGTGAACAGGAACTGTTGTATCGCCTGCTGATGGGGCCGAATGGCACGCTGTTGCATCAAATCGGCGCGTCAGACACTGTCTTGGCCCGCATTCGCACTACGATGGACTATATCCGCACACATCACGCGGAAAGGATCGAAGTCAGCGCAATGGCAGATCTTGCCGGCATGAGCCTGACCACCTTTCACCGCCGTTTTAAAGCCGTGACAGGGGTTAGCCCGTTGCAGTACCTCAAACAAATCCGCCTGCATGAGGCCAAACGCTGTCTGGTCGCCAAAGAAGGCAGCGCAGCGTCGATTGCATTCCGGGTGGGCTATGAAAGCGCATCGCAGTTCAGCCGCGAATATCGCCGCATGTTTGGATTGCCCCCGGCGCAGGATGCCGCCGCTGCGCGGGAACTGGCAAAGGTGGCGTTTCAAATCTGATCCTTGATGGATCAGCGGGCATGAACATCCCGCGCATCTATCAACCTGCCGCTAACCTTTTCAACGGGTGCGGGTTAGTGGCGCGAAAACCCCGTTATACCCCGGCCCGCAGACGATCAGCCAGTGCCGTGATCTGATCTCGCAAGGACCCGATATCAACACCGCTTTGGCTGGCGACATTGGAAATACAGATACCGATATCATGCGCCTTTTCTTCCAAAGCCCGGCCTGTCTCAGTTAAGGAAACCGTCACGCTGCGTTCATCTTCAAGGCTGCGCTCGCGGCGCAGCAAATTGGCTGTTTCCATCCGTTTCAGCAATGGCGTCAGCGTATTGCTTTCCAGAAAAAGCACTTTCCCAAGATCGCCAACTGTCTGAGCATCCTTTTCCCAAAGCGCAAGCAACACAAGATACTGCGGATATGTCAGGCCCAGATCATGCAGCATGGGTCGATACAGCCGCCCCATAGCGTTGTTCGCGGAATACAGCGCAAAGCACAGCTGTTGTTCAAGAGGATGGGCGCGTTTTGTCATGGCCTTCATTTATATCGCGAACGATTTAATCGCAAGATCTTGACGAAGCATAGGGTCGCGCTCTATTTGAATCGCACACGATATAATCGCATGTGATTGAAAAAGGAAAAGAACATGACAGTCTCTCCAGTTTACACCGCCCATGGGTCTGCAACCGGTGGCCGCGACGGCAAAGGTCAGATCGAAGGCACCAATCTGGTGCTGGATCTCGCCTCTCCGAAAGAAATGGGTGGTTCGGGCAACGGGTATAACCCAGAGCAGCTTTTTGCTGTGGGCTATTCCGCCTGCTACATCGGTGCGATGAAATTTGCAGCCTCTCAGGACAGCACTCTGCCGAAGGTGCCGGACGATGTTGCCGTTGAAACCGCCGTTGGCATTGGCCCGCGTGAGGCTGGCGGTTTTGGCCTAACTGTATCGCTCAAGGTTTCGCTGCCGGGTGTCGACAAAGCCGAAGCAGAGCGCCTGACCGAAGTCGCCCACAGCATTTGCCCCTACTCGAATTCAGTACGCGGGAATGTGGATGTGACCACTGAAGTGGCCTAAAGATCTACCCATCTCACAAAAGGTCGGGTCATCTGATCCGGCCTTTTTGCTATTTTTCAACTTTCAGCAAAACCAGCTCTTGGTGGATGCCTTCAACTGGGGTCAAGCCCTTGGCCTGCAAGCCGTTTGCCAGCTTGGTCGCAAAAGACGCCTCATTCCAATGCGTCGCATTTCGGCACAAAAGCAGATGATCCGCATCCGTTCTTGCAAGCGCCTTACGCAGTGCTGTTTCATCCTGCGCAAAGGGCAAAACACCGTCCGCCATCGCAGCGGGACTACGGTGGTAGGGGCCCGTCAATCCAATGTGATTGCTAACCAGCATCATAGGCGCAGACAGGTTGCTGCTGGCAAAGATCCGCGATTTTTCCAACGTGTTCAGGCTGCTTAGAACCTCGGGCTTTCGACAGATATCCGCCTGCCCGGCAAAATCCACCTCTGTCGAACTCGATTTGAAGAAGGGCAAGGAAATCTGCGTCAGAGCCGGCGCAAAATAGGTTGGGGTAACAACAGCCAGAAAACCAAGCGTGGGCAGCAAGCCGCGACTGCGTCCCCTAAGCGCGAACAGAACAGCCAGCGTATAGCCGATCAGCAGGGGATAGGCCTGCGCGCCCAGCAGGATCAGGCGCACCTGCGACAGGGATCCGATCAGGCCAAGCCAGGCAAAAAGCAGCAAGATGCCCAGACGCCCGGTGACCTGTGATTGCGCGCTACCCCCAAAGACCTTCCAAAGCCACAAACCAGAGGCAATCAGCGTCGCCACCAGCGGCGGTATGATATGCACAAAGGTTGCCTTATCACCGCTCAGCAAGGGGGTAAGGGCCGGTTTGGCTTCGATGATCGTCTCATGGATGACCTGTTTCACCTCATCAGGCAGGGCACCATAGGGCCCTGCAAAGCAAGGCTCGATCAGCGGGAAAAGCACCACAATCCCCAAGGCCGACAATAGGATAAGCCCGCCCAAGCGCTGCGCAACTGGCTGCAAACGCCCCACACTCAGGACATAGGTTGTGGCAATTGCAGCCCCCATAATTGTCAGGGCCAGATAGGGCAGCGACAGCACATCACATCGCGGCGCGAACCAGACAGAGGGGGCCGTTTGCCCGGCAAATGCCAGCAAAGACACGCATGAAATTGACAGGCAGAACCTCAGGAACTGTGCCTCTGCACCGGGGCGTTTCAGAACGGCCCGCCCGGCCACCACCATACCCGCCAGAGCGATGCTCAGCAGCATCTCAAGCCCGATGGCCAGTGACAGACCCGCCAGCGCCCCACCGATCAGCCCCAGCACAGGCGCGCGCCCCGGCAGGATCAGCGTGAAAACCATCCCCGATGTCAGCAGGATCTGAATATTGTGATGGTCAATACGCGTGGCAGGGAAATACCCCTGCCCCGTCGGATACCAGAAGATCAGCGCCAAAACCGCAAAGATCGCAGCCGAAAGCCCAAAGCTATGCCGGGCGGTCTGGGCTGTCGCCCACAGCAGGATCACAAACAAAAGAACCGGCCAGATCACAATTCCCCAGCCCAGCGCGCGGTCCAGATCCATGATGTGCGCCAAGGGCCAGACAATCGCTGCGATCCCCAGATCCACATAGCGCGACCAGTGCAGATCTAACCCCTCAGGGGCAAGCAACTGGTACATCCGCCCATCAAACCAACCCTGCCCGTCAAACCAGGCTTTGACCTGAAGAAAGCGGATTATGTCATCGTTATCAGCGCTGGCCAGCTTGCCCATCGGATCAGACGCAACACCAAGAGCTTTGGCCAAGGCGATCACAAGAGCCAGCGCAAGCGCGAGCCACAACCAGCGCGAATCTGCAGCCGGTGCTGGCGATTTTCCGTTTGGATCTTCAGACATTCCTGCCTTCCCTGCTCGTCTCTTGGGGTATGCCCTACGCCTTTACGACACTTGTTGGGCCAATTCGATATATTGATGATTGGTTAATACGCCGCAATTAAGGCAGCAACCCTCCCAAATTCGGACACATTGCACCGACATTGTTTCTGTCAAACAGGCGCAGCAGGCAGATCGCCGGGAATCACGCGCTGATGATCAGGAATGAGAGAGGGTTTCGAAATGAACCAGAGCCTGCGAAATAGCTTTACGACGATCCATTCTGGTCAGGGGTTTGACGCGCTTGAAATTGCGGTTCTGATCCCCTGCTACAACGAAGGCGAAGCAATCGCCAAAGTGGTCAAGGATTTCCGCGCCGCGCTGCCGCAGGCGACCGTCTATGTTTACGACAACAACTCTACCGATGAAACGGTTGTACGCGCCCGTGCCGCTGGCGCCGTGGTGCGTCACGAACCCCGTCAGGGCAAAGGCCATGTGGTGCGCCGCATGTTCGCCGATATCGAAGCCGACGTTTATCTGATGGTCGATGGGGATGACACCTATGACGCCAGCGCCGCCCCTGAACTGATCCGCAAAATGACCAGCGAAGGGCTGGATCTTGTGAACGGCACCCGGTCGGCTATTTCTCAGACGGCTTATCGGCCGGGGCATAAGTTCGGCAATATGATGCTGTCGGGGCTGGTGCAAAAGATCTTTGGGCGCGGCACCACGGATATGCTGTCAGGCTACCGCGTGTTTTCGAACCGCTTTGTCAAAAGCTTCCCGATCATGTCGCGCGGCTTTGAAATCGAAACCGAGCTCACCGTGCATGCTCTGGAACTGCAAATGCCCATGGGTGAAGCGCAGACCGCTTTTCAGGACCGCCCGGAAGGATCTGAAAGCAAGCTGAATTCCATCCGCGATGGCATCCGCATTCTGCGCACAATCATGCGCCTTGCGCGGCAGGAACGCCCGTTGTGGTTCTTTTCGCTTTTCGCGGCGGTGTTTGCAGCTGCTTCCTTGGCACTGGCGGCGCCGGTCATTGCTGAATTCGTATCGACCGGCCTTGTGCCGCGCCTGCCAACTGCGGTGCTGTCCGCAAGCCTGATGATCATCGCCTTTCTATCCAGCGCGGTGGGTATGATCCTGGATCTGGTGACACGCGCGCGTCAGGAAGCCAAGCGCATGCAATACCTGTCGATCCCCGGTGTTCTATCCAAAACCCATGGCGCAGAACCCATCACCCCGCTTAAGGCGCTGGTTGGGGGATGAAACCTCTGCACGACAGGGCATTCTTCAAGTTTCTCATTATCGGAGCCGCCGGTTTCGTCACCGATGCCGGCCTGCTCTTTTTGCTGATCAGTTGGGGCGGCGATCCCTACCAGATGCGTTTTGCAAGCTTTGCTCTTGCGGTCTGCGTCACCTGGTACGGTAATCGAAACTGGACATTCTCAAGCGCGCATCGCGATCAACACCCACCAAGCTTTGTGACCTATCTGGGCGTGCAGGGGTTTGGGATGGCCGTGAACTATGCCACCTATGCAAGCCTCTTGTGGCTGATGTCGCCAACACCATTGCATGCGGTTTACGCGACGATGCTGGGGTCAATAGTGGCCCTTGTGGTGAACTATATCGGGTCTTCCGTTTTGGTGTTCCAACGACAAAACGAAACACACCAACTACCCTGAACCCGGCAATTTCTGGCCTCACTGAACCGCAAAACGAAATGCGGCCCAGTAAGAACGGGGAATGCGTGAACCTCTCTATCGTTTCCAGAAGGGGCGCTTTGCCTCTTTCATGGCTTGCGAACGCGAGACCCCGATGTCATCCAGTTGATCCAGCGTCAGACGCTTTAAGGAGCGTCTCGTGCGATAGGTCTCATCCCAGGTCATCAGCACAAACGCGATTTTCACAGTAATACGGACCGCAGGCGCCAGAGTAGGGCGTGCAGAGAGCGCAGAAAGGTCGTGAACGTGCGATTGTATTGACAATGCCATGGGAACAGGCTCCTTATTTTGTATTGATACAATGTAGCGAGCTTGCTACAATTTGTGGATACAAGTACGCCTCACACCTGTCCACAGAAAGATTGTTATGGATACAATATGGTTGCCAGACCTGAGCGCCGCGAAGGGGCCGAAATACAAAGTTCTGACAGAGGCCCTTCGAAATGCCGTAAAAGCTGGGCATCTGGCGGTGGACGAAAAACTGCCCCCTGTACGTGAGCTGGCCTTTCAGTTGGCGGTTACACCGGGCACGGTTGCACGCGCCTATTCGCAGCTTGTCGATGCTGGGGTTTTGAAGGCAGTGGTTGGGCGTGGCACCTTTGTGGCAGCCGCGCAGAGTGACCCGCCCGCACTTTTTGATCAGCCCGTTGAAGTGGATTCGCAAATTCACAACGCGGTCGGCGATGGTTATGCCGTCAATATGGTTTCCCCGCACCTGCCGAACGTGGGGCAGGCACGTCTGATCCGGGAACTACTGGGCGAGGTGGCGCAAAACCCGCCGTCGGGGGTGATGCATTATCCGACACGCGCCTCGTCTCTTGGGGCCAGAGAGGCGGTGGTGCACTGGCTGAGAGAGGTGCCCATCGGATCAATTTCAGCAGATGATGTGATTTTGGCCAATGGCGGGCAAAACGCGATTTTGCTGGTGCTGCAAACCCTTCTGAAGGGGCGCAAGCCGACCATTCTGGTCGAAGAACTCTCCTATCCCGGCTTTAGCCGTGCTGCAGAACTGCTGCGTGCCGATGTCGTTCCCGTGGCCATGGATGCCGACGGGATTATCCCCGAAGCTCTGGAAGCCGCAGCGCGCCAGCACGAGGCACAAATTCTGTGTACCTCCCCCGAGGTTCATAACCCAACATTGCAGTTCACCCCTGAAACGCGCCGAAAAGACATCGTCAGCATCGCAAGACGTCTGGATCTGGAAATTCTGGAAGATGATTGTTACCGGATGAATATTGCGCAGGCGGTATCCTACCGGATTCTGGCCCCCGAGCGTGCCTGGTACATAGGTTCCATTTCCAAGATGCTCACCCCTGCGCTGCGACTGGGCTATGCGGTGTCACCCGAGGGGGCCGCTGCCAAGCTGCGAAGGTCGGCTGAATATTCGTTCTTTGGGCTAGCCACACCTTTGACCGATCTGTTCAGCAAACTTCTGCCGCATCCGCAAATGCCACAGATCAAACAGAACGTCATTGAAGAGACCAATCGCTACATCCAGTCCACCGTGAACATCCTAGGGGGCTATGATCTGACATGGCGGCCTGATGTTCTGTTTCTGTGGCTAACCCTGCCCGAAGGCTGGCGGGCCAGCGCCTTTTGTCAGGCGGCCGAAGCGCAGGGCGTGCGCATCCGGTCGGCTGAGGACTACACCGAGCGCAACGGAACCACCCGTCATGCGGTGCGCATTGCGATCAATGCAGGCGTGGGGCTGGCGAACTTCGAAGCCGCCATCGGACGGTTGCGTGACCTGCTGGACAACCCGCCAGAGCGATTTGGTGTTTGACGCCAAACAATGCCCCCGATCAGCGCATCAGCTTTGAAACCACAAGGGTCTCTCAGCCGCTATGTTCTGGCGGGGTGTTAGCCATCCAACAGAAAGAAACTTATCTCTGATGCGGCTACCTGCATCAGACCGCTGAAGAACACTTCGTCGTCGCTCGACCCGTAAGAAAGGCGAAGACCATTTGTGGTATTGTACCAAGTCAGCTCATCAGAGCTGACACCCACCAGATGGATGACATCTGTTGTCACATCGAAATCACCAATCACGTCCTGCCCGTCGCCCAGGCGGAACTCAAAAGTGTCGGACCCAGCACCGCCATAAAGCAGATCGTTGTCTTCCCCGCCAAGGATGTGGTCAGCCCCCACATCACCGCTGATCGTGTCGGCACCGGAACCTCCAGATAGCTCATCATCACCCGTACCGCCGCGCAGCTTGTCACGTCCGGTGCCGCCCTGAAGGATGTCGTTTCCCTGACGCCCGTCAATGTGATCGCTCCCCGCCAGACCGGACAAAACATTGCTGCCCGAATTGCCCAGCAGACGATTTCCGCCCAAATTTCCGGTTGCACTGTAATCTGCGCTGCCGAACAGGAACACATCCTCAACATTTTCTGACAGCGTCACATCCGCTTTGGCATGCACAACATCATGACCTTCGCCTGCGAATTCTACGATTGTGTCTAAGGCATCCGACACCTTGTAGGTGTCGTTCCCTGCCCCGCCATATGCGATGTCGGCACCGGCATTGCCTGACAGCAGGTCATTGCCCGCACCGCCGTACATGATGTCATCGCCAAGACCGGGGCACAGCGTGTCGTTGCCTTCGCCGCCATCGACAGTATCATCCCCGGTGCCGCCGTGCAGCTTGTCGTTTCCTGACTGACCGAAAAGCGCATCGGCACCATCATTGCCATGCAGCTTGTCGTGGCCTTCACCGCCGAAAACAGTGTCATTCCCACCGCCCGCAATCAGGTTGTCATTCCCGGCCAAACCATCAATGGCGTTGTCCAAACCATTGCCAACAATCATGTTGCGCAAATCATTGCCCGTGCCAGTCAGGGCCTCAGACCCTTTTTGCAGCCACAGGTTTTCCAGGTCGTCACCAAGCGTATAGCTGACCTTTGACTTCACAGTATCAGTGCCATCGCCACCAGCTTCGGACACCACATCATCAACGTCATCCACAAAGTAGATATCATTGCCTGTGCCGCCATACATCACATCAGCACCCGTTCCGCCATCCAGCACGTCACGGCCTGCCTCACCATAGATCACGTCATTGCCAGACTGCGCACGGATGAAATCATTGCCGGAACCACCATAGATATCGTCATCACCGGCACCCGCAAAGATCTTGTCGTTGCCTCCATAGCCTAGGATCACATCATTTGGCCCATCCGCCCCATCAATTTGAGTGCCATCCTGATCGGTATACCCGACCATATGATCGTTTCCGGCAGTGCCCTGAACAGGCGAGGTTTCAATTGTCAGAGTGGCACTGTCTGACACCCCGGCTTCGCTTTCGACGGTATAGGAAATTTCTGCCGTGACATCGCGCGGCGCACTACCCGGCGTGACCTCAAGCAGCCCATTGCCGAGATACGTTGCCGTTTCGCCATTTGCCAGGGTGAAGGTATCACCGATACTGACAGCGACCCCGTCAATATGGGTTAGCGTCAGGGTTCCGCCTTCTGACACTTCGTCGTTTGCAAGCAGGTCAATCGTGACCGCAGTTCCCTTTGCCGCCAGCTTCACCCGATCATCTTCCGCCACCGCAACCGACAACACCGGCGCGCGCAGCAAAACGGTTGAGGTGGTATCAATACCCAGGAACGGATCCACACCGCGCGTATCCATGGCGCCATCATTGCTGTAGACCCTTGGCGCCTGCGCCAATAGCTCCATGTATAGCGCACCATCTTCACCAGTGGTTATCCGGTAAAACCCGCCAGCATTTGGTGTTGAGCTGTCCAGATCATGATCAGTGTTGTTCGCACCTGCGTAAACATTCCCATCTGCATCCACGATGGTTGCACCATATGCGCTTGACGGAATGCCGGGTCTCACTTCGCCATCCACAATTGTCCCGGCAAGGGTCTGGGTTGTGACAATCGGCTCACCGCCGAGGCTCACTTCAGAAATGTCGATCGAGACCAGCACCCCCGCCGACCCATGTGAGCCACCATGCGCGACACCAAAAAACGTTTGGCTACCCGCATCATAGGCCAGATCCGCCAGCCCACGGGTTGGAATGCCCAGCGCGGGCAACTGAATGACCTGAGAGTCCAACGTGCCGTCTGGTCCGGTTTCCGACAGATCATAAACGACTGCGGTTCTCAGGTTACCGCTGAAGGTCCACAGATTGCCCTGATCATCGACATCGCCGATATAAGACCCCATGCTGCCCGCAGACACCTTGTAGGTTGCCCCGGTCGCATCCATCGCGATGACATCATTTCGCGCAATCGCATTGCCGCTTGCGTCGGTCCCGTCTGATCTGGCGATGCCATAGATCAGATCGAATTCGCTGGAATAGCCAATGGCATTCACATTGACTGCGGCTGATGTTTCGGTTTCGGTATAGCTGTTTGTTTCCAGATCAAATTTGACAAGCTGCCCGTTCAAAACCTGATAGATGAAATTCTGGCCCGGTGCGAAGGCGTCAACCGTCACCTCGTTGCCCATGAAGTTAACTATCTTTTCGTAAGACGGAATGACCCCAGAGGTATCAAGCGATCCCCCCTCATCAGAGGAATCATCCAAAATCCTGAATTCCAGTTCGGTCGCCTGCCCTGTGCCCATCAAGCTGAAGGTATATGTTTCGAAAACCCCACCTTCGTGGGAAAAGCTTCCGATGCTTTCACCACCAAAGACAACCTCGACCGTGACGCTTTCCACATTGGCCGACAGATTGGCCGCAAGGTTAAACTCTAGCTCGTAAGGAACGCTTTCAATAGTCTCGACCGTTGTCGATAAGACCGGGCTTCCGTCTTCGCCGACCTCACCTTGCCAGTGGTCAGAAACGGTGTATTGCCCGAATGTGAGTCTTTCGTCGGTGTCCTGCAACAGATTAGGCATGTTCATTTCTTTCTCTGATTGGGTGGTCTGAGGTGGCGCCGAAGGGGATAACTTCGGCAGGTTCAGCGGTAGAGCGTTGTCAGCGGGCTATTGCCCTGGATCATCAGTAGGCCCCCCTTCCGTCCCAGACGGCACGAAACGTCCGAAATAGAATGACGATGTCGGTTCTCAGCGTGCAGTTGCGGACATAGGCCAGATCCAAATCGATCATTTCATCAAAGCTGATTTCAGCGCGCCCAGAGACCTGCCACAGCCCGGTGATGCCCGGCAGAACACGGTGCCGTAGATGGGCCCGTTCGGGGTATTCGGCCACCTCTTCGATCAGGGCAGGACGCGGCCCCACCAAGGACATATCCCCCTTGATGACATTGAAGATCTGCGGCAGTTCATCCAGCGACCAGCGGCGAAGAAACCGACCGACACCGGTAATCCGGGGATCTTGCCTGATCTTCAGGCAAACTCCGTCGCGGTCGCTTAGGTCCATCAACTGATCCCGGCGCTCTTCCGCATCCTGAAACATAGAGCGGAACTTGAACATATTGAACGGATGCCCATCCAGACCGATCCGTTCCTGCACAAAGAACACCGGGCCCCGCGAACTGAAAGCAACAATAACGGCGGTCAAAACCAGCAGCGGCCAGGTCACAGCCAGCACAGCCAGAGCAAGCGTAAGATCGAGCACCCGTTTGGGGCTGACGCCAATCCCGGCGCGGACATGTTTCGGGGTTTCAGTAGATGACAGGGTCATTGGCAATCTCCGAACAAACAACAAACTCAGGTAGGAACGGCCAGCCACGGATCACCGGGCAGGGCCTTGCGCATGACGGCGACACCCCCGTGGCGGGGCAGTCCGTCCATGCGTTCGATTTGGGCAAGAACCGTGTCTTTCTGGTCCGAGGGGCACATGGCCAGCACACCGACATCAGAGGCGGACAGAACAAACTGGCTGCACAGGCTGTCAGTCAGGCTGCCAGCCGAAATCACCACGATATCGACAGAGCAGACGAGTCTCTCAATGGCATCACGCACCATCGGCGCTGAGACGGTCGTATCATCCAGGGTGCTTTTCGGCCCGTCCGGCAAACCCCAGACACCCGCTTTGCCTTTCTCGACAGTGACTTCGGGGGCGTTGCCGGATAAAAAGCTTCTCCAGCGGTTGGCAGACACCGATTGACAGCCCTGCGCGATATCCGCTTCGATGATCAGCGCGCTCATACGCGCCCGGGCATAACTTTCCGCAAGCGCGCGGGCCAATTCTATGGTCGTGCCAGACCCCGCACGGGTCACAGCGATAACAGGCGCCTTGCCCACCAGCCGAGGCTTGCGAAGCGGATGCAGCTGCAGCTCATTGCGCAGAAGATCCGCAGCATGTGCGTCGGCATCTTCCGCTGAAGAGACCTGCAAAACCGGCATACGGTGTTGAACTGGTGTAAGGCTTTCGGCGAACCGCAGACGCCTGTCTTTGAACCCAAGGATGAGAGACAGGACAAGCGCCAGGCCAGCCCCCCCGGCAAGACCGGATGCCGCCAACATCTTGCGGCTGTCGCTCACCGGTTTAAACGGTGTCGAAGGAGGCGACATCAGCACTGCATAGCCGGGTAGAGAGCGCCCGGATTCAAGCCTGATCACCTCAAGGGCACGGCGCGTTTCCCCAAGTAGATCCTGTGCTTCGTTGATGTCGTGTTCCACCTGATCCAGTTCGATCCGACGACGATTCAGGTCGCGCGCATCCAGCCGGGCGGCCTCTAGCTGGTTTTCAACTTTTGAAAACAGGCTGCGAATTTCGGTGATGCTGACGTCATTGCCTTCTGCCGACGCATTTGTAAGCGCCCCGGTCTGCCCCAGCACCCGGATCTGTTCGCGCCGGTCGGCAAGGGCCGTTTCGATGACAGCAATTTCATCGCTCAGCGCCTTTTCTTTCAGCTCAAAGCGCATGTTGCTTTGGCCATCATAGCCAGCCTGCAATCCAGCCAGCTCGCTCATCAGTTTGGCGCGCTCAAAATTGAGATCAGCCATCGCCCGGTCCAAAAGCGTGGCCCGCATGATTTCCTCATCCGAGGTATCCGCAGATGCGCCCCCGCTTCGGGCTTCTAGTGCGGCCAGCGTGGCGGCAACTTCGGCTTTGCGCGCCGCAAGCCCATCAATTTTGGCGAGTTTCTCAATATGGGCTTTGGTGATTGCGTTTCTGCCAAACTCACCGCCGACCTCCAGCTGGGTCGCCCGGAGTCTGGCAAGACGCAGCACAAGCTCTTCTTCCCGGGTGCGAAGTTCTGACAGGCGAACTTCTGATCGCTCCGCCTCTGCCTCGGTCTTTAGCGCAAGATAAGAGGTTACAATGGCCTCAAGTTTTTGCTGCGCGAACTCCGCATCACGGCTTTTGGTCTTCAGCACAATCAGGCTGTCTGACCGTTTGATCTCAATTGACCCTGACAGGTCTGAGGCGCTCATTTGGCCAGCAAGCTCAGGCATCTGAGCCGACAAAGAACCAGCAGCCCGCACCATCACCGGGGGCGAAGCCACATAAGTGGTTTCGGCTTTGACGAAACTGTCGAAGGTCTTCAGCACCGATTCATCACCGGTGGCGTACAGGATGTTGGATTCCTGAGGGAAAACCCGCAAAATGGCCTGAGATTCAAAGAGCCGGACACCGGACAGAAAGCCTGCGACACACATCACCGAACCAAAAAGCAAGGCTTTGGCACAGGTTTGTTTCCAGCGCCCTCTCATAACCCGAATGACGCCATGAATCGGATTCGGTTCGGGGACCTCTTCAACTATGGGGTTTTGTTGCTGAATACTCTGGGGTTGGGCGGTCGCGGCTAAAACCATTGTGTTACCCCGCCGCACGCGAAGACAGATCGCGTTCCCAGCGCTGCGATGAAGATTGCCCCTCGCACATCAGGCAGACCCGCACCCAGCACATCACAAGCAAAAAGAAAGCGATCGGCAGCGTATCCGAAGGCGACACCAGCGCGCGGCGCAGCATTTTCGGCAGGCTTTTCTGCTCTGGGCTGGCCATACCCAGCTTGGTCACCTGCCGCGCGCCCCTGAGACTGCGCCGTCTGACCCTGATGAGATCACGGAACCGAAAAGGGGCTCGGGCTGAAAAACTGCACGTGGGAACAAAGGCAACGTCCTGCGCGTTGAAACTGCGGCGGATGTATTCGTCATCAGCTGTGATTTCAGGCAGGGGAAAGACACGTGCAGCCCCTTCCGGCGACAGCGCGAACAGGCCGCCGAATTTCCCCTGGTTGAAATAGGGGTTTGATCGCCATCCCTGGTAAAACATGCGAACGGCGGCAGAAGATGATGAGGTTATCACCTCCATTTTACCGCAAGAGGCCAGTGCAGTTCCGTTGCTCAGCGGAGCCAGCAAAGCTGTCAGGGATTCAGACGTAACATCCAGATCGGCATCAAGGCAGACAATGGGCGCAGATTTGCAGGAGGCGTCAAACCCAAGATTGAGGGCATGACATTTCCCACGGCGCTGCGTCTCAATGACCTCAGCATCTGGCATGACGGAGCGCGCCCGGGCTGCTGTCGAATCCGAGCAACCGTTGGCAATCACAACAACGCGGAACTCATCAAGCCTTAACCCTTTGGAAAGATACCAAAGCGTGCGTGCAATAACCGCCTCTTCGTTGTGTGCGGGAACAAGGATCGTGGCCTTAATCATGCCGCACCGCTTTGATCTGCGGGTTTATTGGATGCTGGCAGGGGTGGCCGATCCCAGACGAAATCCCGGATTGTGCCCAGCAGTTGCTCTAACTCGGGCGCGTCATTGGCGGTCGCAGAAAGACCCAATTCGAAATTGCACCTTACGGCCCGGTCCAGCTCATTGCGCAGGGCCACGCCATCTTGCACGACGGTGACATTTGACAGCCTTTCCATCTCATTGGCAGTGTCCTGCTGATGGTCCGTGCGGTGTTCGTTAAACTTCAACCGGCGGGGCATCAGGATCAGAGGTTTTCCAACCTCGGCAGCGGACAGAATGGTGCCCATTCCTGCATGTGCGACCACCAGCCGGGCCCGATCAAAATAATCCTGAAACTCGGTCAGGCTGAGATTGGAAACGGTTTCGAGATGGGGAAAAGAGCCAGCGCTGCTGCCTGTCTGGGCGAACACCGGGATGTTGGGATTATGAGCTGCCCAGTTGTCCAGGCTCGTTAACATGCGGTCAAATGGCAGCTGCGTGCCGACGGTCGCAAAAATCATTGCTGAAACCTCACTTTATTGAAAATTGTTCAGATCAAGGCGCCCTGATATTCCGCGCCAGTTTCCTCGGCGACCTTGGGCCACTGCGACAGCACCCGATCAGCAACCCCAAGCGAGAGACCTGCCGAGATCGACAGTTTCCGGGCGTTGGCAATCGAGTCGATGAACATGGTCCGCGCGCCGAGCGCTCTGGCCAGCCGGATCGCGACAAAGCCGCCTGCTGCGCCTGTCGACACCACGACATCCGGCCGGACGCGCAAAACCAGCCAGGCCAGACGACACACACAGGCAATCAGACGAAGGGGGGTGTCTTTGTTCGCATCCGGATAAACATGCACATGGGTATCGCCGGCATTTTCGGCTGCAGATGAATCCGTTGTGGCATAATGCACCTTTGCGCCATCAAACGCCGGAGCAAGATGCTGCATCTGAACCCAGTGGCCTCCGCCAGACGAAACGGCGAGGACAACGGGACGCGAATGTTCATGTTTTGGCATTTTGATGCTCCCAAGTTTTTGATGTCTTGAGATCACCGTAGCACTTTATAAGTGTATGATTTAAATTGTAAAAAGTTGATTTTCTTGCGGAATTGGGTGAGGTCCACCCATACTCTTGGGTGGGGTATATTTCTTTTTGTTAGCGCAGCACGTCTTTATAAAGGCGGACCAACCGGGCGGCTTTTGTCGCCCACTGCCCCTCATGAAAGACTTTGCTTTTCGCCTGAGCGCCAAGCCTGCCCCGGATCGATGGCGAAACCGCAAGTTGCCGCATGGCTGATGCGATGTCTGTTGCAAATTCTTTTGGTGCTGTGACGGGGATCCGGATCCCGCAGCCCTCATCTATGATCCAGCCGGGGCCGCCTCTGTCTGCGGTTATCACGGGCAAACCATGACGCATCGCTTCGTATAACACGCCGCCAGCGGGTTCACGAAAGGAGGGAAAGCAGAAAGCGTCATGGGTGGCATAAAGCTGTTCAACCTCTTCCCGCGGAATCCTCCCCAGAAACTGGACGCGGTCAGCAACCCCCAGCCGGTCAGCTTCCGCCCGACACATTGCCAGCTCTTCTCCTGCACCCGCGCTGGTCAAGGTGACGCCCGGCAGGTCTTTCAGATGGGCGAGCGCCCGAACCGTATCCCGCAACCCCTTGGTGCGCACGGCACGCCCTACATGCAACAGACGAAGACGGCCCGGCACCTGATCCCGCGCCCGATCTGGTTCTACATCTTCGATCCCCAGTTCAAGCACGGGTTCAAACCGCTGCAACGGAACATCCCCAAGGACGTTCTGAACATAGGGGGCGACCCCCAGCACACAGGCAGCCCGCGCATAGCTGGCGCGCAGCCACGGGTCATTGCGAAAACGAAACGCATCAATATTGCGAAGGCGGGTAAACAAAGGCGCGCTGGCAGCTTCGGCCTGAAAAGCGGCAGGCGTATCAAGCGCGCCCCCCAATGGACCAATGAGATAGGGGATACTGAAATGGCGCAGCGGAGAGGCATAGCGAGCCGCTTGCGGCATCAATTGATGGGCAATGTCAAAGTGTTCGCCTGTATTGCGCGCCGAGGCAATCCAGCGCCGCACATGGCGGGCAAACACCGGCCAGGCCGGTTTGAGCATCGCATTCAGGCGCTCATGCTTCAGCGCCCAGGACGGCTCGGGCCAGGTTACAACCCGTGCCCCCGGCAACTGATCCGCGACGTTTTGGCGGCCGGGCCTCTGGAAGGTCAATACAGTCAGGTCGGTCAGGGCAGATAGCGCCTCGGCCCATTTGAAGGCAACAAAGGCTTCTCCCACATCTGTGGCGTCGACATTCGGGGCGATCAGAAGAACCTTCATGAGCGCACCGCCAATTGCTTGTGTGATGGCCAGGCTTTGGGCAGATCTGCGGCAACCGACAGAAAATGACGGGCGCGATCCTTTGCGCCCTTTTTATTCACAAGACTGAGCAGGCTCCAGAACAAGGCTCTGGAAAGGTTGTGAAAACTCAGGATTGCAAAGCAGATCACACCTGCCACAAGCCCCCCATGTTTCCGGTGCAACCGCGTGGTGCCTTCTGTCATCATGACATCCCGCCTGTGATTTAGTTGGCGAACGGCCCCGCCGCCAAAATGCGTGACTTCCGGGATTGGAACAAAGACCAACCCCCAGCCCGCGCGGCCAAAGCGGTGGCACCAGTCGGTTTCTTCGCCGTAGAAAAAGAACGCTTCGTCCAGCAGGCCAACGTCTTCCATTGCCTCGCGCCGGACAAACATCGCTGCGCCTGATATCACATCAACTTTCAGTTCAGACGACCGATCCCAGCCGGTCATTCTGTACCTGTCCCATCGCGCGACCCTCGTCAGGCCGCAAGCCTGCATTGTCAGGAATTTCAATGACGGAAATGCGCTGCATGACGGCTGGACTGTGCCATCCGAATTCAAAACCCGCGGGCCAATCACCCCGACATCTGGATGTGCCTCTAGCCATGCCACCGCATCAGCCAGAACAGTGCCATGCACCAGCGTATCGGTGTTCAGCAGCATGACAAACCGGCCAGTCGCCTTTTTCAGGGCGACATTATTCCCCGCTGCAAAGCCAAGGTTCTCCTTGTTTTCAATCAGCTGAACCTGAGGAAACTCAGTGCGCACCATCTCAGGAGAGCCATCGCAAGAGGCATTGTCGACAACCAGCACTTCAATCTGCAAAGAGCCCCGCCCCGCCTCAATGGATTGCAGACAATCCCGCAATAAATCTCGGGTATTCCAGTTCACGATGACAATCGAGAGATCCATAAAAGAGGCCTTTCTAAATGGGTTAAAACAGGAACTGCGGCCGCTTGCGCGAAGCCGTTGTGGGGGGGCGGGCCTGAGGCCGGGCCTGTTCCGGGCGCACATCCAACAGCCAGGCGCCTGCCCCTATGAGGAAGAAAAACAAGACAAACAGGGCATTCCAAAGATGAACCGTTGCGGCGGCAACACTGATCCCGAACAGGGTAAAGGCCCAGGCATGTCGGGCACGGCGCCATTGCGGCGGCAGCCCCTTGCGCTGCCCCGCGGCCCAGATCAGGCCAAGCAGCATACCAACCAGCAAAAAGAACGCAGGCAGGCCATAGCGAACGGCGGTCACCAGCCAGAAATTATCCATGCTGTCAGACATCCATACCGGACGTTCCCAATCCCCCAGACCGATGCCGAATATGGGGTGTCTGGCGACCTCGGCAGAGCCATATTCAAACAGTAAAATCCGGTTGTAGGCCGACTGTTTGGAAAAGGTGAAATTGTTCACAAAGACATGGAAAGGTGTTTTCGTCGAGAACAGGTCAATCGCAACATAGGCAAGCGCCATCAGCGAAAAAAGCGCGGCCCAACGGCCTTGAACGCGGCTGAGGACGCGTTCCCAGAGGGCAACAAACCCCTGCATCATCAAGACCAGATAGGGGCCACCCGACGCCGACATAAAGGTCGCAAGGCCAACGCCAGCCACCTTGGCCATGCCCCCCAGATTGCTGAACCGCCTCTCAGCCACCACAAAGTAGGCAAGCGAGAAAGCCGACGCACAAAACACCCCATATAGGATCGGGTGATCGAAAGGGCCAAAGGTGCGTTCAATCCCCATGCGCGGTTCGATGAAAGGCGCCCGCGCGCCCCCGAAAGCACCTGAGATACTGTCATGTAGAATGTGAATGCCGGTCAGCGCTTCTGGCACCGTGAAAAGAAGCGTAGCGATCACAACAGCCACATAGGCGCGCGCCACTGCGGCAAAGTCTTCGTATGACCGTATGTACAGACGGCCAACCAGATATGCGCCCGCGCATTCCACAAAATAGATCCCGCCGGATTCAAGCCCCTGCCCAACTCCGCCCCATTTGATCAGCGCGATCACCGCCCATGTGCAGTGCAAAAGAAGCAGGATGTCGAAAAGGTTGATCCGCCCCCGTTGCCCGGAAAGCAGTTTTACAAGCATGGGCAAGAAGAGAACGATCAGAACAACCCGGTAGGCCGACAGACGCAGCCCACCTAGATTGAGAGAGACCGCTGTTGGCAACATAACCGTCAGGAAAAAGACGGCAATTGCCGTTGGAACGCCCATGATCCCACGTGATGCTGCTGCTTTGGCGACCATGGCTTATACCTGAACAGGCTGGCGCGACATCATCGGCGCTTCGACGAAATGCCAGCTGAAAACTGCAAAAGGAAAGGTTGCCGCAAGGCTAAGGATGGCAAGCGCACCCGGGCCTGTGTTCGGCAGCATGTGCATCACAAACTGCGCAACCGGCCAGCCGTAGATGTACAGGCCATAGGAATAGTCCGCGTGCAATTTGATCTGCGGCAGGCAAAGCACTACTGCCAGCGTCGCAATGCAGACAGCCCCAATGGACCAAACGCCAGGAAGAACCAAAGCAGTCAGAGTGGCAGCAAAAATGAGCGCGGGTGTCACTTTGATGCGATAACGCAGGCGATAAATAGCCATCCCCATCAGAAAGGCACAAAACAAGGGCGCAAACACCGCAAGGCGGCCGGGCAGAGGTCCGCCCCAATATGTTATGGCTGTGGTTGCCAGCACCAACCCCAAAACAGCCAGCGCATGGCGGGTCAGGCCTGAAAAGACAATCAGGACACAAAGACCATAGGCGGTTAGTTCGTGAAACAGGCTCCACAAGGGGCCGTTCACAACGCTGGGATAAGGGTTTCCAGCAAAGGCGCCCGGAATCTGATGTTCTATCGACAAAAGGGTAAAGGCGCGCAGGAACCAGACAGCGGCGTCAACCATGTTTGGCGCGGCACCGCTGGCACAGGCCAGGGCCAGGGTGGACAGCAATGCCGCGCCCAATCCGGGGAAAATCCGCCTGGCACGCGCCTGCCAGAAGGCCCGCATTTTTTTACGCTCGGCGCTTCTTGTGACCAGCAGACCGGATAGGAAAAAGAACAACAAAACAGCCCAGCCACCAAGTGAACGACCTGTAAGCTGCTCCAGCGGCTCTGGCGTGCCGGGACCAAGGGCAAGAGGCCAAGCATGGCTGACAATGACACAGGCAGCCAGCACCACCCTCAGGAGATCCAGATTGGAGGTTCGCCCCGCAGAAAGATGATCCGCCAGCGTCATTTCTGAACGCCCGAGATCGTCACTTTGCGCCACAGGCGTTCACGTAAAATACGTTTCCACGTGCCCAAAACCGACTGGACTTTCTGTTTCAAAGGCAGCGCCATCCACAAAGAAAACAGCGGCTGGTCTGACGTTCTGGGAACGCGCAACCCCACAATCCGCATCGCCAGAGAGCGCCCCCAAACAGCCCCATGTGTGGCCTTCAGATTGGGCTGCGCGCGTGCGATGACATCGCGGGGTCTTGGCTCGGCCACGATTGCCTGTGCTCTGATCGCCGCCTCTACGAACTCTTGCCCGCGCTGTGTCCGGGCGATGATCAGAGACCGCCCTTTGTCCTGTTCACCGCTTGGCGGCTTGTGCCAGGGGTCACCCACCGAAATATCTGCAAACGCGCCCGTATGATCCGAACAAATCCGGCAGCGCCAGCGGCGCTCGGATTGCAGATAATTCCCCCAGCCTTCCGCATAGGTGATGCTCTTGCTTTTATGCAAAGTGCCCTGCGGATCTTTCCAGATGGCCTGCATCAAACCGGGCCAGCCATTTCCACGATAACGCAGATCGGCCAGCTGCGCGTCTTTGGGCACCTCCAGCTTTTGCAAAAGCCGCTCTGTTGCGGTCAGGTTCGGAGCACCCGCGCAGAAAATTGAAATCGTCAGCGGGATTTTATCCGCAAGCTCAACCCAGGACTGCATCGCCTGATGTACTGATGCGACATCACATGGTTTGCCGATAAACACGATCTGATCATCGCTGCGGGCGATTTCACCCAGCTTTTCAGCCGGGCTTGCCTGCGCATAGCGTGATCCCGTGCCCCGCATTAGGCCCGCGCGATCCTTACTGATCACAGCTTCATTCAGACGTGGGTCATCCCGCCGCGCCGCGATATGGGCCACCCCACCAGCCATGCCAGCCGCCAGCGCGTGACTGGCCAAAGCGGTCACGGCCCCACCAGAAGACCCTTGGCAGCGCATTTCAGGATCGCTGGCCCAGGCTTCCCAGGCGCCCAGAACAGGCCCCCAGTCTGCGTCAATATTGTCCTCAACCTTCAGATCTGACCAATCGCTCGACGCGCCCGCACAAACCGCCAGCGCTGATTTTGCGGCCCGCCGTCCCGCATCGCTGTTTTCCACAACCGGTCGCCGCCCCTGCACCGGATCCTCAATCATCCGGATTGCATTGGGGAAAGCGCCAGCACAGGCACCACAACCAGTACACATGTTATCTGCCACAATCGCAGAGATAGGATCGGTGGTCATAGGGAAATCTCCTGTTTGAATGGGGTGCTGAACGTGGGCCGCGCCAGAAAATAAGCCCGCACCATGGCCCCGGCCTCGCCAAGGGCGGCGGCGGCGGCGATGGCTGCGAGCGGCAGTCCTGCGGCTGCAAAAACAGCCGCCGGGATAAGCGCCAAAGCCCGCACAAGATTGGCGCGCGCCGGATCGCCGGTGCGCCCGATTGCAATGGCCAGCTGAGAATAAGGCGTTCTAAGGATGCGAAAACCGGCAGCGGCCCCCAAGGCCAAAGTCAGGGCCGGATCTGGCCGAAAACCTGTGCCATAGATAAACGCAATGCCCGCTGGGGCCAGCAGAACAAACCCTGCGGCCATCGCTGCGGCAAGCAGGATGTACAGGGACAGAACTGGTTGCCAGCTCTGGGCCAGTGCATTTCGGCGGATAGCGACACGCAGGCGTGGCAGCACCAAAGACGCAGCCGCGCGTCCGGTAATCTGCGCTGGCAGCAGCGCCAGTTGCAAAGCCACGCCATAGACAGCCAAGGTCGCCCAATCGTAAGCTTTGGACACGATAATCCGATCCGCATAGAAGGTTATGAACAACAGCACTGCATTCGACACCAGCGGCGCGCCAAAGCGCCACACACGCAGGAAAGCGCTGGCAGAAAAACGCACATCATAGGGCCTGATCGCCACCAGATGAGACAGCCCGGCATAAATCGCAGCATGGGCAATCAGTACAGCGGGCATCGCCCTGTGGTCGGCCAGAAAAACGGCGGCGGGCAGCACGCAGATGATCATCGCCGCAGTCGCGCCCCCCTCGACAAGCGCCATCGGCTTGTAGCGGAACAGACGCTCAGAGCGGCGAAAATCCAGATGAACCATCCCGCGCAACGCCGGAACCGCCGCCAGCCACGCATAGGCAGACACAGACGGCCCGCCATCAAAAACCGCAGCAAGGATCGGTGCCGCAGCCAGCAGGACCAAGGCCGCGATCAGCCCCCGTGCAATGACCACACCGTGCATATTTGATTGAAAGT
This sequence comes from Pelagimonas sp., assembly GCA_025210455.1. Taxonomy (GTDB): domain Bacteria; phylum Pseudomonadota; class Alphaproteobacteria; order Rhodobacterales; family Rhodobacteraceae; genus JAOARQ01. The sequence goes on from JAOARQ010000028.1 coordinate 49,635, forward strand.
GGGGGGTGCCGCCGTCACCCGCCTGCAGCATCAGCCGATCTACGCCCACGTCGCTCGCCATTTCCGCCAGCCTGACAGTGAGCGCCAGTATCATCGCCTGACCCAACTCATCCGGTCCAAGGACCCAGGCAAAAACCACCGAGCGCCCCAACGCGGCCGCTTCGGCCAGGATTGGGATTGCCCAGACCATCGGTTTGCCAGATGACGCCCGCACCGGGATCAACATAGAAGACCAGCCTGACGGGCAATCACGTTCATCTCGCGGTTGGCCCGCGCTTTTATCCCCTCAATACGGCTGGTCAGATCGTCCTTAAGAGCACCCCGGCTGGCAAAAGAGACCTCAGCTCTTTCAGCGATCTGGCGGGCGTCGGCGCGGCGCAGATCCACCACCTCGTCGCCAATGCCGCATTCCGCAAACACCCCTTGCGCCTTATCCGTATATCCCAGCCCCAGCGTCGGCACCCCCGAAGAAAAGGCACCAATGGTTGCGTGCATGCGTGCTCCGGCGAACCAGTCCAGTCGGGACAAAACCCACTTTAGTTCCATCGCGTTCAACTGGTCTTCCAGCACCAGAACGCGGCCATCACCAAGCGCACCAAGCCGTGTTTTAAGAGATCGCGCGGCGTCCAGATCACTTTCCGCATCACCATCGGGGCGATGTACATGCGGGATAAGCAACAGCCGCAGATCTGGATGGTATTGTAGCAGCCTTTCCGACAGCGCAAAGATCTGGTTGGTATGCAAATCCGTCAGGCCAAAGTTTTGCCGCGCTGTTTCATTGTCATTGCACAAAAGCCCCGAGACATTCAGCCCCGCCAGAGGAAAGCCTCTGGAGGCTTTGAGCCAGTTCAAGACTGTAGGTGCCAGACCCGTTGGCCGTGCCTGAGGCAAAGCAACCGCGACATCGACCCCCAGCCTGTGCCGGTCTGGATCGAAATCCTCGCCCAGCGCCTCGCGAAGGAAGTTGAAGCTAAGAGCATCGCGCACCCAGACCGCAGACGCCGCGCGCAAAACAGCGACGGCTTCTGCTTTGAAGGCCGGATTGGAAAACGGGCCTAGTTTCTGTGGCAAGAGAATTAGCGGCACACCAGCATTCAGCGCCAGACGCTTGGTCAGGATCATGGCACGGAAACGCTTGGGGCCATACACATCTGTGAAACTATCGCCGCCGGACACATCCAAGACAGCCCGAGATCTTGCAACCGTTCGTGCAGGCGCGTTCAGGCCCCCGCCCGCGCGCGTCCAGACATTGGCCGCCCGAAGATTATCCCCACGCCAGAGGCGGCGGTTATGTGTCAGGCCAAGCAGGTTGACCGTGGTATATCCCCAATCTGCCTGCCGCAAACCGCGCCCATGATCGGCGACTGTAATTTCACAGGCACCTCTATGTGATAAACCTGATACGGTCGCATGGCACAGGGCGCTTACACCCTGGTTTCCAGTATCAGGCGCTGCATTCAAAAGTGTAATCATAATAGTCCTCAAAGGTTTTCAAGAACTATAGGCCCCTGCAGAGGGGGATATTTCGGGGCAACTGTTGAGGTGCAGCGCTAAAACGTAAGTAGGACCTATCCCTAAGTACAGTATCTCTGACAGGGACAGAACGATGGGGAAAACACTTACTTTGAAGGGAGCCTGAGCAAACCCTAGCCCCCATATCAATCCTTAGGGTCAGGATGCATTAATCCTGACCCTAGAACGCGCGCTATGAAACCCCGGTATCAATATCATTTGGCAACGGGGTTTCCCGGGCGATTTGAGTTTTCAGGCAAATGCGGCGCTCCGCTTTACCCTGCGGATTTGGCTGCCGCAGCCTGAAATCCCGGACGGCTCCGAATACGATTGAAATAGGCTTTGAAGCTTTCGGGGGGCGGTGGGAATTTTGCCATGCGTGCCCAGCTGGAACAGTGCACCAGCAAAATATCCGGCACAGTCAGTTCATCCCCCATCAAGTAATCCCCTTTCATCTCGGCACAGATCGCTTCGAAATTACGGCCAAATTCTTTGGCGCAGGTGGGTTTGACCTCTCCGATGCGATCCTCTTTTGGCAAGACAAAGGTATGGCGTGCCGCAGTCCAGACCACCGCGTCCAGTTCATCCAGAATACGAAAAGTCATCGCATCCTGTTGTCCGCGTTCTGGGGTGCCGGCGGGGGCGGTAAAGCGCCCGTGTTTGTCTGACAGATAGGTCAGGATCGCACCTGAATCGGGGATGATGGCTTCACCATCCTGCAGCACCGGGATCTTCCCCAAGGGGCTAACGCGGCGCACATTTTCCCCATGCGGCGCATCTTGCACATGCGTGTACTCCAGCCCCAGCTCTTCCAGCATCCAGACAACCCGAAACGCGCGGGTATTGGTATTTCCGTAAAGTGTATAGCCCATCCGGCCCTCCCCTGTTTGGGGCAGGATGGCGCAGCCGCTACCGGCGTGCAAGATAGGCAAGCCGGACAAAAGCGCGCTCAACCAATGCCAGCGCCGGGGCCTTTTGACCCGCAGAGCGCAGCTTGAGATCCGCATCCATCAGCACGGTCAACGCCTCTTCCAGCCGGGACACATTCCAGCGTTGCGCCTGCCGCAGCATCCGGTCGCGCCGCGGGCCAAATACGGGCGGGCGCAATTGCTGGATACCCTGCGCCGGGCCACCATGGGCCGAGGCAATGGCAAACAATGTCCGGAAATGGCGCGCCCCCATGATCAGCAAAGTCACGGGCAAAACCCCCTGCGCAGACAGCCGTTGCATCACCGGTGCAATCTGATCGCTGCGCCCTTCGGCCAGCACGTGGAAAATCTCGTCTATCTCGGCCTCTATCGACGCAGGCGCATTGATATCGACCTCAGCCGGGGTCAGTGGCGCGGGATCATCCAGCTTATAAAGCGCGATCTTTTCCAGTGTCTGGCGAAAATCCCCCGGCGTCAGCCCCCGCGCCAGCGCCTCAAGCGCGCCCATCGCATCCGGGCTGATGTCGCGCAGCCCAGCGCGGTTCAGCTCGGCTTCGATTTCGGCACGCCCCATCGGATCGTTGTACAGCGCTGCGGCATAGGCATTGGGGGCGGCCTCAAACAATTTGCGCAGCGCTGACTTGGCCGTCAGCTGCCCCGCCGTCGCGATGATCTGCGCATCCCCTTCGCGCCATTCTTTCAGCGCGGTGCCAAAGATCTTGGCCAACCCATCCGTAGCCTCTTCGACCAGTACCGCACGCCGCCCGGGAAAGAACCCCTGTTCGCGCGTCGCATCCAGCAGGCGGGCCGGATCTTTGCGCAATTCGGCCCCGTTCATCCGGGTCAGGCGCATTTCCGCCTCCCCCTCGGGGCCAACAATATTGGCAATCACTTCCTGCCGCTTCATTGCCACGCGCATGGTGTCTTCGCCGCAGATCAGCAGCCCGGCCGCCCGGGGATCAGGATTGCGAAAAAAGCCATTGGCGTCGCGCGGGGAAAGCTTCATGACTTATCCGGCCACAAGCGACAAAAGACGATCAACCATCTGATCCGCCAGAATCACAGACAAACGCTGTTCAGCATCCTGTTGCGACGCCCGCGTTGCCGCTGTCGAGCCGGTGGTCGAATAGCTGGTAAAAGCCTGCTCAGAGCCGCTTGCGACCACCACCCCATTTGCATCTTTAAACGTAAAGCTGACCGTCCCATTCACCCGGTACCGCGTGGTGCTGCCGGTTGAGGTTGCCCCCTGCCCCAGTTCCCACGATGAGATCGAATACTCCAGACGATAGGCAGGCTGTGCACTGGCCCGGCCCATCCGCTCTTCGAAACGTTTTACAAACTGATACTGCTGTTCCGTCACCGGATCAGGCAGGGCAACCGCATTTAGCAACTGCCCACCACCACCGCCGGTGCCATACACCGGCTGAAAGCCGCAGCCCCCAAGTGCGAGAGCTGACAGCAGAAATTTACGTCGATCAGACAACCACATTGACGATCCGCCCCGGGACAACAATCAGCTTTTTCGGTTGGCCCCCATCAAGGGCCCGCACCACAGCGTCATGCGCCAGCACCAGTTTTTCAATCTCTTCTTTCGGAAGATCCTTGGCCACCTCCAGCTCGCCACGCCGTTTGCCGTTGACCTGAATGGGCAGGGTCACGGTATCTTCGACCAGCATCGCGTCATCAGCGACCGGCCAGGTTGCATTGGCAATCAGACCTTCGCCCCCCAAAAGCGACCATAGTTCTTCGGACAGGTGCGGCGTCATCGGCGACATCAGCTGCACCAGCGCTTTGGCCGCCTGTTTCTTGACCTCGGTGCCCGCTTTGGATTTCTGCAACGCATTTGTAAAGGCATAAAGTTTCGCGATCGAGGCGTTAAAGCCAAAGCTTTCCACACCCATGGTCACATCATGGATGGCCTTGTGCATTTCGCGCAACAGGGCGTCATCTTCCTTGGTGGGCGGCACATCGGTGCCTGCAATTTCCGAACAGATGCGGAAAACACGGCCAAGGTGTTTATGCGCGGCCTCAGCGCCCGACGCGGTCCATTCGACGTCACGCTCAGGCGGGGAATCAGACAGAACAAACCAGCGCGCGGTGTCAGCACCGTATTGCGCAATGATATGCATTGGATCGACCACGTTGTTTTTCGACTTCGACATTTTGGCCGAAGGAATGATCGTCACCTCTGTTCCGTCTTTCAGGAACCCTTTGCCATCTTTCAGGTCCACATCTTCCGGGTAGTGATAGACCGGGCGACCATCTTCCCCAGCGGTCTGATAGATCGCATGAGTCACCATGCCCTGCGTGAACAGCGCATTGAACGGCTCTTTTGATTTTTCCGGCAGATGGCCAGTGATATGCATCGCGCGGGCAAAGAAGCGCGAATACAGCAGGTGCAAAATCGCGTGTTCGATACCGCCAATATACTGATCGACATTCATCCAGTATTCGGCTTCGGCAAGATCTGTCGGGGTTTCCGTACGCGGCGCAGTAAAGCGCGCGTAATACCATGAGGAATCCACAAAGGTATCCATGGTATCGGTTTCACGCTTGGCCGGTTTGCCGCATTTCGGACAGGCAGTATCGCCCCAGGTGGGGTGACGATCCAGCGGATTGCCCGGCACCGAGAAATCAATCGGCTCGTTGCCATTTTCAAACGGCAGTTCAATCGGCAGGTTTTCTTTCTTTTCCGGCACCACGCCGCAATCGTCACAATACACAACCGGAATCGGGCAGCCCCAATAGCGCTGGCGGCTTAGCCCCCAGTCGCGCAGGCGGAACTTTTCAACGCCTTTGCCAAGGCCCTTGCCTTCCATGAAATCAATCGTGGCTTCAATCGCCGCTTCGCCTGTCGCCTCATCGAGACCGGCAAAGTGATCAACCCATTTTACCTTTTCGGTTTTTGGCGGCACAAAGGCTTCGGCCTCAACCGGTTTGGGATCGTTCAGCGCAAAGAATGTGTCGATCACCGGCAGGTCATATTTGCGGCAGAAATCCAGATCGCGCTGGTCGTGGGCCGGACAAGCAAAGATTGCACCGGTGCCGTAATCCATCAGGATAAAGTTAGCGATCCAGACCGGCAGTTCCCAATCCGGGTTCAGAGGGTGTTTCACGCGAATGCCGGTATCAATGCCCAGCTTTTCAGCTTTTTCCAGCGCCTCGGCGGTGGTGCCGCCTTTGCGCATCTCGGCGATCTGCGCGGCAATTTCCGGGTTCGCCGCCTCAAGTTCCTTGGAAATCGGGTGATCCGGGGAAATCCCCACAAAGGATGCACCATTCAGCGTATCGGGGCGGGTGGTATAGACGGTGATCTCTTCGCCACCATCTGTGCGTTGAAAGCTGAACTCCAGCCCGCGCGACCGGCCAATCCAGTTTTCCTGCATCAGGCGCACTTTGGAAGGCCAGTTGTCCAGCCCATCCAGCGCATCCAGCAGTTCGCCGGACATATCGGAGATCTTGAAGAACCACTGCGTCAGCTCTTTGCGCTCAACCTCGGCGCCGGACCGCCAGCCTTTGCCGTCAATCACCTGTTCGTTGGCTAGAACGGTCATATCGACCGGATCCCAGTTCACCACGGCGTTTTTACGATAGACCAGATCCTTTTCCAGCATATCAATGAACAGCGCCTGCTGTTGTCCGTAGTATTCCGGGTCACAGGTGGCGAACATGCGCGACCAGTCCAGCCCAAAGCCCAAGGGCTTCATCTGGCCGACCATGGTGTCGATATTCTCATAGGTCCAGGTTTTCGGGTGCCCGCCGCTGGCCATCGCCGCGTTTTCCGCAGGCATCCCAAAGGCGTCAAAACCCATCGGGTGCAGCACATTATGACCGGTCGACATCTTATAACGCGCGATCACATCACCCATGGTGTAGTTGCGCACATGGCCGATATGGATACGCCCTGACGGATACGGGAACATCTCAAGCACGTAATACTTGGGCTTGTCGCCTTCACGGGTGGCTTTGAAGGTCTGGGCCTGTTCCCAGGCGGCTTGCCATTTCGGCTCGATCGAAGCGGGGTCGTAACGCGACATGGGGTTTCCTTAAACGGGCGGTTAGTTCTGCGTATTTAAAGGCAGGTGATAGGGGGCTGGCTGCGCTTCGTCCAGTCCCTGCACGGTTTTGGCGACAATTCCGCAACCTTAAGCCGATAATACTCTGATCAAACCCGCACTGGCATTGGCGGTCTGCCTGTCCTGTGCCACAAGGTCAGCACTTAAAGAACGAGACGCTTTCCATGGATATCCTGCTGATTCATCAGAACTTCCCCGGCCAGTACAAACACCTTGCCCCGGCCTTGGTGGAACGCGGGCATCGGGTTGTCGCCCTGACCTGCAAGGTCAAAGAGCCCACAACATGGAAAGGCGTGCAGGTCATCCCCTATGAAATCAAAGGGGCCAGCAGCCAGAATATCCACCCGTGGCTGGCAGATTTCGAAACCAAACTGGTGCGCGCCACATCGTGCTATCGTGGGGCCAAAGGGCTGCGCGACCGCGGGTTCAATCCGCAGGTCATCTGCGCCCATCACGGTTGGGGGGAACCGATGTTCCTGAAAGACATCTGGCCCGAGGCGCGGCTGGGGCTGTATTGTGAGCTGTACCACCTCACCACTGACACTTTCACCAACTTCGACCCGGAATTCCCCAACAAAAACCCGGAATCAGACCGGCTGCGGATTCGGATGAAGAACATAAATAACCGCGTTCACGAAGAAATCATGGATGCTGGCATCTCTCCGACGCGGTTTCAGGCGGGCACCTTCCCCGATCACTGGCAAGATCGCATCACCGTCGCGCATGATGGGATCGACACCGATGTTGTCCGGCCCGATCCTGACGCGCAGCTGACGGTCGCAGATGGCAAGGTGCTGACACGCGATGATGAGGTGGTGACCTTCATCAACCGCAACCTCGAACCCTATCGTGGCTATCATATCTTTATGCGCGCTCTGCCCGACATTCTGAAAACCCGTCCAAATGCGCAGGTGGTGCTGATCGGCGGCGATGAGGTCAGTTATGGCGCCAAGGCCCCCAAAGGTCAGACCTGGAAACAGATCTATATAGATAAGGTGCGCGATCAGATCCCGGACGCAGACTGGGCGCGGGTGCATTTTCTGGGCCGCGTGCCCTATGATCAGTTTCTTGCGATGATGCAGGTCAGCACCGCGCATGTCTATCTGACCTATCCCTTTGTGCTGTCGTGGTCCCTGATCGAAGCCATGAGCGCCGAATGTGCGATTCTGGCCAGCGACACCGCGCCGGTGAAAGAAGTTCTCACCGAAGGTGAAACCGGCTGGATGGTCGATTTCTTTGATCATAAAGCGCTGGTGAGCCGCCTGAACGAACTTCTGGATGATCCAGAAACCCGCAAAACACTGGGCCAGAATGCCCGCGCGCTGGTCAAAGCCAACTATGATCTTCAATCGATCTGCCTGCCGAAACATGTGGCTTGGGTAGAAAATCTGGCGAAATTGCCGGTGCGCCCGGTTCTCGATTAACACTGTATTCCGAAATCGCACCAAAAAGAAAGCGGGCCGAACAGCCCGCTTTTGTCGTCTTTTCGTGTTTCGCCAGTCTTACAGGCGACTATCACGTGTTCGGATCTGACGCGCACGGGTCAGAATCGCATCTTCTACCGCGCGCACGGTCGCAGCAGATGCCGGACCTGAGCGGGTTTGCAGCGCCACATTCAGCGACCGCGCATCCAACGCAGGATCTGTCACAAGAATCGTAGCACGATACGCACGTCCGCCACCCGGCGGGGTGCCATAGCCGGTGGTAATCACACCTGTGAATGGGTCAACCGATTGAACTGGCAGGAAATCCAGCGTCTCAAGAGCCGCGTTCCAGATGTATTTGTTCACCTGACCAATCTGACCCTGATCTTTACGCGCCCGGAAAAGATCCCAGATCGTTCCGTTGTCGTCATCAGATTGCTGCTTGGCTGAAACTGGCGCAGGATTCCCAGCATCGTTGCCACGGCCACTACACCCGGCCTGCGCCATGATTGCCAGCCCCAGGCCAACACCCATCAGGATTCGCCACGTTTGCATTCCAACCTCTCCCACCAGGATCCTTTGTTGCTGAATACTCGGGCCTCCCCCGGGCGGCAAGCGTCATTCCTGCGCACACCTATATATAAGGCCGAAAAAGGCAGCCCTTTGCCGACTCACAAAGGTAATGCGCATCAGGTCAGGGGATTTCCCTCTGCAAGCCCCGGCAATTTTCCAAAGCGGAAATTCGGCTATCTCAGCCGTTCTAGGCAGGAATTTGCTCAAATCCCCCTCATTTTCAGGGGCATGCCCGTGCTTTGTGGCAATTGCGCATCACTGAATTGCTTGTTGCCTGCCGACCATTCGCACCGCTTGCAATGAGAGGGTCAGACCGAGCATAGAAGGCTCATCACAAACACACGACACAGTTCGTGACTACTGATCACATGAGGGAAACAATGAAAAAGATCCTGATCGCATCGACCGCACTGGTTGCTCTGGCTGGCGCTGCACACGCAGACATCACCCTGACCGGTGGCGCAAACTTCGGTATGAAGTACGACGACTCTCGCGCAACCAACAAAGCTCAGATCGACAACGAGCTGGACTTCAACATCGTTGCAACCGGCGAGTCGGACAACGGCATCTCCTTCGGTGCATCGCTGGACATCGACGGTGACCAGACTGAAGCAACTCAGGGTTCGACCGCAAGCGTTTCTGACCCAGAAGCATTCATCTCGTTCTCGGGCCTGACCCTGACTGTTGGCCAGGTTGGTTCGGCTGACGTAGGTGGCATCGCTGACGTAGGTTACGACGGCATCGGCATCGACCAAGAGATGAACGACCAGGGTAAGCACGACGTAAACATTGCTTACACCACCAACGGCTTTACCTTCCAGGTGTCCTACGGTTCGGTCACCGAAGACTATGCTGTTGCAGTTGAAGGCGCCTTCGACAAAGTTACCTTTGCTCTGGGTCACACCGTAGAGAAAACTGCTGACTCGAAAAAGAACAAAGACGAAGTTACCCACGCTACTCTGGGTTACAACTTCGGCTCCGTTGCAACCAACGTTTACGTTGCAAGCGTAAAGACGAACAACGCCAAAGCGCAGACCAACTACGGCCTGGACGTTTCTTACACCATGAACGACCTGACCCTGACTCTGGCAGCTATGGGCGGCGACTTCCAGAAAGACACCAACGTAGGTATCGGCGCGAAGTACAATCTGGGCGGCGGTCTGGCGATTGCTGGCGGTATCGGCCAAGTTCAGGACACACGTGCTGGCTTCACCAACAAAACCAAAACTGTTGCAGACCTGGGTGTAACCATGTCGTTCTAATCTCTCACGAGATTACAACAGGAAGAGCGGGCCTTGCGCCCGCTCTTTTCTTTTTGGCGCACCGAAATTCCGTCTGATGGCTTGAAGATGCGCGGATTTCTCTCCATTCAAGGCAAGAACACCCACAAGGAGAGATCACATGACCCTGCCCGATATTCAGTCACGTGTAGCCAAGGCCTGTCAGGATGCAGGTCGTGATCCCCAAACCGTAGAGCTGATCGCAGTCAGCAAAATCCAACCCATTGAGCGCGTCACAGCTGTGCTGGACGCAGGCCACCGTGTGTTTGGCGAAAACCGCGTGCAGGAAGCGGCGGGCAAATGGCCAGACCTGATGGAAACCTATGATGGTGTATCCGTCCATCTGTTGGGCCCCTTGCAAACCAACAAAGCCCGTCAGGCTATGGAGCTGGTTTCAACCATTCATTCTCTTGATCGCCCAAAACTGGCCACCACCCTCGCGCGGTTGGCGCAGGAACTGGGCCATTGCCCGGACCTGTTCATTCAGGTGAACACCGGCGAAGAAGCGCAAAAGGCAGGGATCGCCCCCTCTGAAACCGATGCGTTTGTCACGCAGTGCCGGGATCTGGATCTGCCGATCAAAGGCCTGATGTGCATCCCACCAGCAGAAGAAACACCATCGCTGCATTTTGCCCTGCTGCGCAAACTGGCTGACCGCAACGGGCTGCAAGGGCTTTCCATGGGCATGAGCGGTGATTTCGAACAGGCCATTGCCTTTGGTGCAACCCACGTCCGGGTGGGCTCTGCCATCTTTGGCGCACGGGTCTACGATCAGTAACACCCTCGTCAGTCCAGATTGCATCAGAGATAGCGCCAGATTAACCATAGGTTATGGTGATTCCCGTTGAGACCTTCTTTCTGAACCCCAGTGCACAGGGCACCCTGCAGGCCCGCATCCAGCAGATGGTGGCCGAGGGCATTCTATCTGGCCGCTTTCGCCATGGCGAAAAGCTGCCCTCGACCCGCAAAATGGCCCAGCATCTGGGGGTCAGCAGAATCACTGTAACGCTGGCCTATACTGAACTGCTGGCCAGCGATTATCTGGTCTCGCGCGGGCGATCTGGCTATTTCGTCAGTGAAAACGCCCCCGAACCACCTGACTTTGGCCCGCTTGCCAGCCGTCAGGATAAGGTGGATTGGGATAGCACCCTGTCCCGCCGCTATACCACCGGGCCACGGTTGGATATGGACAAACCCGCCGATTGGACCCGCTACAAATACCCTTTTATCTATGGTCAGACAGATGCCTCGCTGTTTGATCACGCGAACTGGCGCCTTTGCGCGATGAAAGCGCTTGGCGCGCGCGATTTTGCCCTGCTGACGCAGGATCAATATGATCAGGACGACCGCGAACTGATCAGCTTTATCGCCCGCCACACGCTGCCACGCCGGGGCATCATCGCCAGCGAAGACGAAATTCTGATCACTCTTGGCGCACAAAACGCGCTTTGGCTGGCGGCGCAATTGGTGGCGCTGGATCGTAAGACCGTTGTCGAAGACCCCTGCTATCCCGCCCTGCGCGGGTTGCTGCGTCAGGCCGGGGCAGAGATCTGCCCGGTGCCTGTGGATCAGGATGGGCTAAACCCCGATGCGCTGCCCGTCGATACCAAAGTGATCTGCACCACCCCCAGCCATCAATGCCCCAGTTCTTCAACACTGCCGCGTGCGAGACGTGACGCACTACTGAAACGGGCGGCAGATATGGGCGCAATCATCATCGAAGATGATTACGAATTCGAAATGTCCTTTTTGCGCCCGCCCTCACCCGCGCTTAAAAGTCTCGATGAAGATGGTCGGGTGATCTATGTGGGCAGCTTTTCCAAATCGCTCTTTCCGGGGCTGCGCCTGGGGTATCTGGTGGGATCCGCCGAATTCATCCGCGAAGCCCGCGCTCTGCGCGCCTCGGTGCTGCGCCATCCGCCGGGCCATGTGCAACGCACAGCCGCCTACTTCCTGTCGCTTGGCCATTATGACGCGCTGATCCGCAAGATAAGCCGCGCTTATGCGGAACGCCGTCAGATCACCGAAACCGCGATACTGCACCATGGTTTGGAAATCGCCGGCAAGGGCGCGCATGGCGGGTCGTCAATCTGGATGACCACCCCTGACGGCACCGATACGGTCAAACTGGCCAACGCGCTGCGCGAACGCAGTGTTCTGATCGAACCCGGCGCCCCTTTTTTCGCCGGGCCCGACCGCCCAAGTTCCTTTTTTCGTCTGGCATACAGTTCAATTCCCGCGCAAAGAATCGAAGAAGGCGTGGCCCGGATCGCCGAGGCGCTTGCACAACCTCAAAGAGGGGGCTAATCCGCTTCTATGCGCATCGTGAGAGACTACCTATTCGTTGATCCACAAGATCGTGGGGCCTGTGCCGCCATCGGGAACTTTGACGGTATTCATCGCGGCCATCAGGCTGTGATCGAACTGACCCGTCAGGCCGCCCCCAATGCGCCTTTGGGGGTGCTGACCTTTGAACCCCATCCGCGCGAATATTTTGCCCCCGATGCCCCCGCCTTTCGCCTGATGAACGCCGAGGCCAAGGCCACCCGGCTGGAAAAGATCGGCGTTGACCGCCTGTACCAACTGAATTTCAACACCGCCCTTGCCAGCCTGACCCCGCATGAGTTTGCCCAAAACGTCATCTGCGAAGGTCTGGGACTGAAACATGTGGTGGTGGGCGCAGACTTCTGCTTTGGCAAGGGGCGCGCCGGCACCGTTGAAGATCTCAAACGCTTTGGGCGTGAAATGGGCTTTGGGGTGACCATTGCCGACCTATTGGAAACCGGAGGGGTGCAAGTGTCTTCCACCGCGATTCGTCAGGCCCTGCAAGAGGGCCGCCCGCGCGATGCCGCAGACCTGTTGGGCCATTGGCACCGTATCGAAGGCGAAGTAATCGGCGGCGAACAACGCGGCCGTGAACTGGGCTTTCCCACTGCAAATATGTCCATCGACGGGCTACACCCGCCCCGGTTTGGCGTCTATGCAGTGCTGGTTGACGTGCTTGATGGCCCGCATCAGGGCAGCTATCATGGCGCGGCTTCGGTGGGTATTCGCCCGATGTTCGAAGGCGATCACCCCAATATCGAAACCTTCCTATTCGATTTCACCGGCGATCTGTATGGGGCCACCCTTTCGGTCGGGCTGGTTGATTTTCTGCGCCCAGAGATGAAATTCGATGGGCTGGATGGTCTGATCCAACAGATGGATGCGGATTGCCAGCAGGCCCGCGATATTCTGACCGCCCTATGAGCCCCCCCGATCCCATTCCCCGTTCTGGGCTGGCGGATCGTTTCTGGGAACGCAAACCGCTAAAAAAGCTGTCTCAGAAAGAATGGGAATCGCTTTGTGATGGCTGTGGCAAATGCTGCCTGAACAAATTGGAAGACGAAGACACAGGTCAGGTTGCCCTGACCCGCGTGGCCTGCCGCCTGCTGGATGATGCCACCTGCCTTTGCGCACAATACCCTATCCGCCACCAGTTTGTGCCGGAATGTATCGTGCTCAAACCGTCGAACATCGCGGAAAACGCCTATTGGATGCCCGACACCTGCGCCTACAAGCTGCTTTTTCAAGGCAAACCGCTGCATAACTGGCATCCGCTGATTTCCGGGCGGGCAGAATCAGTGCATGAGGCAGGTATCACCCTGCGCAACCAGACCGTTTCGGAAATGGAAGTCCACGACGACGACTGGGAAGATTATATCATCGAGGAGTAACCCCAATGTTCTTTGCCTCTGACAATTCCGGCCCGGTGCCGCCGCAGGTTCTTGAGGCGCTGAATGCGGCGAACACTGGCTATGCCATGGGCTATGGCAACGATGATCTGACCGCGCAGGTGACGGCACAGATCCGCACCCTGTTTGAAGCACCCGAGGCCGCCGTTTACCTTGTACCCACCGGCACCGCCGCCAATGCGCTGGCGCTGGCCACACTGGTGCAGCCTTTTGAAACGGTATTCTGCTCGGAACTGGCGCATATCCACGAAGACGAATGCAATGCGCCCGAATTCTATACCAGCGGGGCCAAGCTGACCCTTGTCCGCACCGGAGACCGGATGACCCCTGACACTCTGCGCGCCGCTATTGAGGCCGAAGAAAACCGCGGTGTACATGGCCCGCAGCGGGGGGCCGTTTCGATCACCAATGTCACCGAACTGGGCAATGTCTATTCTCTGGATGAGATGCGCGCGCTCTGCGCTGTGGCCAAAGACTATAATATCCCGGTGCAGCTGGATGGCGCGCGATTTGCCAATGCCTGCGCCCGACTGGGCTGTTCCCCGGCAGACATGTCATGGAAAGCCGGAGTGGATGTGGCTGTCTTTGGGGGCACCAAGAACGGTCTGATGGGGGTCGAAGCCGTAGTTCTGTTCGACCCTGCCCGCGCCTGGGAATTCGAACTGCGCCGCAAACGCGCCGGAATACTGTTTTCAAAACATCGCTATCTGGCGGCGCAGATGCAGGCCTATCTGCAAGATGATCTCTGGCACGATCTGGCAACCCGTGCCAACTCCGCTTGCGATCTGCTGCGTAATGGATTGGAACAGGCCGGGCTGCGGGTGATCACCGACGATCACGCCAATCTGCTTTTCTTCGAGGCCCCGAAATCGCTGCACGATGCCCTGCAGGCGCAGGGCGCAACCTATCACCTTATGTCAGGCACCGAAGAAGCCACTATCGGGCGGCTGGTTTGCGATTGGTCTATCGGACGCGAAGGCGTGTCAGAATTCCTGAACACACTTCAAAAGCTTCTCTAAGCGCTGCTCCCACTGGCGGAACCCGGTGCCTTAAAAGCCAACCGGGTTCGTGTTGCAGGCGATGTCATCTGTGGTCATACTACCGGTATACGTCCAATTCACGGCGCCTTTCTGGCTGCCGAACTAAGAAGATCTGGCAATCTCACCAAACTTCAAAACAGGAAATTTAGGGTACTCGTTAACCGGTGGCACAGATAACATCTCAAATATCCATACTTTGGTCGTAGAATGCCAGTACTGAAGTGAAACCAGCACCTGAAATACAGTTTCAACTCATGAACGGTAGGGTTTTGCATTTCACGCGACGTGAATTGCAGCGGTTTTTATGGTCACGAAACGTGATTGTTCTGCTTAGTCTCGCAATTTTTCTGATCACAATGGCCAACCCCATACTGTTTGCCTCAATCCCCGGATTTGGAAGCCGTCTGTTTTACTGGTCTGTCTGCGCGGTCATCTATCTGCTGCTCGCGCCTGGCTGGGCAACATTGGTTTGCTCTGGCTGGTTTGCAGCAGTCCACCGCCCCATTCCACAGCCTTTGATTTCAATGCTGCTGGTTTGCGGCCTCACCTGGCTGGCCGCAAAAATGCCGCTACTGCTGCATGACTGGGCGCCGCAGCGCGGCTTTCCCATCACTGCACGCACCTATCTGCGCAATATCCTGATTGCTCAGATGATAGAAAACATGGCGCTCTTTTGGTTGCTGCCGCTGTTCCGCAAGGATATCCGCCCATCCGGTGAAACATCACCTGCGCCAGAGACACCGTCAGAACACCCGATTTTCGTTACCATCAATCGGGCCAATATCCCGCTGAACACGCTGCTTAGCGTGCAAAGCGCCGGGCATTACCTGCATGTCACCACAGACAGTGGCACCCAAGAATACCACGCCCGAATGAAAGACTTTCTGGAACAGGTCGATGAGGCCGCGGGGATTTCCCCGCACAGGTCCCATTGGGTCGCAACCCGCGCCGCCCAAAGCCACAACGGCAAACACATCCGGCTCGGCACAGGCGCAACGATCCCGATCGCTCGTGGCAAGCAGGCCAAAGTCCGCGACTGGGCACAGCACCATGGAATTGAGGCAGAGTAAGCCCTTAGTTCATCTGAAAATGCAGCTCATAGCTGCCATCTTCGAACGCCCCGAACAGATCTGGGATGTCGGGATGATCCACCGGCTCGCCCGAGTAGTCCGCAACCAGATTTTGCTCAGAGACATAGGCTACATAAAAGCTCTGATCATTCTCAGCCAGCAGGTGGTAAAAGGGCTGCTCTTTCACCGGGCGCGACTCTTCTGGAATGGCTTCATACCACTCCTCAGTATTTGAGAACTCAGGATCGACATCAAAAACCACCCCCCGAAAAGGATGTTTTTTATGGCGGACAACCTGACCCAGATGATATTTGGCGCGCTGGCGTAGCATATGACTCACCCCTTTCAGACTGTTTACCTGTAAAAGCGCCACCATGTCCAACTTTAGGAAAGGTTTACTCAGGAAACAGAGTGTGAAGCGAGCGTTTACAGCGCAATTTCGCCCATTGCCAGAGACAGTTGCCCTGCTTTTCCGTCAAATGTGATTTCCCTAAGGGCCCATATGCGATATGATGCGGGAAAGAAAAAACAAATATACACGCGAGAGGCACATGAGCAGATACCTTCGCGCTATGGCACTTTTCCTCTTGGTCGCAGCTTGCGGAAGCGGCGGCGGCTCGGGGCGTACGCCTAGCACATTAGACAACGCCTGCGCGATCCTAAGCGCAAATCCGACCTACTACCGGGCTTTCCGCAACACCGAACGCAAATGGGGCGTGCCGGTGCATGTGCAGATGGCCACCATCTATCAGGAAAGCAAATTCAAAGCCGACGCCCGCACCCCTCTACGCTATAAGCTGGGCGTGATCCCTGTGGGCCGGCAAAGTTCTGCTTTTGGCTATAGCCAGGCCCTGGATGGCACCTGGAAAGAATACAAACAGGATCAGGGCCGCAGCCGCGCTCGGCGTGACAGCATCCGCGATGCCACTGACTTTATGGGGTGGTACATGGCGCAATCCTCAAAACAGCTGGGCATTTCGCTGAGCGACACCCGCAACCAGTATCTCGCCTATCACGAAGGCCGCACCGGGTTCCGCAAAGGCACCTACAAAAACAAAGCCTGGCTGATGCGCGTGTCCTCCGAAGTGGCCAAACGCGGCAATCTCTATCGCGCACAGCTGCGCAGTTGCCGGGGATAACAGGATCAAAAGAAAGGCGGCCTCACAGGCCGCCCCTTAATGTCAATTGTTGCAGTCCAGGGCTTGGGCTGCAATTTTCATTTCGAGCTTACAAAAATTTGGATTGGTTTTGCACCTACACGCTTGATGTTGAAACGCCCAGTGGCTTCAATGAGTGCAGAAAGTTGCTTAAAGCCATAGTTTCGCGAATCAAAATCAGGCGCTTGTTTGGCAATGTGACTGCCAACCCTCGAAAGATGTGCACTACCGTCTTCCTCAGATGTTGCCTCGACTGCATTTCGCAACATAGTCAGTAGCCTACTATCCGTAAGCGCCCTTCGTTCTTGAGTATTCTGAGAACGCTTAACGATGGTGTCTGATTTTGCTTCTTGAGCAGCAGACGGTGCGCCTACATTCTCAAGAATGTCAAAGTAAACAAACTTGTCGCAAGCCGTGATAAAAGGGCGCGGCGTTTTTCGTGCGCCAAAGCCAAACACTGT
Organism: Pelagimonas sp.; assembly: GCA_025210455.1. Lineage (GTDB taxonomy): Bacteria > Pseudomonadota > Alphaproteobacteria > Rhodobacterales > Rhodobacteraceae > JAOARQ01. Next base: position 66,891 of record JAOARQ010000028.1, read on the forward strand.
CAGGCCTTGTTCTCTGATGCGCGTTGTAAGCCTTACAAAATCGCTATCGCTGGAAACAATGCAGAAGCCTTCAAACCGTTCAGAGTAAAGAAGATCCATTGCGTCGATAATCAGCGCGCCATCGGTACTGTTTTTACCTGTAGTATATGAGAACTGCTGTATGGGTTGGATGGAATACTCCAACAGGCACTCCTTCCATCCCTTGCGTGCCGGGTCGGTCCAGTCTCCATATATCCTTTTCACGCTGGCGGTGCCGTATTTTGCGATCTCAGCGAACAAGTCTCTGGCAACCTTTGGGCTCACATTTTCTGCGTCGATCAGGATGGCAAGATTTGTGTTTTTGTCTGTCAAATTCGTCTCAGATTGAAGTTTGGAAAAATGAAAGTGCTCCCGCATAAAATTTCGGGAGCAAAAGATGCTTAGCTGATAGCTCGGTAAGGGTTCAGGTGCCAAGACAGAGACTGAAGCACCCCGTTCTGAAGAGAACCTGCCTCGAAGGTTGTCCTTTGTACTAATTATCCTGATCGTGCCCGAGTTTGCGTAGCTCTTCATCGATCAAAAACATCCGGTTCCTCAGCTGGACCTTTTCCAACCCGCCCAGAACCACCGTGGTCACCCCACCGTCAGAATCGCGGATGATCCATTGGCGCAATTCCACCGGGTTGGCGGTGAATTTCATTTCAATCGAGCCATACTCTGGCCGCTTTGGATCCTGCGCCACCACGGTTGTGGCCGTGCCATCAAACTTATGGCCAACCACCATGCCTGCCTGTGCCAGATTGACGTTCTTCGCCAGGATCAACGACAGCGGTGTCTTGCTTAGGGGATAGGTTTCAGGCTGCGCCCCCAGTTTCCGATCCAGAATATAGACCGCCCCATTTGACGCCAATACCAGCGCGCGCTCAGGCGGGTTGTAATCAAAGCGTACCTTTCCCGGGCGCTTGATCGCGATTTTTCCAGTGGAAATCGTTCCATCGCCGTTAATCTGGGTAAAGCTGCCCTGAACAGTCTTCATCCCATTCAGATATTTGGAAATCGCGTTCAGCGACAGTTTCTCGGCCCAGGCCGGAGCGGCCAATGCGACCGTGGTTGCCAGTGCCAGTGTCAAAGTCCGAAACATACGGGCTCCTTCATGCTCGTTGCCCCAGTGATGTCGCATGTTGGCGGGTGTCATGCGATATCAGGCGGGTTTTCTCTAATATCATGCGCCCCCGCGCGCCCATCAAGGGGGAGCTTTCGCCACAGGCAAGCCTTTGCCAGACAAGTAAACATCGCCTTTCCAAGTAAAAGAGTCAGATTTAGTTTCCGAGTAAATCACTCAAGTATTTGATTTTATTGCATTTTCTATTGACCCTCACAGGAATCGTGTGCATAAAGACTTCAAGGAACAGTAAGCAAGCTACAAGCCAGCAAGCGAAAGCGCGCCAGCAAATGAGCCAGCCAGCCAACACTCCCCGCCAGCCGAAACCGCAAGCCAGCCCCATTTAGGGTGCCAGCACGCCAGTAGACGCCAGCTATCTGCCGACATTGCCACGTAAGCCTCTCCTCACGGCCCGCAGCACGTCTGACATAGGGTTGCCAGCACCCAGCCAATCAACACCCGCCAGATGCACGCAAACGCGTCGTCCAGCCCGACAGTTGATCCGCCAGATCCGCCAGCCCTGACGCGACAGGTTTACCCTGATCGCACCCCGAAGAAGGCAGCCCAAGGGCTGCCTTTTTTGGTTTCATACCCTGCTGAAAACTGTCCACTACCGCTGAACACTCCCCTCAATTCGGCAGGACCATCGCCAATTAACCCTGTTTACGATTTCTTGGGGACGGAGCTGTGGACAACTTATGTATCTGAATCGAATCGCTTTTCCGAATCTTAACAGCGCCTTAAGCCCTATCTCATGCGTACTGGAACACCACATCTGACCCAAGAACAGATCCACAGCCGGATCGTGAACATGCTGACCATGGCGTCATCTTTTGACGTTATCGCCCGTTTTGGCGCGGTAGAGATTATCAAGATGGTCAGCGAATATCTACCCCTGTCGGCAGAGCTGCCGCTCTGCGAAGAGCAGCTGGAAGCGCTAGATATCTTCTGGCGCCGCATGGGCGACGCCGACGACGTCACCGCCTATGACATCCAGATGGTGCAGGTACTTGAGCTGTCCCCCCAATGGCGCGCCGCCCGCGACTGGGCCAGCGAAAGCCTCGCCCTCTTTGTCGAGCCGGGCCCCCTGGCCGCTTAATCGAAACGCCTGTTCCAACCTCAAACGGCCCGCATGGGCCGTTTTTTTCGTGCTGATGTGGAGACATATCGGCCCAGCCGAACGGGTGCCTACATCGGATGTGGGGCTTCATATCCTTGGGGACAGGACCCACCAAAGAAAAACGGGCCTCTCGGCCCGTTTCCAAATCACTGCTCTGGCAGAAGAATTTCTCGTTTGCCCACATGGTTGGCTGCGGAAACGATCCCCTCGTCTTCCATCTGTTCAACCAGCCGGGCGGCCTTGTTGTAGCCGATGCCCAGTTTGCGCTGAATGTAGGATGTCGAACACTTGCGATCCTGCGCCACAATCGCCACCGCCTGATCATACAGCGCATCTTCGCCGCCGGTATTGCCACCGGTGTTCAGCCCCAGCACCGCATCGATGCCTTCGGCCTTGTCCTCATCCGGGCCAGAGACCACGCCAGACACATATTCCGGCGGGCCGTAGGCCTTGAGATGGTTCACAATCTCTTCCACCTCTTCGTCGGAACAGAACGGGCCGTGGCAGCGGGTGATCTTGGCACCGCCCGCCATAAACAACATGTCGCCCATGCCCAGCAGCTGCTCGGCGCCCTGTTCCCCCAGAATGGTGCGGCTGTCGATTTTCGACGTCACCTGAAAGGAAATTCGCGTCGGGAAGTTCGCCTTGATCGTGCCGGTGATCACATCCACAGACGGACGCTGTGTCGCCATGATCAGGTGAATACCGCTGGCCCGCGCCATCTGCGCCAGACGTTGAATGCAGGCTTCGATCTCTTTGCCGGCCACCATCATCAGATCGGCCATCTCATCGACGATCACCACGATATAGGGCATCTTCTTAGGCTCGAATTCTTCGGTTTCGAACACTGGTTCGCCCGTCTCATCGTCAAAGCCTGTCTGAACCGTGCGCGAAAACATCTCGCCCTTGGCCATGGCATCTTCGACCCGGCCATTATAGCCGTCGATGTTGCGCACACCCATTTTTGACATCTTGCGATAGCGATCTTCCATCTCGCCCACGCCCCATTTCAGCGCCACAACGGCTTTCTTCGGGTCGGTCACAACCGGGCTCAGCAGATGCGGAATGCCGTCATAAACCGACAATTCCAGCATTTTCGGATCAATCATCACCAGACGCAGATCTTCGGGTGACAGTTTGTACAGCAGTGACAGGATCATGGTGTTGATCGCCACCGACTTACCCGAACCGGTTGTCCCCGCAATCAGCAGGTGAGGCATCTTGGCAAGGTTCGCCACCACAGGTTCGCCGCCAATATCCTTGCCCAGCGCCAGCGGCAGCTTATGCGAACCATCGCCGTAATCGCGCCCGGCCAGAATCTCGCGAAAGGAGACCATCTCGCGCTTGTCATTGGGCAGTTCGATCCCGATCACACTGCGGCCCGGAACCGTCGACACTCGTGCCGACAGGGCCGACATTGAGCGCGCAATGTCATCGGCAAGGCCAATCACCCGCGATGCCTTCAGGCCGGGCGCAGGTTCCAATTCATACATGGTTACAACCGGGCCGGGGCGCACGCTGACGATCTCGCCTTTGACACCATAATCATCAAGCACGTTTTCCAACATGCGGGCGTTTTCTTCCAGGGCTTCATCGCTCAGGATATGACGTTCGATCTGATCCGGCGACATCAGCAGGTTCAGCGGCGGCAGCTCATAATCTGCCACCTTGTCTTCGAAACTCAGGCTGGGCTGCGCCTCGGCCTGCGCTCGCTTGGACTGGGCAATCGGGCGACGCACCTGCGGTTGTACCACTGTCTTCAGCGCGGTCGGCGCAGGCGGCGCCACACGCGGCAAGGCAGCAGGCGCGGGCTGGGGTGCTGCAACTGGCTCAGGGGCAACATAGGCGGTTTCAACGGGTTCTTGTTCAGGGCCATGCTCGGGGCCGTAGTCATCAAAATCCCGCAGCTCGGTTTCAAAATGCGCCGGGTCGGCCTCCATCATCGGGGCAGGCTCATAGGGAGGCAGGCCCATCGGAGCGGTCGGCTCTGCCGAGATCTCAGCAGGCATTTCTGGCTGCATTTCTGGCACCATTTCCGGGGCCGCAGGCATCTGCATCACCTGCGCAACAGCCTGCGCTGCTTCCGGCATAGCCGGGCGGGTCAAAGGCGGTTCAGAAGGCAATCCGCGCGTGGCACTCAGAACAGGTTCCACCCGCGCGCTGGCGGGCTGCGGATTAAAGATCAAGGGCGCAGGGCCGCGACCACGGCCTTTGGTCAGCGGCTTGCTGGGATCTTCCTGCGGGCGTACCGCCACCGCGCTGGCGCTGCGACGCGATTTCACCGCATGGGCAATCTTGGCGCTGATCCGATCCTGACCGGGGGCTTCGATATCGTGATCTACCAGTTCTTCAACCAACTCAGGATCAGGCATCTCTTGAGGCTGCGGATCCGGGCGACGGATCAGGCTGGGCATCCGCGATAGAAAGCCGGATTTCTCTTCCGGGATGTCTTCTATCACCGGCTCATACTCAGGCGCAGCAGGCTCTAGTGGCGGCAATCCAGCATCCGCCCGGCGCACAAGAGGTGCCGAAGACATTGGCTTGGCAGTTTCTCGTTCAGCAGGGACACTGGGGGCGAATGCCTCAGCTTCAGCCCGTGCCGCCCGGCGTTCTGCCTGCGCGGCCTGAACACGCTGTGCCGCCCCGGCAGCGCCATGCGCGCCCATGCCCAGCAGGCGCACCACGCCCGCATAGGTCATCACCACGCCCACCACCAGAAAACGCCCCATCCGGCGCAGTTCCGACAGGCTGAACCCCAGAACAAAAGCCCCCATCCCAAGGATGGTCAGCCCCAGCACCAGTTGCGACAGCTTCAGCGCCACAGCCGCTGAGAACGGCAGAATATTGATCATGAACCCCAGTAGCGCGCCGCCCGCCATGCCACCCATGCCGGTGGTCTCGCTCCACCCCGGTGACATGCTGGACCCCGCCGCATAGGCTGCACATAGAAACACCCAGACAGGCGCCAGGATCACGCTGTTAAACGCCCGCCCGCCCAGACGGTGCGTCATCAGACGCCCGCCCCAGATCAGGAAGCTCAGCACAATCGCCCAGGCCCCAAGCCCGGTCAGCAAAAAGGCAAAGGCCGAAACATTCGCCCCCAGTCGCCCCAACCAGTTCGACACCGGCGCATCGGTGGCCGCCAGAAAAGACGGGTCGCTTGGGTTGAAGGTCAAAAACGCCAGCGTCAACATCAAACCCACCGTGATCAACACCAGCCCGACCAACTCGCGCCCGCGTTTTTCCAGCGTCAAAGCGGTGTTTGCGTCGAACAACGGATCACGCCCCCTTGCCTGATAAGATGCCATGGTTTGCCTCGTTTCTTTTTATTGTTCTTGGTACAGACAGCTGCGGATATCCTGCAGCGCTGCTTCAGTCTGGTCATACGGGGCCACGATGGCCACACGCAGGAATGTCTTGCCGGGGTTTCCGGCCTTGGTATCGCGCGACAGATAGGCCCCCGGCAGCGCACGAATCCCTGTCTCTTTCCACAGTTTCAGCGCGGCCTCTTCGCCATCCGCCACTGGCAGCCACAAAAACATGCCCCCTTTGGGCGACATATAGCCCGGCACATTGCCAAAGATGCGATCCGCCAGATCGTATTTCGCCTGATACAGCGCGCGGTTCTCTTCCACATGGGCCTCATCCGCCCACAGTCTTTCAGATGCCCGCTGCAAAGGCAGCGCCACCGGCGCGCCGGAATAGTTACGCAGCTGCTTCATACGCTTGATGGTTTCAGGGCCACCAGCCACAAAGCCCGACCGCAGCCCCGGCAGATTGGATCGCTTTGACAGCGAATGGAAAATCGCCACCCGTTCCGGATCAGCGCCCATCTTGCGTGCAATTTCCAGCGCGCCCGATGGTGGGGTATCGCGGTAAATCTCGGAATAACACTCATCTGCCAGAATCTGGAAATCATGCTTTTCAGCCAGCTCAATCAGCCCGGTCCAATAGGCTTCATCTGCCATAACCCCCTGCGGATTGGCTGGCGAACAGATGTAACACAGCGCTGTGCGATCCAGCACTTCCGCATCCAAAGCCGCATAGTCCGGCAGGTGATCCGTTTCAGCGGTGGCCGGCACAAAAACCGGCTCGGCCGCGGCTGAAATCGCCGAAATCATATAGACCTGATAAAAGGGATTGGGCGTCAATACCACCGGGCGCTTGCCATTTTTGGTCTCAGGGCACAGCGCCATCCCGGCATTATACAGCCCCTCACGCGTCCCGTTCAAAGACATCACCTGCGTCTCAGGATCCAGCCGCACCCCATAGCGCCGCTGCACCCAGCCCGCGATGGCCGCGCGCAATTCAGGCGCGCCCTCATTCGGAGGGTATTTACCAAACTCAGCCGCATGTTCGGCAATCACATCGGTGATCCAGGCCGGAAAATCATGTTTTGGCTCGCCAATAGACATATGGCGCACAGCGCCGCCCGGTTCATGCACATCCAACAAAGCGCGCAGACGCGGGAATGCATAGGCCGGAAGGTTCGAGAACCGCTCGGGGAACATAATACTGCCTCATGTGGTGTGGGATCATTCGCGCCCCACTTTGGCCACAGGATACGAAATCAGACGGGGGGCTGTAAACAATCATAGGGTTAAGGGCATTCGGTGTGACCCGAATGCCGCAACCCCCGTTACGCCAAAGCCGCCTCAACCGCTGCACCCAGACGCAGCAGACGCTCTTCGGCCATGGGTGGGGCCATCAGCGAAATTCCGCATGATGGGACACCCGTTGGCAGGGTCAGGGCGCAGCCGCCCATAAGATTGCCGATCCGGGTGTTGCGCAGCGCAAGCAGATTCTCGGTCACGTAGTACTCGGCGTCTTCCAGCAGTCGCGCCTCATTGGGCGGCAGAATCGGCGAACTGGGCAACACAACCGCATCAAATCCGGCCACAGCCCTGTCATAGCCCGCGCGCAGGGCCTCCAGTGTGCGCCATGCCTCAACGAACTCGGCCCCGGAAAACGCCTGACCTGCTTCAAAGCGTTCGCGTATCTGCGGGTACATCAGATCGGGATTGGCCTGAATTTCGCGGCCCCAGCGGCCCCAGGCTTCGGCAGTATACAGCACCGCCGTCAGCGTCATCGCCTGCGCCACCTCGGGCAATTCGATGGTCTCAAAGGTGGCCCCCGCCTGCCGCATGGCATCCACCGCGCGTTCAAACCCGGCGCGTGGCGCATCGCGCAGATCCTCTTGCGCAACGGTCTGCAAGATCGCAAACCGCCGCCCCCTAAGCCCCTGAGCGCCGCGCAGATCCGCCGCGCGCCCGCCTTCCAGCGCTGCCAGCATCAGCGCCGCATCTTCAACGCTGCGCGTCAATGGCCCCACCGTGTCAAAGCGCGCCGCCAGATCAATCACCCCGGTCAGGCTGACCCGCCCCGCCGTGGTTTTCAGCCCAACCAGATCATTCCATGCGGCAGGTATGCGCACCGATCCCCCGGTGTCCGACCCCACCGCAACCGGCGCCAGTCCAAACGCCACAGAGGCAGCCGCCCCGGAAGATGACCCGCCCGCCACCGCATCCATATCATTCACACAAGGTGGCGTGGCTGTGACAGGGTTCAATCCCAACCCGGAAAAGGCCAGCTCTGACATATGGGTCTTGCCCAGACAGACCGTGCCCAGCGCCGTGGCCCGCGACAGAACCTGCGCATCCGCCACTGGCACGCGATCTTTCAACAGCGCCGATCCTGCCTCTGTTGCCACACCTGCGGTATCAAACAGATCTTTCCAACTGACCGGCACCCCATCCAGTGGCCCGCGCAGCTGCCCCAGTTGCGCCCGCCCACGCGCGGCTTCAGCCTCGGCCAGCGCCCGATCCGCAGTTGTGCGCGCATAGATGCGCCCTGTCAGGGAATGCTCTCCCATACGGGTCAGGAAGAACTCGGTCAGCGCCACCGGATCAATCGCACCCGATGCAATCCCACGCCCCAGATCCGCGGCGCTTGTCTCTGCCCAATCAGCCATTTTGCTCTCCCTGTTCTGTGCCCAGACGGTAGCGGCAGCGCGGCGCATGGACAATCCCCGATCAAAGCCCATATCTAGCCTCATGACCTATGATCTGATCATCGTGGGCGGAGGGCTGAACGGCCCCGCCCTTGCCCTGGCCGCCGCGCAAAGCGGGCTGCGTTCGGTTGTCATCGACGCCCTGCCCCGCGCTGTCCTGACCCATAACGATTTCGACGGGCGATCCTATGCGTTGGCCCTGTCGTCGCAGCGCCTGCTGCGCGGGCTCGGGCTTTGGGACTGGCTTGCAGATGACTCACAGGTCATGAATGACATCAAGGTCTCGGATGGGCGTGTTGGCGATGCCTCGGTCTTTCTTGGGCTGCATTTTTCTTCGTCGGAAATCGAAGAAGGCCCCATGGGCTATATGCTGGAAGATCGCTATCTGCGCCGCGCCCTGCTGGATGCCATCGACAGCAACGATCATGTGACTTACCGCGCTGAAACCCGCGTTGTGGCACAGGAAACCTCCCTTTCCGAGGTGCGTATCACACTGGAAAACGGCGAAACCCTGCACGGGCGGCTGTTGATCGGCGCCGATGGCCGCCAAAGCGGCACCGGCCAGCGCGCAGGCATCCGCCGCACCGGCTGGGGCTATGGTCAGACCGCGCTTGTCTGCGCCATCGCCCATGAAAAACCGCATGATGGCGTGGCCCATCAGCTGTTCATGCCCCCCGGCCCGCTGGCCATCCTACCCCTGCCCGGCAACCGCAGCTCCATCGTCTGGAGCGAAAAAGACAGCCGTGCGCAGGCCATTCAGGCCCTGTCTGATGATGACTATCTACAGGTGCTGCGCCCCCGATTTGGCGATTTTCTCGGTGAGATCAGCCTTGCCGGGCAGCGCTATCTGTACCCGCTGAACCTGACGCTGGCGAATGCCTTTATTGGCGACAGGCTGGCGCTGGTAGGGGATGCAGCCCATGGGATGCACCCGATCGCGGGGCAAGGGCTGAATGCGGGCCTGCGCGATGTGGGCGTGCTGGCACATGTGATCGACCACGCGGTCAAACGCGGCGAAGATTTCGCCAGTCCGCTTGTGCTGGAACGCTACCAAAGCTGGCGGCGCTTTGACACCGCCACCCTGGCCAGCTCAACCGATCTGTTCAACCGTCTGTTCTCAAATGATAATCCGATCCTGCGGGCCGGGCGCGATCTGGGCATGGCCCTGATCAACAACACCCCCGCCCTGCGCCGCACCTTTGTGCGCGAAGCGGCAGGCATCACTGGCGATCTGCCGGATCTGATGAAGGTTTAGACTACCCTTTCCCCTCTTCCCGATCCGTGCCAGTTTGCGGCAAAACTCTGGGAGGAGAAACCCAATGACCAAAACCGCAATCGTCACCGGTGCTGCGCGCGGCATCGGGCTGGCCACCACCGATCTGTTTCTGGAAATGGGCTGGCAGGTCGCGATGGTGGATCGCGACGCCGACGAATTGACCGCTGTTGCTGCCCCCCGCCAGAACGTGCTGCCGCTGACCTGCGACGTCTCAAAACCCGATGATGTTCAGCATATGGTGGATGCCACGCTGGAATGGTCAGGCCAGATCGACGGCCTGATCAATAACGCCGGCGTGGCTGAATTCGGTCCCATAGAAGACTGCGATTTTGCCATGTGGCGCCGGGTGATGGATACCAACCTTGATGGTATTTTCCTGTGTACGCAAACTGCCACGCCCGCGCTGAAAGCGTCACAGGGCAGCGTGGTCAATATTGCTTCGATCAGCGGGCTGCGCGCCTCAACCCTGCGGGTGGCCTATGGCACCTCAAAGGCGGCGGTGATCCAGCTGACCAAACAATATGCCGCCGAGCTGGGCGAATATGGCATCCGCGTCAATGCCGTTGCGCCCGGCCCCGTGCGCACCAAACTGGCCATGGCGGTTCATAGCCAAGAGATCGTCGACGCCTATCACGACGCCATCCCGCTGAACCGCTATGGCTCTGAACGCGAACTGGCTGAAGTGATCTGCTTCCTTGCCTCGGAAAAGGCATCCTATGTCACCGGGCAATTACTTGCGGCGGATGGTGGGTTTGACTCAACCGGCGTCGGCCTGCCTGCACTGCGCAGCTAGGTCCACAAAAGCTCAGTCAAGCTGCACCCGCAGCTTGGCAATGCCATAGATCGCCAGCCCGACAAACCCGCAGCTTGCCAGCGCAAAGGGCAGGCGCAGCGCCATTTCGCGCCCCAGACCCGGCGTGGCCATCTCGACCAGCCAGCCGCCAATCAACGCCCCAAAGGGCATCATGCCCCAGCCGAAAAAGCGATAGATCGCATTGACCCGCCCCAACAGTGCTGGCGGAATGCTGCGCTGGCGGTAAGACACCGTCACAATGTTCCAGGTCAGCGCCGCCACCATTTCCAGGAACAGCGCCAGACCGCACAGCCAGGCACTGTCCGTCACCGCAATCACCGCATAGGGAAAGATCACCACAAACAGCGCCAGATGCAGGCTGCTTTGCGGCCCCAGCCGTGCGGTCAGCTTTGGCCCCAGCAGCCCGCCCACCACGCCACCGGCAGCCCCGGCGGTCAGCAATATGCCATGCCCAGTGGCGCTGAGTCCCAGCACCTCTTGGGAAAACAGGATCAGCACGGTCAGCGCCATCAGCGTCAGCGCGTTCATAAGCCCCAGCATCACCGCCAGCCGGAACAACAGCGCATGGCCTACCAGATATTGCCAGCCCTCTTTGATATCGGCCCACAGGCTGGGGCGGATTTCCGGCAGGCGCGGCGGCACCGCGATCATCCACAGCGCCCAGGCCGACAGGCCAAAAACCGCCGCATTCAGCAAAAACGGCCCCGGCACAGCCAGTGCGATCAGCACGCCCGCCAGTGGCGGCCCGACGAACGACCCCATAACCTGCTCAATGCTCCAAAGCTGGCCATTGGCGGTCTCAAGCTGCTGGTCCGTCACCACGCTTGGCAGCATGGTCTGAGCGGCATTGTCGCGCACCACCTCGGCGCAGCCCATCAGAAAGGCCAGCCCGGACAGCGCCCAAAGTGCCCCTGCCCCCACCTGTTCAAACGGCAAAGCCGCCGCAATCAGCCCCACCACGCCCAGACTGATCAGCAGGCGAAACAGATCTGCCTGCAGCATCAGACTGCGGTGATCGCGCCTGTCCACAATTGCGCCCACAGGAATGGCAAACAGGAACCAGGGCAGCCGCGTGGCAAAAGCCACCAGCGCAATCAGCCCCGCATCGCGGGTCAAAAGCGTCGCCAGCCAGGGAAAGGCCAGCGCCCCCACCCCATCCCCCAGATTGGACAGCGCAGAGGCAGAAAAGAAAAATCGGTAATTTCGGTTGGCAATCAATGTCGTCATGCCCGCATTCGAAACAGAAACCCCGCCCATGTTCAAGCGCCCCCTCTGGCTGGGCTTTTGAGCATCACCTGCGCGCAACCCGGCCACGCCCCTTGACCGAAACAAAGGAAGGGTGGCAGTTTGCGCCCATACGTTCGCGAAAAAATCGCGGCATCTGATCTGGGCTTCCTATCGAGAGTCATGAGGGCATGTCATTAAAACTAAAAGAGAACGACGATACCGTCGTTCTGTCTCGCAAAGAATTCAGGCGGTTAGAAAAGGCTGTGCACCGGGCGAATATCGCCGGGGATGTGGCCGATCTGTTTGGCGAACCGATCCCCAAAACCCTGCTCTCGGATTATGACATCAAAGAGGGCGAAAACAGCCTGACCCGCGCATTGCAGAAAAAATATCTGTCGCGCGCGCGCAACACCCGTCGGTGCTGGAACCGGGTTCAGCAATATCTGCCTGAACTGATGCAACCGGGCCAGCCTAAGAAAGTCCTTGAGATGTCCACCGCGCATGGCGGCATGCTTGAGGTGCTGCGCCACTTTGGTCATGACGTCATGGGCAATGACTATGCCAATATGGTCAGCCGAGGCGATGACGGCAACCGCGCCCTCTATCGCAGCGTCAATGACACGGGGTTTAGCCGCGATGTCGATGATTACGGCGTGCCACTGCCCAGCAATGGCGAAACCCTGAGAGACTGGCCTTATCGTCAGATCATCGAATCCATTGATGTGCCCATGTCGCTGTTTGATGCGGGGCAGATCCCCTATCCGCATCACGACAAAGAATTCGACTATCTCCTGTGTTTTCAGGCCATCGAACACTATTGCCACCCAAGGGACTGGATGAAAGTGGTGGATGAATTCTGCCGGATCACCAAAGAAAGCATCATTATCCTGCTCAACCCCAAACTGGATTGGTTGCAGGCGGATGATGAAAGCTATGACAGCGATTTTGCCCAGGCGAAACTGGCGCTGCGCAACTATGATCGCAACGGCTTCAGATGCACATCCTGCCACATACAGTGGGGCACGGTGCATGGGTTCAAACTGACAGCAAACCCTGCAGGTTAAGGCCAATACAGGCTTTCTTTTCTGAGACCTCAGCCAGACAGCCCTCAAACAAAAAGGGCGCGCCACAGCGCACCCTTTGAACTCAGATCCATGCAACCTTACTGGATGCGCTGACCATTCGCCAGAATATGGCCCTCAGCATTGATCTCAATGACCGAGCTCATGCTATCAGCGGTCTCACCCTTTTCGGTGAACATAGCCATCATCATGCGCGCACCGCCCACGTCAGATGAGCTCAGCAGCCCCATTTCAACCAGCTTGTCCAGCACACCATTGATGCCTTCTGCGCGCAGGTTCAGCTGACCTTCCGGGCGTGGCATACCGTCAAAAGATGTCAGATCCGTGTTGTCGAAAACAAAGGCACCGGTGCCCATGATCTTGCCGCCAATGGCTTCGATCAGCAGATTCGACAGGGTCACCTCGTTCAGCTCACCCGGCATTACATCGCCGCTTTCCAGCTTTTCCGCATCCTTTGGATCAAAGATGTTCAGGAAAGGCGTCACCTTGGCCTGCAGATCCAGCGCAATCGTTGCGGGATCGCGCGGCAGCACATTGCCACCGTCAAACATCATCCACAGCATGTCATCCATGGTGAACCCGGCCATCTCAAAGGACAGCTTGGCATCTTTGGGGCCATCATTCGGCTTGGTCGGGATCATCAGGCTAAAGCCCGACTTTTCCATCGCCAGCGATAGCGGGAAGGGCATCGGGCCGCTTACAGTTGCCTGCGATCCCGTGCCAGCAACATCATAGGCAATCCCATCTTCCGACAGCGACACATCCAGAGACCCGGATGTCGACGACATGGCCACATCGACATTGTCGCTGCCCATCACCTTGAAATTGGCCTGACCGCCCGAATGGCTCATCTTGGCGCCGCCCGCCAGACCGCTGGTCATCAGCTGGCTTGGGTCTGACAGATCCAGATCCAACGGCACGGCGGTGTTTCCGGTGCTCTTGATACCTGAATAGTTGCCCGCAAAGGTGACGTTATCACCGCTGTCGGGATCCTGAAACGCGATGTCAAATTCCAGCACCTCTGCGGTCTGGTCTTGATCGACCTTTTGCAGACCATCGGCGCGCACCACCACGGATTTCCCGGCCAGACCCTTCATGGCAACGTCGATTTTCATATCTTCGCCGCTCATGCTTTCGCCATCTACGGTGATTTCACTGACGCGCACAGACATTTCATCGGCGGTATAGTCATAGGTCAGGTTGTTGGGCTCACCCGAAACAACCATCTTCAGCCCCTGCTGGCCCAGCATCATGGTCATATCCATGATTGACTGGCCATCCTGCAGCCCTTTCATCACCAAAGGCAGCTCTTCGGCAAAGCCCAGCAGAACGGTACCGTCGCCCTGATCGGTCAGGGTCATCTGATCCATGGTAAAGGCAAACGAGCCTTCTTCCTCAGGAATATCAAAGCTCATGGTGATATCTGTCACCGTCAGCGTATCCCCTGCCATGGCCTCGGTGGCTTCGACCTGATAGCCGAATTTCTCCATGTAGGTTTCCAGATCATCCCAGACCTGCTGCGGTGTGACATCTGCCACTGCTGGCACGCCGGAAATCACCAGTGCCAGCGCGGATGCTGTTGTAAATTTCTTCATGAATGAACCTTTCCCTCTGTCGAGTGATTTCCCTTATTGTCCCCGCCTGTTAGCCTGCTGGCAAGGGGGAGGATTCCTTACTTAAACCTCTTACGTTTAAGTTTCGAGACAACTGGGGGAACCATATGGATTTAAAGAGCAATTTAAGCGGCAAAACTGTGATGATTACCGGGGCAAGCCGCGGGATCGGTGCCGAGGCTGCGCGGGAATTCGCCAAGGCGGGGGCCAAGGTGGCACTTGTGGCGCGCTCTGCCGACCCAATTGCCGACCTCGCCGGAGAGATCGGCCCGCAGGCTGTGGCCATCCCCTGCGACATCGCCCGGTACTGGGAAATGGAACAGGCCGTCAGCAATTGTATCAAGGCCCATGGCAGCCTCGATATCCTCATCAACAACGCTGGTGTGATCGAACCGATTTCCCATCTGGCAGATGCCGATCCCGAAGCCTGGGGCGAGGTAATCGACATCAACCTCAAGGGGGTTTTCCATGGTATGCGCGCCGCTTTGCCGGCGATGCTTGAGAACGGCGGCGGATCTGTGCTTACGATCGGATCAGGGGCAGCCCACGGCCCGGTTGAGGCTTGGTCGCACTACTGTTCCTCCAAAGCCGGGGCGCTGATGCTGACCAAAATGGCTGATAAAGAGTACCGCGATCAGGGCATCCGCGCGATTTCCCTCTCGCCCGGCACTGTCGCCACCCAGATGCAGCGCGACATCAAAGCATCTGGCATCAACCCGGTCAGCCAATTGGACTGGAGCGACCATATCCCCCCCGATTGGGTGGCCAAGGCGCTGGTATGGATGTGCAGCCCGGCTGCTGATCCCTATATGGGCAGCGAAATCTCGCTGCGGGATGAAACCATCCGTGCAGAGGTTGGCCTGGTATGATTTCACTGACCAAAGACGCCGGTCTCTGGATCGCCACCATTGACCGCCAGAGTAAGGCCAATTCCCTCACCCCCGAAATGCTGGAACAGCTTTGCGAGATCGCCGAGGCCGCCCATGAGGCGCGGGTTCTGGTGATCACCGGCGCGGGCAAGGTCTTTTCCGCCGGGGCCGATCTAGACGCCGCCAAAGCCGGGCTGGCCACTTCGCCGCTTTGGGAACGGCTGTCGGGCGCGATTACCGCGCTTGAGTGCCTGACCATCTGCGCCATGAACGGCACCGCCGCCGGGGGCGCCATGGGCATGGTTCTGGCCTGCGATCTGCGCATTTCCGTTCCGGGGGCCAAGGTGTTTTATCCGGTGATGAAACTGGGCTATCTGCCCCAGCCATCAGATCCGCCCCGCATGGCCCGCCTGATTGGTCCGGCGCGGGCCAAGATGATCCTGATGGGCGGTCAGAAAATCCCCGTGGAAGAGGCCATGACCTGGGGATTGATTGATCGCATCACCGACAGCGACGTGCTGGAAACCGCCCGCGCATTGGCACAGGATGTGCTTTCAGCCACGCCGGACCACGCCGCAGCGATCAAACGCATGATCGACGCACGCTAAAACCAAAGGCCGGGGCATTGCCCGGCCTTCAATGAAAAATGAAAGGGCGGATGCGCCCTTACTCGGTCAACCGCGCCACAAGGCTATCGGTGGTGACCCTGCCGATTGCCGCGCCGTTTTCCATCACTGTGACAGCGCCATCGCCCAGCATCGGCATGATATCCCTGATCGGGGTCTCTGCCTCGACCTGCACGCCACCTTCGCCCGGCTCCATCACATCGCGCGCGGTCAGCACGCCAAGCGGGTTCATGTTGGCGACAAAATCCGCCACATAGTCATCCACCGGGTTCGAGAAGATCTCGCGCGGAGTGCCAACCTGCACAATGCGCCCACCTTCCATGATCGCGATGCGATTGCCCAGCTTAAAGGCCTCGTCCAGATCGTGGCTGACAAAGATGATCGTGCGCTGCAGGTCGCGTTGCAGATCCAGCAGTTCATCCTGCAATTTGTTGCGGATCAGCGGATCCAGCGCCGAAAAGGGTTCGTCCATCAGCAGGATCGGTGCTTCGGTCACAAAGGCGCGGGCCAGACCCACGCGCTGCTGCATCCCGCCTGACAGCTCGCCCACCTTGCGTTCTGCCCAGTCGGTCAGACCAACCAGCGCCAGCTGCGCATCAACCAGCCCCTTGCGCTCCGCCTTGGCCATGCCCGACAGTTCCAGCCCCAGCCCGACATTTTCGCGCACCGTGCGCCAGGGCAGCAGGCCAAACTGCTGAAACACCATGGCCACATGGTTTGAACGAATGCCGCGCAGCGTTGTTTTATCCGCATGGGTCACATCGACCAGCTGCGTGCCATCCGCCACATGTGTCGCCCCGCGCACCACCGGGTTCAGCCCGTTCACCGCCCGCAGCAACGTCGATTTACCCGACCCGGACAGCCCCATCAGCACCAGAATTTCCCCAACTTTCACATCCAGTGAACAGTTGTGCACCCCCAGAACCTGTCCGGTCTCTTTCTGGATCTCGCCGCGCTCTTTGCCCGCGTCCATCAGCGGCAGCGCGCTTTGGGGATCTTCGCCAAACACGATCGACACATTGTCGAACTTGACCGCGATCTCGGCCTTCTCCGTCACAGAAGTTTGTTCTGTCATGATCAACGCTCCACCCGCAGCATTCTATCCAGGGCGATGGCCACCGCCACAATCACCAGCCCGCTTTCAAAGCCAAGGCTTGCGTTCACCGTGTTCAGCGCGCGCACCACCGGCACACCCAGACCATCCGCGCCCACCAGCGCCGCAATCACAACCATCGACAGTGACAGCATGATCGTCTGGTTCAGGCCGGTCATGATCTGCGGAAAGGCTGAGGGCAGTTCGATCTTGTAAAGCGTCTGAAAGCGCGTGGCACCAAAGGCCTCTGCCGCTTCGGTCAGCGATCTGGGCACCTGCGAAATCCCCAGCTGCGTCAGCCGGATCGGCGCAGGCAGAACAAAGATAAAGGTCGCCACAAGACCGGGCACCATACCGATACCAAAGAGCACGATCATCGGGATCAGGTAAACAAAGGTCGGGATGGTCTGCATCATGTCCAGAACCGGCAGGATCGCCTTGAAGAACTTGGGCCGATGCGCCGCATAAATGCCAATCGGCACCCCCACCCCCATACAGAAGATCACCGCAAAGAAGATCAGCGTCAGGCTTTCGGTGGTTTCTTCCCAATAGCCCTGATTCAGCACATACAGGAAACAGGCCACCACCACGGCCACACGCCCCCAGCTGCGCTGCAGATAAAAGGTCAGCACCGCAAACAGCGTGACAATCACCAGCGCAGGCGGGGCCTGCAGCAACCAGAGAAACCCGTCAATCCCGTTGCTCAGGATTTCGTCAATGGCATCAAAGAACACGCCAAACGTGTCAATGAGCCAGTCAAACCCTTTGGCAATCCACTTGCCCACCGGGATCTTGCTATCTTCCAGCCAGCTCACGCTGCCATCTCCTTTTTATCTTTGACCCTATTGCCCGTGCCATGGCACCACCAAGGCAGTTTGCCCCCATAAAGGTATCACCATGACCGATCTGATTTTCTACACCAATCCGATGTCGCGCGGGCAGATCACCCGCTGGATGCTTGAAGAAACGGGCCTGCCCTATGACACCCGGATCCTTGAATACGAAAGCACGATGAAAGCGCCGGAATTTCTGGCGATCAACCCGATGGGCAAGGTGCCCGCCCTGCGCCACGGGGATCACGTGGTGACCGAAGCCGCCGCGATCTGCATGTATCTGGCGGAAATCGCACCGCAGGCTGGACTGGCCCCTGCGCCAGGCGATCCGCTGCGCGCCGATTACATGCGTTGGATGTTCTTTGGTGCCGGCACGCTTGAACCGGCGGTGATCACCCATTTCATGGGCGTCGAAACCACCGATCCTGCCGCCTATCGCCGTGCAGGCTGGGGCAGCTTCCCCCGTGTCATCGACGTCATGCAAGACCATCTGTCCGATGGTCGCCGCTATTGGCTGGGTGACGCCTTCAGTGCCGTTGATGTCTATATTGGCGCACAGCTGGCCTTTGGCCTGCAATTTGAAACCCTGCCCAAAGGCGGCGTATTCGACAGCTATGTTGCGGGCCTGAAATCCCGCCCCGCCGCCATTCGCGCCGATAAAATCGACGCCCCGGCTGCGGGATGAAAAAACGGGGCCTGTAAAAAAGGCCCCGCTCACTATCGTGACAGTCAGGGTCACAGACCCAGCGAAGCCTTCACAGCTGCGACCGCATCACCACCGTCTTTGGTGGTCACGCCATCCAGCCAGCCCATGAAGGCATCCGGGTTGGCTTTCAGCCATGCCGCTGCCGCGTCGCTGGCCTCTTCACCGTCATTTAGGATTGCGCCCATGATTTCGTTTTCCATGGCCAGCGAAAACTCAAGGTTCATCAGCAGCTTGCCAACATTCGGGCATTCCCCCGAGAACCCGGCGCGGGTGTTGGTGTCTACCACAGCACCACCCAGGTTCGGGCCAAAGAAATCATCGCCACCAGTCAGGTAGGACATTTCAAAGTTGGCGTTCATCGGGTGCGGTTCCCAGCCCAGAAAGACAATCGGTTCGTCTTTTTTGCCTGCGCGGGCCACCTGCGCCAGCATGCCCTGTTCGCTGCTTTCCGCGACTTCCATGCCCTTCAGGCCAAAGGCATCAGCATCAATCATCGACTGGATCAGACGGTTGCCGTCATTGCCCGGCTCAATACCATAGATCTTGCCGTCCAGCGCGTCGGCGTGCTTGGCGATATCAGCGAAATCCTTGATCCCCAGATCAGCCGCCACCTTGTTCACCGCGAGGGTGTACTTTGCGCCTTCCAGATTGGTGCGCACGGTCTCAACGGTGCCTGCCTCGCGGTATGGGGCAATGTCTGCTTCCATGGTGGGCATCCAGTTGCCCAGGAAAACGTCGATGTCCCCTTTGGCCAGCGACTGGTAGGTCACCGGAACCGACAGAACCTTGATATCAGTCTCATACCCCAGCGCTTCCAGCACGGTTGTGGTTGCCGCTGTGGTGGCGGTGATGTCGGTCCAGCCCACATCCGAGAAGGAAACGGAATCGCATGCAGCAAAGGCGGCTCCTGCGCTCAGACACAGCGCAATCGCGGTCATTGTTGTTTTCATGATGTATCTCTCCCTGTGAGATCAGTTACTTTTTATTGACTGTCCAGTCAATCAACCAAAATTTTACGTCGAAAAGCAACACCTTTATGTCGCTTGTTTTCTATCTGCCATAACCCGACCAGACAGGCTAGGCTATGACCGCGACAGGAGAGCAAACATGCCGACACTTGATCAAAAGATAACTCAGGGACGTGGTGACACCCCAGCAGATCTGGTCCTCAGAGGGGGCCAAACCTTTGATTTAATGACAGGAGATTTGCTAGCTGGCGATATCGCAATCTGCGGCGATACCATCATCGGGGTCTTCGATCATTACGAGGCAAAAACCACCATCGACGTCACCGGCAAAGTGCTGGTGCCGGGTTTTATTGACACACATTTGCATGTGGAAAGCAGCCTGATCACCCCGTTTGAGTTCGACCGATGCGTGTGCCCGCATGGTGTCACGACCGCTATTTGCGATCCCCACGAGATCGCCAATGTGATCGGGGCGGCCGGGATTCGCTATTTTCAGCAGGCCTCTGAACATCTTTTGATGGATCTGCGCGTCCAGCTATCGTCCTGCGTGCCCTCTACCCATATGGAAACTGCAGGCGCCCAGCTCTCTGCGGCTGATCTGGCCCCGCTGCGCGGACACCCCTCGGGCATTGGTCTGGCTGAGTTCATGAACTTCCCCGGTGTCATCCATCGCGATCCTGACTGCATGGAAAAACTGCGCCTGTTCAAAGGTGGCCATATCGACGGCCACGCCCCGCTGCTGTCCGGCAAAGATCTGAATGCCTATATCTCTGCCGGGATCCGCACCGAACACGAAGCCACCTCTGCCACCGAAGCCCTTGAAAAACTGCGCAAAGGCATGCGCGTTCTGATCCGTGAAGGCTCGGTTTCGAAAGATCTGCACGCCCTGCAACCTGTGCTGACCGATCTCACCGCCCCCTATATGTGCCTGTGTACCGATGATCGCAATCCGCTGGATATCGCCGAACAGGGCCATCTTGACTACATGATCCGCACTCTGATCGCCCTAGGGTCTTCGCCGCTTGCAGTCTATCGCGCCGCCTCGCTTTCTGCCGCCGAAGCCTTTGGCCTCAAGGATCGTGGTCAGATCGCGCCGGGAAAACGCGCCGATATCGTGGTGCTGAATGATCTGGCAACCTGTGATGTACATCAGGTCATCGCTGGCGGCGTTCTGGCCGATGACGCCGCCTTTGCCGCCCGCAGTACAATCCCCCCCGTTGGCCGCAACTCTGTCAAAGCGCCCAAAGTCAGCGCCACAGATTTCCGCTATGGCGGCAATCACACCCAAACCCCGGTGATTGGCATCCGCGAAGGCCAGATTCTAACAGATCATCTGACTCAGGACATTACCCCGCAAAATGGCGATAAACGCCCCGACACCACCCGCGATCTCTGCCGCATTTCAGTGATCGAACGACACGGCAAAAACGGCAATATCGCCTGCGGCTTTGTCAAAGGCTTCGGCCTGCAGGCCGGAGCCATCGCCTCGACAGTCTGCCACGACCACCACAATATCGCCTGCGTTGGCACAAGCTATGATGACATGGCGCTGGCCGCCAATCGTCTCTCTGAGATCGAAGGCGGCTTTGTCGTGGTGCGCGATGGGGTCATTCTTGCCGAACTTGCCCTGCCCATCGCAGGCCTGATGAGCCTCGATCCCTATGAAACCGTCCGCGATCAACTTATCCCGCTGCGCAGCGCCGCCGCCTCGCTTGGCACCACGCTACAGGAACCTTTCCTCCAACTTGCCTTCCTCGCCCTCCCCGTCATCCCAGCCCTGAAAATCACCGACCGGGGCATGGTGGATGTGATGAAGTTCGAAATAATCGGGTGACGGGCAGCGCAGGACGGCAATGAACGTTCTCAGGTGCTCGCCAATCCGCACACTCAGAAATCAGCAAGAACGAATTCAAGGGGATACCTGTTCCCGCCACTGTTTTGCCGCCCGCAAATAGGAGACCCGCTTCACGTTCAGCCTGCTGGCATCAAACCCGAAGGCTGTCAGGCGAACAGCGCATTCGCGAAGTTCAGCCGGATAGGAGGGCGTTAGGCTCATCTTAGTCTTAGAGATCATTCTTTGAGTGCTTTAGTCTTCGCTAAAACCGGGGCGGTTCGCCCCGGCCAGTTCATGTCACTTCAATCGATGCTGAGCACCAGTTTACCGGTGGTCTCTCCTGCTTCCAGTCGGCGATGCGCTTCTGCAGCTTCGGTAATAGGCAGCGTCGTGATCTGGGGCCGCAACACACCAAGTCTCAGAAAATCAAACACAGCCGCCATGTCAGTGCTGAAGGCATCGGGCCGGTTTCCAAAGTAGGTGTAGATGTCGCTCACACGGACAGCCACGGATTTCTGAAAATGCTTGGCCAGGTCTTCGGCAAAGGTGCCCGCCGGGGGGCCCGCGAGAAAGCCAAAGATCACAGCTGTTCCGAGTGGAGCCAGCGCTTCAAGATCAGACTTTAACGTCTCCCCTGAAATCGGGTTCAAGGTCAGGTCCACACCTTTGCCTTCGGTGACGTCCATGACGCGGGCGGTCACATCCTCCGATTTATAGTCAATGACATGGTCAGCCCCTTGCGCTTTGGCATAGTCAACCTTCTCCGAACTGACAGAGGCGATGACGGTCATGTCGAGGTGTTTGGCGATGTGCTGAATCATTGTACCAACCCCCCCGGCGGCAGCGTGAACAAGGACCGACTTGCCTGCGGCCGCATCACCCAGATTCACCAATATATGATAGGCGGTCATCGCGTTCACCGGGATTGAGGCGGCCAGGTTGAAATCCAAGTCATCGATCTTGGTGACATACGGCGCTCTGATCACGGAATGGGTGCCATATCCGCCAGCACCAATAGGCCCCATCCAGGCGACATGATCACCAATTACAAAGCCGGTTACGCCGTCTCCGACGGCCTCAACAATGCCTGCGCCTTCAACCCCGGGAACATGGGGTAAGGCGGGCATCATCCCCTCGGGCATTTCACCACGACGAATGATGGTGTCAATAAAGTTCACTGCGCCCGCATGATTTCGGATCAGAACCTCGCCAACACCAGGTTGAGGGGTGTCGCATGGCACTTTGGTAAGAACTTCAGGCCCACCGGTTCTTGTAATTTCAATTGCATAAGACATTGATGGTCTCCTTGATTTGTTGAGGAGACTCTATTTGCGCGGGTTATATGCGATAATAGTTTATTTTGATATATATAATCCCAATAATAGAACAATGATCTACAACGACCTCGCACTCTTCACCACTGTCGCACACCACCTCAGCTTCTCAGATGCCGCTCAGCAGCTTGACATCCCACCCAGCCGGGTCAGTCGCAGGATCGCAGAGCTGGAAGACCATTTGGATACCAAGCTGTTTGAGCGCACAACTCGGCAGGTACGGCTGACGGTAGAAGGCCGCCGCCTGTTGGATCGGTGTCAGAGCCCAATAGAAGAGCTTCAGGATGTTGCGGGCTTCGCCGATGATATCAAACGCCATACCATCCGGATCACCGCGCCACCGTTGGCTGCGCGGACGACTATCGGCCCGCGGTTGCTAGAGTTCGCAGCGCAAAATCCAGACGTAAGTTTCGATGTCGTCACCACGAATGCAATGCTCGACTTTTTTCGCGATAACATCGACATCGCCTTTCGGCTTGGGCCATTGGTGGACTCAAGTTTGGTAGCAAAACGACTGTGGTCCGTTCCTTACAGCTTCTGCATAGGGGCGGGGCTCGCAGAAGACCTTGGTTTGAACTTGGTGACGATAGATGAGATGCGCGCCCTTCCAGCCATAACCTCGCGCCAGCCGTGGATTCTAGAAAACGGAGAGCAGATACGACCGTCGAATGTCGTGCATGCAATTGACGATCTGGATCTTGTGGCTGCGGCCGCGCGGAAGAACCTTGGCGTCGCGCTCCTTCCCTCAGATATGATCACAGAGGGATTACATCCGCTCCGGCTCAAAGACACAGCCCCCATGCAAAGAGACATGTTTTCGGTCTATCCCAGCCGTCGTCTGATGCCAGGCCGATTACGGCGATTGATAGATTTCATGACGAGCGACTGATGAAAAAGCAAACATGGGTATCTGCGGCAAATTCGAGCTGAGAGATCTTGGACACCTCAGGTTTGCGCAAAGAAAACCAGCAAAATCAAGTGACTGAAGCGCGCCATCGCGTTGCGCAATGAGACTAAGGGCAAAATTTTCTGCTACCTACGAGCGCGCCGCGCACTATTTTCGCGAAGGCTTCGGTCGAAACGAAAATAGGTCTCGTTTGACACAGAAAGGCTAGGTGGCGCGTGCTACGTTTTTGCCTGTTGGTCGGCCATATCATTGCCTATAAGGTCGCCTTTTACTTTCTCTTAAAAGGGTGAGCGACGTGTCATCGAAATCAAAAACCGCGATCGTTACAGGGGGCCTTTCGGGCATGGGGCTGGCGATTGCGCGGCGACTTAGCCGGGACGGCACAAAAGTGTTTGTGGGCGCGCGCAGGGCGGGTGACGCAGCGCATGTGCAGGCCAAGCTTGGCGCCGATGCGGGCGCGATCACCGCGGCAGAGCTGGACGTGCAATCGCGCAGCAGCGTGGATCGTTTTGTGGCCGATGTGGTGGCGGCACAAGGCGGCGTGGATATCCTGGTGAACGCTGCCGGGGTCTATGACGAGGCGGCGATGATCGATCACCCCGAAGACATCTGGCAGGACCAGATCGACACCAATCTCAGCGGCACCTTCCGGATGATCCGGGCCGTGATGCCGCACATGACTGCTGCAGGCTGGGGCCGGATCATCAACATCGCTTCGATGGCTGCGCATACAGGCATGGCCAATAACGCGGCCTATTGCGCCTCTAAGGCGGGGCTGCTTGGGCTTGGCCGCTGCGTCAGCCTAGAGGGCGCGGCCCATGGCGTGACCTGCGTGTCAATCAGCCCGACCTGGGTCGAAACCGAGATGCTGCGCAAGTTCATCGACGCCGATATCGCCGCCACAGGCCAGAGCCTGGAAGACGTGCGGGCCGAGTATGCCAAATCCAACCCGCAAAACCAGCTTGTGCAGCCACAAGAAGTCGCCGAACTGGCGGCTTACTTGGCCAGCGACGCGGCGCGGGCGCTGACCATGTCTGATTTTGAGGTCAACGCCGGCTCGCCCTGGTAGGCCTCTAGCCGGCGGGCCAGCAGCGTCTTAGCGTCACAGAGCAACTCGAACGGCAGATCGCTGACCCGTGCCCAGACGGCGCGGGCCTGTGCGGTCTCGAACGCTGCATCGGCGCGCAGCGTATCGGGAAATTCCGTGATGACCCCCGCGATACCCGGCTCCAACGTGACCTTGCTCAGCCAGTCCTGCGCCGTGATGGGCTGGTGCTGCTCTGGTGTGACGCGCTGATCCGGGATCAAGTTATAGATCGCGGCAACCTCTGTAGTGATATCCCCCAAAAGAAACGCGGCGACGCCTGTGACGTCGATCATCGGAAAGGTCAGCCCTTTGGGCATATGCCCCGCGCGCAGTCCCGCCTCCAGAATGATCTCATAGATGTCACGCGGGTTCGGCGCCTCAAGGTCGTAAAGCGAGGGCAGCCGGACGATGGCCGCAGGGATGTTGGCGTTTCGGATGGTCACCTCGGCGGCAATCTTAGCCGCGCCATAGCCGGTGCAGCCCTCCCAGACTGGAACCAGTCCTTCGGGCCAGGGGCCGCCACGATCAGGAACCACAGAGGTCGAGGAGGTAAAGCGCAGATCCGCCTGCGCATCGCCGCAGAACTCCAGCACCGTGGTGATGCCCCGCGCGGACCAGTCCAGCATTTCTTGCCTGCCAATAGCGAGGTTCACCATCGCGGCGCAATGGATCACGCGGGTGGTAACCTGCGCCAGTGCCGCGTATTGCCCCGGATCAAGCGAGAACTGCGGCGCATCCAGCGTGCCATTCACGATGACATAGCGGCCGGGGTCGACCCCATGCCGCTGGGCAACAGCCTCCAGCCGATCCCTGGCCGCGTGGTTCTTGTTGCGCACAAGGCAGTAGATCACCTCGCCCTCGGGCAAGGTTCGCGCAGCCTGCGCCAGCACATGCCCGCCCAGAAACCCCGTCGCGCCGGTCAGCAAGATGCCGGGCCGGTCAAAGGCCTCGGCCACGGCGGGGGCGTCCGCCTCTTGGGTCAGCAGCTGATCCAGCCGGTGTAACGGCACGTTCATCGCGAGATCGAAATCAACGGGTAGGCCGTAGACCTTTTCCAGGTCAAGCATCAGGTCAACGCACATCAGCGAGTCGCCCCCCAGATCGTGAAAGCTCAGCGCCGGGTCCAGATCCGCTGGGGCGCAGGCCATCGCGCGGGCAGCAGCGGCGATCACCTGATCTTCGACGGCCTCTCCCTTGGGAACCGTGTCCTCCACCGGCGGCAGGGCGCGAACATCTGCCTTGCCCGACACCGGATGCAGCGGCAAGGCGTCCAGCTGCACCAGATAAGATGGCAGGCAGTAATGCGGCAGCACCTCGCGCAGTTCAGCGGCCAGCGCGGCAGGTAGACGGTTGGTCCCGGGCTTGAGCCCCCAGTCATCGGCATTCCGCCTGCTCTGCGCCGCATCGGCCGCAAAATAGAAAATCAGGCTTTGCCCACGGCCCTTGACCTCGGACACCCAGGGCGCGGCGCTGGAAAAGCCTAACCGGTCGCGCATCGTCTCGATCAGCTCGCGGGTCTGAATCGAATAACCGCGCAGCTTAAGCATATGCGCGATCCGCCCCTCAATATAGAGCGTGCCATCCACGTCCTGCCAGGCCTGATCGCCGGTGTCATAAAGCCGGGTCTCGCGACCCGCGACGACCATCTCGCGAAAGCGCAGCCGGGTCTCTTCGGGGCGGTTCACATAGCCGGGCCCCAGCATCCGCGGCCCTTCAAAGAAGAGCTGACCAGAGATGCCCGGCGCGCAGGGCACTTCCGCTTCGTCCAGAATAACCGCGCGCAGATGCTCCATCGGGACACCAACCGAGGCGGGCCGGTCGCCTGCAGGCGCGGTCAGTTGCGTCATGCAGATGTCGTGGGTTTCGCAGATGCTATAAAGGTTCCACAGCGCCGCCTCTGGCAGCTTCGTCAGCGAGGCGCGGATCAGGTCGTCGCTGACAACTTCTCCGTTCAGGACAACGCGGGATAGCGGCAGCTCCGCAGCTCGCGCGGGCTCTAGTGCATTCAGGAACGTGTCGTAGAAAGACGGCGTGAACAGCATTTCGTCGATACGGTTCTGGGTCAGGAAATCGGCCAGCTTGGCCGGCGCAAAGAGCGTGCCCGCATCGGGGAACCACAGGCTGGCCCCTTTGCGTAACGGGCGAAACATCTCCCAGATGGCGAAAACATAGATGCCCACGCGGGTGCCCGGCGCATAGGGCGTGTAGGCGTCACGCCATTGATATGAAAGATAGGCCGCATCCTGCGAGACCGGGATACATTTGGGCCGCCCTGTGGTGCCAGAGGTGGCCACCAGATAGATCGGATCGCTGGGCGCGACACTGGCCGCGTGCAGCTTTGGCTGCGGTGTCTTGGCCGGGGGCTGCGCCATGATCGCCTCGGCCTCTATGGTTACGCAATCGCCGGGCAACTGCCCGGGCGCGGCCGGTTCGCAAAGGATAACAAGACCGACTTCAAGCTCGGACAGGATGTTGTGCAGCACCATCTGCGGCATCGCCGGATCAAGATGCACAAAGGGGCGGCCATGGATGACACAGGCGATGGCACTTGCGCCCATTGCAAGCCCCGGCGCACCAAAGACCCCTATGACCTTTTGCGCGTCCAGGGCACCCTTCAGCGCCGACACATACTGGCCAAGCTGCGCATAGCGCAGTTGCCGCAGGCTGTCAGCCAGGGCGAGGTGATCGGGATGGGTCTCTATCGCGAGGACAAGCTCGGCGGCAACGGTCTGGGGCACGGTCGGGTCTCTGATCTAATGAACGATGGGCCGTAAATTGCGCCGTTTATGAAACAGAGGCAGCGATCAGTAAACCAACCTTTCCCTTGTGTTGGCGGAAAAGGTACAATTGCACTGCCTTCGGAGGTCACACAGGACCAGATCGATCAGGTGATCGCCACAGGGTGCAGATCAAACTGCGGCTATTCGGAAGCGCTATCATTGCATCCACAAAGGCTGCGTCTTCGCGCCAATTTTCGTTGACTATCAAAGTGCTGACGAAGCTTCAGATCGCTTCCAGTGCGAGAACCTGAAACCAGCATTGGCAGTCTTCAGGAAAGCGACATACGTTGCTCCCTAAACGGAATGCATGCAAAATCCTTTTTAAAACGTTTGATCATTCTTTAGCTGATCAAGCGGTCCAAGGATCGGCCCTGCCAGTTCCAGAGCCATACCTTTGAATTGCCCATCCACAGCATAGTGCGTAATCAGATTGTCTCGTGTCAGCACATCCAGCGCGGGGCCTTGTTCGACGATTTCACCCTCGGCCATCAGATACACCCTATCACAATAGCGCACGGCCAGATTCAAATCATGAATCGTCATGAGCACGGTTCGCCCGCGGCGTTTGACCTCGTCAAGAAGGACGAGCTGATAGTGCAGATCAAGATGATTGGTTGGCTCGTCCAAAATGTAGATCTCTGGATCGCAGGCCAGCAGTTGCGCAAAATAGCAGCGCTGCAGCTCACCACCAGACAGGCCACTAGCCGATTGGTGCTGTTTGTCGACTAGGCCAACCAAACTCAGTGCATTTTCACAGCGCTCTGCGTATTCATGTGTCGGAAGATCCAGTACCGAAAGGCCAATTTCTACAATATCTCTGGGCGTTAGACCTGCCAGCAAGCCGGAACTTTGCACCAAAGCGCCAACGGTTTTGGCCCAGTCCTGGTGGGTGTGTTCTTTGATCTCTTTCCCCAGCGCGCAAACGCGCCCCGCTGCTGCCTCAGCTGCGCGATAGAGACACCGCAAGAGCGTAGTCTTGCCTGCGCCATTTGGCCCTAGAAGCCCGTGGATTTCGCCCCGTGGAACAGCAAGAGACACATCGCGGACATAGGGTTTGCCAGCAACATTCACGCTGACGTTCTCAAGGCTGAGAGCAGGTTCAGGCAACACGGCGCAGCCCTCTTAGGATCAGGATGAACGGTGGGGCCGCAAAAAGCGCAAGCAGTACACCAAGCGGCAGTTCTTCGGGGGCAAGCAACGTGCGGCACAAAAGATCGACCGCAATCAGAACAGTCGCACCAAGAGCCATCGCCATTGGCAGCAAAACGCGATGCCGCGCGCCAATCAGCAACCGCGCCATATGTGGCACAATCAGGCCGACAAATCCCACGATCCCCGCGACAGAAACGGCAAGGCCTGTCAGCACCACCGTCGCAAAAAAGATCATCATTCGAATGCGGTTGGTTCGTATACCCAGGGCTTGTGCCCTTTCCTCGCCCAGCAAAGTTGCATCCAGCGCGTTGGATCTGACTATACAGAGAAGCGCGATAACAGTCACAGCTGCTGCAAGCAAAGGCACTTCGGCCCATTCGGTGCCTGCGGCAGTTCCCATAAGCCATCCGATCGCATTGCGCGTGGCATGCGGATCACCGACATACAAAAAGAAGGCGGTCAATGATTGGAACAACAAAGAAACGGCAACGCCCGCAAGGATCACGATAAGCGGATCCATAGCCTGACCGCGCCGTTGAGACAGCCCAAGCGTCATCAGAAAGGCCAAAGCCGCACCTGAAAAAGCAATCAGCGGCACGCCGAAAAAATCTGTCAGATAGTCTGGCAGCCAGATGATGGCCGCAACCGCTGCTGCGGACGCGCCTGAAGATAGGCCCATCAAATAGGGATCTGCCATGGGGTTGCGCAGGGCCGTTTGCATCAACGCCCCTGCCAATGCCAACCCGGCCCCGATCAAAGCAACCGCAATAACGCGCGGTACGCGCCATTGCCACACGATCAACGACAACCCGCGTGGTGCATCATCGTGGTGCAGTAAGATCGCCAGCCGATCAGACCAGCTGATCTGTGCAGTTCCCCAAAGCACGCCTGCGATGGCGACTACGCACATCACCAGCAAGACCGAGGGAAACAGAATCGGGAACCGGGTCTGCATTTACTTGAGAGCCGCAAGCTGCGCGTTGACGTTTTCAACACCGTCAGCAAAGCGCATGCCCAGCAGGGTTTCAGAGAAAGGCACCACAACAAAACGCCCCTCTTTCACAGCAGAAAGCTGGGACAACACTGGATCATTTTCCATGTATTCACGTTTTTCCTGCGCGGTGGACCAGCCCGCTTCGATCAGCAAAATGATTTCGGGATCGGCGGCGACGACACGCTCCCACGCGAGATCAACCCATGTGCCTTCCACATCGGCACTGATGCTTTTCAGGCCAGCGGTTTTTGCCACAAGCGCCGGGCCACCACAGCAACCGATGGAAAATGGCGTGTCGGTGCCACTGTCATAGATAAACGCCGTGCGGCCTGCACCGGCCGGGTCTTGCTGAACGGCGTCGATACGGGCCTTTGTGTCAGCCATAAGGGTGGCGGCCTTGTCCTGAACACCAAAGATCGCACCGATGGTTTCAATGTCTTTCAGGATCGGCTCGATGGTCAAAGGCACGTTTTTGGGATGCGCGGCCTTACAGGATGCATCTACAAGATAGGTGCCGATGCCCAGGTCATGCCACTTCTGTGCTTCACCCAGATTGTCTTCGGAAAAGGCCGATCCAAAGCCCGCAAACAGAAAGTCTGGTTCATTGGCCATTACCACTTCGGCAGCCGGGTATTTTTCTGCAAGAACAGGAACCGTATTGAAGGCCTCTTGCCATTGTGCGGGAATTGTATCGTCCAGATAGGCTGTGCCAACCATGGATCCCTCAAGACCCAATGCCAACATGACCTCGGTCGCCTGCTGGTTCAGCGTAATCGCACGCGACGGGGCCTTGTCATACGTGTAAGTCGCGTCGCAGCCCTGAATGGTGACCGGATCAGCATGTGCGGCACATGCCATGACGGCGAAGGGGGCTAAGAATTTAAGCAGTTTCATGGATCTTTCCTGTTTGATGAATAAGAAGGTTTTGAGGAATGGTGCCAGCGCGAAGCGCTTGGGCCACAAAGGTGCGAAGGTCTGTCAAATCGGTGATCCTGTACCAATTGCCCAAGGGGTAATGGACGAGGACGGGGCCATTGTTGCAGGGAAAAAGACACCCGGTCGCGGTGACAAGACAGTCAGACGTGAGGCGCGCATAGCCCAGCTCGGCCTTTAGCGCAGCAAGCAGATTGGGCGCGTCTTTCAGGTGGCACCGCGGGCCAGTGCAGACAAGCAAATGGTGTTTGAATGCAGGCGGTTCATCCCATCCCTTGCCGATTTCCCCTTTAGGAAGCGGAGTTATCTTCTTGCGCCAGACCCTCGCATAGGCCGCGTGTTTTATAAGAGCGCCGTCAGATTGAAGTGGGTCTGCGAAAAACACGTCTGGTGGGGCACCCTCGTAGGTCTCCAGCCAGCTTCCGGCTGCTTTGGGGATCCATTTTTCCAGGCTTTGTGAAAACGGCAGACCAATCGGTCGCAACTCAATCTGGGTTGCGCCGTCTTTGGCGAGCTGGTCCAGCGCATGCCAGAACCCGTCCCCTGACGCCTCCAGACGCACGGCAACAGCCCGGCAGGGGGCCGCCGCGACAAGCGCATTAGCAAGGGAACGAAACTTTCCTTCGCTGACGTAGCTTGCTGAAACTATGTAGATAAATGCGTCCATCCCTGCCTCATGAACGAAGGCAGGCAGCGCATTGGATCTGATCCAAATGTATCTGTCATCATGTCCTCCGCGGGCCCTCCGCCCGGTTGGTTGCGTTACATGATGGCAGGTCTCCTGACTTGCGGATCGATGCGCCCTGTCCCTTCCCAAGTCATTGCGACTCAGTGGCTTTGACAGGTTGCTCACCGCTTACAGTTGCGGGGGCAGTCTTGGAATTGAGCCGTGGCTCGCACCAAATTCCCTTTTCATCCCAGCTTGAATGGACTGGGAACCATCAAAGCGTGTGTCGAAAATAGAGAGCGTTATGTCAAGCAGAGACTTGCGTAGGCCGACATTTTCGACGCCACAGGGCTATGGGCTGTTGATTGCCACTAAGATCTTGTTTGATTACGGTCGATACCCCATCAGCCATCCGAGCGGCCCGTATTTGACACGTTAGCCAAACCCCTGGATTTGCCATCTGTTGGCGTGATGCGGATTTCGGCACTTGCCGCGTGCAACGGCATTGCCGCCATATCGGAGAGCTGCACAGTGTACCCCCCTTCCTGGCTTCCACGTCGTCACTTCTTCAACCACGGACGTGCCATTCGCGAAGTTGTTGCGTCGCTTGGAACCCACACCAACCTCACCATCTGTCAGCGCATCCGCAGACGTGATCTGCGGTGCGAACTCGTCGATGTACATGTAGCGGCTGAGCACCTGCCACAAAGCGTCAGGGGTTGCGTCGATTGTCAGGCTGCGTTCGTAGTGGATCATCTTTGGGCTCCGTTCTTTCTGAGACGTCCTAGAAACCCTCTCCTCTCACCGTCATGACAGTAGTGTGAGAGGAGAACGCAAAATGCGTCGCACCGAACGCCTGTTCCAGATTATCCAGATATTGCAGTCTACCCGGTCACCGATCACAGGACGGGAGTTGGCAGATGAATTGGAAATCTCACTCAGCTAGCTTTATCGCGACATGGCAGAGCTTCACGCGCAGCGCATTCCGATCCCGGGCGAAGCCGGGGTTGGCTATGTGCTTGATCACGGGTACGACATGCCGCCACTGATGCTGACTGCGGATGAGTTAGAGGCTGCCGTACTCGGCGCGGCGTGGGTTGCATCCGAGGCGGATCCTTCACTTGCGCGTGCTGCGCGTGATCTGGTCTCAAAGCTGTCCTCAGCAATCCAAAAGAGCTCCGCCCCGTTGTTCTGGACGGAAGTGCGAAACCTATTCAGACCCGCGCCCCTGTGTCCGAACAGTTCGACAGCGCGCTTTTGCGCCACGCCATTCGGGAACGCTATCGCCTGCAACTGATCTACACGGATCGGGATGGCAGCACGACTGATCGGATTGTCTGGCCTCTGCTGATCGCGTTTCTGGACCGCACAAGGTATCTTGTCGGTTGGTGCGAGACAGAGAAAGACCACCGACACTTTAAAACCGAAAGGGTTCAAGAGCTTATAGTTCTCGGCAACAAGTATCCGGGGAGGCGCGCGGCTTTGCTGAAAGGATGGGAAGAGGCGACAGCGAAACTAGCGCGAAATTGAAATTTCAGGTGTTGCTGTGGATGGTCTACTTCAAAGATCTGGCCAAGTTTCTATCCACGGCGATCAAACGTGTCGTTCGATCAATTGGATGAAATCGCCACAAGTGTCACCAAACACGGCAATTGCCGCGCCCCCAGCCTTTACAGGAGGCCGTGTGAACTCAGCATCCGCTGCCTCTAGTTTGGCAACCTCGACTTCAATGTCGTCCATGCTGAACACCGAAACAGGGGGGAGGCACCCTAGTTTCCCAGACATCTGCTTTTCTTGGTGTGCGCTGCCCTTCTTCGAAGTCATGCTGAGTTCCGGATATGCGCTGGAAGAGGAACGTTGCCTATTCCCGGCTGGTGAACTGATCGGAATGGACCGAGACCGACGTCAGGCTTTCGTCACCAGAAAGCCATTCGCAAAACCTGCGAAGCCAGGTCTGTGGTCATGCAAGATCAGGCAGGCCAGCCAACGACACGGCGGGAGTCTTGAAATATGAACGTCGGTTTGACTTGGTCGCGGATCAGTAATTCACTAAATCCGTCAGCCGTGTTGGGGGCATCTTTCCAGAGTTGTCGGAGTTGAGCTGAGATGATTAACTGTTTCTAGAAGATGGCTGCCTGCAATCAACGGAGAGAGAAATGAGAACATTACAATCGGTCGTGCTCGGAGGTACGTTGATCCTGTCAGCGATGGGCGCTTCAGCGGAAACGTTTCGCTGGGCATCGACCACCGACCCGCAGACGATGGACCCGCATGCTGTCAATTCAGCCCCTGTGCTGTCCTTCCTGAACAACATCTATGAAGGTCTTGTCCGGCGTGGGCAGGATATGTCAATCGAACCGTCACTGGCCACATCCTGGGAACCGCTCAGTGGTGAAAACGGCTGGCGCTTCCACCTGCGCAAAGATGTGACTTTCCAGGATGGCTCTGCCTTTACCGCAGAGGATGTGTTGTTTTCGTATCAGCGTGCCTCTGATGAAGCGGCTGATGTAAGATCATGGTTTGCGCCGGTGTCCGACGTGCGGGTCGTGGATGACTTCACAATTGATTTCGTCAACACGGCGCCAAACCCCCTGTTTCCGGATTCAATCGCGAACTTCATGATCCTTGATAAAGACTGGGCGATGGCGAATGACGCGGCTCTGCCTGCACGGGATGCGGAAAACTTTGCAACCATGAACGTCAACGGGACCGGCCCCTTCACATTGGCAAGCCGCGACCCAGGTGTGCGGACAACCCTTGCCCCGAATGCAAACTGGTGGGACGAGGCAGGCCACAACGTCACGGAAGCCGTCTTCACCCCGATTGGAAACTCTGCCACGGGTCTTGCAGCCCTTCTTTCGGGTGAGATTGACTTTATACAGCCGATCCCGTTGCAGGATGTTGCACAGGTTGAAGGCCGTGACGGGTTTAAGGTGCTTGAGGGTGAAGAGACCCGCGTGATCATGTTTGGCTTTGGTCATGAGCATGAAACGCTTCTTTATTCATCTGACGTAACCGACACTAACCCGTTTGCGGACCCACGCGTGCGTCTGGCGGCAGCCCATGCGCTGGACATTGCGTCCATTGACCGTGTCTTGTTCCGTGGCAAGATAGACCCGGCAAGCCAGCTGGTGCCCGAAGGCATCTCGGGTTTCTCTGATGCAAACAAGGAACGCCCGGCATTTGATCAGGAACGTGCACGGGCGCTGCTGGCCGAGGCCGGGTATCCGGATGGGTTTTCATTTGGTCTGAAATGCCCGAATGATCGCTATATCAATGACGAAGCCCTGTGCCGTGCTGCGGCCTCTATGTTTGCAGCGGTTGGTCTGAAGGCTGAACTCAGCACCGGTCCTGTACGCGATTACTGGCCGCAACTGCGTGAAGACGATTTTGACATGTATCTGCTGGGGTGGTCGCCGGGCACCTTTGACATGGAACATCCGATCCGCTTCCTGATGCACAGCCAGGACAATGAGCGTAAGCTGGGGTCTTGGAACTTTGGCAACTATTCCAATGCGCGTGTCGATGAACTGTTGCCGCTTATTCAGCAGGAAATCGACCCCGCTGCGCGTCAGGCCATGATCGACGAGGTGGTTGCTATCACGCAGGATGAGGTCGCATATATTCCGCTCTATACCCAACCACTGATCTGGGCGGCCAAAGACAATGTTGACCTCACACAACGTGCGGACAACTTCTTCATGTTGCGCTGGGTCACCGTGAACTGATCCGGATATAAGGGCAAAAGGCGATGGTGTATTTTATCCTGAAACGGATGTTTCAGTCCGTATTTGTGATGCTTGCCGTCGCCTTTCTGGCCTTTTCCCTGTTCAGATTTGTGGGGGATCCGATCACCCAGATGACAGGGGTGGAAACCTCTGTCGAAGATCAGGAGCGTCTGCGGGATGAACTCGGGTTAAATGATCCCTTCGTCTATCAGTTTGCGCGTTTCACGGGTGATATGCTGAAAGGTGACTTTGGGTATTCTTTTCGCACACGCCAACCCGTGGCGGATATGATCGCCAGCCGCATTCCGGCAACTTTGGAACTGGGCGTTGTCGCGCTGGTTATTTCGCTTCTGGTGGGGGTACCTGCCGGGATCTATACTGCGTTAAGGCCGCGCGGCGTGCTCACGCAAAGCATTTTGATGACGACCCTTGTGGGGGTGTCGATACCGACCTTTGTGATTGGGATCATGCTGATCTTTATTTTTGGCGTGCAGCTGGGATGGCTGCCAACCTTCGGGCGGGGCGGAACCGTTCAGATCGGCGGCTGGGAAAGTTCTTTCTTCACGATTGATGGCTGGCGGGCGCTGTTGCTACCGGCACTTACCCTTGGTGTTTATCAGCTGACACTGACCATGCGGCTTGTCCGTGCCGAAATGATGGAGGTCATGCGCACAGATTATATCCGCTTTGCCATGGCCCGTGGTGTCCCCATGCGGCGCCTGCATTACAAGCACGCGCTTGCAAATACGATGGTGCCGGTGATCACCATCATCGGGTTGCAGTTTGGCGGGGTTATCGCCTTTTCCATCGTCACCGAAAGCGTATTCCAGTGGCCCGGTATGGGCCTGCTGTTTCTTGAATCGATCCGCTTTGTCGATATCCCTGTGATGGGGGTGTATCTTGTTGTGATCGCGTTCTTTTTTGTTCTGGTGAACCTTATCGTTGATCTGCTCTATGTCGCCATTGATCCGCGCCTGCGCATTAAGGACGTTTCATGATCGCTTTCCTGAAGAAATACGAAGGGCTTTGGCTGTTTGTGCATTCGCCCGCGGCAATGATTGCAGCATTTCTTGCC
Source organism: Pelagimonas sp. (assembly GCA_025210455.1). Taxonomy (GTDB): domain Bacteria; phylum Pseudomonadota; class Alphaproteobacteria; order Rhodobacterales; family Rhodobacteraceae; genus JAOARQ01. The sequence goes on from JAOARQ010000028.1 coordinate 102,760, forward strand.
GCGCTGATCCTGATAGGTGCCGTGTTCGCACCATGGATTGCGCTGGTGAATCCTTATGATCTTGCGTCTTTCAGTCTGTTTGACGGGTTACTTCCCCCTGCATGGCAGGAGGGGAGCAACCCGAAATACCTTTTGGGAACAGATGATCAGGGCCGTGACATGATCTCGTCGATCCTGTATGGCGCGCGCCTATCGCTGGTCATCGGCTTGTCGGCGCTTGCCATTGCCGCGGTTCTTGGTGTGGGGCTGGGCCTTGCTGCTGGCTATTACGGTGGGCGTTTTGATGCCATCGTCATGCGGATCGCCGATGTGCAACTGGCTCTGCCAGCGATCCTGACGGCACTGCTTATCGACGGCATCGCGCGGGGCGTTTTACCGGCGGCCATTCAGCAGGATCTGCGTGTTGCCGTGCTTACTTTGGCCATTGCGCTATCGCTTTGGGTGAACTTTGCGCGTACCGCCCGGGCATCGACGTTTGTGCAAATGAACAAAGAATATGTACAGGCTGCGGTCATGATGGGGCAGCATCCGTTCCGGATCATGTTCGTCCATATCTTACCCAATATTCTTGGGCCGCTGCTGGTGATCATGACTGTTGATCTCGCCTCGGCCATCTTGCTGGAAGCGACCTTGTCCTTCCTTGGCATAGGCCTGCCTGCTGACAGTCCCAGCCTTGGTACGCTCATCCGAATTGGCATGCAGTTTCTGCTGTCGGGTGAATGGTGGATCCTGTGGATCCCCACGATGTTCCTTGTGATACTGGTTGTCTCAATCAATATCCTGGGTGATTTTCTTCGCGATGTCTTTAACCCGAGGTTGCGCTAGATGCTGGTGATTAAAGACCTTTCCGTTAAGTTCCCGTCCCGTTTTGGCGATATAACCGCGATTGAAGACGTGGATATGGAGATTAAGCCCGGAGAAATTCATGGGCTTGTCGGCGAAAGCGGCGCAGGGAAATCCACCGTCGGCGCGGCGGTGATTGGCCTGTTGCAGTCACCGGGGTTTGTGGCGAACGGAACGCTGACTTTGGGCGACACGAATTTGCGCGCGCTAACGCCTAGCGAGGCCCACGAAGTGCGCGGTGATCGCATTTCGATGATCTTTCAGGATCCGCAAACCAGCCTGAATCCCTTGATGACCATAGAAGATCAGCTGATCGAAACCATTCAGGCCCATTCGGATGTCAGCGTCAGCGCTGCCCGAAAACGCGCCGTGGATCTGCTGGAAGAGATCGGGATCAAAAACGCGGCCCAGCGGATCAAAGCCTATCCGCATCAGTTCTCGGGCGGGATGCGCCAACGGGTGGTGATTGCCCTGGCTGTCAGCACCGACCCCGAGCTGATCATTGCGGATGAGCCGACAACAGCGCTTGATGTGGCGGTGCAGTCGCAGGTTCTTGATCTCATTCAGCGACTGGCCAAGGAACGTCAGATCGCTTTCATGCTGATCACGCACGACATTGGTGTCATTGCGCAGGTGGCAGATCGCGTCACAGTCATGCGCAAAGGGCGTGTGATGGAAACAGGTGCGACGGAGCAGGTTTTGGGCGCGCCGGAACACCCCTATACACAGGCCCTTATGGACGCTGTTCCCCCGCTTGATCGAAAGATTGACCGTTTTAAGGTGCCCGATGCAGATAACACCAGTGACGACGCAGGGGATCACGCGGAAAACTGGCTGCTTGAGGGGCAGCAACAGGAACTGACAGGACTGACCTTGCAGAACCTGACCGTACAATTTGCAGGCCCCCGCACATCGCTTTTCCGTAAGCCACCACTTTATGTTGCGCTGAATGATGTGACACTTGATATCAAACCTGGCTCTATTATGGGTCTGGTTGGGGAAAGTGGCTCGGGGAAATCAACCCTGGCCAAAGCCATCACTGGATTGGTTAGCCCCAGCGCTGGTACAATGATGCTTGGTGATACAGCGTTGCCATTTGGCAAAGCGCGCAACCGTCACCACCCGTCGCGCCAATTGGTTCAAATGGTGTTTCAGGATCCATATTCCAGCCTGAATTCGCGCCACCGGATCGGTGATATTCTGACAGAACCTTTGTGGTTTTACGGCCTTGTGAAAGACGCTAAGGAACGGGAAAGGCTTGCGCAATCGATGTTATCGCTTGTTGGGATGCAACCCGACGCGATCAACAAATATCCGCATCAGTTTTCAGGTGGTCAACGTCAGCGTATCGCCGTTGCGCGTGCCCTGCTGGCACGCCCCCGGTTTTTGATCTGTGATGAACCCACGTCGGCGTTGGACGTCTCTATTCAGGCAGAGATCCTGAACCTGCTGAAAGACCTGCAAGGCAAATTTGGCCTGACCATCCTGTTCATCAGCCACAACCTTGCTGTTGTGCGCCAAATGGCTGATGAGACTGCGGTTCTCAGAAATGGCAAAATTGAAGAGGTTGGTGAAACACAGGCGATCTATACAGCGCCTACGGCTGAATACACCAAATCCTTGCTGGAACTCACACCCGTGATGCCCACATCATGGCAAAGCTGATCCGATGATGAAACTCTATGGGTTCGACACGATCAATACCCTCAAGGTATTGATGTTTTTGATGGAAACCAAAGCGGATTTTGAATTTGTACCGATCAATATTCGCGCTGGTGAACAACACGAACCTGCATTCCGCACCATTAATCCGGCAGGCAAGGTGCCCGTGCTTTTTGATGGGGAACGGCACCAGGTTGAATCAAACGCAATCCTGTTAAGTCTCGCCCAAAAAACGGGGTGGGGATTGGTAGACAACCCGGATCTAACCGCATGGCTCTTTTATCAGGCATCAACCCAAGGGCCGCACTTTGGTCAGCTGGAACACTGGGCCCGGTTTGCAAAAGTGCCCAACCCAGAAGCGCTGAAGCGACAACAAGATATTGTAACTGGCATAATCAATTATCTGAACGACCAGCTGAGTGAGAAGCCATTCATCTGCGGTGACACCTACAGTATTGCCGATATAGCGCTGTTTCCCTGGTTGCACATCCACGAGCACCTTGGCCTGTCTCTTAAAAATTCAGAACATCTCACTCGGTGGCTTAACCAGATCAGGATCAGGCCAGCAACATTTGAAGCCCGCAAGGTCTTTGGCAACCAATCAATTTTCTAACCCGGTTGAACCAGGATCAGCTCAGGTACTAGTGAAAGCGGCTTTGTTGCACAGATCGTGGTTTGAGCGCACTTCCCCGTTCCTCCGACGAACCTAACCTGAGGGCTCTGTGACGGGTAAAGGCAAGCCATAATCCAACCTATTGCCTCGCGTCGCGCTAAGCGTCTGGCGGCCTGCTGTCCTGCTGCTTGTAGGTAGTTAAATATCGGCGATGCAGAGAAATCCGAAGCTCACGGCGCTCAGGACTTGGCCAAGTGGCGACGTAGAACGGGGTGCGAACCCACCATGGAACCCGTGGTGCTTTTGCAAACTGTTTGGACAGACGATCTATCCTTAGGAGTAGGTATTGCGACAACGGACGGACAATTTTACGGTTTTACCGGGGATCATTGAAGTGCGGAGTGCCCGTCCGGTGAACCTGTCCTGTTGGGCTTCAGTTGTGCCTGTTACGCTGCTTGGGCAGCGTAACGCCAGGGCAAGAGCTCGTAGAGACGTGTGATCTTGTGGTCTGCGATTTGTCCAAAGACCCAGGTTAACCAGTCTTGCGGATCAATGTCGTTGAGCTTGGCTGTTTCGATCAGAGGCCTGGCTCAAATCCGTCGCGACTGGGCGCTCAACGGTCAAAACTCATACGTTTTTGTCACCGGCGATAACGACAGTTTTTGGCGGGCCTGAAACCTCCTAAGCTGACCTTCGCGCAGCCGCAGCGAAATGCCGCACTGTCCGCGTCTCGCCTATTCATGCGGTGCGCAGCGAAAGTCGTCTCATGCCAGACCAGCCCTTGGTGCGGATCGCGGCGAAGGTGCCTGAAGAGCCCAAAGTACCGGATGCTGTGCAATCTACGAAGGGCTGTTTTTCCCGCAACGGAAATTCTCTACGCCGAATTGCCCCCTCTTTGACGCATCACTCGTCATAAATAGGCAACCAGAAACTTTGAAGTTGGCTGTTAGAATTTAGAACTTTCCATGTGCAAGCGACAAAGAAACGAATTTGTGCAACTCGGGATTGAAGCAAGCAATGAAGATTTTTTGCGCGACAATCGTCGAGACACAAGTCCTAGCAAAGTCTGGCTGTTGGGTAGCTGGAAAAACTAAACTTTGATTTGATCCAGACAATCTCGGACTTTTTTTTGCTCTCAATGTTTCCTCGGGGTATTATTTTTTGATAAATTCCATTCTGCTACAACTTTCTTGTGCCGCCCATTCAATATTGCTGACGATTCTTTTTTCGAGGGACCAGCTACCGGCTTTTCTGTTCGTCCCATTGATCAATTTACCACCTCTTACTGCTATGACACCAACTGAGACAGATCCCCTTAAACTTTTTACACCGGGGTTCCATTTACTGCTACCGCTGTAACGGATGCGACCACTTAGGTTATTCGGTAAAATGTATTCTTTTGGATCGGAGAAACGCTGGCCGTTCGACTGATAGTAGCTTATCAGAGATTGCTCCACAGACCTTCTGAAAACGGAAGATAAGAAAAAGGCGTTGCAATCGTTGCGAGCGTTTCTGAGCATCTCTTCCGCTGGTTCATTGTAAATCTCCACCTGTGCCGCTTGTTTCAACAACTCGTTGATATAATTTAATAATTCCTTCCCTTCTTGGGGGCAGTAGTTCACCATAAATTCAATGTTTTCCAGTTCGGTTGGCAAAACTCCGTAGAGAATATGGTCTACGTGCAGGAAATCACAAAATTCATCGTGGTCGCGCCAAAATTTATGATTTGCGACCTCGAATTGAATTTCGTTTGGAATAATGGATAGCCAAAACAAACGTTGCGAAAGCGGCTCATCGGTTTGCAAAACAGTTTTTGCCACTGCAATTCTATTGTTGCGGATCGCGGAATCCAGAATGTCTTCTGCAGACATCAGTGAAGTCGAATACCCCCAAGCTTGCCAGCTGAGTTAAGGGATCTTCCGAGAACTCTCTCTTGGCCTTTTCTGTGGCGTCAACGACTTTGCCAGTTGTACTGTCCACGTCTCGAATTGCCTCGATTAGCATAGCAACACCCGGGATATGCTTGGAAGCCGATGCGGGGAACAGGAAGCTCCACACCGTTGCTAGGGAAGCTGCAAATGCCATCAATGCTGCTAGAAAGCTAAGCATTCGAGTCGAAAGCCTAAGAAACCTTTCAAATCTGTTTTCGGTGTCTCGCGGCATAAGCATCCTCTTTTAAAGTTCTTTAGCCAATACTTTAGTTAAGCTTGAAAAACTGAATAGGTAATACTCAAAAATTCAAATCCACAATCCACAATCCACGCCGAAGTGGTGGCGCACTAAAGCTAACTTAAAGTCACACCCAGTTTGAAGAATTATTGACAATATCGGCTAGAATTTTTGCAACGGACTGGAACACGGGCCTATATATAGACATAACGCGCCCGCTTTGGCTACTATGGTCAACAACAAAATGCTTTTCAACTATTCAAGTAGTCAGTTGGAAATTCTGCATGACATCTTACGCTTCGCCAGAGCAGACCTTGAAGCTGCCGCGGTGAACGAGCGGTTTGTCCGCATCCTGTAATTTCAATCTCTAAAATCGAATGACCGCAACGGTGGCGGGGCTGGTGGCCCCGCCGCTTTCGTTTTGTGTACCAGCGGGATTTGGCCAAGCCAAACGCCCCTGGCCGTCAGGGGGAAGACGCTGCCTTCGCCCTCGGGCAATCCTATTAGACAAAACCGTGTCCTCGCTTCGCTGCGGGCCGCACCACTTTTGTCGAATAGCATTGCCTCGCCCCCATCCGCGTTCGCCACGTGGCAGATCAGCAGAAACAGGCGGCTTCGCCGTCTGATCTGCAAATCAGCCCTGATTTTCCGAAAGGGAAGTCAGATCAATCGAAACAGGCCGCACGGGCAAAAATGGGGATTGGGTCAGTTTATGACGCAAAGGTCAAATTCATCTGACGTTCGACATTTTCTGTGGAACGTCGCGAACCTTTGACCCAATCGAGAGCTAAAACCTCAATAAATCGCCCAATCGCGTCTTTCAATACTGACCCAATCGTCAAGCATTTCCGACCCAGATGGATTGCCGCCGTTCATCCATTGCGCGGCGGATGCAACGGACGAGCCCGGAGTCACAAATGCAGTGCAACGCACGAGTGTTGGCTTAGGTTGTATTGAGAGTGAACGTCAGATAGCTTCGCCGCGTGGCTAAGCTTCGACAGATAACATCATTGGTGCTCTTAGCACTACTGGTCCTAATGACGGGACTGGGCGGCGCTGTGCATGCGTTGTCGAATGGTTGTGCCAACGGGCATTGCGATGACCACGTGACCGCGAATGTAACGGAACACCATACTGAACCCGTTTCGGGGGACGCAACAGATAGCAGTCAGCACGGATCGCACGATATGGTGCATGATGATTGCAACCCATTCTTGTGCAATGTTCTAGCGCTCACCTTGGAGGCTTCCCAAGAAGATTTTGACCAGTCTAAAGCCGCTTTGGCCTGGCAGGTTTCAAGCCTTTCCACGCTCGAAGATCCAGATAACCCTGATAGGCCACCTAACCTCTGAAACAGATTTTCGACGCCGTTCACGGTTGTGAGCGCGTTCTGATGTGCCGCGACCTGTTTGCGGCTGGCCCCTGTTTCACATGGTTAGGACCAATACATGAACCGAAAACACCTCCTGATCGGCGCATGCGCCGTGGCAGCCGCGGTTGCCTATATCTTATTGCGCCCCATACCCACCAATGATGTTACGAGTTCGACACCGCCCAAGGGCAGCCCCAGGGTGGCAATCCATATACCGCCAATCGAAGGAAATACTGCTATCGGGCAGCGCATATTCGAAAATGCTTGCGTTGCATGTCATGGCACCAACGCCGTTGGCGTTGAGGGTGCAGGGCCGCCACTGATCCATGTTATCTATGAACCCAGCCACCATGCCGACGAATCCTTTCAGCGCGCGGTCGCGGTGGGCGTCAGAAGCCATCACTGGCGATTTGGCGACATGCCACCGGTAGAGGGCCTGACCCGTGGCGATGTCACCATGATTATCGCCTACATACGCGAAATTCAGCGCGCCAACGGAATTAACTGAGGAACATGTAATGAAAAGACTTGCTACACTTGTCCTGATCTCGACGCTTGCCACAAGCGCATTCGCACATTCCCGCGTGGATACCACGACGCCTGAGAACGGCGCAGTGATTGCCGCAGTTCCCGCTGAAATCAGTTTCAATTTCTCCGCCGATATCCGTCTGACACGCGTGGAGATGATCCACCAGGATCATCCGTCACTAAGGCTCGAGCTTGGAGATCAGACCAGCTTTGACCGGGCGTTCACACTCCCGCTTCAAGGCATGGGGGAAGGCATCTATCGCATTGAGTGGCGGGGCTTGGGTGCGGACGGGCACGCGATGCAGGGCGCGTTCACGTTCACGGTGGACTGAGCATGCCGGACATCTGGGGAATAGCCGCGATCCTTGCAAAGCTGATGCTCTATATCGGCCTTTTCGGATCAGCCGGGCTTGTGATCATTCGAACCGCCTTTGCCGATCTGCTGTCGCCAGTAAGCGATAGGATACGCGCAAGGACAGTGTTGTTTGCAACGTTTGCGCTCGTTGCCGCAATCCTTGGCTTCATGTTGCGTGGTGCCGCCCTGACGGGCGGGGCCGATGGGATGACCGACCCTGAAATGCTGGGCCTGTTATGGCAGACACCAGTTGGCGATGTTCTGGTTTATCGAGTCATTGGGGCAGTGCTGATCATCATTGGAGTATTCACACCGACTGCTGGTCAATGGGTTGCGCTTGTCGGCGGACTGCTCGCCTTGTGGTCATTTACGCAGATCGGGCATGTCCCCGAGTTAGAAACAACCGGTGTTCGCTTGCTTTTGCTCCTGCACCTTCTGGGTATTGCGTTCTGGATCGGTGTTCTTGGCCCCCTTCGTGCCTTGTCACGGTGGCCAGAGCATATCACCAGCGCGGCCACCTTGGGGCATCGCTTTGGGCAAACCGCTTCGGTGATTGTTCCCGGATTGATCTTGGCGGGGCTTCTGATGGCTTGGCTGTTGCTGGGCGAACTACAGGCGCTGGTGACAACCGGCTATGGGCAAACTTTGCTGATCAAACTGGTGCTTGTAAGCGCAATCCTGTCGCTGGCAGCCGCAAACAAACTCCGCTTCGTCCCCGCAATGCGAGCCGGGGACGGCAAAGCTGCGCGCCACCTGGCGCGTTCTATCGAAATTGAAACTGCGGTCATGCTGGTGGTGCTTGCGGCCACTGCAACGCTCACCAGCGTTGTGACCCTTCCGAATTGAGGTATCCCATGAACAGGCGAGACTTCCTGATCACAACAAGCTCGGCGACGTTGTTCCCGCGCATCGCGCTCGCATCGTCACCGGTTGAGTTGGTTGCGCAGCCAGTCAATGCACAAATCCTTCCCGAAGGCGAGCCCAAGACTCCGATGCTTGGCTTTAACGGCAGCACACCTGGCCCAGTGCTTCGTGCCCGCCAGGGCGAGGTCTTTGACATCCGTTTCGAGAACCAGCTTGGCGAAGGTTCGGCGGTGCATTGGCACGGGTTGCGCATCGACAATGCGATGGATGGCGTGCCGGGAATAACCCAAGATGTTGTCGAAGCGGGCGGTGAATTCGAATACAGCTTTCGTGCCCCCGATGCGGGAACATTCTGGTATCACTCGCACAACCGATCATGGGAACAGGTTGCCAAAGGTCTTTATGGCCCTCTGATCGTTGAGGAACCGACGCCACCCAATGTGGATCACGATCTGATCGTCATGATTGATGATTGGCGCATGACCGAAAATGGTACACTCGCAGATGGTTTTGAGAACATGCACGATCAGGCGCACCAAGGGCGGCTTGGCAATTTTGCCCGCGCGCTTGTTGAACCGGTTATGCCAGTCCGTCGCGGGGACCGTGTGCGGCTGCGGCTGATCAACGTCGCGACGGATCGGATATTTCCTGTAGAGCTTGAAGGTGTTGAAGGCAAAGTGGTTGCCTTGGACGGCATGCCGCTTGCGAGCCCACAGCAATTGTCCGGCCTCATCCTCTCTCCGGCTCAACGTGCAGACATCATCGCTGATGTTACCTCAACCGCCCCTATCAGCTTTGTATTTCCGACGCGAGACGGCCCATACCTGTTGGGCGAAATCCCGGTTGAAGGGGCGAACACCACGCGACAATCATCAGAAATTTCCGCGCTGACACCAAACGAGATAGCGTCGCCTGACATGGACAATGCGGTTTCCCTGACCCTTACCATGGAAGGCGGAGCGATGAGCCACCGTATGATGCAAGGCATGATGGGCGGCGATATTTGGGCTTTCAACGGCCAATCCGGTCTGACGGATACCCCGCTTCACAGCTTTGAACGCGGACAAACGGCGCACATCCGTTTGGTGAACGACACCCGGTTTCCGCATGGCATCCATCTGCACGGGCATCACTTCTTTGAAGTCGGGGCTGACGGCGATCTGGGCGCTTTGCGTGACACCACACTTGTGGGCGCGACTGAAACTCGCGACATCATCTGCGTATTCGACAACCCCGGCAGATGGCTGCTGCACTGTCACATGCTGGGCCATCAGGCGGCGGGCATGAAAACATGGGTGGAGGTTGCATGAAACGCATTCTGATCCTCGCAGCATGTTATGTCGCGACCGGTGCAATCGCTGGTCACGAACTGGACAACCGCGATTTGACCAATGGTCAGTCTTTCTACGCCGAACAATGCTCATCATGCCACGGGGCCAATCTTGAAGGGCAACCCGACTGGCGCACACCTGACGAAGACGGCGTTTTACCAGCACCGCCACATGACGAAACAGGGCACACATGGCACCACGACAACCAGCTTCTCTTCGAATACACCCGGCTTGGTGGCGAAGACGCACTGTCGGCGCGTGGTGTCACGAGCTTTGCAAGCGGCATGCCGGGGTTTGGCGATGTGCTCACAGACGACGAGATTTGGGATATTCTGGCTTACATTCGGTCAACTTGGCCAGAACGTGTTCAGGAAATCCAAGCCGGTCGCAATCCACCACATGAATAGCAGGGATAATCTGGCAATTTGGTGTAAGGCAACGGGCGGCTTGGGAACGGCGCAACCATGCACATCGACTGGAAACGGCGCTAGAGACAATCGCTGGAAACGATGGAGTGATTTGGGTGTATTGAAACGCTCTCCGCCCGCTCGTCAGACAAGCGGTTAAAATGCCACTACATTCGTTGTCTGGGTCGCCAGCCACGTAGAACTGTGTGGTTAGAATTCCGTGTCACCATCGAAGACCTTCACTTGAAGGTGCGGGTCCGGCCCGGAGATTTTCCGGGTTTGATTGAACTTTCATAACGCCTGTCTCCCGCCTGCCCTCACCCTCCTTAACCGTTCAAAAAGCAAGAGTTGAGTGCTGAGCAGTCAGGCACTTTGGTGTCAACATTACGCTCAACCTGGACTGACAACTGCCGTTCTCTAAAGTCGCGAGGCCAAACACCCCCGGCCGTCAGGGTGAGGGCGCAGCCCTCCCCCTCGGGCAAGTTGACGAAAGGGGTTTCCCCAACAACGTTCACGGCCACCGCCGCGCTGCGTTGCCGTGGAGCGACACATAGTTTTATCTTTTGAGAAAAGCTGCCCTTAACTCAAAGCACACCGAAAGGCGCGTTTGAGCCC
>JAOARQ010000029.1 GCA_025210455.1 Pelagimonas sp.
CGCCCCCATTCCGCCCTTGGCGGCAAGCCGCCAGCCGTGGTTTATTGGCTGAGAAAAGATGAAACCCAACTTGATCAGCAGGAGCAGAGAGTAGCTTAACTTACGCTGAAAACTGTCCAAACATTGGGGAGTATCTCAGTTATCGGTTTGATCGCCGCTATGTTGAAGGTTTGGGCGATGGTGGAGAAAAAGCTGACGTTGAAAGGAGGCCTACCTTTGGCGTCCCAAAATATGGATCAACTATGCTCTATATGCGCTATGGGGCGTGGGGTGAGCGGATGAAATATATGGTCCCCAGTGAAAGCGCAGTCGAAATCGCTGTCTGGGGCAATGACATCATCAACAAAGTTGGAATGGCACAAGATGCCACCCCAAAGGCAAGCACAGGGCAAAAAATCGAATTACTCTAACCGTGTTCGGGTCCTTTACTCTGGCCGCGTGATACTTCGCGGCCTTTGACCTGATCGAATGTTCTTTTTAGATCCTCTTGAGAACCAAAAGGGTTATCAATTGCCCCGGCTTCCAACCCATGATCGCCCACCACACTATGTACAGGTGTTTCGCCACGGTCTTCATGCAACTTGTTGACTTGGCGGTCATTGGTGCGTTGAAAATATGTAGAACCATCAGGCTGCATCATATCGTCGAAGGTCTCTTGGGAAGGCGCGGCTTCTTGCTCCGCTGCCGCAGTCTCTATCTCTTCAATCGTTTTGGTCTGAAATCCATCTGCGTGCGACTGATCGTCGATTTCTTTTATGCCAGTCTCCACTGCAATGGGACGAGTGTCCTCTGGGGTTTCTGTAGGCTGTTGGTGATTTTCAGGTTCAAAGGTGAAGACAAATTCGCGTGGCGCCGAACTTGGGCCGTTCGGCGTAAAAGAGTTCCCCACACTGCCTTTAGGGGCAGCATTTGCGTTCTTGGCATTTTCGGGTTTGTGCTCTGGTGAAGTGTTCTTGCGCGGGCCTTTGTCGTCTTCATGATCAGACATGCAAGTTTCCCCTGATGAAAGATGAAATGCAATCACCCTAAAAGGGTGAGGTTAGATGTCCAACAAATCTTCGGGAGATGCTGGGTCACACCATTCTGGTCGTCCCATCCCCTTCTTTTCCATTTTCAAAAATGACTTGTAGACTAAGTTTCGAAAAGCAACGTTTTTACACCCAAATTCAGGCGTCCACATCTTTTGGTTTTTCTGAAAAACAGCATTGACGTTGGTGCCATGCTCACTTTCCATCCAATCAACGTAAGCCCATGAAATTCGGGGCATCACAACCAGCATAGGTTCACCAAAGGCTCCAGTCACATATCGACCTATTTCTTCTTCTGGGTCCTCATCAAAGTGCTTGTGCCAAGTCTCGTAACTCATACCCGATTATACTGGAAAAATCGCACAAAATCAACCCATTGGTGCGAACCTGTATTCTACGGCGTGAAGCTCGGACCTCTATCTCAGTGTGACGGGGTGAAAGATTGAACAGCCAGGTTTTTCTGTTGTTGCTTGAGCGTTTCAGGCCTCAGTTGCGGGCGAAGGATGCTGGCGATGTCTCGAGCAAGGTTTTTGCGTTCAGCTCGTTGTTTGAGTTCTATCTTTCTGATCCGCTCTTGGAGCCGTTGCCGCTCTTTCATCTGTTCCTTGATCATGAAATCGCGTTGCTGCTGATCACGTTTGGCAGCTTTGAGGGCTTCACGTTCGTTCCGCTGCCTTGTCGCTTTGGATTTTCCTGTCACCTTATCCAGTAAACCACGAAGACCACTGTTCAGGCGGTTGGAGCGAACCTTAGTTTCATCCGCCCAGCGTTTTTCCTGACCTTCCTTCAGTGCTTTCCGCTCGTTCCGATGAACTTGAACCATGGATGTAATTTCTTCACGGAGCGGATGCATTTCAGTTGAATGTCTGTCTTTGGCCTTGGAAATGAAAACACGCATCTGAGAAGAGATCTTCGCGCGAACTTGCTGTTCGGTTTGCTCGACTGACGGTAGGGCTTCAGGGGAACCGAGCTTGACCTTCACATCTTTGGTTTTAACGCCCGTCCATTTGGCGATGGCGTGAACATTGCCATCAACATCCAAAGCAACGAACCCACGGCGATCACCGCGAGCGAGGAAGTACCCGCGTTCTTCCAGAGCATTCCTAAAGCTGGTTTGGTTATCGGATCTGTTCCACGCGTCTTCAAACACTTGTTTGATTTCTCGTGGATCTAGGTCCTGCCGTTTGGCTTGCTGCCATTCTTCCAGCGTGAAGTTCAGAGGTGATTTGTTGCCATAGGTGGCAAGGCCATCAGGCAACGTCCATTCATGATCGAGAAACAAATCACGAGACACATCTCTCAGCCTGTTCTTGAAATGCGGTAGGTTGATTGCCTTCATCTCGTTGACGTCAATGCGGGACCACACTGCATGCGCGTGGCGACGGCCATTTTTTTCATGCACAACAATGGCGTGCGGCTGATCATTCAGTCCAACGGCGTTCGCCACACGATCCGCTGCATCACGAAAATCATCATCTGTGACGACGGCATGTTCTGGCGGGTTTAGAGATATTGAGAAAAGGAACTGCTTACACTGTGTTGCTTTAGAAATCGCATGAGCTTCTTTGAGTGCACCATAGAGATTGTTTGCCATGAAGCCGTCGATCTTGATTACTTCAACATGGTCATTGTCTCGGTCATTCATCAAATGGTCAGCGAGCGCTACAGCACCAGAACGTTGTGAGGCTTTGACGATCATTGGGACACCCCCAACGCTTCCATCAGTTTTGTTCGAATCCAAGCGACTTCGGTCACGGCTCGTTTAAGATCCGCTTCTAAATCTGGGTCGACAGCCAGCGTACCTTGGTTGAGGTGTTTAGCAATCTGGTTGAGGTTATTAGCCTGACGTGACTGACCAAGACGCGCCAGCACCTCAGCCAAGAGCTGTTGCTCCGCAACAGGTGGTTTCCGCCGCTTCCGATATTTGGGAGCTTCAGCGGCCAAAACCACGGACTTGATGTAGGACGCTAGCGGCATCGCCCCAACTTGAGATTCAAGCTGCTGACGTTCTTCAGGTGTTAGGCGAATAGAGAAGGGAGCGGGGCGGGTCATGGCTTCGGCCCTCGCAGCTTCGGTAGAGAGATGTTGGGATTGGGCGCTCGAAGCTCTTCCTTTAGGTCAGGTTGGACAGAGAGTTGAGCTTCCCATTCCTCTAACGTCTCAAGAAGTTCTTCAGCGTTCGAGGGTTCTAGGTTTGCAACCTCACGTCCACCATCATCTCATTCAAGTTGATCATTGGCCAGCGGCGATGGTTGTCATGTGTTGGAGATACGTGTTGTTTGCTGATGCCGGGCTCTTCCATCCTGATCTCAAGCGAGGTGCGTAAAATCAGCTGCGCCGCTTTACCACAAATGTCTCGTGGTCTGTCCAAGACGCGGATGGGGTGTACACAGTTTGCACTTCATCCATCATTCTTTACCTCTTATCCATCCCCGCATTTTGCGGTTTGTCAGCCCTGAGTTCCCTGACAACACTGCGCGCTCTGCAGCGGTCTTGGGGCCGTCGCGGTCACATGAGGGAGAGATTTGTGAAACTGATGCGAACTGGAACCAAGGCACCGCGACTGGGCGCGCTGCTGGCATTTGCGATTGTCGGGCTGGCCGGGTGTAACGTGGCGACCACCGAAGATGCCAATGCGCAGGCCAATGCAAACTGGGTTGGCAAGCCCGTGAATGCGTTCTTTTCGACCTATGGCCCGCCCAAAGCTGAACACGCGCTTGGCACGGGAGGAAAGATCTATACCTGGCGCGGTGGCGAAAAATATGTGCCAAAGCCGCAGCTTAAGCCACAGCCAAGCAATACGATCACCCGCGAACTTGGGTCCAGCAGTTCGTCTTCGACACAGGTCAATGGCAATTCCGTGACCACCACAACCCGGTCTGCATCAGCCAATGTCAGCATTGATGTCGACAATCTGATGAGCATGATGATCACCGGCAAACCCAAAGAAGAGCCAAAGCGCCTGGTCTATTGCGAAATGCAGATCACGACCGACCGCACCGGAACCATCACCAAGGTCAGCGCGACCGGGGATACCAGCGGGGCAGGCTTTTCAGGATCACGCTGTTCAGAAGTGATGCAGGGCAAAGTCTGACGTCGCTTTGAACCAGCGCAGAGGGCAGTTGCAGTACAAAGGGTTCTCTGCGCAATAGGGGCTTGAACATCGGTTGGGCTTGGTGCTACCTACAGCCCTGTTGCGGGTATCGTATAGTGGTTATTACATGGGCTTCCCAAGCCTAGGAGGCGGGTTCGATTCCCGCTACCCGCTCCATCTTCAGAAAATCGCAAAATCCGGGGCCTTTGGGCGTTATGCCGTGCTGGGACCTGAACCCGCCAGCGCGGGTCCAGTGGGGATGTGTCAGCGTACACAAAGCCCCCAGGCATCCTGACCAAGGTTCATACGTGCCTCGGCAGTTTGGGTCTGCGCGGGTTCTGAACACTCGTCCGAGGTATTGATCCAGACGCCGACATAATTCCAGGCACCGCCGTCAAAGGCCACCCAGACATCAGCTTCGTTCTGGTTCATGATTTTGAAAAAGAACGAAGGCACATTGGCGTTGGGGTCGGTGATTTCATAGGTGTCGATATAGCCCGCTTCGGGCTGATGTCTGGTCACCGTGCAGCGATAGGGGGCAAAGGTAAAGCCGTCGCAGTTTGCGCTGACCTGATTGGATTGCTGTGCGCGGGCGGCTGGCTTTTGTGGCTGCGCAGCCTGCGCCGATTTGGCCTTTGGCAACTGACCTTTGCGGCTTTCGCATTCCTGAATTTTCAACAGCGCGGCGGTCGATCCTTTCAGGGAATGTTCCTGCTGATACTGCCCGTTGATCCGCACCTGCACGCGGGATCCCTTTTTCAGCAAACCAATCTCATGATCGGTGAGCGCGCGGAAGGCATAGCTGCCCTCAAAGCCGAATTGCGCATCGATTGCAGAGCGATCAATCTGCACCAGCGCCCCGGCAAAGCCTGTGCCCGGCCCTTCATTGGGCACGACCATTTCCATCTGCCCATAGCGCGTGCGAAAGGCAAGCGTTTCAGCGCGGGTGTTCTTTTGACCATGGCAGCCAATGAAGGCCCCATTCTGGTATTCGCTGGAAATGATCCAGCCGCGCACCGAACTATAGGCCTGGCTGGTCTGGGCAAAGCCAAGCGTTGGAAGCATCAGACCAACAAGGGCTGCGATACTGGCGAAAACTGCGGGTTTTAAGGGCATTTCAGGGTCCATTTTCAGGGCGTTTCACGATGCGCAACCAAAGCGGCCTTTATTATAGCGGCCTGTACTCCAGATTTCGGATGGGCCATCGCGGAATTTCGAAATCTAGATGGCTTTTCAATTCTACAAATGATGTGGCTGCAAATCGCATTATTCAGCGCGGGTTTGCGAATTCAACGAACAAGCGCGCGCCCCTATACAGGTGAATAGGGGGGCGAAAAACCTGCATTCTGCGATGCTGGTTTGCCTCTTGTCGCAAAATGAGTGCCAGTTTCAGAATTAATGCACCGCGCCCCTAAAAATCACCATTGCCAATCACCCCTTCCTGAAGCGCCACAGCCACCGCTTCGGAGCGGTTAGACACCTCAAGTTTGCGCAAAATGGCGCTCACGTGATAGCTGATGGTGGTGCGCGAAACATCAAGCTGCTGGGCAATTTCGGGATTGGTCAGCCCTTTGGTCATCAGGGCCAAGACACGTTTTTGCTGCACCCCCAGTTGTGCGGCGGTTGACAGCCCGGACGGATTTTGGCCTGCGGTCTCGTCTTCGGGCAGATCGGGGAACACCGTTTCACCCGCATGAACGCGTCTGGCAGCATCCAGAATTTCATCTGCCAGCGCATCTTTGGGCACATAGCCCATGGCGCCAGCCTCGCGCATGGCCTGAATATTTGCCGCGTCTGAAAAGGTGGAGAGCCCGATGATGGCCCCGACCGTTCCCGAGATATACAGCGCCCGCGTGGTTTCGATCCCGCTCAGCCCGTTCATTTTGAGATCCATAAACACGATGTCGGGGCGCAGCTTGGGGGACAGCGCCAGGGCTTCGACACCGCTGGCCGCTTCGCCCACCACCTCCATACCAGCGCAGTCTGTGAAAAGCTGGACCAGACCTTTGCGCACAATCTGGTGGTCATCAACGATAAGAATACGGATGGGATCAGTCATGTTTTGCATACCAGATTGCTGTGATTTTGGTACCACCGCCGGCAGAGGAATGAATTTCCAGAATGCCCCCAATCGACGCCAGCCGTTCGTGCATGGATTTCAGGCCTAGGCTGCCAGGCCGGACCTTGTCGGGGTCAAACCCTTTGCCGTCATCCGAGATCGACATGAACGCCTGATCTTCGACCGCATCAAACACCACATCCACGTGATGGGTCTGGGCGTGTTTGACCACATTGTGCAGGGCCTCTTGCGCCACACGCACAAAGGCCAGCTGCACATCGTCAGGCAGGTGCATATCCTGTTCGATATGCAGATGAATATCAAAGGCATGGCGCGATTTCATATTGTCCGCAATCCGCCTGAGTTGCGCACCGCAGCTGTTGTTCAGCAGGTTTTCTGGCCGCAGTTCCAGCAGCAGAGAACGAATTTCGCGCAGCGCATCCTGATTCAGAGTCATCAGGGCGCGCACATCTTTTTGCGCGTGATCGCGATCTGTTTCGATCAGGTTCGGCAGTTTCTGCGCGATCAGATTGGCGGTGAACAGCGTCTGGCTGACCGCATCATGCAATTCACGCGACAGGTGCTGGCGTTCCTCAAGGCGGGCGTTGCTGGCAGCCAGATCGGCGGCCTCTTCGGTGCGGGCCGCCACTTTGTCTTCCAGGGTGGTGACAAGATCTCTTTGTGATCTGGCCATCTGATTGAAGGCCCGCGCCAGATAGCCAATTTCATCCCGATGAAAGACCGCGATAGAGGTGTTCAGATCGCCGCGCATGATATCATCCACCCCGCCCAGCATCGCCTGCAATGGCCGGTTGAGATTGGATTGGTAAAAGCGCGGAAAGATAATCAAGATCAGCAGGCTGGCGACAAAGATAAAGCCGGTGATCGGCGCATAGATCTGATCGAGGTAGAGTCTGAAATCCATGGCGTGGTTTTCCAGCACCCCAACACCGGGGCGGCTGGTAAAGGGCAGATCGCTTGAAAACCGCAGCGGATCTACCTGTCGGTCTACCCAGCCGGGGATAAGCCCCATCATCATCGGCGCTGCATGAGGGTGATACAGATCCCAGGCATAGCGCTCTGGCAGGGTGAGATAGGTGAACTCAATGCGGCCATTTTCAAACAGCCGCACCTGAAAGCTGTACTCCCCCAGATCTTCAAACTGCGACACCAGCCGATGAAACGACAAGGTGGTGTGGTCGCTGTGATGTTTGACAAAGACCCCGCTGGGCTGATCACCGGGCAAAGGCTGTTCCTGCAAGGCCGCAGCCAGGGCAAAGATGGTGGGCTGCGGCCCCTGTTCAAAGGCTATGTCACGCCAGCGCGGATAGGTCTGCATCCCGATGACCCCACCGGGGCGGGCAAAAATATCCTGATAGTCAGTTCCGAAAAAGGGAAAGGCAAAGGGCAGAGAGATCTGCCTTTGGGGATCGCTGTGTTTATCCCCAAGATCCATGTCATAGGGCTGATCTGTCTGGCTGACCCGATATGCCTGATCCTGCGTGGGATCAAAACGCAGCGAAATCCCCGCCTTTGGGGCATGTGTGGTTTGATAGGCGTCAATATAGACCGGACCAATCAGCCAGGAAATCCCCGACAGGATGGTCAGCACGGCCACCAGCGTCGAACCTACCAGCTTGATCTGAAAAGACGACTGATCTGGCGCATGGTTCAGATAGGCCATGGTAAAGCCGCAAAAGGACAGCATGATGATGGCTTCTGCGATGGGTTCGGCGATGCTCCAGGTGATCAGATCAAATTCAAGCAGCACCAAAAGCATCACATGCCCGATTGGCAGCAAGGTGACATAGACAAAAGCGCGGGCGGCGGCAGCCTGAGACGACAGTGCAGTGGCGCTGCGAAACAGGAACTTCAGCCCCATGGGCAGGATTTTGAAACGCGAATACCCGTGATCGCGCGCTATTGCTGCCAGATACCTTTGCCAGAACAACAGATTGGCAATGATGTATCCGATAGAACTGGGGACGGACACCCAATGCGCGCGGAATTCAACGCGCCCCTGATTCAGCAGGGCCACACGCTCAAGCGCGACCCAGATTTCCAGTATGACAAAGAACAGACCCAGTGCGGTCACGGCATAGGTGACCCAACCTGTGCGCCAGCGCGGGTTTTGGAATTCAAAGGCAAAGCGGATGATGCCGAACATGGCAATCGCCCCAAACACACTGACCCATGACAGGGCGTGATAGCCCGTTGCGTTTGGCAGAATGTAGAACAGCAGCTGAAAGATCATCGCCAGCAACCCGCCGCCGTAGAAGGTCAGCAGCAACACCAGACTGCGTGACGGGCGCGTGTTTGCGCGTGCGCGCATGAGCACGACGGCAAGATAGCAGACAATCGTCGACACGAGGATCGCCAGAATGGCCATATTGATGGCGAAGGGATCCCAGAACAGATGTTTCATACTCTCAGTGGGCATGGGCTGTGTCGCTATCGGGCCAGATCTTTCCGGGTGTGGCGGTTTGAGAAAATGGTCACCCTTTGGGCAGCGTCAGAAGGCAGCGCATTCCTGCGGGCAAAGTGTAAGACGGGTTGCTCAGCTCAAGACGCAGACGGAATGTGCCCGATCCCGCGTCAATCACCGGATCTATCATGGTGATGGGGGCGTTTATCTGGCGATCTTCCGGCACCGAGACCGCAACTGTCGCCTCCATGCCCAGAGCCAGCGTGCCATAGGCTGACGCGGGCAGATGGGCCTCGACAATCAGCGGATCAAGCGAGGCGATGCTGAGCACAGGGCTATGGGCCGCACCATATGAGCCGGGATCAAGCACGCGCTCGACCACAACCCCGGCAATCGGGCTGCGGATGCGTCTTTGATCCAGAATGGCGCGGGCGCGTTTGGCTTCCAGTTGTGCGCGCTCTTGCTTGGCGAGGGCGTCCAGCAGGTTGAATTCTGCAAGCTGCGCCTCGGACAGCGCCTGCTCCATGCGCACATCATTCACCGCGCTGGCGTTTTGCTCCGACAGGGACAAAAAGCGGTTGGCCGCCTTTTGCGCCAGATCGAACTGTGCCCGCGCCGCTTCAACCAGCTTGGAGTTCTCGGCTTCCAATCGGAAGATCTCATAATCAAGCTGTTCCACCTCGGATGTCATGTCGAACAGCGGATCACCAGCCTGCACCCTGTCACCCAGATTGGCATGGATGGCTTCGATCACGCCGGGCACCCCGGTTGATATCTCGGTGGTGGCATTGGCCAAAACGATGCAGCTGATGTCCTTGGTCCCGTCCTTGGCCGTGTCTTTGGCTTGGGCCGGGGTCAGGCTGGTCATCAGGGCGGCCAAAATCAGAGTGCATTGAAACAGGCGCATCAGATCAAGGGGCTTTCCGTTCAGGCGT
This sequence comes from Pelagimonas sp., assembly GCA_025210455.1. Classification (GTDB taxonomy): domain Bacteria; phylum Pseudomonadota; class Alphaproteobacteria; order Rhodobacterales; family Rhodobacteraceae; genus JAOARQ01. Next base: position 9,542 of record JAOARQ010000029.1, read on the forward strand.
TTGATAGGTCATCCGGGGTCAGCGGCTAAAACGAGGCCAGCAAACCGATGCTGGCAAGGTTGTCGGTGTCAGTTGAGCGCTTGCGCACCGGGGTGGCAAGGGTAAAGCGCAGGGTGCCCAGTTGCGTATTCCAATAAAGCGAGGTGCCAAGCGAACTGCGCATGTAAAACCCATCGTCAATCACGCCAGAGGCGCCGCGCTGGGGCTTTTCCAGATCCCAGGCGGAACCCGCATCCCAAAACACCCCAAGCGCAAGAGTAGACGACAGCTGCGAGACGCTTTCCCCACTGAGGTAAACATGTTTTGTCCCGCCCAAGGCTGTGTCGATACCGCTGGCGGTGTGGTCTTTGGGGCCAACATTGCCATAGGCAAAGCCACGTGGGCCGATGCGATCCCCTAAAAAGGTACGATCCAGGATCGAGACCGTCTGACCGTTCAATCCCTTCTGCACGCCGACGCCCGCGCGAAAGATCAGCACGCTTGTGTCACTGGTTGAAAGGGCGGATTTCGCCTGTAGACGCAGACCATGATAGCGGCGGTCGCCAAAGGGCATGGCTGTGTACTCGGCCTTCAGTTTGTTGCCGGTGCCAAACAGCGCCTCGCGATCCATGTTTGAAAAGCTGAGCCCAAGATTGACGCCCGACGACGTGCTGCGCCCGCGTTCCTTGACCAGCAGCGGCGAAGCCTTGGGCCCGACCCGGCGGATATCATCAAACTTCAGCAACGCTGCCGTCGATAGGGTGACGGTGTCTGACAGATCAAAGCGCAGCCCGGCGCGCGTTCTGGCGCGGACGTTTGCGTAATCATTGCTGTCCCAATCGCTGGCTGCGATATTTAACCCCAGATCCAGACGCATGGGGACGCTGCGCGCGCCCACCTGACCAAGATCGTTGGAAAATCGCAGATCACCGCGCAGTTCCTGCCCATCCTCGCCGCCGCGATATTCCAGATGGATCCTGTTGTCTCCGCCCAGAATGTCTTCGATTTCAAATCCGACCGAGGCCAGCGCACCATAGCGCGATGAATAGCTGACCCCAGAGGTCATGGCGGCGTCCTGCGCGGCCAGAGGCAGCCCTGCGCACAGCGACAGCGCAAAAGACAAGATTGATCTGTAGTGTTTGGCTCGCAACATGATGCCACCCAGCCTGTGTTTCACCGTTACCGGTTTTTGGTGCAGTCCGGCTTCGCTCTTGTGGTGGCGAATGCTCTGTTCTGCGCATGCTCGATTTTTCGGGGGATGGGCACAAAATACAAAAGTGGCAGTCAAACAAGACCTCTGCCAATTCACAAAAGAAAGCCCCCACAGGAAAAGCTTAGGGTCAATTTTGGCCCATGTATACTGAACTTTTGCGGATTCGCGCGCGCCCTATACACATGTACAGGGGCGTTAAGGTTTGATTTGCTTTTCAATTTTCACTTTGCGAGGCTTATTTCGTTCACGCCCTCAAAGACATGTGAATTGGGGGGCGTTGTTTGGCAGAATGCACGCCTCGGCATAGCTGAAGGGCGATCAATTTACCAAGGTTTGGGTCAGTTTTTTCCAAGACATATTTGGAGACGAAAGTTGGAGCAGGCAAAGTTGGGCGCGATTGGGCTTTTCATGGCCTTGTTTCTGACAATAGGCGCAACAGGATCCATCGCGGCAGAGACGCTCGAAACCGTTTGGGAAAAGGGCTATCAGTATTCGCGCGAATTGCGCGCTGCGCGCGCGCGTTTGCAGGCGGTGTCCGAAGGGGTGCCGCAGGCCGAGGCAGGATTGCTGCCTCTGGTCGAATTCGAAGCCTATGGGGGCGGCAGCCGTTCCAGGACAGATCTGGGGCGCGGCACCATTCGCCATCGCAAAACCGGCCCGGCCAGCATTTCGCTCAGCATTGTTCAGCCGATATATCACGGAGGCCGTCTGACGGCTTCGGTTGAGCGGGCGCACGCCGAAGCGGCCTCGCAGATTGAAACCTATCGCAATATCGAACTGAGCGTGATGTTTGACATCGCCGCCGCCTATGTCGAGGTGCTGCGCACCCGGCGCATCCTGCATATCCGCAGCGATGAAATTCGCTACATCAAATCGGTGGTCAGCGCTGAACGCGCGCGGGTTGACTCGGGGCAGGGGCTGCGGTCTGAACTGGCGCTGGTGCGGGCCCGCCTTGCAGCGGCCCGCGGCGCAGAAAGCGCGGCGCGCTCGCGTCTGGCCAGCGCCTCATCGCAGTTTCGCAGGCTGGTCGGCACCAAACCCGGCGATCTCGCGCCGATCAACTTTGCGTCCAGAAGCTTCCCCACGTCACTTGAGCAAATGTATGCGCTGGCGCGTAAGTCTCATCCGGCCATTCTGGCGGCAGGCCATACGGTGACAGCGGTCAGTCTTGCGCGCACATCGAACCATGGCGGGCTTGGTGAACGGGGCGATCTGGTTGGCACCGCCTCGCGCAGCTGGGATCAGGATGGCGCGGTCAGCACCGATGAATTCGAAGTGGGCCTGCGCCTGCGCGTGCCGCTGTTTTCCGGCGGGCGGCGCAAGTCGGAACTTCGCGAAGCCGAAGATCTGATCGAAGAGGCCAGGTTCCAGCGCGAAGCAGTGGCCCATCAGGTCGAAGCCAATGTGGAAATCGCCTGGGGCGACTACGTCTGGGCCAATGAGGCCCGCCGCGTGGCCGATCAGCAGCTGGCGCAGCAGCGCATCGCCCTGCAAGGGGTCGTGGACGAAGAAAAACTTGATCTGCGCAGCAATCTGGACGTGCTGAATGCACGCAATGAACTGGCGCTTGCGCAGTTGAACAAGGCCAATGCAATTTCCGATGCTCAGCTTGCGGCGTTCAGCGTGCTGGGGTCAATTGGGCGGCTGAACGCGCGCTCTCTTGGGCTGGGGGTGACGTATTTCGATCCCAGCACCTCCCAGCCAGCACGGCTGTTCAAGCGCGCGCGCAACTAACCCATCACAGAATACGCGTGGTCGATGCCCTTTCTTCGGGTCCCGCAGATCACGAGTCCGGCCGATCAGGATATGAGTATGAAAGACGAACTTGACACTCACACAGGTGCGGACCCCAGGGCGGGGCGCAGCGGGCTGTTCGGCAAATTGAAATCTGCGCTGCGCGCCAGCGCACGGCCTGTGCGCACCAAAGCGCAGCCTTTGCGGATCGAAAAGATGGAGCCGCGCCTGCTGTTGTCAGCGGATCCGTTTTCCTCCAGCCTTTCTGTCGGCGTCAATCTGGGAACCAGCGCCGATCCCACCGATACCCGGCCGCTGATGGTCCGCCTTGTTGAAAGCGGCAGCGATCGCACCCTTGAGGTTTTTGACGATCAGCAGGCCAAAGTGATCGAAAGCCACGCCTTGGGCAGTGCCAGCGCCGTCAAGGTTAAGGTTACGGGGCGTGCAAATGTGGATGACAGATTGGTTCTGGACGCCAGCCTGTCAAAGCTGAGCAATCTGTTTTTCCATTTTTCCGGTCAGGGCGGGGCTGATCAGATTGATCTGGGGGCAAGGGCTGCGGCCACTGTGACCATCGGCGATCCTGATGCGGGATCAGGCGCGTCGGGGTTGATCGTGAATATCGCAGGTGACGAAACCCTGCGTCTGGCGGGCACCGTCAAATCGCTGACCCTGTCGGATCTGCGCAGTGCTTCGGACAGGCTGGTGCTTAAGGACGTCGCGGGGGCAAATGACGGGATCAGCGCGCTTGAAACCGGGGATGGCGGCGCCCTTCAGTTTCTTGCCCCGACCGAGCGTCTGACGATTCTGGCCAGTCAGCAGGTTGGGAATGCAACCGCTGCCGAGGATCATCTGCAGATCCTGTCGTTGGACCAAAGTTTTGACGCTGGCCTGCGCGTTTCTATGGCTGGTGCCTATGATCCGTTCAAGACGCAAAGCACCGATTACGGCTGGGCCAAGGCGCTTTTGTCAGGCGGCACAAGTGACAAGCCCAAGGACACAGCGGCGCTAACCAATGGCGCGTCGATCACATTGGATGGGTCGCTGGCCACCAAAGGCGGTGTGACCCTGATTGCGGAAACGATCACGGGCACCTCGGGCAGTTCCATTGATACCCGCGCCAGCAACGGGGCCGCTGGGGCGATTTCGCTGGGCGGGCGCATGGTGTCTCTGAACGGGGTCGATCTGCTGGCCGGTGTGACCAGTGGCGGCGGGCAGGATGTTTCGCGTACTCAGGTTGCGGCGGCCAGCGCCGGGGCGATCACGATCTACGCAGATGATGCGGAAAGCCATGCGGCCAGCGCGGCGCTGACGGTCAATGATGTTTCGGCCTCGATTGATCTGAGCAAATCCCGACTGGTGGGGGGCACGATCAAGGTGGTGGCCACCTCACAGGATGTGCCCGCTTCGGCGCAAAGCGGCGCGATTGTGAATTCGCTGTCCTCGGCCGTGCCGGTGCAGGGGAAGAATGCGGTTCTGGCCCGCCTTGGCTGGGATAACATCGGCGGCGCGGTGCTGTCGCGGCAGGCGGATGCCTCGGTATCTTTGGCGCAAAGCCAGATCTTTGCCTCTGGGTCGGTTGATGTTGGGGCGCAGACCACGGTCGAAGCCAATGCGCTGGTTTCTCCGATCAAAGAGGGCTCAAAGAAGTTGGCGGGTCTGAGCGCCAATGAGCGCAACCGCCTTGGGATCACGGTGGCCAGCGCGGGCTCACAGGTGCGCACCAGCCTGACAGGGTCGGTGGTGGCTGCGGCGGGCGATGTGACTGTGCTGGCCAAGGGCAAGGTGAAAGCCACATCTACCGTTGATCTGGAAGGGGCTTTTGACAGCAGTTCCGGCTTTGGGCTGGCGCTGACGGTGGGGGTGCTGGATCTGGATGCAGATGTGTCCGCCGATAAGACCTCTGTTGTTGTGTCCAACTTTGGTGATGTGAACCTGGCCGCCAATGGCGAGACCGAGTTGGACAGTTCAGCCAATATGACCGCCATCACTGAGGCCAAGGGCCTTGCGGGTATCGCCATTGCGGTTGACACCTCGGATGTTTCTACCGTTTCGAACGCTACCATCCGCGCCCTTGGCAGTGCGCCGGGCAATACCAGCGCCGTGCCGGGCACATGGGATGCGGTGCCAAATTACAAATTCGACGCCAGCGATCCCGCGCGGGTCAAACTGGCGCAAAACGCGATTGTGGTGCCCAACCACGGGCTCGTGCATGGGCAGAAGGTGGTCTATACCGCTGAAAGCAACCCGATCCTGAACGTCAATCCCGGTGCGTCTGCGATTGGCGGGCTCAAAAGTGGGACAAGTTATTATGTCGATTATATCGACAGCAATACCTATCGGCTGTTGTCTTCTAGCCCGACGGCGGTGCAGCTGGATGGCAGCACTGCGCAGGAGGGCGCGGTTCATGCGCTTTCCAAGGTTGAGGATGTGCTGGGTCAGCTGGGGGCGGTGGACCCTGCGACCAACCTGATTTCATTGGTCAATCATGGGTTTGAGAACGGTGATCTGGTCACCTACACCGCTGGCGGCACGGTTCTGGCGGGCTTGCAGCAGGGGCTGACCTATACGGTCAACCGCGCCACGGATGGCGCTTTTGGGCTTAGCCTGAATGGCGTGGATGTGGATCTGACGGATGCCAGCGGGCTGGCCTTGGGGGGGCAGCACCGGTTTGCGCAAAGTGGGGCAGACAATATCGCAGAACTTACCCTGATTGGGGTGAAGAATGGCGCGATCACCGCGCCGGGCCACAGCTTTGAGGCCGGGGATGAGGTTCAGTACTGGGCTGAAGATGCAAAGGCCGCCACACTGGGCGGGCTGACCAATGGTCATCGCTACCGGGTTCTGACAGCGGATGACATGGGCTTTACGCTTGGGGCCCTGACCGACAACAGCCCCATTGCGATCACAGCGGCAACGGCTCAGATCGGGCGGCATGGGTTTGCGGTGGTCAAAGACGGGCATGCCTTTGATGCCCGCGCGCAGGTCAATAAGGATGGCGACAGCATCCGTTTGCAAAGCCACGGGTTCAAATCCGGGGATCTGGTCAAATATACCGTGGCAGTGGGCGCCGATGACACACCCGCTGCCATCCAGGGGCTGGACGCAGGAAAAACCTATTATGTGGTGGTGATTGATGCCAATACCCTGCGGTTGGTGACAGAGGCCCCGCTGGCGACATCCCAACCCACGGCCATCGACCTCACAGCTTTGGGCGATGGCGACGCACATAGTTTTGCCCCCGATGCGGGTCTGTCTACCGGTGTGGGCATCCATGCCAGCCTTAGCTCATCTGTGGCGGCGAATGCCTCGACCGAGTCAAGCAAAGACCCGAAATCCGGCAATTATCTGGGCTTTGTCCTGAGCGGCAGTGAGGCGGATCATGCAGCTTTTGTCAAAGATCTGGACGCCGGTGACGCCACCAAGGGTGACCCCAATGCGACCGATCCAGACGACAAGGCGGATAAGACCGTCAAAGATGAATCTGGTAAAGATGTGGACACGGGCGGTGCCTCGTCCAAGTTTGATCTGGGCGGTGCACTGGCGATATCCGTTCTGAACCACAACGTCAAAGCCGAGGTCGGCACTGTTGCCGGGGCAGGGCGGATATTCTCGGGGCAAAATGTGGATGTCACCGCCGAGACCACGCAGGCCACCACGCTTTCCGCGAAATCGGTTGTGGCGCGTGATCAGTCCAGCAATGCCAAATATGGGGCGGCGCTTGGGATCAACGTCGGTGTCTATGACAATGACACCCGCGCCCTGATCGGCGGACACGCGCAGATTGATGCGCAGGGCACGGTGAAATCGCAGGCCAAGGTGACCTATCCTTTCAACACCCCGCTGCGCGATACGATCCTGGGCGCGCCGGGGGGCACGTTCCTGTCCGGGCTCAAGACCTCGGCGCAGGCAGATCCAAAGGGCGCGTTTGAGAACCTGATGGATGGGTCTTTGGGGCTGGGCAGCCAATTGGTGAACACCTGGTCTTTGGGGATCGCCAAGACAGAGAACAGCAGCGGCACCGCCATTGGTGGATCGGTCTCGGTTGTGTTGTTTGATGACAGCGCGGATGCGCGCTTCGCCTCTGGGGCGCGGATCAACACCGGCGAAAACCTCGGTGATGCCTATCTGACCACCTCCGATGGCAGCGCGATCTCATTTGCTCCCTCAGACACAGCTTCGGTTCTGGTGGATGCGCAGGTCAAACGCGAACTGGTGCATGTGGCGGGCTTTGGCAACTGGTCTGACTGGGTGGATACCACCCGCGCAGTGAAAGACAGCAGCCTCAAAAGCGCCATCTCGGATGGGGCGGTGATTGATTTCTTCTCGCGCTCAGGCGGGGCGGGATACGGCGGCGCGTTGCAGTTCAACAGCTATGACACAACGGTCAACGCGGTGATCGAAGGCGGCACCCATGTGGTGGCGGGCAATAGCGGTGCGCTGGATGTGAAGGCCGCCGAAGTGCTCACGGAAATTGTGATTGTACAATCCGGCAGCCAGACAGACTCGGATGGGAATTCCATGGCGGGCAGCGTCGATCTTAAACGCGCGCGCAGTTCGGTGCGCGCCGCGATCGAAGCGGGCGCAGGTGGCACAAGCACGGTGATCAGGGCCGGGTCCGTCTCGGTCAGCGCGCTGAGCGATATCGACCGGATTGCCATCGCCGGCACGCCGGTGTCGGGCGGCGCAGGGGGCAGTACGGTCGGGGTGTCTGGGACCTTAGGGGATATCCAGCGCGACACCATCGCCCTGATCGGAACCACCCGCTATGACGGCGCAGCGCAGGGGCTGCCCCCAAAAGGGGGCGTGCTGACGCTGAACACCACGGGGAATGTCACTGTTTCGGCCCTGTCCACCGGGGTGAGCTTTGGCATCGCCATTGCCGGAACCAGTTC
>JAOARQ010000004.1 GCA_025210455.1 Pelagimonas sp.
CAGATGGCCAAATGCATCCTGGATCAGATGGAGAAACTCAATCAAAAGATCACGATTACGCGGCCGATCCCCCAAGAGTTCCCGAACATCTACCAACGCCTGATCATCCAGCTGACGGCCCTTGGGCGTCACACGCCCCTTGCCCCGACCAGACTTCCAAACGCCTTTGCGTTCTTCTAATCCCATGTACATGATCTCCTTTGCTCTGTGCGCAAACTACCGCTCTGCGCCGGGTGGGCACAGTCTGAAACCGACAAATTTGCCGCGTGTCGCGCCGCTGGCTTGCTGCTGGGTTCGTGCATCGGTAACCATTGCAGCCTAAGATAGACGCAACTGGACCAGATGGGATACATGTTTCGTTTCACGATCACCACAGTTGGACTTGTCCTGATCTTGCTGGCGGGCATTGCTTTGGGCGGCACCTGGGCGCTGTTGTCACTGCTCTATATTACGGTTTTCACCTTTGTGATGGATCGCCTGGCGCTTTTCGAGGCCCCCGATATCCCAGAGGGAAGCGAATTTCCCGCAGGCAATGCCCTGCTGGTCTTTCTTGGCGGCGCGATGTTTACCCTGCAATTTGCAGGGGTCTGGATGATTGCAGCCTCTGAGGCTGCAGCGTTGGATAAAATCCTGATTTTCTTTGCATTATCTCTGTTTCTTGGGCAGGTCTGCACCCCTGCCGCCCATGAGTTGATCCACCGAACTGCGCGCGGCCTGCGGCGGTTGGGCGTCGCCATGTACTGCTGGATTCTATTTGGCCATCACAGTTCGGCGCATGTGCTGGTACACCACGTTCACGCGGCCAGTGCCAATGACCCGAATTCCGCCCGCAAGGGGGAAGGGTTTTATCGCTTTGCCCTGCGTGCCTGGCGCGGTTCCTTCCTGCGCGGCTGGCAGGCTGAAACCAAGCGGCACAAACGCGGGCTGCATCCCTATCGGGTCTATGGACTTTGGTCGCTGTTCAGTCTGGGGTTGGCCTTTGTCATCGCCGGATGGGCGGGTGTGGCTGTGCTATTTGCCCTCTCAAGCTATGCGCAGATCCAACTGCTTTTGTCGGACTATGTGCAGCACTACGGGCTGCGCCGTCGCGCCCTGCCCTCGGGCAGGCTGGAACCGGTCGGGCCGCAGCACAGCTGGAATGCACCGCATGGGTTCAGCGCCGCCCTGATGCTGAATGCGCCGCGCCATTCCGATCATCACACGCATCCGCTGCACCCCTATCCTGCGCTTGAGCTGGACCGGACTGCCATGCCGATCCTGCCGCATTCGCTGCCAGTCATGGCGGTTCTTGCGCTCGCCCCGCCCATCTGGCGCCGGGTTATGGATCCCCGCGTCGCTCGGTGGGAAACAGCCGACTGAAATTCAAGGCTTTTCACCCGCAGATGACTCTGGCACAGTTTTAGCATGAAACAGATCATCGCCCTAAGCAGCACCTTGCTGACACTGGCTCTGCCCGCCATCGCAGATACCCCGATGACCGCAGAGGAATTCGACGCATTTGTCACCGGACAGACCCTGTACTTCGGATCCTCCGGCCAGCCCTATGGCGCGGAAGAATACCTGCCCAACAGACAGGTGCGCTGGTCCTTTATGGATGGGCAGTGCAAAGACGGCTATTGGTACGAAGAGGCTGATCTGATCTGTTTTCTTTACGAAGACACCCCTGATCCGCAATGCTGGAGCTTTTTCAAAACCGACACTGGATTGCGGGCGCTTTTTGAAAATGATCCCGCAAATACAACCCTCTATGAGGTGAACCGCAGCGAACAGCCCATGGTCTGCCTTGGCCCTGAGGTTGGGGTATAGGGGTAAGATTTCATTGTCATAAACAGCTTTTGCAGCCACATTTAGCGGCGCTGATGTTTGCCAGGCTTAACGGTCTCTTAGAGGCCGCTGTGTACACAGGGGCAAACATCGAAAGCCAGCGTAATGACCCAATCCCCTTCCAACCGTGACGAATCGCGCCCAAATTCCGGCGAGGCGCCCTTTCACCCCGGTGAGGTTTTCTATTCCCGCACCGATCAGCGCGGGGTGCTGATCAGCGGCAACTATGTGTTTCGCCGCGTGGCCCATTACGATTGGGAAGAGCTGCTGGGTGCGCCGCATAAGGTGATCCGTCATCCGGATATGCCCAAAGGGGTATTCCATATTTTCTGGGATCACCTCAAACGTGGCAAAGTCATTGGCGCCTATGTGAAAAACAAGGCCAAGGATGGGCTGCACTATTGGGTCTATGCTGTGGCAATGCCCTGTCAAGATGGCTTTCTGTCCGCCCGGATCAAACCTACCAGCACCCGCCTGAAAACCGTCAGTGATCTTTATGCGCGGGTGCGTGAACGGGAATTAAATGAAGGTCTGCAAGCGGCTGACAGTGCAGATGTGGTTTTGGCAGAATTAAAAACATTGGGGTTTGACAGCTATGGCGCCTTTACCGCTGACAGCCTTTCAGAAGAGCTGATCTGCGAGGGGCGAACTCTGGGGCTGCCGCCCATCGCGCGGATCAATGCTTCACGCGAGATGCTTGGCCATGCCGAAAACCTCGGAACATATGCCAATAGGCTTTCAGAGGAATTTGAAACCCTGTCCAGCATCCCGGTCAATATGCAGATCCGCGCCACGCGACTAGAAGGCAAGAATGGCCCGATCATGACACTGGCCCGAGCTTATGGGGATATGTCCAACGATCTTTCCAAATGGTTCAAGGAAAATGTGGTTGGGGAAGACAGCAATTTTTCCCGCATTTCCGACAATGTGCAAAACGCCCTGTTTCTCAACAGCACCGCGGGCATTCTTAGGCGGTGTAACGCCCAATTGCAGGCCGAGCGGCGGGATCTTGGGGCGATTGATCTCGATAGCGAACGCGACCGCATTGTGGCTTTGGCCAAAGACTATGCGGGGCACGCCAACGACAGCACCCAGGCCGTCACCACTGAAGCCAAGCGTATCAAATCCGTCTGCGCCGAAATGCGCCGCTCGCTTTTGGGCATGAGTACCGTAAGGATCACCTGCAATATCGAAAACGCGCGTTTGGCGAATCCGGCAAATGGGCTGGGGGAAATCGTTAACAAACTGGAAGAATCCCAGGGCGAGGTCATGAACATCCTCGACAAGATCGACAAGGTCGTTGGCACCATCATAGATCAGGCTGCCGCGATGGCAGTGGAACCCATCAAAACAACGCCCCCCACCCTGCTGTATGGTGAAAAAATGGCACAGGCGATGCGCAGCTAAGGTCTGGTTTTGCGTGGATAAGGTGGTGCATCAGGCATGGCAATAACCTCTTAAAAACGCAGTATTTCCCGGGTGGCGCTCTTGTATGGGATCTGTGCCAGATCGCACAGAAAACCACCGGGGGAAGACACAGGTTTCACATCACTGGCAATCGGGTCAAAGGCCGCGCGAAAATGCACGGTGCTTTTGACACAGACCACATTGTAGCGCGCCGGATCCAAACCAAAATGTGTGAACTGCGCCAGATCCAGACATTGGTTTCGGATACTTGTCACCACCAGATCAATCTGCGCCGCGCCCCCAACTGTCCTGAGCGCCGCGCTTGGGCCAAGGGTGGCGACCCCACCGCCGTACATCTCTCCGCTATAGGTGCAGTGCCCGGCGCTAAGCGACAGCACTTCAAAGGTGGCTTGGGCTGGCTTTTGCCCGGGCAGGCCAGATTTCCCACCTAATTCCGCCCGGAACCGCTGCCCGACCCCGATGTCATGCGCAATCTGCGCCACCTCGGGATCGTGGAACAATCCCATCAGAACATCTTTTGCCCCAGCATGGATCATCGCCCAAAGCAGCCCGGTGGTATCTGACGATCCCCCTGCCCCCGGATTGTCCTGCACATCCGCAAGGATCAAAGGTTTTGAATGCACGGCATGCGCCAAGGTCGCGGCCTGATCCAGAGACAGCATATCGCCTTTGATCAGTGGTCGGATCTCATGAAACTTGCGCTCAATCGCCTGGATTGCGCTGTCAGCGCTCGGCTGATCGTCCGCATAGGCCACGCAGGACGGGCCCGTATCAGGAAAATCTGCGGCGGTAAAACCAAGGGCGATATCCGCCAGCAGCCCATCCACCTCGATCACGGGTAGCAGATTATAGAGATCCGAAAAGGGCGGCTGACCGGTGAACTGACTGTGCAAGGGGATCAGATAAGGGATCTGAGCAAAGGCTTTACACAACCGCCGCCCCTGCAAAAGCTGCGCCATAACCGGAACACATCGCGCGCCGGTCTCAGCCATATCCAAATGAGGGTACGTGCGGAAAATGCCCATGAAATCGCTCAGATCCATCATAGTCTGAGAGATATTCGCATGCAAATCGAGACTGATCACCAAAGGCAGATCCGGGCCAATCACTTGGCGGACACGGCGCAGAATTTCCCCCTCACCATCCGCAAAGCTTTCCGTCACCATCGCCCCGTGCAGATCCAGAAAGACCCCATCCAGAGGCATCGCGGCACGGATCCCCGCAAGAATCCATTGCATGATCTGTTCAAAAGCCTGATCCGTCACCTGCGCCGATGGTTCAGCCGAACACCAAAGCACCGGGATGACCTCAAATCCTGCTGCCTGTCCCGCTTTTGCGAACCCGGCAGTCGGCAGATTCATCCCGGCGGTGTCTTTTAAAACCCGCGCGCCATGCAGCATTTCAGGCCAGGAATCCGCCATTTCGAATTCAGCCAGACCAGCCTTGGGGCCAGCGAAGCAATTGGTTTCATGCTGAAAGCTTGCGATTGCTATTCTTGGTTTGCTCATCGGCGCATTGTGTCCGAGCCACGACTTATATGCAATCGCCAGTTCTGCCCACCAGCCTATTCTCTACCAGAAAAAGCCAGTGTCTTTTGCGTTGTGCTGTCGTGCCGCAACATGGCGCGCCGCAGTCTTTTGTGCGCCCGTTCCTGCCGATGCTGCAACTGGCGTAAAATCCGATAGGCCGCCCCATGCCACCGGCCCGACACGCACAACCGCAAAAGCCAGCGATAGGCAACAGGTGCATTTTGAGCGATCTCATCTTCTAGACACATCAGCGCATAAAACGCCCCCGGATCACCCTGCCGTGCGGCGCGACCTGCCAGTTGGCGATCAATACGCGCTGAATCGTGCATTTCAGTCATGATCACGGTCAGCCCGCCCAGATCTTCGACATCTGGGCCCAGTTCGATATCGGTGCCACGGCCCGCCATGTTGGTGGCCACGGTGATTTGCCCACGCTGCCCGGCACGGGCGACGATACCCCCCTCGGCGGCTTCATCTTCCGCATTGAGAACCGCATGGGGCAGCTGCGCCTTGGTCAAAGCGGCACTGATCAATTTTGACGCCTCAACGGTGCGGGTGCCGATCAGCACCGGAATACCAGCGCGGTTTTGATCCGCCACAAGTTTGGTGACAGCCGCCAGCTTTTGCGCATTGGTGTCAAAGATCCTAGGCCTGTGTTGCACTAACCTGCGGGGCCTGTGCGGCGGGATGCCTATGGTTTTCAGCCGGTAAACCTCCCAGAGTTCCGCCGCCACTTCGCCTGCGGTGCCTGTCATCCCGGCAAACTGCGCGTAGCGGCGAAAAAAGCGCTGATAAGACATTTTCGCCAGCGTGACCTTGACCGCAGACGGCACCAGCCCCTCTTTCAGTTCGACCAATTGATGCAGACCATTTGACCAAAAGCGATCGGGCATCAGCCGCCCGGTGCTTTCATCGACGATCTGCACCTGCCCTTCATGCACCAGATAATGCACCCCCGGTTGCATTCTGTGCAGCGCGGTCAACGCGCGCTCAATAATGAATTCCCGTTGTGCAACCGAGGCCCATAAACCGCCACGCGCGTGCCCTTCCTGCGCTAGACGCGCCTGACCGGATTGGCTGAGTTTTGGGGCCCCATCAGCGGAAATGCGAAAGTCGACGCCGTCTTTCAGCCCCTGCGCGATTTCAAGCGCGGTTTCCAGATCCAGCGCACCGCGGGCATCTTCGCTTTCCTGAGACAGGATCAATGCGGTGCGCGCCTCATCAATCAGGATGGAATCGGCCTCATCAACAATGGCATAGTGCAGCCCGCGCATTATCAGGCGACCTTGCTGAACCTGTGCAAGAGCGGCCAGCGATCGTCTGAGCGGCTTGCCCATCTCGTTCAGCACCAGCCTGTCTTTGAGATAGTCAAAGGCCAGTTCATTGTTTGAACAATAGGTTACATCACAGCCATAGGCCGCCCGTCGGTCTTCCGGCGACAGGCCTTCCACGATCAGTCCGACGCTTAAACCAAAGCGCTCATAAAGCGCGATCATCTTGGCGCGATCCCGCTGAGCCAGATAGTCATTCACCGTCACGACATGCACAGGTTTGCCCGAAAGGGCGGCGGTGATGGCGGCCAGCGTGGCGGTCAGAGTTTTGCCTTCGCCGGTGTTCATTTCCGCCAGTTGCCCCTGCAACAAGGCCCAGCCGCCGCGCAGCTGCACATCGTGATGCCACATGCCAAACAAGCGCCCGGACTGTTCGCGGATCAGCGCAAAGCTTTGGGCAGCCAGTGCGCGCGGGATGCTGTCACATCGGCGCAGCGCCAGTGCCACCTGTGTGATCTGCTGATCAAAGGCCTCCTCGGTGAGATCTGACAGATGATGATCCCGCGCGCTTTGCGCCACGGCCGGGGCGATCTTGCGGTTCTGGTTTTGCAGCCACGGGGCCAGCAGGCTCTGCCCCCTGCCCGGCAGCCGCTGCCAGATCAGATCAGCCCGGCTCTCTTCCGGGGTCTCACGTTCGAAATAGTCTGCGACCTGCATCCGTGCCCCTCAAAATGGCAGGCGATCAAGAAACACCTGACGCGCGCGGCGCCAGATCTGCAGACCCAGTGGTCTGGGCGCATGTTGAAATTTCACATCCACATGCAGGCCCAAAGGCACATAGTCAGCAGTCGCGACCGTAAAATCCACCCCATAGGTCGCAGCCAGTGGGATCAGCCTGTCAGGTTGCGCCGGATCCACCCGCACATGCCCGCCAGCACGATCAGACAGCGCCGGGTGCGGCAACTCGGTCAGGGCGGCGGGGGAGATGCGCAGGGCAACGCCCCGGTGAAGGCGGTCGGGATGATGGGCAAAGCGCAGATACACCTGCGTTTCCTGTGCCAGGATCAAAGGCGTCTGATCCTGCGGCACGGCGGTGCGAATCTCAGCCTGCCCCGGAGCGATCAGATAGCCCAGAACCTGACCGCGCTGCACCATCTGCCCGATCTGATCATGGGCCTGCGCCGGAACAAAAAGCCCGCCAGTTGGGGCGCGCAGGGTCAAGGCCTTTTGGGTGTTTTCCAAAAGATCAATCGCATCCTGCCCACTGTTCAGACGCCCCTCCAGGGCGCTGGCAAGGGCGCGATCTGTGAGCTGTGCGCTTGCGAACCGAAGCGCGGTTTCCCTCTGTTCAGCGATCAGCACCGAAAGCCCGGCCTGCCCTTCCGGGTCAGAGATACGCGCGATGATCTCGCCCGGTGCCACTTGAACCGGTGACTGCGACAGGAAAAACGCCAGATCCCCAGTTGCCCCAGACCGCAGTGTTGCCTTTTCATCCGCGGGCCAGACAACGCCTGTAGTACGCGTGGCATAGGGAACAGGCACAGTGAACAGCAACAGCGCAAGCGCCGCCAGAACCAAACCAACCCGAACCATTGCAGGTCTCCTGATCTGAGAGAGTGACGGATCCGTCAACAGAAATTTCACAGCTTTCGCAAGAGGAAGCACAATCGCATTGCCCAGCATGACCAGGGTCAGCACCACCCCGATAACAAAGAAATGCGTCAGCAGATAAAGCGAAATCACCCATAAGATGACCATACGATAGGCCAGCGCCGACAGGCCATAGACAGCAAACCAGCGCGGTTCGCTGCCAGTGGTGGCCGGGGTTTCCAGATCCGGAATGCGCAGCAGGCGCTGCTTGATCTGAAACAGCAGCCAGGCGTTTGATCTTTGCCCCAGATTGGGGATTTCGATCAGATCCGCAAACACGTGATAGCCATCAAAGCGCAGCAATGGATTACCATTGAACAGCAGTGTCGACACTCCACCCATGATCGCGACCTGAAGGGCCAGATCCCGAACAAAGCCCGGCTCGGCCAATGTCCAGATCACCAGAGCGCCCGCCGCCAGAATAAGTTCCACAATGATCCCCGCCGCCGCCACAAAGGCGCGGTGCCATTTGTTTTCAAACGCCAGCGAGGCCGAGGCATCCACATAGGGCACCGGCATAAACAGCAAGAACATCAGGCCAATCTCATGCACCTCGCCACCGTAAAACTTGGTGGTATAGGCATGGCCCAGCTCATGCAGCGCCTTCATGATGGGATAGATCAGTGCCAGAATTGCAAATGACCACGGCGCGGTAAAGGCCAGCGCAATCGCCTGACCAAGCGCATCCCATTGCATCAGCGCCAAAGCCGCAGCCCCCATCCAAAGAGCGACCAGCGCCAGAACCACAGGCAGCGACCAAAGCCAACGCACCACAGGCAAGGTGGCGGTTAAAAAGCGATCCGGGTCAAACAGCTTGATGCGGATCGCCATGGGGTTTTTGAACCGCGAAACCAGTTTGGTTCTGGCGGTTTTCTCTGCCCGTTCAGTCAATTCAAAGACGTCAGGCATCTTGCCAGCGTGGATCAGATCGGCACGGTATAGGCTGGACACAGCGTGAATGATTTCATCCTGACTAGGCTGTTCGGCCTGCAAGATCGCGCCAAACTCATGCCAGAGATCTGCGATTTTGCGGTGCCCATCCAAGGCGGAAACCAAACGCCAGCTGCCATAAGACAGGCGCATGAACTGGCCGGTCTGATCATCTTGCAGCAGATACCAGGGCTGGCCGCGATAGACATGCCGATGCACTTTGACATGGCTGCGCAGCCTTGGAGTCAGATCCGCCACCCGATACCAGTTTTCGGAATAAAACGACACCGCAGCCCCCGCCTAGATCCAGCGCCAAAGCGCAAGCCGCGCCCAGTTTCTCAGCGATCTTGTCCAGATCCAGATTAGCTTGCCCTGACCGGCCTCGATGCGGGCCACGCCACGCATCCCCGCCCGCAGATCCTTGGATGTGGCTTGATCCAGATGTGCGGCCACTACAAAGACATTGGCCCCATCCTTTTGTTCGGCCACGGGCAAACGCCTGTCCACAACAAAACTGAACACCCGCCCCGGCAGCGCTGCCAGCGCCAGACTGCCCGAGGCCTGCGCGCCGACAAAGGCGATGTTTTCATCGGGCACCTCAACCAGCAGACGATAGCCATCGTCGGGGATGAGTTCGAACAGCACCTCGCCGCGCGACACCGCCGACCCGATCCGCTGCGACAGATCCCCGGATTGCACCAGCGCATCAAAGGGCGCGATCAGCTGCGTGCGGCCCAGTTGCTCTTCGATCAGGGTCAGGCGGGCTTCGACCTGTGCAATCCGCGCCTTGGCGATGGCCAGTTCAGAGGGGTCTGAGTTGCCAAGCGCAAGATCATGTTCGATGCGAAACCGCTTGAGATTGGCCAATTGATCCAGCTTTTCAAGGATCAGATCCTGATCGTCAAAACTGGCCAGTACCTGCCCTTTGATCACCCGATCCCCGGCAAGGGCGTCAGCGGATTTGATGAATCCATCATAACGGGCACTGACAGAGCGCAGCTCAAGCCCCTGAATTTCCGCCTCGGCCCGCAGTTCAAACGGCCCCTCAAGGAGTGACAGCGCAGCCACCGCCGCGCAGCCCGCCAGCAGCATGGCCTTCAGCCCGGTGCGCCGCGGCCCAAAGACCGCCCACAGCCCCTGCCCAATCCAGTCGCCAAGCACCCGAAACGGGCCTCTGGCCCCCTTGCGCAGGCTGTCCAGAACCGAGGGCAAAGCAATGCGCAGGGCTTCAAACACCCGGATATCCTGCGGTGAAAATGGGCGATCCAGCCCCCGTTCAAAGGTGATGGCCCCAAAAGGTTTGTGTTCCAGATGCAGCGGCACCGTCGCCACAAAGGCAGCTTCGGTGCGTTTTGCCAGCTCTGCCTGCGCGGCCAGCGCTGCAAAGCTGTCGCTTTGATCTGGCCAGATTAGCAAAGTCTTTTGATCCATGGCCTCTTCCATGGCGGCGCGCACCAGAGCCACAAGGTTCATGCCCCGTTCAAAACTGGCCGAATGGGAAATCTTATGCACCTGCACCTTGTTCCCAGCGCAGAACCCAAGGCTGACCCGATCACAGTCAAACAGATCCGCCAGTTCGGTGACCAAAGCACTCAGCGACGCCGCCAGCTTGCCCTCGTCATAGAGCACCGCCAGCAGATCCAGCACACGGCGGTCAATATCGCGGCTTTGCCGATCAAAGCTTTGGAACCGATCACGTAGCCAGGCCACGCCCCATTGCAACTGCCGCATCGCCCCTTGAAGCGACATGCGGTCATTAGGTTCGACAAACAGCCCCACCGCTGCCGCCGTTTGACCAGCGGCAGCAACCGGGAAGGCGATCAGAAACTGCCCGTCGTGATCGGGCACCGCATCCACCACCCCCTTATTGGCAGCCAGCGCCTCTTGGGTGCAGCGGCGCAGTTCAGCCGAGGCTGGGGCCTGTTTCAGCGCCAGATCCGTGCCATCGCGCAGCAACACATACCCCGCTCCGGCCCCCGGGATCTGAAAGATCTGCAACCGCAACCAAGCGAGCGCAAACTCTTCAAACGGGGCGTCGGGCGACAGCGATTGCCACAATTCCGGCGTGTCAAAGGCAAGCCTGTCCTGCATGGCTGTTACCCGGCCTGCGCCCCCAGATCACGGGTCAAAGCGACGCTCAGCAGATGGGCATAGATCGCGGGCAGAACACCGGCGCCGCGCAGCCGCAGAAAATCCTCGTTTGAAAGCGCGTTCAAAGCGCCTTCGTCAATGACCGCAAACCCCTGCAGGCTGTTGGTTACTTCGCCGTCGCCATCACGTGCCTCAATGGCGATCTGACGAAACAGGTTCAGCTCAGCCAGCAGCGCCAGCGATTGTTCAGTCTGCTGCGCCGCTGCCGCGTAATCGCGCACCAATGCAATCACCCGTTCCAGATAGGCGGTTGGCACCCCTTCATCATCAAACAGGCGGCTGTCTTCCTGCCCTTCCTGAGCCGGGGCAAAGCCTTCGAACCCCTGATCAATGCAGACCACCGCATCCCCCTGATCCTGTTCCCCCAAAATAAAGGGATAGCGGCGCAGATAGGCGGGCACATAGGCCTTTGTCCAACGGCCTTCGCTGTCGACAAAGCTGTTTTTACCCGTGGCCAGCGAACACAGAAACACCGGGCTGAACCCCGTTCCTGTAGGCGCAAAGACAATCGGCAGTTCATTGGACGCGGCCGCAAATTCTTCGAACAGCGCCGGGATCAGCTGGGCGTTTTGCGCAAAGGCAAGCGGTTTGTCATTGGCCTGAATGCCATAGCTGCGGTGGTCTTCGCTGGACACAACAGTCACATCCGAAAAGAAAAGCGGCATCTGCGTCATGGGGTCTCCTTTGATCCGGTTCTGGTCTTTACCTGTTGGGGATCGTTGTTGGTTGGGTGTTTAAGATTTCGACTGGCCCGCAATGATCCAATCCTCTCCAAGATCAAGCGCGCCGGATTGCGCCATCGACCATTCGCCCATGCCCGTTGTGGGCAGGGTTCTGGCCAGATCCTGTCGGCGGGCTTGTTGGGTATAGGCTTTGCCAGACAGGGCACCGGCCAGACCGGCCAGCATCACCGCGCCGTGCAGGCCAAAGGGCACCGTGGCCGCGTCAACCGCTTCGGGCAGGATATCCGGGTCTTCAAGCCGCAGGGAAATCAGGTCTGGCTGCGCAGGTACAAAGGGCGTTTCCTGGAACAGTACCTCCTGATCGCTGGGCTGTGTGTCCTCAGCCGGTGGGTCCTGAGGCAGATCAGCCGGGGTATTGCGTTCGGGCTGCGCCGGATCCGTCAGTTTGGTGGGGTCAACAAGGCCGCCGTCTTCGCCTGTCAGCTTGTTTTCACCCTGCAACAGATAATCGCTGCGCAGGAAATAGATCGGATCCAACGTGTTGAACTGGACGAAAATCCCATTCCCGCCAGCCAGACCCGGCCCTGTCAGAAGGATTTCATTATCAGGCACATCGCGATCAGACCCAATCTCAGGGGCTTGGTCGCTGTCTTCACTGGTATCCGGGCGGCCGGTGATGGTAATATCGGCCACAGTGTCGGCCACAGGCGAAACGGCCCCCTCTTTATCCATGGCATAGATGGAAATCCGGAAGTCTTCGCTGGCCGGGAAGACCGAATTCAACGCCAAGATCTGATGAGACACCTGGAAGACACGCGCATCCACTGTAAGGAACAGCTCGGTCGTGTCGCCATTGCCCCAATCCACAAACAACCTGTGTGTGTCCAGCAGCCCCGGATCTGTGATCCGGCCCGAAAGCACCACATCCGCCACCTGCGCAAAGCTGGTCTGGTTGATGGCAAAATCTGCAATCCGTGGCGCAACATTGGTCACGGTCGTGCTGCGTGTCTCGCTGGCGCTGTCCTGTTCATCACGGAACTCTAGCGTGATGGTATAGGCATCCGCGCCCAGCCCATGCCCGATCCCATCATCTGCATAGCGATGGGTGATCGTAAAGCTGCGGTCGCTGGGATCGAGTGTCACCAGTTGCTCTTCGCGCGTGCCATCGCCCCAATCGACCGTGATCCAATGGCGATCCTGCGTGCCGATATCATCAATCACACCTGACAGGGTAACACTGCCGTTTTCTGTCAGCTGCGTGGTCAGGCCTGTGACGGTCAGGGTTGGCGTGACATTCAACACCACCAGATCCCCGCGCGCGCGGGCCTGCGCGCCCGAGCTGTCCACGACCGTCAGGCTGTAATCCAGCGCCGTCTGTCCAAACTGCGTCAGCGTATCCTGGGCAAACTGGCGGGTCAGCGTATAGGTCCGATCCTGCGCGACCAGCGCCCCATTGCCCTGCGTCAGCGGAGCCGCGGCAATACGTTTGGTTTCGCGCACCCCATCTGCCCAGACGATCGTCACATCGTGCCAATCCAATGGCCCGGCATCTTTGATCACCCCGGTCACTGTGGCAGTGCCGTTCTCGAAAACCGTCAGGCGCGGCAGCTCAGCGGTGCCATTCACCAACTGCGCCCCGGGCACGAGGATCTGCGGCGCGTCATTGCGGACAAAGACCGTGGTCTTGACCGCCTTGCCAGCAGCAATACCATCCGCAACCTGCGCAGTGATCACAAAATCAGACCCCGCCGCAGCAGACAGATCATCATTCGTATAGACATGCTCAATCACAAAGCGGCCCAGACCTTTGGCATCGGTTGTCACCTTCACGGTGTCGGGCTGACCATCCCCCCAGTTCACAGTCAGCACATGTTTGTCTGACACCCCCGGATCAGTGAACTCTCCGCGCAAAATGGTCACGCCGTTTTCCAGCACCGACACCGCATCCAGCGTCAGTTGCAGCCCCTGCGGGGCCACATTGCTGATCTTGCTGTGTACCGTGGTCCCGGTGCCAAAGGTGACCTCATCCGCAACCCGCAGTTTGATCGGGTAGCTGTCGCTCTTCAAGCCGGCTGAAAGGCCATCATTCACATAAACATGGCTGAGCGAAAAATCGCGGTTGCTGGCAGAGACGGTCAGCAACTGTTCAGCGCTGCCATCGCCCCAATCCACATAGACCCTATGCGCGTCTTTCAGCCCCAGATCAGACACTCGGCCTGTCAGGGTAACCGCATCACCTTCATTGGCGGCTGGGGTGACCGTGACATTGGTCAGCTCGGGCGGCAGGTTTTTCACCGTGACCATTCCGCTGACGTCGGGGCTTTGGGCGTTTGAATCATCTGTCGCCACCAGTTTCAAAGAGAACCCAAGCGTGCCAAGCGCCGTGGCGGCGTCATTGTCAAAGCTGCGCGTAAACGAGAAACTGCGCGGTTTAGAGACCAGCTGCCCGCCCTTTTGTTCCGAGACCGCCGCCAGTTGCAAGGTAGACGTCACGCCATCGGCCCAGACCACCTTGAGCGTATTGCTGTCCAGCGCACCGGCATCTTCGATCACACCGGTGATGGTCAGACTGTCGCCTTCGTTGACTGTCCAGGCGGCCTGAGTGTTGTCCAGAATGATCTTGGGGGCCGCATTGGTCACAAAGACCGGCGCTGAGTGGATCAGGGTTTCGCCTGCATCATCGGTGATGCGCAGGCTGACCGGATAGCTGTTGCCGATGGGCGTGCTTTTATCATCGTTCTGGTAATAATGGTCCGCGCTGAAGGTGAACAGGCCCTGCGGCCCGGCCACGGCCGTGGTGCTTGAGCTGCTGCCATCCCCCCAGTCAATGACAATGTTGTGGGTATCCTTCAGGCCCAGATCCTTGAAACTGCCTGACAGATAGGCCCGGCCCTGTTCCACGATCACCTGCTGGGAATAGCTGGTCCGCGCATCGCTTGGCGCTGCGTTTTGCACCGTCACGGTCAGCACCGCCCGGCTTTCGCGCCCTGCCGCATCGGAAATCCGCGCGCTCACCTGATAGGTGCCATCCTGAACATAGCTGTGTTTTGGCGAAAGAACAGCAGTGCCCTTGCCCGCCACCGCCTGTGCCGAGCTGATCACATCCTTGCTGCCATCCCCCCAGTCGATTTCGATGCTTTGCACCACGGTTGCACCCAGATCGGCAAAATTCAGCAGGGCAGTCAGTTCACGCCCCTCCGTCACAGTGGCATCCAAAATCGCAAAGCGATTGATCTGCGGCGGCTGCGCCACCACTTTGATCTGTGTAGTCTGCTGTGTCTGACCACCTGCCTCGTCCATCACTGTTGCAGTGATGGTATAATCCTGCGACAGCCCCGTCAGGCCAAAGGCATGAGACACCGAGAAGGTCTTGTTCTGCTGATCAAAAGTGATGGCGCTATTGGCATCATCCGACCGCAGCACAGTGCCATCCCCAAAGTCGATCTGCACGACATGGTGATCCTGAAGACCCAGATCGGAAAACGCCCCTTCAAAGACAAAGCTGTCCCCAACCGTCTTTTGCGCCGCATCCGCCGCAAACCTTGAGATCACCGGCGCAGCATTGGCCACAGTCACAGTCACGGTTTTGCTGCTTTGGCCGCCGTTCTCATCCGAGACGGTCAATGTCACCTGATAGCTGCCGTTTTGCGCATAGAGATGGCTTTGCAGCAAGTTGGCCGAGCCGATGCCAAGATCCCCAAAGGTTTCAACCGCGCTGCCATCACCCCAGTCAATCTGCGCGCTCAGCCGATCTGACCTGCCCGTATCGCGGATCGCCGCCGAGAGGATCAGACGATCCCCTTCGGTTGCAGTGGCCCCAAGGGACATCTGTGTGATCTTGGGGGCGGCATTGCGTACCTCGACAAAGGCCACACTGTCCGAGCCACGCAGAACCGGCTGGGTCAGCGGATTGCCAAAGGCGTCGGTTTTGATCGTCACCCGATCCGCAGCCAGCTGCGCGGCCTGTATCTCTTGCGGTGTGACCGTAGGTTTCACCACCGCGCCGGTCTGGTCTATTGCCGAGACAGAAATCTCATAGCGGGCCAGCCCCGCACCATTGTCCTGCGGTTTGGTGCTGTAGCTATGCGCCACCTGCTGTGACGCCGCACCATTGGCCTGAACCCTCTCAGAGGTGCCATCCCCCCAGTTGATCTGCCAGTAGGCAACGGCATCGCTGGTGCCATAGGTCTGCGCATTCAGCGTCAGAGTTGCGCTCTGGCCTTCATCAAGGACGATGTTCAGCCGCTCTTGCGTGACCTCAGTCTCAGCCAGACGCAGGGTCACCGGCAGGCCCGAGCTGGGTGCAATGCGCAGTGTTCGGCTGCGCGTACTGCCATCAGACATCCGAAGTTGCACCTGCACATCATGTGCCGCCGTTTGATCGGCAAAGACATGGCTCTGAAGATCTGCGGGCGTGCTGGTCAGGCTGACCTGTGTGCCATCCCCCCAGTCGATGTCCCAGCCGGTCACACTGGCGCCGCCCGCAGTGATCGGGGCAACAAAGTTTGCAGTCAGGGTTTCCTGTTCATGGGCCGTGGCCGCAAACTGTTTCAAAGAGGCAGGCACTGTCCCCACCAAAGTGGCAGGTGCGTTTGACGCGGTCAGCGCATTGGCGGAGTTGTCCAGCCGCAAGGTCAGGCGTTCGACGGTGGTGCTGCCATCCGCATGGGTGATTGTCACACGCGCTTCAAGCGTGATCTGCGCATCTACCTGATCCAGACCATCCCCTGCTTCGATACGGCGCTGATAGTCAAAGCTCTGATCAAAACGGGCCGTGCCATTGTTCAGCATCTGCCGCGTGCCATCGGGCCAGCGCAGTTCGACGGCGCTGATGCTGTCACCCGCAGTGGCGGCTTCGGTCACCAGCGACACCTGCAAGGTCTCAGATTTGATCACCTGAACCGGCAGATCCGTGGCCTGAACCTGTGACTGCACTGAGGACACCGAGACCGCGTTCGGGATGTCCTGCACCGGCAGCGCCAGCAGCTGTTCAAAGATCTCGCCGCTGGCGGTTTTTACCTGCATCCGGATGGTCTGCACACCACCATCCTGCGTATAGCGCAGCGGGATTTCCACCACCCCCAGCAGGGTCTGATAGCGGGGCACACCTGTCATGGCGGCGCTGTCAAAGCTGCCATAGACATCGGGCAGATCAATCTGCGCGGCGCTTTCGCCATTGGCCACGACAAAATTGTTCAGCGTCGCATAGGCAGGGATAAAGACCCCCGGAGTTGAGCCCGGCGCAGCGGCTGGGGTATTGTCTGGTTCAAACTGCAATACCCGCGCCGATTGCGTTGCCTTGGCATCGATGATGTCAAACACGCCATCATTGTTGAAATCATACGAAAAGCTGTACCCGGCCCGATCCGCTGCCGATACTGGCGCATCGGCGATAAAGGCGATCATCCCGCGGCTGAGCTGCGTGTTGATTGCGCCAGTTTGCGGCACGAAGCTTTCGGTGGCCACCCGCAGCACCTGCGCAGAGACAGAAGGCACCTGGCCCGGAACCACAACATTCAGCACCTTATGGCGCACCACCTGCGCCACAGACCTGTCGCGCCCGTCGTGGACTGTCAGAGTGATCTGGGCGTCACGGCTGTCGGTAAAGCGATGCGCAACGGCAAAGGCATCCGCCCCCACACCCAGCGCAATCGTCTCGACAGAGCCGTCGCCCCAATCCACCGTCAGGCTTTGGACATCCTCAGCTCCGGCATCGGTGATGACCCCGCGCAGGGTGATCTCTTCACCGACAAAGCTGCGCCCATGGCCGGTGATCGCGCTGATCACCGGCGGCTGATTGGCCACTTTGATATGGGTCGTGGCCTCATAAGGGCCGCCATCGGAATCGCGCGCGCTGACGGTCACGGTATAGCTGTCACCGCTGGCTGGATTATCGCGATACAGATGCTTTAGGGTGACTGTCGTCACTGTGCCCTGTCGGGTCACATCAGATTTTGTCAGCGTATCCGTGTGCCCATCACCCCAATCAACAGTGATCAGGTTGACCTCATCCAAAGGATCCGTGTCGGTCAGTGTCACGGTGATGCTGGCCTCACCGCCCTCAAGGATATCGCCGTCCTGAGAGACCTGCACCAAAGGTGCCTTGTCACGCACCACAACCGACACCTGACCGGTGGCTTTGGCCCCAGCCGTATCCGAAAGCTCAAAATCTATCGACAGCAGACCAGAGGACCGCGCGAAATGCGCATCTTTCGGGGCAAAGGCATGGTATGTTTTCCCATCCAGAACCTTATTGCTGACCTTTGTTACCTCAACGGGCACGCCATTTTTCGTAAAGCTAAAGCTCAGCCCATAATGGCCCAGCTCTGCCACATCCGAAGGGTTTTCGACCAAGAACAGAACCTGATCACCTTCCACGATCTCAGAGGCAAGCGCCCCGGACACAAGGCGCAGGGCACTGAACTGCGGCGCGGCATTGGCCACCTGCAGGGTTGCGCTGGTGGCATCGGTCAATGAGCCATCAGAGTAAACCGCCGTGGCATCGACCCCAAAGCCGTTCAATGCGGCGGGGGTATTGATCCCATAGCTGTCACGCAGCTGCGCCCAATCCAAAGACAGCGTTGCACCGCTTTGGCCTGTCACAACCTTGCCGTTGAGTTTCCAGATAAAGCGGTCCACATCCCCCCGGGCCTGCGCCGTCATGCTCAGGGCCTCGCCCGCCGTGATCTGGGCGCCGCTCAGCGCAACACTGCCCTTTGCGATCACCCGCTGGAAGGCCCCCTGTGTTACCGCCCCGAACCTGGCTACATTTGGCTGATAGGGGTGATCCGCGTCAAAAGCATAGACTGTGACGCTGCGCTGTCCCGGCAGGGTAAAGCTATGGCTGGCCTCAGCCGCCCCCGCCCCATAGAACTGAAGTGGCGTGCCATCCCCCCAGTCGACAGCCCATTGTGTCACCCGGTCGCCCGCGCCAAAGTCGCTGGCGGACAGGTCAAAGCTGAAGCTGTCACCAACTGTCAGAGGCGTCGCAGAGGCGGCAGGCAAAGTGATCGCAGGCGGGGTATCAGCCACTGTCAGGCTAGCAGATCCCAGCGCCGTTGTGCCATCTTCCGCCACCGCCTGAACGCCAATGAAATAGGTGCCATCGCCGGTGATGCCGTATTTGGCCAACTCAGACCAACTGAAGGTGTTTTGATAAAGCAGGCTACTTTCCGTACCCGGCACAGCAAGCGCTGTCTCATAAATGCCATCGCCATTCAGATCCAGCGCGGCAGATTTCAATGTGCCACTGCCGCCGGTCTGCGTGACCGCGATGTTCAGACTGATCTGAAGCGCGTCCCCTTCTGACATAGTGCCACCGGATGCGCTGGCAAGGGTCAGATTGTTGATCTCAACCCGCATCGGCGCGCCCGTCGCCGGGAATTGCTCCTGCACCACCTTGCCAAAATCACGATAATTCAAACGGCCCGAGCCGAAATTCACCATGCCACTGCCTGCAGCGGGCACAATAACCGTGCCATTGGCCAGACGCGGCAAGAGTTCCAGCGCATTCACATCCGATGCATTTGCGCTGGCGGAATTATCGCCCGCCAGATCCAGCGTCACGTTCAGCCCGCCTTCATAGACCGACACACGATCATTGCCCGCACCACCGACAAAGCGCAGACCGTTGCTTCCCGAGGCGTGATCCACCCGCAGCGTGTCAGCCTCTGCACCGCCTTCAAGCTTGATCGTGCCGTTCAGCTGCCCGGACACCCGGAACTCATCCGCGCCGGCACCGCCTTTGGCCGTCAAACTGCCAGTATCCGCAGCGCCCAGTCCCAGATCAAAGCGATCCGCGCCCGCTCCGCCGTCAAGCGTGACGGTGCTGCCAGCGGCAAGCGCATTGATCACAAGGCGATCACGATCGGCCCCGCCGTCCACAGTGATCTGCCCCGCATCCGCGCCATTGTTCAGGATCACCGTATCGGTGCCTGCACCCGCATTCACATGCAGCCCCTTGGCGCCCACTGCGCCGATCACGATGGTATCCGCCGAAGACCCGGTTTCCAGCGTCACCGCCGCCTCTGAGGCTTTGGCATAGGTGACAGTGTCATTGCCGCCCTGCGTGCGCAGGGTGAGACTGTCGATGGCACTGTAGGAAATCACCGCATTGCGGATGCTTTGCTTGGGGTTCAGATCGACAACAAAGCGCGCCAGCCCGCCGGTATCCGTGTTGGACACCTTGGTACTAGCCACAAAGAATTCCTGTGTATTGGCCTGCGCATCATAGGCACCCCAGGCTATATCGCGCAGCCCTGCCACACCCAGCGCACCGCCTGTGCCTTCGGTCAGCACCTGCACCGCGCGTGGCTGCAACTGCCCGATCTGGAACCCATCTTCAGCCGAGCTATAGCGCTGGAAAACACCAATCCCGCCTGCCGCATCCGCCACCACGATGTATAGATCATCTTCGGTGACAAAAATCTGACTGACCTGCGTCAGACCACGTTCAGACAAATCCGAAGATGAGATCGTCTGAGTGAACCGGCTGCTGCTGATCGTCAGCGTATTCGCGCCCGGGGTCACCTGATAGGTCGTATCCCCAACCGTCACACTGGTCTTATCCTGCACCGCAGGCAGCACCGCAGTCGATTGCGCCGAAGCCACCGTCACGCTGCCATTTGAATTGATATCAAAGGCGACCCCGCCAGAGCCCGTCACAATCACCACCTGCGACCCGTCCGCGCTGAGACGCAGATCGCTTGCGCCATTCAGGCTGATCCCATTGGGCAAATCGCTGTCGCGCAGAACCTGAAACGCATCGCCGCTTTTGGCTGCGACAACAAAGGTTGGCAGGCCATCTTTGCCCGAAGCATCAATCCCATAGATCGCATGTTCACCCAGAACGATCTTATCCAGACCAGACAACTGGTTTGCGATAGTCTGCGTCGCAACTGCCAACCCCGAGGCTTGGCTAGCCCCCTGACCCAGATCACCGGCCAAGGCAACATTGACCGAAATGCTGGCCTGCGCCGCGTTGTCAGCAAAAGCCGCGGTCACAGATTTCACCGCTGTCTGAGCAAAGCTGCCGCTTTCGATCAGCGTGATCCAGACCTGCCCCGGCAGCAGATATTCAACCGATTTGAACCCGCTTTCCGCCGCAGTGCGGAACTGCCCGTCAACCCTGGCCAGCCCGGTCAGATCTTCGATCTTCAGCGCCGTGTTGTTCACTTCAACATCATAGAGACGCACCGCACTGGTATTGGCGATCAGCAGCACATCATAGTCTTTGCCCGCGATCTTGATATCGCCGGTGAAATCAAAGCTATGACCGCTGGTTTCGACAAATCTGTTCAGACCATCCAGCGTTTCAAAACCCGCCACGGTCAGCAGATCCGTTGCGCCCGCGCCAAAGCTGCCAATGCCAGACCAGTCCAGTGACTGCGCATTCAACCAAGAGCTGTCCTTGGTGGCCAGCAGGCCAGACACAGCCCCGCCAAGATGCATCCCAGCGATCCGGGCGCTTTGCTGTCCGGTGGTCGCATTTGCTGTCAGAAGATCGGCGGGGTTTGTGTTCACATGGCTGGAACCCGCATTGTAATCCGAACTCGTCACAGAGGCCGTTTCATTTGAGCTATCGACCAGAATAACCCGACCAGCGCCGCCTTTGGCATCGGCAGTCTGGCTCTGTCCGCCTGCGACATTCACCGTCAGACTGCCCCCCGTTTCAATATGGGCTGCCTGAAGTTTGACCGTGCCACCAGCGCCGCCCGCACCATGTGAGCCATCGCCGCCTTTGCCACCCTGACCACCCTGACCACCATCGCCCCCGGCATTTCCCGGTGACCCGATTGCAGCGTGATGCGCCTTGCTGTTGACCCAGAACTCAGATGTCGGTCCGCCTGCGGCCCCCGAAACAACTTCAAAATTACGGTTGTTACTTGGGTTCAGCAGCGCCTGACCTGCCTGCCCAACCTTACCAGCTGCGCCCAGGTCCCCCGCTTTCCCAGCGGTGCCAGATGCCCCATCGCCGCCTTTGGCCGACAGGTCTGCGCCCTTTTCGAATTCAATTTTACCCTGAGCGATGATTTCAAAAGCACCGCCGCCGCCGCCGCCTGCGCCGCCATCGCCCCCTTTGCCACCTGAGCCGCCCTTGCCACCAGCACCGCCATAGCCGCCCGCGCCCCCATGTTCGGCAGCGCCAAGCA
>JAOARQ010000030.1 GCA_025210455.1 Pelagimonas sp.
CATGTATACGTCCTTGATAAAAAGGCGCTTTTGCGCCAGTTACATAGACCGCTTGCGCGGCGTCTCTGACGTCTTTCTGACTGTTACAGGCTACCGAGTTCAGAACCTGCGCCACCCCCACAGGGCGCAAAACACAAACTGTCCTGTAATTCCTAACGTGTCCCTAACTCTTGCAGACGCACTACTGTGCATTTTCGCTAAAGATCAGGCTCTTTTTTCCAGTTTTCGATCTATCGGGGCATCTATGGTGAACCTGCGGCCATAAGCATCATATGTATTCATGGATCGGCGAAGCTGGCGAAGTTCATCGATACGGGCGGTAACATTGCGGATACCAGCCAGAGCCTGATCAAAAAGCTCTTGATTGCGGCGCATTCCATCTTTGATGGGAGAGAGCGCTTCTTGCGGCAAGGTTTGTGTTTCGAGATCTTCTGCCAGTTCCTGCTTCTTTTCCATCAGCTTTTCGATCTGATCAAAATTACCATCCAGCAATGCTTGACGTTCTTGATCCAGCAGGTCTTCCAAACGTTGTTTTACATCGGTTTCAAACATTGGAACGCTCCTTGAGTGCTTTGAACAGTGACTCTGCCAAACCGATTCCTCCGGCTTCGGCCATTTTCTGAGCTTGCTCCTGGCGCATAAAGGATGCGAAATGCTCTTCACCGGCGCCGCCACCAAATTCCTTTGGGGTTTCACCGACGCGGGCCGCTTTTAGCATTTCCGCTAAAAATGTCGCTTCAAGCTCTTGTGCTGCTTCACGTAACATTTTGTCATTATTAGGTTTTTGAAGGGGTGCGTTCGTAGACCCCGCACTAAATATTTCCATCAAATTTGCTCCACTTCGACTCAGTTCTATTCGATATGAAGCGATCTCGGTAAAGAAGCGGTAAGGATGTTCGAGTTAATTGGGTCTCGTGGAAGAACTCCAGAGGCGATCATGCTAACTCAAATTACCAGTCTTCTTGGGCTGCAAAGCGCAGTGCATAAGAATGAAGCAACCGGCGAAAAGCTGAAGGATGAATCCTTTGGAGATGTGTTTTCCGATTTAAGCGATCAGGCTGAAGCTGAGCTGCAGACCACTCAAACTGCTGAAGGTGCAGCTGATGATGCAGTCGTCGATGGCGAGGAAAATGCTGATGAGGTCAAACCTGCTTCCACTGACGGGGAGACGGAGGAGGCTCTCAGGCAGGGCGTAGATTCAGATTCACCACTACAAGCTGGGCAAGAAAGTACAAGGGGATTGGCAGCCAGTTCCGACCCCGTCGAAACAAAGACGCGGATTGATCAGCAGGCTTTGCAGCAACAAGTTTTAAAGTCACGGCAGAAGACGCCCGCACCTAAATCGGAAACGGAAGAGGTAGGTCAAAAGCCAGCGCCAGACGCACAGGCCTCGGCGTCAGCAAATGTGAAGCGGGCTATGATTCTGTTGTCGTCTTCCTCTGGAGCAAAAGCGGCTTCTGTGAAGGCAAGTGTTGCACCGAAGGTTGCAGAAGCTGAGAAGGCAACTGAAACACCGATTGCCAAGGGTGAATTTTCAGACTTGAAGTTGAACGCCGCAGCAGGTCTGCAAAAAGCAGATCGTATCGAAGCGTCGAATACCAAGGCACCAGAAGAGCACTCTCCGAAAATCGAGCTGGATCCGAAGCCCGAAGCTGTTTCTGTCTTGGCAGAGGAGCCACCAGCGGCATTGCCAACTGAACAAATGGCAGAGGCCATTTCCTCTATTGAAGACGAAGAAACTGCGCAGACGGAACCAGTTTCTTCGAGTGTTTCGACAGACAGAGCCATAGAAGCCACGGAGCCGGTAAGTTCCCAGACTGTTTCAGCTAAAGCTGAGACCGAACCGCCTGTGCAAGGGCGTGAACCGGCGCAGGTTCCTTTGGGTTCAGATTCTGACACAAGTGAAGATAGTTTAGCAGATTTGGGTGAGATGCTAGCTCGGCTTGACGCTGCGCCTGTGACAAGTTCCAGACAAGTTGCCGAGGCACCGGCCGCAGGTATGGCCGCCTCAGAGACTTTGGCTGTTGCAGCCTCAAGGGGAGGGATGCCGGATGCCAGCCGGCCGGGGCAGTCTGAGGCGGAGGTAGATGCCTGGAGTGGGGAAGAGTTTGATCTGAGGCTCGTAAAGCCTGACGGTGCACAGGTCACGAAAACTGCCGTCGTTCAAACCCAGCCTGCGGCGGGTCAGGCAAACCTGGGCTCAATGGCCTCTGATTCTCAGGCTCAGAGAGCGAACACCACGGCTGAATTTGATGGATTGGATTCAGGTGACGATAGGGTTGAAGTGATTGTCTCGGCAGCAAGTCAGCCAGGCAGGGCCGAGGCAACGCCGCAAACTATGGTTGCACAAGCCGCGCGGCCTGATGGGGCCGCAGTGATGCGACAAATTGCTGAAAACCTTCAGAAGATGTCTGATGGGCGCGTTGAAATCAGGCTTAGCCCAGAAGAACTTGGATCGGTTCGGTTACAGCTGCATCAGGGAGAGAGCGGCTTGACAGTGACGGTGCAGGCTGAACGGCCGGAAACTCTGGATCTCATGCGGCGAAACATTGATCAACTGGCCCGTGACCTTGCAGATGCCGGTTACGGCGAGGCAAGTTTTTCCTTTGACCAACACGGGCAGGAGGGACAGGGCACCGCACATGATCCCAATTCCGAGCCGCTCGCTGATCTTGATGAAATGATCGCTTCTCAATCACAAATGGTGCCGCTCAGCGATGGGCTGGATATCCGCGTATAGGAAAAAAGCATGGTAAATACAGCGACCAATACCCAGCCTTTGTACAGTAGCCAGTCGGCGCAGCAGAACAAAGATGTTGTTGATGGTAACTCGAACGAAGCAAAGACGAAGCTAAGCTCAGATTTTGAAACCTTTCTGAAAATGCTGACTGTTCAGGTGCAGAATCAGGATCCTCTCAATCCGGTTGATTCAACTGAATACGCCACACAGCTGGCGCAGTTCTCTTCTGTTGAACAACAGGTGCTGACCAACGATTTGATCAAAGGTCTGAGTGACAAGCTGGGTGGTACGGTTCTGAAAGAATACGGAGATTGGCTTGGTCAAGAGGCATTGGTTCGCGCGCCGGCCAACTATGTTGGCAACCCTGTGACTCTGCGCCCTGATTACGCCAAGGACGCCACAAGCGCGAAGCTTATGGTGCGCAACTCGGCTGGGGATGTGGTGCAAAGTTTCGACCTGGAGGTTGGGCAGAAGTCTGTCGTCTGGGGGGGCTACAAAGATGATGGAACGCAGCTGCCGCTTGGTGTCTATAAATTCGAAGTAGAGAGCTACAAAGGTGAAAAGCTGCTCGAAAGCAAACAGGCGCAGATCTACACGCCGATTGTCGAAGTGCGCAGCAACGAGAAGGGTGAGCCCGTGATTCAACTCGCCGATGGTACAGAAACCAGCCCGACCCTAGTGAGCGGTCTGCGCGCGCAACCCAGCAGTTAACCGACCACCAGCCAGGTCAACATCGCCACAGCTCCGGTGCCTGCACCAATACTAAGCAGGATAAAACGCCGGAGCCATTTGGACGGTTTAGCAGGCGGTGGTGTCTGCGTTTGTTGCAGCAGGATGTTTTCAATCATGCCAGGCAGACGTGGACCAAATCGGGCCAGTACCATCGCAGTTTTTCGCAGATCATTTGCCATTGCACGTGGGCCGATCGAATCCTTGATGTAAGATTCGACAACAGGCTTGGCCACTGTCCAGATATTCATGTTCGGATCCAACGATCTGGCTACGCCTTCAACAACCACCATTGTGCGCTGCAAAAGGATCAGCTCGGTCCGGGTCTCCATTCCAAATCTCTCTGTAACTTCAAAGAGATATGACAGAAGTTTGCCCATTGAAATATGGGCGGCATCCATTCCAAAGATGGGTTCACCCACCGCGCGCAGCGCGCGGGCAAATTCATCTACATCCTGAGTGGCTGGCACATATCCAGCTTCGAAATGCACCTGCGCCACGCGTTTGTAATCTCGGCGAATGAAGCCAAACAGGATTTCTGCATAGACACGACGGGTGTATTCATCAATGTGCCCCATGATCCCGAAATCATAGGCGATGATGTCTCCGTTAGGGGCAACCTTCAGGTTTCCCTGATGCATATCCGCATGGAAAAATCCATCACGCAGAGCGTGGTTAAGGAACAGCTGCAATACGCGCTCGGATAGCACCTCGCGATCATGACCAGCGGTATCAATGGCGTCATTGTCCCCCAGTGGAACACCTTCGGCCCAGCTCATGGTCATGACGCTACGGCCCGAAAAGCCCCATTTCACCTGCGGTAGCTGAAAGCCCTCGTCGTTTTCGGTGTTGGCTGCAAACTCGCTGGCCGCGGCAGATTCCAGACGTAGATCCAGCTCACCGTTAACCACGCCCTCAAAGTGTTGGATCACATCATTTGGCCGCAAACGGCGAGAGGACGGCGAAAGCAGCTCGATCATGCCCGCTGCAAAATAGAAGGCGTCGATATCTTTCCTGAAGGCGCGTTCAATGCCTGGGCGCAGCACCTTGACAGCGACCAGTTCATCGCTGCCCCGCAAGCGGGCCTTGTGGACCTGAGCGATTGACGCCGCGGCAACAGGTTCACTGAACTCGGAAAAAATCGCCTCAACAGGCTGTTCCAATTCATGTGCAACCTGCGCCTTTGCGGTTTCGATATCGAAGGGCGGCAGGCTGTCTTGCAGAACACGAAGTTCTTGCGCCATATCGCTGCCCACCACATCGGGGCGGGTTGAAAGTATCTGACCAAACTTGATGTAGGCTGGGCCGAGCGCCTGCAACGCCCGCACAGCGGGTGGCAGATTTGGATCACCCTTTTCGCCCAACCATTTGAAAGGCCATCCTAAAATCCTTGCGGCAACCCGCAAAGGTGGTGGGGCATCCATCGCATCCAAGATAACCCGCATCGCGCCGGTGCGTTCAAAAGTGGCGCCCGTGCGGATCAACCGCCAGATATTATGAGGGCCGCGCATCTTAGATTTTCCAACCAGAATGCAGGCAGGCGATGCCCATAGTCAGGTTGCGGTATTTCGCATTTTCAAACCCAGCCTGACGCACCATGCCAAGAAAGGTTTCCTGATCCGGGAACTGTCTAATGGATTCAACGAGGTATTGATAGCTATCTGCATCCCCGGCAATCATCTGACCCATCCTTGGGATCACATTGAAGGAATAGAGATCATAGGCCTTTTGCATCAGATCATTGGGGATCTGGCTGAATTCCAGCACCATCAAACGCCCGCCGGGTTTCAACACGCGGTAAGCTTCGTTCAGGGCCTCTTGCGGGCGGGTGACGTTTCGGATGCCAAAAGAGATTGTGTAAACGTCAAAACTGTTATCGGCAAAGGGCAGTTTCATCGCATCGCCGACAACCCAATCCAGGCTTTCGCCTAGCGCGGCGGCCTCGGCGCGTTTGCGGCCTTCGACCAGCATGGATTCGGTCAGATCACAGACAGTGGCATGCCCGTGTCCGGCGCGTTTCAGGAAGCGAAAGGAAATATCGCCAGTGCCCCCCGCCAGATCCAGCAGCTTTTGCCCGGGACGCGGAGCCAGCCAATCCATCATCGCATCTTTCCAGATCCGGTGAATGCCCATCGACATGGCATCATTCATTACGTCATATTTTGACGCAACCGACGTAAAAACCCCCTGAACCTTGCCAGCTTTTTCGCTTTCGGGGACATCGGTGAAACCAAAATGGGTGGTTTTTTCGCTCTGATCCGTCATGGGGCTTGCCGTCCTGTTTTTCTCGGCCACTTATAGAGAGCCTTGCCGCTGATACAATGTATAGGAAACATCGCCATGCCCGAATTGCCAGAGGTCGAGACAGTCCGTCGCGGTTTGGCCCCATCCATGGAGGGGCAAATCATTACGCGCGCGCAGGTGGACCGCCCGGATCTGCGCTGGCCCTTTCCTGACAATATGGCAGACCGGTTGAATGGTCAGCGGGTCGAACAGCTGCGCAGGCGCTCCAAATACATTCTGGCAGATCTGTCCAGCGGGGAAACCCTTCTGATTCATTTGGGGATGTCAGGCCGCATGTTGGTGTCAGGGGATCCGCTGGGGCAGTTTGTGCATGATCACCCGGCCCCCGAAAAACACGATCACGTGGTTTTTGACATGGAAAATGGGGCACGGATTACGTTTAACGATCCGCGCAGATTTGGTGCGATGGATCTGCTGGACACAAAGACCGCTGAAAGCCATCCACTTTTGGCCAAGATCGGGCCCGAGCCGCTGAGCAATGATTTCAGCGAATCCCACCTGATAGAGGCGCTGAAATCGCGCCGGACTCCGATCAAAACGGCGCTTTTGGATCAGAAAACCGTCGCGGGACTTGGAAACATTTATGTCTGCGAGGTGCTATTTCGCGCGAAATTGCACCCGGCAACCAAGGCGGCGGAAATTTCTCAAAGACGGATTGCCGCACTTGTTCCGATCATCCGCGAGGTGCTGCAGCAGGCAATTGAGGCGGGTGGATCTTCCCTGAAAGATTTCCGGCAAGCCGATGGGGAACTTGGATATTTTCAGCACAGCTTTGATGTTTACGGAAGGGAAGGTGAACCCTGCAAAACACCCGGCTGTTCAGCTTCGGTTGCGCGCATATCCCAGTCGGGTCGGTCGAGTTTCTTCTGCCCCTACTGCCAAAGAGAACTTGAAACAAATCTGTGAAATGCTAAGGCTTGCGTCCTGACAGAAACGGACGGAGCGAAAGCCCATGGCGTATGAGACGATTATCGTCGAAATCGAAGATCACGTCGCTACGATCAAACTGAATCGCCCAGATGCACTGAACGCGTTGAACTCGCAGCTTCTTGGCGAACTGTCTCGGGCCCTCGTTGAGGCCGACCAGAACGAGAAAGTGCGCTGTATCATCATTACGGGTTCGGCCAAGGCCTTTGCCGCCGGTGCAGACATCAAGGAAATGTCGCAGCAGTCCTTTGTGGATATGTTCCTGTCGAACTATTTCGAAGCGGATACAGCCAGCATGGCGCGCACCCGCAAGCCGGTGATTGCTGCTGTCGCGGGCTACGCGCTGGGCGGGGGCTGCGAACTGGCGATGATGTGTGATTTCATCATTGCGGCGGATAATGCAAAATTCGGCCAGCCTGAAATCAATCTGGGTGTCATCGCCGGGATTGGTGGCACGCAGCGTCTGACCCGCGCCATCGGCAAAGCCAAGGCAATGGATATGAACCTGACAGGTCGCTTTATGGATGCCGAAGAGGCAGAGCGCTCGGGTCTGGTATCACGCGTTGTTCCAGCGAAAAGCCTGATGGAAGAAGCGCGCGGCGCGGCTGAAAAGATCGCTGAAAAGTCGATCATCAGTTCGATGGCCGCAAAGGAAGCGGTGAACCGCGCCTTTGAAACCACGCTTTCAGAAGGTCTGCTGTTTGAACGCCGCCTGTTCCATTCGCTTTTTGCGACTGAGGATCAGAAAGAAGGCATGGCAGCCTTCAGCGAAAAGCGTACCGCGCAGTTCCGCGACCGCTGATATAAAAGACTTGCTGGGCGCCTGAAAAACCATTATAGGCGCCCTTCATACATGCGCGTGATGCCCGCTAAGGCAAGAATCGGTCCAACATCAATGGTTGGTTCTGTCAGGTGTCACGCACCGAGTAACAGATAGAAATCAGGATCGATCATCATGGCAAATTCGCCCCAGGCAAAGAAACGCGCGCGTCAGAACGAAACCCGCAATGCAGTCAACAAAGCGCGTCGTTCGCGCATCCGCACCAGCCTGCGCAAAGTTGAAGAAGCAATCGCATCGGGTGACAAAGACGCGGCAGCGGCAGCTCTGAAGGCGGCTCAGCCTGAACTGATGCGCGGCGTCAGCAAAGGCGTTTTCCACAAGAACACCGCATCGCGTAAGATGTCGCGTCTGGCTGCGCGCGTAAAAGCACTGGGCTAAAATGCAACCACGATTGTGTGGTTAGATTAGAAGGGCACCACTATATGTGGTGCCTTTTCGCTTTTTATTCAATGTTTTGAAACGTTAAGAGATTCTTTTTAGTGGAATCCCGAGTCAAGTCGTAAGTTCTGTTGAACGGGCTGTGGGAAGGTTGCTAATTTCATTCCAGCGAGTCACATCGCGGGGGGGACAGGCTGCCGGTTGCGCGTTCTGGGAAAACGCAAAACCATCCGAGCAGACCCTATGGGTTTGAACTTTGCAGGGGTAACCCTGGCCTTGTCCAATGCATAAACCAAGCCAGCCGGCTTACGTCTTCGGGGGGGGTCCGGGCGGTCGGCGGCCTTCAGGAGAAATCCTGTAACCGTGTTCGCAGGCACGGAACGGTTTTTCTGTGCCCAAAGTGTGATTAGCAGCCGGATTTTCCGGGGCAGGGACCACCTAAGACTAAGGAACTGGGGACAGATGAATAAGGAACAATGGGGCGCGTTACAGCAGCAGATTCGCGACACCATCGGGCAGAATAACTACAAAACATGGATCGAACCCTTGGGGTATGCTGGGCTGGATGACGGTGTCGTCTCTCTGACCGCGCCGACAGGGTTTTTCGGAAACTATGTTGCGCAGAACTTTGGCGATATGCTGCTGGCGCAGATTTCGCTGATTGATCAGGATGTGCGCCGGATTGCCTTTGAAGTAGAAGCCGCAAAAGTGGCCGCCAACAAACCAAAGGCAGCACCCAAGCCAGAGCCAAAAGCCGCCGATGCCGAAGCGCATGGCGATCTTCCCGGTGCCCCTTTGGATGCGCGTTTCACCTTTGATACTTTCATTGTCGGCAAACCAAACGAATTGGCCCATGCGGCCGCACGTCGTGTTGCCGAAGGTGGCCCCGTCACGTTTAACCCCCTGTTCCTGTACGGTGGCGTGGGCCTTGGTAAAACACACCTGATGCACGCGATTGCCTGGGAATTGCAAAACCGCAATCCTGAACTCAGCGTGCTGTATCTGTCGGCTGAACAGTTCATGTACCGGTTTGTGCAATCCCTGCGCGAACGCAAGATGATGGACTTTAAACAGATGTTCCGCTCGGTTGATGTTCTTATGGTGGATGATGTTCAGTTCATCGCGGGCAAGGATTCGACTCAGGAAGAGTTCTTTCACACCTTCAACGCGCTGGTGGATCAGAACAAACAGATCATCATTTCGGCAGATCGCGCACCGGATGAAATCAAGGATCTGGAAAACCGCATTCGTTCGCGTCTGCAATCGGGCCTGGTGGTTGATCTGCACCCCACCGACTATGAACTGCGTCTTGGCATTTTGCAGTCAAAGGTTGACGCCTACCGCGAAATGTATCCCGGCCTGATCATCGAAGATGGCGTGCTGGAATTCCTGGCGCATCGTATCAGCACCAATGTGCGCGTGCTTGAAGGTGCGCTGACCCGTCTGTTTGCTTTTGCATCTCTAGTGGGCAAGCCGATCAACATGGATCTGGTTCAAGACAGTCTGGCCGATGTACTGCGCGCTTCGGAACGCAAGATTTCGATCGACGAAATTCAACGTCGCGTGGCCGAGCACTACAACATCCGCCTGTCGGATATGATTGGTCCGAAGCGTGTACGCACTTTTGCGCGTCCGCGCCAGATTGCGATGTACCTGTGTAAACAGCTGACATCACGGTCTCTGCCGGAAATTGGTCGCCGCTTTGGCGGGCGTGATCATACCACAGTTATGCATGGCGTGCGCCGCATCGAAGAGCTGCGCCTGCAAGACGGTCAGATCGACGAAGACGTGGAAATGCTGCGTCGCGCACTGGAAGCCTGAGTCAAAGGCACAACACAATGGCAGGTGGCACCCTTTGGGGTGTCTCTATGCCTTGACGGGCAGGCAAATCCACAGGACAACTGGGAAAAACGGGGTTGGAGCGCGTTCAGTCACGCGTTACTGTGGCCGTCCGATATTCGGAGAGGGTTAGTCAATGAAGATCAGCATTGAACGGGCGACACTTTTGCGCGCCGTCGCACAGGCACAATCGGTAGTAGAGCGTCGCAACACGATCCCGATTTTGGCGAATGTGCTGATCGAGGCGGAAGGCAATGATGTCATTTTCCGCGCCACGGATCTGGATATCGAAGTTCTGGACAAAGCGCCCGCACAGGTTGAACGTGCTGGTGGCACCACGGTGTCAGCGGTGACACTGCATGAAATCGTGCGAAAACTGCCTGATGGTGCTTTGGTTGAACTGACCGAAGACAGCGCTGCCGGTCGTCTGACCGTGGCTGCGGGCCGTTCGAACTTTTCGCTGGCGACGCTGCCCAAAGAAGATTTCCCGGTTATGGCGAGCTCAGAGTACAGCTCGAACTTCTCGATCAAAGCCGCAGTTTTGCGCCGGCTGTTCGATAAGTCGAAGTTTGCGATTTCAACCGAAGAAACCCGTTACTATCTGAACGGCGTTTATATGCACGTGTCAGATGCGGATGGTGCGCGTGTGCTGCGCTGTGTGGCAACCGATGGTCACCGTCTGGCGCGCATTGATGCGGATCTGCCAGATGATGCCAGCGATATGCCCGGCGTGATCGTGCCGCGCAAAACCGTAGGTGAGCTTCGCAAGCTGCTGGATGACGATGATATGGACATCGCAGTTTCGGTTTCGGAAACCAAAGTGCGCTTTGCCACGCCGGATATCACTCTGACCTCCAAGGTTATTGATGGCACCTTCCCGGATTACACCCGCGTTATTCCTCAGGGGAATTCGCGCAAACTGGAAGTTGATGCCAGCGAGTTCGCCAAAGCGGTTGACCGTGTGGCCACCGTATCTTCGGAACGTTCGCGCGCAGTGAAACTGCAGTTGGACGAAGATCGCCTGATCCTGTCGGTCAACGCCCCGGACAGTGGCGCCGCCGAGGAAGAGCTGGCTGTGGCTTACGGTGATGAGCGGCTGGAAATTGGCTTTAACGCCAAGTACCTGCTGGAAATTGCCAGCCAGGTAGATCGCGAAAATGCGGTGTTTATGTTTAACTCATCCGGTGATCCCACCCTGATGCGCGAAGGCACAGACACCACAGCGGTTTACGTTGTCATGCCGATGCGGGTGTGATGGCTTTTGCCGGATCAACCCCCGCTTAGGGATAATTCTACGATGATACAGGTGAGGGCGCTTTGTTTCTGACGCATCTCACCCTGTCGCATTTCCGGTCGCACCGTCTGGCGCGGCTGGACCTGGATGCGCGGCCTGTGGCGATCTACGGGCCCAATGGCGCAGGTAAAACCAATCTCATCGAAGCGGTGTCTTTGTTTTCACCCGGGCGTGGTATGCGGCGGGCATCGGCGCAGGATATGGCACGGCGGCCCGAGGCGCTGGGCTGGAAGATTTCCGGCATCATCAATAGCGCCGGTGACGCGCGCGAGGTGGCTTTTTCATCGGAAAACGGCGCGGCGCGGCAGGTCTTTGTTGATGGTAAGTCAGTGTCGCAGGTGGCTTTGGGGCAGGTGGCGCGGGCGGTCTGGCTGATCCCGGCGATGGATCGTCTGTGGATCGAAGGGGCAGATGGGCGCAGGCGCTTTCTGGACCGGCTGGTTCTCAGTTTTTTCCCGGATCACGCGGGGGCCTCGCTGGAATATGAAAAGGCCATGCGCGAACGCAACCGCCTGCTGAAAGAACAAGTCCGCGATGCGCATTGGTACAAGGTGCTGGAAGACCGCATGGCCAAGGCTGGCACGGTCATTCATCAAAATCGGTTGCATACCCTAAACCGGTTGCGAGAAGCGCAGAATGCGGCGCTGACACCCTTTCCCGTGGCTGATCTTGAGTTGGAACAATCAGAAGGCACCATGCCCGCCACAGAAGCCGATCTGCTTGAGGCCTTTCAGGAAAGCCGCTTTCGCGATCTGGCGGCGGGGCGCACTTTGGTGGGGCCGCATCGCAGCGATCTTTACGGCGTGTTCAGCGCCAAAGGGGTGCCCGCCTCTGAATGCTCGACCGGAGAGCAGAAAGCGCTGCTGATTTCGCTGATTTTGGCCAACGCGCGGGCCCTATCCGAAGATATCGGTGCGACGCCCATTTTGCTGCTCGATGAAGTGGCGGCGCATCTGGATTCTGGCCGCCGGGCGGCATTGTACGATGAAATCTGCGCGCTGGGCGCACAGGCCTGGATGACAGGCACCGGCCCGGAACTCTTCGCTGAGCTGGGTCCAAGGGCGCAGTATCTTGAGGTCACGGACGAAGACGGTTTGTCTGCAGTCAATCTGGTCTGCTAATTGTCGGATTTTGGATGTCACTTGCGTGACAACCCCCCGTCAAACCGCTATAAATCCAAGCAAAATAACAAAGGATGACGGCATGTCAGAGCCCACAGGCGCTCCTGAAGAATACGGCGCGGATTCTATCAAGGTTCTCAAAGGCTTGGAGGCGGTTCGTAAACGCCCCGGCATGTATATCGGTGACACCGATGATGGTTCCGGCCTGCACCACATGGTGTATGAGGTTGTCGATAACGGTATTGACGAAGCGCTGGCAAAGCACGCCGACTATGTGCATGTGAAAATCCATTCGGATTCCAGTGTCTCGGTGCGCGATAACGGGCGCGGGATTCCAGTGGATACTCACCCCGAAGAAGGCGTTTCTGCCGCCGAGGTCATCATGACCCAGCTACACGCTGGCGGGAAATTTGACAGCAACTCCTATAAGGTTTCTGGCGGCCTGCACGGCGTGGGCGTGTCTGTTGTGAACGCGCTGTCGGTCTGGCTGGAGCTGCGCATCTGGCGCAACGGAAAAGAACATTACGCCAAGTTCGAACATGGCGAATGCACCGAACATCTGACTGTTGTCGGCGAAGCCGAGGGTGAAACCGGCACCGAGGTGCGCTTTTTGGCCTCTGCCAAGACGCAAAACCCCGAAGGCACCTTTTCAAATCTCGAATATTCCTTTGAGACGCTGGAAAAACGCCTGCGTGAACTGGCCTTCCTGAATTCTGGCGTGCGTATCATCCTGGAAGATGACCGTCCTGCCGAACCTCTCAGGACCGAGCTGTTCTTTGAGGGTGGTGTAAACGAGTTTGTGAAATTCCTTGATCGGTCAAAGCAGCCCGTGATGGCGGAACCGGTCTATATCAATGGCGAACGCGATGGCATCGGCGTGGAAATCGCCATGTGGTGGAACGACAGCTATCATGAAAATGTGCTGCCCTTTACCAACAACATTCCGCAGCGCGACGGCGGCACACACCTTGCCGGATTCCGTGGCGCACTGACCCGACAGATCCAGAAATACGCGCAGGAAAGCGGGATCGCCAAGAAAGAGAAAGTCAACTTTACTGGTGATGATGCCCGCGAGGGCCTGACAGCGGTTCTTTCGGTCAAAGTGCCGGATCCGAAATTCAGCTCGCAGACCAAAGACAAACTGGTGTCTTCCGAGGTCCGCCCGGCGGTCGAAGGGTTGATGAACGAAAAACTG
The DNA here is from genome assembly GCA_025210455.1 of Pelagimonas sp. Classification (GTDB taxonomy): domain Bacteria; phylum Pseudomonadota; class Alphaproteobacteria; order Rhodobacterales; family Rhodobacteraceae; genus JAOARQ01. The sequence goes on from JAOARQ010000030.1 coordinate 13,369, forward strand.
TCGGAGTGGTTCGAAGAAAACCCTGCCGTTGCCAAACAGATTGTCGGCAAGATCATCGAAGCCGCATTGGCCCGCGAAGCAGCCCGCAAAGCGCGTGAATTGACCCGTCGCAAGACGGCGATGGATGTGTCCTTTAACGCTGCCAAGCTGAAAGACTGCTCTGAAAAAGATCCATCTTTGACCGAACTGTTCCTCGTCGAGGGTGACTCAGCCGGAGGATCAGCGCAAACCGGACGTGATCGGAAAAATCAGGCGATCCTGCCCCTGCGCGGGAAAATCCTGAACGTCGAACGCGCCCGTTTTGACCGGATGCTGTCCAGCCAGGAAATTGGCAACCTTGTGATGGCGCTGGGCACCGGCATTGGTCGTGATGAATTCAACATCGAAAAGCTGCGTTATCATAAGATCGTCATCATGACAGATGCGGATGTTGACGGCGCGCACATCCGCACGCTGCTGCTGACGTTCTTCTATCGTCAGATGCCCGAACTGATCGAAGGCGGTTATCTTTATATTGCGCAGCCGCCGCTTTTCAAAGTGGCCCGCGGTAAATCCGAGGTCTACCTGAAAGATCAGGCGGCGTTGGACGATCACCTTGTGCATCAGGGGGTTGAAGGGGCGCAGCTGAAGCTGGGCACGGGCGAGGTGATCACCGGTCAGGATCTGGTGCGCGTGATCGAAGAAGCCCGCCAGCTGAAACGCGTGCTGGACGCTTTTCCAACCCATTACCCGCGCCATATTCTGGAACAGGCCGCAATCGCAGGGGCCTTTGTACCCGGCGCTGTCGATGCCGACCTGCAAGGGGTGGCCGACAAGGTCGCCGCGCGTCTGGATATGGTGGCACTGGAATACGAACGCGGCTGGACAGGCCGTATCACACAGGACAAAGGCATTCGTCTGGCGCGTATCCTGCGTGGCGTCGAAGAGGTACGCACCATGGACGGGCCCATGCTGCGCTCGGGTGAGGCACGTAAAACAGGCAGCTTTACCCAAAGCCTGCAGGCCACCTATGGCGGTTCAGCGGTGTTGGAACGCAAGGATAAGCGTTTTGTCGTGCACGGCCCGCTGGAACTGCTGAGAGCGATCCTGCAAGAGGGCGAAAAGGGCCTGACCCTTCAGCGCTACAAAGGTCTCGGCGAAATGAACCCGGATCAACTGTGGGAAACCACACTCGATCCCGACGCACGCACCCTGCTGCGTGTCACAGTGGATGACATGGCAGGCGCAGATGATCTGTTCACCAAGTTGATGGGGGATGTGGTTGAACCCCGCCGCGAATTCATTCAGCAAAACGCACTCAGCGTGGAAAACTTGGATTTCTGATCCGTTGTAGGATTCCCCATAGCACTGCGGATACCCCATAGTTTTGCGGTATCCGCCCATAGTTCTGCGGTCCGTGTTTTGAGCCCTTGTTGGTTTTTGGTTATGATGCCCCGCCGGCAGTTGCGGGGCATTTTCTTGTAGGCAGTCTATTCAGTAAGCTCGGTCGCGCCCGGAATGAGTAAACCTGCCAGGCAGAAAACGTGGGAAGCTTCATATTACGTTTGCCATGGTAGCCGGGCTCCCAGGGTATGTCTGAAAACTTGGTTTCAATCCAATCGACTGCTGGTAGAACCTTTGTAAGATCTATGAGGAACCAGCAGCGTGACTGACGAACAGAAGAAGAAGCTTGAGCAAAAGCTCTGGGATATTGCGAATGTTCTCCGGGGGCGGATGGATGCTGATGGGTTCCGCGACTACATCCTGGGTTTCATCTTCTACAAGTACCTGTCGGAACGCTTGAACCTCTATGCCGACAAGATCCTCAAAGCCGACGGCCTGACCTTTGCAAGCCTTGATGAGAATGATGCTGTTCATAGTGGCATTCTCAAAGCGGTCGAGGAGAACACAATCGAAGCGCTGGGATACTTCCTGAAGCCTTCCGAACTGTTCAGCGCCATCGCGGCCAAGGGCGCTGAGCCAAATACATTCATCCTCTCTGATCTGGACAAGATCCTGAACAACATACAGAAATCCACCATGGGCACGGAGTCCGAGGATGATTTCGACAACCTGTTTGAAGACCTGGATCTGAGTTCCAGCAAGCTTGGCCGCACTGAAGAAGCCAAGAATACGGTTATCGCCAAGGTGTTGGGGCACCTTGATGCAATCGACTTCCAGCTTGATGATGCTAAGTCTGACGTCCTGGGCGACGCCTACGAATATCTCATTGGGCAGTTCGCCAGTGGGGCGGGCAAGAAAGCAGGGGAGTTCTATACACCTCAGCAGGTTTCGACCATCCTGGCCCGGATCGTGACCACGGGCAAAACCCGCCTTCGATCCGTTTACGACCCCACTTGCGGATCCGGGTCACTGTTGTTGCGCGTGGCCCGCGAAGTTGAGCACGTGGGGGATTTCTTTGGCCAGGAATTGAACCGGACCACCTACAACCTCGCGCGGATGAACATGATCCTGCATGGGGTGCATTACCGGAACTTCGATATCCGGCAAGAAGATACGCTGGAACATCCCCAGCATGATGGGCTGCTGTCCGAGGCCATCGTGGCAAATCCGCCGTTTTCCGCGAAATGGTCGGCCAGCAAGATTTTTGAAAGCGACGACCGTTTCTCGGAATACGGCAAGCTCGCGCCCAGTTCCAAGGCGGACTTCGCCTTTGTCCAGCACATGCTGCACCATCTGGACGAAGACGGTACAATGGCAGTGGTGCTGCCGCATGGGGTGCTGTTCCGGGGTGGGGCCGAAGGGGCGATCCGCGAATTCTTGGTGGGGACCAAGAACTGGCTGGATGCGGTGATAGGCCTGCCGGCAAATATCTTTTTCGGCACCAGCATCCCGACCTGCCTACTGGTCTTCAAGAAATGCAAGGAACAGGAGGACGTGCTATTCATCGACGCCTCGACTTGTTTCGAAAAGGGTAAAAACCAGAATAACCTGCGCGACGAGGATGTGGACCGGATTGTCGAGGCTTTCCGTGTGCGGGCTGAAGAAGAGCGGTTCTGCCGCCGCGCCAGTTTGGATGAAATCCGCGAGAATGACTTCAACCTGAACATCCCCCGTTATGTGGACACGTTCGAACCGGAGCCGGAGGTGGACCTTGAGGCCGTCACGGCGCGCATCCATGATTTGAATGTGGAGATGTAGGAGGTGGACGAGACCCTCCGGGCGTTTTGTGCCGAACTCGGGCTGGAGGCGCCGGTATGAATGGGGCACTGGTGCCGGAACTGCGGTTTCCGGAATTTGAGGGGGCGTGGACCAAGTCTCACGTTGAAGACGTTTCAGAATTTGTGACGAGCGGATCAAGGGATTGGGCGCAGTATTACGCCGAGAAGGGCGCAAAGTTCATTCGGATGACCAATGTTCCAAGAGTCGGAACGACCCTATTGCTCGACGATATGCGTTACGTTTCCTTGCCCGGGAGCGGGGCCGATGGGAAGCGTACATCGTTGGCTCCCGGAGATATTCTCATTTCCATCACTGCAGAATTGGGAAAGGTAGGGTTGGTGCCAGACGGGCTGGGCGAGGCCTATATCAACCAGCACAATGCTCTGGTGCGGCCAAGAAAAGAAACCGTGGCATCCAGTTTTCTGGCGACCCTTCTATCTACCTCACAGTCCCGGCGTAGCTTAAACAGATTAAATGACGCTGGCGCAAAATCTGCTTTGAATTTGCCTACGGTGCGACGTTTTCCAATTGTCGTTCCCGAAAAAACCGAACAGCAAAAAGTTGCGTCCTTCCTTGATGTTGTCTCACGCAAGCTCGACCTTCTCACCGGGAAGAAAGCCGCACTGGAGGAGTACAAGCGCGGGGTGATGCAGCGTTTGTTCAGCCGCGCACTGCGCTTTGCCCGAGACGATGGCTCCGCCTTCCCAGATTGGGGGGAGAGGAAGTTGGGTGAGATTGCTCAACGAAGCACGGCCAAGAATTCCGATATGGCGCTTACAAGAGTTTTGACGAACTCCGCAACTCAAGGTGTGATTGATCAGGGGGACTATTTTGACAAAGATATCGCAAACGCAGCCAACATCGGCGGATACTACATCGTGCGTCGTGGCGACTTTGTTTACAATCCACGCATTTCGGTTTCGGCCCCTGTGGGGCCAATAAAAAAAAACAATCTTTCTGATGGGGTGATGTCCCCGCTTTACAATGTCTTCAGGTTCAAATCTGAAGATACTGATTTCTACGCTCATTTTTTTGAAACAAGTGTTTGGCATAGATACATGCATAGTGTTGCGAACTTCGGTGCCCGACATGACCGTATGGCGATCACAACAGGGGACTTCATGGCAATGCCAATCCCGTATCCCCATCCCGAAGAGCAACGCAAAATCGCCGATTTCCTTTCCGCCATCGGCGCCAAAATCGCCGCTGTGTCTACCCAGATTTCCGCAATGGAGACCTTCAAGAAGGGTCTCCTGCAAAAGATGTTTGTCTGATTTTATTCCTCAAAAGGATATTTCATGTCCGTTCAGTCCGAAGCCCAGCTCGAAGCCGCCCTTGTCAAACGCCTCAAGGGGTTGGGCTGGCAGGCCGTCTCAATTCCTGACAGCGCGGCCCTCGCATCCAACCTGCAAACTCAGCTGGAAGCGCATAATGGCCTGAAGTTCTCCCCTGGTGAATTCCGCACCATCCTGAACCATCTGGAGAAGGGCAACGTTTTCGACAAGGCCAAGACGCTGCGCGATCGCTTTGCCTTGCAGCGGGATGATGGCACCACGGCCTGGGTGGAGTTCTTCAACAAGACGGAATGGTGCCGCAACCGGTACCAGGTCACGACGCAAGTGACCCAGGAAGGGGCCTACAAGAACCGCTACGACGTGACGCTGCTGGTGAACGGCCTACCGCTGATCCAGATCGAGCTGAAACGCCGTGGCATTGAACTGCGTGAAGCCTTCAACCAGATCAACCGATACCAGCGGCACAGCTTTGGGGCCGGCAACGCCCTGTTTCAATATGTGCAGCTGTTCGTGATCTCGAATGGCGTGAACACCAAGTATTACGCCAACAACCGGCATCAGGATTTCAAGCAGACCTTTTATTGGGCTGAGGAAGACAACGAACCGATCAAGAGCCTAGACAAGTTTGCAGACGGTTTCCTGGAAAAGTGCTTTCTCTCGAAGATGATCGCCAAATACATCGTTCTACATGAGAGCGACAAGATCCTCATGGTGCTGCGCCCCTATCAGTACTACGCGGTCGAGCGGATCCTGGATCGTGTCATGAAGGGGCGGAAGAACGGCTATATTTGGCACACGACCGGGTCGGGTAAAACACTGACGAGCTTCAAGGCTGCCCAAGTGGTGATTGAGAATCCCAAGGTGGACAAGGTTGTCTTTGTCGTGGATCGGGCGGATCTGGATTATCAGACGACGAAGGGGTTCAACTTCTTCTCACCTGGATCAGTGGATGGCACAGACAACACCAATCAACTGGTCAGGAAGCTCTCTGGTGAAACCAAGCTGATTGTCACGACGATCCAGAAGCTGAACACGGCCATCACCAGAGAACGCCATGAAAAGGCCCTCCAGGGCGTGAAAGATCAGCGAGTGGTCTTCATCTTCGATGAGTGTCATCGCTCTCAATTCGGAGACACCCACAGGAACATAGTCGCATTCTTCACCAAGGCTCAGCTGTTTGGCTTCACCGGCACGCCGATTCTCAAAGAGAACGCTGTGGGCAAGCAAACCACGAGAAAGCTCTTTGATGAACCACTCCACAAATATGTCATCACCGACGCGATCAGAGACGAGAATGTCCTGCGGTTCTCGGTTGAGTACTGGGGCAAGCTTCGGCGCAAGGATGGATCTCTGATCGGCGACGAGGAGGTTGCAAGCCTTGATCTGAAAGGCTTCTTCGAAGACGAAAGGCGGATTGGCAACGTTGTCGACTGGGTGATCCAGAACCACGACAGGAAGACACACCAGCGCCAGTTCAGCGCCATCATGTGCGTTGGGTCCGTAGAGGCCCTGACCAAATACTATGAAGCGTTCAAGAGCAGGAAGGAAGCAGGCCTGCATGATTTGAAGGTCGCCACCATCTTCACGTTCGCTGCGAATGAAGAGGATGCTGAAGCTAACGGTCTGATTGGTGAAGCAGACGTGACTGGCGGCCCGGTCAACATGCAGACCCAGCATAGCCGGGATAAGCTGGCCTCCTGTGTCTCCGACTACAATGCCATGTTCGGCACCAACAATAGCGTCAAAGATGGCAAGGCCTTTTACGTCTAAAGGCTTGGCCAAGCGCATGAAATGGCGGGATAAGAAGGACTTTGTGCCCGAGAAGGGCATCGATATCCTGTTGGTCGTCAACATGTTCCTGACCGGCTTCGACGCCAAGACTTGCAACACTCTCTATGTGGACAAGAACCTGAGATACCATGGTCTGATCCAGGCGTTCTCGCGTACTAATCGCATTCTTGGGCAGGTGAAATCACAGGGCAATGTTGTCTGTTTCCGGAACCTGAAGGAAAAGGTCGATGACGCCATCGCGCTTTTCTCAAACCGGGATGCAAGTGACCAGATCCTGATCGAGCCGTATCAAGTACATGTCGATCAGTTCAACAAAGCGGCTATGGATCTCTTCCAGATTGCGGCTACACCGAATGCTGTCGACAAGTTGGAATCCGAAGAGGACATCCTTGCTTTTGTAAGGACCTTTCGTGAGCTCATGCGGATCCGGAACGTCCTGTCGACGTTCGCTGAGTTCTCGGCAGAGGACCTGGTTCTCGATCCGCAAGGGTTCGAGGACTATAAGAGCAAATACTTGGACATACATGATCGTGTGAAGGCCAACAAAGATGACGATCAAAAGGCGTCGATAGTCGATGAAGTCGATTTTGAACTCGAGTTGATCCGGCGCGACAACATCAACGTCGCCTACATTCTCGCTCTTTTGGCATCGATGTCGTCCGAGGATGCGGATGATGCAGAAGACGCTGAAGCCAAACAGCAAGTTGTTCTCGACCTGCTTGGGTCGGAGCCGCGCTTGCGAAGCAAACGCGAACTGATCGAGGAGTTTATCTCATCCTATCTTCCCAAGTCGAAGTCGGAGGAAGAGACCATCGAAACCTTTTGGCAGTTCTGGAAACAGAAGCAGACTGAAGCCTTCGAAACGCTGTGCTCCGAGGAGGATTTGGACCCGGATCGTTTCAATGGGCTGTTGGAAGCATTTCAGTTTTCGAACAAAGCTCCCCTCACTGACGAAGTTCTACAGGCGGTGCGCACTCAGCCAGGAATTCTGACGCGAAAGTCAGTAGCCGAGCGCATCATCGCAAAGATGGTCAGTTTCCTCGAGAGGTTTCAGGAAGGGTTGGGTGAATAGGGTTAGCAGCGGAATCACCTGCCATGACACCGCCGAATCGCCTCTGAATTCGTAGGCGAGAGCCATCGTATTGGGTCAAAGGCGGTTAAAACATGGCACACCTTTCAGAAGAATAAATGTAATCTTATGCAACCTTATACGTATAGTCGGAAAAAACTTCAGAGCAAATTTCCGAGTTTTGCCTTTCGTAGGTCGCTGATTCAAAAAAGTTTTTTGATGCCCTTGATTCTGGTTCGGTTTTGAGTACCGAACATGGTCCATGAAACTGGACAAAGAAGCCCACCCTACCGCGCGCCGGGTTCATCGGCGCGGCACGATCAAAAAAGCGAACTGGCTTGCCGGCCCCAAAGTCGCAGGCTTGATTTCAACAGAGAGCGTTCTGGAATCAAATTTGGCGTACTGCGCCATGATTGACCCATGCGTTAAGTCGATTGAACCTCAGCCGGTGACTTTCGATCTTTTGTCCGGCAAGCAGTAAAAATCGAAGGCCGCGCTTCTGCGAGCCCATTTTGGGGGTGGCTATCAGCCGAAACCCTCCACTCCAGACTTTCGTGTTCAGCTTCATTGCGGGGGGGGGAGCGATTCCTGGAGGCCAAGCATCAGCGCTTCCTTGAGGAGAAACCCGAGTATCTGACTTACCCCGGCATCTTCCTGGAACTTGGACTAAAGCTTGTTCTCGTAACCGATGAGTTGCTGTGGGGACCTTTGGAACACAATGCCCGGATGCTTCATAGGTGGACCCGGTATCATCCTTGCCGGCTGCAACCGACGTGTATTCATCCGGGGCATGAAGTACTTCCGGCCTTCGTGCCAGCCGCTCACAACCGTCTTTTTTGTCGTGGTTTCCGTTTTCTCAGACATGGTACGCCTCCTGAAATCCGGGGTTTGCAATATGGGGCGGGCGGCAGGTGCCGCCCGCGCGCCGGGTGTTACTGACCGTGCCAAATCGAATAAGCCATGCGTTCCACATGCGCGGGCAGGTTTTGTTCGTACATGAACCAGTGGCTGAACGCGGGCAGCTTGACTGTCTCCTTCAGCTCTTCGACCGATTGGTCGGCCTGCATCCCGTCCCAGACCGCCTTGAAAAGCGCTTCGTTGAAAGCGAGGTCCTCGGCCAGCTGTTCCGGTGAAGAGGATGGCATGTGGCCCGAGATGACTGTGTCAAAGTCCAGTTCGGCCGTGACCCGACGTAGGGTGTTGAGCGAGCAGACGTAGTCATGGGTGTTCAGACGTCCTGGCATGTTCACAAAGCCCTGCAGATGCCAGTCCACTGCCATCAGCACCTTGTCCTCGGGCATGTAGATGGCGCTGTTGCACTGGCCATCGTTGGCACCGTAATAGCGCATCTCGACGACCTTTCCGCCCAGTTCGATCCGATATTCGTCGCCCTCGTAGGTAACATCCGGCTGCACCACCCGTTTCTCCAGGTCACGAGCCAGCAACTCCGTGCAGCCCGCGTGGGTGATGAATTCGGCCCCTTCGTCTTTGAAGATCTGCCCGCCGCGGGAGTGGTCGAAATGCGGATGCGAGTAAAGTACTTTAACCACCGGCTGATCGGTCAGCCTGGCGATTTCGGCCCGCATCGCTTCGGCGCGGAATTCATGGTTCGGATCGACGACCAGAACACCCTCATCCGTAATCACAACCAGGCTGGAATAATGCGCCATTTGGAACTGATAGGCCCCGTCTTTCAGCTCGGTCATGACCGGTTTCATGTCGTCCTCAGCGGCGAGAGATGCCCCGGCGAAGCCGACTGAGAGGGCCAAGGCTGTCAGAAATCGTTTCATGGCATGTGCCTCTTTTGCTTTGGAAGACAATGTATTGATGATATGTGATGAGATAATAGAAGCCGAAATCTCCACTGAAGTTACCAAAGGTATCGAATGGACAAGCTGAAGAAGATGGCGGTCTTTGCCCGGTGGTGGAGCTTGGCAGTTTTGCTGCCGCCGCTGCAGACCTGAATGTGACCCCGGCGATTGTCGGGCGGCATGTTGCGGATCTTGAGTCACTGCTGGACTTGCGCCTGATCAACCGCACCACTCGGTCGATGGAGGTGCCAGAGGCTGGATTGCGTTACTATCAGGGCAGTAAATCCATGCTGGAACATATCGCTGCGCTGGAGCAGGAGATTTCTGACCCGCAGGGCGCGCGGCTGTCAGGCGTGATCCGGATCGCCGCGCCTGAGGGGATCGGCGCCCCGCTGTTGCTGGACGCTGTTGAGAGCTTTCAGGCCAGCCACCCCGAGGTGTTGTTCGACCTGGTGTTTCAAAACGAACAAACCGACTTTGTGAGCACCGGGGTAGACCTTGCGATCCGTTTTGCCAATTCGCTTGACGACAGCTCGCTGATTGTCAGCAAGCTGGCCGAAACCAGGTTGGCGCTGTTCGCCGCGTCGGCCTATCTGCAAACGCATGGGGCGCCCGCGACGATCGCAGAGCTTGAGGCGCACAGCTGCATCGCCTTTGGCGGCTCGCGTTTCGGAAACAGCTGGCCCATGGTCACTGAAACGGGCGTTCAGAAAATACGGTTCTCTTGGCGTCTGGTGATGAACCAGACCCACACCTACCGCGAAGCTTTGGTCCGGGGAATGGGCATCGGGTTGTTGCCGGAAATTATGGCCACCGACCTGGTCGAAGGCGGGCAGCTTGTCCCGATTGCTCTGGAGGGGCGCTTTCCGGAGGTCGGCGTCTATGCAGTATATCCAGACAAGTCGTTCCAGCCACATCGAGTTCGCAAGTTTCTGGATCACTTGCGTCAGCGCATACAGAGCCGGAGCCAATGAAGGTTGGGGTTCATTTTTGGTGCCGTGTGGTGACCGAGGAGGCGATTTTCGAAACCCGTGCTCCAATGGACACGCCAGTGCCGTCGCCCACTGTTCGCCGCAAGTTCGTGGATGTCCGCGTGCAAATCTTCCAGGAATGGTGCTGTATCGCTTCTGCAAAACCCATTACCCAGAATTGTCCTGATGATATAGTTCGCGTGGGTTTAGTGGAGAGAGATGAGTCATGGATGATAGAGCGCGGATTTACGAAATTAACAAGATTCTGAATATGCACGGTCTTGATCACGGCAAGCGAGAGGCAGCTTTTGGCCTCCTCTGGATCGCATTGCACCCAAAGTCCAAATCGACATTAACCAAGACCATGTGTGACGATGGAAGCGTCCGCAGATTTCAGCGCTGGACACTGTCTAACAATGGACGCAACAACGAAATGAAAGTCGAACTCACATGACCTGTCCCCCCCGCGAAATCCCTCAGCAAGATGTAGAGTCTGCCCACCCCTGAAAACCTGATATGCTCATTCTGCAAAGTGTTGTGCTGATGCATGGTTACAGAGAGCGAGGTGAAAGGTGACATTTTTTCAGAATGTGAGCTACGTGGATTTGGCAATCATCGTCGCAATGGTCGCTGCAACCCTGGTTAGCCTTGCGGTCCTGCGTAACGTGCTGAAGACAACAGGAAGGGATTTCAACGACGACCCGGCGCTGGCTGAGCGGTTTCGTCGAGATGCTCCTTACCATCTTCTGTAGGACGTGATGACGCCGGACGAGGCGTAGTCATTTGGTTTGGTGGTTGTACAAATGGAGTTCAGCTGATCCGCTGAAATTCCGCCGGCCAGCCCAACCTCAAACAGGTCTGGTATGCCTGGAGGCAACGAATGCACAAACTTTAGAAGATTGGCCAAATCGCTCTTTTCCAAAGGAAAAAAATGTGGTTTGAATCAGATATAGGGCAGAATCTTGCCCACTGCGGGACGTGACAGGTGTCCGCAATACATCAGGGATGAACCGCAGAACTATGCGCAGATTTGGCGCAAAGCTTTGGGCGGCAAATGCTGGATTTTCTCTTGCGAATGAATAAGGGCCCCGCAGCGCTTCGGGCGGCCCTACATCGCTTGTAGGTGCGCGCATAGTCGTTCGTATTCGTGAATTTCAGCGATTTTCGGTGTAGGTACGAAAATGCCCCGAAAATCGCTGACATTTTTGAACTGGCAGAATTGAACGTCAGTTCTGCTGACATCCCCAATACTTATTTTGCCGTTGATTGAAGCGCGTTTTAGCTATTTGAGAGTGATTTTCGGTTCGGAAATGGGTACCAGCCTAGCCCACAGGGGCCTTCTTTTTTCCAAACAGAAGCCGTAGGGTGATCATTCGCCTTTCGAGCCATTACTCCGCTGCAGTCTTTAAGATCGCCATCAAGCTGTGGAATTTCTCTCCCTGGATGGCCACGTGGCTGCGGAGCGCGTTGGCTGCCGTCTCGGAATCCCCTTGTTCAAGGGCCTCTACGATGGCCTCGTGCTCGCTCATGGATTGCGCCATGCGCCCGCGCAATCTCAGTTGCTGACGGCGGAATGGCTGGAGACGCCGGTGCAGGTTTCCGGTTTCGGTTTCCAGAAAGCCATTCCCTGATTCTCGGTAGATGATTTTGTGAAAACGCTCGTTTTCAGAGTAGTAGGTATCAGGGTCCTGTGCCTCGACGGCTGCCTGACATTTAACATTTGCATCATGCAATTCCGTCAGGGCTTCGTCTGAAATGCGTTTTGCCGCCAGCCGTCCGCAAACAGCTTCAATCTCGGCCATCACTTCGAACATTTCCATGAGCTCAACAGGGCCTGGCTGTCTCACAAATGCTCCGCGTCTTGGGATCAGTTCTACCAATCCTGAGCGGGCAAGCCTTTGTAATGCCTCTCTTAACGGGGTTCGGGAAACGCCAAATTGCGCTGCAAGGCGAACCTCATCCAGGCGATCGCCATTTGTGTGTGTCCCGTCAAATATCCGCTCTTCGAGCTGATCTGCTATGATATCCGAGCGTCGTTTCTCCATGTGCCTACATTACTAAACTCGCTGAAAAACTCAATAACTCAATTATTGTATACAAGATCGTTGCTAATAAAACATGACATGCTTATCGTGAGACCAGCCCGGTATCTGCCGAGCTGGATTCTATGGGAGGAAAACATGAAATCTATTCTGAAGTCTGCAGTGGCCGCATTGGCGCTTGCCTCTGCTGGCACATTGGCCAGCGCAACAGAACTTCGCCTGTCGCATCAGTGGTCGAACAAAGATATCCGCCATCAGGTTGCCCAGATTGTCGCTGACGAAGTCGCAGCTGCCGATGTCGACCTGAACATTAAAATCTTTGGATCTAAGTCGCTGTTCAAGCCGCGCGAGCAATATAAACCCCTCAGCCGCGGGCAGCTCGACATGTCGGTTCTGCCCTTGTCATATGCTGGTGGTCAGCAGCCTGCCTATAACCTGACGCTCATGCCGGGGCTCGTCAAAAACCACGATCATGCTGCCCGCCTGTCAAGCTCGCCTTTCATGGAGGCGCTAGAGACTAAGATGGCCGACGACGATGTGATGGTGCTGGTGCACGGGTATCTGGCGGGGGGCTTTGCTGGTAAGGATCGGTGCATTACCAACCCGGAAGATATCAAGGGTCTGCAAACCCGCGCAGCGGGTAAGTCGTTTGAGCAGATGCTTGCTGGCGCAGGCGCGTCGATCGCCTCGATGGCTTCGTCCGAGATTTACAATGCAATGCAGACCGGCGTTTTGCAGGCGGCGAACACCTCATCTTCGTCATTTGTGAGCTATCGCATTTATGAGCAGGTCAGCTGCTATACCCCGGCGGGTGACGTTGCACTGTGGTTCATGTATCAGCCGTTGTTGATGAACAAGAGCACCTTTGAAGGTCTCAGCGACGCACAGCAAAAGGCGCTTATGGCGGCGGCAGAGAAAGCAGAAGCATACTATCTGGAAGAAGCCAAAAAGCAGGATGCCGCGTCGACAAAGGTCTTTGCGGATGCGGGCGTAGAAATCGCTGAAATGTCGTCAGAGGATTTCCAGGCCTGGCGCCAGCTGGCGATGGAAACCTCTTATAAGAAGTTCGTCGAAGAAGTGCAGGATGGGCAGGCGCTGCTTGATCTGGCCCTGGCTGTCGAATGATCGCTCGGCGTGGCGGGTGTTCGTCCGTCACGCCAATCCTTTGGACCTTTAAACAACAGGAGGCGCAGATGGCTGGCCATAGCTCTGCCGTTGCTTCTCATACCGGGAACAACCCCTTTTTGCGCATCGTTGCCGCACTTTCGACGTTGGCTGGCTGGTGCTCGGCCGGGATGATTGTCGCAGCGGTTGCTATTACCTGCCAGATGATCACCGTGCGCTTTGTCCTGAACGGTTCGACCGTCTGGCAGACCGAAGCCGTCATCTATCTGGTTATTGCTGCTACTCTGGTCGGCCTACCTTATGTGCAGCGCCTGAGAGGGCACGTAAACGTAGATCTGATCCCGATTTCTTTGCCCGCTCGTCCACGGTTTTTCCTGGCGCTGCTGACCTCGGTTCTTTCAATCGTCATCGTTTCGATCATGCTTTTTTATGGCTACGAATACTGGCATTTCGCCTGGGATCGCGGCTGGCGGTCAGACACCATCTGGGGTGTACGTCTTTGGATCCCCTATCTGGCGATCCCTGTGGGCTTTGGTCTGCTTCTTCTTCAACTGATCGCTGATCTGGTTGCCGTTTTGCTGGGCATCGACAAGCCCTTTGGCCTGGAGGATAACTGATGGACCCGCTTCTGCTTGGTGGAATCGTAGCAATTGCCACCATTCTGGTGCTCTTTTCTGGCGTATCCGTGGCAATTGGCCTGTTGATCGTCTCTGCAGGATTCCTTTTGATCTTTGATGGCCCCCGGTCACTGGAGTTGATGCCCGAAATTCTGTTTGGCAAGCTTGATAACTTTGCCCTGCTTTCGATCCCGATGTTCATTATCATGGGGGCCTCTATTGCCTCGACCCGAGCCGGGGCTGACCTCTACGAAGCCCTTGAACGCTGGCTGACCCGAATTCCCGGGGGGCTGGTGGTTTCCAATCTTGGTGCCTGTGCGCTATTTGCGGCCATGTCCGGCTCTTCGCCCGCAACCTGCGCCGCAATTGGCAAGATGGGCATTCCCGAGATGCGCAAACGTGGCTATCCTGACGGCGTCGCCGCAGGGTCTATCGCCGCAGGTGGAACGCTGGGCATCCTGATTCCTCCGTCGGTCACGATGATTGTCTATGGCATTGCCACGGAAACCTCGATTGGTCGCCTGTTTCTGGCAGGTGTGATCCCCGGGCTGATGCTGGTGGGGCTGTTCATGGTGTGGTCGCTGTACTCGACCTGGAAATCAGGTGACGCAACCCGTCTTGGGTCGGGAAGCTATACCTGGGCTGAGCGTTTTGAAATCCTGCCCAGGGTTTTGCCCTTCCTCGGTATCATCCTGGGGGTGCTCTACGCCATGTATGGCGGGATTGCGACTCCTTCGGAAACCGCCGCTGTCGGCGCGTTGCTTTGCTTGCTGATCGCTATGATCATCTACAAGCTGTGGCACCCGCGCGCGATTTGGGTTGTTCTGCGTGACAGCACCAAGGAAAGCGTGATGATCCTCTTCATCATCGCTGCGGCGGGTGTTTTCTCTTATATGCTCAGTTCACTGTTCATCACCCAATCAATCGCGGAATGGATCGGCACGTTGGATGTGAACCGCTGGGTTCTGATGGGCGCGGTAAATGTGTTCCTGCTGATCGCTGGTTTCTTCCTGCCCCCTGTTGCCGTGATCCTGATGGCGGCCCCGATCCTGCTGCCGATTATCACCACGGCAGGCTTTGATCCGATTTGGTTTGCGGTCGTATTGACGATCAACATGGAAATCGGCCTGATTTCACCTCCGGTTGGTCTGAACCTCTATGTGATCAATGGCATTGCGCCTGACATCTCGCTGAAAACCATCCTGACAGGATCTCTGCCCTTTGTGGCCTGTATGGTACTGGCAATCATCCTGCTTTGCCTGTTTCCGGGTCTCGCAACCTGGTTGCCCAATCTGGTGATGGGAACAGCGGTATGACCCTGCTTGCTGATCTTCTTTCTACGGTCTTTGAGCGACGGTATCGCCGTGAGACGCCGGAGGTGGCCGCAGATGGCCGCCCGCTGATCGAAATGGCCACTGCCCTTGTGGGATCGGCGGGTGAAACTTCGGGGCTGGCCTTGGCGCGAGAGATCCTGTCGCGCTATGCCGAACTGGACGACGCGGCCAAGCTTGTGTTCTTTCGAGAGATTGCAACCTCTATGAACCTTGATCCAGAGGCCGTGCGCAGCACACTGGACGCCTATGAACGCAGTCCTTCAAAGGTGTCTTACCGCGCCTTTGCCGCCGCTGCAGAACCCACCCGGCAAGAGTTTGTGCGCCGCCTGAACCGGGTGCCAGGTGCGACGGGTGCTTTGGTCAAGATGCGTTCGGATCTCTTGCGATTGGGCCGGGAAAACCCCGAACTTCAGGCGCTTGATCTGGATTTCCGCCATCTATTTGCGTCGTGGTTCAATCGGGGGTTTCTTGTGCTGCGTCCGATCAGCTGGGAAAGCCCCGCGCATATTCTGGACAAGATCATCACCTATGAAGCTGTCCATGCCATCGACAGTTGGGACGACTTGCGCCGCCGTCTCGAACCTTCCGATCGTCGGTGTTTTGCGTTTTTTCACCCGTCGATGCCTGATGAACCGCTGATCTTTGTTGAGGTTGCTCTGACCAAGGGAATTCCCGGGTCAGTGCAGGCACTGTTGGCCGAAGACCGCAATGCAATGCCAGCGGCAGACGCAGACACCGCAGTGTTTTATTCGATCTCCAATTGTCAGAGCGGTCTGGCTAGCATTTCCTTTGGGAACTCGCTGATCAAGCAGGTTGCGGCC
The DNA here is from genome assembly GCA_025210455.1 of Pelagimonas sp. GTDB lineage: Bacteria > Pseudomonadota > Alphaproteobacteria > Rhodobacterales > Rhodobacteraceae > JAOARQ01. The sequence goes on from JAOARQ010000030.1 coordinate 29,407, forward strand.
GACCTGTCTGCCGAGCTTGAAGGGTTGGAAACCTTTGTTACCCTGTCGCCCATTCCAAGTCTGACCACCTGGTTGCAACAGACTGGTCTCTCCTTGGATGCAGGTGAGCCCGAAAATATGCGCGCATTGGCGGCCCATTATCTATTGAATGCCAAGACCCATGGCGAGCTGCCATTCGATCCTGTTGCGCGGTTCCATCTGGGCAATGGCGCCATTGTCCATGCGGTGCATGCCGAAGCTGACATTTCCGAAAAGGGCCGGAGCCAATCTGGCGGGGCCATGGTGAACTATCTCTATGATCTTTCGACTGTTGCTCAAAACCACGAAAATTTCGCCATTACGCGTGAGGTTGCCGCCTCTGCCCAAGTCAAAGCCCTGGCGGATCTGATCGCTCTCCCTTCAACCGAAGAAAGGTAACCTCATGGCAAATCCTCTTTACGATGGTCTCTTCGGTATTCATGCCGGAAAGACCACGCCCTTCCTGCATCTTGTTGATGGCCAGGTGATCACCTATCAGGATTTTCTGACCACAAGCGCGCAGATTGCCAATGTGACGGCGCAACTTGATCTAAATCCCGGCGATCGCGTGGCTGTTCAGGTTGAAAAATCCCATGAAGCTTTGGCGCTGTATGCCGCCTGTGCCCAGGCTGGGCTGGTCTTTCTTCCCCTGAACACCGCCTATACTGTCGATGAACTCAGCTATTTTATCGAAAACAGTGGTGCGTCTCTGATCGTCTGCGATGGCAAGAGCGAGGCAGAGCTGAGCGCGGTTGCCGAGGAGCTCGGCGCGCAGATCAAAACGTTGAATGCAGATGGAAGCGGAACCCTGATGGCGCAGGCCCGCACAATGCCAAAGAGCTTTTCAACAGTTGAACGTCAGGGCGAAGATCTGGCAGCCTTTTTGTACACCTCTGGTACCACCGGTCGGTCCAAGGGGGCCATGCTGACCCAAAACAATCTGCTGTCGAACGCGCAGACACTTGTGAAAGAATGGCGGTTCAATGCGGACGATGTGCTTTTGCACGCCCTGCCGATATTTCATACGCATGGGCTGTTTGTTGCGAGCAATATTATGCTTGCAGTGGGCGGAAGTATGATTTTCGTGCCCAAGTTTGACCTAGACCAGATTATTGACTGGATGCCCAAAGCAACAAGTATGATGGGGGTTCCTACCTTCTATACCCGGCTTTTGGGCGATAGCCGCTTCACCCGAGAACTGGCAGAACATATGCGTTTGTTCGTGTCCGGTTCCGCGCCACTGTTGGCGGAAACTCATGCCCAGTTCGAAAAGCGTACAGGCCATCGCATTCTGGAACGGTATGGCATGACGGAAACCAACATGAACACGTCGAACCCCTATGACGGAGAGCGGCGGGCTGGCACGGTGGGTTTCGCCCTGCCGGGTGTTGAGCTGAAAATCACCCACCCAGACACTGGCGAAACCCTGCCAGATGGCGAGGTTGGTCAGATCGAAGTGCGTGGCCCGAATGTCTTCAAGGGCTATTGGCAGATGCCAGAAAAAACCGCGGCGGAACTGCGCGAGAATGGCTTCTTTATTACCGGCGATTTGGGGAAGATTGACGAAGATGGTTATGTGCACATTGTTGGTCGAAACAAAGACTTAATTATATCAGGCGGTTACAACATATACCCTAAAGAAATCGAGCTCGTGCTTGATGATCAGCCGGGGGTTCTAGAAAGCGCTGTTATCGGTGTGCCGCACCCTGATTTTGGTGAAACGGTTTTGGGTATTATTGTTCCTGAAAACCGCGTAGCGCCAGACGTGGATGCCACGATGGAGGCCGTGCGCCAATCTCTCGCCCGCTTCAAACACCCTCGAAAACTTGTTATTCTGGACGAACTCCCGCGCAACACAATGGGCAAGGTGCAAAAAAACATCCTGCGAGAGCAATACAAAGGGATGTTCGCATCCTGATCACTTAGACTGGCGGGCGTTCCATGTTGGATGTCCGCCAATTGATTGTGGGTGGTCAACAAGTGATTTTGGTGAAGTCGATACACCTAGTGTCGTGCATTTTTCATGCTGAGCATTGCAAATGAAGGGGTGCTGACCCTAGGTTTAGGCCATGCCTGATGTCATCTCGAACAAGACCAGATTGCCAGCTGGAGGGGGAGACTTTGAACTTCCCACTTTGTCTGTGGGCATTTTTCTGAATGATCAGCCAACGCATCATCTGGCGCTTGGCACCAGCCGTCCGAACCACAGGCCGCTTACAAAAAATCAGGGATGGATTCTGCCCGCTGGCAGCAGTGGTGCCTGTGAATATGAGGATGATCTTGAATTTGTGATGGTCAATCTGGATCAGACCATTTTGGGTGAATTTGGCATTGACGAAGGGCTCGAGTTTGAACCGATCATCGGCGACATTCACCCGCTTCTATTGAATCTCGGTTTGACCACCAGTACCGCTTTGGGGGGTGGTCTGCTTTATCAGGAAACCATGCAGCGCGCGCTGGCCGCGCAAATTGTTGAAATCATCCACCCCACCCCAAAGTGGCGCGAAGTTATCGCGGATAAACGGTTGCATCGTGTTCTGGATTTCATCCACGACAATCTGGGTGAAGATCTTTCACTTGCGCAAATGGCAGGACTGGCTGCGATGAGTGCGACGCATTTCGCAAAGGCATTCAAAGCGGCGACAGGCTCCTCTCCTTTGCAATATGTGATTGCGGCGCGCTTGGAAATGGCTTCGGTTCTGTTGAAAACCAGCACACTGACCGTGGCAGAAATTGCTTTTCGTGTTGGCTATCAGGATCTCAGCCGGTTCGGGCAGCACTTCAAACGTAAGTACGGGGCATCGCCCGCAGTATTTCGGGCGGGGTAACCCCGGCCATTGCGTGAACTGAGATGCCCGCCTTGATCCGAGATCAGAGCCTTCCTAAAGCGCAGCCACTCTCTAAAGCCATGGGCAAACCTGTTGAAGATTGCGCGCAGTAAGGTGTTTGGTGCGGGCGCATTCGCCCGCGCCGTTTGATCAGCTTTCAGATCCAGCGCGGAAATGGTCGGCCATTGTGTTAGCGGCGCGGGTCACATCCTCTGGGTTGTCGTAGAAATCGAACTGAGTCACCCCTTCCAGCCATTGCGCGGTGGCGTCGCCAGCAAACCCATTCAGAAAGGTTTTTACCCCCTGCGGAATCGCGGCGCTTTCTGAATGAACAATGGCAAGCGGTTTGTTCAGACGCTGGGGATTGTCAGCCGGATGATAGGTCAGCCAGCCTTCCCAACCTGCGTTATTCCATTTGTCGTCATACTCTGGGATGCCGCCGCGATCCGCTTCGTAGTAATATCCGCCAATGGGCATCAGCACACCCTCTGCGCCTTCAGGGCCTGCCGCCGGAATGATCTGGCCACCAGCGGCATCTGCTGCCTGCGAAACCTCAATCAGGCCGGCAACCCCTTCGGCGCCACCATAGACAGCTTCAACGATTTCGCTGTTTTGCAGCCAGGGGGCGACCAGGCCAATTCGGTTAACAAGATCGTTTCCAGCCACAGCATCCACCATATATCCAGCCGAGGCACAGATCCCCAAGCCATTGATCTGATTGCCATCTACCTCGGGAAGTGTGGCAATAAATTCAAAGGCTGCCTTGATATCAGAGGTCTTGGCAGCGGGGTCTTCTTTGAAACGCACAGATTGGGGCAGATCACCGGATTTTCCCCAGCCGCGAAAATCAAAGGTAAAAGCGGCAAAGCCCCGTTCTGCCATTTCTCTGGCATAGTTCGCAGGCATTTGTTCTTGGACCGAAGTCCATGCACCTGTCACCACCACGGTCGGAAGCGGGCTGTTGTCATGTCCTTCAGGAAGATAAAGCGTGCCCGATAGCGAAACGCCTTCGTTTTCGAAACTGACGATGCGGGTTTCAATGTCGGCCAGTGCGGTGGTCGCCATCAAAGTGGCGGTGGTAGCGAGTGTTGGCAATTTCATGGGTCTCTCCATCAATGGACCATCAGGTTTGTGATGCAGCAAAGATGACATTCAGCGAACCATTTGAGAGGCGCGAAACCAGTCAATCACTATGCGATTCTTGTCATAGCTCCCAAAGACCACACTGTATTTGGAGCAAGATCTTAATGGGCCTTAATTCGGTGTTTCGGAATAGATAGGGATTTTGATCATTGAAACAAAAATAGAACAAAATCCGATTTAGAGTAATGTTCTGTCAAGAGTCTCCGATATAAGTGTTTGATATCAGTAAAATAACGGTGATGTTTATGATTCGTTTCGTAACGGCAGAAAACCTAAGTACACGCCCGATGCTCCGGGCGACTATGTTCCGAGATCGTGCAGATCAATTCTTCCATAGATTGCGCTGGGATATCTCAATCAACGAAAGCGGCGAAGAGATTGATCAATATGATGCGCTGGGCCCAATCTATGTCATGGCGGAAACTGCGCTTGGCCGTCATGAGGGATCTATGCGCTTTTTGCCAACGCTAGGACAGACGATGGTCAATGACTACTTTCAAGATTTGACGGGCCAGCGCATCGAAAGCCGGTTCATTTGGGAATGTACCCGATTTTGTCTGGGGCCACATGCAACCCGCCAAACCGCGCCGAAACTGTTGGCAGCGGGTGGCAAGTTGATGGAAGAACGCGGCGTGCGCAATTTCGTCGGCGTCTTTGACGAACATACCGAACGGGTTTATCGCATCGTTGGGGCTAAGCCGGAGCTATTGGGTAAAAAAGATACCCCCTATGGCGTCATCGGTGTGGGCCTCTGGGAATTCGACGATGAAACCTATGATCAGCTGCTCAGGAAGGCCGGTATTTCCGCTGAAATGATGGATATCTTTTATCGTGAAAGCACCGGTACCCCAGATCAGGTTGCGCTATCCGCTTAGGCCCCCCGGAAAATGTTGGTTTCCCCAATGACTTCCTCCAGCGCCCGGATGCGATCCGCGCTGGAAGACCGGCTTTGGATTTCGGCGACCAAGGCTTCTACCAGAAAGTTCAGCGCCAGTGTTGAATCCCAGCTGGAGGGGGCTTCGACCATCGCGCGGAAACAGTGGTTGGCGCATTGCTCAATGGGTGATCCCCACTGATCGGTGAACAGCACAATGCTACCACCCTGCGCCACCACCTGCCGTGCCAACCGTTCCAGTTGTTTTTCATAGCGGCGGATATCAAACACCACCAAAGTCGATTCCTGCCCCATATCCAACAAAGATTGGGGCCAGACGCTGGGGGAGGAATCCAGCAAATTCACTCCCGGTCTAATGATCTGTAGATGGTTAAAGAAATAATGCGCATTGGATCGGGTGATGCGCCCGCCCAGCAGATATATATTGCGATCAAGATCCGACAAAAGCGCCGCCGCCGCATCAAATTCAGCCAGATCCAAACGATTCAGTGTCTCATTTATGTTACCTGACATCGCGCGTGCAAAGCGGCTGACAATGTGATCAGCGCTATCTGCATGGTCTGACGTTTCCAGTTTCGCCAGCGGTTGCTTGACGCGCGCGGCCACCTCTTCACGCATGGCATCCTGAAAATCCGAAAACCCCTCATAGCCCAGTTTTCGCGCCAAACGTACCACAGAAGCTGTTGAAACATCAGAATTTTCCGCAAGCTTTGTGATCGACTGTAGCCCTGCAACAAGTGAATCGTTCAATAAAACTGCCGCCAGCCTTCGTTCGGCAGCGGTAAAGCTGGCCTGATTTTCCTTGAGCTGGTCCCGCACAAGTGCGGTGTTCTTTGGCAGTTCGGACATGAAAATTTCCTGACTCAGAGTTAGGAGCGAAAAAATATTGACATAGAGGTGCGCTCTGTAGTGATCTTTACATCAACTTGTCTGGGGAACAAGATATGGAAGATCTACACTGGCCCTCGGTGGCATCATTCACTTTATCGGGGCAATCGAACATTGTCCTGATTTGTGAACATGCTTCGGCTGATATTCCGCCCGATCTGCAGGATCTGGGGTTGGATCAGGTGTCGCGTCATTCTCATGCGGCATGGGATATCGGTGCGTTAGAGGTGGCGAAACGTCTAAGCAGCCAGTTGGATGCGCCTTTGGTGGCGGGGCAGGTTTCCCGGCTTGTCTATGACTGCAATCGCCCGCTTGACGCCCCAGACTGCATCCCGGCCAAAAGCGAAGTGCATGAGATACCGGGCAATCGCGCGTTGGATGCGCAGGCGCGGCAAATCCGCTTTGACCGGGTGCACAGCCCCTTTCATGCGGAAGTTTCGCGGGTGATTGAAGCGCAGGAAGCGCGCTGTCAAAATCCGCTTTGCATTGTGACGATCCACAGTTTCACCCCTGTCTTTCATGGTAAAATCCGTGAAATCGAACTGGGGCTTCTGTTTCATGAAAACGTTGCGCTGACCAAGGCGACCCTTGCTCAGGCGCAGGCCAAAGGCCAAATGAAAACCGCGATCAATGAGCCTTATTCAGCGAGGGACGGGGTGACTTACAGCCTGCAAAAACACGCCGAAGCGCGCGGGCTGCATTCGCTGATGATCGAGATCCGCAATGACCTGATCGACACCCCAGCCAAGGCGGAGGGTGTCGCGGATCATCTGGCAGAGCTGCTGACCAAAGCGGTCGCCACACTGGGGGAAAACGCATGAGCCTGTTGCGCAGATATATCGAATTTGTCGATGGTCTGAACCGCCGCATCGGACGCGTGACCATGTACGGGATCTTTGTGATCATGGCGATTTTGCTGTGGTCGTCGATTTCAAAAACCTTCTTCAATCCTTCGCTTTGGACACTGGAAATGGCGCAGTTTGCCATGGTGGCCTACTATATCTTGGGTGGTCCCTATTCGATCCAGATGGGATCGAATGTGCGGATGGATCTGTTTTACGGTGAATGGAGCACGCGTCGCAAAGCAGCGGTCGACAGCATTACGGTGCTGTTTTTGATGTTTTATCTGGGCGTGCTGTTTTACGGCGGGCTAAGCTCTACCGCCTATTCGCTGGGGTATTGGGGCCAGGATCCGATTGCCTTTTTCACCGGGCTTTTGACCGGACAAGAGCAGATCGGCCGCCTTGAGCGTTCGCCCACCGCCTGGCGGCCTTACATTTGGCCGATCAAAGCTGTGATGCTGCTCGGTGTGTTTTTGATGCTACTTCAGGCAGTTTCGGAACTGTTCAAAGACATTCTGCGCCTTCGCGGAGAGGAGATCGCCGATGTCCTATGAAATGATCGCCATTTTTATGTTTGCCACCATGATGGCAATGCTGATGACAGGTCAGCGCGTGTTTGGTGCCATTGGTCTGGTCGCAGTTGTTGCGGCGCTGGTCCTATGGGGGGATCGCGGCGGCTATGACATTGCGTTTTCCAGCGCGATGAAGCTGATGAAATGGTATCCGCTGTTGACGCTGCCCATGTTCATTTTCATGGGGTACGTGCTGTCGGAATCAAAGATTGCCGACGATTTGTATAAAATGTTCCACGTCTGGATGGGCGGTGTGCAAGGCGGTTTGGCCATCGGAACAATTGGCCTGATGGTGTTGATTTCAGCGATGAATGGCCTGTCAGTCGCGGGCATGGCGATTGGTGCCACGATTGCTTTGCCAGAGCTTCTGAAACGCAACTACGACAAGAGAATGGTCACCGGCGTTATTCAGGCGGGCTCTAGCCTTGGGATTTTGGTTCCACCATCGGTTGTGTTGGTTCTCTATGCGATGATCGCCCGTCAACCCGTTGGGCAGCTTTGGCTGGCCGGGGTGCTTCCGGGGCTGATGATGGCGGCGATGTTCATTATTTACATCGTCATCCGCTGTCGCCTGAACCCCGATCTTGGCCCGGTTCTGCCCAAAGAAGAGCGCGACCTGCCCATGTCGGAAAAGCTGGCGCTGTTGCGGGCCGGTCTGCTACCGATCGTGATTTTTGCCACCATGATGGTGCCTTTTGTGAATGGCTGGACATCGCTGGTGGAAAGTTCAGCGATTGGCGCAATCACCGCTTTTGCTGCGGCTGTTCTGAAAGGGCGGATGACCCGCGAGGTCTTTGAGACATCGGTCAAACAGACGCTGGGGATTTCCTGCATGTTCATGTGGATTATCCTTGCAGCGCTTGCCTTTGGCGCGGTGTTTGATGGTCTGGGCGCAGTCAAGGCGATTGAAAGCCTCTTCACCGAAAAGCTGGGCCTAAGCCCCTGGATGATCCTGATTTTGATGCAGCTCAGTTTTATCATCATGGGGACATTTCTGGACGATACTGCCATGCTGGTGATCGTCGCGCCGCTTTATGTTCCGCTGGTTCAGGCGCTGGGCTTTGATCTGATCTGGTACGGGGTTCTCTACACGATCACGACCCAGATTGCCTATATGACGCCGCCTTTCGGCTACAACCTGTTTCTCATGCGCGCCATGGCCCCCAAGGAAATCACGCTGAAAGACATTTATGGTTCTATCCTGCCTTTCGTTTTGGTGATGGTCTTTGCCCTGACGCTGGTCATGGCCTTTCCCGGCATCGCCACATGGCTACCGGATTACGTGTACGGAAAATGACGCAACAAGACCCGCACAACCGGGCGTAACTGAAACCAACTAGGAGAGTGTTATGACGACAAGACGTAAGTTTCTGGCCGGAGCCGGTGTGGGCGCATTGGCTGCCCCGCTGGCAACCCCGGCGATTGCAAATGGTCAGATCAAATGGCGCATGCAGACCTATGCGGGTGCTGCGCTGGCGGAACATGTGGTAAAACCCGCGATAGATATGTTCAACAAGATCGCAGGCGACCGCATGCAGATCGAACTGTTTTATGCGGATCAGCTGGTGCCAACAGGTGAGCTGTTTCAGGCCATGCAGCGCGGCACCATCGACGCTGTACAGTCAGACGACGATTCAATGGCATCACCCACTGATGTCACGGTGTTTGGTGGCTATTTCCCATTTGCATCGCGCTATTCTCTGGATGTGCCGGTGCTGTTTAACCAGTACGGTCTGAATGAAATCTGGGATGCCGAGTACTCCGCTGTGGGCGTCAAGCACATCAGTGCAGGCGCCTGGGATCCTTGCCATTTCGCCACCAAAGACCCGATCCGCTCGCTGGCGGATCTCAAGGGCAAGCGCGTCTTTACCTTCCCGACAGCGGGCCGTTTCCTAAGCCAGTTTGGCGTGGTGCCTGTCACCCTGCCATGGGAAGACATCGAAGTTGCGGTTCAGACAGGTGAACTGGACGGTATCGCCTGGTCAGGCATCACCGAAGATTACACCGTGGGTTGGGCCGATGTGACCAACTATTTCCTGACCAACAATATCTCGGGCGCATGGGCCGGGTCGTTCTTTGCCAATATGGGCAGCTGGGAAGGCCTGCCCGAAGATCTGCAAACGCTGTTCCGCGTATGCTGTGACCAATCACATTACTACCGCCAGTGGTGGTACTGGGGTGGCGAAGCCAACCTGCGTGTGAATGGCACCAAGATGCAGCTGACGTCGATTCCGGATGCGGAATGGGCACAGGTAGAAGAAGCTGCGCTGAAATTCTGGGATGAAATCGCCTCTGAAAGCCCGACCAAGGCCAAGGTTGTCGAGATCTTCAAGAAATACAACGCCGATATGCAAAAAGCAGGCCGTCCGTATCGTTACGGCTAAACCATCTGATCTGGCCCGTCATCGGATGGGCCAGATCTTTGCAAGGAAATCCCGCGCACGGGCGCAAAATCAAAAGGTCGCAAAATGCTGACATTCGAGGATCTGAAATCGCAGGTGGCTGCGGGGGATGTGGACACGGTTCTTGTGTGTCTGGTGGATATGCAGGGGCGTTTGATGGGCAAGCGCTTTCATGCGGGGCATTTTGTGGCCGGGGCCTATGAGGAAACCCACTGCTGCAACTATCTGCTGGCGACGGATCTGATGATGGGCACTCCGGATGGCTATGCCGCCACCTCTTGGGAAGGGGGTTATGGCGATTATGTCATGAAGCCGGATCTGAGCACATTGCGCCCTGTGCCCTGGTTGGATGGCACGGTGATGGTGCTGTGCGATGTTCTGGATCACCACACCCACGAAGAGGTGCCCCATTCGCCCCGTGCCATGCTGAAAAAGCAGGTGGCCCGTCTGGAGGCCATGGGCTTTGATCCCAAAATGGCGACCGAGCTGGAGTTCTTTTTGTTCGAAAAGAGCTTTGATGAAATCCGCAAATCTGGCTTTCGCGATCTGGCACCGATTTCAGGGTATAATGAAGACTATCACATCCTTCAGACATCGCGCGAAGAACATGTGATGCGCCCTGTGCGCAACCACCTGTGGAACGCAGGCATTCCGGTCGAGAACTCAAAAGGCGAGGCTGAGACTGGTCAGGAAGAGCTGAACATAAAATATGCCAGCGCAATGGATACGGCCGCCTATCACACCATCGCAAAACACGCGGTGAAGGAAATCGCCTGGCAACAGGGGCACGCGGTGACGTTTTTGCCAAAATGGCATCACGAAAAGGTGGGATCATCGTCACATGTGCATCAGTCGCTGTGGAAAGACGGGCAGAATGCGTTTTTCGATGCGGGTGACGCGCTGGGCATGTCTGAGCTGATGAAAAACTATATGGCGGGCCTGCTGAAATATGCGCCGGATTACACCTATTTCATGGCACCTTACATCAACTCGTACAAACGCTTTATGAAGGGCACCTTTGCGCCAACGCGGATTATCTGGTCGGTGGACAATCGGACTGCGGGCTATCGTCTGTGTGGGGATGGCACAAAAGCCGTGCGCGTGGAATGCCGTGTCCCCGGATCAGACATGAACCCCTATCTGGCGATGGCTGCAATGCTAGCTGCGGGCATCGCAGGGATCGAAGAAGGGCTAGAGCTGCAGGCGCCAACGCAGGGTGATGTATATCAGGGCGACACCGGGCTGATCCCCGGCAATCTGAAGGATGCGGGTGAGGCATTGAAGGCCTCGTCGATGTTGCGCGCTGCGCTGGGGGATGTCGTAGTGGACCACTATGTCCGCGCGGCGGAGGTGGAAATCGAAGAATTTGAACGCGTGGTCACTGACTGGGAAGTTGCCCGGGGGTTTGAACTGGCGTGATCGGAAAGGGCTTGTTTCCTTACCAGCTGGGTATCCAGTGGCGGGGACGGCGTTTAGGTATTTTTGGACCAGAGAAGCGGGCAGGGTGCCCGTATTCAGAAGTGGAGCATTGGCATGGGCCAGGTGTTGAAATGTGTTTCGCCGATTGATGGATCGGTGTTTGCAGAGCGGGAAGTGCTAACAAAGGAGGCGGCCTTTGGTGCTGCTGAAAAAGCGCGCGCGGCGCAGAAGGACTGGGCTGCGCTTCCGCTGTCCGAGCGGGCTGAGCTGGTGATGGCTGGTGTGGCGGCTGTTGGGGCGATGAACGATGAAATTGTGCCTGAGCTGGCGCATATGATGGGCCGTCCGGTGCGGTATGGCGGTGAATTTGGTGGCTTTAACGAGCGTGCAAGCCATATGGCCAGCATCGCCGAAGAGGCGCTGGCAGAGATCCAGGTGGGTGAAGACGAGACGTTCAAACGCTATATCAAACGTATCCCCCATGGCGTTGTCTTTGTCGTCGCCCCCTGGAACTATCCCTATATGACAGCGATTAACACCGTGGCCCCTGCCCTGATTGCGGGCAACACAGTGGTGCTGAAACATGCCACACAGACATTGTTGGTCGGGGAACGCATGGCCAAAGCGTTTCATGCGGCGGGTGTGCCTGAGGATGTTTTTCAGAATGTCTTTCTGTCGCATGAGGTGACCAATGACTTGATTTCAGGGAATGCCTTTGATTTCGTGAACTTCACTGGCTCAGTTGGCGGCGGCCAAGCGATGGAGCGGGCGGCTGCGGGTACCTTTACGGGGGTTGGGACTGAGCTGGGCGGTAAAGATCCGGGCTATGTCATGGAAGATGCGGATCTGGAGGCTGCAGTGGACACGTTGATTGACGGGGCCATGTTCAATTCCGGGCAGTGCTGCTGTGGTATTGAACGGATTTATGTGCACGAAAGTCTTTTCGACGTGTTTGTTGAAAAGGCTGCGGCGATTGTGAATGGCTACAAGCTGGGCAATCCGTTGGAGGAAAGCACCACGCTGGGCCCAATGGCCAATGTGCGCTTTGCCCAAGAGGTGCGGGCGCAGATTGACGAAGCGGTTGCAGCTGGCGCCACCGCGCATATAGATCTCTTTGCCGAGGACGATGGCGGCGCCTATGTGACGCCGCAGATTCTGACCAATGTCACCCATGACATGCGCGTCATGCGCGATGAAAGCTTTGGCCCGGTGGTTGGCATCATGAAGGTTTCTTCGGATGAGGAAGCGATTTCTTTGATGAACGACAGTGAATTTGGTTTGACGGCGTCGCTTTGGACCAAGGATCTGGACCGCGCCGCGTGGGTTGGTGATCAGATTGAAACCGGAACTGTCTTTATGAACCGTGCTGACTATCTTGATCCGGGCCTGTGCTGGACGGGGTGCAAAAACACCGGGCGCGGTGGCGGGCTTTCGGTGATTGGCTATCACAATCTGACCCGGCCCAAATCCTATCATTTGCGCAAAGTGACAGCCTGAGCCCTTTCGTCTTGCCAGAAAAACACCGGGGGAATTGGCCATAGGCCAAGGGCACAGTGCCCCGCCCCGCATTCATCATAGGAAACAACGCATGACACTTGTTGGAAACTGGTCTTACCCGACAGCGGTAAAATTCGGCGCGGGCCGGATTAAGGAACTGGCCGAGGCCTGTGCACAGGCTGGAATGACGCGCCCATTGCTGGTGACGGATAAGGGCCTCGCAGATCTGCCGATCACCAAGCAGACGCTGGATATCATGGAGGCCGCGGGCCTTGGGCGTGGCATGTTCTCAGAGGTTGATCCGAACCCCTCTGAGATTAATCTGCACGCTGGTGTTGCGGCTTACAAAGCTGGGGATCATGATGGTGTGATTGCCTTTGGTGGCGGATCGGGCCTTGATCTGGGGAAGATGGTCGCCTTTTACGCCGGTCAGACCCGCCCGATCTGGGATTTTGAAGATATCGGGGATTGGTGGACGCGTGCGGATGCCGATGCCATCGCGCCGATCATTGCAGTGCCAACCACCGCGGGAACGGGTTCAGAAGTTGGGCGGGCATCTGTACTGACCAATTCTGAAACCCACGAAAAGAAGATCATTTTCCACCCCAAAGTGCTGCCAGCCGTTGTGATCTGTGATCCGGAGCTGACTGTTGGCATGCCTAAATTCATCACGGCTGGAACGGGGCTTGATGCTTTTGCGCATTGCGTTGAGGCGTTTTCCAGCCCGCATTATCACCCGATGTCGCAGGGGATTGCGCTGGAAGGGATGCGTCTGGTGATCGACAACCTGCCGCGCGCCTATGCTGATGGCACTGATATTGAAGCGCGGGCGCATATGATGAGCGCCGCCGCCATGGGGGCCACTGCTTTCCAGAAGGGGCTGGGGGCGATCCATGCGATGTCGCATCCGATTGGTGCGATCTTCAACACACATCACGGCACCACTAATGCGGTTTGCATGCCGGCTGTGCTGGAGTTCAACGCCAGCGCTATTGCAGATCGCTTTGATCGCGCGGCTGGCTATCTTGGGATCGAAGGTGGTTTCAAAGGCTTCCAAAGCTTTGTGCAGGAATTCAACGACAGCTTTGCCATTCCGCACAAACTGTCAGACATGGGCGTGTCATCGGATAGGCTGGATGATCTGGTGGCAGGCGCGATCAAAGATCCATCCTGCGGCGGTAATCCGATTGAGCTGACCGAATCCAACCTGCGCCAGTTGTTCCAGGCCTCGATCTAACATTTTCGGGATGGCCCCTTTGGGGCTGTCCCCCTTCGCCTTCTGGGGGTAGTCTTTGCCAAACGGCAGGATGAGGCGCAGTTGGGTTTTCTTCGGATATTTTTGGTTTCTCTGTGTCTCGCAAGCGGGGCTTTTGCGGATTCGGTGACGGTGTTTGCTGCTGCCAGTCTGAAAACAGCACTTGATGAGGTGGCCGAGACTTTTGAACATGAGACCGGCCATAAGGTGGTGCTGTCTTTTGCCGGATCGTCGGCTTTGGCGCGGCAAATCCAATATGGGGCACCGGCAAATCTGTTTATTTCCGCCAATTCAAACTGGATGGATCACATCGAAGATCAGCAGCTGACGGTGCCAGAAAGCCGCGTGGCGTTGCTGTCAAATCAGCTGGTTCTGATTGGTCACGGGCAGGCCAGTGATGCGAATGTGACGTTTGAAACCCCTTTGAGACAGATGCTGGGCCAAGGGCGTCTGGCCATGGCAATGGTGCAATCCGTGCCTGCCGGGATCTATGGGCGCGAGGCCCTGAAGGGGCTTTCGCTGTGGGGACAAGTAGCTGATCAGGTGGCGCAAACCGATAATGTGCGGGCTGCGCTGGCCTTGGTTGCCTTGGGCGAGGCCCCATTGGGTATTGTCTATGCCTCTGACGCGCTGGCCGAGCCGCGCGTAGAGATTCTGGGTCGTTTTCCTGCACAAAGCCATAGCCCTATCCGCTATCCTGCCGCCCTGATTGCCTCTGGGGCGACACCTGCGGCGCAGGAATTGCTGGACTTTCTGCAAAGCGACGATGCCAGAGAGATCTTCCTGAACCATGGTTTTCAGGACCCTCAGAAATGACCGAGTGGTTGTCGCCCGAAGAATGGCAGGCGGTGGGGTTGTCACTGCGGGTCTCCTTTTGGGCGACACTGGTTGCGCTGCCCTTGGGCCTGTTTACCGCCTATGTTCTGGCCCGGTGGGAGTTTCCGGGCAAGCAGCTGCTGAATGGTCTGGTGCATTTGCCGTTGATCCTGCCGCCGGTGGTGACGGGATACTTGCTGTTGCTGACGCTGGGCACGCGGGCGCCGCTGGGCTCAGCGCTGCAGGCAATTGGCATTACCTTTGCTTTTCGCTGGACGGGCGCGGCACTGGCGGCGGGGACCATGGGCTTTCCCTTGATGGTGCGTGCGATGCGCTTGTCAATCGAAGCGGTTGATCCAAAGCTTGAACAGGCTGCCGCGACATTGGGGGCCTCGCGCTTTTGGGTGTTTGCCACTGTCACCTTGCCGCTGATCCTGCCCGGTGTTCTGGCGGGCGCGGTGCTGTGTTTCGCCAAAGCCATGGGGGAATTTGGCGCGACCATTACCTTTGTGTCCAATATTCCCGGCCAGACACAGACGCTGCCTTCAGCGATCTATGCCTTTTTGCAGATCCCGGGCGGAGAGGGTTCAGCCCTGCGGTTGGTTGTGGTGTCGGTTGTGGTGGCGATGTCGGCGCTGTTGCTGTCTGAATGGCTGGCGCGGCGCGCGGTGAAACGGGTGGGCAGCGCATGAGCCTGAAAGTCTCGCTTCGCCATGCTCACCCCGGATTTGCGCTGGACGTCAGATTTCACACGCCGCCCGGTCTGACGGTGCTGTTTGGGCGTTCCGGGTCGGGCAAGACGACAATTGTGAATGCAGTGGCGGGGCTGACCCGCCCGGATTTTGCGCAGATACAGGTCAATAACCGTGTGCTATGTGATACGGATCAACGGATCTGCCTGCCCACCCATCGCCGCAGGCTGGGCTATGTCTTTCAGGAATCACGGCTTTTTCCGCATCTGACCGTGCGACGCAATTTGCGCTATGGGCGGTTCTTTGCGCCAAACTCTGCGCCAAAGGCTGATGAGGATCGCATCATTGATCTGCTGGGGATCGGCGGGCTGCTGGATCGCCGCCCAGGTGATCTGTCGGGTGGGGAAAAGCAGCGGGTGGCATTGGGGCGGGCGCTGCTGGCCTCGCCCGAGTTGATTTTGGCGGATGAACCGTTGGCAGCGCTGGATGAGGCGCGCAAAGCTGAAATTCTGCCCTATTTTGAAACCCTGCGCGATGAGGCGCAGATTCCCATTCTCTACGTGACGCATTCCCCGGCAGAAGTCGCCCGTCTGGCCACCACAGTGGTGGTGCTGCAAGAGGGCAAAGTGCTGCGTCAGGGCAGCGCCGCCGAGGTGCTGAGCGATCCTGCAGTGACTCCGGCCGGTGTGCGTGGCGCGGGCGCGGTGCTTGAGGCGCAGGTTGCCCGTCACCACGAGGACGGGCTGACCGAATTGAGCGCAGGCGGCATTGCGATTTTTTTGCCTAAGATCCGCAAGGCGACTGGCCAGAAGGTGCGGATCCGTATCGCGGCGCAGGATGTGATGCTGGCGCGGGTGCCGCCCGTGGGGCTTTCGGCGCTGAACATCCTGCCCGGTAGGATTGAAACTATCCGCGCAGGCGATGGGCCGGGCGCGATGGTATCGCTGAACACAAAGGCAGGCCGGGTGCTGATCCGGGTCACAGGCAGATCGCTGAAGGCGCTTGATCTGCATACGGGCGACACCGCCTATGCGGTGATCAAAACCGTTTCTGTCGCGCCGCAGGATGTGGGCGGTTAAATGCCCTAGTTGCCAGAAGCCTCTGGCAATTCGGGCGCGGCTGTTTCTTCGGCTGGGGCGGGGCGGCTGGCCATGGCACCACTGATCCACTGGCCCGTCAGCACTTCGCCACTGGCGTAGGTCATTGTGCCTTCGCCCTGCCGTTTGCCGTCCACAAATTGCCCGGTGTAGACATCCCCATTTGCATAGGTCGCAATGCCTTCACCGTTGATTTCGCCGTTTTCCCAGGCACCATCATAGCGAAACCCGGTGGGCATCACCATCATGCCTTCGCCGTGGCGCTGACCGTCGCGAAACTGCCCCTCATAGACCGAGCCATCCACATAGGTGAACGTGCCCTTGCCGTGGCGCTGATCGTTTGACCAGTCACCCTCGTAGCGGCCCCCATCAGCAAAAACCATCACACCATAGCCATTGTAACGGGCATTGCTGAAGGCCCCGGTGTAGATCAGCCCATTGGGATAGCCTGCTTCACCACGCCCTTCGATGACACCTTCGACCCAATCGCCATTATAGGTCGCACCACTGGGATAGGTGATCTGCCCCTTGCCATGGGCAAGCCCATCTTTAAACGCGCCTTCATAGACCGAGCCATCCGGATAAGTCAGCTGCCCTTGCCCTTCGATCTGACCTGAAACCCAGTTGCCCGCGTAAACATAACCATCTTTGCCGGAAAACGTGCCCTGACCATGGCGCTGATCATTGTCGAAATTGCCTTCGTAGATATCGCCGTTTGTATAGGTCAGCTTGCCCTGACCTTCGCGGCGGCCATCTTTCAACTGGCCTTCGTAGATATCGCCATTTGGCTGGGTGAGCATGCCGCGCCCATCCATCTGACCTTCGCGCCAGCTGCCTTCATAGCTCATGCCATCGGGCATCGTCATTTTGCCGATCCCGTCCATTTCACCATTGGCAACACGGCCTACATACAAGGTGCCATCCGGCGCGGTGATCTTGCCGCTGCCTTCCATCACGCCATTGACCCACTGCCCATCAAAGACATAGCCCTTGGGCGTCGTCATCACCCCTTTGCCATGATAAAGCGCATTGCGGAATGATCCCTCATAGCGGGTGCCATCCGCGTAGATCCAAACCCCTTCACCGGTGATCTTGCCATCCAGCCAGGTGCCTTCATAGATCCCGCCATCGGCATAGACGATCTTGCCCACACCTTCCGGTTTCCCCTTGGCGAACTGCCCCTGATAGACCGATCCATTGGGAAACCGCGCCACACCTCTGCCGCGGATTTCGCCCTGAAACCACGCACCGTTATATTCATAGCCATTGGGCAGGCGATAGACACCGATGCCATGTTGCAGCCCATCCAGAAACTCACCTTCATAGACGCCACCGTCGTCATATTGTTTGGTGGTTACCTCGGTCTGCTGTGCAAACCCCGGTGTGGCCAGAGCAGCAAAGGTAACAAGGGTGGCGATGCCCGTGAATTTCATAGGTAAGTTGTCCCGTTCCCGAAGGGTGTGATGCGGCTGAAATCTAGTGCAGCGGCAGTGCAGGGGCAATCTCTTTTGCCGGGATGCTTTCCCTTTGGCGCGCATCGGCTTATGTCAGGGGCAGACGACAGGAAAGAGATAGGCAATGCGCGATACCTTTCGCCTGACACTGGCACAGCTGAACCCAACCGTTGGCGATCTGCAAGGCAACGCCGCCAAGGCGCATGCCGCCTGGCAGGAGGGCAAAGCGGCAGGGGCCCAGATGGTGGCTCTGCCCGAGATGTTCATCACCGGCTATAATACCCAGGATCTGATCATGAAACCTGCCTTTCATAAGGCGGCAATTGAGGCGGTGCAGGCGCTGGCGGCACAATGCGCCGATGGACCGGCGCTGGCGATTGGCTCGCCTTGGGTGCAGGACGGCAAGCTTTTCAACGCCTATCTGATCTGTCAGGGCGGTAAGATTTCGGCGCAGGTGCTGAAACACCATCTGCCCAATGAAACCGTCTTTGATGAGGTCCGCCTGTATACCAGCGCTGATATGCAGGGGCCTTATTCCATTGAGGGCGTGCGCATCGGCAGCCCGATCTGCGAAGACAGCTGGCACGAAGATGTTTCGGAAACCCTTGAGGAAACCGGGGCAGAATTCCTGTTGGTGCCCAATGGATCGCCTTACTATCGCGGCAAACATGATGTGCGGCTGGGTCACATGGTGGCCCGTGTGGTCGAAACCGGACTGCCGCTGATCTATCTGAATATGGTGGGTGGTCAGGATGATCAGGTGTTTGACGGGGCGACCTTTGGCCTGAACCCCGGCGGGCAACTGGCCTTTCAGATGAAGCAGTTCGACAGCGAAATTCAGCATATTGATCTGCAACGCGGTGATGATGGCTGGCAAATCCAGCCCGCCAAGGTTCATGTTCATCCGGATGAGTGGGAACAGGATTACCGTTGCATGGTGGAATCGCTGCGGGATTACTGCGGTAAAACCGGATTTGGCAAGGTATTGCTGGGCATGTCTGGCGGGATCGATTCCGCGCTGGTCGCAACAATTGCCGTAGATGCGCTGGGCGCGGAAAATGTGCGCTGTGTGATGCTGCCCTCTGAGTACACCAGTCAGGAGTCGCTGGAAGACGCCAAAGAATGCGCCACTGCGCTGGGCGCGCGCTATGATTTCGTGCCAATTGCTGAAGGGCGTGCAGCCATTACCAATACCCTTGCCCCGCTGTTCGAAGGCACCAGCCCCGATATCACCGAAGAAAATATCCAGTCCCGCCTGCGCGGGTTGCTCTTGATGGCGCTCTCGAACAAGTTCGGCTCAATCTTGCTGACCACAGGCAATAAATCCGAGGTCGCAGTGGGCTATGCCACGATCTATGGGGATATGTCTGGTGGCTATAATCCGATCAAGGATCTTTACAAAACCCGCGTCTTTGAGACCTGCCGCTGGCGGAATGCCAATCACCGCGACTGGATGGCTGGGCCGGATGGCGAAGTGATCCCGGATCGCATCATCACCAAACCCCCTTCGGCTGAACTGCGCGAAGATCAAAAAGACAGCGACAGCCTGCCGGATTACCCGGTGCTGGATGGCATCCTGACCATGCTGGTCGATGACGAGGCATCGGTCGCAGATTGCATCGCAGCGGGCTATGCCGAGGCCGATGTCAAACGGGTGCAGCATCTGCTGTATATCAGCGAATACAAACGCTTTCAGTCCGCACCGGGCTGCCGCTTGACCAAACGCGCCTTCTGGCTTGATCGCCGCTATCCCATCGTAAACCGCTGGCGGGATGGCTAGGCGTAAGATTAATGCATCCTGACCCTAAGCCGCGAAAAGGGATCGTCAGAGACCGATGAGCGCCCCTCTAAAGGCGCATCAGGGTGGTCAGGGGCAGCAGGCGTATGAAATCATCGGGAAGGCACAGTTCAGTGCCTTCTGACAGGCAGGCGGCCGAGGCGGCGGCAGCGCCGTGCCGCAGGGCCTCGGATGCTGTCATCTCTTTCGCCAATGCGTTGACGAAACCACCGACAAAACTATCCCCCGCGCCTACTGCGCTGACCACGTGGTCGTTGGCGGCATTCACATGCCACAGCCCCGCGCCATCCGCCATTACCGATCCATCTTTGCCACGGGCAATGATAACGATCTGCGCAGCCCCTGCCCGGCGCAGCTGATCCGCAAACCCGGCGCTTTCTGTTTGTGTGGTCAGCTCGCGCCCAGCCAATTCGTTGGCTTCATGGCTGTCCATGCGTAAAACGTAGGGCGCGGTGTCATGCCCTTTGGCCACCGCCGCCAGATGGGCGCCCGATGTATCAATCACCACCCGTCGCCCTTGCAGCGTGGCGCAGGCCTGCGTCAGAAATCCGGTATCAGCCCCGGGCGGCATTGATCCTGAGAAGACAATAAAATCGCCCAAACTCCCGCAGCGCGACACCTTTTGCAGCATCTCTTCCAGTTGGGAAACCGTCCATGCCGCCCCCGGCAGGACAAAACGATACTGCTCACCGGTGCTATCATCCGTCACCGTCAGGCTGTGGCGTGTTTCACCCGGCGCATCGATGGCAATCAGATCCAGCCCATGCAGCAGGCCCTTCATGACCTCACCGGTTGGCCCGCCCAAGGCCACCATAGACTGCGCCTGCCCGCCCAGCAGCCCCACCGCGCGGGCAACATTCACACCACCGCCACCGGGTTCCGATCGCTCAGGCCCGCAGCGCAGCTTGGGGCCGGGGCGGACAAATGGCGCGCTGGTGGCCAGATCCAGCGCTGGATTCAATGTAATCGTCAGAATTTTTGCCATGATGCACCTTTTGTTAGCGCCACAGTTGCAAGAGAAACATGACAAAATAAACCGAAAACTGGACAAATCGCGCCGCCTGTGAAAGGAGGCCATCTGATCAGGAGGCACGCCCAATGACCGTTACCCGTTTTGCACCTTCGCCCACCGGCTATATCCATGTGGGCAATCTGCGCACCGCATTGTTCAACCATCTTATTGCCCGCAAAACCGGCGGCACCTTTGTTCTGCGCATCGACGACACCGATCCCGAACGCAGCAAAGAAGAATATGTCGACGCGATCAAACAGGATCTGGAGTGGCTCGGCATCACCTGGGATAAGGTGGAGCGCCAGTCTTCCCGTCTTGAGCGTTATAAACAGGCCGCGCAGGAACTGCGGGATATGGGCCGTTTCTATGAGGCCTGGGAAACCCCGACAGAACTGGATCTCAAGCGCAAAAAGCTGCTGAACATGGGCAAACCCCCGGTCTATGACCGTGCGGCGCTGGCCCTGTCTGATGAGGAAAAGGCCGCCTTGCGCGCGGAACGCGGCGATGGTGTGTGGCGGTTCAGGCTTGATCATGAACGCATCAGCTGGGCTGACGGCATTCTGGGGGATGTGTCGATTGATGCGGCTTCGGTTTCGGATCCGGTGCTGATCCGCGCGGATGGGCAGTTTCTCTATACGCTGGCGTCGGTCTGTGACGATATCGACATGGGCATCACCCATGTTGTGCGCGGCAATGACCACGTGACCAACACCGCCACACAGATCCAGATGATCAAGGCGCTGGGCGGCACTCCGCCGGAATTTGCGCACCACTCACTGCTGACCGGCCCACAGGGTGAAGCGCTGTCAAAACGTCTGGGCACGCTGGCGCTGCGCGATCTGCGCGAAGCTGGTGTCGAACCCGAGGCGCTGATCAGCCTGATGGCGCGTCTGGGATCCAGCCAGCCGGTTGAACTGCGCATGACCATGGAAGAGATTGCCGATGGTTTTGATCTGAACACCTTCGGATCGGCGCCGACCAAGTTCGACGAACAGGATCTTTATCCGCTGACTGCCAAAAAGCTGCACGAACTGCCCTTTGCCGAGGTGGCAGATCAGGTGGCGGAAATCGGTGTTCCTGCCGATAAGGCTGAGCTGTTCTGGAAAGTCACCCGCGAAAACATCACCACCCGCAAAGATCTGTCGGGCTGGTGGACCCTGTTCCGCGATGGGGCAGAGCCAATGATTGCCGATGAAGATCAAGAGTTCATCGCTCAGGCAATCGCGATGCTGCCCGATGGCCCCTATGATGCGGACAGCTGGGGCAGTTGGACCAAAGCCGTGAAAGAGGCCACAGGCCGCAAAGGCAAAGGTCTGTTCATGCCGCTGCGCAAAGCTGTCACCGGTCAGGAACGCGGCCCAGATATGTCGGATGTCATGCAGCTGATGCAGGTCATTCGTGCCAAAGGCTGAATGCAGTCAGATACAGTTTAAAGCGGGGGGCCTGGCCCCCCGTTTCTATTTGAAGATCTGGCTGCCAACGCGCGCCAGCATGTCATCCACCATGCCGCGTTCGTCATCGTTCAGCACACGCGCGCGCGGATAGATCGGATTTTCCCGATCGTTCAGAACCGGAGCATGCCAGCCATCGGTTGTTTCAGCGAAATGCGTGACACCCTCAGGCCCGAAAACCTTCAGGTAGCCCTGTATCACCACATCCAGATAACTTAGCAGGATCGGGTGATCCTGCGTCGGGCGCGCCATCCGTGCCGGATCAATGGCATAGATCGCAATTTCCGAGGCCTCGGCTTCATGGGTGATTTCATGCGCGGCTGCATGGCGTTCATAGGCGCGTTCACGGTGATCCAGATCTTCCCAATTGTCATCTGGAACAGGGGCGATCAGCCCGTCAATTTCAGCGCTGTCGTCGCGAATCGCAGTCAGATAGGCCACCTTGCGATCAGGGGTATAGCGCCACCCACGCCGCCAGCCTTTGGCCTTGGCGGTGAAAACCGGGGTGAAATCATGGGTCGTGGCGTTCACCAATGACCCGTATCCAAAGAAATATGCGTGTTTCATAGGGGCAGTGATAAATCACAATTGATGCACATCAAATGCATGAACAGGATTTTGTGCATTATAGCGTCAGGAAAAATCTGCTTGCTTTGCAGGAGGCCATTATGCGGGTAACCAAACGTACCAATATTGCCATGCGTGTGTTGATGTACTGTGCGGCCAATCCGGGCCGGCTTGTTACTAAGCATGAAATTGCGAAACGGTGTAATGCCTCTGAAAACCATCTGGCGCAGGTGATCAACCAGCTTGCGCAACTTGGATTTTTAAACACTCAGCGCGGCCGCAATGGCGGGCTTGAGCTGGGGCGCTCTGCGGATCAGATCATCATTGGCGATATCTTTCGCGCGCTTGAGGCGCCGGTGCCGCTGGCTGAGTGCTTTGCCGATGTTGATAACACTTGCCCACTGACGGATGCCTGCCGCCTGCGCACCGCGCTGACAGATGCGGCAAATGCCTTTTACGAAACCCTGGATCCGATCACGCTGGACGCCTTGGTTTGCGACAATATGGATCTGATCAATATCATGTCGCCAACCGGCGGTTGCGCCAATTCCGTGCGGTCCGGCCAGCTTGCAAAAACCGACGCCTAAGTTTAACTTTCCGACACCATGATGGGAGAACCGGTATCATCCGGTGCCGAAGGCGCAACCGCCCCGGAAACGCTCAGGCTTCAGGACCACCATGGTGTAAAACTCTGGAGAGAGGCGTATTTGCGCCCGCCGAAGGGATAGCGATCTCAGGCACAAGGACAGAAGGGGCAGTCAGGGCGCGGCAGCAGACCGCGCTGTAACTGCCCGCATTCATCTTGCGGGTTCAAACCGGGGATAGATGCGTGACTGACGATCTCAAACATACCGTGCTAAATGGCCTGCATCGCGAGATGGGCGCAAAGATGGTGCCCTTTGCGGGCTATGAGATGCCCGTGCAATACAAAGCGGGGGTGATGAAGGAACACCAGCACACCCGCGAACAGGTCGGATTGTTTGATGTCAGCCATATGGGGCAGGTGATTTTGCGCGGGCCCGACGTGGCGCTGGCGCTTGAAACGCTGGTGCCTGTCAGTATCGCGGGGCTTGCTGAGGGGCGGCAACGCTATGCTCTGTTCACCAATGAAGCAGGCGGGATCGAAGATGATCTGATGGTGGCCAATCGTAGGGATCATCTGTTTGTGGTGGTCAACGCGGCCTGTAAGGGGGCAGATATCGCACGGATGCGTGCTGCGCTGGAACCGCGGGGAATTGCGGTTGAGCCCATCGAAGATCGCGCCTTGCTGGCGTTGCAGGGGCCAAAGTCCGAGGCGGTGCTGTCAAAACTAAATGCTCAGGCCGCTGATATGACATTTTTGGATGTGGCGACGCTGACATTAAACGGGGCAGAGTGCTGGGTTTCACGTTCGGGCTATACCGGTGAAGATGGCTATGAAATTTCAGTGCCCAACGACGCCGCCGAAAAACTGGCCCGCGTCCTTTTGGCGGATGAGGCTGTGGAATTCATCGGCCTTGGCGCGCGCGACAGCCTGCGGCTTGAGGCCGGTCTGTGCCTGTATGGCCATGATATCGATGCGGCGACCACACCCGCCGAGGCCAATCTGGCCTGGGCAATCCAGAAAGTGCGCCGCAGCGGCGGGGATCGCGCAGGCGGCTTTCCCGGTGCAGATGTGATTTTGCCCCAGCTTTCCGAAGGTGCTTCTAAGCAACGTGTGGGCCTGAAACCCCAGACGCGCGCACCGATGCGCGAAGGGGTGCAGCTGTTTGCATCAGAAACACAGACACAGCCGGTGGGTCAGGTGACCTCTGGCGGATTTGGCCCAACGGTGGGTGGCCCGGTTGCAATGGGCTATGTGCCCAGTGATCTGGCCGCGCCCGGCACAGAATTATTCGGGGATGTGCGCGGCAAACGCCTGCCGGTTTCGGTGGTCACACTGCCCTTCGTCCCCGCTGGTTTCAAAAGATAAACGACAGGAGAGGTGTCATGAAATTCACAGAAGAGCACGAATGGTTGCTGGTCGAAGGCGATCTGGTTGTTGTGGGCATCACCGCCCATGCGGCCGAGCAACTGGGCGATGTGGTGTTCGTCGAACTGCCCGAGGCCGGCACAGAAGTGGCCAAAGACGACGAAGTTGTGGTGATTGAGTCGGTCAAAGCCGCATCCGACATTCTGGCGCCGCTGGACGGCGAAATCGTTGAGGTCAACGAACCGCTGGCAGATGATCCGGGCAAGGTGAATGAAGATCCCGAAGGCGGTGCCTGGTTCTTTAAGATGAAAGTCGAAGACCTGTCTGCCATGGACGATATGATGGATGAAGCTGCCTACAAAGACTTCATCGGCTAATGTGCGAAGGGCGGGGAATATCCCGCCCTTTTTGTTTCTGATGTGGTCAGGTTTCGACCAAACAATCTTTGCAATTCCAAGAACCCCTGACTTCAGGGAGAGGCTGACATGAGCTACGAACCGATCGACTATTTGCCCTATGATTTTGCCAACCGGCGGCACATTGGCCCATCCCCGGATGAAATGGCCGCGATGTTCCAAGAGCTTGGGGTGGATGATCTGGATGCGCTGATCGACCAGACAATCCCAGAGGCGATCCGTCAGACCGCCGCGCTGGATTTCGGTAGACCGCTGTCTGAACGCGAGCTGCTGTATCGGATGCGCAAGGTGGCGGAAAAGAACACTGTGCTGACCTCGCTGATTGGCCAAGGGTATCATGGGACAGTGACGCCGCCCGCCATTCAGCGCAATATTCTGGAAAATCCGGCGTGGTACACGGCCTATACCCCCTATCAGCCCGAGATTTCTCAGGGCCGTCTAGAAGCGCTGCTGAATTATCAGACCATGGTTTGCGACCTGACCGGGCTGGATATTGCCAATGCCTCGCTGCTGGACGAAGCGACCGCCTGCGCCGAAGCCATGACCATGGCAGAGCGCGCGTCGAAATCAAAAGCCAAGGCGTTTTTCGTCGATGAAAACTGTCACCCGCAGAATATCGCTGTGATGAAAACCCGCGCCGAACCGCTGGGGATCGAGGTGATTGTTGGAAATCCGGATGATCTGGAAGCAGACAAAGTGTTCGGTGCGATCTTTCAGTATCCGGGCACCTATGGCCATGTACGTGATTTCACCGGTGAAATCGCAGAACTGCATGAAAACAAAGCCCTGGGTGTTATCAGCGCGGATCCGATGGCGCTTTGCCTGCTGAAAGAGCCGGGGCAGATGGGCGCGGATATCGCGGTGGGTTCAACCCAGCGTTTCGGGGTGCCGCTGGGCTATGGTGGGCCACATGCGGCCTATATGGCCTGCAAAGACGCCTATAAACGCGCCATGCCGGGCCGGATTGTCGGGATCTCAATCGACAGCCATGGAAACCGGGCTTATCGCCTGTCGTTGCAGGCCCGTGAACAGCATATCCGCCGCGAAAAGGCGACGTCGAATGTCTGTACCGCGCAGGCTTTGCTGGCGGTGATGGCTGGATTCTACGCGGTGTTCCATGGCCCGAAGGGGCTGCGCGCCATTGCAGAGCGTATTCACCGCAAGACTGTGCGGCTGGCCAAAGGGCTGGAAGACGCCGGTTTCGAAGTACAGCCTGACAGCTATTTTGACACCATCACCGTCGAGGTGGGGCTGTTGCAACGTGGTGTGTTGCAGGCGGCGGTGCGTGAAGGGGTAAACCTGCGCCGCGTTGGCAAGACCAAAGTGGGAATCACACTGGATGAAATGACCCGCTCGCAGACGATTGAAAAAGTCTGGCGTGCCTTTGGCCTGCTGCGCGAAGATGATGAATACGCGCCCGAATATAACCTGCCCGAAGATATGATCCGCCAGACCGAATATCTTCAGCACGATGTGTTCCACATGAACCGCGCCGAAACCGAAATGATGCGCTATATGCGGCGTCTTGCGGATCGCGATCTGGCATTGGACCGCGCCATGATTCCACTAGGGTCGTGCACGATGAAATTGAATTCAGCTGCGGAAATGATGCCGATCAGCTGGCGCGAGTTCTCTGCTATTCACCCCTATGTGCCCAAGGATCAGGCGCAGGGCTATGCTGAAATGATCGAAGATCTGAGCCAGAAGCTTTGTGATATTACAGGTTATGACGCCTTTTCCATGCAGCCGAATTCAGGGGCGCAGGGCGAATATGCTGGCCTGCTGACAATCCGTGACTGGCAGGCGGCGCGCGGTGAAGGCCACCGCAATGTCTGCCTGATCCCGGTCAACGCCCATGGCACCAACCCTGCGTCGGCGCATATGGTTGACTGGAAAGTTGTTCCGGTGATCTGTGATGAAAATGGGTCGATTGATATTGATGATTTCCGGGCCAAGGCTGAAAAGCACTCTGCAAACCTTGCGGCCTGCATGATCACCTATCCCAGCACCCATGGGGTGTTTGAAGAGACGGTGAAGGAAATCTGCGAGATTACCCATGATCATGGGGGGCAGGTCTATATTGATGGTGCCAATATGAACGCCATGGTTGGGTTGTCGCGCCCCGGTGATCTGGGCGGGGATGTCAGCCACCTGAACCTGCACAAAACCTTTTGCATCCCGCATGGCGGCGGCGGCCCCGGCATGGGGCCAATTGGTGTAAAGGCCCATCTGGCGCAGCATCTGCCCGGTGATCCGCTAAGCTATGACGGGGCAGGGCCAGTCAGCGCTGCGGCGTTTGGGTCGCCTTCACTGCTGCCGATCTCATGGGCTTATATCCTGATGATGGGTGGCGATGGTCTGACACAGGCAACGCGTGTGGCGATTTTGAACGCAAATTACATCGCAAAGCGGCTGGAAGGGGCCTATGAGGTGCTTTATCGCGGGGGGCAGGGGCGTGTGGCGCATGAATGTATCATCGACACCCGTCCATTTGCCGAAAGCGCTGGCGTTACAGTGGAAGACATTGCCAAGCGCCTGATTGACAGCGGGTTTCACGCGCCAACCATGAGCTGGCCGGTGGCGGGTACGCTGATGATTGAACCCACTGAATCCGAAACCAAGGCCGAGCTGGATCGTTTTTGTGATGCGATGCTGTCAATTCGCGAAGAAATTCGCGCGATTGAAGAGGGTCAGGCAGACCCAGAGGTGAACCCGCTGAAGATGGCACCGCACACCATGGAGGATCTGGTCAAAGACTGGGATCGCCCCTATGCGCGGGAACAGGGGTGTTTTCCGCCCGGTGCCTTCCGCGTGGATAAATATTGGCCTCCGGTAAACCGGGTCGACAATGCCTATGGTGATCGCCATCTGGTCTGCACCTGCCCCCCGATGAGCGACTATGAAGAGAGTTAAAGGAAAGGGCCCCGGCTGGGGCCCTCATCCGCCCTATTGGGCGTCTTCGGTTGTTTGTGCCGCATCCGCTGGCGCAGGATCGTCTTGCGGCTGATCCAGCAGGAATGAAAAGGCATCTCGCAGCTTGTTCCAGAGCGCTTCATTCGCGGCCATCAGCAGATATCCATCACGCATATCTGCGCGATAGTCCGAGCCATCCAGCATCGCCACATGGCCACCGGCCTGCATCACGGCAATTGCACCCGGGGCGTTATCCCATGGGGTAAGCTTGGCAAACAGTGCGAAATCAGCGCTGCCCTGCGCCAGCATCCTCGCCTCGTGGCAGGCGCAGCGCAGAGACAGCACCCGACCAATGCTTGGATAGGTCGCCGCCATATCGGCGCGTTTGTCTTCGGGCAGCATGTAGAGCGGTACATAGCCCGTCACATCTTGCAGCTCACCCCCCTTTGAGGTGCTGAGTGTACGCAGCCCCCGGCGTGGCATGATCTGCTGGGTCTGGCTTTCGGTATCGGCGATGACGAAATCATTCGATACCGGATCATACAGCAGCCCGAACACTGGAATTCCAAAGCGCAGGATCGAAATCAGAACGCCAAACACAGGCAGTTCATTGGCGTAGTTCCAAGTGCCATCCACCGGATCAATGGTAAAGCACAGCTCGGCTTCCGGGATCTTTTTGACCAGTTCGGGATTATCCGAGACGTTTTCTTCACCGATGATCAGCGCGTTGGGGAACATGCTTAGGATGCCCCGGGTCAGCATGGCTTCGGCGGTTTTGTCGACAACCGTCACCAGATCCTGCGCATTGGTTTTATGGCTGACCTGACCCCGGTGCAGCTGTTTGAAATGCGGCATGATTTCAGATTTCGCCACACGGCGCACCAGATTGATCAATTGTGCGCGCTGGGCTTTGCTAAGCGGCGCGGTCACGGCGATGGGCAGAGAATCACTCATGGGAATCGTCCGAAATTGCTGCGGTTGCGAAACGGTTTGGCAGGCTCGCCCCTTTGTTTCAAGGTGACTATTCGCGCGAGCGAAGCACATTTGCCGGACGGGCGGAAAGTGGCCGCCATGCAAACAGCAACCCGGCCAGCAATGTGGCCAGCACGCCCCCTAGTACGATGACAACCGCATTGCCCCAGTCGACGTAGAAATCGCTTTCCATCACAAAGGTCATGATGGCCCAGCCGCCTGCAACCCCTGCAAACAGGGCGACACTCCCTGCGCCAGCGCCCAAAAGCGCGGCTCGAAGTGCAAAACTGCGCAGAATACGCGCGCGGCTTGCCCCTAGGGTTTTCAGCACTGCGGATTCAAATGTGCGCGCCCCTTCGCCCGCTGCCGCTGCCCCAATAAGCACCAGAAAACCGGTCAGCAAAGTGGCCGCAGCCCCCCAGCGGATCGCGCCTGCAATGCCGCCCAATAGGTCGGATACCCGATCAATGGCATCCCGCACGCGGATCGCAGTGATATTGGGATAGGTATTGGCAAGGTCACGCAAGATCTGTGCCTCTGCAGCTTCTTCCGCGTAGACGGTTGAAATAAAGGTATGTGGCGCACCGGATAAGGCTGAGGGGTTCATTGATAGGACAAAGCCAATGCCAGCCGTGGAAAAATCCACCTCGCGGAAGCTGGTGATGGTGCCGGTGATGTCGCGGCCCAGCACATTGATTGTCATCGTATCGCCTATGTTCAGACCCATCTCTTCGGCTTCAATAGCGGAAAAGCTGATCTGTGGCGGTCCGCTATAATCTTGGGGCCACCATTCCCCGGCGGTGACGCGGGTGCGCCCGTCTGGCTCTTCCGAATAGGTGACCCCGCGGTCACCCTGGATGACCCAGTGGTCACCCACCACCTCAGCGGCGGGCCTGTCATTCACGCGGGTGATGATGCCGCGCAGCATCGGCGCACTATCAATGCGGGAAACGGCGGGGTCATTTTCCAGGCGCTCCAGATAGCCCTGCATTTGATCTTTTTGAATGTCGACAAAGAAATAGCTGGGGGCAACATCGGGCAGATCGCGGGCGATTGCCCCACGCAGATTGCTGTCAATCTGGCCAACAGCGGCCAGAACAGACAGCCCAAGACCCAAAGACAGGACAACCGCGCCGGCGCTTTCGCCGGGGCCACCAATTGCTGACAGGGCCCAGCGTAAAATCGGACGCCCGCGCGCCATTTTAGTGCTGCGCCGTGCCAGCCAGCGAATGCCCTGCGCGGTCAGTGCCAAAAGAACCAGCGCGAAAAGGATGCCACCAGCTGTCCAAAGCGTCAGGGTTGTGCTGCCTGAAAAGACTGCGGCGGTGCCCACCAAGAGCGTAAGCAGCGCCGCCGTTGCCAGAAGATATCGCAGGGCAGGCAAGCCGCTGGCCCCTTCCAGAGCATCGCGAAACAAAGTCGCGGCGCGCACTTCCTCGGCGCGGGCCAATGGCCAGAGCGTGAACACCAGCGCGGTAAGCACACCGTAAAGCGCAGCCTCGCCCAAGGGGCCGGGATAGAGAGTGAACTCTGCCGGGATCGGCAGCGCAGCATTCATCAGCGGGCCAAAAAGAATGGGAATTCCGCCGCCCAGAATAAGACCAAGAACAATCCCCACAAGCGACAGAGCGCCGATTTGTAGAAAATAGGTCTGAAAGATCACCTGTCGGGTTGCACCCAATGTGCGCAGTGTAGCGATAACAGAAGTCTTGCGCGCCAGATAAGCCCGCACCGCCGATGAGACACCAATCCCGCCAACTGCAAGGCCAGAGAGGCCAACAAGCACAAGGAAGGCCCCCAGCCGTTCCACAAATCGCGAAATTCCGGGTGCGCCATTGCGGGCGTCGCGCCAGCTTAGGCCGGAATGTTCAAACTGCGCTTCGGCCTGTTTTGATAGTGTTTCAAGGTCCGCGCCCAATGGCAGATCCATGCGGTATTGCGTTTCAAACAGCGATCCGGGGGCCAGCAGGCCTGAGCCTTCCAGATCCTTTGTCAGAACAATGGTTCGGGGCCCAAGGCCAAAGCCATCACCGGCGTCGTCAGGTTCAACCTGAAGCACAGCGCGCAGGGTGAAATCCTGTGTGCCCAGCCGGAAAGTATCACCGGGTTTCAGCCCCAGCCGATCGGCCAGAACCGGGGCCATT
Organism: Pelagimonas sp.; assembly: GCA_025210455.1. GTDB lineage: Bacteria > Pseudomonadota > Alphaproteobacteria > Rhodobacterales > Rhodobacteraceae > JAOARQ01. Next base: position 60,449 of record JAOARQ010000030.1, read on the forward strand.
ACGCTGCCTTGATTCGCTAAAGCCTGACCTAATGGCATGGGCGGATCCAGCACCACCTTACCCAACAGGGGATAAGCGCCATCAACGGATTTCACCTGTGTCAGGCCGCGTTCTGCCTGACCGTCGCGGGTGACAGTGGCCATTGAGCGAAAGTCGGTGACTTCGGAGACGCGCTCTGAAATCCCTTCCAGCCAGGCGCGTTCTTCTTCGGTGGCAAAGCGATAGGTGAACTCTGCCTGCGCATCACCACCCAAGAGCACGGCGCCCTGTTCTTCCAATCCTGCCTGAATAGCCGATCGCACAGATCCAACACCAGCTATGGCCGCAACCCCAAGCGCCAGACAGGCGATAAAGATGCGAAAGCCATTCAGCCCCCCACGCAGTTCGCGGCGGGCAAAGCGGCCAGCGATGCCCCAGCTCATTGTGCGGCCTCGGCCAGGGTATCAATCTGCCCGTCACGCAGACGCACAACGCGATCACAGCGGGCCGCCAGATCTGGGGAATGGGTGACCATCACCAGCGTTGCACCTTGCTTTTCCGAAAGGCCAAACAGCAGATCAATGATGGCCTCGCCATTGGTGCCATCCAGATTGCCTGTGGGTTCATCAGCCAGCAGGATATCCGGGCGCGGTGCCAAAGCCCGTGCCAGCGCCACACGCTGCTGTTCACCACCTGACATCTGCGCAGGGTAGTGATCCGCGCGATGCCCCAATCCCACGGCGTCCAGTTCCGCCTGAGCTTTGGCAAATGCATCGCGATCCCCTGCCAGTTCCAGCGGGGTCGCGACATTTTCCAGCGCGGTCATCGTGGGGATCAGGTGAAAGGATTGAAACACCACGCCCATGTGATCGCGACGAAAGCGGGCCAGCGCATCTTCGTCCATGGCGGTCAGATCCCGCCCCAGCGCGGCGACTGTTCCGCCTGTGGCCTGCTCAAGCCCGCCCATAACCATCAGCAGCGATGATTTCCCCGACCCAGAGGGCCCGATGAGGCCCAGTGTTTCACCCTTTTGCACATCAAGCGAGATGCCATGCAGGATTTCCACCATCCCGGCATTGCCTTTCAGCGCGAGAGTGACTTTGTTCAGGGAAAGGACGGGGTCAGACATGAGAAAGGTCCGGGACTAATGCGTTTGTTCAGATATGGGCTGAATCGCCTGCGCGGCAAGATGCTGGCAGCACTGATTTTTGTCGGGTTTAGCCCGGCATATGCGGAAGAGGTTAACATTCTCGCGTTGGGGGATAGCCTGACGCAGGGCTATGGGCTGCTGGAACAGGATGGGTTTGTTCCGCAACTGCGCAACTGGTTGGCTGACAAAGGCCATGATGTGCGTGTGGTGAATGGCGGTGTCTCTGGTGATACCACCGCTGGCGGGCTGGCGCGGGTTGAGTGGTCGCTCAGCCCTGAAATCAACGGGATGATTGTGACGCTTGGCGGCAATGACCTGCTGCGCGGCATCGATCCTGCAGTGTCACGTGCCAATCTTCAGGGAATTCTGGAAATAGCCGAAGAACGGGGCATCGAAGTGCTTCTTATCGGGATGCAAGCCCCCGGAAACTATGGCTTTAGCTACAAAAAGCAGTTTGATGCGATTTACCCTGAGCTGTCAGAAACCTATGCCACGCTCTACATGGAGAGCTTTTTCGAAGGCCTCACTGAAATGGGGCAAACGCCCGCTGAACTGGGGGCCTTCATGCAGCCCGACGGCATCCACCCGAATGCCGAAGGGGTCAAACGTATCGTCGAGAAAGTCGGTCCCAACGTAGAGCTGTTGATTGAACGGCTGTCTCGATAGGGCAATGCGTCAGGCTTTGACAGCCTGTGCGGGGGCTTCTTGTTTTGGTTCTCTGAATTTTTGCAGATAGCTGGAGACGCAGATCACTGCGCAGCCAAGGCTGGCCACAAGGTAAAAGCTGAACGCACCCAGCAATGTGAGATCGCCGATGATCAGACCGTAAAACGCGCCACCTAAACCAATGATACTGCACACGAGAATCGCAATAATCGCCATTCTGTCCTCCGATACTTTAGTTTTTGACGCTTTCTGCGCCTGACGATGATTTAGCGGTTTGATTCGGGCGTGAGTAAGGCGCGGCTCGGGCCTGTTCTGGAGAGTTTTGACATATTGTTAACGAAATCAGAAAATCTGATGCGATATAGATAAAAGGCCGCCCAAATGGACGGCCCAAGGTGCTTGCAGCACATTTCGATGGTCTGCCTATGTCAGAGCACGGTGACAGTGCTGCCCATCGGAACGCGATCATACAGATCAATCACATGGTCGTTGATCATGCGAATGCAGCCGTTGGAAACCGAGCGCCCGATCGACCGGGGCGCGGTGGTACCATGGATGCGGAAATAGGTGTCGCGACCATTTTGGAACAGATATAGCGCGCGCGCGCCCAGCGGGTTACCGGGGCCTCCCGGCTGCACATACTCATTGTCGACAAACTTTGAGTAGGCTTTCGGATCGCGTTTGATCATTTCATTGGTGGGGCGCCATGTGGGCCATTCTTTTTTGGCACCAATTTTGGCTGTGCCTGTGAACTCCAGCCCGGCCTTACCGACACCAACACCATAGCGACGGGCTTTGCCCACGTCTTCGATGTAGTACAGGAAATGGGCCTTGGGCAGAACCAGCAGCTGCCCCGGTGCCAGATCCTTTTTGATCCGAACTTCTTGCGGCACAAAAATCGGATCGACTTTGAACGCCGCCAGAGCGGGCATGGGCAATGTGGACGCTGCCGCAGCGGCGGCAACAAATTTACGGCGAGAGATCATGGCAGCACTCTATTCAAAAAATAGTATTCAGGAGCATTTTGCGTATGGGCACTCGAAAATCAATCCCGGTTTCGGGACAAGCTTGTAACGATGGTGTGTAGACAACATATACCGTTAACAGGATGTGAAAGAGGGGAAAAATGGCGGGTTTGAAACTGGTCTGTCTGCACTGCGCGCAAACCAACCGTGTGCCAGAGGAAAAATTGCGATCTGGCGCAAAGTGCGGCACCTGTGGTGTGGCGCTGATTTCAGGCAAAGCGGTAGAGATCGACGCTGCGACATTCGCCAAAGCCGCCCGCACCGACGAAGTGCCTTTGCTGGTGGATTTCTGGGCCCCCTGGTGCGGGCCCTGTCGGATGATGGCACCGGAATTTTCCAAGGCTGCCGGGCAGTTGAAAGGTTTGGTGCGTTTGGCCAAGGTCAACACACAGGACCATCAGCAGGTCAGCCAGAAACAGGGGATTCGCGGCATTCCAACCATGATTGGCTATGTGAAAGGGCGCGAAAAAGGACGTCAGGCGGGGGCAATGCAGGCCGCGCAGATCGAAGCCTTTGCCGCCCAGACATTCCGCCGATGATCTTCAGGGCCTGAGGACGTCCGGGGGATCTCCTCAAGCCCTGACGGGCTTTCCTCGATTATTCTTGCATCAAAGTCTTGAGAACCTCGACAGCATTGTCAGAGGCCCAGTCGGCATCCCCCAGCAGGCGCGCGACTTCTTTGCCTTCGGGATTGAGAATCACTGTTACCGGCAGGCCCAGTACCGCCATCTGGCGCGCCAGCGCGGATTGCGGGTCGCGGTGCATGGGCAGGTTGTCGACCTCGATACTGTCAAAGAAGGCTTTGATCTTGGGCGGTGCATTGCGCGATGTGGCGATTGTCAGCACCTCAAAGCTGTCAGACCCAAGTTCTTCTTGAAGCTCGGACAGCATCGGCATCTCTTCGCGGCAGGGCGCGCACCATGTGGCCCAGAAATTCAGCAACACCCATTTGCCTTTCCACTGGTCCAGCGTCAGCGGGTCGCCTTCAAAGGTCATGAACTCGGCGGTGCCGGCCTCTTTGGCCTGCGGGTGGAAGATCAGCTTAAGCATGTCGCCGCTGCGCAACGCCTTTGCGGCAGAGACCTCGGCCACCACTGGATTTGCAAGCGCGAGCGCAGCAGTATAGAGCAGCGCAAGAGTAATACGTTTCATCATCCCTCCGAAGGACAGCCAAATGTCGGACACTTCCTCGAACCAGATGTGGGGCGGGCGCTTTGCCGCCGGTCCAGATGCGATCATGGAGGCGATCAATGCCTCAATCGGCTATGATCAACGTATGGCCGCACAGGATATCGCTGGTTCAAGGGCCCATGCCGCCATGTTGGCTGCACAGGGCATCATCAGTGATAATGATGCGCAGGCCATTCGGGAAGGTCTGCTCACGGTGTTGTCAGAGATTGAAAGCGGTGATTTCGCGTTTTCGACCGCGCTGGAAGATATTCACATGAATGTCGAAGCCCGTCTGAAAGAGATCATCGGTGAACCGGCAGGCCGTTTGCACACAGGACGGTCGCGCAATGATCAGGTGGCAACGGATTTCCGTCTTTGGGTGCGTGATCAGCTGGATGCTGCCGAATCGGGTCTGCTGGCGCTGATCCGGGCGCTGCTGGCGCAGGCCGAAGCCGGGGCGGATTGGGTTATGCCCGGCTTCACCCACCTGCAGACGGCGCAGCCTGTGACCTGGGGCCACCATATGATGGCCTATGTGGAAATGTTTGGCCGCGATCTGTCGCGGGTGCGGGATGCGCGCAAACGGATGAATGAAAACCCGCTAGGCGCGGCAGCGCTGGCGGGCACCGGTTTTCCGCTGGACCGCGAGATGACCGCGACGGATCTGGGCTTTGACCGCCCCATGGCCAACAGCCTTGATGCGGTTTCAGCCCGTGATTTCGCGATCGAGTTTCTTTCAGTTGCGTCGATCAGCGCCATGCACCTGTCGCGCTTTGCCGAAGAGCTGGTGATCTGGTCTTCGGCGCAGTTCCGTTTTGTGACCCTGTCGGATCGGTTTTCAACTGGGTCCTCGATCATGCCACAAAAGAAAAACCCCGATGCGGCGGAGCTGATCCGCGCCAAGATTGGGCGGATCTTCGGGGCGAATGTGGCGCTGATGATGGTGATGAAGGGCCTGCCTCTGGCCTATTCCAAAGACATGCAGGAAGACAAAGAACAAGTCTTTGATGCCGCTGACAACTGGATGCTGGCGCTGGCGGCGATGGAAGGCATGGTCAAAGACATGACTGCCAACCGCGCCGAGCTGGAAGCTGCGGCCTCAAGCGGGTTCTCGACCGCGACGGATCTGGCTGACTGGCTGGTGCGCGAAACCGGCCTGCCGTTCCGGGATGCTCACCATGTGACTGGCGCGCTTGTTGCGCTGGCCGAAAAGAAAGGCTGCGATCTGCCAGATCTGTCGTTGAAAGAAATGCAGGCTGTTCACGGCAATATCGATCAGTCGATCTATGATGTGCTGGGCGTTCATAATTCGGTCGCATCGCGCATGTCTTATGGCGGCACCGCGCCCACCCGCGTGCGGGAACAGGTGGCGCGCTGGCAGGAAAATCTGGCATGATCCGTGCGGCTGCCCTGTTGGTTTTGGCCGTGCTTGCCGGATGTGGAGCTGAGGGCGATCCAATTCGCCCGGCTCCACCGTCTGTGGCAAAAGGCTTCTAAAGCTCTGCCCCTTGGGATTACCGTGCAAGATAATCGCAGCCTATGTGGTTATCTTGCCAAAAACTCTGGGGGCTGCTTAGCGGTGGGGCAGAGCCCCTTTCGCAAGACCTTCCCTTACGCTAAACGGCGATTAACGCGCGCAAGAGAGGGGCACCCATGGACCACTTTATCTATCAAAACGGTGCATTGTTTGCCGAAGACGTTCCCGTGGCTGAAATCGCAGCTCAGGTCGGAACGCCCTTTTATCTGTATTCCACAGCAACCCTGACCCGGCATTTTAAACTGTTTGATGAGGCGCTGGATTGGGGGCCGCATCTGGTGTGCTATGCGATGAAGGCTGCCAGCAATCAGGCCATTTTGAAAACGCTTGCCGCCGAAGGGGCTGGCATGGATGTGGTTTCAGGCGGCGAATATGCGCGCGCAATTGCCGCTGGTGTCCCCGGCGAACGCATCGTTTTTTCCGGTGTTGGCAAAACCCATGATGAAATCAAAGCCGCGCTGAGTGGCGGTATTCGCCAGTTCAACGTTGAAAGCGAACCCGAAATGCGCGTCATCTCTGAGGTGGCGGTGTCTTTGGGGGTGCAGGCCCCGATCACCATTCGGGTCAATCCCGATGTAGATGCCAAAACCCATGCCAAGATCGCCACGGGTAAATCCGAGAACAAGTTCGGTATCCCAATCGCCCGCGCGCGTGAGGTTTATGCCGAAGCAGCACGCCTGCCCGGCCTGAAGGTGGTTGGCATTGATGTGCATATCGGCAGTCAGCTGACGCAGCTTGAGCCTTTTGAACAGGCCTATGGCAAAGTTGCGGAACTGACCGAAGCGCTGCGGGCAGATGGGCATGAAATCACCCGCCTGGATCTGGGTGGGGGTCTTGGCATTCCGTATACCCGTTCGAACGAAGCGCCGCCTTTGCCCACGGAATATGGGGCGATGGTGCAACGCGCCGTTGGGCATCTGGGGTGCGAAGTTGAGATTGAACCGGGCCGTTTGATTGCGGGCAATGCCGGTATTCTCGTCTCAAAGGTGATCTATGTGAAAAATGGCGAAGGCCGTGATTTCCTGATTCTTGACGGGGCGATGAATGATCTGATCCGCCCTGCCATGTATGAGGCGCATCACGATATCATTCCGGTGCGCGAACCTGCGCCCGGCCTTGAGCCGCAGCCCTATGATATTGTTGGCCCGGTCTGCGAAACCGGCGATACCTTTGCCAAGGAACGGCTGATGCCGCCATTGGCAGCGGGTGATCTGGTCGCTTTCCGCAGCGCAGGTGCTTATGGGGCGGTCATGGCCAGCGAATATAATACCCGCCCGCTGATCCCCGAGGTGCTGGTGAAAGGTGATCAATTCTCGGTCATCCGACCGCGTCCCACCTATGAAGACATGATCAACCGCGATAACATCCCTGAGTGGCTGTAGGGGCTGATCCTCTCGGCCCGCACCGCTGAGAGGAGCATCATGGCATCTGACAACAGGCACTCTGAGGTTCTGCGCGTCATTCGCTGGCCGCTTATTCTGACCGGTCTGGGCATGTGCGCCGAAAGATTTGGCCGTGCTTTCTGGCCGCTGTGGTCGGTGTTGTTCTTTGCTTTGGCGCTGTTGATGCTGGGTGTTCAGGATCTGGTGGCTGTGGAATGGGTGTGGGGGGCGTCTGCCTCATTTGCTATTCTTGCTGTTGGGTTTCTGTGGCGTGGTCTGCGCCGGTTTCACTGGCCCAGACGTACCGAAGTGCTGGCGCATCTGGATCAGACCCTAAAGGGCAATCCTATTCAGGCGGTGCAGGATGCGCCAGCGATTGGGGCGGATGATGCGCAGTCTCTCGCGCTGTGGCAGGCGCATCAGGATCGTATGCGCGACAGATTAAAAACCGCCCGGCCTGTGCGTCCTGACCTGCGCATTGCTACGCTTGATCCTTTTGCTTTGCGCTATGTGGCGCTTCTGGCTTTGTCGGTGGCGGTGCTGTTTGGTTCGGTCCTGCGGGTGCAATCAGTTACAACCATGGGTCTTGGCGGATCCGATCTGGCGCAGGGGCCCAGCTGGGAAGGCTGGATGATGCCGCCCAGCTATACCGGCCTGCCGACTGTTTATCTGAATGACATCACCGACGGGCCGCTGAACACGCCCGAGGGATCAGAAATCAAGCTGCGCCTTTACGGCGAAGTGGGGGCTTTGTCGATTTCGGAAAACGTGTCAGGCCGCCCTCTGGGGACTGCTGATCAGGAAATCACCCGCGATTTTCAGGTGGCGCAATCCGGCGAAATCGCCGTCGAAGGCCGCGGCGGGCGCCTGTGGCAGGTGGCGATGATCCCGGACGCCGCGCCGACTGTGCAGGCCGAAGGGTCTAGCGATGTGACCTATGAGGGCGAAGCGACCATTCCGTTCACAGCGCAGGATGATCATGGGATTGTCTCAGGTATGGCGCGGATCACACTGGATCTTGGGGTTGTTGATCGTCGCTATGGTCGTGCCTTGCCGCCTGAACCGCGCGAAGCCATCACCGCCCCGCTGCCCATTCCTGTGGTGGGTGACCGCCGCGAGTTCACCGAACCCCTTGTGGCGAATTTTTCGCAACACCCCTGGGCGCTTTTGCCTGTGACCTTGCAATTTGAGGTGCTCGATGGGGCGGGCCAAAGCGGGCTGTCTGAGCCTCAAACGCTGGTTTTACCCGGGCGGCGCTTTTTCGATCCGCTGGCAGCAGCGGTGATTGAAATGCGGCAGGCGATCTTGTGGAACCGCGGCTATGCGGGTGATGCGGCGCAGATCATGCGCGCGCTGGCCAATCAACCCGACAATCTGTTCCACAAAGACGTGCAGCAGATGCGATATCGCAAGATCATGACCCGGCTGGAACGGCTGGCTTCGCTGGATATGAGCGATGCCCAGCAGTCAGAGATCGCGCAATCGCTGTGGGATCTGGCGATGGATCTGGAAGAAATTGATCTGGACGATGCCCGCGAACGGCTGCGCCGCGCCCGCGAACGTCTTGAAGAGGCGATGAAGAACGGAGCCAGTCAGGATCAGATCGAAGAATTGATGCAGGAATTGCGCGAAGCTACCAATGATTACATGCGTCAACTGAGCCGCGAACAGGCCCGCAACAATCAGCAGCCGCAACCGCAGGGCAACCCGCAAGACAGCATGACCATGACAATGGATGATCTGCAGGCCATGCGCGACCGGATCCAGCAGCTCATGGAAGAGGGGCGCATGGACGAGGCCATGGAAGCGCTGCGCCAGTACAACGAGATGGTTGAAAACATGCAGATCACCGAAGGTGGTCAGGGCGGCCAATCGCCAAGCGATCAGGCGATGGAGGGACTGGCCGACACGCTGCGCGAACAGCAGGATCTGTCAGACGAGTCCTTCCGCGATCTTCAGGATCAGTTCAATCAGGGTCGTCAGGGTCAACAACAGGGGCAACAGCAACAACCCGGCCAACAACCGGGACAGCAGCAGGGCCAGCAATCGGGGCAGGGCGGCCAGTCAGGTGAACAAAGCCTTGCGGAACGCCAGCGTGCGCTCAGACAGGAACTGGAAAACCAGCGCAACACCCTGCCCGGTCAGGGCACCGAAGGTGGCCAAAGATCGCGCGAAGCGCTTGAACGCGCTGATGAGGCCATGCGCGGTGCAGAAGAGGCGCTTCGCGATGGCGATCTGGGCGAAGCGATTGATCAGCAGTCTCAGGCTATGGACGCGCTGCGTGACGGGCTGCGGGGGCTGAATGATATAATGTCAGAACGCCAGTCGCAAAACGGATCGCAGGGAACCCCACAACAGGGCGATCGGGCAAACGGCACCGATCCGCTGGGGCGTGATTCAGGGACCAACAGTGGGGAAGCCGGATCAGGCGAAGACGTGCTTCGCGGGGGCGATGTGTACCGCCGCGCCGAAGAACTGCTGGATGAACTGCGCCGTCGCTCGGGCGAACTGGAACGCCCCGAGATAGAGCGCCGCTATCTGGATCGCCTGCTGGATCGGTTCTAGAGTCAGGATTAGTGCATCCTGACTCTTGCATTATTCGCGGATTTCGTCTGGCTTGACGCCCCAAAGCGCCTCTTTGCGGGCCCAGCCTTTGTGGCCGTCGGCAGTCAGATAGCACCATGTCATGTCGCATTCGCCCAGCCGGGCAACCACGCCCATTTCCAGCCGCGCCATAACCTTGCTTTCAGGGTCGCGGGCTTTGGTCAGTTGCAGCATGTCCTGTTCAATGATCACGGTGCGCGATCCTGACAGCAGCGAATAATGCATCCAGCCGCCAGCCCCATCGCGATCACGCACGCGACGCCAGTTTTCATGCTCGGCTGTAATCTCCAGAGGCATATTGCGCCGTTTGTAAACCCAGTCGATCCGGTGGCTCAGCGATGGGCCCCGGCGCACATTCCCTTCGGCGGCTTTCATCGACACAAAGCGCGGCAGCGGTAGATTTGTCACCGGCCCGCGATCTTGTGCGCTGGCGGACAGCGTTGCAACCAGACTGAAAACCAGCCCCAAAGCCATGGCATTCCTGAACATATTCGGTTTCCTGCGCGAGTTTTTTCCGCGGGCTTCTTGTGTCCACGCGATTGTTGATCCAGTTTAACCCCAAGCCGCATCGCTGCGAAAGTTGGGGGAGAGCCTGCATGTCATCAAAACGTCTGAGTGTTGTCGTGACGCGACGCCTGCCAGAAGTCGTCGAAACCCGTCTGAAAGAGTTGTTCGACGTGCGTCTGCGCGATGACGACACCCCCATGAGCCGCGAAGAGCTGGTGCAGGCAGTGCAGACAGCGGATGTGCTGGTGCCAACCGTGACAGACCAGATTGACGCCTCATTGATTGGCCAGGCAGGCGAAAACCTGAAGCTGATCGCCAACTTTGGCGCGGGCTTTGACCATATCGATGTGAATACAGCCCGACAACGCGGTGTGTTGGTGTCAAACACCCCCGGTGTGGTAACGGAAGATACCGCAGATATGGTTATGGCACTGATGCTGGGCGTGACCCGCCGTATTCAGGAAGGCCTGACCGTGATGCAGGAAGGTGGCTGGCAGGGCTATGCGCCGACAGCGTTCCTTGGCGGGCGCTTGGGTGGGCGGCGTCTGGGCATTCTGGGCATGGGCCGCATTGGTCAGGCGGTGGCCCGCCGCGCCAGCGCCTTTGGCATGCAAATCCACTATCACAACCGCCGCCGCCTGCATTCCGAGATCGAAGCAGGGCTTGAGGCCACCTATTGGGAAAGCCTTGATCAGATGGTGGCGCGGATGGATATCATCAGCGTTAACTGCCCCTCGACACCCAGCACCTATCATCTGCTGAATGCGCGGCGGCTGAAACTGCTGAAACCTTCGGCGGTGATCATCAATACCTCGCGCGGCGAAGTGCTGGATGAAAACGCCCTGACCCGGATGCTGAAAGGCGGCGATCTGGCAGGTGCGGGGCTGGATGTTTACGAACACGGCATTCAGGGCAATCCGGATCTGCGCAATATGCCCAATGTGGTCATGACCCCGCATATGGGATCTGCCACCTACGAAGGCCGCATCGAGATGGGCGAAAAAGTGATTATCAACATCAAAACCTTTGCCGACGGCCACCGCCCGCCGGATCAGGTTGTTCCGGCGATGCTCTGACTTATGGCCTGTGTTCTTTGTAAAACGCCTGAGGCCACATCATATGTTGTGGCCCCTCGGGATGAGGCTGTGCTGCTGTGTGACACTTGCCGCGCCGGTTTGGAAACTGGCCCGCAGGATGCGCCGCGCTGGCAATGCCTGAACGAAGCGATCTGGAGCACAGAGCCAGCAGAACAGGTGCTGGCCTTTCGGTTACTAAAGCAGATGGATGCCGCATGGGCGCGTGATCTGCTGGACATCGCCTATCTGGACCCGGAGGTTCTCAGCTGGGCCGAAGCTGGATTGCCAGATCAAAACGCCGTTGTGCATCGTGACTGCAATGGAACCGTACTGCAAAACGGTGATACTGTGACTTTGATCAAGGCGCTGCCTGTCAAAGGGGCAGGCTTCACAGCCAAACAGGGCACGGCGGTGCGTAAGATTTCCTTGGAACCCGACAATGCGGACCATATTTCGGGCCGCGTGGAAGGCCAACGGATTGTGATCCTGACAAAATTCGTAAAACGGGCGTGAAATAGCGGGGTCTTGGAATCAATGGTTCGCTGACCCTGGATGACCTGATAGGTTGGAAAGATCATTCGTTTTGAATTTTGAGATCGATATGCCGCAGAATGCTTTGGTGCCCGTGAACCTCGATGTATTTGTAGGGTTCTTTGTTATTATTGCCGCTCTTATCGCGCTTTTGCTTTGGCGTGAGAAAAAGAAGGCAACAGCGCGACGACATTCCTTTTTTGATCAGTTCGACTTTAGCACCCTAAGAATGAGCCCAACCAAAATTGGTCTTGTTTACCGCGTTGTAAAAGTCGACGAAAAATCTCTTACCGTTTTGCCGATCTGGGATGGAAAATCACCCGTTTCCGGCGGACGGGAGATTGTGATTTCAGAAGACAAATTGATCCCTTTTGATGCAGATCGGTTCTTTTGACCCAGGCAAAACGGTGGGATCCAAAAAGAAACGCTGCCCTTCGCAAAAAGGGCAGCGTTTTATTCTTTCACAAAGCTGACTTAGCCCTGTAGCGACCGGATCTCCAGGTCACCTTCTTCGCGTTCTTTCATCGCCAGTGCGGCGGCATGGGCACCCGCGGCGGTGGTGAAATACGGGATCTTGTCGTAAAGCGCGACCGAGCGGATTTCGCGGCTGTCCGACACGGATGCCTTGCCGTCGGTGGTGTTCATCACCAGCTGAATGCCGCCGTCTTTCATCAGATCCACCACATTCGGGCGGCCTTCATAGACCTTTTTCACGGTTTCGCAGGCGATGCCGTTTTCCGACAGGAAGGTCGACGTGCCACCGGTTGCGACGATCTTAAAGCCAAGATCCACCAGCGTCTGCGCGGCTTCGACGATCACCGGGGTTTTGTCGGCGTCTTTGATCGAGAAGAAAACAGAGCCTTCGGTTGGCAGGTGGTTGCCTGCCCCCAGCTGTGCTTTCAGGAAGGCGCGTGGGAATGAGCGATCCCAACCCATGACTTCACCGGTTGAGCGCATTTCCGGCCCAAGCAGGGTGTCAACACCGGGGAAGCGGGCAAAAGGCAGAACCGCCTCTTTGACCGAGAACCATGGCATGTTGTGATCGCCCAGCATCATCGGATCAGCCATTGGCACCGGCGCGGAATAGTCGGCGTTTTTGTAGTAACCTTCACGCTTCGGGAAGGCGCTCAGCTTTTCACCGGCCATCAGGCGGGCGGCAATCGACGCAATCGCGCTGTCTGTTGCCTTGGCCACAAAGGGCACGGTCCGTGAGGCGCGCGGGTTCACTTCGATCAGGTAGATTTCACCATCTTTGACCGCGAATTGCACGTTCATCAGACCCACAACATTCAGCGCTTTTGCCAAGGCTTCGGTCTGGCGGGCGATTTCGTCGATGGTGTCTTTGGACAGTGAATAAGGCGGCAGTGAACAGGCTGAATCGCCCGAATGCACACCCGCTTCTTCGATGTGCTGCATGATGCCGGCGATATGAACGTTTTCACCATCGCAAAGCGCATCTACGTCCAGTTCAGTCGCGCCTGCCAGATAGCTATCCAGCAGAACCGGGCTGTCGCCGGAAACAACCACAGCTTCGGCGATATAGCGTTCCAACTGCGCCATGTCGCGCACGATTTCCATCGCACGACCACCCAGAACATAAGAGGGGCGGATCACCAGCGGAAAGCCGATTTCACCAGCGATTTCCAGCGCTTGCGCATCGGTTGAAGCAATGCCGTTCTTTGGCTGTTTCAGGTTCAGGCTGTTGACCAGCGCCTGAAAGCGTTCGCGGTCTTCGGCCAGATCAATCGCGTCAGGCGAGGTGCCAAGGATCGGGATGCCGCTTTCTTCCAGCGCATTGGCCAGTTTCAGCGGTGTCTGGCCACCGAACTGAACGATCACACCGTGCAGATCGCCATTTTCCTGCTCAACCCGCAGGATCTCCATCACGTTTTCGAAGGTCAGCGGTTCGAAATACAGGCGATCCGAGGTGTCGTAATCGGTGGAAACGGTTTCGGGGTTGCAGTTGATCATGATGGTTTCATAACCGGCATCCGCCAGTGCAAAGCAGGCGTGGCAGCAGCAGTAATCGAATTCGATCCCCTGTCCGATCCGGTTTGGACCACCCCCCAGAACCACCACTTTCTTGCGCTCAGAAGGGCGCGCTTCGCATTCCACTTCGCCCATGAGAGGCTGTTCATAGGTGGAATACATATATGGGGTCTGGGCTTCGAATTCAGCAGCGCACGTGTCAATGCGTTTGAAGACGGCTTTGACGCCCTGATCCAGACGCGCCTTGCGCACCTCGGTTTCGGTTTTGCCAGTCAGCTTGGCCAGACGGGCATCAGTGAAGCCCATGATCTTCAGGTCACGCAGGCCAGCCTCATCGCTCGGAAGCCCTTCGGTCTTCACACGCTCTTCGGCATCGACAATCTCGCGGATGCGGGCAAGGAACCAGGGGTCAAAGGCGGTGGTGGCCTGAATTTCATCATCGGACAGCCCATGACGCATAGCCTGCGCAATGGTGCGCATCCGGTCTGGGGTCTGTTTGCTGATGGCTTTGATCACCTCGGCCTTTTCAGGCGCGCCGGGAATTTCGACCTCATCAAAGCCGGTCAGGCCCGATTCCATCGAGGCCAGCGCCTTTTGCAGCGATTCATGGATGGTACGACCGATGGCCATGGCTTCGCCCACGGATTTCATCGCCGTGGTCAGGTAGGGTTCAGAGCCCGGGAATTTTTCAAAAGCGAATTTCGGGATCTTGGTGACAACATAGTCAATGGTGGGCTCAAACGATGCCGGTGTGACCTTGGTGATGTCATTGTCCAGCTCATCCAGCGTATAGCCCACCGCCAGCTTCGCCGCGATCTTGGCGATCGGGAAACCTGTTGCCTTGGAGGCCAGCGCCGAAGAGCGTGACACGCGCGGGTTCATTTCGATCACAACCATACGGCCATCCGCCGGGTTCACCGCCCACTGCACGTTGGACCCACCGGTTTCAACGCCGATTTCACGCAAAACATTGATCGAATGCGTGCGCATGATCTGATATTCTTTGTCGGTCAGGGTCAGCGCCGGGGCAACGGTGATGGAATCCCCGGTGTGCACGCCCATCGGATCGACGTTTTCGATGGAACAGACGATGATCGCATTGTCCGCTTTGTCGCGTACAACCTCCATCTCATATTCTTTCCAGCCGAGCAGGCTTTCATCCACAAGGATCTGATTCACAGGGCTGGCGTCCATCCCGGTACGGCAGAAGTGAATGTAATCTTCCCGGTTGTAGGCCACACCGCCGCCGGTGCCACCAAGGGTAAAGGCAGGGCGGATAATCGCTGGCAGGCCGATTTCGTCCAGCTCATCCAGCGCCATCTGCACACCGGCATCCAGATCGGCACTGCCGTCGTCCTTCTTGGGGGCGGTGATGATGGTGGCCTTGGGGTTTTCGATGCCCAGACGATCCATTGCCTCGCGGAAGAGCTTGCGGTCTTCGGCCATCTCAATCGCGTCACGTTTCGCGCCGATCATCTCAACGTTGAACTTGTCGAGAACGCCCATCTCTTCCAGCGCCAGCGAGGTGTTCAGCCCAGTCTGCCCGCCCATGGTGGGCAGCAGCGCATCAGGGCGTTCTTTTTCGATGATCTTGGCGACCATCTCAGGGGTGATCGGTTCGATATAGGTCGCATCGGCCAGACCCGGATCGGTCATGATGGTTGCCGGGTTCGAATTCACGAGGATCACGCGATAACCTTCTTCGCGCAGCGCCTTGCAGGCCTGTGCCCCCGAATAGTCAAACTCGCAGGCTTGTCCGATCACAATAGGACCGGCGCCGATGATCATGATGGATTTGATATCGGTTCTTTTGGGCATGGGCAGACCTCTGAGATTCGCAGTGAGTGACAACGGCGGCAGCGCGCAAATTGTCGTGCGTTATAGGCAGTGCAGCAAAAGGTGCAAGCGTTATCGGAAACGAATGCGCTTTTGCCGCTTTCCCCCCTTCACACCCCGCTGACATATCTTATATCCGCGCCAGAGTTTCGGGGCCAGCGCTATGGCCAGAGTTTCAGGGAACACATCTTGTACCTAAGGTTTGATCAAGGGCCAGCAGGGCCCGGCACCTGTTTTCAGTCACCCGCGCAGCTTATCTGCGCTTGGGATGCACAGGACGTGCCCGGCGCCCTGACCATGATGGATCAGGCGCGTGCCAAAGGGGGCTGGCTGGCGGGGTATGCCAGCTATGAACTGGGCTATGCGCTTGAACCCCGGCTGGCCCAGCGTATGCCAAAGGGGCGCAGATTACCCCTGCTGCAATTTGGCGTCTATGAAGCCCCGCAACTGGCTGATCTGCCCAGTCCCGATGGTGTGCTGTCAGATCTGACGCCGGGGTGGGGTGCGGCGCAATACCAGACAGCCTTTGAACAGCTTCACGCCAATATCGCATCGGGCGATATCTATCAGGCCAATCTGACTTTTCCGATCAAAGGGCGCACGACAGGGGATGCTGCCGCTCTTTATGCGGCTTTGGTTCAGAAACAGCCGGTGGGCCACGGTGCTCTTGTGCTGCAAGACGGCCTGCCCGATCTGCTGTCCCGCTCGCCCGAACTGTTCTTTCGCACAGATCCCGATGGGATGATCGAAACCCGACCGATGAAGGGCACCCAGCCGCGCAGTCTGGATCCCAAAGAAGATGCCCGGCGCAAGGTCTGGCTGTCGCAGGATGAAAAGAACCGCGCTGAAAATCTGATGATCGTCGATCTTTTGCGCAATGATATCAGCCGTGTGGCGCTGCCCGGTTCGGTACATGTGCCGGAGCTGTTCAAGGTCGAAAGCTATGCGACAGTGCATCAGATGGTGTCTTTGGTGCGCGCGCAGCTGCGCCCGGATGCGGGGCTGTCGGATATTCTGCGCGCGCTGTTTCCCTGCGGGTCGATCACTGGCGCGCCCAAGATCCGGGCGATGGAGATCCTGAATGATCTCGAACCGGACCCGCGCGATATCTATTGTGGCACCATTGGCTGGGCTGCCCCGGACGGGCGCGCTGATTTCAATGTGGCGATCCGCACAGTGATGGTCGAAGATGGCGAGGCCCGGTTGAATGTGGGCGGTGGTGTCGTCTGGGACAGCACCGCCCCATCTGAGTATGAGGAAGCCCTATGGAAAGCCCGCTTTGCCACGGCTCTGACCCCCAGTTTCGTCTGATTGAAACCTTTGGATTTCATCCCGGTCAGGGGCTGCCCCGTCTGGATCTGCATCTGCGCCGGATGGAACGATCAGCCCGGCAATTTGACATTCCCTTTGATCGCAAAGGGGCCAAGGCCGAATTGCAAAAGATTGATGGCAATACCGCGTTGCGCTGTCGTTTTACGCTGGATGCGCAGGGGCAGGCAGAGCTGACCACCGCCCCCCTTCCACCCGGCAAACGCTGGCGGGTCGCAATCGCCGAACAGCGATTGAACAGCGCTGATCCCTGGCTTGCCCATAAAACCACCCGCCGCGAAATCTATGACAAGGCGCGCGCAAATCTGCCCGCTGGCATTGATGAGCTGATTTTCCTCAATGAGCGCGACGAGGTTTGCGAAGGCTCAATCACCAATATTTTTGTTCAGACTTTCGACCGGGGCAATATCACGCCGCCTTTATCCTGCGGACTGCTGCCCGGCATTTTGCGCCAAGACCTACTGAACAAGGCCCAGTACCGCGAAGATATCCTAACCCTGAAAGATCTCAAACGCGCCCGGTCGATCTGCATGGGCAATTCGCTGCGCGGCCTGATACTCTGCGATTATGTCGGTCCGCGCGCTCCGCTGCCCTGATCTTCCTCTTGCCCAAAAAACTTCGGATAGCGGCAGCTTTGCTGTGACGGGGCAGCGCCCCTTGCAACTTTTCCTCAAAAAACCGCGCTCAAAGTGGCTGGGCAGCGCCCCCGGGCTTGACTTCTATTGTCTCAAACGGTGTATCGGCCCAGACGTATTGTGCCATAGTTCTATGGTCCCACCTATCCGCCCGAGGAAGATATATCATGCACGCCTATCGCAGCCATTCCTGCGCCGATCTGACCAAAGCCAATGTTGGCGAAACCGTTCGCCTGTCGGGCTGGGTTCACCGCATCCGTGACCACGGCGGCGTGTTGTTCATCGACCTGCGCGATCATTACGGCATCACGCAGGTGATCGCAGATGGCGACAGCCCGGTGTTTTCCGAACTGGAAAAGGTGCGCTCTGAATGGTGTATCCGCATTGATGGCAATGTTCTGGCGCGCGACGAAAGCCTTGTGAACCCGAACCTGCCCACCGGCGAAATCGAAGTCTTCGTGCGTGATCTTGAGGTTCTGGGCGCCGCAGACGAACTGCCGCTGATCGTGTTTGGCGATCAGGAATACCCGGAAGAAACCCGCCTGAAGTACCGCTATCTCGATCTGCGCCGCGAGGTGATGCAAAAGTCGATGACCCTGCGGTCTGACGTTGTGGCCTCGATGCGCAAACGCATGTGGGATCTGGATTTCCGCGAATATCAGACGCCGATCATCACCGCGTCGTCGCCAGAAGGTGCGCGTGACTTCCTGGTGCCGTCGCGTCTGCATCCGGGCAAATTCTATGCGCTGCCGCAGGCTCCGCAGCAGTTCAAACAGCTGATCATGGTCTCGGGCTTTGACAAGTATTTCCAGATCGCGCCCTGCTTCCGCGATGAAGACCCACGCGCCGATCGTTCGCCCACCGATTTCTACCAGCTTGACCTTGAGATGTCATTTGTTGAGCAGCAGGATGTCTTTGACACCATTGCGCCGGTTCTGGCCGGTGTCTTCGAAGAGTTCGGCGGTGGTCGCAAGGTAGATGCGCCGCAGGACTGGCCGCAGATTTCCTATCGCGATGCGGCGAAGTGGTATGGCTCTGACAAGCCTGACCTGCGCAACCCGATCAAGATGCAGGATTGTTCCGAACACTTCCGTGGCTCGGGCTTTGCGATCTTTGCCAAACTGCTGGAGCAGGACGGCACCGAGGTGCGTGCCATCCCCGCGCCGACAGGTGGCGGCCGCAAGTTCTGTGACCGCATGAACAAATTCGCCCAGGGCGAAGGTCTGCCGGGCATGGGCTATATCTTCTGGCGTGACAAAACCGCTGATTCCGTGGCGCAAGAGCTGGGGATTTCGGTGAAAGAAGCGCAGGCCAAGATGAAAGCTGGCGAAGTGGAAGGTGGCATGGAAGCCGCAGGCCCGCTGGCCAAGAACATCGGCCCGGAGCGCACCGAAGCCATCCGTCAGCAGCTGGGTCTGGGCGTGGGCGACGCGGCCTTCTTCCTGGGGGGCAAGCCCAAGTCGTTCGAAAAGATCGCTGGCAAAGCCCGCGATGTGATCGGCAAAGAGCTGAACCTGATCGACGAAGATCGCTTTGCCTTTGCCTGGATCGTGGATTTCCCGATCTACGAGGCGGACGAAGAAACCGGCAAGATTGATTTCGAACACAACCCGTTCTCCATGCCGCAGGGTGGGATGGATGCGCTGAACGGCAATCCGCTGGATGTTCTGGGCTATCAGTACGATCTGGCCTGTAACGGCTATGAGCTGGTGTCGGGCGCGATCCGTAACCACAAGCCGGAAATCATGCTGAAAGCCTTTGAACTGGCAGGTTATGGTGCAGATGAGGTGAAAAACCGCTTTGGCGCGCTGTTCAACGCCTTCCACTATGGCGCGCCGCCGCACGGTGGCTGCGCTGCCGGAATCGACCGCATCGTCATGCTGCTGGCAGATCAGCAGAACATCCGCGAAGTCATGATGTTCCCTATGAACCAGCGCGCCGAAGACCTGATGATGCAGGCCCCTTCAGAGCCGCAGAATGAACAGCTGATGGAACTAAGCCTGCGCGTCATCCCGCAGGACTAAATTCCGCAACACGGATCAAACAAGGCCCGCACATTGTGTGGGCCTTTTTCGTTAACAGGCCCTAGTCTAACGGTTAAATTGACACCAAGAATTTACCCCATAGGGGCTGGTCGTACAGCTTGGACGGGCATATCTTAAAGGCTAGCTCAACGTCGGGATCTCTCATGTATCGTTTTCTTGCCCTCGCTTTTATTGCGCTGTCTGCCTGCGTGGCGACCACCGAGGATCCCAGCCCCCAGCCTGCACCGCAGCCAAAGCCGCAGCAAACCCAGCGCGAATCGGTGGCGGTGCCGCAGGGCGCGGCGCGGCAGTTTGTGCGGGTGATCGAAACCATGGAACCGGTGGCGGAACGTGAATGCCGCGCCCGAACGCGTGGGATCAACTGTGATTTTCTGATTGTGGTGGATGATCGTCCCGGACAGCCCCCCAATGCGCTTCAGACCAAAGATCGTTCCGGGCGACCCATTCTGGCCTTTACTGCAAGCCTGTTGAATGAGGTGCGCAATGCCGATGAACTGGCTTTTGTCGTGGGGCACGAAGCCGCCCACCATATTCTGCACCATCTGGATGAAACCCAGCGCAATGCGCAGCGCGCGGCGGTGATTTTCTCGGGCGTTGCAGCCATTCTGGGCGGCACCCCCGAAGAGGTCAAAGAGGCCGAGCGCGCCGGGGCTGCCGCTGGTGTTCTGGCCTATTCCAAGGATCACGAACTGGAAGCAGACCAGCTGGGCACCATCATCACCCATAACGCTGGGTATAACCCGTTGCGTGGGGCGCAGTTCTTTAACCGTCTGCCAGACCCCAAGAACAGATTTCTCAGCACCCACCCGGGCAATCAGCAACGCATTCAGGTGGTCCGCCAAACCGCTGCGCAGCTTGGGGTGAACGGTTAAGCCTTGCGCAACAGGTAGGTGTCCATCAACCAACCGTGTTGAGCACGTGCCTTTTCACGGGTGGCGATGATACGAGGGCCGGTGTCATCCAACGGGCCATGGTCCAATATCTGTTCTGGCATGCCCAGAAAGGCCCCCCACCAGATCGTTATCCCGGTCGGGTCAAGCTGCTGAAAACTGGCTTCGCCATCCAGCATAACCACAACGGTCTCGGCCCCTTCGGGCCAGCCGAAATCACGAAGCTGCCGCCCGGTGGTGATCTGCACAGGGCCGTTCACGGTGTTCAACGGCATGGCGTGGGCCGCCGTCAGTGCCTGAAGCGACGTGATGCCGGGCACAACCCGCACCTTGGGCATGGGGGTCAAACGCTCGGCGATCCGCAGGGTGCTGTCATAAAGTGACGGATCCCCCCAGACCAGCAGCGCCACCGGACCTGTCGCTCCATCCAGTGCCTGCACCCATTTTGCGGCGATCTCATCATGCCAGCGGGCCACACGTTCCTGATAGGGCAGGGCAGGGTCGCGCACAGGATAATCGAAATGGACAATCTCGGCTTCGGATCCGCTGGCTTTGATGATCTGATGCCGGATCTCGGCCAGATCATCTTTGCCCGTGCCTTTGCGTGGCACCAGAATGCGCTGCGCTTCCCGCAGGGCGCGCATACCTTCGGTTGTGACATGATCAGGATTACCTGTCCCGATCCCAACCAGCCAAAGATCCGAAATCATCTGTCTGCCCTCTTCAACTCAAAGCTCGGCCAGGGGCCCATAGAGGATCAGCGCTGGCTGATCGCCAAACTCCTGCGCAAGGCTTGCAGCCAGATCAGCCACGGTTGAGCGGGTGATCTTTTGATCCGGTCCGCTCACCCCTTCAGCCAAAAGCGCAGGTGTGTCAGCGGGCAGGCCCGCGTCGATCAACCCCTGCGCCATTTTGGGAAAGGTCCGCTTTCCCATGAAAACAACGGTGGTTGCATTGGGATCGGCCAAAGCCGCAAGGTTCATGTTCTCTGGAAGCTCACCGGTCAGGTCGTGCCCGGTGGTGAATTGCACCCGCCGCGCGGTTTCGCGCCGTGTCAGCGGAATGCCCGCCGCCGCTGCCGCTGCGCAGGCCGAGGGGATGCCGGGGATGATTTCATAGTCTATCCCAGCCTCTTGCAGGGCCACCAGCTCTTCTTCGAGGCGCCCGAACAGGCCGCTGTCACCGGATTTTAGCCGCACCACCCGCTGTCCGGTCTGGGCGTAATCCACCAAAAGGCGGCTGACATGTGACTGTTTCGGCGATGGCCGCCCGGCGCGTTTGCCAACCCCAACCAGATCCGCACCGTCGCGCGCATGTTCCAGAATGGGACCCGAGGATAAATCATCAAACAGCACCGCATCGGCCGCCTGCAATCTGTTGACCGCCTTTACGGTCAGCAGTTCAGGATCGCCGGGGCCGGAACTGACAAAACTTACGAAACCGCTCACGCGTGATCCTCCGCCGTGATGAGATGGAAAAACGTCCCGGTGACATGACCGCGAACCGAGCCCGTCTCTGGCACATCATTCCCATCGGCGTCAAACACCTGCGCCAGCGGGGCGTCAGGCTGTTCCAGAATGGTCGAGTAATGGAACTCATGCCCGCGCAATGCTGTTTTGGCCTCATGCCCCGGCAAAGCGGTTTCCAGAACAGCCCGACGATAGCCAAGATGGAATTTACGCTTTTCATAGCTAGTGACGAGGCCAAGCAACCCTGCCATCTGATGGCGCGTGCCCTCTTTGTCGATCAGGGCCTCACCCAGCGCCATATAACCCCCGCATTCCCCATGCACAGGTTTGGTTTGCGCATGTTTGCGCAGGCCTGCGCGGAACGTCTCAGCCGCGGCCAGCTTGCCCGCGTGCAATTCAGGATAGCCGCCGGGCAACCAGACCAGATCTGCGTCTGCGGCGGGGGCTTCATCTGCCAGTGGCGAAAACGGAAGGATCTCTGCCCCGCCATCACGCCAGCCTTTCAGCAGATGCGGGTAGGTAAAGGAAAAGGCTTCGTCACGCGCCAGAGCAATGCGCCCGGCAGGGGGTTTTGGCAATTCACCCTGACCGATGTTCCCACCTGCCGCCGCAGCCCGGATGGCGTCCAGATCAACGTGATCGCGCAGAAAAGTGGCATAGCCTTCGATTGCGGCATTCAGATCCGGGTGCTCAACCGCCTGAATAAGGCCAAGGTGTCGTTCTGGCAAAGCCAGATCGCCGCGACGGGGCAGTACGCCCAGCACTTTGATGCCAGCCTGATCCATGCCCAGCCGTGCCAACCGTTCATGGCGCGGGCTGGCGCAGCGGTTCAGAATAACACCGGCAAAAGGCAGATTGGGGTTATAGGCCTGAAAACCCAGCGCGGTCGCTGCTGCGGATTGGGCCTGACCGCCCACATCCACCACCAGCACCACGGGCCAGCCCATACGCGCAGCAGTTTCGGCACTGCTGCCAAAGCCCGCCTGACCCCGCGTGGCGACCCCATCGTAAAGGCCCATTGATCCTTCGGCGACGCAGATATCTGCGCCCCTGGCTTCGGTGGAAATCGCGCCCAGCAGGCTTTCCCCCATAGCCCAGGTATCCAGATTGAACGACGCCCGGCCACAAGCCGCACGGTGAAAGGCCGGGTCGATGTAATCAGGGCCGGATTTGAACGGCTGCACCGCCAGACCATCATCCGCCAAAGCGCGCAATAGCCCCAGCATCACTGTGGTTTTGCCCGTGCCCGATGACGGAGCGGAAACAAGAATACCCTTGGTCATGACAGCCTCTGTTTCATCTTGCCAAATAAACTCTGGGGGGATCGCCAAAGGCGATGGGACCCGGTCTCATACTCAGTCATCGCCATGCTGCCAGGACGCCCAGGGGCTGTCTGCGGTTTGCGGGCGATAGCGGCGATCATAATCCACCGCATAAAGACAGCTTTCGTCAAAGCCTTCTCCGGCCAATGCGGGGCCAACAAGGATCAAAGCCGTGCGTGTCACACCTTCGCCTAGCTTGCTTTGAATATCACTTAGCGTGCCGCGAATGATTTGCTGATCCGGCCAGCTGGCGCGATAGACGACGGCAACCGGGCAATCCGCACCATACGCTGGGGAAAGATCGGCCACCACTTTTTCAAGGTTCTGGATCGACAGGTGGATGGCCAATGTCGCCCCGGTTGCGGCGAAATTCACCAGTGTTTCCCCCTCTGGCATCGACGACGCCCGCCCGGGGGTGCGTGTCAGCACCACAGATTGCGCCAGCCCCGGCAGAGTCAGTTCTGTTCCCAAAGCGGCGGCAGCGGCAGCAAAGGCAGGCACACCGGGGGTGATGGAAAAGGGAATGCCTTCGGCTTTCAGGCGACGCAATTGTTCACCCAGCGCAGACCAGACCGACAGATCGCCGGAATGCAGCCGCGCCACATCCTGACCGGCTGCATGGGCTGCTTTGATTTCATCCATGATCTTATCAAGGTTCAGCGGGGCCGTATTGATGATCTTGGCACCTTCCGGGCAATGGCCTAAAATGGCTTCGGGAACCAATGAGCCGGCGTAGAGACACACGGGGCACGAAGCGATCAGATCGCGGCCGCGCAGGGTCAGAAGATCGGGGGCGCCGGGGCCTGCGCCGATAAAATGGACGGTCATTTGCCTTCTCCTATGGCCAGCGCACATGTGGCCGTTCTGTCTGCTGAAATCACGCGCGGGCCAATCAGACG
This sequence comes from Pelagimonas sp., assembly GCA_025210455.1. GTDB lineage: Bacteria > Pseudomonadota > Alphaproteobacteria > Rhodobacterales > Rhodobacteraceae > JAOARQ01. The sequence goes on from JAOARQ010000030.1 coordinate 84,490, forward strand.
TGCGCCGGGGCCTGCGGCAGCCAGCGCTGCGGCTTCGGCCACGCTGCCTGTTGCGCGGGCTTGCGTGGATTTCTCAGACTGTGTCAGGGTCTCTTGCTGCTCCAGCAAGGGTTTGGGGATCGGGTCTACCCGAAGGGCCGCTGATTTGGCGAACTCTTCGAACAGAAAACTGCGTGCCTTATCCTGTGCGGTCGCGGCGACCTGCGCGCCGGCCCCGGCCAGCGTATAGGCATCAAGCAGGCTTTCCAGACTCGCCGATGCGCGAAAGCCAAAACCAGCATAGATCATAAGGTGACGCTCCATTGCACAATGGGATAGGCGGCTTTCCAGCCACGACGCGGGCCAAGTGCCCCGGCCTGCGAAATCTCAGCGCGCAAAAGATCACCGCCACGCGCGGCGTGCTGGTTGATCAAAAGCGCCTCTGATTCCAAGGTTACGGCATTGGCCACAAGGCGGGTGCCTGTGGGCAGGTTATCCCAAAGCCAGTCCAGCAGCGCCAGCGAAAGCCCACCGCCGATAAACACCACATCCGGGGTTTGCAGGCCTGCCAAAGCATCCGGCGCTTTGCCGGTGACGACCTTCAGGCGATCTACCCCCAGATCCAGCGCGTTCTGCGCAATGCGATCTGCGCGATCAGCACGGGGTTCGATTGTGGTGGCCGTCAGCGTGGGATGCGCCCAAAGCCATTCAATCCCGATAGACCCCGATCCGCCGCCAATATCCCACAGATGTTCAAACGGTCTTGGGGCCAGTGCAGACAGAGTCAGCGCGCGCACGGGGCGTTTGGTAATCTGACCATCGCTGGCAAAGGTGTCATCCGGTCGGCCTGCGGCCAATGGGATCGCCTGCGCGCCCTTCAGATCCAGAGCGACACAAATAGGATGCGCAAACTCCGCATCTTTGGGCAGGGCATTGGCGGCAAAGCTTTGCTTTGCTTCGCGGGGCCCGCCCAGTGCCTCAAAGGTTGTGATCTGGCTTTCGCCAAATCCAGTGGTGATCAGAAATTGCGCCAGTTCCGAAACCGCTGCGCCATCGCGCAGGGTTGCGATCACTTTGATGCCACTGGCCAGCAGCGGGCGTAGCCGGGTCAATGGGGCCGCGTGCAGGCCAAGGCATTCGGTTTTTTCAAGTGGCCAGCCCATCTGCGCCGCCGCCATCGAAAAGCACGAGGTACCGGGAAAGGCCTGCCATTCACTGGCATCTAACTGGCGGGCCAGCACAGACCCGGCCCCAAACCAAAACGGATCACCCGAGGCCAGAACCGCCACTTTGCGTCCACGCAGCCCCAGCAATTGGGTGATCCCCTCTGAAAACGGCACGGGCCAGGCGATGGTTTCTGCTTGCAGATCGGGCAGAAGTGACAGATGCCTTGGCGGGCCCATCACCACATCTGCTGCGTCCAGCGCGGCGCGACTGGTGGGGGACAGCCCATTCAGGCCATCTTCGCCCAGGCCAATGATTGACAACCAAGGGGTCTCAGCCATGTCCGCAAACCTTCTGATCCTTGGCGGCACAACCGAGGCCACCGCCCTGTGCAAGGCCCTGGCGAGCACGCGGGTGCAGGCCACGCTGTCCTATGCCGGGCGCACAAAGAAACCGCTTGAGCTGGGGTTGCCGCAGCGGGTGGGTGGGTTTGGCGGTGCTGCCGGGCTGGCAAACTATCTGCGGGATCACGCCGTGACCCATGTGATCGACGCCACACATCCCTTTGCCGCCCAAATGAGCTGCAATGCCGTAGAGGCCTGCGCGCAGGCCAAAGTGCCGCTGATCGCGCTGACCCGCGCGCCCTGGCAGGCGCAGGCGGGGGACAACTGGCAGCATGTGGCGGATATCGACGGTGCAGTTCAGGCGCTGAAACGCCCGCCCATGCGGGTGATGCTGGCGGTGGGGCGAATGCATCTTGAGGCCTTTGCCGTGAACCCGGATCACTTTTACCTGCTGCGGCTGGTTGACCAGCCAGAAGGGGCTTTGCCCTTTCCGGCCTGTCATGCCGAAATCTCGCGCGGGCCGTTCACCACCGAGGGCGATATCGCCCTGATGCAGCAGCACAGCATTGACATCGTCGTGTCCAAGAACGCAGGCGGTATCGGGGCGCAGTCCAAGATCATCGCCGCACGTCAACTGGGGCTGCCGGTGATCATGATCGACCGGCCCGCGCTGCCCCAAAGATCTGAGGCGCATGACGTGCAAAGCGTGATCGACTGGCTGGCTCATTCCGGGGTCGACCTTGGGGTGTAGATAATTGGCGCGCCATCGCGTTCGATGATACGTGTGCGCGAAGATCCCACGATCACCATGGTACGCATGTCAGCCATTTCTGGCGTGGTCTGCGACAGGGGAACAACGCGGATCTCTTGCTGCGGGGTGCTGACTGCGCGGGCAAAGATCACCGGGCGGTCATCGCCGCAGGCTTCTTTCAGGATTTCCAGAGTGCGCACAAACCCCTCTGGGCGGGATTTCGAACGCGGGTTGTAAAAGGCCATGGCGAAATCGCCCTCGGCTGCCAGACGCAGGCGCTTTTCGATCAAAGACCAGGGCTTCAGATTGTCTGACAGGTTGATGGCGCAGAAATCATGCCCCAAAGGCGCGCCCGCTGCGGCAGAGGCTGCCAGCATCGCCGTGATGCCCGGCAAAACACGCACGTCCAGATCACGCCACTGCGCGGGGCCGTCTTCGATGGCTTCGAATACTGCGGCGGCCATGGCAAAGACACCGGGGTCGCCCGAAGAAACCACGACCACCCGTTTGCCCTCTGCCGCCATCTCAAGCGCATGGCGCGAACGGTCGATTTCCACGCGGTTGTCTGAAGGGTGCAGCGTCAGCCCCGGACGTTCTGCGACCCGCGCCACATAGGGGATATAGCCCACAACATCGGTAGCCTGTTCCAGTGCTTCCTGGACCTGTGGGGTCACAAGGTTTTCTGCGCCGGGGCCAAGCCCGGCAATCTGTACCCAGCCGCTCATGGTCTGCGCCCCTGTCCGTGTACAATCACAATCGAGAAATATGGCGTGGCTTTGCTTTCCAGATCAGACAGTTTTTGCACGGTCTGCCCCTCCATCGAGGCAAACTGTACAATCCAGGCCCGGTCATATTTGCCTGCATCACGCAGCGCCTGACGCACCTTTTCCAGATGGCGGCCAATCTTCATGACCACAATCGCATCCGCATCGCGCATCCGCGCGGTCAGGGTCTGCGCATCCAAGGTGCCCATCAGCACCGACAAAACATCATCGCCCCAGGTGATCGGTGCACCTGTCGCCGTCCAAGACGCTGACATGCCGGTGATGGCAGGCACGACTTCGACCGGAACCACATCTTTCAGGCGGGTATAAAGATGCATGAAAGAGCCGTAGAAAAACGGATCACCCTCACAAAGAACAACCACGTCTTCGCCAGCCTCTACCAGTTGGCGAATATGGGCGGTGCAGTCTTCGTAGAACTCTGCCATGACCTGATTATATCGTGGATCATCCAGCGGAATTTCTGTGGTGACGGGGTATTCCATCGGAAATTCGATCACAGCCTCAGGCAGCAGCCCCTCGACAATTTTGCGCGACCGGCCGGGGCGGCCTTCCTTGCGGAAAAAGGCCACGTGTTTGCCGCTGGTCAGCAGGCGATGGGCCTTAACCGTCATCAACTCTGGATCGCCGGGCCCAAGGCCCAGACCATATACGGTGCCCTTGCTCATTCTGCGCGGCTCGCAATTGCGTTGATGGCTGCCACGGTGATTGCTGATCCGCCAAGGCGGCCCTCAACGATGCAGCAGGGTACGGGCTGATCTTCCCAAAGCGCGTCTTTGCTCTCAATCGCGCCGACAAAGCCCACAGGGCAGCCAATAATGGCTGCAGGGCGCGGGCAGTCGGGGTCTTGCAGCATGTTCAGCAGATGGAACAGCGCAGTTGGCGCATTGCCGATGGCCACCAGCGCGCCCTCAAGGTGCGGGCGCCACAGTTCCAGCGCTGCAGCTGATCGGGTGTTCGACATCTCTTTGGCGAGATCCTGAATGCCCTCGGCCCAAAGCGTGCAGATGACTTCGTTATCTGCGGGTAGGCGCTTGCGGGTCACCCCTTCGGACACCATGCGCGCGTCACACAGGATTGGGGCACCATTTTCCAGCGCGCGGCGCGCGGCCACAGCGAAATCGGGGGAAAAGCGCACATGTTCCTCAAGGCCGACCATACCAGCGGCATGGATCATGCGCACAGCGATGGGCTCTTCTTCTGGGGTGAAACGATCCAGATTGGCCTCGGCGCGGATCATGGCAAAGGACTGTTTGTAGATGGCCGCGCCATCGGTTTCATAGGTATATTTGGTCACTGATCAGGTCCGTTTCGCCAAAATGTCATCGGGCCGCAGCCCTGTTTTTACAGGCGCATCCCATGCCGCGCCGTTTTTCACAAGATCAAACCGCCCATCATGGCCCACATAGGTGGTATCGGCGGTGCGGGCATTTGCGCAGCCTTTTTCGCAGCCAGACACATGCACGCTGCCCTTGGTCTGTGCGGCTACTGCACGGGCAAAATCCCGAGTTTCAACCGAAGATGAGGTACAATAGGGTGCGCCGGGGCAGGCATCGGTATGCAGCAGCGGATCGCTTGGGTCGGTGACAAAGGCATCTGTGTCCGGCATGCCCACGCCTTCCAGAATGAACAATCGCCATGGGGTGACACGCAGCGCGCGGGCGTTGCTTTTGGCCATCAGAGCGGCCAGTTCAGCGGCATCAATCTGCCCGAAAGGCGCGCCCAGAGTAGCACCAGAAAAAGCCCCGTTCTGGCAGGGACCAACTGCAAGCGCCGCGCCCTGTTCGCGCGGGGCGGCCTGTTCCCAACCCTCTGGCAAATCGGTGACTTCCAGCACTTTGGCCATACGGCGGCGGTCTTTGGTGCGATGGGTGTCAAACCACTGCGCCAGCGTCAACACCGTTGGGATAACATCCGGTTCAGCAACAAGCCGCCCCCTGGCCGCGCCATCCGCCCGCACAATCAACCCCTGATCCGACCATTCGACGCGAATGTCGGCGGAATCTTTTTGCAGTCGCGGATCGGGGCCAGTGTCGATAGCAAAGCCGAACTTGGCGGAAAGGTCCGGCAGTTCTGGCAAGGCGCGCAGCAGCGCAGCCGCGATCCGGTGGGTGACATTGCCTTCGCGCCAAAGCGGCGCAATCAGGATATTGCGGCGGCTTTCGATGCTGGGATCTTCATCCAGAAGATCCAGTTCCGCAAGGCCGGCCAGCAGGGCGTTATGATTGGTTTCTGACACACCGCGGATCTGCAGATTGCCGCGATTGGTCAGATCAAGAAACCCGCTGCCATAGCTGATCGCAAGCGCTGACAGGCCCAGAACCTGTTCAGGTTCAAGGCGGGCGAACCGTGGACGCACACGCACCACCAGCCCGTCGCCGGACATCATGGGTTTGAATGCGCCCGGGCACCAGCCTTTGACACTTGGGGGAACAGTCATGATCGGGCCTCCAGCTCGGCTAGAATGGAATTCCGTCTTGTCGACCAAAGCCCGGCCTCATGCAACGCGGCAAAGCGATCCTGCATTGCGGCAAAGGCTTCGGGGTTGTTGTCTTTGAGGAACTGCGCGGTGTTTTCATCGCCCAGCGTGACATCAAAATAGAGATCAAACAGATGCGGTGACACGACCCCTGCCAGATGGGCAAAAGCGGCCATGTGATCCAGAGTAGAGGCGATTTCTGCCGCGCCTCGGAATTCATGGCGTTTCATACCCTCGATCCAGCGTGGGTTGGCGGCGCGGGCCTGCACAACGCGGGCGATTTCTTCGGGCAGGGCACGGGCGCGCGGGCGGTTGGGATCGGTGTTGTCCAGATGATACAGCGCTGCCTTGCCGCCGGTGATGGCCTGCGCCGCGGCAAAACCCGCCTCATGCGCGGCGTAATCCGAGGCCAGAAGCAGATCGGTTTCTGGCAGATCTTGCAGGTGCACAAAGCTGTCGGCGTCTTTCACGCGGTCGCGGATGCCACTTTCGTTGCGCACCACCTTATCCCCATCCAGTGCCCAGGCCGAGGCAGTGAGCCAGGCCTCACCAGCCCGCCTGCGGCCCTCATCAGAATAATCCTCCAGATTCTCATTCATGCCCAGCCCAAAGCTGCCGGGCGCAGGGCCATAGACCCGTGCTAGATCTTCGCGGCCCACATAGGGGTTCCAATCGGGGGCTTCATCCCGTGCAGCCAGCGCGCGGATAGCCTGCCCAAAAAGTGCAGACAGCGTGGGAAAGACATCGCGAAACAGGCCCGAGACCCGCAGCGTCACGTCGATGCGGGGGCGGTCCAGCTCGGCGATGGGCAGGATTTCAATGCCAGAGACGCGCTCTGATCCTTTATCCCAGACGGGTTTGGCCCCCAGCAGATGCAGCGCCATGGCGAATTCCTCACCGGCGGTGCGCATGGTGGCCGACCCCCAAAGATCAACGATCAAGCCGCGTGGCCAGTCGCCCTCATCTTGCAGATGTTTGCGCACCAGCTCTTCGGCCAGTTTCACGCCTTGCGCATGGGCGGCGCGGGTCGGCACGGATCGCGGATCAGTGGTAAAGATGTTGCGCCCGGTGGGCAGCACATCACCGCGCCCACGATAGGGCGATCCTGATGGCCCGGCTTCAATGCGTTTGCCATCCAGCGCATCCAGCAGCGACAGGCGTTCGTTTTCCGTGGCTGCCGAGGTGTCAAAATTGCTGTCCCCAGCCGGGCGGCCCCAGATGTGCAGCCCTTCGCCAAACTGGCTTTCCTTGATGTCACAGACAAAGCGGTCGATGCGGGTGATGGCCTCAGCGGTGCTGGTGGCGCGATCAAGACCCAGATCATTTTCCACGCCAAGCGCCTGCGCCTCGGCGCGGATATCGCCTTGCAACCGGTCGCGGCGTTTGGGATCCAGCCCGTCGGCGTTGGAAAACTCATCCAGAAGGGCTTCGAGCCGGGCCAGCCGATCCGGTGTTTCGCTGTCGCGCAGCGGTGGTGGAATATGGCCCAGCGTGACGGCACCGATACGGCGTTTGGCCTGTGCCGCTTCGCCGGGGTCATTGACGATGAAGGGATAGATCACGGGCAGATTGCCGGTCAGCACCTCGGGCCAGCAGGTGTCTGACAAGGCCACAGCCTTGCCCGGAAGCCATTCCAGCGTGCCATGTGCGCCAATATGGACCAGCGCATCAATCTGGCCCTGAAGCCAGAGGTAAAAGGCCACATAGGCGTGGCGCGGCGTGCGCGCGGTGTCGTGGTAATCGTCTTCGCGGGTTTTGATCTGGCTGCGTTCCGGTTGCAGGGCGATCAGGGCACTGCCGTGATGTGTGACCGCAAAATGGAAGGCCCCGTCACGCACATCCATATCGTCTTCTGGGGTGCCCCAGACGTCATGCAGGTCGTTTTGTAAACACTCTGGCAGGTTGGCCAGTGCCGCCTTGTAGGAGTCTATTGGCCAGCTGACCGACCGAGCCAGCAGGGCCGGGGCTAGATCTGTCGCGGTGTCATCCACCGCATAGCCTGCGGTTTTCAGATCAGACAGGATCGCGCGGGCAGAGGCATGGGCATCCAGCCCAACAGCATGGCCCATGTTCCAGTCTTTGCCGGGATAGGTAGACAGAACCAGCGCCAGTTGCCGTTCCTGAGTGGGCTTGCGCTGCAGGGCCAGCCAGCCTTCAACGCGATCTGCAACAGCGGCGATGCGATCTGGAATAGGCCGGTGGGCAAAGCGGGAATATTCCAGATCCGGATCTTTCCGGCCCGGTTCCTTGAAAGAAACCACCCCACCCAGAATACGCCCGTCCACTTCGGGCAGCACCACATTCATGGCCAAATCAGCCGGGGCGAGGCCGCGTTCAGACTCAGCCCAGGCTTTGCGCCGCGAGGTGGCCAAAGCCACCTGAAACACCGGGACGTCGCCGGCATCCAGCGGAGAGGCCCCATTGCCAGTTTTGCCGCTAAACGCCGTTGCGTTCACAATCGCGCTGGGGGCAAAAGCCGTGATCTGATCGCGCAGCCAGTCTGCCGCATCGGGGGCTTTCAAAGAGGGGGTAAACAGCCCTTGCACCTCATAGCCGCGGGCTTTGAATTCAGCGAACAGTGCTTCGATGGGCTCCAGATCCGCCGCCACCAGATAAGAGCGGTAAAAGACGATTAGCAGCTTTTTGGCATCAGGGGTGTCGGTTTGCGCGATGTGGGTCTGAACGCCATGTTCTGGCGTCCAATAGCCCATGCGGGGCACCTCTTTGGAACCCATGACCGGCCCGGCATAAAGCCCCGTTGCCAGTGCCATCTGCGCCAGAGCTGCCTGCGAGGCCACCGCACCACCGGCATCACATAGCTCGGAGAGGCGGCGCAGGGTTGAGACCGGCAAGGTGGCATATTCATCCAGACGTTCATCCACCCGCCCATCAGCGGGAAGGACCGCCAGCGCAATCCCCTTGCGCTGGGCCAGGGCGCGCACCTGCTGCAATCCGTATTGCCAATAGGGCACCCCGCCGATCAGGCGGATCAGAATGCCCTTGGCCCCTTCAAGGGTCTGTTCGATATAGGTATCGACCGACAGCGGGTGTTTCAGCGCTGTCAGATTGGCAAGCCGCAGCGTTGGCAGCTTGCCTTCTTTTCCTCCGCCGCGATGCCACCCCGCCGCGAAAGCCCCGAGATCACTGTCAGAGAACGACATAACCACAAGATCCGCCGGGCTCTGGCCCAGATCCTGCGGGGTATCGGCTTCGTCCAGCCCGTGACTTTCGCGAAAGATGACATGCATGGGCGGGGTCCTTAGGCGTTGGCCATGGTGGCACCGGCGGCACCCAGCGCCGCTTCGATCACATCGCGTTTGATGTCATCATGTTCGGCGATGACCACCAGACGGCCCTGACGATCCTCCGAAGGGGACCAGGGGCGATCAAACTGATGACGCACGCGCGCACCCACGGCCTGCACCAGCAGACGCATGGGTTTGCCTGCCACCGCAGCATAGCCTTTGACCCGCAGGATGTTGTTTTCGTTGGCCAGCTTTTCAATCGCAGCCACCAGATCCGCCGGGTTGGTCAGTTCGGGGATATCGACAACGATACTTTCGAAATCGTCGTGCTCATGATCGTGGTGACCATCGTGATGCGAGGGGCGGGCATCCATGTCGTCTTCGGCAGCTGATTCAAGCCCGAGGATCACGCGCGGATCAACCTTGCCCTCTGCCACTTCGACCACGGGCAATGGACGTGGCGCTTCGGCCAGAACCATTTCTTTGGCCTTGGCCACACCTTCTGGCCCGGCAAGATCCGGTTTGGTCAGCAGCACGATATCAGCGCAGGAAATCTGGTCTTCGAAGACTTCGGACAGCGGTGTTTCGTGATCAATGCTGTCGTCTGCTTCGCGCTGTTTGTCGACCGCAGCCACATCTGGTGCAAAGCGGCCAGCGGCCACAGCTTCGGCATCGGCAAGGGCAATCACGCCATCAACGGTGATTTTCGAACGGATATCTGGCCAATCAAACGCCTTCAGCAAAGGTTTGGGCAGCGCCAGACCCGAGGTTTCGATCAAGATGTGATCAGGGCGCGGCTCAAGCGCCATAAGCGCCTCGATTGTGGGGATAAAATCATCGGCGACGGTGCAGCAGATACAGCCGTTAGCCAGCTCCATGATGTTTTCTGCCGGGCAATCCGGGATGGCGCAGGATTTGAGAATATCGCCATCCACGCCCACATCGCCAAATTCATTGACGACAACGGCCAGACGCTTGCCGCCGGGGTTCAGCATCAGATTGCGCACAAGGGTGGTTTTCCCCGAGCCAAGAAAGCCGGTGATAACGGTTACGGGTAGTTTTGCAAGATCAGCCATGTCAGGTCTCCTGAATGTTCAGCGGCGGAATGCGCGCGATACAGTTGCGTTTGAAAAGCTCCGAGCGTGTCCGCCAGGGGATCAAGCCATCTTCCGTAGCGTGATACTGGGCGGCGCCCTCAAGAAGCGTGTCCGGATGCGACACCTCGTCGACGTTTCCGTACACATAAGTCCACCGATTGCCGCCGCGCAGGGCGACGCTACACCCTTGAGAGCAGTTCTGCATGCAAGCCACAGGTGTAAGTTGCACGCCCTCTGGCAGGTCACGCGCGGATAGCGCGTCAAACAGGCGTTCACCTGGCCAGCGATCATCTTTTGGGCTTTCTTCCTCTCGTCTGCATTTCACGCAGACCAGCAGTTCCGTAGGCTGATCAGCCATTTAGCTAAGTTCCACTTTCCATGGAACGTGGGTCAGATGACGGGCGGGCAGGCCCAACCCGACACCGGAGCACCCCGTCCGGTTTCGATCATCTCGCCCGCAGGGGGCAGGGGCATTGGCAGGTCTCCCGGCTTGCGGATCTCAAGGTATTGCCTTGCTGGTGTTTCCCCTTCCCGGCGCAAGGCCAGTGGCGTGAAACACCTTTCCGTGTACGGTCGCGGGGGCGGCTGTGCTTGACCTTTTGGCGCAAGGCTGCACATTCCCTTTTCACCTGTTTTCACAGGCACCAATACCCATAGGCAATTGCGCCGCGATGATCGTTTTGTCAAGCGAGGGACATAGAATGACTGAAGACCAGAATGCCCGCCACGCCGAAAAGATGCGTAAAATCAAAGAGGCACGCGATCGGATGATGGCAACCAAGACCGAAGAAAAAGGTCTGATCATCGTGCATACGGGGAAGGGGAAAGGGAAGTCTTCTTCGGGATTCGGTATGATTATGCGCTGTATTGCCCATGGGATGCCCTGTGGGGTGGTGCAATTCATCAAGGGCAACTGGATGACCGGCGAGGCGGAGCTGCTGAAAAGCAAGTTCGCGGATGAGTGCCGCTTTGAGGTTTCGGGCGAAGGATTCACCTGGGAAACGCAGGACCGCGAGCGTGATATTGCAGCGGCGCAGCGGGGCTGGAAGCTGGCGCAAGAGATGATCCTAGATCCCGCTATCCAGTTTGTTTTGTTGGATGAAATCAATATTGCCCTGCGCAATGACTATCTGGATATCGACGAGGTGGTGGCCTTTTTGCTGGAACAGAAGCCCGATATGACCCACGTCTGCCTGACCGGGCGCAACGCCAAAGATGAGCTGATCGAAGCCGCGGATCTGGTGACAGAGATGAGCCTGATCAAGCACCCGTTCCGCGACGGGATCAAGGCGCAGAAGGGTGTTGAATTCTGAGATTGGGCATTGGTTAACGCCCTGATGTGCCTCGGATTTTCAGGGGGCACATCCTATGCACAAAGCATGCACATCCCATGCGCATGATCTTTGGGATTTCGGGTGGTTAACGCTGCGCGCGCTTGTTTTCCCACCAAGTGCCGGGTTTGACGCGTTCGCCGCGTTTGCGATCAAGCCAAAGGGCAAATCGCCTGAAGCGGGAGAGAGCAAGTTTCAACCACAGCCGATGGCGTGTTTTGCTGAAATCCCTATTGAAGGGGCAGACCCGCATGCAGATGGCGCAGTCTGAAGCCATTTTTGCCCAGAAGCCAAAACATTTTTCAGCGTCTGATGTCCATTTCCGAACGCCTTTGATGGCCGAGCTGTTCTTTCCGCCAACTTCGGGCGGCCCGTACGGCAGCGCCTTGACCGGGCAGGCGTCGGCGCATTTTGTACAGATGTCACAGAAGGCCCGGACCCCCAGCGGTTTGGGGGTATCATGGGCAATGGGCAGATTGGTGAAAATCTTGGAGAACCGCAGGCGGGGGCCGAATTCAGGGGTGATCACCAGCTGGTTTCTGGCGTATTCCCCCAGACCTGCCTTGATTGCGTAGGGGATCACAAGCGCGGTGTCATTCATGGAAGGCACAGCTTCGTAGCCGAGATTGCGGATATAGGCGGCGGTCTGCATCACAACCGAGGCTTCGTGGCTGTAAGCCCGCCCTGTGGCGGCACCGGCCAGAGCAGAGGGGTAGGTGGCAACCAGATCCTCATCCATTTCATGCCCAAGAACGATGACAGTGGTCAGCCCCTCTGGCAGATCATGCGGGGCGTCTGAAAAATCACGGACATCAATCCGGTTTTCATAAAGCCAGCGGTCATCAAAATCGGTGATGCCGCAAAGATCAGCCCCGAAGAAGGCGGCGATTTTCTTGATTTCCTGTGCCATCAGCGCCGGATCTTCGACGTTGAGTTTATCGCGGGCGACGGGGGTGTCGCAGGAAATTGGTGCCTGAAACCCTTCGCGGCGCCCTTTGCCGGCGAAGCGTTCTGACATGATATCTGAGATCAGCCACGCGGCATTTCGAAGGGCGAAATCACGCTGAGTGAAGCCATCCCCCCGCCTAGGGGCGGCTTCCATGCGGTAGGAAGAAAAGAATTTTGCGGTGTGTTTCGAGCGGATGGTGTCATCCCAGAAGGCGCGGCTGAAGATGTCATTCTTTTGCGAAAACCGTGCGAATTGATCGGTGACCTCAATGCCTGACTGGTCATCGCCTTCGCGCCGAAATGTTTCATGTTTGCTCAAGAGCGCGCCTCCGAATGCGCAAAGCGGTCGAGGGTCTCGACCGGTGCTTTTCTTTTGCTATTCGGGAACGGTAGTTCAGCTCTGAAAAATTAACAACATTGCCGTGCGATCAGAGGTGGGGCACGTTGATTTTGAGAGATCCGGCCGGTTTCCCGGCCAGATCCTATGTTGGGTCAGCTTTGATCGGTGTCAGTCTCTGCGGCGTTTGGGGTGTCTTGCCCCATTGCGCCGCTGACGAGACCGTCGATGGTGCCATCCATGGTCATGCCCAGCTCTTCGCCGATCTTTTTCAGGGCGGGCATCTGCACGGCCATGCCCATGACCGAATCCAGCGCCTGATTGACCACGGGCTTTTCGCCGCCTTCGGGGCTGCCGCCCGAGGTGGTGCCGCCAAGGCCAGACACCTGATGGATGCGGATCGAGTCGATCTTTTCAGCCGGTTTGACCGCCTGTTCGATGATCGAGGGCATGGCTTCGAGGCGGGCCAGCGCGATCTTCATGGCGATGATGCCTTCGGAGAGCGCGTTTTCGGCGTCGGTGATGGCGCGTTTACCTTCCGCTTCGGCGAGCATGTCCTGCTTTTTCGCCTCGGCGCGGATGGTCAGCGCGTCGGCATCGGCCTGCGCTTCTTCGCGGCGGGCTTCGGCGCGGTCTTGGGCGGCGTCTTTTTCCGCCTGCGCAGAGAGACGCACTTTGGTGGCTTCGCGCTCGGCCTCGCGGGCGGCTTCGATCAGGGCGATCTGCTTTTCACGCTCGGCTTCGGCCACCTGTTTGGCGGTGGTCACGGCCTCCATCGCTTTGGTTGCTTCAGCGCGGGCCAGATCGGCTGAGGCGCGGGCGCGGCTTTCCTCTTCGGATTTTTGCGCGATGATGATCTGGCGATCCTGATTGGCCACTTCGATTTCGCGTTCCTTGGCGATTTCGGCTTCTTGCACTGCGCGTTCCTTGGCGATTTCCGCATCGCGGATCTTGCGCTCACGTTCGATTTCCGCTGAGCGGATGGCCTCTTCGCGGGCGATGCGGGCGCGTTCGGTTTCACGCACGGAGTCTTCGGTGCGCTGGGCGATTTCGGCCTCTTGCGCGGCTTTCAGCGTTTCGACCTGCTGGATCTGTTGAATGCTGGCCTGTTTTTCATCCTGTTCGATTAGCAGGCGCTCGCGTTCGGCTTCCATTTCGGCGCGGCGCACGGCAACGGCGGCTTCGGCTTCGATATTGGCGCGCTCTTTCTTGGATTGCGCGATCACCTCGGCCAGTTTGCGCATGCCGACGGCGTTAAAGGCGTTGTTTTCATCGAGGGCCTCAAACGGGGTCTGGTCCAGCGCGGTGAGCGAGACGGATTCCAGCGAAAGACCGTTTTTGAGCAGGTCTTCGGAGACGGTGTTCTGCACCTCTTGCACAAAGTCGGCGCGGTTCTCATGCAGCTGATCCATCGACATCTGCGCAGCCACGGCGCGCAAGCCGTCGATCAGTTTGCCTTCGATCATTTCGCGCAGCTGTTCGACGTCAAAGGTGCGATCCCCCAGCGTCTGGGCGGCGCGGGCCACACCTTCGTCGGTGGGCTGGACCGAGACGTAGAATTCGACGCCCACATCGACGCGCATGCGGTCTTTGGTGATCAGGGCGCCGTCGCCGTCGCGTTTGACCTCAAGGCGCAGGGTTTTCATGTTTACCGGGCTGACCTCATGCAGCAAAGGCACGACGATCACGCCGCCATCCATGATGACCTTTTTGCCGCCAGCCCCGGTTTTGACCAGGCTGATTTCGCGGGTGGCGCGACGGTAGAGGCGGCCCATGATAAGGCCGAGCAGCAGAAGAAGAATGAGTATGCCAGCAACTGGCAGGATAAGAAGTTCCATAAAGTCCTCCAATATTCAGTAAGTTACGCGGTCAGCGCAACGATCATGTATCCGCTGTCGTAGCGATGGCGCAAAACGATGACTTCGGTTCCCTGTGGGATTACAGCGTCATCGCGCAGGGGCTCGGCGCGGATATAATGGGTGTTGCCGTAGCGATCCGAAACACGGATTTCAGCGGGGCGACCACGGGCGGCGGTGCCTTGCGACACCACGCCTTTGCGACGCCCCAGATGGCGCTCAGAGACGGACTGGCTTTCGTTTTTGGGCAGAAGGCGGGCGAAAAGCGCGCCAAAGCCACGGGTAAACCAGATCGCCACGGCGAGCGCCGGAATGGCAACACTCCAGGCGGGCAGAGCACTGCCCAACAGGGCGAGGGCGATGTTTTGCACCGTGATCCCCACCAGACCAAAAGCAAGCGCCATCGTCCCCAGCCAGATCAGCGCGGGCATGCGACCAAACCCAAGCCAATCAGAGGGGCCTGCGGGGGCTGTGGTCAGACCTGGCTCTTCGAAACTGGGAAGTTCAAAGGCGTCGGTGTCGATGCCATCCAGATCAATATCAAGATCGCCCAGATCCGGCAGATCGAATTCGGGGGCGTCGATGTCTGGCCCGTCGATGTCGATACTATCGCCGCCCAACCCCAAAAGGGTGCCCCCCAAGAGGGCAAAGAGCAGTTCCATCAGTGTCAGACCTGCAAGCAGGCCAAGCGAAATGGTAAACGGAAGGAAAGCTTCCGTCAGCAGGTGGTCAAACATGACGCTCCCTTCGATTTATGTATGCTTTGGTATACAATGAATATGGGTGCTCACGGAATTGTTACAAGGGGGTAAGGTTGAAAAATCGTGTAAAACGATAGGGCTACCGTGAGCCTTGCTCTGAGGTGCGTCAAGTCAGGATCACCTGCAAAGCGCGGTAAGGGTCTTGTGGAAAGTCTTCGCAAAGCGGATGGTTCGCCCATGACCACAGATTTAGATTTTTCTTTCAAAGCACTGCCCGGCCCGGCGCAACGTCATATCCGGGTGTTTCAGATCCATCAGTTTCTGGATCGTTTTGCGATGGGATTGACGGTTGCCGTTGTTGCCCTTGCGCTGACGGATCGCGGTATGGATCTTTTCCAGATTTCGCTGCTTTTTGGCGTGTATTCATTCACGACCATGGCGATGGAGCTGCCCTTTGGCGGTTTGGCGGACAGCATCGGGCGCAAACCTGTCTTTCTGGCAGCGGTTGTTGCCAGCCTTTGTTCGCTGGTGCTGTTTCTTTCGACACGCGATTTTTATGTTCTTGCGCTGTCCTTTGCCTGTATCGGATTTGGTCGGGCGCTGAGATCGGGCACCCTTGATGCCTGGTTTGTTGAGACCTTCAAAACCACTGCGCCAGATGTGGATGTGCAGCCCGCGCTGGCAAAGGCGCAGTCGGCCAATGCCATGGGTCTGGCTGTGGGGGCTGTTTTGGGTGGTTTGCTGCCGGATCTCTTTGGACCGGTGGCCGAACGGCTGGGGTTCAGCGCTTATGATCTGTCTTATATGGCTAGTCTGGTGGTGATGGTTGGGGTGTTCTTTTACACCCTGATTGTCATTGTAGAAGCGCCGCGCCCGCTGAACCCCCGTGCCTTGAAACAGGGGTTTGTGGCGGTGCCCGTGGTGATCAAAGACGCGGGTCTGCTTGCCCTGAGACATCCGGCGTTGTCGGTGCTTTTGGCGGCTTTGGCGTTTTTCCTGATGGCGAGCAACCCGGTTGAAGTGATCTGGCCCACCCATGCAAAACCCATGCTGGATGCGGGCTATGCCAACACGGTTATTGGCGGGCTGACGGCGGCCTATTTCTTTGCCATTGCCTTTGGCGCGTCTTTGTCTGCGCGCATTTCGCGACTGTTCAGGCGGCGACATGCGATCACGCTGATGGTGGTGTTTGCCTGTCTGGCTGGGGTGCAGATTGCATTGGCATTGCAGGGCAGTATCACCGGCTTTGTGGTGGTTTTTATCCTGTACGCCGTGGCGCTTGGCGTGTCCGAGACACCGGCCAGCAGCATTTTGCACAGATGCGTGGCAGACCGTCAGCGATCCACGATCCTGTCATTGAAATCGCTGATCCAGCAGCTTGGGGCGGCTTTGGGGCTGGTTCTGGCGGGTGCAATTGCAGAGGTCTATTCGACACCGACGGCCTGGATCGTCGGTGCCGCGTTTCTGGGGATTTCTGTCATTTTAATGGGTATCCTGGCCAAACGGTTGGCGGCCGAGACCTATTGATAGCGCACGCCCTGTTTGCGCAGATCAGACTGCACAGCGGTCAGGTCGATTGCGTCTAGCTCAACACCGGTCTTCACGGCCTGCGCGGCGGCGATCCCGGCGCCCTGACCGGCGACCGCGCAGCAGGCCATGTTGCGGGTGGCGGCATGGGCCACCTGATCGCCGCCTGTGGCGCGACCGGCGACAAGAAGCCCTTTGATCTTTTGCGGCAGAAGAGACCGATAGGGGATCTGCATGTAGCGCCCGGTGGTGGGCAGGATCAGGATGCCATAGCCATCAATGAATTCCGGGTAGATGCCGATACTGTCGTCAAAGCGGCCCTGCTGGCGCACATCGGTTTCCGTCATGTTATACTGGGCGTCGATCTTGCGGGTGTCGCGAATGCCCAGCGTCATGCCAAAATTGCGCAGGCGGACGCCTTCGCAGCCGGGGGCAAATCTGCGCAGCGCTTCGATGGCCATCATGGCCTGACGGCGGCCTTCGATTTCGAAATGCGTAAGATCCGCGGGGTCGGTGCCATCGCAGTTGCCCAGATGCACGAGGTTCATATAGGTCATTTCACCGCTGTCATGCACAGCGCCCCAAGTGCCTGCGATTGTTGTCAGATCGGCGGGAATGACCCCGGCTTTGCGGGCGGTTTCAAAGGGTTTCTTGAGGAAGGGAGAGAACATATCGTCTTCTTTCCCGTCGGTTTCGACGGTCCATTCCCCGTTGGACCAATCGGCATAGGTCTGCGGATTGGCGCGGACCTCTTCCATAAAGCGGGTCTTGTCGACACCTGCCACATGGAACATGACGCTTGCGGCCTGAAGCTCTTCGCGCGGGGGGTGGGTAACGGGGGCGCCGGCGCGGTGGGCGATATCGGCATCACCCGTGGCGTCAATCACAACCTTGGCCAAGAGCGCCTCACGGCCTGCTTTGGATTCGGTGATGATGCCGGTGATCCGGTCGCCTTCCATGATGGGCGCAACAAAGAGACGGTGCAGCATGGGGGTGATGCCTGCCTCTTGCACCAGCTGGTCGGCGACCACCTTGAAGCCTTCGCTGTCGATTTCATAGCTGAGCGACTGGCTTTCGGGGACGGCGGCGCCCATGTCTTTGGCGCGGTCTTCGAATTCGCGCCCAATGCCCCCGGCTTCGATGGTTTTTTCGTGGCGATACCAGGCAAAGCCTTCGACGCCCACGGTGGTGATATTGCCGCCAAAGCAGCCAAAGCGTTCCACCAGGGTGACGTTCACGCCAGAGCGGGCCGCCGCAAGCGCCGCTGCCAGACCGCCCGGGCCAGAGCCCACAACCAGAACATCCGTGGAATGGATGACATCAATCTGACGGGAAGGTTCCGTGATCTGCATTGCGGGGCTCCTGTAACATGCGCGCCACATCGGGGTGGTTTATCGTTGCTACAAGAGCCAGTGCCGGGAATGCAATGGTGACCGTATGGAACGCGCTTGCGCCTAAATCCGGTAATATGTCTGTATTCGGTTAATCGATTCTTTTAGTCGTATTTTTGCGGGATCCGATTTGATGCCAAGCCTGAATTATCAGTTGATGGATTTTATGACCGATCTGCGGGGGGTTAGATCGCGTGATCAGGCTGGGCAGGTCTTTGCCGCCTTTGCGCAGCGATCCGGGGCAAATGTTGTTCATACCTTCTTTGGGACAGCGCCGGATATGCAAAGTGTCTCGACGCTGCCAGAAGCATATACACGCGAAGAAGGGCGGCGGTCGCTGGTTGAAAAAAGCCCTCTGGTTGAGGCGGTGCGTGCGGGTGTGCCCCGTGTGATCTGGGGGGCTGATTTTGCGCAGGATGAAGTGAACCGTTCGAAACTGGGGCGGGCGCAGGTTCTGGGCCGCTTTCATAACTTTCGACAGCGATCATCGGTGACGTTTTCGATGCCAGATGCCGACAAGACCTATTCCGGTGCCGGGGTGGGTATCGGGTATGAAGACAGCGGGGCGCAGTTTCTGAAACGCATGAAGGAAAGCGGCGGGGCTTTGGCGGTGGCGTCTTTTGCGGCCTATTCGCAGATGCTGTTGCTGCATAAGCCGGCGGTGGAAAAGTCGCCGCTGTCGCCGCGGCAGGCTGAAATCTTGCAGCTGTTGGCCAGCGGATACCGTCTGAGCGCCATTTCTGATCGGCTGAACATCAGCGATTCAGCTGTGAATCTTTACCTGTCCAAACTGCGCGCCAAGATGGGGGTGCGCACGAAAGAGCAGGCCCTTGCGATTGCCATCTCAAAAGGATGGGTCACACCGTAAGGGCAAGGTGAGTACATCCTGCCCGCAAGTCACAGCAATATAGAGATTTCTCTATATTGAAGTCAGACATCCATTTCGCATTTTCACCCGTGCTGGCCTGTGTCGCTGCCACTGAGCGTGGCGCGCCCAGGCTGCATTTGAGGTCTGCCCAAGGGCCACAGCCTGGTTGGTCTGACCTGAAGGTGAACATTAACTGGAATTGGATTTCTTATGACTGAAAACACTCAAACGACCCCTGGATTGGTGCATGGCGTGGCTGCCTGTGTCTGCGCCGTTCTTGGGTTCTTTATTCCTGTTCTTGGCGTGATCCTGGCGGTTGTTGGTCTTGTGCTGGGGATCAAGGCTTTTGGCATCGGTAAGGAAAACGGCAACGATACGGTGAATATCCTTGGCCTGATCGGGGCCATCCTGAGCGGGATTTCCGTGATTGTCAGCATTTTCGCCATGATGGCGCTGATCGGTGGGATCGGGCTGTTAAGTGTGCTGGGAGGCAGCAGTGGCTGGTAAGTTTTTCGTGCCAACCGGCCCCGTAAACGAACAGCGCACTGTCGGGCTTTCCGGGCGGGTGCTGCGCATAGGTCTTGTGGTGACGTCGCTGTCAGTGCTTGCGGCCTGCAACCCTTCAAAGAAAGATGCGGCAGAGGCCTGTTCGAAGAACACAAGACAGACCCTTAAGGCCTGCAGCTGCTGGGTTGATCTGGTTGAAGACCGGATGAGCAAAAGCGAGTTCGAGATTTTTCTTCTAGAGCAGACCGACCCGCAAAAGGCGATAGAGCGCACCACGGACTGGCCGGTAAACAAAGCGTTTGCCTATGCAGACCGGTTGATGTCCGCGACACAAAAAGCGCGCAGAGCGTGCCGCTTTAACCCTCTTGGGCTGTAACGCCATCCAAAGGAGATCGCTATGAAGGTTGTCATTTTAGCGGGTGTTCTGTCTGTCCTTGCCAGCGCCTCAATGGCGCAATCCTGGACCGCCAAAGGCGGGCGCGCCGTTGCGCCACAGTCTATTGCGGGGGATCGTTCAGGTGGATTTGAAATCCTTTGTGAGCGGGGAGACTGGGTGATGTATGAGTTCGCCGCATATGCGCCAAATGGGGTGAATGCCCCTGTGCGTCTGGAAATCGACGGCGTGCGCTATCAGGCGCATTTTGATTTCTTCGGGGATGGCAATGAAGGCATTGCGCTTTCACCGCAGATAATTGCTGCCATGAAAGCTGGGCGCACTGTCAAAGTGCAATACGCCAGTGGGACGGCTGGGATTGACACCACCTATACGCTGCGGGGCTCATCGAAAGCGCTTGGGCAGGTTGGAGCGCGGTGTGGATGACATAGGGTCAACGCGCGGGTGATGGGGCAAGCCTGGTCTTGTTGGCTGCGCCGCCTCAGAACGGGGCGGCGCTGGTTGCGCCTAGGCGGATTTGCGGGCCGAGTGCATTGGGTGGCTGCGCAGTTCTTCGACGAAAGGTTCCAGTTCAGGATCCATCATCAGAGATGTGGCCTTGCGCTGGTGCCAGTCCACCGCCTGTTCATGCAGGTCGGCCAGAATGGGGTCACTTTTGAGTTCTGACACCAGCTTTTCAACCTTGGGTTTATAGCGGTCAATCGAGGTGTCAGTCATGTCGTTGATGTTGTGTTTGAACCAATACGGCGCGCCCAGCACGTTTTCCATGTGGTTCGCCCGCCCGCGTGCGCGTTTGTTCATATAGGAATTCATCGAACGCACGGCGTAGTGATTGACCTGCGCAACTTCGTAGGAGGGTGGGTTTTCCGTGCGCTCGCCATTGATGAAGAAATCGGACCCGCCGGGCCAGACATGTTTGATATCGGCTTTGTGTTCTTCGGAATGGATCGGCTGGTGAATGCCTAGGCGCTTGTATTTATGCGGATTGGTATAGAGTGATTTCTGATGTGCCCCGGCGTTGGGATTGGTGTCGGCATCCCAAGGCTTTTCGGTCAGGCGGAACTGTTCGGTCACGGGGGTATCTTCGATTTTTTCGATCCCGGCAGAGCCAAACAGCCGCCATGGTACGGAAATCACATCGGCATTGGGGCCGCTGGCCTCTATCAGGGCCTGCACCGAGCCGTCTTCGATGTGGATATTCAGATATTCATCGGCATCGGTGATATAGACCCATTCAGCATCTTTCATCACATCATAGCGGTTGGCCTGACGCAGGGCGCTGCGGTGAATGCCGCCTGCTTTCAGCTTGGTCGCGTGATGGGTGAGAAAGCCCAGATCCTGAAGGCGCAGCAGGATCTTGTCGGTCGGGTCGGTGCAGTCGTTCGAGCACACAATGATATCGTCAAACCCAAGAACCTTATGATGTGCAATCCAATCCAGAATATAGGGGGATTCGTTTTTCATGGTCGACATGACCGTATATTTGCCATTCCCCACGGAGATGCTCCTGCGCCTGTTTGTTTTGTTTATGATCCTATCTGATTGTTTAAAAACTGGCAACTTTGCGCGGGATTGTTGACGGGTTGAAAAGCAGCCGTTGAAACCTGCCGTGTTTTTTGGCACAGTGGGCGGGTGCTTCGATCTGACACCCCAAATTACACTTGGGGGTTGCGTTCGGTGTGTTCAGCGAATATTCGGGAACTCTTGCGGGCTTGCATTGATTCGAGTCCGCTTTGTCCTGTTTGCAGCATCTAGAGGTGATCCCAAGCGAAGAATGGTAATTGTTCTGCCGGTCTTCAAGGTGGTGAAGTCGCGCAAAACATCATTCGCCAGGCTGGTTAACCAGCGTAATAATCCAAGGCCCGGACTTGGTAAGATCCTGTGAATGCAGGATTTTTCCAAGGCAGGGATTTCGGTATCGAGAGGGTTTCGGTGGGACGAAGCCCGAGAATGGATCTGGTCCATGCCGTCACTGATGGAACGTGTCGGTGCCCGACGGCGCGTGTCCAGACGAGATATCGAAAGGTGACATCTGTCATGGCGCAAAGCTTCCTTGGCCAGAAACGTCTTCGCCGTTACTACGGCAAAATCCGTGAAGTGCTGGAAATGCCGAACCTCATCGAGGTTCAGAAATCCAGCTATGAACTTTTCCTGAAATCCGGTGATCAGCCTCAGCCGACCGACGGCGAAGGCATCAAAGGTGTGTTCCAGTCGGTTTTCCCGATCAAGGACTTTAACGAAACCTCGATCCTGGAATTCGTTAACTACGATCTGGAAAAGCCCAAGTACGACGTTGAGGAATGCATGCAGCGCGATATGACCTACAGCGCGCCGCTGAAGGTTACCCTGCGTCTGATCGTATTTGATGTGGATGAAGATACCGGTGCGAAATCGGTAAAAGACATCAAGGAACAGGATGTCTTCATGGGCGATATGCCTTTGATGACCCCGAACGGCACGTTCATCGTGAACGGCACCGAGCGTGTGATCGTTTCCCAGATGCACCGTTCGCCGGGCGTGTTCTTTGATCACGACAAAGGTAAGACGCACAGCTCGGGCAAGTTGCTGTTCGCCTGCCGGATCATTCCTTACCGTGGTTCCTGGCTGGACTTTGAGTTCGACGCCAAAGACATCGTCTTTGCGCGCATCGACCGCCGCCGCAAGCTGCCTGTGACAACCCTGCTGTATGCGCTGGGTCTGGATCAGGAAGCGATCATGGATGCCTATTACGACACCGTGACCTTCGAACACCGTCGCGGCGAAGGCTGGTCGACCAAGTTCTTCCCAGAGCGTGTGCGCGGCACCCGCCCGCTGTTCGATCTGGTTGACGCCGACAGCGGTGAAGTGATTGCCGAAGCTGGCAAAAAGGTCACTCCGCGCGCGGTCAAGAAGCTGATCGACGAAGGCAAGGTGCAAAACCTGCTGGTGCCGTTTGAGCACATCGTTGGCAAGTTTGTCGCCAAGGACATCATCAACGAAGACACAGGCGCGATCTATGTCGAAGCCGGTGATGAGCTGACCTGGGAAGTCGACAAAGATGGCGATGTGACCGGCGGTACTCTGAAAGAGCTGCTGGAAGCGGGCATCACCGAGATCCCGGTTCTGGACATCGACAACGTCAATGTCGGCCCCTACATGCGCAACACCATGGCGCAGGACAAGAACATGGACCGCAATTCGGCGCTGATGGATATCTATCGCGTGATGCGTCCGGGCGAGCCGCCCACCGTTGAAGCGGCAAGCGCGCTGTTCGATACCCTGTTCTTTGATGGCGAACGCTATGATCTGTCGGCTGTTGGCCGCGTGAAGATGAACATGCGTCTGGCGCTGGACAAAGAAGACAGCCAGCGGACACTGGATCGCGAAGACATTGTTCAATGTGTGAAAGCGCTGGTTGAGCTGCGTGACGGCAAAGGCGACGTGGACGACATCGACCACCTCGGCAACCGTCGTGTGCGTTCTGTTGGCGAGCTGATGGAAAACCAGTACCGTGTTGGTCTGCTGCGCATGGAGCGCGCGATCAAAGAGCGTATGTCTTCTGTCGAAATCGACACCGTGATGCCGCAGGATCTGATCAACGCCAAGCCGGCGGCTGCCGCGGTGCGTGAATTCTTTGGCTCGTCGCAGCTGTCGCAGTTCATGGACCAGACCAACCCGCTGTCGGAAGTGACCCACAAACGCCGTCTTTCGGCGCTTGGGCCGGGCGGTCTGACACGTGAGCGTGCGGGCTTTGAGGTGCGCGACGTTCACCCGACGCACTATGGCCGTATGTGTCCGATTGAGACACCGGAAGGGCCGAACATTGGTCTGATCAACTCGCTGGCGACCTTTGCGCGCGTTAACAAATACGGGTTTATCGAAACCCCGTATCGCGTGGTGAAAGACGCCAAAGTGACTGACGAAGTGCACTATATGTCGGCCACCGAAGAGATGCGTCACACCGTTGCGCAGGCGAACGCCGGGCTGGACGAAGAAGGCAAGTTCCAGAACGATCTGGTGTCGACCCGTCAGTCGGGCGATTACACCCTTGCGCCGCGCGAAAACGTGGACCTGATCGACGTATCGCCCAAGCAGCTGGTGTCGGTTGCGGCGTCTCTTATTCCGTTCCTGGAAAACGACGACGCGAACCGCGCTTTGATGGGTTCAAACATGCAACGTCAGGCGGTTCCGACCCTGCGCGCAGAAGCGCCGCTGGTGGGCACCGGGATCGAAGAAATCGTTGCGCGTGACTCGGGTGCGGCGGTTCTGGCGAAACGTGGCGGTATCATCGACCAGGTGGATGCGGAACGTATCGTTATCCGTGCGACCGAAGATCTGGAACTGGGCGACGCGGGCGTTGACATCTATCGGATGCGCAAATTCCAGCGGTCGAACCAGAACACCTGTATCAACCAGAAGCCTCTGGTGAAGGTGGGTCAGCAGGTGTCGAAAGACGAGGTTATCGCAGATGGTCCGTCGACCGATCTGGGGGAACTGGCGCTGGGTAAGAACGTTATCGTGGCCTTCATGCCGTGGAACGGCTACAACTACGAAGACAGTATCCTGATTTCCGAGCGTATCGCGAAAGACGACGTGTTTACGTCTGTTCACATCGAAGAATTCGAAGTGGCTGCGCGTGACACCAAGCTGGGCCCGGAAGAAATCACCCGCGACATTCCAAACGTCGGTGAAGAAGCGCTGCGCAACCTCGACGAGGCGGGCATCGTTTACATCGGTGCGGATGTTGAGCCGGGCGATATTCTGGTCGGTAAGATCACACCCAAGGGCGAAAGCCCGATGACCCCGGAAGAAAAGCTGCTGCGCGCCATCTTTGGTGAAAAAGCATCTGACGTGCGTGATACATCGCTGCGTGTGAAACCGGGTGACTTCGGGACCGTTGTTGAGGTGCGTGTCTTCAACCGCCATGGTGTGGAAAAAGACGAACGTGCGCTGCAGATCGAACGCGAAGAGATCGAAGCGCTGGCACGTGACCGTGACGACGAGCTGGCGATCCTGGATCGCAACATCTATGCCCGTCTGAAAGGCATGCTGTTGGGCAAAGTGGCTGTGAAAGGCCCGCGCGGCGTCAAGCCGAATTCGGACGTCAACGAAGAGCTGCTGGAAAGCCTGACCCGTGGTCAGTGGTGGCAGCTGGCGCTGGCGGAAGAAGATGATGCCAAGCACGTTGAAGCGCTGCATGAACAGTATGAAGCGCAAAAACGTGCGCTGGATGCGCGTTTCGAAGACAAGGTCGAAAAGGTCCGTCGCGGCGACGATCTGCCTCCGGGCGTCATGAAGATGGTCAAGGTGTTCATCGCGGTGAAGCGCAAGCTGCAGCCCGGTGATAAAATGGCGGGTCGCCACGGGAACAAAGGTGTGGTTTCACGCGTTGTGCCCATGGAAGACATGCCGTTCCTCGAAGACGGGACACCGGTTGACTTCTGTCTGAACCCGCTGGGCGTTCCATCGCGGATGAACGTCGGTCAGATCCTTGAAACCCACATGGGCTGGGCCGCACGCGCGCTGGGTCTGAAAGTGGACGAGGCGCTGCAGGATTACCGTCGCTCTGGCGATCTGACCCCTGTGCGTGAAGCGCTGCGCATTGCCTATGGCGATGACGTCTACGAAGAGGGCATCGAAGGTCTGGACGAAGAAGGTCTGGTTGAAATCGCAGCCAACGCATCGCGTGGTGCACCGATTGCAACGCCGGTCTTTGATGGTGCGAAAGAAGCGGACGTGAACGATGCGCTGGCACGCGCGGGCTTTGACGAAAGCGGGCAGTCGCGTCTGTTTGATGGCCGGACCGGCGACGAATTCTCGCGTCGTGTGACCGTGGGTGTGAAGTATCTGCTGAAACTGCACCACCTTGTGGACGACAAGATCCACGCCCGTTCAACCGGTCCGTACTCGCTTGTTACGCAGCAGCCGCTGGGTGGTAAGGCGCAGTTCGGTGGTCAGCGCTTTGGGGAAATGGAGGTCTGGGCTCTGGAAGCTTACGGTGCCGCCTATACCCTGCAGGAAATGCTGACCGTGAAATCGGATGACGTGGCCGGCCGGACCAAGGTCTATGAATCGATCGTCAAAGGCGAAGACAACTTTGAGGCCGGTGTGCCAGAGAGCTTTAACGTTCTCGTCAAAGAAGTCCGCGGCCTTGGCCTGAACATGGAACTCCTGGATGCGGAGGAGGATGAGTGAGGTTCTTGAGGGGCGCAGATTATCGCGCTTCGACATTTGCCTGACCTTCAGGTGCGGCGTGCCGCACCTGCCTCCCCCGCCTCCCTCTGACATTGTGAGGAACATATGAACCAGGAACTGACCAACAACCCGTTCAACCCGCTTGCGCCGCAGAAGGTGTTTGACGAGATCAAAGTCTCGCTCGCCTCGCCGGAGCGGATCCTCTCTTGGTCTTTCGGTGAGATCAAGAAACCTGAAACCATCAACTACCGTACGTTCAAGCCCGAGCGTGACGGCCTGTTCTGTGCGCGTATCTTTGGCCCGATCAAAGATTACGAATGCCTGTGCGGCAAATATAAGCGCATGAAGTATCGCGGCGTTGTCTGCGAAAAATGTGGTGTGGAAGTCACGCTGCAAAAGGTGCGTCGCGAACGCATGGGCCACATCGAACTGGCGGCGCCCTGTGCGCATATCTGGTTCCTCAAGTCGCTGCCGTCGCGCATCGGCCTGATGCTGGATATGACACTGCGTGATCTTGAGCGGGTGCTGTATTTTGAAAACTATGTGGTGATCGAACCCGGTCTGACCGATCTGACCTATGGCCAGATGATGACCGAGGAAGAGTATCTGGATGCGCAGGATCAATACGGCATGGACGCCTTTAAGGCGAACATCGGTGCCGAAGCGATCCGTGAGATGCTGCAGAACATCGACCTTGAAGCCGAGGCCGAAAACCTGCGCGCGGATCTGAAAGAGGCGACAGGCGAACTGAAGCCCAAGAAGATCATCAAGCGTCTGAAAGTGGTCGAAAGCTTTCTGGAATCGGGCAACCGTCCGGAGTGGATGATCCTGACCGTTGTGCCTGTGATCCCGCCAGAGCTGCGCCCGCT
This sequence comes from Pelagimonas sp., assembly GCA_025210455.1. Lineage (GTDB taxonomy): Bacteria > Pseudomonadota > Alphaproteobacteria > Rhodobacterales > Rhodobacteraceae > JAOARQ01. The sequence goes on from JAOARQ010000030.1 coordinate 111,234, forward strand.
GGTGCCGCTGGATGGTGGCCGCTTTGCGACTTCGGATCTGAACGATCTGTACCGCCGTGTGATCAACCGGAACAACCGTCTGAAGCGTCTGATCGAGCTGCGCGCGCCTGACATCATCGTTCGTAACGAAAAGCGGATGCTGCAGGAATCTGTGGATGCGCTGTTTGACAACGGCCGTCGTGGCCGCGTGATCACCGGTGCCAACAAGCGCCCGCTGAAATCGCTGTCGGACATGCTGAAAGGCAAGCAGGGTCGTTTTCGTCAGAACCTTTTGGGGAAACGCGTCGACTTTTCCGGTCGTTCGGTGATTGTGACCGGCCCGGAACTGAAGCTGCACCAATGTGGTCTGCCCAAGAAGATGGCGCTGGAGCTGTTCAAGCCCTTCATCTATTCGCGGCTTGAGGCGAAAGGTCTGTCTTCGACCGTGAAACAGGCCAAGAAGCTGGTGGAAAAAGAGCGTCCTGAGGTTTGGGATATCCTTGATGAGGTGATCCGCGAACACCCGGTTCTGCTGAACCGCGCGCCGACGCTGCACCGTTTGGGCATTCAGGCCTTTGAACCCACGCTGATCGAAGGTAAGGCTATTCAGCTGCACCCGCTGGTCTGTTCGGCGTTCAACGCCGACTTTGACGGGGACCAGATGGCGGTTCACGTGCCGCTGAGCCTTGAGGCCCAGCTGGAAGCGCGCGTTCTGATGATGTCGACCAACAACGTTCTGTCGCCTGCCAACGGCGCGCCGATCATCGTTCCTTCGCAGGATATGATTTTGGGTCTCTACTATGTGACCATCGCGCGTGAAGGCATGAAGGGTGAAGGCATGGTCTTCTCTTCGATCGAAGAGGTAGAGCACGCATTGAACGCTGGCGAAGTGCATCTGCACGCCAACATCAAGGCCCGCATCAAGCAGATCGACGAAGAAGGGAACGAAGTTTACCAGATCGTTGATACCACTCCGGGCCGTGTGCGTCTGGGTGCGCTGCTGCCGCTGAACGCCAAAGCGCCGTTTGACCTGGTCAACCAGCTGCTGCGGAAGAAAGACGTGCAGCGGGTCATTGATACTGTCTACCGTTACTGTGGTCAGAAAGAGTCGGTTATCTTTTGTGACCAGATCATGTCCATGGGCTTTAAGGAAGCTTTCAAGGCCGGGATCTCGTTTGGTAAGTCCGACATGGTTATCCCTGACAACAAATGGGACATCGTTGGCGATACCCGCGATCAGGTGAAAGACTTTGAACAGCAGTACATGGACGGCCTGATCACTCAGGGCGAAAAGTACAACAAGGTTGTTGATGCCTGGTCGAAGTGTAACGACAAAGTCACCGAAGCGATGATGTCGACCATTTCGGCGGAACAGCGTGACGATGCTGGCGCGGTCATGGAGCCGAACTCGGTTTACATGATGGCCCACTCTGGTGCGCGTGGTTCGGTTACGCAGATGAAGCAGCTGGGCGGGATGCGCGGCCTGATGGCAAAGCCGAACGGCGACATCATTGAGACGCCGATCATCTCGAACTTTAAGGAAGGTCTGACCGTTCTTGAGTACTTTAACTCGACCCACGGTGCCCGTAAGGGTCTGTCGGATACTGCGTTGAAGACTGCGAACTCGGGGTATCTGACCCGTCGTCTGGTGGACGTGGCGCAGGACTGCATCGTTCGTATGGATGACTGCGGCACTGAAAACGCGATCACCGCGCAGGCGGCTGTCAATGATGGTGAAGTGGTTGCAACCCTGGGTGAGCGTATTCTGGGCCGTGTGGCAGCAGAAGACATCAAGAACCCGGAGACCGGTGCTGTCCTCATTCGCGAAGGCGAGCTGATCGACGAGCGCATGGCGGATTCGGTCGAAGATGCTGGCGTGTTGACCGCGCGTATCCGCAGCCCACTGACCTGTGAGGCCGAAGAGGGCGTTTGCGCAACCTGCTATGGTCGTGACCTGGCGCGCGGCACCAAGGTGAACAGCGGCGAAGCTGTTGGGATCATCGCGGCGCAGTCGATTGGTGAACCGGGCACACAGCTGACCATGCGGACCTTCCACATGGGCGGTGTTGCGCAGGGTTCCAGCCGTTCCTTCCTGGAAGCGTCGCAGAATGGTAAGATCGAATTCGCAAACCCGGGCGTGATCGAAAACGCCCTGGGCGAGCAGATCGTGATGAACCGCAACATGCAGGTCTTGATCATGAACGATCAGGGCGAGGAAATCGCATCCCATAAAATGGGCTATGGTTCCAAGCTCTTCGTGAAAGAAGGCCAGGATGTGGCGCGCGGCGACAAGCTGTTCGAATGGGACCCGTATACTCTGCCGATCATCGCCGAGAAGGACGGTATCGCCAAGCACGTTGACCTGGTTAACGGTCTTGCGGTGCGCGAAGAGACCGACGATGCGACAGGTATGACCCAGAAGATCGTGATCGACTGGCGTGCGGCACCGAAAGGCAATGAGCTGAAGCCGGAAATCATTCTGATGGGTGAAAATGGTGAGCCACTGCGCAATGACGCGGGCAATCCGATCACCTATCCGATGTCGGTTGACGCGATTTTGTCGTGTGAAGATGGTCAGAAGGTTCAGGCCGGTGACGTTGTTGCGCGTATCCCGCGTGAAGGCGCCAAGACCAAGGACATTACCGGTGGTCTGCCACGCGTTGCGGAACTGTTCGAAGCCCGTCGCCCGAAAGATCATGCGATCATCGCCGAAATCGACGGTTACGTGCGCTTTGGCAAGGACTACAAGAACAAGCGTCGCATCAGCATTGAACCGGCAGAAGACGGTCTGGAACCACGCGAGTACATGATCCCGAAAGGCAAGCACATTCCTGTGGCCGAAGGGGACTTCATCCAGAAGGGTGATTACATCATGGATGGCAACCCGGCTCCGCACGACATTCTGTCGATCATGGGGATCGAGGCGCTGGCGAACTACATGATCGACGAAGTGCAGGATGTTTACCGTCTGCAGGGCGTGAAGATTAACGACAAACATGTCGAAGTCATCGTGCGCCAGATGCTGCAGAAATGGGAAATCCTGGACAGCGGTGACACCACGCTGCTGAAGGGCGAACATGTGGACAAGGCCGAATTCGACGCCGCCAATGAAAAGGCGATTTCGAAAGATGGCCGTCCGGCACAGGGTGAGCCGATCCTGCTGGGGATCACCAAGGCCTCGCTGCAGACCCGTTCGTTCATCTCAGCGGCTTCCTTCCAGGAAACCACCCGCGTGCTGACCGAAAGCTCGGTTCAGGGCAAGAAGGACAAGCTGGTTGGCCTGAAAGAGAACGTCATCGTTGGGCGTCTGATCCCGGCAGGTACCGGTGGGGCAACCCAGCGTGTGCGCCGCATCGCATCGGATCGCGACAATGTTGTGATCGAAGCGCGCCGCGAAGAGGCGGAACAGGCGGCGATGCTGGCGGCGCCAGAGATGGCTGCGCCTGCGGATATGCCGGAAGAGTTTGGCGATATCATCGTCGACACGCCGGAAAGCCGCGAATAAGCTGATCGCATAAGTGATTTGAAACGCCCCTGCATCTGCGGGGGCGTTTTGCTTTGGGCGCTTTTCGATCCCTGTCGGGCTCTCATCGCGAGGAAAGCCCGACAGGGATTGAGGAGCCTTTGTCGGGAACGGAATGGCGCTGTCGCATTTGCGCTGCTAGGTCATACTTCATGACATTTTCAGAAAACACGCGCGGGGCCTTGTTGATGATGGCCTCGATGGCTGCATTCACCTTTGGCGATACCTGTGTAAAAGCTTTGAGCGGGGACATGCCGCTGTCTCAGATCCTTGTTATTCGGGGTGTTCTGGCCAGCATCGCGATTTTTCTGCTGGCGCAGGCGATGGGGCAGCTGCGTCTGCGATTGCCGCGCAAAGATCTGATATTGGTTCTGCTGCGCTGTTTCGGAGAAGTGGGGGCGGCTTATTTCTTTTTGCAGGCGCTGTTCCATTTGCCACTGGCCAATGTAACCGCGCTTTTGCAGATGCTGCCATTGACCGTGACCCTTGGCGGGGCGTTGATCTTTGGTGAGAACGTGGGTTGGCGTCGTTGGAGCGCGATTGCCATTGGCTTTGTCGGTATGTTGCTGATCGTGCAGCCGGGCACCGATGGGTTCAACCTGTACACTGTGTACGGCCTGCTTGCGGTGCTTTTTGTGACCATTCGCGATCTGTCGACAAGGCGGCTATCACCCATTGTGCCGTCGTTGACGGTGACGCTTTGGGCCTCGATCACCGTATTGATTTTCGCGCTGTTTCTGGCGCTGAGCGAGGATTGGGTGCCGCTGACCGGTGAGAACCTGCCTTTGCTGTTGGGGTCATCGCTGTTCATCATCGGGGGCTATAGTTTCAGCGTCTTTGTGATGCGCGTTGGCGACGTGAGCTTTACCGCGCCGTTCCGTTATACCGGGTTGCTCTGGGCGCTGCTTCTGGGGTGGCTGATCTTTGGCGACTGGCCTGATAATGTCACGCTGTTGGGCGGCGCGATTGTTGTGGCGACCGGGCTATATACGCTGTTTCGGCAGGGAAAACATCAGGCAGAGAAGACCCGGCGCAGCTGATCTGCGTCGATGGCGAACAGCTTTTGCAGCTCGGCCTCTTCCGTCGTGGTCAGGCGGGGCAGGTCAATGGGTTTGACATGCTTGGCCTGCCGGGAATCGTTGTGATCATTGTGACCGCGCAGATACATGATGTCTTCGGTGAAGGTGACGGTGGGCATGAAGCGGTTTAGCTTGTTGTGGCCAAAGTTCATCACTGTGCGGGCCACGCGGGGCTGTACGGCAACCGCCTGAGCCACGCCCCAATAGGGGGTGACCTGCACCTCTGCGCAAAGGCCAATGTGATCCGGGCGGGCGACATAGCCGCGGTTCCAGTCGAATCCGACAAGGGGATGTTTGTCTAACAGAGGCGCGCAATCCTGTGCGGCCTGCCTGAGGGTTTCGACAAAATTCAGGGCGATGGCATCATCATCATCATGGCGGAATTGCAGGCAGTGTTGATCGGGGTCGCGGATTTCGTTGATCACCTGCTGGCAGATCTTGCGATGGGGGCCGGGCGGACGTGGGATAATCACCGCCTGCGGGAAATCGGCAACCAGATCTGCAAGGCGTTGCAGGTGGATCTCGGGCAGTTGATCCCCGACAAGGATGACAAATGTGAAATCGGGATCGGTCTGCGCCTTGAGACCCGGCAGGCAGATGGTTTCGAAATGGCGAAACCGTTCTTCGAGGCGGGCGGGGGAATAGAGATAGGCAATGCGGTCTTCGATGGTGTCATGCCCCACCTGAAATCCCCCCTCTGCGGGGTAAGAGAAGCGACAGAACCCAATGACTTGCATGGCTTCACCCTGATGCTAAAACCGTTCAGACCTGCATGACAGCCAGACCCGGATCTGGCAAGGGGCGGCCCCTGTTGACAATGCGGGCGACTCCCCCTATACGCGCAGCAATCCGCATAGGGGGACCTATGCGTTTTAGCCATATCCACGGGTCAAGGTCCGGGCGACTTAACTGCTCCGATCCTCTGGAAACCCACCGCGTCATTATCCCCGGTACGGAGATGTCGCGGAATTTTTGTCGTTTGTGCATCGCGCACGCGCGGCGCATGAACCGGCGAACTGCCACCGCGCAGGGTGCCACGAAATGAAACCGCACCATTCTGGTGCATATGTGAGAAGCACGGGAACCTTACCTAATGCCCACGATTCAGCAGCTGATCCGCAAGCCGCGTCAGCCCAAAATCAAGCGTTCGAAGTCTCAGCACCTCGAGCAGTGCCCGCAAAAGCGCGGCGTTTGCACACGCGTCTACACCACCACACCTAAAAAGCCGAACTCGGCGATGCGTAAAGTGGCCAAGGTGCGTCTGACCAACGGTTACGAAGTGATCAGCTACATCCCAGGTGAAAGCCACAACCTTCAGGAGCACTCGGTGGTTCTGATTCGCGGCGGTCGTGTAAAAGACCTTCCCGGTGTGCGTTACCACATCCTGCGCGGTGTTCTGGATACCCAGGGCGTCAAAGATCGTAAGCAACGTCGTTCGAAGTACGGCGCGAAGCGTCCTAAGTAAGAGGAAGTACACGCTATGTCACGTCGTCACGCCGCTGAAAAACGCGAAGTCCTGCCCGACGCCAAATATGGTGATCGTGTCCTGACAAAATTCATGAACAACCTGATGTACGACGGCAAGAAATCTGCCGCGGAAAAGATTGTTTACAACGCACTGGACCGTGTTGAGAACAAGGTTAAGCGCGCACCTGTTGAGCTGTTCCACGAAGCGCTCGACAACATCAAGCCGTCGGTCGAAGTTCGTTCGCGCCGCGTTGGTGGTGCCACCTACCAGGTTCCGGTTGAAGTGCGCCCCGAGCGCCGCGAAGCTCTGGCCATCCGCTGGCTGATCTCTGCTGCACGCTCGCGCAACGAGAACACAATGGAAGAACGCCTCGCCGGTGAACTGCTGGACGCTGTACAGTCCCGTGGTGCTGCTGTTAAGAAGCGCGAAGATACTCACAAGATGGCCGACGCGAACAAAGCGTTCAGCCATTATCGCTGGTAATCTTGGCTTAGGACCAAAACAATGGCACGCGAATATACGCTCGAACATTATCGTAACTTTGGTATTATGGCGCACATCGATGCAGGGAAAACCACCTGCTCGGAACGCATCCTGTTTTATACCGGCAAATCCCACAACATTGGTGAGGTGCACGACGGTGCGGCCACCATGGACTGGATGGAGCAGGAGCAGGAACGCGGCATCACCATCACCTCGGCGGCGACCACCACATTCTGGGAACGCACCGAAGATGGTAAAACCGCTGACAGCGCCAAGCACCGCCTGAACATCATCGACACCCCCGGCCACGTTGACTTCACCATCGAAGTTGAGCGTTCGCTGGCGGTTCTCGACGGTGCTGTCTGTGTTCTGGACGCCAACGCTGGTGTTGAGCCTCAGACCGAAACCGTGTGGCGTCAGGCTGACCGCTACAAGGTTCCGCGCATGGTTTTCGTCAACAAGATGGACAAAATCGGCGCTGACTTCTTCAACTGCGTGAACATGATCGAAGACCGCACCGGCGCACGCGCTGTTCCGGTTGGTGTTCCGATCGGTGCCGAAACCGAACTGGAAGGCCTGGTTGATCTGGTCACCATGAAGGAATGGCTGTGGCAGGGCGAAGATCTGGGTGCATCCTGGATCCACGCTGAGATCCGTCCTGAGCTGCAGGACATGGCAAATGAGTGGCGCGAAAAGATGGTCGAAGCGGCCGTCGAGCAAGACGAAGAAGCCATGGAAGCCTATCTGGAAGGCGAAGAGCCTGACGTTGAAACTCTGCGCAAACTGCTGCGCAAGGGTACTCTGAACCTGGACTTCGTTCCGGTTCTGGGTGGTTCGGCGTTCAAAAACAAAGGTGTCCAGCCGCTGCTGAACGCTGTGATCGACTATCTGCCCAGCCCGCTGGACGTTGTTGATTACATGGGCTTCAAACCCGGTGACGAAGAAGAAGTTCGTGACATCGCCCGTCGTGCAGACGACGACATGGCCTTCTCTGGTCTGGCGTTCAAAATCATGAACGACCCCTTTGTTGGCTCGCTGACCTTTACCCGCATCTATTCGGGTACGATGAACAAGGGCGACACTGTCCTGAACTCGACCAAAGGTAAAAAAGAGCGCGTCGGTCGTATGATGATGATGCACTCGAACAACCGTGAAGAGATCGAAGAAGCCTTTGCAGGCGACATCATCGCGCTGGCGGGTCTGAAAGACACCACTACCGGTGACACCCTGTGTGATGCGAAGGATCCTGTGGTTCTTGAAACCATGACCTTCCCTGATCCGGTGATCGAGATCGCGGTTGAGCCTAAAACCAAGGGCGACCAGGAAAAAATGTCGGCAGGCCTGGCCCGTCTGGCAGCGGAAGACCCATCTTTCCGTGTGGAAACTGACCTGGAATCAGGCCAGACCATCATGAAAGGCATGGGCGAACTGCACCTGGACATCCTGGTTGATCGTCTGAAGCGTGAGTTCAAGGTTGAAGCGAACATTGGTGCACCGCAGGTGGCCTATCGCGAAACCATCTCGCACGAGGTTGAGCACACCTACACCCACAAGAAACAGTCGGGTGGTTCGGGTCAGTACGCGGAAGTCAAGCTCATCATCACGCCCACCGAGGCGGGTGAAGGCTATTCGTTCGAAAGCCGCATCGTTGGTGGTGCTGTTCCGAAGGAATACGTCCCTGGTGTTGAAAAAGGCATCCAGTCGGTTATGGACAGCGGCCCTCTGGCAGGCTTCCCTGTGATCGACTTCAAGGTTGCACTGATCGACGGTAAGTTCCACGATGTTGACTCCTCGGTTCTGGCCTTCGAAATCGCATCTCGCATGTGTATGCGTGAAGGGATGCGCGAAGCTGGCGCGAAACTGCTTGAGCCAATGATGAAGGTCGAAGTGATCACTCCTGAAGAGTACACCGGCGGCATCATCGGTGACCTGACATCGCGTCGTGGTCAGGTGTCTGGTCAGGAGCCACGCGGCAACGCGGTTGCGATCAACGCAAACGTACCGCTGGCGAACATGTTCGGCTACATCAACACCCTGCGTTCGATGTCGTCGGGCCGTGCCCAGTTTACCATGCAGTTCTCGCACTACGATCCTGTTCCGCAGAACATCTCGGACGAGATCCAGGCGAAATACGCTTAATACCGGGTGGCGGGGGGATCCCCGCCCTACCCATCCCCGTAGGGAGAAGCGCGTCTTCTCCACCTGAAAAGAAAAGAGGAGCCATATCATGGCAAAGGAAAAGTTTGAACGCGGCAAGCCGCACTGCAACATTGGCACCATTGGCCACGTTGACCACGGCAAGACCACGCTGACCGCAGCAATCACCAAATACTTTGGTGACTTCAAAGCGTACGATCAGATTGACGGC
>JAOARQ010000031.1 GCA_025210455.1 Pelagimonas sp.
CTGCTGACCGACGGGCCCGGCTGGCGGCTGGGCAGCCTGTCGCCGATGAGCCGCGCCACACGCGATCCCTTTGCCAAGCGGCGCTACCGCGACGGGCCGCATGCCTTCGAGACATTGAAAAGGGTCGATCAACCAACCACTTATCTGGACGAACCCAACATTCCCCGCGTGCCGAAACGCACCGACATGTTCGCCCGCGCACAGTTCGGCGATCTGGGCAAGAAGGTACAAAAAGGCGCGACGGGCGGGCATTACGCGCGCAAATCCGCGCCTTCGATGGCGCAGCGACGGATGCTCGGGGCCTTCGTGCTGTTGCAGGACGGGATCAGCGGGGACGGGGCACAGTTCCGGCCTGCGAACCCTCAGCACAATGCCGATTTGGTGAAGGCCAGCAGCTACTTTCTGGGGGTGGATGCCGTGGGGATCAGCCGCTGCCCGGACTGGGCGTGGTATTCCCATGACGCCACCGGCGCGCCTATCGACCCGCCCCATCCCAACGCCATCTCCATGATCATCGATCAGGGCTTCGAGACGATGGAGGGCGCGTCCGGCGACGATTGGATCAGCGTCGCGCAATCCATGCGCGCCTATCTGCGCTTTTCCCTGCTGGGGGGCGTGATTGCGGCGCAGATCCGGCGGCTGGGCTATTCGGCCAAGGCCCATACGGTGATGGATGGCGAAGTGCTGCAACCGCCGCTGCTGTTGCTGTCAGGTTTGGGCGAAGTCAGCCGCATTGGCGAGGTGATCCTGAACCCTTTCCTTGGCCCGCGCCTGAAATCCGGGGTGGTCACCACCGATCTGCCCATGGCCCATGACAGGCCAATTGATTTCGGCCTGCAGACATTTTGTGACTCCTGCAACAAATGTGCCCGCGAATGCCCCTCGGGGGCGATCACTGCCGGGCCCAAACTGATGTTCAACGGCTATGAGATCTGGAAATCCGACAGCCAGAAATGCACCACCTATCGCGTGACAACCCCCGGCGGGGCCATGTGCGGGCGCTGCATGAAAACCTGCCCCTGGAACCTTGAGGGGATCTTTAAGGAAAAGCCCTTTCGCTGGGCCGCGATGAAAGCGCCAAAACTGGCCCCGGCGCTGGCCAAGCTGGATGATGCAGTGGGCAATGGTGGTTTGAACCCGGTGAAAAAATGGTGGTGGGATCTGGAGATACAGGAAGACGGCGGCTATCGCCCCACCGACATTCCGGTCAATGCCCGTGATCTGCAAAAGCAGCTGGATCTGAAGTATGAGGATCAGACGCTGGCGGTGTACCCTGCGCCGCTGGCCCCGCATCCGCATCCCTACCCGTTTCCGATGGATCGCGAAGCCGGGATCAAAGCCTATCAGGAGATGATCCCCGCGCAGGAATATCGCAAGCGCCTGTCAGCCGGGGATAGCAGCGCGCTGCACCTTTATTCCGCTGACAGCGACAGCCCGGTCATTCAGGTTGAAGTCACACAGGCGCGTGAGATCGCCAAGGACACCATCCTCTATGAATTCCGCGCAGTGGATGGATCAGAGCTGCCCGCCTGGCAGGCCGGGGCCCATCTGGATCTGGTGATTGCACCGGAATACCTGCGGCAATATTCGCTGTGCAGCGATCCGGCGGATCGGTCCTGCTATCAGATTGCGGTGCTGCGCGAAGACGCAGGGCGTGGCGGGTCCAAGCTGATGCACCGCATCTTTACACTGGGGCGGCGCGTGTTTATTTCCCATCCGATCAACCACTTTCCACTGGATCACAGCGCAGGGAAGACCCTGCTGATGGGCGGCGGCATTGGCATCACCCCGATGATCGCCATGGCGCATGAGCTGTCGGCGAAAGGTGCAGATTTCGCCTTTCACTATTCCGGGCGCAGCCGCGATGCCATGGGGTTTTTGCCAGAACTGGCAGTCATGCCCTGGACGGATAAGGTGCATCTGCACATCACCGATGAAGGTACACGCGCCGATATGGCCACGATCATGCTGGATTATCAGCCGGGCTGGCATGTCTATACCTGCGGCGCTGATCGCTACATGAGCGCCGTGATGGAGGCCGCCGAGGCCGCTGGCTTCCCGGAAGAGGCACGGCATCTGGAATATTTCGCCGTACCGGACGTGCCTGATTACGAAAACCATGCCTTTACGGTGAAACTGGCCAAATCCGGCACAAGCCTGACCGTGCCCGCCGACCAAAATGCCGCCGAAGTGCTGAATGAAAACGGCTATCAGATTGAGCTGAAATGCTCAGACGGGATCTGTGGGGTCTGCAAATGCGGCCTGCTGTCCGGCGAGGTCGAGCACCGCGATTTTGTGCTGTCCAAGGCGCAGCGCGAAAGCGAAATCATCCTTTGCCAGTCGCGCGCGGCCCTCAAAGACGGGGTAATCGAGCTGGATCTCTAGTATGGTGGAATTGAAATTCGCCTCACTGATCTGCTTAGCGCGGGAGCGAATTACAATTCCTTAAACCATACTAGTTTCAAAGTGTTATAGTCACCCGGACAGAATCTGAAGTTCGCGCCGGCGCCGCTGTTCAGTGTGGCGAACTTCAGATCCGGGTGACTAGGGTCAGGATGCATTAATCCTGCCCCTACCCCGAACGGCGGGGATTACGCCCCCGCCAATGCGCTGCGGCACTCTTTCACCGCCAGATCCGCCATCTGCATGATGGCTTCTCTCGTGCTGGCAACCGCAAGAAACCGGGCGTTGTGACAAAAGCGGGCGCCTTTGACGCCCGAAGCCACTTCCAACGCATCATCTGTCAGACCAGCCCAGCTGGCAGGCAGATCTGCGCGCTGTTCAAAGGTGCCTTCGTTCAGGCGGATGCCATTGATGGCCCAGTCCTGATCGCGCGGATGCACCACAAACAGCAGATGATCCGCCCCCGCGCGGGCAATCGCCTCGCGGTAGGGCATGCCCATGGGCAATTCCAGCACGGGCCCATCGCCTGCCGCTTTGATGGCCTCCAGAACCACCGACATGGCCCGGCATTTGGCAGCCCGACCGCGGATCGCTGATTCCACAAAGGCGCGGGCAATCGGGATCGCCGCGCGAAACGCCGCATCATCGGCGTTTTCGCCGCGTTCATCATAGACCGGCTTCAGGGTTTCCAGCAGTGCGGGCAATGTCAGATCGGACAAGGGCCCCGCCACCGAAGGGCTGATGGCCCCGTTGTCCAGCAGATCAATTGGCACCACAAAGCTTTCGTCAAAGCTGCGGTGGATTTCGTCGATATCCTGTTCGGGCACCTGATGATGGCGCAGATAGTCGCGGCCAAAATGGCGCCAGATCAGCCCAAAAGAGCTGTAAGGCTGGCCATTTTCGCGCAAAGGTGCGGGCCTCTGATGGTGATCAAAGATCCCCGCCTGCGCGTCATAGGCGCGCCCAACATCATAAATGATCTTTCCCGCTCCGGGTGTGGTGATTCGATCATCGCGTGTGCGCACAACTTTTGCTTGTGGGAACAATGTCATCAACACGGCTGATGACAAAAGCTCATCAGCGTGAAATCCCCCGGAATGCGTGACGAGATGCGTGATGGTCATACAGGTGATCTTTCAGATGCAGGCCCGTCATCATAGAACGGGACGTCCTAATTTGCTTGTTTCTTCAGTGTCCTGTAAACACGACACCCGGTTACTTTCAACCTAAAGCACTTTCGCAAGAGGGCGGCAAGCTCAACATAATCAAACAATTTGCCCTCTGGTCGTACGATCCCGTCAACACGGCACTCAGAACCGACAATGCAACCTATAATTGATCCATTCGAGAAGGTACAATCCCCAAAAGGAGAGAGATTCGCCAATTAGTATAGTTTATCATAGAAATACCTTTGGAAATGCGCCTTGGTTTAAATCAAATTTGGCGCTTAGAATGGTCTTTGATGACTCAGGACTCTCTATACGCAATCGAGGAATGCGCACATCTGCCCATCCCTCTTCCCGATGGCACCACCCTGTCTGCCCGCCTTTGGCGACCACAAACTGAACAGAAGGTGCCTGTGATCCTCGAATTCCTGCCCTATCGCAAACGCGATGGCACCGTGGCACGCGATGAGATGATGCACCCGTGGTATGCGGCGCGCGGCTATGCGGCGCTTCGGGTCGATATGCGCGGCAGCGGCGAAAGCACCGGGCTGATGGAGGATGAATACACCCCCCAAGAGCTGCAGGATGCCTGTGATGTCATCGCCTGGGCGCGCGCGCAAAGCTGGTGCAGCGGCAAAGCCGGGATGCAGGGGATTTCCTGGGGTGGATTCAACAGCCTGCAAGTGGCGGCATTGCAGCCCGAGGGGCTTGAGGCGGTGATTTCGATCTGTTCCACCGTTGATCGCTATGCGGATGACATCCATTACAAAGGCGGCTGCCTGCTGGGCGAGAACTTTGGCTGGTCGGCACAGATGCTGTCTTATATGTCACGCCCGCCGGACCCCGCGCTGGTGGGCGACGACTGGCGCGCAATGTGGATGCAACGGCTTGAAGATCAGTCCTTTATGCTCTCCACCTGGCTGCGGCACCAGCATCGGGATGACTATTGGGCGCATGGGTCGGTCTGTGAAGACTACGGGGCACTCAAGGCCAAGGTGCTTTCCGTGGGGGGCTGGCATGATGGCTATCGCAACACGATTTCCCATCTGGTCAGCAATCTGCCCGGTGCCAAAGGCATCGTCGGGCCATGGAACCACAAATATCCCTTTTATGCGGGCCCAGAGCCACGCATCGGCTTTCTGCAAGAGGCCAAGCGCTGGTGGGACCGCTGGCTGAAAGACATCGACACCGGCGTGGAAGACGATCCCGATATGCGGCTGTGGCTGATGGACAGCCAACGACCGCAGCCATGGTTTGACAGCCGCCCGGGGCGCTGGATCACGGAATCGCAGTGGCCCAGCCCGGATATCCTGCGGCAAAACTATCACCTGACCGCGTCAGGTCTGAGCGACACCCCTGCCCCCTTCAGCCGTTTTGTGCAAAGCCCCGCCAGCTGCGGCGCGGCCTCGGGCGAATTCTTTCCGTTTGCCTTTGATGCAGAGCTTCCGGTGGATCAACGCGGTGAGGATGCGCTCTCTGCCTGTTTTGACGGGCTCGCCACAGTGGAAGATCTGGATATCACCGGCGCGCCACAGGTGACACTCAAGCTGACCCCAGAGGCGGAAACCGGGCAGATCGCTGTGCGGCTACTGGATGTCTTCCCCGATGGCACCTCGGCGATGATCACCTATGGGATGCTGAACCTGTGTCACCACAACAGCCATTCCGCGCCGCAAAAGCTGGTGCCCGGTCAGCCGATCACCGTCACCCTGTCGCTGGATCAGATCGCTTATCGCCTACCCAAAGGGCATCAGCTGCGGCTGGCGGTTTCTACCTGCTACTGGCCGTTCCTCTGGCCATCATCCCATGCCAAGGGGATCACCCTGCAGGCTGGCCAGCTATCGCTGCCGCTGCGGCCATTGGCACAGGGGGATGAGCACAGCTTTGAGCCCCCCGAATCCGCCCCCGGCTGGCAACATGACCCCCTGCGCCCTGCCTGCTATCGCAGACGCCGGATGCAGGATTATGGCTCTGGCGAAACCGAGCTGCGGATCGACATCGACAATGGCAAAAACCGCGATCTAGCGCATGGGCTGATCAGTGGCTCCCGCACGACCGAGCGCTGGATGATCCGCCCCGATGATCCGCTGTCAGCGCGGGTTCAGATCACCTGGACGCAGGAACTTGGGCGCGATGACTGGCAGATCCGCACAGAAACTCAAAGTGACATGTGGTGCGACAGCACCCATTTCCACTTTACTGCGGTGCTCAAAGCCTTTGAGGGGGATGAGATGTGTTTTGAAAAAACACTGACAGACAGCATCCCGCGCGATCTGGTTTAGAATCATTGTTCGAACGCAATAGTCAGGACTGGATAGGAAGCATGGGTTAGACCAGCATTAGAAAATTCACACGTACGGCACTTACTCCTCAAGAAGCTTTGGTTTTAGAGTTCCCGGGTTTGGATTGCTGAAGCAAGCGATTTGAGTGCGCTTCTATGTTGACCTCAGTTTGGGTGCTCTAGACGTCTGCTTTGAAGCATTTCAAAAGTTTGCAGGGTTGCTCGGTTTATTCTGCAAACGGCGATCCCGCCCTTTGACTTATAACTGCGAACAGGTGACTTTCGTGATGTGAGGGACAAAACCAAGCACTTCGCGACAAAAGCTCTATGCCCCTTGCCCCATAGCAATATTCCTGAAAGCTGATTTTTTTCAGCGCACATATTTTCATAGGTAGAAAACATGAGCTTCGACCGGAAATTTCAAACCCTCTTCAACGGAGTAAAAACCAATCGCTTTGCAACCTGGGAGCCAAACGCACTTACCGATCCAGGTACAATCCTCAGGTTTGACAAAGGGACGTTTTCAAACCATTTCAACATTCTCAGCAGACTGTCCGACGAAGAATTGAGAGAGTTTTCGACAACGACCCAAGCGACGGAAGACACCACAGCATTCTCAGGTGGCGTTTCGAAAGGGCGAGGTGCGCAGGCAGAAGGAAAAGCTGTAGGAGCAGGCAAAGCCAGCTTTAGCTTAAAGTTTGCGCGTGAGGGGGCCTTTGCCTACCTGGTGAAAGGTCGGCAGGAAACGCAGTTTAAGGATATCCCAAAAGTTCTGGCGATCTTCGCAAAGAAAATCGCTTCTGGTGACATTGAGTGGGAGGATAACCTGTTCCTCGTCATAGGCACCACTTACGCAACAAACGGGTGTTCAATTTGGGTTTGTGACAACAATGACGGAACCTCTCGGTTGGAAGGCGCGGTCGAGGACGCATTGCTGGATACGCCCGACAAGGTGCTTGCCGCCTCAGCCGGGCTTGACCTAAACACAAAAGGCTATGGGCTTATTAAGCATGAAACATCAACTGGCCCTTATTCGATATACTTCCAACCAATGGCCTTTGTTGAACCGGGGAAAAGTTTTCGCAAACAAGGATTGGCGAACTGGTTCAAGGCTCAACTTCGCTTCGGGGGTAAACTCGAAGTAGAGGTAAAGAAGATTGCCCCTGATTCTGGCAAAGATCACGCATACAGCCTTCTCTTTCGCGCAACATCAGCCGCAAGTTCCAAAAAGAAATTTGCTCTGGTCGAGACAAGAGAAGTTAGAGTCTACGAAACGGATCAGCATTTTTTGCAGACTTATCTTTTTCCCGAAGAGAAAATCGAAGATCCCGGCTCAAACATAGAACGCCACGGCTCTGAAAGCTCCGGTGGAGCGGAACAGGCCGAGGGCTAGGCTCACGCCCCAAGAAAAACGCCCGGGTGATCCCGGGCGTTTCCAGTTTCGGAAGGTCCGAAAATCTTAGGCCAGCCACCAGCGCTCTGGGGCTTTTTCGCCGTCCATTGCCCAGTTCGAGGCGGTGTTTTCGCCGTGGGCCACAGATTTCGAGACACCTTCGATGTAGTTGGCAAACATCGGAACGATGGCGCCACCATCGTCGTGGATCAGCATCTGTGCCTCTTTGTACTGGTCGGCACGCTTGGCTTCGTCCAGTTCGGCGCGGGCTGATGTCACCACTTCGTTGAAACGCTTGGCCGACTCTGTGGTGCGCCATGCGGTGTCGTTCCATTCGCTCGACGCCACATAGGCCGACGAGTACATCCAGTCCTGTGTCGGACGGCCACCCCAATAGCAGGCACACCAGCCTTTTTTGTTCCAGACGTTGGACCAGTAGCCATCCGTGGGCTCGCGGACAACTTCGATATTGATGCCAGCCTGACCAGCCGACGCCTGGATAAGCTGCGCCGCATCCACAGCCCCCGCAAAGGCCGCATCCGAAGACGACAGCTGGATCGCGCCAGAGTGGCCGGATTTCTTGTAGTGATGCGCCGCTTTGTCCGGATCGAAATCACGCTGCGGCAGGTCGGCCCAGAAGGGTACCGATGGCGAAATCGGGTGGTCGTTGCCGATGGTGCCGTGACCCAGCAGGATCTTATCCAGCATTTCCTGCTTGTTGACCGAATATTTCAGCGCCATGCGCAGATCGTAGTTGTCGAACGGGGCCGCATCCACACGCATCGGGAAGGTGTAATGCAGATAGCCGGTGCTTTCCTTGATGTTCAGGTTTGGCGCACGCGACAGCAGGGCAACGGTTTTCGGGTCGATACGGTCAGCGATATGCACCTGACCAGACAGTAGCGCGTTCTGGCGCGCGGTCAGGTCAACAATCGACAGCATCTCGACCGAATCAACAAAGGCCGCATCAGATTTGAAGTAGTTCGGGTTGCGGTTCGCCAGAACACGCACGCCTGCTTCGAAGGTTTCGATGATATACCCGCCGGTGCCGATCCCTGCGGTTGGGTCAACCATGCCATCTTTGGAGGGCAGAATCAGCAGGTGGTAATCGGA
This sequence comes from Pelagimonas sp., assembly GCA_025210455.1. GTDB lineage: Bacteria > Pseudomonadota > Alphaproteobacteria > Rhodobacterales > Rhodobacteraceae > JAOARQ01. The sequence goes on from JAOARQ010000031.1 coordinate 8,357, forward strand.
AACGATATAGGGGAAGTCGGCGTTTGGTTCGGTCAGATCAAAGACAACCGAATTGCCTTCGGCCTTGATATCGGTAACGGCGCTCAGCAGACCTTTGGCGGCTGATTTCGAATCTTCCGCGCGGTGGAAGTTGAAGGTCGCGATCACATCGTCAGGGGTAACCGACTTGCCGTTCGAGAATTCCACGCCGGAGCGCAGGTTAAACGCCCAGCTGGCACCGCCATTGCGCGGTTCCCAGGTTTCAGCGATCTCGCCGCGCAGCCCGCCGTCGGGCCCCACTTCCACAAGGCAGTTGCCGTACAGAAAGCCCATGGCCGTCGTAAAGCTGTTCTCATAGGTGCCCGGATCAAGACTGTCCGTGGTTGACCCATGACCGCGCCCAATTTTCAGATGACCACCGGTTTTGGGCGTCATGGCCTCAACCTGTGTGGCCAGACTGATGGCGGTCGGCACCGCCACACCCGCAGCCACAATCGAGCGGATAAAGCCGCGACGACCGATATGACCCTGAGTGTACTTCATTTTCTGGGCGTCAAGATACGCCTTGTAACGGTCAGTCATAAACCATTCTCTCCCTGTTTCTTATGTACTTAGCATCTTTGCGCGCCTCGACTAACAAAGCAACAAAAACGACATCACAAATTTTCGCATGACGGAAATCGCTTTGCAATTGCCGGATTTTAAGGAAAGGTAAAAGCATGAAAACGACATGGTTCCTATAAAAAGAACCAGTGGGGAGGGAACATTGCATCCGGTTTTATCGACCATTTTGAAGCGCGTAGGCCTTGGGCTAGTCACGCTTTTCGTGGTCTCGGTCATCATCTTTTCGGCGGTCAACATGCTGCCCGGAGATTTTGGCGAGGCCGTACTCGGACAGGCTGCCACAGAAGAAACTGTCGCCGCCTTCCGCAAGGAACTGGGGCTCGATCAGCCACCAATCACACGTTACTTCCAATGGATGGGCGGGGTGCTTCAGGGCGATCTGGGCACATCTTTTTCGGGGCGCGCAGCCTCGGGTGTTGACCGCTCTCGCCCGGTGATGGAGCTGGTGCTGCCACGTTTGCAGAACACCCTGTTCCTTGCGTCGATGACCGCTGTGATCGCTGTGCCTCTGGCGCTGTTTCTCGGGATTTCCGCCGCCCTGTGGCGCAATTCGTTCTACGATAAATCCGCCTCGGCCGCGACGCTGACCACGATTTCGTTCCCCGAATTTTTCGTGGCCTACATCCTTATTCTGCTGCTGGGCACGCTCTGGCCAATCTTCCCGACACTGGCAACGGTGCGCGATGGCATGGCCCTGTCCGAACGGATTTATACGGCGATTTTGCCGGCGCTCACACTGACGCTGGTGATTGTGGCGCATATGATGCGCATGACCCGCGCGGCGCTGATCAACCTTCTGGCCTCGCCCTATATCGAAATGGCACGCCTGAAAGGCGAAAGCCCCCGCCGTGTCATCCTGCGCCATGCGCTGCCCAATGCCTGGGCGCCCATCGCCACCGTGATTGCCTTCAACCTTGCCTATCTCGTGGTGGGCGTGGTCGTCGTCGAGGTGGTCTTTGTGTACCCCGGTGTTGGCCAGCTGATGGTCGATGCGGTGTCGTCGCGTGACATCCCGGTTGTCCAGGCCTGCGCGCTGTTCTTTGCCGCCACCTATATCATCCTGAACCTGATCGCTGACGTGATCGGAATCATCACCAATCCAAGGCTGTTGCACCCAAGATGAGCGAACCACAGACATATTCCGCCGCCGCCGAAGTGGGTTCTGTCCGCACACGGCGCAGCCGGGCGCAACGCGCCTGGATCACCCTGAAAAAAGCACCCTTCTCCGCCTGGCTGGGCATGATCATCATCCTGGTCTATGTGATCACGGCGATATTTGCCCCGCTGATCGCCCCCCATGGCGAAGCCGAGATCTTCCCGGCCCCCTATGCGCCGTGGTCTTCGGATCACCTGCTGGGCACTGATCAGATCGGACGCGATGTGTTTTCGCGCCTGATCTATGGGGCGCGCAACACCATGGGCATCGCCCTGATCACCACGCTGCTGGCCTTTGTCATCGGCGGAGGCCTGGGCCTCGTGGCGGCCATCACCCGCAATTGGGTGGATCAGGCCATCTCACGCTTTGTGGATGTGCTGATGGCCATCCCCAGCCTGATCTTCGCGCTGATGCTGCTGTCGATCTTTGGCTCAAACGCCCTGTCGCTGATCGTGATCATCGCCCTTCTGGACAGCACCCGCGTCTTCCGCCTGACCCGAGCGGTGGCGGTGAACGTTGTGGTGATGGACTACGTCGAAGCCGCCAAGCTGCGCGGTGAAAAACTTGGCTGGATCATGCGCCGCGAAATCCTGCCCAATATCATGCCGCCGCTGGTGGCTGAATTTGGCCTGCGCTTCTGCTTTGTGTTCCTGACCATTGCGGCGCTGTCCTTCTTGGGTGTGGGCATTCAGCCGCCCACCGCAGACTGGGGCTCCATGGTGCGTGAGAACGCCAACCTGATCCAATTTGCGCAATTCGATCTCAAGGCCGGTATCACCCCGCTGATCCCCGCCGCTGCGATTGCCATCATCACCGTAGGCGTCAACTTTGTGGTTGACTGGTTCCTGCATCACACATCGGGGTTGCGCGATGAGCACTGATATTCTGCTAGACGTCAAAGGCCTGAAAATCGAAGGCTTTTCCGACGAAAAATGGAACCCGATCATCAAAGGCGTCGATCTGCAACTGCGCCGCGGCGAGGTGCTGGGGCTGATCGGTGAATCCGGTGCGGGCAAATCCACGCTGGGGCTGGCCGCGATGGGGTTTGTGCGCGCGGGCTGCCGCATCACTGCCGGATCGGCCATGTTCGAAGGGGTGGATCTGGTCACCGCGTCAGACGCCGAGAAACGCGCGCTCTGGGGCACGCAGCTGACCTATGTGGCGCAGTCTGCCGCCGCCAGCTTTAACCCGGCCCATAAGCTGATGGATCAAACCATCGGTGCGACTGTGCGCGACGGCATTGCCACGCGCACAGATGCGGAACAGGACGCGGTGCAGCTGTATGACAGCCTGATGTTGCCCAATCCCGGCAGCATCGGGGATCGCTATCCGCACCAGGTTTCAGGCGGGCAGCTACAGCGTGTCATGACCGCCATGGCCATGTCATCGCGCCCCAAGCTGATCGTCTTTGACGAACCCACTACAGCGCTGGATGTGACCACACAGGTCGAGGTGCTGCTGGCCATGCGCAAAGCGGTGCGCGAACATGGGGCGGCGGCGATCTATATCACCCACGATCTGGCGGTTGTGGCGCAGATGGCCGACCGCATCAAAGTGCTGCGCTACGGCGAAGAGGTCGAAGAGGCCGAAACCCGCGAGATGCTCAGCAATCCGACACAGGATTACACCAAATCGCTCTGGTCGGTGCGCGCGCTGCACAAGGAACCGGAAGTCAGCGAAGACATCGTGCTCTCAGTGGATGGGGTGAACGCCGCCTATGGCAAGGTGCCGGTGCTGCATGATGTGCGAATCGCCCTGCCCCGCGGCAAGACGGTCGCCATTGTGGGGGAATCCGGTTCGGGCAAATCCACCACCGCGCGGGTGATCACCGGGCTGTTGCCGCCGAAATCCGGCACCGTCACCTTTAACGGCGAAACCCTGTCTTCGGATCTGACCGGCCGCAGCAAAGATCAGCTGCGCCGTATTCAGATGATCTATCAGATGGCCGATACAGCGATGAACCCGCGCCAGACTGTGGGTGAAATCATTGGTCGTCCGCTGGAGTTCTACCATGGGCTCACCGGGGCGGCGCGCGACAAGCGGGTGATAGAGCTGCTGGAAGACATTGAACTCACGGAAGAGTTCATTGATCGCCTGCCCTCTGAACTGTCAGGCGGGCAGAAACAGCGGATCTGCATTGCCCGTGCGCTGGCCGCCGATCCCGAGGTCATCATCTGCGACGAAGTCACCAGTGCGCTCGATCAGATCGTGCAGGAAGGCATTTTGAAGCTGCTGCTGCGCCTGCAGGAAAAGAAAGGGCTCAGCTATTTCTTCATCACCCATGACATTGCTGTGGTCGAAGCCATTTCCGATGAAATCGTGGTGATGCATCAGGGCAAGGTGGTGGAACAGGGGATCAAGACGCAGGTGCTGAACCCGCCCTTCCCCGATTACACCGAACTGCTGCTGTCTTCCGTCCCCGAGATGGATCCAGACTGGCTGACCCAGCTGGCGCAAAAACGCGGCATGGCCGGGGCAGACTGACCGGCACCGCCCGCAGCCCAACACAGACAGGGCCAACACAGACAGGGGAAGGCCCGCGCGGCCTTCCCTTTTCTTTTGCGCAAACGCAGCCTGACAGCGCCGCCGGGGAAATCGTGAAATTCCCAACTTTCTTACATTTTCCTCTTGCGCCCCCCGCCCCGCAAAGGTAAATCCCGCCTCACCGATAAGGAAGCGGGCGTAGCTCAGGGGTAGAGCATAACCTTGCCAAGGTTAGGGTCGGGCGTTCGAATCGCCTCGCCCGCTCCAATCGGTCAAATCTGCACCCACAGGTTTGAAAACAGTCTGGTATTGCGGGCGTAGCTCAGGGGTAGAGCATAACCTTGCCAAGGTTAGGGTCGGGCGTTCGAATCGCCTCGCCCGCTCCACCAGACAGATCC
>JAOARQ010000005.1 GCA_025210455.1 Pelagimonas sp.
CCCCCCAGCAGATCATGACAACCGATGTGCCGGGACCAAATGGCTATAACCCCAGCGCCTATCTGCAAGATCCTTTCGCCAGCGATGATGGCACTGACACCTATCTTGATCCCTCATCGCTGTTTTGCACCTTCTCGGGCACCTCGGCCGCGACAGCCATTGCCGCCGGGATGATTTCGCTGGCCATGGCCATGGGCCATCTGCACCGCGGCGGCCCCCGGTTTGATCCTGAGACCTTCAAATCAGACCTGCGTGGCAGAGGCGACAGCGACTACGCCGCCGCCACCCCAAAGCTCAGCTGGGACTAACCCCAGCTCAATCCCGCCGGGTAAACGGATCCGGCGGGGTATTCAGCCGCACATGCCGCATGAACGCGCGCACGATCCGGGGCACCGGACGGGCTTCGGGGGTGACAAAATAGCTGCGGTACTGAATGGGCGACAGGAAAGGCACAAACGCCAGTTCCTTGGCGCGAAACTGATAGATCGGGAAGGGGTTGATCACCGCCAGCCCCAGCCCTTCCAGCGCCATATCCGCCGCCGCGAAAGACGTCGACACCTCAACCACGATTCTGGGATCCGCATGGGCCTGATGCAGCAGCCTATCCAACTGCCCACGCCGCCCGTGGCGATAGGTCAGCGCAATAAGCGCCTGTTCGTGCAGATCCGACGGCGTAAGAAAATCGCGCCCCGCCAGCGGATGATCCGGCCGCATCACGCAGACCGCAGGCGAGGCCCGAAATGGCGTCAGCCGCAACCCGGCACGGCTTTGCTCAATGCCCGTGACCGCCAGATCAAAACGATCTTCCAACACCCCCTGAGACACCATATCCGAGGTCGCCACCTCAAAGTTCACCCGAAAGTCCGGGTTGGCGCGTAAAAACGATCCCACCATCGACACCAGATACTTATGCGCATAGCTGGGTGGCGCCGCCAACCGCAGCACCTCTTGCGGTATTTCATCCGGCCCGTCGATGTGATCGAGCGCATCAAACAGCGCATCCAGCCGCCGGTTCAACTGTTCCGCCTCGCGGGTGGGGCGCAGCCGCCCGGCCACCCGTTCAAACAAGGTCACCCCCATCCGCTCTTCCAGCGATCCCAACGACCGGCTGACCGCCGACTGCGAAAGCCCCAGCTGCCGGGCTGCGCCTGCGGTTGTCCCCGCATGCATCATTGCCCGTAAGGCATTGTATTCCGTAAGGGAATGCCAACCGCGATCCGTTCCCATAGGAAATTCCCTTTCCTCATATATCAATGATATTTTCTCATTACCTTATGTCTAAACAAAATGTATCCAACTGGTCTAGGCTCTTGATCACAACATGGAGAGCCTCACGTGACACTGACGTCCCCCCCGATTTTCGACGGCCATAACGATGTGCTTTTGCAGATCCTGCGCGATGGGGGCCCTGCCCGTGCCAGGGATTTTCTGACCGGACGTGATGGGGCCATTGATCTGCCCAAATCTCAGGCAGGTGGTTTTGGCGGCGGCTTTTTCGCGGTCTTCATCCCCTCGCCCGCAGATAAGGAACTCAAGTTCGAAGAGATGAACAAGGACAGCTATGACCTGCCCTTGCCCCCGGCCATCGACTGGCACGACGCCATGCCCATCGCGCTCGAGAAAATCTCGATCCTGCGGGAACTGGAACGCCTTGAGGCGCTGAAAATCTGCACCACCGCCGCAGATCTGCGCCACTGCCTTGAAACAGGCAAGCTGGCTGCGATCCTGCATATCGAAGGGGCCGAAGCCATTGATGCCGATCTGCATGCGCTGGATGTGCTTCATGCGGCGGGCCTGCGCTCGATCGGCCCGGTCTGGAGCCGTCCGACCATCTTTGGCCATGGCGTGCCCTTCCGCTATCCCCATGGGCCTGACATTGGCGATGGTCTGACAGATGTCGGCAAAGCGCTGATCCGCCGCTGTAACGACTTAAGTATAATGGTGGATCTGTCGCATCTGAACGAAAAAGGGTTCTGGGATGTGGCCAAAATCTCGGATGCTCCGCTGGTGGCGACCCATTCCAACTGTTTTGCCATCTGCCCCCACCCGCGCAACCTGACCGACGATCAGCTGCGTGCAATCGCTGATAGCGACGGGATGGTGGGGCTCAACTTTGCCGTGGCTTTTTTGCGCAAAGATGGCAAGATGCGTGCAGATGTTCCTCTGTCGCAGATGATGAAACATCTCGACCACCTGATGAACATCCTTGGCGAAGATCGGGTGGGGATGGGCTCTGACTATGACGGCGCCGTCACCCCCGAAGAGGTAACAACCGTGGCCCAGCTGCCAGCGTTACGGCAGGCAATGATCGACCACGGCTATGGCACCGAGCTGATTGAAAAGCTCTGCTATAAAAACTGGTTACGAGTTCTCGAAAAAACCTGGGGTGCCTAATCCCCTGGCAAGACACAGACAAAAATACGGCAAAAACAACAGACCGAATACAACAGGAAGGACATAGAAAATGAACGCATTTTCAAAACTGATGACCGGCGCAGCCCTCGGGCTGGCATTAGCGGCGACCTCGGGCGCAGCCTATGCGGAAACCCCGCCGAACATGCTGGTGATCGCCAACCGCATTGACGACATCACCACTCTTGACCCTGCTGAAAGCTTTGAGTTCGCTGGCTCAGATGTTGCCCGCAACGTCTATCAAAGACTGGTCAACTTCGACCCGATGAACCTCGATGCTGGCTATCAGCCGGAAGTCGCCGAAAGCTGGACCGTCTCGGAAGATGGCAAATCCATCACTTTCACCATCCGTGACGGGCTGACCTTCCATTCGGGCAACCCTGTGACCGCGGAAGATGTGGAATTCTCGCTGCAGCGCGCGGTGATCCTGAACAAAACCCCGGCCTTCATCCTGACGCAGTTTGGCTTTACCGCCGACAATGCGGCTGAAACCATCAAGGCCGATGGCAATACCGTCACCATCACCACAGATCAGCCCTATGCGACATCCTTTGTGCTGAACTGCCTGACCGCCACCATCGGCGGCATCGTCGACAAGAAAACGGTCATGGCGAATGAAAAAGATGGTGATTTGGGCAATGACTGGCTGAAAACCAACTCAGCCGGGTCAGGCGCCTATAAGCTGACCAGCTGGAAGCCAAACGAAAGCGTCACCCTCACCGCCAACCCTGATTTCTATCTGGGCGAACCGGCGATGAAGCGCGTCATCGTGCGTCACGTGCAGGAAAGCGCCTCGCAGCGCCTGCTGCTGGAACGCGGCGATATCGACGTGGCCCGCAACCTGAACCCCGAAGACGTGGCCGGTGCCCGCGCGGCGGATGGTGTGAAAATCCACGACGAACTGCGTGGCCGCCTGATGTATATGGCGGTGAACCAGAAGCACCCCGAACTCTCCAAGCCAGAAGTTCGTCAGGCGCTGAAGTACCTGATCGACTATGAAGGCATGCAGAACAGCTTCCTCAACGGTCAGTATGTGATCCACCAGAACTTCCTGCCCAAAACTTTCCTTGGGTCGGTCAATGAAAACCCATTTGCGCTGAATGTCGAAAAGGCCAAGGAACTGCTGGCCGCAGCCGGTGTGGAAAATCTGGAACTAGAAGTGGGCGTGCGTGAAGCGCAAGAGCGCATCGAAATCGCTCAGTCGCTGCAAAACACCATGGCGCAGGCCGGGATCACCCTGAACATCACCGTTGGCACCGCCAAGCAGATTCTGGGTCGTTACCGTGCACGCGAACTGGATGTCTATCTGGGCGCATGGGGCCCCGACTATCCGGATCCGCACACCAATGCGGGCACCTTTGCCTATAACCCGGACAACTCGGACGCGGCCAATGCTACCGGCCTGCTGGCCTGGCGCAACAGCTGGGACACCGACGGTCTGACCGATGTGGTCGCCAAGACCGTGATCGAAAACGATCGTGATGTCCGCGCCAAGCTTTATGGTGAAATTCAGGCCACCTTCCGCGATACATCGCCCTTTGCGGTGATGTTCCAGAAGATCGAACAGAACGGTCTGCGCGACAATGTGGAAAACCTGAACCTTGGCGGCGCGACCACAGCCGTTTCCTACTGGCCGGTGACAAAGTAAGCCCCAATGGCCAATATTGACAACTCTCGTGAGAGGCGCCCCCGTGCGCCTCTTGCCCCTTGGATCAAAGGCACGGCCGCCACCATCGGCTCGATCCTTGTGACCATGCTGGGGCTGCTCTTCGTGACCTTCATCATCGGCCGCGTCATGCCGATTGACCCGGTGCTTGCCATCGTGGGCGAGCGCGCCTCGCAGGAAACCTATGACGCCGTCTACCATCAGCTGGGTCTCGACAAACCGCTGCTGGTGCAATTTGGATACTATCTCTGGGATGTGCTGCATGGCGATTTCGGCGACAGCCTGCTCAATGCCCGCCCCGTCTCAGAAGACATCGCCCGCGTCTTCCCCGCCACCTTTGAACTGGCCACCATCGGCGTTGCCATCGGGATCTTTCTGGGGGTGCCACTGGGGGTGATCGCCGCCGTGAAACGCGGCAGCTGGATTGATCAGATCGCCCGCGTTGTGGCGCTGGTGGGCTATTCCATGCCGATCTTCTGGCTGGGTCTGATGGGCCTGCTGGTCTTTTACGGCATCCTTGGCTGGGTCGGTGGCCCGGGCCGTCTGGATATCTTCTACGAAGACATCGTCCCCACCCGCACCGGCATGATCCTGATCGACAGCGCCATTGCCCGCGACTGGTCGGTGTTCTGGAATGCCTTCTCGCATATCATCCTGCCCGCCTCGCTGCTGGGCTATTATTCACTGGCCTATATCAGCCGCATGACCCGCTCGTTCATGCTGGAGCAGATGAATTCGGAATATGTCACCACCGCCCGGGTGAAAGGCATGTCGGAACGGCAGGTGATCTGGGGCCATGCGTTCAAAAACATCCGCGTTCAGCTGATCACCGTGATTGCCCTGTCTTACGCCAACCTGCTCGAAGGCTCTGTTCTCACCGAGATCATCTTCAGCTGGCCGGGCATTGGCAGCTACATCACCACCGCGCTGCTCAGCGCTGATATGAACGCCGTGCTGGGGGGCACCGTGGTTGTGGGGCTGATCTTCATCTGCCTGAACATCTTCTCGGATCTTCTCTATCGCGTCTTTGACCCGAGGTCGAAATGAGTGACATGACATTGCGGCAATGGCTGCTGACCGATGCGCCGACCTCCCGGCGCCACGCGCGGCTGGCCAGCCTCTATAAGGGATGGCTGAACCTGCGCGCCAATCACATGGCCATGTTTGGCCTCTCTATTATCCTGCTGCTGATGCTGCTGGCCGCCTTTGCGCCCTGGATCGCACCGCATGATCCCTTTGAACAAAATCTGGCCAACCGCCTGCAGGGCCCCGGATCCGAAGGCCATCTGCTGGGCACTGACAGCCTTGGACGGGATATCCTGTCGCGGCTGATCTATGGCTCCCGCATCACGCTGTATATCGTGGCGCTGGTGGCCCTGATCGCCCCCGTGATGGGGCTGCTCGTGGGCACCGTGTCGGGCTATGCTGGGGGATGGGTGGATGTGGTGATGATGCGCATCACCGATATCTTTCTGGCCTTCCCGCGTCTGGTGCTGGCGCTGGCCTTTGTGGCCGCTCTGGGGGCGGGCATCGAAAACGCCGTGCTGGCGATTTCACTGACCGCTTGGCCGCCCTATGCCCGGATGGCACGGGCAGAGACCCTGACCATCCGGTCCAGCGATTATATCAGCGCGATCCGCCTGCAAGGCGCAGGCCCCCTGCGCATCATCACCCGGCATATCTGGCCGCTGTGTATCTCATCGCTAATCGTACGCGTGACACTGGATATGGCGGGCATCATCCTTGCTGCCGCCGGTCTTGGCTTCCTTGGCCTTGGCGCCCAGCCCCCCAGCCCGGAATGGGGCGCGATGATCTCAGAAGGACGGCGCTTTATTCTGGATCACTGGTATGTGGCCACCGTGCCCGGCCTTGCGATCTTTACCGTCTCACTGGCGTTTAACCTGCTGGGCGACGGGCTGCGCGATGTGCTGGATCCAAAGGAGGGCGGACAATGAGCCAGCTTCTCGACGTCGAAAACCTCTGGGTCAAATTCCCCACCCGTCAGGGCATCTTTGATGCGGTGCGCGGCGTGTCCTTCAGCCTTGGCCGCGAACGGCTGGGCATCGTCGGCGAATCCGGGTCCGGCAAATCCATGACCGGCCGCGCCATTTTGCGCCTGATCCGTAAACCCGGCATTGTCGAGGCCGATCACATCAACCTCGAAGGGCGCAACCTGCTGGATCTGAGCGAAAAACAGATGCGGGCGGTGCGCGGGCAGGATATTTCCATGGTCATGCAAGACCCCAAGTTCTCGCTCAATCCGGTGACCACCGTGGGCGCGCAACTGATGGAAGCCTTCCTGCTGCACAATCGCTCCTCCAAGGCCGAAGCGCGCAAAAAGGCGCTCGAGATGCTCGAAGCGGTATCAATCCGTGATCCCGAACGGGTCATGCGCGCCTATCCCCACGAAGTGTCCGGCGGCATGGGCCAGCGGATCATGATCGCCATGATGCTGATCCCCAACCCGAAAATCCTGATCGCCGATGAACCCACCTCGGCGCTGGATGTCTCGGTGCAGCGGCAGGTGCTCAGCATCATGGATGGGCTGGTCAGGGAACGCGGCATGGGGCTGATTTTCATCAGCCACGATCTGAACCTTGTCTCTGAATTCTGCGACCGGGTGCTGATCATGTATGCAGGCCGCATCGTCGAAGTCTGCGACGCCGACAAACTTCATCAGGCCCAGCACCCCTATACACAGGGGCTGCTCTCTGCCCTGCCCCGGCTGGATCAACCGCGCGAGTATCTCGATGTGCTCAACCGCGATCCCGCCTGGACCGAAGCCCCCAGCGCAAGAGGTTGACCATGAGCGTGATCAAAATTCAGGATCTCAACGTCTGGTTTGGCGATGCCTATAACCGCGTTGATGCGGTCAAAGGGGCCAGCTTTGAAGTGGCCAAAGGCGAAAGCTTTGGTCTGGTGGGCGAATCCGGGTCCGGCAAATCCACCATTCTCAAGGCGATCACCGGTCTGGCCCCGACATGGGATGGCTTTGTCGAGGTCGAAGACAACCGCCTGTCCGGCGAAAAGCGCGATCGGACGTTTTTCAAGAACGTGCAGATGGTGTTTCAGGATCCCTATGCCTCGCTGCACCCGCGCCATACCGTCGATCAGGTGCTGTCTGAAACCCTGTCGCTGCATGGCATGACAGGCATCGACACCCGGGTGGAAAAGCTGCTGGAAGACGTGGGGCTTGGGCGCAAATTCCGCTTCCGCTATCCGCACCAGCTGTCGGGCGGCCAGCGCCAGCGCGTGGCCATCGCCCGCGCTCTGGCCGGTGAACCTGACATTCTGCTGCTGGATGAACCCACATCAGCGCTGGATGTCTCGGTGCAGGCGGAAATCCTCAACCTGCTGACAGATCTGCGCAAGGAACACGGGCTGACCTATCTGATGGTCTCGCACGATCTGCCGGTGATCGGCCATATGTGTGACCGTCTGGCCGTGATGCGCAATGGAGAAATCGTCGAGATCATGGATGTCGCTGCCTTGCGCGCCATGCAGGCCCAGCACGACTACACCCGCGATCTTCTGGCCGCCTCGGTCGCGGCCTGACAAACCCAGCCTGACTGCCCAACCGGACAGGCCGGCTCTTTTACGCGGGACAATCGCCAAAACCGACCGCCCCAAAGGGCGGTCGGGGAACCATGGTCATGCCGCAGCCCTCACAGGCTCATTTCCAATGATCTGGTCTCCGCACCAAACAACCCCGGATGATCCGCCTTGATCATATCCACCGCCTTTTCAGCAATCATGATCGTCGGCGCGTTGGTGTTGCCAGAGACCAGCTGCGGCATCACTGAAGCATCCACAACCCGCAGCCCCTGCACCCCATGCACCCGCAGCTGCGGATCGACCACCGCCATATCATCATGGCCCATCTTACAGGTGCCCACCGGGTGATAGATCGTATCCGCCCGTGCGCGGATCACCTGCTCCCAATCCGCATCATTCATCCCGTCACGCAGGCCAAACATCTCGCGCCCGCGATAGGGGGCCAGAGGTGCTGACATCATGATCTCGCGGGTCAGCCGCGCGCCTTTGATGGTGCGCGCCAGATCATCCGGATCCGAAAGAAACTTGGGATCAATCCCGGGCGCGGCCTCAGGGTCAGCAGATTGCAGGAACACATCGCCCCGCGATTTCGGCCGCAGCACACAGACATGGCAGGAATACCCATGCCCCAGATGCAGCTTGCGGGCATGATCATCCACCAGCCCCACCACGAAATGCAGTTGCAGATCCGCACGCTCTTCTGCGGGGGTGGATTTCACAAAGGCCGCCCCTTCCGCAAAGGGCGATGCAATCATCCCCTCACCGGTCTTGCGCCACTGGTTTGCCTCGCCCAGCACTTTGCGCAGCCCCGGCAGGCTGATGCCAAAGGTCTCGGTGCCCTTGGCTTTATAGCCCAAAGTGAAATCCAGATGATCCTGCAAATTGCGCCCCACACCGGGTAGCGCGCGTTTGATCGTGATGCCATGCAGCGCCAGATCATCAGGATCCCCAAGACCCGACAGCTGCAACAACTGTGGCGATCCAAAGGCCCCGGCGCTCAGAATCACTTCCTGACGGGCTTCGATATGCAGCATCTCGCGCCCCTGTCGCACAGACAGCCCTGTGGCGCGCAGCCCGTCAAACAGGATTCGCTGCACCTGCGCATGGGTGATCACCGTCAGGTTGGGCCGCTTGCCCATCACCGGGTGCAGATACCCCGCCGCCGCCGAGCAGCGTTCGCCGCGCTTATCGGCGCTGTGGAACTGCGTCACCTGATACAGCCCCACCCCGTGGTTATCCCCGCGATTGAAATCAGACACCTCAGGGATCTGCAGCTCTTTGGCGGCCTCGACAAAGGCGCTGGTGATCCCGCGCGGGCGGCTCTGGTCTGAAACCTGCAAAGGCCCCGCCTCACCATGCATCGCATCCGCGCCGCGCTGATTGCTTTCGGCGCGCTTGAAATAGGGCAGCACAGACTGCCAATCCCAGCCCTCATTGCCCAGATCCGCCCAGCCATCATAATCCTGCTGCTGCCCGCGCACATAAAGCATGGCATTGATCGCCGAGGATCCCCCCAGACAGCGGCCCCGTGGCTGATAGCCCCGTCGCCCGTGAAACCCGGTCTGCCCAAGAGTACGATAGGCCCAATTGTTGATCTTGCCCCAGCCCGGCAACATGGCCACCGCCCCGGTGGGCGCGCGCACCACGATGCTCTTGCCCGCGCCGCCCGCCTCAAGCAGGCAAACCGACACCTTGGGATTTTCGCTCAGCCGTGCCGCCAGAACCGACCCCGCCGACCCACCGCCGACAATCACAAAATCAAACTGAGTCAAAACCGCTCCCCTTGCCAGCCAGACCGTTCCACCACTTTAGCGCGCAATTCTTTTCCCCAAAAAGTTAAACCCGACGTCATACCCAAAATATCCCTCCAAAACGCTCGTCGGGTGGTTCTCAGTACCCACCCCGACCGAAACGGCCAGCACCGCGCGGCGATTCCTCCTATGGGCGTGCACCTAAAACCATCACCCAAACGGGTGAGGCGGTCCATTCTCACCCCTTTGCGTCAAAATATCGGCAGTGCTCGTCTGCCCTTGCGGCCATTCCTCGCACAATCTCACGCAAACGCCGCTTGCGCCGCGCGCCCTGATCACATACATACCCCGCCAGTATCCAAGCATTGCGCGCAGGCCCCATGGAAAACGTTATCCTCATCATCCACCTTCTTCTTGCACTCGGCCTGATCGGCGTTGTCCTTATGCAACGTTCCGAAGGCGGCGGCCTTGGCATCGGTGGCGGTGGCGGCGGCAGCTTTTCCGCCCGCAGCGCAGGCACCGCGCTTGGCAAGGTCACATGGGTGCTGGCCGTGTCCTTTATCGTCACCTCGCTGACCCTGACCGTCATGGCTGCACAGAAATCTTCCGGGTCGTCGATCCTGGATCGTCTGGGTGGCGAAAGCGCCCCTGCGGCAGACACCTCTGCCCCGGCTGACATCAATGTGGACAGCCTTCTGCCACCGCCTTCAGGCGACGCAGATGCACCGCTGGTGCCCACCGCCGACTAATCAAGACATCTAGGGCTGGCCCGCGGGCCAGCCAGCGCAACAGCATCTTGCGGCGGGCTGGACAAATCCACCCGAATCTTATATCTGTCAAATCCCGTGATGCTGCTCACCTTTGGTGAGCGGGATGGCATTTTATTGGTCAGTTCCACGCGTCAGCTGCACTGGCTCAAACCAACGACAATCACGGGGTTGCCCTCATGGCTCGGTTCATTTTCATCACTGGTGGTGTGGTCTCATCGCTTGGCAAAGGTCTGGCATCCGCCGCCCTTGGGGCCCTGCTGCAGGCGCGCGGCTTTTCGGTCCGCCTGCGCAAGCTTGACCCCTATCTGAACGTCGATCCCGGCACCATGTCGCCCTTTGAACATGGTGAGGTGTTCGTCACCGACGATGGTGCCGAAACCGATCTGGATCTGGGTCACTACGAACGCTTTACCGGGGTGCCCGCCCGCATGACCGACTCGGTCAGCTCTGGCCGCATCTACACCAATGTTCTGGAAAAAGAGCGTCGCGGCGATTACCTGGGCAAGACCATCCAAGTGATTCCGCATGTCACCAATGAGATCAAGGATTTCATCGCCACCGGCGAAGATGAGGTCGATTTCATGCTCTGCGAAATCGGCGGCACCGTGGGCGATATCGAAGGCCTGCCCTTCTTCGAAGCCATCCGCCAGTTCGCCAATGACAAACCCCGCGGCCAGTGCATCTTTATGCACCTGACCCTGCTGCCCTACATCAAAGCCAGCGGCGAGCTGAAAACCAAGCCGACCCAGCATAGCGTCAAAGAGCTGCGCTCTATCGGCATCGCCCCCGATATCCTTGTCTGCCGCTCAGAAGGGCCGATCCCCAAGAAAGAGCGCGAAAAGCTGGCCCTGTTCTGCAATGTGCGCCCCGACAGCGTGATCGCAGCGCAGGATCTGAAATCCATCTATGAGGCCCCGCTGGCCTATCATCGCGAAGGTCTGGATCAGGCGGTTCTGGATGCCTTTGGCATCACACCGGCCCCGAAACCGAACCTCACCAAATGGGATGATGTGAACGACCGCATCTACAACCCCGAAGGTGAAGTCACCGTCGCCATCGTTGGCAAATATGTTCAGCTGGAAGACGCCTATAAATCCATCGCCGAAGCCCTGACCCATGGTGGCATGGCCAATCGGGTCAAGGTGAAAATCGAATGGGTCGATGCGGAAATCTTTGATCGCGAAGATGCTGCGCCCCATCTGGAAAAATACAACGCCATCCTGGTGCCCGGCGGCTTTGGCGAACGCGGCACCGAAGGCAAGATCAAAGCCGCGCAATATGCCCGCGAAAACAAGATCCCCTATCTGGGCATCTGTCTGGGCATGCAAATGGCCGTGATCGAAGCCGCCCGCAACGTGGCCGGGATCACCAGCGCCGGGTCGGAAGAATTCGATCACGAAGCCGGCGAAAAGCGCTTTGAGCCCGTGGTCTACCACCTGAAGGAATGGGTGCAGGGCAATCAGAAAGTGTCACGCAAGGTGGATGACGCCAAGGGCGGCACCATGCGTCTGGGCGCCTATGATGCCATCCTTGAGGAAGGCTCCAAGGTTGCTGAGGTCTACGGCAAGACCAGCATCGACGAACGCCACCGCCACCGCTATGAGGTCGACACCTCCTACCGTCAGCAGTTGGAAGAGGCTGGCCTGAAATTCTCGGGCATGTCGCCCGATGGTCGCCTGCCAGAGATCGTCGAATGGCCGGATCACCCGTGGTTCATTGGCGTGCAGTTCCACCCGGAACTAAAATCCAAACCCTTTGACCCACACCCGCTGTTCCGCGATTTCATCCGCGCTGCCAAAGACGTGTCGCGACTGGTGTAAATCCTGAACCGATCTAGGTCTGCGGGCAGTTCACAAAGGGCCGCGCCCGATCCTTGGGTGGGCGCGCCCAAGCTATGAAATGGCACTGAGGCCTCAGTGCACCTTGTCCTGACCGTCGTGCAGATCCTCACCCAAGCACCCTCCCAGGGGGGAGGGTCGGGCGCGGCCCGGCCTGTAGTCCGGGCGGCATGGTGTCAAAACTAAGAGAATTTTCAGGTCTGTAAATTCAAGCGCTCCCACCCTGCTGCACAGGCGATATGCATGGATTGTGCATAGAATATGCATAGGATGTGCCCCCCGGATTTCCCCCAGATTTCTGCGACTGCGAAAACGTTAAAACGGCCCCCTGTGTCCAACAGGAGGCCGTTTCACTCAGCAGGGAAGCTTAACGCCGATGCCAGGAAAACGCAGCGCTGCGTGCCCGGAAGGCCGACATCGGGTGGGGCGTCGAAAACTTGCGCCGCGCCGCCGGGCGATTGGCCGCGCTTGAGCCACCGCACTGCCATGTCATCCCGACAAAGATCGCCGTGTCGTCCTTGTAATTGCGTTTGCTGATCACCTTGCTGTGCTGCACTCCTGCATTGAGGGACAGGCCGATTTCCGGGACGGCATAGGTCAGACCCAGCCGCGCCACAACACCCTGTTCCGCGATGTTTGTTTCTTCCACATTGGTTACGCTTAGCCCGCCGATCACAGCCAGACGGTCGCTAAGTGCATGGGATACATTGGTTTCTGCGAAAATATAATCCACACCGTTGTTGGGAATCCACCCCGCCCCGGCGCGCAGTTCCAGCACGGTGCGGTCGGTGATATTGAACAGCCCCTCAAAGCCCACGGCGAATTCTTTGAACTCTTCGTTATCCTGATCTTCATACAAAACGAAGAGACCATATTTCTGACGCTCGCTTGGCATCAGATACATATGGGCGGCCACATGGCCAAACTGGCTGTTGTCGAATTTGGTCAGGCCCAGATCAAACTGCACCCCATGCGCGCCGGTGATGGCAAAATCAGCGCGGCCATTCAGGCTGTGGACGGTGTAATCAGAGCCGCTGAACTCATAGCTCAGATCGGCTGAGGTAAACCCGATGCTCTGCGCGGTGGCGGGCGCGGCAAAGATGGTGCCCATGGCAATCAGGGCGGCTGGCAGGATCGACTGCTGCAAATTCATGGTCACTCCCCTTCCGTTGAAGGTATCTCTCAAGGTCAGCCCCCTGCCCTTGTGACCTGTTTAGATAAAAACGAATTTCGATAAAACTTTTTTCAAAACAAATGGTTAACCCAACCTTTGAGCCTTTGAAAACAAACAAAAAAGGCCGCCTGACCCCTGTCAGACGACCTTTTCAGAACAGGCTGTCCCGGCTTATTGCGCGCCTGTGACCTCATCCAGAACCCGGCCAAAGACCTCAAGGATCATGTCCACATCCTGATCATCAATGGTCAGCGGCGGGCGGATTTTGAGGATATTGTCTTTGGGGCCTTCGCTGCCGATCAAGATGCGATGATCGCGCATACGGTTCTTCACATAGGAACAGATCTGCGTCGCCTCAGAGCCATCCGCATTGATCAGCTCCACCCCCAGAAACAGCCCCATGCCACGCACATCGCCCACGCAGGCGTGTTGCGTTTCCAGCGCACGCAACCCGGCAATCAGGCGTTCCCCACGCAGGCGGGCGTTCTCTTGCAGGCCTTCATCATCAACAATATCCAGCACCTCTTTGCCAATCCGGCACGACAGGTTCGATCCCCCGAAGGTCGAGAAGAATTCGATCCCATTGTCAAAGCTCTGGGCGATTCCCCTGGTTGTCGCCAGAACCCCCAGCGGATGGCCGTTGCCAATCGGTTTACCCATGACAACGATATCCGGCAGTGCGCCCTGATGCTCGAAACCAAAGTAAAAATCACCCAGACGCCCCAGTCCGGTCTGCACCTCATCCGCGATACAAACCCCGCCAGCGGCGCGGATTTTCTCATAGACAGCAGTCAGATAGCCCTTGGGCGGAATGATCTGTCCCCCGACCGAAGGGAAGGTTTCCGCGATAAAGCCCGCAAGGCCCTGCCCACGCGCCTGCAAGGCGCTAATCGCCGGATCCACCAGATCTGCGAACTTCTGCGCGCGCTCTGGATCGTCGCGTTTGAAAGTGCCACGATAGTCGTCAGCCACCTCAACCAGTTCGACCCAATCCGCCTTGCCGACACCGCCGGGTTTGTTGAACTTATAGGCCGAAATCGCCACTGCCGCATTGGTATTGCCGTGATAACCATGATCCGGCGTCACCATCCCCTTGGCCCCGGTATGGGCGCGCGCCAGCCGCAGCGCCAGCTCATTGGCTTCGGTGCCGGAATTGACAAAGAAACAGACCTCAAACTGCTCGGGCAGCTTGGAAAGCACCTTATCAGCAAAAGCCGTCTGCGCCGGGTGCAGATAGCGTGTGTTGGAATTCATCCGCTTCAGCTGATCCGCCGCCGCAGCCTGAATGCGCGGATGGGCATGGCCCACATGCGGCACGTTGTTATAGGCATCCAGATAAGGCCGCCCCCATTCGTCAAACATATGGTGTTTCCAGCCGCGCACCAGCATCACCGGATCGGAATAGGTCAGGCTCAGGTTGCCGCCAAAATGCGCGCGGCGTTTGCCTAGTATCTGCCTCTTGTCGGTCGGCGCATAGAGCACCTTTTCATCCGGCAGATTCAGCAAGGCCGCCGGATTCGGGCAGATCGCGCGCCACATGTACATCTCATCAGGGTCACCGACACCGGGCCAGTCCGCTTCGATGCCTTCAGTTGTCAGCGCCAGCTGGAAATGCACATGTGGGGCCCAGCCCCCGTTCTGGGTGTAATCGCCCAGACGGCAGAATTCCGCCCCTTTTTCAATCACATCCCCCGGTTTCAGGTGATCCAGGAACGCGGGATCCAGATGACCATACAGCGTGTAAAACGGATCGCCCGCCGGGGTTTCATGGCGCAGGATAATCACCCCGCCGTAATCCAGATGCCCGGCACGATATTCGGCCACAAAGACTTCGCCACGCAATGGCGCGTACATCGACGTTCCCGCAGGCGCAAAGACATCCACCGCCAGATGCACTGTCCGCCGGTCAGAGGCCTTGTAAGGCCCTTTGCGAAAGGCTGCATCGGTATAGATCAGCCGCGGTTCGTGATAGTACCCCAGCCACATGCCGCCCTGTTCGAATTCCTGCCCCACCTGCGCGGCTTCTTCGATGGGCATATCAAAGGGGTTTTGCGGCCAGGTGCTGTTTTCCACCGACAGCGACCCCATGGGATCATCCGTTAAATCGCGGCCCATCAGCGGGGCAAAGCTGCCACGATTCTCCGCCAGCCAGGTCATCACCCGATCCGCCCCTTCGACCGCAGGCAGATCACAGGCAGCCCGCAGACGCGCCGCCAGCAGACCACCGTGCAGATCAAAGCCCTCAAGGAACCGCCAGGCAGGCGCCTGCGAGATGGTCACATAGGGATCATCGGGGTTGTCCTGCGCCATCAGGGTCGAGTTCACCACGCTGACCGCCAGACGCGCCCGCAACAGCGGCCAGAGCATGTCAATCTCGGCGCCACTTAGCGGGTTTGCCGCATGGAACCCCGACACAAGCGCCGCCAAAGCCGCTTCGGGCTTGGGGTGGTCCAGCACGATATAGGCGGCGCAGATCGCCAGATCGCAGATCTTAGGCCCGACACACATATCGCCCAGATCAATCAGCCCCGACACTTTCGGCGTGCCCGTCAGACTGCCTGAGACCAGAATGTTGTAGTCATTCAGATCGTTGTGAATCACCTGCTGCGGCTGCGCCTCTAGCGCGGGTTTGATCGCAGCAAAGCCCACCGCGATCTGGTCTATCAGCGCACGGCGGTTATCGTCGGCGATACAGCCGGTCTGATCAGTAATCCAATCCGCCTGCATCAGGTTCCATTTGAAATCCCGCTGTGCCTGCGGGTGTTCATAGGTTTTCAGCGCCCCGGTACAGGCACCAAGCTGTTGGCCCAGTTCGAAAATTAACGCATCAGTCTTGGGTGCGGCCTTGGCATAACACAGGCCATCCAGCGCCTCTTGCAGCCATAAGATCCGCCCGGCTCCGCTGTCATCTTGCACCACCACCTGCGCCTGCCCGGCGTTTGATCGCAGCACACGCGGCATAGGAACTGAGGGGGCAGCTTGCGCCACATGCTCCAGCGCCCCCACCTGCATTTCAACCAGCCAGGGCTCACAGCCTGCGCGCATGGCTTTGAAAATCAGGCGCTTGCCATCAGAAGTTTCGGCCAGAAAGTTCAGATCATATTCGCCATCCAGCCGGGTCAGATCCGCTGTGATCCCCCAATGATCCTGCAAAGCTTGCTGCACCCAAAGCATATCTGCCCCCATCCTGTTTCGGGTCGTTCTGTATCAGCCCGCCTTGTTCCCACGCGTGCGCGTCCATTTGCCTTGAATGAACACGGCTGTGCGTCTTTTGCAATGCGCCCTTTGCAGCGTCAGCCAGTCGATTTCCGGCAGAAGTGACGAAACCCATCGGCAAATCCCCTGAGATCAATGCAGTCCTTGCTCTTGTACGCGCTTCCCCTTAGCACCCCACTGGCAACGGGGGATTTGGCGGATGCATGAACAAAGCTGCGATGTGCTGATTGTCGGCGGAGGCCCGGCTGGCCTATCTGTGGCACAGGCCCTGCCCGCCCATGTCTCCAAGATCGTGCTGCATCAGGATCGCGAAATCGGCAAACCAGTGCGCACCTCGGGGGGAACATGGGTGCGCGATATGCAGGCCCTGCAGGTGCCTGAGCATCTTTACCATGTCATCAATGAGATCGAGTTTCGCTCGGACAACGCGCAATCGCTGCATCAGCTAAGCGATTGGAAAATGGCGGTTCTGGATATCACCGGGCTGTATCAATGGATTGGCGCCCAGGCCCAAGACAATGGCGCGCAGATCCTGTGCGGCACCAAATTCCTGTCAACCCAGCCCGATGACAAAGGCTTTACCAGCACCGCGCGGGCGCGCAGCGGGCAAGAGCTTCGGATCCGTTCATCCTACATCATCGACGCCAGCGGAGTGCAGGCGGCGGTGATGTCAGATCTGGGCATTGCCCCCAAACCCACGCGGGTTGGCGTGGGGATCGAACATGATTACGCCATGCCTGACGGCGTTTCTGACCGCGCGGTTCTGCTGGTGGGATCGCAGGTTCTGACAGGCTATGGCTGGATTTTTCCCGCGCCCAACAACACCCTGCGCATTGGTGTGGGCGTCATTCATCCCGATACGGATGTCTCGCCTCGTGATCTGATGGATCAGCTGATCACGCCTGATTTTCTGGCGCGCCACGATCTGTCGCTTGGTCCGTTGATCAAAAGCAACGCAGGCATCATCCCCTCGGTGTCCTATGATCCGCATCTGGTGCATGGGCGCATGATCCGCGTTGGTGACACCGCCAATCTGGCCACCCCCACCGTGGGCGAAGGCATCCGGCAGGCGATGGACTATGGTCAAATTCTGGGGCGCGCCTTGGGTGAGACGCTGCAAACCGGCGATCCAAAGCCGCTAAGACGCTATGAATCCCGCGCGCGCAGGCAGTTCAAACGCGATTATCACTTTGGGTTTATGACCAACCAGCGCATCGCTACCTATCAGCCGGATGACTGGGATAAATCCGTGCGCCGCGTGTCGCGGCTAAGCGAAGCTGAGATGGCCGCGCTGGTGCGATCGGAATTTTCCCCCGCCAACCTGCTGCGCACCGCTGCCAAACAGATCTGGCACAAGCTGCGCAGTTAGGCGCTGGCTCTTGCACCAAAGGCCGCTTCGGTCCAAAACCGCCCCATGCTTTCATATCAACACGCCTATCACGCCGGCAATCTGGCCGATGTTCAAAAACACGCGCTTTTGGCGCAGGTGCTGGCCTATCTGACCCGCAAGGACAAACCGCTTAGCTATATCGAAACCCATTCCGGGCGCGGGCTGTATGACCTGACAGGGGTCGAGGCGCAGAAAACCGGCGAAGCGGCAAAGGGCGTTCAGGCCACCCAAAGCTGGTTTGCCGCCGATCACCCCTATCGGCAGGCAGTGCAGCGGGTGCGCAAAACCCATGGCAAAACCGCCTATCCCGGATCACCCTTGATTGCGCAGTCGCTTTTGCGCCCCTCAGACAGTCTGCATCTGGCCGAATTGCACCCTCAGGAATTCACCGCCCTGCGTCAGGCGCTGCGCGCGCCAAACACCCGCTGCTATCATCAAAACGGTTTTGATCTGGCCCAAAGCCTTTGCCCGCCCGAGCCACGCCGGGGCGTGATGGTGATTGACCCCAGCTGGGAGGTGAAAACCGACTATCAGACCGTGCCGAAATTCATGGCCTCGATTGCGCGCAAATGGAATGTCGGCATTTTGATGCTCTGGTATCCGATCCTGCGCGACGGCAGCCACAAAGCCATGCTGACATCGCTAAGCAACAGCTTTCCTGATGCGCTACGCCACGAGGTCAGCTTTCCCGCTGCCCGTGATGGGCATCGCATGATTGGGTCCGGCATGTTTATTGTAAACCCACCCTGGGGGTTGGACGATTTCGCCCGCGATCTGAGCCGGAACTTTGCCCGGTTGAAATAGGGCGAACAGGCCCTGCGTTTTCCCCTGTGAAAATATCGCAACACCGTGCTAGGGGTTGAACAGTTATTGCCTTTGGAAAAGACCATGTTCGAAAGACTGACCGCATTCTTCAAACGCGCCACCCCTACGCCGCAACCTCTGCCCGAACCCGATGCGCAGCTTGCACTTGGCACGCTGCTTGTGCGGGTCGCCATGGCAGATCAGGCCTATCTGTTCGAAGAAATTGAACAGATCGACCGCATTCTCAGCAAGGCCTATGACCTTAGCCCGATTGATGCGGCGCGGATGCGGGCCACCTGCGAAAAGCTGGCCGCCAGCATCGAAGATGATGACAAGATGACCTCACTTATCCGCGAGAGTGTTGATTATCAGATGCGCAAAGATCATGTTCAGGCTCTGTGGGCGGTGGCGCAGGCGGATGGGGTGACCCATACCAGCGAAGCGGCCATTGTCCGCTATGTCGAAACTGCGCTGGGTGTGGCACAAGATGATTCCCAGGCCCTGCGCGCCGCGGCCTCAATTCCCTGATTAGACTTTTGATCAGGGCTGCCGCCCGCCCCAGAACGAAAGACCCCAATGTTCGCTGAATTTCTCAAACGTCTGACCGCCCCCTCCCCCGATCCTTTGGATGATGGCGATGCCCGCCTTGCGCTTAGTGCGCTGCTGGTGCGGGTGGCCCGGTCAGATGGGGATTATGCCCAGCAGGAAAAGGGGCTGATCGAGCAATTGATGCAGGAACGCTATGGGCTAAGCGCATCAGAGGCCGCCGAGCTGATGACACAGGCCGAAGCCCTTGAGGCCGAGGCCCCCGACACCGTGCGCTTTACCCGCGCGATCAAGGATGCGGTCGCCTATGAAGACCGCATGGCGGTGATCGAAGCCCTGTGGAAAGTGGTACTGGCCGATGGCGTGCGCGAAGCCGAAGAGGACGCGCTGATGCGCATGGTCGCCAGTTTTCTCGGGATCAACGACCGCGACAGCGCGCTTGCGCGACAGCGGATCGAACGCGGGTGATCGCCGGGTTTCCCATGTATGACCGGCCTGAGTTGCAGGCCGCCAATGATCACCTCTGGCACCTGGTGCGCGAGGCATTGGGCTTTGGCCCCCGGCATCTTAGCCGGGATCTGGATCTGTTCGATCTGTGGCAATCGCCGGATCTGATCCTTGCCCAGACCTGCAGTCTGCCCTTTCGCCTTTTCCTGAAAGACAAGGTTCAGGTGCTGGGCAGCGCCGACTATGGGCTGTCAGACTGCCCTGCGGGATATTACAACAGCGTCCTCGTGGCCCGTGCCGATGATCCCCGCCCGCTGAAACAGCTGTTTCAGGCGCGGGTGATCCGCAATCAATCCCATAGCCAATCCGGCTTTGCCGCGCTGGTCGAAGCCGCCGAGCAGACCCGCGCGCCCCTGCATGTTTCAGCCGAAAGTGGCGGGCATGTGCATTCAGCCCGGATGGTGGCGCAGGGCGCGGCGGATCTGGCCGCCCTCGATGCACTCAGCTGGCGTTTCATCCAGCGCTATGACGGTTTTGCCCCCTCTTTGCGGGTTGTCAGCCACACCAGCCCCACCCCGTCCCTGCCCTTTGTCACCAGCCTGAAACAGGACAGCGCCAGGATTTATGCCGCCCTAGATTCGGCTATTTCGGCGCTAAATCCGGATAAAAAAAACACGCTTAGCCTGTATGGGCTGATCCCCCACAAAGCTGCCGACTATCTGGCGCTTCCCATTCCCGATGAAATTTCGGCAAATTGAACAAACCCTTCGTCACAATGTCCGAAACTGCACTGAAAACGTCATTTTGGACGTTGCATCCAAGTCAGTTTTCAAGCCATGCTGCCCGTCAAAGTTCAGCTTGTCAGGTGGGATGTGAGCGACAAGAGCCCTGTTATCGAAATTCGTGACCTTCATAAGGCCTACGGCGCTTTGGAAGTTCTAAAAGGTGTGAATATCACCGCTCATTCCGGGGACGTGGTGTCGCTGATCGGGTCGTCCGGGTCTGGCAAATCTACCCTTTTGCGGTGCTGCAACCTGCTGGAAGACAGCCAGCGGGGTGAAATCCTGTTCAAGGGCGAACCAGTCACCTGGGCTGGCAGCGATCACAGCCGCCGCCCCGGCGACCCCAAACAGGTGCTGCGCATTCGCACCAACCTGTCGATGGTGTTCCAGCAGTTCAACCTGTGGGCCCATATGACCATCTTGCAAAACGTCATGGAAGCACCTGTGACCGTGCTGGGCCGCGACCGCAAAGAGGTAGAAGACAAAGCGCGTTATTATCTCGACAAAGTTGGGATTGGCGACAAATGCGACGTCTATCCCGCGCAGCTTTCGGGCGGCCAGCAGCAGCGCGCCGCCATTGCGCGCGGGCTGTGTATGGAACCCGAAGCTCTGCTATTCGATGAACCCACTTCGGCACTGGATCCGGAACTGGAACAGGAAGTGATCAAGGTGATCAAAGATCTGGCCGCCGAAGGGCGCACCATGCTGATCGTCACCCATGACATGAAGATGGCCGCTGACATCAGCAGCCACGTGGTGTTCCTGCATCAGGGCCTGATCGAAGAAGAAGGCGATCCGGCAACCCTGTTCGGATCCCCGAAATCAGAACGACTGCAGGGCTTCTTGAAGTCCACGGTTCACGCGTAAGGGATCAGCCTTTGCGCATTCAACAGCGGCGGACAAACCGCCGTCCTTTCAACGGGAGTAAGCATATGAAAAAGCTACTGATCGGCACTGCGGCTCTGGCCATGATGGCAGGCGCGGCAATGGCAGATGGCCACGGCAAAACCGTGCGTCTGGGCACCGAAGGCGCCTATGAGCCATGGAACTTTGTCAATGACAGCGGCGAAATCGACGGGTTTGAGCGTGAGCTGGGCGATGAGCTGTGCAAACGCGCCAACCTGACCTGCGAATGGGTCAAGAACGACTGGGATTCGATCATTCCGAACCTGACCGGCGGCAACTATGACGCGATCATCGCCGGCATGTCCGTCACCGCCGAGCGTCAGGAAGTGATCAACTTCACCCAGGCCTACACTCCGCCGGATCCCTCTGCCTATCTGGCACAGGCTGCTGACATCGAGTTTGGCGCAGACACAATCGTTGCGGCGCAGACCAGCACCATTCAGGCGAACTTTGTCGCTGAACAGGGCTGGACCCTGCTGGAATTCGCAACTCCGGAAGAAACCGTTGCCGCAGTACGCAATGGCGAAGCCGATGCGGTTCTGTCAGACAAAAGCTTTGCTGACACAGCAAAAGGCGACGATCTGGTGATGCTTGAGCGCATGGAACAGATCGGCGGCGGCGTGGGCATGGGCTTTCGCAAGACCGACGAGGAGCTGATGGCCAAGTTCGACGAAGCCATTGCCTCGGTCAAAGCGGATGGCACATTGAACGCCATGATCGAAAAATGGCAGGTTTCCTCTCAGTGGTAATCTGACCAGCTCATCGCGGGCCTGCGGCTGTTGTCGCGGGCCCGTTTTCGCCTTTTGGGCATCCTGAACGCTTTGGGCCGCCATGTTTTCCTATTGCTCCGATCCCTCAGTCCTTGAAGGTTTCAGCTGGCTCAGCTGCTATCTGACCACCGGCAAACATATGTCGATGTATTGGTCAGTGGGCACTGTACTGCTGCTGCTGGCCATCACCGCCCCAACAGCCCTGTTGTTCGGCTTTGCCGGGGCAACGGCGTCGCGCTCGGCTTTTTTGCCGATACGCTGGCTGGGCAAAGGGTATACCTCGGTGGTGCGTGGGGTGCCGGACATTGCGTTCTTCATGTTTTTCGTCATTGCGCTGGATCAGGCCTTTGAATGGCTGCGCCACAAAGTCAAATGCTCTGACTGGGAAGAACCCGTGCGACAGGGCAATGATTTTGTCGTCTGCGCCCAGGCCAAGCTGCCGCTGAACACCGCCGATCAATGGGTGCATGAAACCTATGGGTTCTTTCTGGCGGTGCTGACCTTTGCCATCGTCTTTGGGGCCTTTGCCGCCAATGTGCTGTTTGGGGCCATGCGCGCCGTGCCCCATGCGCAGCTGGAAACCGCCGAAGCCTATGGCATGACCCGCCGCCAGACCTTCTGGCGTATTCTGGTGCCGCAGATGTGGGTCTATGCCCTGCCCGGCCTGTCGAACCTGTGGATGGTACTGATCAAAGCCACGCCGCTGCTGTTTCTGCTGGGCGTCGAAGATATCGTCTATTGGGCGCGCGAACTGGGCGGCACCAAGAACCCGCGCTTTACCGATTATCCGCATGGCGACTGGCGGCTGTGGTATTTCTCGGCGCTGCTGGTGTTCTATCTGGTGTTCACCCGCCTGTCTGAGATTGTTCTGGACAAACTCATGGCGCGTCTGACCCATGGGCAGGCCACCGCAGGTGGCGAAGCACAAAGGAAAGCGGCATGACCAAGGTTGCAGCGGGGCGCAGCCCCCAGCCGCTGCGCGGCTTTCTCCAGAGTTTTTCTGGCCAGATGAAACAGCCCGACACCAAGTGGGAGATCCTGTCATGAGTTGCTGGCAGACAGTGATGGATTATGGGCTGCGCTCGATTGGGTATGGCGAACGCCTGCTGCCGCGCAGTGATTTCACCCTATGTCAGCAGTTTACGCTGATCGGATCAGGGATGCTGTGGAACATCTATTTTGGTGTGCTGGCGATTATCGCCGGGTTCTTTTTCGCCACGGCACTGGCCATGGGCAAAGCATCAAAACCGCTGATCCTGCGCAAGGCCAGCGAATGGTTCATCTTTGTCTTTCGCGGCTCTCCGCTGTTTATCCAGTTTTTCTTTGCCTATCTCTGCTTCCTGAGCCTCAAGCAGGTGTCACCGTTTTTCGATGATTTCACCTCGGCCTGGCTGGGGGCGCTGATTGTTTTATTCTGCAACACCGCCGCCTATTCTGCTGAAATCTTTTACGGTGCCTATCTGTCGATCCCCAAGGGTGATCTGGAAGCTGCGGATGCCTATGGGTTTTCGGGATGGAAAAAGTTTCGCAAGATCACCTGGCCCACCATGCTGCGGCTGGGCTGGCCCGCCTATACCAACGAAGCGATCTTTCTGTTTCATGCCACAACGCTGGTGTTCTTTTCGGGCTTTCCGGCGCTGCGCCAGCGCGGTGATGCCCTGTATTACGCCAGTTACTTTGCCGATAAGACATTCAATCCCTTTATCCCCTACCCCATTCTGGCCTTCTATTTCATCTTGCTAACGCTGGCGGTGATTGGGCTGTTTGGCTTGGTCAACAAGCGGTTGAACCGGCATCTTCCCAGTGCAAATATCCCCCGGATCAAGCTGCGCCCCAACCTGATCCGCTGATCTTTGGGCTGGGTGCTGGACAGAGGGCTTTATTGCGCGTAACAATTTGATCAAATTACGCGACGAGGCCCCAATGCCCAGCCCAACAGCAGACTGGCTGACCGATCATCCCGACATCCACACCATCCGCGCGGCGGTCTGTGATCTCAATGGCGTGCCACGCGGCAAGCGCCTGCCTCTGGCCAGCGCCCGCAAAACCCTGAGCGATGGCAGCCGTATGCCGCTGTCGGTCTCAAATCTGGATATCTGGGGGGAAGACATCGAGAACTCTCCGCTGGTGTTTGAAAGCGGGGATGGCGATGGGATCATCCTGCCGACCGAGCGCGGCTTTGTCCCCATGCCATGGCTGAACACCCCCAGCGCCATCCTGCCCCATTGGGCGTTTAACGAAGATGGCAGCGCCTTTGACGGCGATCCGCGCCATGCGCTGAGCGCTGTGGCAGACCGATATACAGCGCGTGGGCTGACACCCGTGGTGGCGGTCGAAATGGAGTTCTTTCTGACAGATGACAGTCAGGACGCCTTGCAGCCCCCCCAATGCCCAAGATCCGGCAAGCGGCGGCAGGCATCCGATATTCTGTCGCTGGCAGCGCTGGATGCCTTTGATGACTTCTTTAGCGAACTTTATGAAGCCTGCGCCGCCATGGAGATACCCGCAGATGCCGCGATCTCTGAAGGGGGGCTTGGGCAGTTTGAAATCAACCTGATGCATCAAAGCGATGTGCTGCGTGCGGCAGATGATGCCTGGCTGTTCAAATGGCTAGTCAAGGGATTGGCGCGCAAACATGGCTATGCGGCCAGCTTTATGGCCAAACCCTATCTGGACAGCGCCGGGTCTGGGATGCATGCGCATTTTTCGGTGCTGGATGCGCGGGGGCGCAATGTCTTTGATGATGGGTCCGACCAGGGATCGGACGTTCTGCGCCATGCGGTCGGGGGCTGTCTGGCCGCCATGCATGACTGCGTGCTGATCTTTGCGCCGCACGCCAATTCCTATGATCGGCTTGTGCCCGGGGCGCACGCCCCCACAAGCATATGCTGGGCCTATGAAAACCGGACATCGGCGGTGCGTATCCCCGGTGGCAGCCCTGCGGCGCGGCGGATCGAACACCGGATTGCCGGGGGCGATGTAAACCCCTATCTGGCGCTGGCCGCCATTCTGGGCGCGGCTCTGAACGGGATCGAAGATCAGACGCAGCCCCCCGCCCCCATCACCGGCAATGCCTATGCGCAGGATCTGCCACAGGTGCCCACGGATTGGGACAGCGCCATTGGCCACTTTGAAACCAGCGCGCAAGTGCGCCGCATCTTTGCTCCGCAGATGATCCAGAACCTTGTTCTGACCAAACGGCAGGAACAGGCCAAGATGGCTGACTTGACGCGTGAGCAGCAAACCGACATCTACCTAGAAGCGGTGTGAGTGCCGCAGGATCCAACAAATAACAGGTGACTTATGAAAATCGGCATTTTGCTGACCGGGAGACCGCCCGAAGATCTGGCAGCCGTAACCGATGACTACCCAAAGAAGTTCCAAGCCCTTTTGGACGGGCACGGGTTTTCATTTCAGACCTGGGCCGCGCTGGACGGGGATATCCCGCAGGCCAGAGAGGCAGACGGCTGGCTGATCACCGGATCGCGCCATGGCGTCTATGAAGATCACGCCTGGATCCCTCCACTGGAACAGCTGATCCGCGATATTGTCGCGGCTGAGCGCCCCTTGGTGGGTGTCTGCTTTGGCCATCAGATCATCGCGCAGGCCCTTGGCGGACGGGTTGCAAAATTCGATGGGGGCTGGGCGATTGGCCCGCAGACCTATGATTTCCCGGATGGGCAAAAGACCATTCAGGCCTGGCATCAGGATCAGGTTCTGGACGCGCCAGAAGGAACGCAAACCGTTGCGTCAAATGACTTTTGCAAACATGCGGCGCTGCTTTATCCCGGTCAGGCCTATACGGTGCAGTCACACCCGGAATTTGATGATGGCTTTGTGCAGGGGCTGATCGACACCCGTGCCAAAGGCGTGGTGCCCGACGATGTGCAGGCGGCGGCGCAGGCCAGAATGGGGATTGCACTGGACAGCCCCGATCTGGGGCAGCAGTTTGCGCGCTTTTTCCTTGAAAGGAAAATCGCATGAAGGGCGAGCGCAACACCGAATGGATGAGCAAGCTGCCCGAAGCGGCGCTGGACTATCTCGAAGGTCACCGCCTTGACGAAGTGGAATGTGTGGTCGCTGACCTGCCCGGCATTGCCCGTGGCAAGGCGGTGCCTGCATCGAAATTTGGACGGCAGGATTTCTTTCACCTGCCCGATTCCATCTTTTACCAGACCATCACCGGCGGCTGGGGCGAAGCGGCGGGCGAAGACGGATTCATCGAAAAGGACATGATCCTTTACCCGGATATGGACACCGCCACCGCCGCGCCCTGGACGGGTGACTGGACGCTGCAAGTGATCCATGATTCCTATGACCGCGCTGGCAATCCCGTGCCTTTTGCGCCGCGCAATGTGCTCAAACGTGTGGTGCAGCTGTATCGCGACAAAGGCTGGGAACCGGTGGTTGCCCCGGAAATGGAGTTCTTCCTGATCGCCCGCAACCTTGATCCGGCGCAGGATATCGAACCCATGACAGGCCGTTCGGGCCGCCCCGCTGCGGCACGACAGGCCTATTCCATGACCGCCGTGGATGAATTTGGCCCGGTGATCGACGATATCTATGACTTTGCCGAAGCGCAGGGGTTTGAGATCGACGGCATCACCCAGGAAGGCGGCGCGGGCCAGCTGGAAATCAACCTGCGCCATGGCGATCCGGTGCGGCTGGCCGATGAGGTGTTTTACTTTAAACGCCTGATCCGCGAAGCCGCCCTGCGCCACGATTGCTTTGCCACCTTCATGGCCAAGCCCATCGCCGACGAGCCGGGCAGCGCCATGCATATTCACCACTCTATTCTGGATGCAAAATCCGGCGAGAACATCTTTTCAGATACGCAGGGCGACGGCACTGACGCCTTTTATCACTTTATCGGTGGGCTGCAAAAACACATGCCTTCAGCGCTGGCTGTGATGGCACCCTATGTGAATTCCTATCGCCGCTATGTGAAAGATCATGCCGCGCCGATCAATCTGGAATGGGCGCAGGACAATCGCACCACGGGGATTCGCGTTCCGCTGTCCAGCCCTGCGGCGCGCCGGGTGGAAAACCGCATCGCCGGGATGGATTGTAACCCCTACTTGGGGATCGCCGCTTCGCTGGCCTGTGGCTATCTGGGTATGATCAACCAGCACACCCCCAGCAAAGCGTTCAAGGGGGACGCCTATGAAGGCGAAGGCGATATTCCGCAGGTTCTGGGCAGCGCGCTAGAGCTGTTCGAAGAGGCCACCGAACTGCATGACATCCTGGGGCCCGAATTTGCCCGGGTGTATTCCATTGTGAAACGGGCGGAATATGATGAGTTCCTGCAGGTGATTTCCCCGTGGGAACGTGAGCACCTGCTGCTGAACGTCTGATCCGGGCTTCATTTTCACACTCCAAAGCGCCCGTCTCCCGGGCGCTTTTTTTGTCACATCATCGGGGTGCCGTCGGCCTGCGGCACTTTTTGCCTATGCAGATCCCACGGCTTGTTTTATATTTTTGGAAACTGAAATTCAGGATTTTGAAAACAATGCTCCCGAATATGCACCACGCCGAGCCCATTCCCGAAGCTGCGCGCGCCGAAATTGACCGGTTGCTGCAATCGGGCGATCTGTTTCGCTACACCGCCCCGGAAAACGCGCCTGTCGCCCTGCTAGAGGCCGAGTTTGCCGCCCATATGGGATCGAAATATGCTCTGGCGGTGTCCAGCTGTTCCGCAGCCCTGTTCCTGTCTTTGAAAGCTTTAGATCTTCCCCGCGATGCACGCGTGATGATCCCCGGATTCACCTTTGCGGCGGTGCCGTCCTCTATTGTCCATGCAGATTGCATCCCGGTACTTTGCGAAGTGGGCGACAACTATCGCATTGATATCGCTGATTTCACCGCCAAACTGGACAGTGTCGACGCGGTGATCATCAGCCACATGCGCGGCCATACCTCGGATATGGATGCGATCATGGCGCTGTGTAATGCGCGCAATATCCCGGTGATCGAAGACGCGGCACATAGCCTTGGCACAACCTGGCACGGCAAAAACATCGGCACCATTGGCAAGATCGGCTGTTTCAGCTTTCAAAGCTATAAACTGCTGAACGCGGGTGAAGGCGGTATTTTGATCACCGATGATGCAGATCTGGTGGCCCGCGCCGTGATCTTCTCGGGTGCTTATGAACACAACTGGCGCAAGCATATGGACCGCAAGGATAACTCAGCAGACCTGCAAGAGGCCTTTGCCCGCTGGCAGAACAAACTGCCGCTTTATAACCTGCGCATGTCGAACCTGTCGGCGGCGGTGATCCGCCCGCAGATCCCCTGCATTGCTGATCGCGTCAGCTCTGGCCGTCGCAACCATGATCTGGTGGCCCAGCTGATCGAAGAAAGCGCTTTCATCACCGTTCCCGCAAAACTGCCCCCGGAAGAGCGCGCACCGGATTCGCTGCAATTCAACGTCGAGGGCATGAGCGATGAACAGGTGCATGCCTTTGTCGCCGCTGCCGACGCGGAAGGTGTCAAAGTGCAGGTCTTTGGCCTGACTAGCGACAACGCCCGCGCCTTCTGGAACTGGGAATTCCTGCCGGAAAAATTCGAGCTGCCGCAAACCCGCGATATGCTGATGCGCGCCTGCGATACCCGCCTGCCCGCGCGTCTGACCGCAGCAGAATGCCGTGAAGTCGCCGCCATTCTGATCCGCGCCGCAGAAAAAGCCACGGCAATCGAACGTGCCTACGGCACCTGATGCGCAAAAATATAGGGTGCGATAAGCCAATCGCACCCTTCTTTCAAAAGCTGGTCACACCGGGTTACTTGCCCAGTTTCGACAGCTGTTTTTGCAGATCTGCCAACTGCTTTTTGATCGCATCCAGATCTTCGCCACCCTCTTTATCCTCTGATTTGGGTTCGGGCGCGGTGGTGCCGCCGGTCATGGCTTTCATGAACGCCTCTTGCTGCGCCTGCATCGCCTCAAGCCCTTTGGCCATCGGGTTCATGGTCCCCATGCCCTCCATCCACTTTGATTGCCCTTCACGGAACATCTCAAAGCTGGCCGCCAGAAACTGCGGCACCGAGCTGGTCGCCTGCGTGGTGTAAGACCGCACCAGATCCGTCAGCACATTGATCGGCAAGACACTTTCGCCTTTGCTTTCGTGTTCGGCCACGATCTGCAGCAGATACTGGCGGGTCAGATCATCACCTGATTTCAGATCGACAATCTGCACGTCCCGCCCATCGCGGATGAACCCGGCGATATCCTCGAGCGTGACATAATCCGATGTCTCTGTGTTATACAGACGTCGGCTGGCGTAGCGTTTGATTAGCAACGGTTTTTCTGTGTTGGCCACAGGCTCCCCTCCTCAGGCGATGCAGCGTTGCAGCAAAGCTTATGCGAGCGCAGAACAAAAAGAAAGCCTGTTGCAGACAAAGTCAGTTACAGGATTTTCACGAAAATCACGCGCCCGTAAAATTCGGCCGTCAGGTCAGAACAGGCTGCCCTGTTCCGGGGGCTTGGGTTTGTCGGCTTTGCGCGCAGGTTTCGCCCCGCCAATACGATAACGCCCGTCGTGGAATTCGATCTCCAGCGCACCACTTTGTTCAGCCGCAGCCTTGCCGGTAATCACCTGCCCCTCTGAACGCACCACCGCATAGCCGCGTTCCAGCGTGGCCTTGTAGCCCAGCGTTTCCCGCAGCCTGTCCAGCGCAGCCAACTGGCGCGACATCTCTTGCAGGCGACCGCGCTGTGCCTCATCCAGCCGGCGGCCCAAGTTGCCAAGCCGGTCTTTGCCGGTTTCGATATCGCGCAAAATCGCGCGCGCAGACAGGCGCCCCGCCTGCCCTTGCAGCGCCTCGCGCTGACGGGTCACACCGCGCGCAAGCGCTGGCTGCAAACGTGCCGCACGATCTTGCAGCCGCGCCTGTTCCACCGCTACAGCACGGTTTAACACCGCCGGACGCATCACACCGCTGGCTTCAGACAGGCGCACTTTTTGCTGATCCACCAGACGCCGCAGCCCATTGGGCAGACGTTCTGACACCAGATCCAAACGCTGTCGCGGGCCGTTCAGCAGCTCATCTACGCGCGGCAAAGCCCGCCCCAGATCGCGCAAGCGCTGACCGCGTGTGTCCAGCCGCAGCCCCAAGGCGCGGGTCATGCGCGTGCCGTAATCTGCTGTCAGCGCCAGCAGTTCCAGCCGCACCGGGACAGCCAGTTCCGCCGCCGCCGTGGGCGTGGGCGCGCGCTGATCAGAGACGTAATCAATCAAGGTTGTATCGGTCTCATGCCCCACCGCTGAAATCAGCGGGATCTCACTGGCCGCCGCCGCGCGTGCCACGATCTCTTCGTTAAAGCCCCAGAGGTCTTCGACCGAACCACCACCGCGCGCCACAATGATCAGATCCGGTCTAGGCAAAGCGCCCCCGGGCGTCAGCGCGTTGAACCCGGCAATGCCGCGCGCCACCTCGGGGGCGCAGGCCGCCCCCTGAACCGCTACAGGCCAAATCAGCACCTTGCGCGGAAAGCGATCGCGTAACCTGTGCAAAATATCACGGATCACCGCCCCCGAAGGGGACGTCACAACGCCGATCACCTCGGGCAGATAGGGCAGCGCCTGTTTGCGCGCAGGTTCGAACAGCCCTTCTGCCTGCAACATCGCCTTGCGTTTTTCCAGCATCGCCATCAGCGCCCCGGCCCCGGCCGGACGGATTTCATCAATCACGATCTGATATTTCGACTGGCCGGGAAAGGTGGTCAGCTTGCCCGTCGCCACCACTTCCATGCCTTCTTCGGGCTGGGTTTGCTGACGCGCGGCCACCCCTTTCCACATCACACCGGAAATCACCGCGCGGTCATCTTTGAGATCCAGATAGATATGGCCAGATCTGGGGCGGCTGACCCGCCCCACTTCGCCACGCACCCGCACAAAGGCAAATTCACCCTCAATGGTGCGCTTGACCGCCCCCGAAAGCTCTGAGACCGAAAATTCCGGCGTATTGCCCGCCTGCCCGTCGTCTATCAGATCCATCTTTCCCTCGCTCGTTCCCTGTCTGTTTAGCAACCACCATCGGAAACAAAAACCACCCTGCCATTCATCTTGCCAAATAAACTCTGGGGGGCGCGTTAAAAACGCGCGGGGGCCGCGCCCCCTCCCCCCTTTCCTCAGACGCAGCAAGGCAATAAAAGCACTGCAAACGACCTTTCCAGCGGAGCGCAGCTTATGAACATCCTCATCCTTGGCGGCGGTGGTCGCGAACACGCCCTGGCCTGGGCCACCTTGCAGAACCCGAAATGCGACAAGCTGATCGTTGCCCCAGGCAATGCAGGCATCGCGCAAATCGCAGAATGCGCCAGCCTTGATATCAATGACGGTGGGGCAGTCGCAGAATTTGCGCAGGAAAACGCTATCGACATGGTTATTGTCGGCCCCGAAGCACCGCTGGCCGCCGGTGTCGCGGATCGCCTGCGCGAAGCTGGGCTGCTGGTCTTTGGCCCCTCTGCCGCGGCTGCGCGCCTTGAGGCCTCGAAAAGCTTCACCAAGGAAATCTGCGATGCCGCGCAGGCCCCCACCGCGGCCTATGGCCATTTCACCGATGCTGAGGCTGCCAAGGACTATGTGCGCACCCAAGGCGCGCCTATCGTGGTCAAAGCTGACGGGCTGGCCGCAGGCAAAGGGGTTATCATCGCCCAAACCACCCAAGAGGCCGAAGAGGCCATCGACGATATGTTCGGCGGGGCTTTTGGCGGTGCCGGGGCCGAGGTGGTAATCGAAGAGTTCATGACCGGCGAAGAGGCCTCTTTCTTTGTGCTGGTTGACCGTGAAACTTGCCTGCCCATCGGCACCGCCCAGGATCACAAGCGCGTTGGCGAAGGTGATACCGGGCTGAACACCGGCGGCATGGGGGCCTATTCCCCCGCCCCAGTGCTGAGCGATGAGATCGCGCAAAAGGCGCTGGATGAAATTGTACGCCCGACCATGACGGAAATGGCCAAACGCGGCATGCCCTATCAGGGTGTGCTTTACGTCGGGCTGATGATCGAAAATGGCGCGCCCCGGCTGGTGGAATATAACGTGCGCTTTGGTGATCCGGAAGGTCAGGTGCTGATGCTGCGTCTGGGCGCGCAGGCGCTGGATCTGATGCAGGCCTGCGCCGAAGGGCGTCTGGATCAGGCACAAGTGAACTGGGCCAGTGATCACGCCATGACGGTTGTACTGGCGGCAAACGGCTATCCCGGCAGCTATGAAAAAGACACCGTGATCAAAGGGCTGGGCGATCTGCCCGAAGACAGCCACCACATGATGTTCCACGCAGGCACCTCTGAGAAGGATGGGCAAATCGTGGCCACCGGCGGGCGCGTGCTGAACGCCACTGCGCGTGGGGCCACCTTGCAAGAGGCCCGTGATCGCGCCTATGCGCTGGTGGACGGGGTGGATTGGCCCGAAGGTTTTGTGCGCCGCGATATTGGCTGGCGCGCGCTGTAATCCCAGTTTGCGCCGTGCCCGCACGGCGCTTTTCCCCAGGCTTTCCCAGGTTTACTCTTTCTGTTCTCGCAGGGGCCGCATGAATCGCTGCCCGGAAAGGCTGTCATGATTGTTGGAAAACCAAAACACGGGCTGGCGTTGATCTTTACGCTGCATGGATCAGTGTTGCCACGTATCCTGCCCCGCATCGCTTTGGTCGTGGCAGTGGCAGCGCTGATCACCTGGTTCGACAGCCACATCTTTGCCCTGCAACATGCCAGCGCCACGGCCTTCACCGCCTTTGGTGTGGCGCTTTCGCTGTTTCTGGGCTTTCGCAACAATGCCGCCTATGAACGCTGGTGGGAAGGACGCAAGCTTTGGGGGCAGTTGATCGCAGATGCCCGCGCCTATGCCCGTGAATGCCGGATCTACCTGCCTGAAAGCGATCACACCACCGCACTGAAACTGTTCCTGGCCTTTATCCATATGCACCGCTGCAATCTGCGGCAGATCCCACTGGATGCTGAGTGCCACACCTATTGGCCACAAGAAAGCGGTCAGGCGACGCAGGCGCTGGATCAGATCGCGGGCCGCATTGCGCAGCTTAGAACCTCAGAGCAGCTGGATGGGTTCGGCGCCCGCGTCCTAAGTGAGCGGCTGGCCACCATCGGCCTGGCCCAGGCCGGATGTGAACGCATCGCCAGCACACCACTGCCTTTTGTCTATTCACTGCTGGTCTACCGTACCGCAATTTTATACTGCCTGCTGCTGCCCTTGGGGTTGGTGGAAAGCGCGGGCTGGATGACCCCGGTGTTTGCCGGGGTTGTGGCCTATGTGTTCTTTGGCCTTTCAGAAGTCACCGAAGAGCTGGAAAACCCCTTTGGCACATCGCTGAACGGATTGCCGCTGGATGCCATGTGCCGCACCATTGAACGGGATCTGCTACCGCAGATCGGGCAAGAGCCCCCTGCCCCACACGCACCGATTGATGGCTATCTATCGTGAGGGTTCGATCAGCCCTGCTTCGGTCACAATCAGATCAAGCGGCTGATCCGTTGGTTCCAAAGGCAGATCCTGCGCCTCTTGCGCGGCAAAGGCAAACCCAACCGCCAGCGTCGGGCGTTTGGCGCGCAGCAATTCCAGCGTGCGGTCATAAAACCCACCGCCATAGCCCAGACGCCCCCCTGCAGCGCTGAAGGCCACCAGCGGCACAATCACCAGTTCTGGTTCGAAAAATTCTGGATTGGCCGGGATCTTGGCGCCAAATGGGCCGTCGGTCAGATCACAATCCGGTTCCCAGCGGGCAAACTTCAAAGGCTTCCCTGCCGCCTCAATAACAGGAACACCGAC
The DNA here is from genome assembly GCA_025210455.1 of Pelagimonas sp. Lineage (GTDB taxonomy): Bacteria > Pseudomonadota > Alphaproteobacteria > Rhodobacterales > Rhodobacteraceae > JAOARQ01. The sequence goes on from JAOARQ010000005.1 coordinate 33,805, forward strand.
CGGGCCATGGGCCGCCGCCTCTGCCATGGCGGGCAAAGGATCAATCTCAGTGCGGATCGGCATATACCCCGACAAGGGCACACCGCGATAGCCTGCCAACAGCTCGCTCAGTTTACCTGCCGCGCCCGGGGCCTGCGTATCGAACGCCTCTTTGCGCCGGGCAAACCCCGCCTTGCGCGCTGCCTGTTTCACATCTTCCAATGACATCCGTTCCCCCGCGATGACGCCCGTAAGGGCGGAAAAGCGGCCTAAAGCAGCACCACCACTGCCAGACCCAAAAAGGCAAAGAACCCAACCACATCCGTCACCGTGGTCACAAAAGCCCCAGAGGCCAGCGCAGGGTCCACGCCCAGTTTGTCTAATACCACGGGGATGACGATCCCCGCCAAGCCAGCCACGACAAGATTGACCACCATCGCGACAGCAATCACCCCCCCCAAAGCGGGTGACCCAAACCACAAGATCCCCACGACCCCCATCACAATGGCAAAGGCCACACCATTGACCAATCCCACCATGACCTCACGCCGGATCACCCGCCACAGGTTTGCGCCGGTCAGGTCTTTGGTAGCCAGCGCGCGCACCGCCACCGTCAGGCTTTGTGTCCCCGCATTGCCTCCCATCGAGGCCACGATGGGCATCAGCACCGCCAGCGCCACAATCGTGGCAATGGCCTCTTCAAATTGCGCAATCACCAAGGACGCCAGCACCGCCGTGACCAAGTTCACTGCCAACCAGGGGAAGCGCCGTTTGGTGGTGTCGATCACCCGATCAGACAGGCGGCTTTCGCCATCCACACCCGCCAGTCGCAGAATGTCTTCTTCGTTTTCCTCATCCAGCACCGCCATGGCGTCATCGATGGTGATCACCCCCACCAGACGTTCGGTTTCGTCAACAACCGGCGCAGAAATCAGGTGATACTGGTTGAAAGCATAGGCCACATCCCCTTCGCTCTGGGTGACGGGAATGGTGTGAAACACCTCTTCCATGATGGATTTCAGCGTCACATCCCGCGCCGAAGACATCAGCTTGCCCAATGTGACATTGCCTGATGGCCTCAGCTTGGGATCGACCAGAATGACATGATAGAACTGTTCAGGCAGATGGTCGGAATTACGCAGATAATCAATGGCTTCGCCCACCGTCCAGTGTTCGGGGGCCATCACCACCTCGCGCTGCATCAAACGCCCGGCTGAGAACTCTGGATAGGTTAGAGACTGTTCAACAGCGGCGCGGTCACTGTCTTCCAGAACATCCAGAATGGCCTCTTGCTGCGGCTCATCGAGATCTTCGATCAGGTCTACCACATCATCGCTGTCCAGCTCGCGCACAGCCTCGGCCAGAACCTTGGGGTTGAGAACCTCAATCACTTCTTCGCGCAGAGCTTCATCCAGCTCGGACAGGATTTCCCCGTCAAAGGTTTCGCCACACAGCCGGATCAACCGCATCCGGTCATAAGTGTTGATCTGTTCCAGAAGGTCCGCGATATCCGCCGGGTGCAGCGGCGCCATCAGTTCCAGCAGGCCCGCTCGATCGTCGCGATCGACCGCATAGAGCATCTGAACAACATCCTTGCGATCAAGGATATAGGCGTCGTCACGATCCATTTCGGTCACGCTTTCTGCGCTCTGTGCCATTCTGCCTGCCCTCCTTGATTTGCTTCTAATTACGATAACGCCTTCAAGAGAAACAGGGGGTTTACGCAATTTACCCAAAGCGTCGCGCAGACTATTCTGGCTGTTGCGCAACAGGAGAGCACCATGACCAACGCCACTTTGCATCTGGGCCAGACACTTCGCTTTGAGGCCAATCCATTTCATGCGGGGGTCGAGGCCGCGCAGCACGAAACCCAAGGGGCGGTTCTGGTCGAAGATGGCCTGTTCAAAGCTGTTGGCCGCGCAGATGATCTGCGCAAAGCCCACCCCGAGACCCGTTTGGTGGATCACGGGCAACATCTGCTGTTGCCGGGCTTTATTGATGCCCATGCGCATTATGCCCAGACCGGGATCATCGCCAGTTGGGGCAAGCGCCTGATCGACTGGTTAAACAGCTACACCTTCCCAGAGGAAATGCGCTTTGGCGATCGCGTCTATGCCGATACTATTGCCGGGCAGTATATGGATTTCCTGCTGGCGCAGGGCACCACATCTGTCTGTACTTTCTGCACCATCCATCCCGCATCGGTGGACGCCCTGTTTAATGCGGCCACAGCGCGCAATATGCGGGTGTTTGCCGGGAAAACCTGTATGGATCGCAATGCCCCGGATGGGCTGCGCGACACGGCGCAAAGCGCCTATGACGACAGCCGTGCCTTGTTGCAAAACTGGCATGGCACGGGGCGCAACAGCTATGTCATCACACCACGCTTTTCCCCAACATCGACCCCTGAACAGCTTGAGGCGCTTGGCGCGCTCTGGGCGGAACATCCCGAATGTCTGATGCAGACCCATCTGTCAGAACAGCTTGACGAAATCGACTGGGTCAAATCGCTTTTCCCGCAGGCGCGCGATTATCTGGATACCTATGAACAGTTCGGTCTGCTCAATGAACGCGGGTTATACGGACATGCCATCCATCTGGAAGAGCGCGAAAAATCCCGCCTGCGGGAAGTTAACGCTTCGCTGATCCATTGCCCGACCTCGAACACCTTTATTGGATCGGGGCTGTTCGACATGAATGGACTGACAGCGGATGGCCACCTTGTGGGGCTGGCCACAGATACTGGCGGTGGATCATCCTTTTCCATGCTACGCTCAATGGCGGCGGCCTATGAAATCGGCCAGTTGAAAGGCCGCCCGCTGCATCCTTCGGAACTGCTCTGGCTGGCCACGGCCGGATCGGCGCAGGCGCTGCATTGCGGTGATCAGATTGGCAATCTGACGCCGGGGCTTGAGGCCGATTTCACCGTTGTAGATCTTGCGTCAACCCCTGCCATTGCACAGCGCGCGGATCGCGCCACCACCATCTGGGAGGCGCTATTCCCAACCATCATGATGGGCGACGACAGAGCCATCCGCGAAACATGGGTGGCTGGCCAGAAGATCGCTCTGCCCGAATGATCAGGCTGCAAAGCGCAAAGATTGAAAGTGATTTGTTCGACGGATGCGGCCCGCGAGCACATCAGGCCACAGGCCGGGTGTCCTTGGTCAGATCCAGCACGCGGTAATCTGAGGCATCAAACTGCGCCACATCCGGGCCTTTGATCAGGGCAACATCCTGACCTGCAATGGAAATCACCTTTCCATCTGCGGTATCGCGAATAGCCGTGTTATCCGCCTGCGCCGGCGCAAGCGTAGGATTGGTCACCTCGACCGAGACAAAATCCCCTTTGGTGAAGTCATTCACCACCACCATTTCATTGGTGTCATTGGGAACGATCAGCACCCCAAAGGTGTCGCTCCCTTCGCCGCCCGTCAGCACATCCCCATAATCCCCTGCCAGCGTGTCATTACCTGCGCCACCCCAAAGCAGATCCCCACTGGGGCCACGGTCAGTGAACTGTTCTTTGCCGATCAGCAGATCGTTCCCGTCGCCGCCATACAGTTGGTCGTGCCCGCCGGACCCCCAAATGGTATCCTGCCCCTCATCGCCAAACAACGTATCGTTCCCAGCACTATAGACTAACTTGCCATTCTCAGCGGCCACGTCTGAAATCTGATCATCCCCTGCCCCGCCACGCACCTCATCAGATCCCCGACCCACGAGAATGGTTTCGTCTTTCTCTGTTCCGGCAATTCTGTCCTGCTCTGTCAGCCCAACAATTTGCTGACCATCTTCGGAAACAACGGTGCTTGGGCCTTGATTTTCCTGCGACTGCGCACCGTTTTCCGGGGTATTGGCAGAATCCGCATCCCCACCGGATTCGCTGCTGGCGTCACCGCCAGATCCACCCGCACCCATGGCCCCCATCAATAGGCCGCCCAATAGCACCGCCAAAATACCCGTCATCGCTTATCCTATCTGCAAAGGTCTATGCAGATGGCTAAGCGTCACTCCCTAAAATTTCGGATTTGATCGCCAGGATTTTATCTTTGATTTTAGTAAAATACGCCGACAATCCAACGGCTCAGCATTCATCCTGCCCTAACAGAAGCACCCAGATATCCCCTTCGGCACGGACCAGCCCATAGTCAACCACCCTGGGTAAGATCATGTTTTTACGCTGGTTTGCACTATGCACCCAACCGCCCATCACAGCATGAAGCGTGGTGTGCCCGCGGGCGATGTTTTCAGAGACCTGGCAGCCCTGATAGCCCGCCGCGCGGGCGCGTTCAAAGGCCGTGCTGCCGTCAGATCCCTGATGATCAAAGAAACCTTGTTCAGACATATCCAGCGCATGTCGCATGGCCGCGCGTTCCAAAGCAGAGGAGGCCTGCACCTCACCCAACCCCAGCTCCGCGCGCAATCCATTTAACAGCTGGCGCACCTGCTGGGCCTGCGCGGGCATCGCCAGTATCCCTAGCAACACAAAGGCAAAACTGTATCGGCGCATGATTGTTCCCGGTTGTCACACAGCCAGTTCTAACGCCATCCGATTTTGCTGCTCAATAGCCTTTTCCAGATCAAAGCTGACGATCCGCCCATCCCGGACAATCTGCCGCCCCTCAACCAAAAGATGTTTCACCCGGGTTGGCCCCGCCAACAGCAGCGCAGCCGGATCCCAACTGCCCGCGCTGTCGATGCCCGTCACATCCCAAAGCGCCAGATCTGCCCGTTTACCGACAGCAATCTGCCCACAATCATGCCGCCCGAGCACTTCAGCACCGCCGCGTGTGGCAATGCGCAGCGCTTCGCGCGCGCTCATGGCGTCGGCCCCCTGCGCAACACGCTGCAACAACATGCTTTGCCGCGCCTCCAAAATCATATTGCCCGCGTCATTGCTGGCCGATCCATCCACGCCCAGCCCCACCTTGACGCCCGCATCACGCATCGCCCGAACAGGGGCAATACCAGATCCAAGACGGCAGTTCGAACAGGGGCAATGGGCAACACCAGTCCGCGATCTGGCAAACAAATCAATCTCTTGTCCGTCCAGCTTTACGCAATGGGCGTGCCAGACATCATCCCCAGTCCAGCCAAGCTCTTCGGCATATTGCCCGGGTCGGCAGCCGAACTGCGCCTGACTATAGGCGATATCTTCTTCGTTTTCCGCCAGATGGGTGTGCAACATCACGCCTTTGTCACGCGCCAAAAGCGCGGCATCGCGCATCAATTCGCGGCTGACCGAAAAAGGCGAACAGGGCGCCACTCCGACACGCACCATCGCGCCCTCGCGCGGATCGTGAAAACCATCAATGACGCGGATGCAGTCTTCCAGAATATCTGCTTCGCGTTCAACCAGCCCATCCGGCGGCAGACCTCCGGCACTTTCGCCAATGCTCATGGCGCCACGTGTGGGATGAAAGCGCAGGCCAACCTCGGCGGCGGCATGGATCGTATCTTCAAGCCGCGCGCCATTGGGATAGAGATACAGATGGTCTGAACTGGTGGTGCACCCCGAAAGGGCCAGCTCCGCCAGCCCAATCTGCGCCGAAGTAAACATGTGTTCTGGGCCAAAGCGCGACCAGATCGGATAGAGCGTTTTCAACCAGCCGAACAGCAGCGCATCCTGCCCACCGGGTACGGCGCGGGTCAGGGTCTGATACAGATGGTGATGGGTGTTCACCAAACCCGGGGTCACCACGCAATCCTGTGCAAGAATAGCCTCGCCAGAGCTGGTCAGATCGCAGCCGATTTCAGCAATCACCCCATCTTTCAGGCGAATATCCACACCTGAAAATTCCCGCCCCCCATCATCCATGGTCAGAAGGGTTTTGGCGTTTTTAATCAATAGCTCAGTCATGTGGTCCTCACAGCCCTTTTCGGTGAGAACCAAGCCCCGGGCGCCAGAAAAGGGAAGGACGCGCCCGGTGTTGTGTCAGACCCGCCTCAACGGTTGAGGACCTCCAACGCGGCCGCGTGGATGTCTGCATTCGCCGCCGCAAGCGCGCGCCCGCCGTTATGGGCTGGGCCACCCTGCCAGTCGGTGACGATACCACCCGCTGCTTCGATCACAGCAATTGGCGCCTGAATGTCGTAAGAGTTTAACCCGGCTTCGATCACAAGATCAATCTGCCCCGCCGCCAAAAGCGCATAGGCGTAGCAATCCATACCATAGCGCACCAGCTTGACCTGTTTCGCAACCCGGTGAAAGGCAGCGCCCTCTTCCGGGCGGCCCACTTCGGGGAAGGTTGTGAATAAAATCGCGTCATCCAAAGACTTGGTGCTGCGCGTTGTCAGAACGCCCTGCCCATGGGGACCGCACCAGCTGGCCTGCCCAAGACCACCGATAAAGCGTTCCTGGATATAGGGTTGGTCAATCACCCCCAAAATCGGGCCATCGTCATCCGAGACCGCAATCAACGTGCCCCAAGTCGGAGTACCCGACATGAAACCGCGGGTGCCGTCAATCGGATCCAAGACCCAGGTCAAACCAGAGCTTCCCTCTGATCGACCATATTCTTCGCCTAATATCGCGTCCTGAGGCCGACGTTCTGCCAGCACCAGCCGCATTTCCCGTTCGGCAGCTTTATCTGCCTCGGTGACGGGATCAAATGACTGATCTTCCTTGTTTTCTACAGCAAGATCACTTTGGCGAAAGATCGGAAGGATCACACGTCCTGCCGCCTCAGCCATAAGCTGCGCCGTCGCTGTCAGCTCTTGCGCAAGCTCACTCTTTACGTCTGCCATAATCGCCCCTCAGTTTATCGTCCACGAGGGGTGGTATCGCAGTACCAAACCCGGCTCAAGTCCAAGCAACAGGTCCCTGTATCGGCCCTGTTCAGGACAGGTCTTCAGGCCACGTCCGACAGAACACGTGCCAGCTCAAACAGGCGACGGCGCTGATTTTCCGGGATCGCATAGTAGGAGCGCACCAGATCCAGGGCTTCCTTGTCCCCCAGAATATCGGCGGGCACACTATCTGCGGCTGCCTCAGCGGGCATATCTGCGTTTTCGGTTTCGATACCTTCAAAGAAGAAGCTGACCGGAACCTCAAGCGCATCCGCAATATCCCAAAGACGGGAGGCAGACACACGGTTTGCACCGGTTTCATATTTCTGGATCTGCTGGAACTTGATACCAACGCGTTCGGCCAGCTGCTGCTGCGTCATTCCGACCAGCCAGCGACGGTGGCGGATACGCTTTCCAACGTGTACATCAACGGGATGCGCCATCTGTGATTTCCTGTTTAGTGGGCCGTCTGAAAAGCCCTTATGTTCAATCAAGGGCTCTTTTCGACGTATCATAAGGACCTTTGCTACATCAAAAACGGTCAAAAAATCAACCCACGCAACCTCACGGTGATGAGAAATCCCACCAAAAAACAACACAAAGTTGAATTGTAAGATTCATTGTATCCAGTCTGGAAAATGACGTGGCGACAACAAATCAATAGGATACAGAGTGGCACAGGATCAAAACTGGTAAACGAACGGAGACCCCATGCGCGCCTTTGAAGTCACCTCACATGATTCCCCCCCCGCTATGGGTGAGCGACCGATTCCCTCGGTTATGCCGGGTGAAATCCGGATTCAGATCGCGGCCTGCGGGCTGAACTTTGCCGATCTTCTGATGTGCAAAGGCACCTATCAGGACACCCCGGCGCTGCCCTTTGTTCTGGGCATGGAGATCTCTGGCCTTGTGGATGAAGTGGGGGATGGGGTGACTGAATTTGCCCCCGGTGATCGGGTTGCGGTCTTTGGCGGTCAGGGGGGACTCGCGGAATACGGGTGTTATCCTGCCAACCGGGCGGTCAAGCTGCCAGACACCATGGGCTGGGTTGATGCGGCAGCTTTTCAGATTGCTTATGGCACCAGCCACCTTGCGCTGGATCACCGCGCGCGTCTGCAGCCGGGCGAAACTCTGCTGGTTCTGGGCGCAGCCGGGGGCGTTGGTCTGACTGCGGTCGAGATTGGCAAGCTCATGGGGGCCAAGGTCGTGGCCTGTGCCCGTGGCGCAGACAAGCTGGAGATCGCGCGGGCCGCAGGGGCCGATCATTTGATTGATGCCAGCACACAGGACATTCGCGCAGAAATGAAAGCGCTCGGCGGTGCGGATGTGGTTTATGATCCGGTTGGGGGGGATCAGTTCATCGCCGCCTTCCGTGCCTGCAATCCCGAAGCCCGCGTTCTGCCCATCGGATTTGCCAGCGGAGATGTACCGCAGATCAAAGCCAACCACCTGCTGGTGAAAAACATCACAGTCATGGGGCTGTATTGGGGCGCCTATCTGTCGTTCAATCCCAAAGCGCTGACCGGTTCGCTGGAAACGCTGATACAATGGCACGCCGAGGGCAAGATCAAACCCCATGTCAGCCAGGTCTTCCCGCTGGAACAGGCGGCCGATGGGCTAGAGATGCTGCGCAGCCGCAAATCCACCGGCAAGGTGATCATTCAGATCCAGGATCTGTAAGCCGTAAGACCGGGGTTATCCCCGGTCTTTCTTTTTATCGAAGGCCCAGATCTGATCAATCATCGCCTGCGTGCCTTTGCTGAACTCTAGTGGGCAGGGATAGGTCGCGCGATCCAGAACCGAGGCATTAAAGGCCTCAACCTGCCGCACATAGTGGTTTTCCGGGCCATAGTAGTAGGTCTGCTCTGGCTGACCCTTGCGCTGCAAACGCAGGGTCGCGGGCCCGTAAACAGTGGGGTTAAAGGGCGCATCGAGACGGATGATGCCTTCTTCGCCGTGAAAGACCATCTCTTGCATCGGGGCCATCCGCATCGAAACCAGCCCATCGTAATGGAACCCGGGGAACTGCGCTGTCACATGCGAGGTGGCATCGACACCATTTTCCCGCTGGATCTGGGTCGAAAGGATTTCCAGAGGCTCCTGCCCGGTGGCAAAGCGGGTGGTGCCATAGATATAAACGCCAATGTCCGGGATGGCCCCACCTCCCAGATCTGCGCTGTTGCGGATGTTCCCGGTGTCCGCGCTGTTGTTATAGGTAAAGACACCAGAGACCCGCGCCAGCTGCCCGATGGCACCGGATTGCAGCAGATCCCGCGCCTGATGCCATTGCGGATGATGCACCACCATATAGGCTTCGGCAGCCAGCAAGCCAGTCTCATCCCGTTTGGCAATCACCGCATCAAACTGGTCAGCCTGCATGGCCAGCGGCTTTTCCACCAACACATGTTTACCGGCCTCCAGCGCCAAAAGCGCCCATTTCACATGCAGGCTATTGGGCAGCGGAATATAGACCGCATCCACCTGAGGATCAGCCAAAAGCGCCTCATAGCTGTCATGTATGCGCAGCCCCGGTGCCATCGCTGCAAAGGGCGCAGCTTTGTCTTTAGATGAACTTGCCAGCGCCACCAGCGCCCCGCGCCGCCCTGCATGAATCGCAGGTCCCATGTGTTCGCGGGCGAATTTCGCCGCCCCCAGAATGCCCCATCTTACATAATCCATACCCTGCCCCTTTGTGTTTAGACCGTGCTCATTAACCGATCAGCCGCGCTACTTCTTTGGGCAGGTCATCGAAATGATCAATCACCCCCTCTGGGTTCAGCGCTTTGACCGCATCACCGGGCGGGGCAAAGGTCACCAGAATGGAAGGCACGCCCGCAGCTTTGGCGGTATTGCGGTCTGTGTCCGAATCCCCCACCAGAAGCGACGCGTTGCGCGTGCCACCTGCGCGGTCCACCGCGGCCCAATAGGGCGCAACATCAGGCTTGCGTGTTCTCAGCGTATCCGCCCCCACCAGCGATCCAAACAGATCCCGTGCGCCCAGCGCCTGCATCAGCTTTTCCGCCAGCCGTTCTGGTTTGTTGGTGCAGATCCCCACCGCATACCCCTGAGATCGCAGGATTTCCACCGCCTCAAGCGCGCCCGGATAAAAGACAGTATGAACGTCCAGTGCCCCTTCGTAGGCGGACAACAGCCGAGGATACCATTGATCAACCAGCGCGTCTGACAGGATCCCCGCCCGCGTCAGGCCCGCGGTCAGCATGGCCCGCCCGCCGCGCAGCGCCACGCCTGCATCCTGCTCAGGGGTCAGGCGCACGCTTTCCCCCATCTCTTCGAAACAGGTGTTCGCTGCTGCCAGTAAATCCCCGCTGGTATCCGCTAGGGTTCCGTCCAAATCAAAGATCACACACCGCAAGTTTGATACTCCCCTGTCACATCTGGAAACTAAGCGTGAGCAAACACAGCTTGCCCTGCGCCCATGAACCGATAAAACGGCGCCAACCAAAAGACAAACCTGGATTACCTTATGAGCATTTCTCTCATTGTTCTTGCGGCGGGCAAAGGCACGCGCATGAAATCTGATTTACCGAAGGTTCTTCACCGCATCGCGCACGCGCCGATGTTGTGGCACGCTATGCGTTCAGGCGCGGCCCTTAGCCCGGAACGCTGCGTGGTTGTCGCGGGCCACGGGGCCGATCAAGTCGAAGCCAGCGCGAAAGACTTCGACCCGCAGGCGCAGATTGTTCTGCAGACTGAACAATTGGGCACGGGCCATGCGGTGGCACAAGCCCGCCCCGCATTGGATGGGTTCGAAGGGGACGCCATCGTTCTATATGGCGACACGCCCTTTATCAGCGAGGAGACCCTTCAGGCCATGCGCGACGCGCGCGCGCATCATGATGTGGTGATCCTGGGTTTCGAAGCCGCCGATCCCGCACGCTATGGCCGCCTTGTGACCCAGGGCGACGATTTACTGCGGATTGTCGAATTCAAAGACGCCAGCGAAGACGAGCGCGCCATCACCCTGTGTAATTCAGGCGTTGTGGCCGCCGACGCCAAAACCCTGTTCGAACTGATTGACGCTGTGGGCAATGACAATGCCAGCGGTGAATACTATCTGACAGACATCGTCGGCATTGCCCGCGACAAGGGGCTTTCTGCCACAGTGGTGCGCTGTGATGAGGCCGAAACGCTTGGGGTGAATTCCCGCGTCGATCTGGCCGCCGCCGAAGCCGCCTTTCAGGCCAGAGAGCGCCATGCTTTGCTTGAAAATGGCGTGACCATGCCCGCCCCGGAAACCGTGCATCTTGCCTGGGATACGGTGATTGGCCGTGACACCGAAATCGAACAGAATGTTGTCTTTGGCCCCGGCGTGACTGTCGAAAGCGGCGCGCAGATTCGCGCCTTTTCCCACCTGGAAGGGGCACATGTCAGCCGCGACGCCGTGGTGGGCCCCTATGCGCGCCTGCGTCCGGGTGCGGAATTGGCCGAAGGAGTCAAGATCGGCAACTTTGTCGAAATCAAAAAAGCCGTGCTGGACGAAGGGGTGAAGGTCAATCACCTGTCTTACATCGGTGATGCTGTCGTGGGCGCACGCACAAATATCGGTGCGGGCGCGGTGACATGTAATTACGATGGGGTCTTTAAACATCAGACCACCATCGGCAAAGAGGCTTTCATCGGATCGGATACGATGCTCGTCGCCCCTGTCACGCTGGGCGATGGCGCGATGACGGCCAGTGGGTCAACGATTACCAAGGATGTTCCCGCCGGGGCGATGGCGCTTGCACGTGCCGACCAAATTGTGAAACCCGGCTTCGCCACCAAACTTTTCAAAATGCTGAAAGCCCGCAAGGCGAAACAGCAAGGCAAATGATTTAAAGGAGACCCGAAATGTGCGGCATTGTAGGAGTCCTGGGATCGCATGAGGTTGCACCTCTGCTGGTCGAATCTCTCAAACGTCTTGAGTATCGCGGTTATGACAGCGCCGGGATCGCCACCATCCATAATGGCACGTTGGATCGCCGGCGTGCCGTGGGCAAGCTGATCAACCTGTCTGACCTGCTGGTGCATGAACCGCTGCTGGGGCAATCCGGCATCGGCCACACCCGCTGGGCCACCCACGGTGCGCCCTCCACCGCTAATGCGCACCCGCATCAGGCGGGTAATGTGGCAGTTGTGCACAATGGCATCATCGAAAACTACAAAGAGTTGCGCTCTGAACTGGAAGCCGTGGGCATCTCGGCCCAGACCGAAACAGACACGGAAACCGTGGCGCTGCTGACCAAACACCATCTTGATCAGGGCATGTCGCCCACAGATGCGGCCATGGCCACCATTGATCGTCTGGACGGCGCCTTTGCGCTGGCCTTCCTGTTTGATGGCGAACCGGATCTGATGATTGCCGCCCGCAAGGGATCGCCACTGGCTATTGGCCATGGTGATGGGGAAATGTATGTGGGATCAGACGCGATTGCGCTGGCCCCAATGACCGACCAGATCACCTATCTGGAAGAAGGTGACCGGGTGATCCTGACCCGCACCAGCGTGGAAATCCGCGATGAAAACGGCAAATTGGCCAATCGCGAAAAGCGCGAGATCCGCATGGATCAGGCGCAGGTGAACAAGGGCGGGCATAAGCACTTTATGTCCAAGGAAATCGCTGAACAGCCCACCGTGCTGTCAGATGCGATTGCCGCCTATGTCAAGGAAAACGGCATCACCCTGCCGGAACCGGGCATTGATTTCACCCAGCTTGAACGCCTGACCATGGTGGCCTGCGGCACCGCCTATTACGCCTGTTTCACCGCCAAATACTGGTTTGAACAGCTGGCGGGCCTGCCGGTGGAAATTGATGTGGCCTCTGAATTCCGCTACCGCGAACCGCCGATCACAAAAGGCACGGCGGCATTGTTTGTGTCGCAATCGGGCGAAACCGCCGATACATTGGCAGCGCTGCGCTATTGCGCGGGCAAAGCCGACAAGATCTTTTCCGTGATCAACGTGCCTGAAAGCTCGATCGCGCGGGAAAGTGATCTGGCGTTGCAGATCCATGCCGGGACAGAAATCGGTGTGGCCTCGACCAAGGCCTTCACCTGCCAGCTGACCGTGCTGCTGCTGCTGGCGCTCAAGGCCGCATCTGAGCGTGGCCGCCTGTCTGAAGCGCAGCTGAATGGCTATCTCACCGCTCTGCGTGCCCTGCCCGGCGTCTTCAACACCGCTCTGGGCAGTGATCCGGTGATGGAAAGCGTCTCGCAGGAACTGGCCGAGGCGCGCGATATCCTGTTCCTGGGCCGGGGCCTGATGTATCCGCTGGCGCTGGAAGGCGCGTTAAAGCTGAAGGAAATCAGCTATATCCATGCCGAAGCCTATGCCTCGGGTGAATTGAAACACGGGCCAATCGCGCTGGTGGATCAACATGTGCCCATCGTGGTGATGGCGCCGCGTGACAGCCTGTTTGAAAAGACCATTTCCAACATGCAAGAGGTCATCGCGCGCGGTGGTCGGGTCTGTCTGATAACCGATGCCGCCGGGGCGGCCATTGCCGGTGAAGATGTGTGGAAAACCATCATCCTGCCCGAAGTGGACGAGGTGCTGGCCCCGCTGCTTTACGCCCTGCCCGCGCAGCTTCTGGCCTATCATACAGCGGTGGCCAAGGGCACCGATGTCGACCAGCCGCGCAATCTGGCCAAATCGGTCACGGTCGAATAATTCTGCCAAAATAGGACATTAGCCCGGCCCTTGTGCCGGGCTTTTGCCTTTGTGCGCAGTGCGCTAGTCTCAGTCCATTCGATGAAAAGGCCCACCCATGACATTTGACGATGCCCTGTCCCAACTGACTGCCGCCATTGAACCCGGTCGGGCGGAACAGATGATCGCCTATCACAAGCAAAGCCGCGAGGTGCTGGGCGTGCCCACCCCGGCGATCAACGACATGGCCAAGGCCTGGCGGCATTCGCTGGATCTGAACGCCCGCGTTGATCTGGCCAGCGCCCTTTGGGACAGCGATATCTTTGAGGCCCGCATCACCGCTGCCAAACTGCTGACGCAGGCGCGTATCCGCCCGGACGACGCTGTATGGGATCTGATCCAATCCTGGGTGCCGCAGTTTGACAGCTGGGCGATTGCCGATCACGCAGCTTCGGCCGGCGCGCGCAGGCTGACCGCTGACCCGGCGCGGCTGGATATCGTTGAAGGCTGGACCACATCTGATCACCTCTGGACCAAACGCGCGGCGCTGGTCATGACCCTGCCATGGTGCAAATCCAATTTCCCCAAACCCGAAGAAGAAGCCGCCCGTGACCGCATTCTTGGCTGGGCCGCAACCTATGTGCCAGATCGCGACTGGTTCATTCAAAAGGCCGTGGCCTGGTGGGTCCGGGATCTGTCCAAACACGACCAGCCCCGCGCCCGCGCCTTTCTGGAAGAACACGGGCCGCAAATGGCCGCCTTTGCCCGCAAAGAAGCCGGAAAATATCTGGCAAGATGAATAGGGCCACATGATCAGCCCCTGCCCGACTAAAGATGGTCAAACATCTCGCGCAGGTGGTCTTCGAATTCAGTACACATGGTGATCGACTGATCCCGCAAATCATAAAAGGCATTGGCCTGCCCACAGGGTTCGACCCTGACAGTCAGCGGCGCAGACAGGCGCAGCAGATCATTCAGGGCGTCGACCTCGCTGGCGATGATCTGATGGGTCAGCGTGCCCCCGCCCCCTTCAAAGCGCATCTTGGGGCCTGAGGTGCGATCAACCATTTCATCCAGAATCTGCCCCCAACTGCCACTGGCCGCATCATATTCATCCGGGCAATAGTCAGCACGTTCCTGCGGCAGGCCCATATCCTGCGCAAATTCTTCGCGGTTATCGGGATCAGCGCCGTAGAAAATGCAGACCGTATTGTAAAACCGCTGCTCGTCTGGCCCGTGATTGTCCCACCAGGCCACCTCTTCGGTTTCGGTCTCGCGCAAGATCGCTTCGCCCAGAAAGCCGAATGAAGCGTCATAAGCCAGACTGAGCGCAGTTTCCTCTTCAAAGACCGCATCAATCAGGAAGATCGAAAACACATCTGCGGCGTCTTCTTCCTGACCAAAAATCGGCACCTCTTCCAGATCAATCACCGCATGCCCCAACTCGTGGTAAAAGATCCCCAACAGGTTGGATTCCACAAATTGTTCGCGATCTTCCTCAGCCTGCGCCAGACCTGCACAGGCGATCAAAGCTGCGCTCAGAAACAGCCGATGCATGTGTTACCCCCCTGAGAAAACCTGAATAGTCGGCAGATCGGTCAGCGGGGCCTCGATCAGGCGCATAGCCGCCAGAGACAACCGACTGCCCGCAGAGGCCGGTCCGTCAATCGGCAGCAGATCAACCTGTGCTGACTTTCCAGTGGTCGGGTTCAAAACCCGGCCTTTGGTGGCTGCGCTCACCAGTGGTGTTTCCAGCCAGAACCCGGGTTTTGACGGATCGCCCAGGCTGGCAACCGTTTCCCCCAGTGCTTTTTCCGCAGCGGGCTGAACCGGGGCTTTGGCAGCCTCACGACGATCCTGCGCGCTGGTGGTATCGAACTGTTCTACAGTGCGCGCGCCCGCGGGCGGCTTGGGCGCGCTCGACAACGCCCCCGGACGGGCCTGCGGGCGAATCGCCTCATCCCCTGTGCTCTGTGCGACCGGCGGCTGCGCTGGTGCCACTGCCAAAGGGCCGTTAGCGCAACCTGCGGCTGTCAGGCCAAAGGCCAATATCACTGCTGCTCTCATAAATGTGTTCCCGTCTTTGCGAAGAAAGAGTGCCAATAGCGCGTCCCTACTTGCCCATTATGGCGCAGGCCACTAGGTTTTAAAACCATGACAGCTCCCCTTATCGACCCGTTTCAGCGCCCGATTTCTTACCTGCGTGTCTCAGTGACAGACCGATGCGATTTTCGCTGTGTCTATTGCATGTCTGAAAACATGAGCTTTCTGCCCAAAAAAGAGCTGCTGACCCTCGAAGAACTGGATCGCATGTGTTCCACCTTTATCCGACTGGGTGTTGAGAAACTGCGTATTACCGGCGGCGAACCGCTGGTACGGCGCGGCATCATGGAGTTTTTCCGCTCAATGACCCGCCATCTTGAAAGCGGTGCGCTGCGCGAACTCACCCTGACCACCAATGGATCGCAGCTGGTCAAATACGCGGATGATCTGGCTGCCGCTGGGGTGCGCCGGGTGAATATGTCGCTTGATACGCTGGATGAAGATAAATTTGCCAAAGTCACACGCTGGGGCCGCCTGCCGCAAGTGCTGAAAGGCATTGATGCGGCGCAGCGGGCCGGAATGCGGGTAAAGCTGAACGCCGTGGCGGTCAAAGGCTTCAACGAAGATGAGCTTTTGACAATGACCGAATGGTGCGCCCAACGTGACATGGATCTGACCTGGATCGAAGTCATGCCGATGGGCGAAGACATCTCGGGCGATTTCCGGCTGGATCAATACTGGAAGCTGACCGATCTGCGGGCGCAACTGGCGCAGCACTATACGCTGACCGACCTGCCCGAAAGCACCGGCGGCCCGGCGCGCTATGTACGTCTGGAAGAAACCGGTCAGAAAATCGGCTTTATCACGCCGCTCAGCCATAACTTCTGCGAAAGCTGCAACCGCGTGCGCCTGACCTGTACCGGCGAACTATATATGTGTCTTGGTCAGGAAGACATGGCCGACCTGCGCGCGCCACTGCGCAACAATCCTGATAGCGACGCGCCACTAGAAGACGCTATCCGCCAGGCCATCAACCTGAAACCCAAGGGCCATGATTTCGATTATTCCCGCCAGAAAGTCGACGGCACCATGACCCGCCACATGAGCCACACGGGCGGCTGACCTCACCTGTGAGCGCTAAATCTCTGCTTTGCATTTCCAGAAATATCGCCCATAAACCGCCAAACAGGCCCCGTGGCTCAACTGGATAGAGCAGCCCCCTCCTAAGGGGCAGGTTGTAGGTTCGAATCCTACCGGGGTCACCATTATTTCCCTTTTATCACAATTGGTTGTGGAAGAAAACCCTTTGGGCAACCACGTGCTCTACTACTACCGTAGACCGATGCAGATCCCCACCAAGTCGTTCAAAATTGGCTCTGTGCAGGCCACGCATAGTAAGGTGATTTTATTGTTCTGCGGGTGTCTATCTTTACCCTCTAACCTCATTGCCAGGATGTTCAATTCTCGAGTCAAACGCGGTCGAATTGAGCTGGGTGTTTAGACGCATTTGTACCGGGCTTGCCTGCCAAGCGAGATGGGCAACGCGCGCATAGATTTCCGTGCCGCAAGTTGAAAGTCTGTTGAACCTCTGACGCTGTTTTTTTCTTGTTTGGAGCAGTTCGAGCGAAGCCCCAAACAAGGAAAAAACCTCTTCCAAAGCTCCTAAAAACCGAGAGAAGGCAGCCTCTCAGAACGTCAACTCGCGCAAACCGAAGGAGAAAATCGAGGCTCTTGTAACCCGAGCAATTGTGCAAAGGTGCTGCATAGGAGAACGAACATGTTCGACTTAAGTCATGATCCCCTCATGCAACTGAGAGAATTCTTCTATGAACAATCAGAGGCGCTTCAAAATGCTGCGGTGCTGCTGGGCGGTCAGCCCGCGCTGCGCTGCGTTCATGCGCTGATGGATGATCTGGCAATTCAACCGAGTTTCACGCGCCGAATGAAGAGCAATTTCGCAAGATTGCAGGCGGTGCTGACCCTGCAAAACGATCATGAAATGAACGGCGTCGAGGCCGCGCTGTTTGCCGCGATCGATCCAGCCTCGCCCATCGTGGAAGAGATTTGCTTGCTGTCGGATCAGCTTGGCGATCTGCTCCAGCCACCCGGCCCACGCCTTTCACGCCCGCGCTGTCGGCCCCAGTGCGACCACACTCGCACCATGCAACACCACGCGTTTCGCCCTTGGGCATGTACTTTGTCGTGTGATGCCAACTCTTGGCGATGGTTCCGCAATGAGGACA
>JAOARQ010000032.1 GCA_025210455.1 Pelagimonas sp.
CTCTCATGCCCTCTCCCCGGGCCAGACTTTGACACATCGGGCCAGACGCCCACCGCATAAAGGACATACATCATGAAACGCATCATCGCAGCCGCTCTCGTCACAACCGCAGCTTTCGCAGGCGCAGCCTCCGCCATGGGCGCCGCAACCTCCGGTCAGGAACTGACCATCCTGAAGTACGCCCCTGACGCAAACGTCAGCGCTCTGTCAGGCAGCGAAGTCGCCCATATCATCAACGAAATCAACGCCAACAAAGACCTGACCAAGTCCGAGCAGAACGCTCAGGTCCAGTCGCTGGTCCGCGCCTTCTCGGCCAACTAAGAATGTCCGTCGGAATGGGCCGCCTGTTTTAGGGTGGCCCGTTCCAATGCCGGATAGCGGGATCCCAGCGTCACCGCGCGGGCGGCAAAGGATATATGCAACGCCAGCCACAGCCCGTGATTGCCCATGGGATCCATCAACAGCCAAACGGCCCCCCAATAGAGCGCCGCAGAAATCGCCATCATATTGCGCATATCCGCCGAGCGCGTGGCGCCGATGAAGATCCCGTCCAGCATGACCAGCCCCAGGATCATCGGGGGTGCAGCCACCATCCAGGGCAGATAGCTAAGCGCCGCCTGCTGTACCGCCAGATCTTTCGCCATCACCGTGATCAGCCAGGGCCCGGCAACAGCAAAGGCCAGCGCCATGGCGACAGCAAACCCCGCCCCCCACGCGGTGGTCACAATCGCCGCCCGCCGCAGGCGCAGCACAGCCCCCGCGCCAAAGGCCTTGCCCACCAGCGCTTCGGCCGCAAAGGCAAAGCCATCCAGCGCATAGCCCGTGATATGCAGGAACTGCACCAGCACCTGATTGGCGGCCAGCGTCGCATCGCCAAAGCGCCCGCCTAGCAGCAGAAACGACACAAAGATCGTTTCCAGCAGCAGCGACCGGATCAGAATATCAGTGTTCACCACCGCCATGCGTTTCAGGCGCGCGCCATCAAACACCCGCCCCCAGTTGCGCCATCGAGGGGTTTGAAACGCCCCGCGACACAGCCACAACCCCAGTGCCAAAGCGCTCCATTCGGCGATAAAGGTCGCCACGGCCACACCGCTTACGCCCCAGCCCAGCTGCAGCACAAAGACCAGATCCAGCACCACATTCACGCCATTCATCCACAGCTGCAGCACCAGCACCGCCCGGGTGCGCTCCTGTGCGATCAGCCAGCCGTTGATCCCAAACAGCGCAATCGCCGCCGGCGCCGACCAAATGCGGATCTGCATATAACCCTGCGCCAGGCTTTCGACTTCTGCGCTGGCGGGCGACACCTGAAACGCCCCCCAAAAGATCGCCCGTTGCAACAAGATCAGCCCCAACCCGCCCGCAAAGCCGATCATCAGCGCCCGCGTCAGAAGGGACGCGACCTCATCGCGATCCCCCTCACCCGAAGCCTGCGCGGTCAGCCCCACTGTCCCCATGCGCAAAAAGCCAAAGATCCAATAAACCGCCGACAAGATCACCGCACCAACGCCCACCGCCGCGATCGGCTCGGGGCGCGGGATCTGCCCCACCACCGCCGTATCCACCGCCCCCAGAATGGGCACAGTCACATTGGCCAGCAGGATCGGCAAAGCAATCTGCAACACACGTTTGTGGGTAATCTCTTGGGTCATCTGCGTCCTTGCGACAGCTGGGAACGATCTGGGTCACCCTTTGCGCGGCATCAGGAAATGCGCCGTGGCCTGCGCAAAGGGGCGATCATGATTGTCCTGCCAGGCTTCGGCCTGCACGCTGGCATAGCGCCGCCCCGACCGGGTGATCCGCGCCCGCGCATAGGCATCGCGCGGCAGCCCGGTACGCAGATAATCCACCGTAAAATCAATCGTCTTGGGCAGACGCGGCAAAGATCCCTGCGTCAGACTATCGGGGTCCAGCGCGCCGCTTTCGATATCATCCCACAGATAAGACCAGCTGAGGGTGATCATCGCGGTGATCTCAAGAAATGCAGCGGTCACCCCCCCATGAATGGCGGGCAGAAACGGGTTGCCGATCAGCTTGCCATCATAAGACAGCACCCCGGTCAGCTCATCCCCGCGCCGGTCAAAGTTCACCCCAAGATAGTCAATGTAAGGCACCCCATGCACCAGCGCAGAAAGCGCCGCATCGCGGCGTTGCTTGACCACCTGAATAGGTTCCGGCTTGCTGCGGCTCATGGTTTTTCCTCCGCCACGGTAAAGGCCCCGGCTGCCGTGGCCACCGGGTTCTGCGTGTCGTCATCCACCGCCGTCGCCCGCACAAAGGCCACCGAGCGGGTCACGTGATAACAGGTGGCTTTGGCCGTCACCGCCTGACCGGGCGTCGCTGCGCGCATGTAATCAATGCGCAGGTTGATCGTCGCCGTCACCGAAGGCGATTTCGGATGGCTCATCACCGCCGCACCGCAGCAGGTGTCAATCAGCGCCGAGACCGCGCCGCCGTGGATCACCCCCGTCTGCGGATCCCCCACAAAGCGCTTATCATACGGCATGGTGATTTCCGCCTCACCATCGCCGATCTGGGTGATCGTCATCCCCAGTTCCGTCGCATGAGGCACCGCTTTGATGAATTGTTCCGCAATTGTCTTCGAGTCTGCGCTCATAATCATCTCCTGTTGAATCTGTTATGGAAGCGGTTACCCTGCATCGCAAGTCCGCTTTTCAACGACGTGACGTGGTTGCAGCCCCTGCGCTGCCCGCCTAAGTTGGGACACGCAAGGAGACCACCGATGTCAGAGACACGTCTAAGTTTCAAAGAGATGTGCGCAAAGTTCGACGTAACACCGCGCACCCTGCGCTATTATGAGTATATCGAACTGCTCAGCCCAGAGCGCGAAGGCCGCTCACGGTTTTATGGCCCAACCGAGGTGGCCCGCATGGTGCTGATCCTGCGTGGGCGCAAATTTGGCTTTCAACTGGAAGACATCCGTCAGTGGCTGCTGATCTATGAGGAAAAAGGCACCGAGGAACAGATGCGAATCTGGATCGACATGTCTGAACGTCAACTGGCCGAACTGGCCGAACAGCGCCGCCAGTTGGACGAGGCCATAGACGAGCTGACCAGCCTGCGCAATGAGACTTTAGCCTCACTCGGCGATGCCAAATAAATAGAAAACCTATTGAAATTTTTATTTCACCGCACAAGCCATCTTGTAACAGCCTGTTCATTGCTTCTACGTTACGGCCAAATCGTGTTCAGAGTAATCCCGTAACCTGCAGTTTACGCAAACTGATCCAACGTCACCTTCGGATGTGACGTGGCGTTGGGATTACGTAAGCTATTTTGTCCGTAGTATGGATAAGGCAGGTCGGAATGCTCTGGGATGCGAGTTGTCTGAACAGACCAGGGTAAAGACCATGAATGATGACAGGTTACTGACGATTCGAGAGATGTGCGATGCCTATCAGGTGACCCCGCGCACCCTTCGTTTCTACGAACAAAAGGAGCTGCTGTTTCCGATCCGAGAAGGGCAAAAACGCCTCTACACCCGGCGTGACCGGGCGCGGCTGACACTGATCCTGCGCGGCAAGCGCTTTGGTTTCAGCCTTGAGGAAATCCGCCAGCTTCTTGACCTGTATAATGTGGGTGATCAGCAACGCACGCAGATCGCCTGCGCCTATGAGATCGCTGAAAAGCGTCTGGCCGATATGAAACGTCAGTACGCCGAGCTGGAAACAGCCATCAGCGAACTCGAAGAACAGATGACCTGGGGGCGGCAGATGCTGGCCTCAACCAAAGATACAACGGCGGCAGAGTAACCCAGGGCCGCCGGCTATTGGGAGACATGACAGATGCCCACATATAAGGCGCCCATTGAAGATCAGATTTTCGTCCTCAGCGATGTACTGAACGTCACACAGTCCGGTATCCCCGGCTATGAGGATCTGGATCGCGACACGCTTGAGGCCATTCTCGGAGAATCCGGCAAACTGGCCGAAAACGTCATGGCGCCTTTGAACAAGGTCGGCGACGAACAGGGCTGTACGCTGGAAAACGGCGTTGTCACCACCCCTGAGGGCTTCAAGGAAGCCTTTGAACAGGTCAAGGAAGGCGGCTGGACAGCGCTGGACTGCGACCCCGACTATGGCGGTCAGGGCCTGCCCTATATTGTCGCCACCGCTGTGGGGGAACAGTTCTCTGCCGCCAATATCGCCTTTAATATGTATGCGGGGCTGACCCACGGGGCCTATTCCGCGATCCATGCCCATGGCACCGACGAACAAAAGGCCAAGTATCTGCCAAAGATGGTCAGCTGCGAATGGACAGGCACCATGAACCTGACCGAACCGCATTGCGGCACCGATCTGGGCCTGATGCGCACCAAGGCCGAACCGCAGGACGACGGGACATATAAGGTCTCAGGTCAGAAGATCTTTATCTCGGCCGGTGACAATGATCTGAACAGCAATGTCATTCATCTGGTGCTGGCCAAGATCCCCGGCGGCCCCGAAGGCATCAAAGGGGTCTCTCTCTTCATCGTGCCAAAATTCATCGTCAATGATGATGGCAGCCTGGGCGCGCGCAATGGCGTATCGGTCGGCAATCTCGAAAAGAAAATGGGCATCCACGGCAATGCGACCTGTGTGATGAATTATGACGGGGCCACAGGCTATCTGCTGGGCGAGCCCCACAAAGGCATGCGCGCCATGTTCACCATGATGAACGAAGCGCGTCTTGGCGTCGGTCTTCAGGGCTATGCGCAGGCCGAAGTGGCCTATCAGAACGCGGTCGACTATGCCAAAGACCGCCTGCAGGGCCGCGATGTGACCGGTACGAAAAACCCCGACGGTCCTGCCGATCCACTGATCGTACACCCGGATATCCGCCGCAACCTGATGGATCAGAAATCCTTTGTCGAAGGCGCCCGCGCCTTTGCCTTCTGGGGCGCCCATATGATCGACCGCGCCCATAAGCTGGACGACAAAGACGCTGATGGTCTGGTCTCGCTGCTGACCCCGGTGATCAAGGGCTTCCTGACCGACAAAGGCTTTGAAGCCTGTGTGAACGCGCAGCAGGTCTATGGCGGCCACGGCTATATCGAAGAATGGGGCATGTCCCAATTCGCCCGCGACGCCCGCATCACTCAGATCTATGAGGGCGCAAATGGCGTGCAGGCGCTGGATCTGGTGGGCCGCAAACTGGCACAGGATGGCGGCAAACACGTCATGGCCTTCTTTGAGATGGTCAAATCCTTCGTCGCCGACACCAAAGAGGCAGGCGATGACTTTGGCACCCACTTCCGCGACCCCCTGAAAGCCGCCTCCAAGGATCTGCAGGCTGCGGGCATGTATTTCATGCAAAACGGCATGAAAAACCCCAACAACGCGCTGGCCGGATCTTACGACTTCATGCACATGATGGGCTATGTCTGCCTTGGGCTGATGTGGGGCAAAATGGCTGTCGCCGCACAGGAAAAACTGGACGCAGGCGAAGGCAATGCAGACTTCCTTCAGGCCAAGATCCTCACAGGCCGCTATTTCATGGCACGCTCCCTGCCCATGACCAGCGCCCTGCTCAAACGCATCGAAAGCGGCGCAGACACAGTGATGGGCCTGGACGCTGATCTTTTCTGATCCGATTGAACAATCAAAAAAACGCGCGCCACCCCGGCGCGCGTTTTACGTTTTGCTAGGCGACATAAATCCAGATCAGGAAGCGACGCCATCCCTCACGCATTGAGGCTCTCTGCCCGGTCCGGCAATCACCGATGCCACGTGATTCATCTCTAAGAGATCGAACAATTCCATTGCTGCACCCGTCGGCGCAGAACCGAAATCTATTTCAATTACCCATTCCTCAAAGGAAACAGAATGTATGACCCCGGAAAATAACTGACCTTCGACCCGCCTGTGCCCTTCTAGATCAATCCATTTGTCAAACCAATCATCGAACCCAACAAGCCGTTCGGCTGTACGATCCAAGAAAAGCTGCATCGCGTCCCACGATGGGTCAGAAAACAGAACAGTCATCTCCTTATGTTGAAATTTCGCCACGATCCCCAGGCACTCATCCTCAGGCAAAAGCTCAATCACCTCATTATCGCCGCTGTTCTGCGCAAGGAAATCTACGACAAACAGGCGTTTATATGGTCCCTCTGACAGCTCAAAAGCAATTTCAGGGATCAACCTCTCATGTTGAGAGAGGTTCATGTGATAGGCTGCCTCATACTGTCTCTGATAATTTTCTCTCAGCATTTCTAGGAGCTCAATCATTTCCATCACACACCTCTCAGTCTATCATCTTGCGTAGATTAACTGCTGTTGGCCAATTAACCCAAAGATCAGGATAGCTTGATCACATGCCGCTGCAAGATCGGTTTGAACTGCGTAAAGACGCGCTCCAGACTGCCCAATAACATCAGTCCACCAAGAATAGTGATACAGGTCACGGCCACGATCTCAGGCACATAAAACCCACTCACGTGGGGGAACCACATGATCAATATCAAGATCGGGCAATGCATGAAAAAGATCTTGAGACTGTTTTCCGAAATCCAATCCATCAGCGGCATGGCCATATACTGCGTGCGATGGAACACTGACAAAAACAAAAGACCAAAGATCAGCTTTTGCACCACAAACAGATCCACCATTCCCCAGCGCTCACCAATATACGTCAGGTATACACGATCTTGACCAATAGCCACCTGCCCCGCAATAACAGCCACCAAAGCGCCACCCAAAAACAGTTCCTTGTGCCGCAACCATGCCAGAAGAGCGGGAATATCGCGTCCCAGAATAAGACCGATCCAAAAGACCGGAAGATAATACACAAGCGAATGCACCGCCCCAAGGGTCGCATCCGCATCCGGGCGATGTACCAGCGCCGAAAGGATAAGCCCTGAAACCACTAGGCTTCTTTGAACCCCAGGCCGTTGATTGCAGAACCACAGATGCGCGGGGGCCAGCGCCATCAGCAACAGGAAAAACGGGACATACCAATAGGAATGCGCCATAGTGCCGTTAAAAAACAGCTTGGCCGCGTGCAGAGCCGGGTTCAACCCCTCGCGAAGTCCTTCTTTATAGCCGACGACAAGTGCCAGAAACAAACCCAAAGTCAGATATAGACCACTTAGTTCCGCCCAGCGCCTGCGCAAAATCTCACGCGTGGATGTTCTGCCTTCCGATAATTTAGGGAAGGTTCTGACGCGAAACAGCATGCCTGCGATCAGAACAAAGATTACCGTTGCAGACGAGATCACCAGAAACACTGGATTAAACAGATATTGTGCCGGATTGAGCGCATCTGGATGAAATGCATGCCCAACCACCACCAAAAGTGCGGCCAGACCTCTTAGGCGCAAAATTCCTATATTAATCTGCGAATCCATATCAAAACCTCTCCGTATCAATATTGAGAGATCAACCAATATAAATTGTCTGAATTTTGATCTGATTGCGACCGCAAATAGGCACGCCCAGGTTGTATTCTAAGGGTGCACAATTCCACCTAAAGGCTCACCTTTCAATTGGATGCATCACATATACAAACACGACGCCATAAAAGAAAATCCCGTCGTTTGATCGACGTCGCCGGGGCTTTCAAACACCCCGCCCCCACCATCGCTTTGCCACAATTGCGCGCTTAATCTGTGCCGTAACGTCTTTTCCGATCCAGAGGTTTTCCCATGCCCAAACGCTTTCGTCTGACGCGGCGTTTTCCTGTTGCCATGACCGAAGATGGCTATCGTAACCTCAAGCGGTTCGCGCATGACGCGGGCCTCGACGAGGGAGAAGCGCTTTCATTTCTGTTTGAACATTTCGACAGTGTTACCGACACCGAAGCCCTGACGTTGCGTCTGCGGCAGTTCAACTCGGAACTGGAGGCCCGCAAGAAATAGAGGAGACCATCCATGTCCTGGATGAGTGACGAACATGCCATGCTGGCGGAGATGACCCGCAAGTTCATCGAAACGGAATGGCAGCCGCTGTATGACAAATGGCGCAAGCAAGGGCAGATGGATCCTGAAACCTGGCAACAGGCCGGTGCGCTGGGGCTGCTTTGCCCGTCGGTGCCCGAAGAATACGGCGGCGCTGGCGGGGATTTCGGCCATGAAGCCGTGATCCTGCTGGAAGCGGCGCGCGCCAACCTGGCCAGTTGGGGCCATGGCATTCACTCAGGCATCGTTGCCCATTACGTTCTGGCCTATGGCACCGAAGAACAGAAAAAACGCTGGCTGCCCAAGATGGTCACCGGCGAACTGGTGGGCGCACTGGCCATGACCGAACCCTCTGGGGGATCGGATGTGCAGAACCTGAAAACCAAGGCGGTGAAAGACGGCAATGCCTATCGCTTGTCCGGCCAGAAAACCTTTATCACCAATGGTCAGCACGCCAATCTGATCCTTGTGGCCGCCAAAACCGATCCCACGCAGGGCGCCAAAGGCACCACGCTGGTGGCGGTGGAAACCGACACCGCCGAAGGGTTTTCGCGTGGGCGCAATCTGGATAAGATCGGCTGCCATGCCGCCGACACCTCTGAACTGTTCTTTGACAACGTGCCCATCCCACCGGAAAATATTCTTGGCGGAGAAGAGGGTCAGGGTTTTTATCAGATGATGAAGCAGCTGCCACAGGAACGGCTGATCATCGGCTGCTCTGCCGTGGGGGCCATGCAGGGCGCCATCGAGCGCACCATCACCTATTGCAAAGAACGCGAAGCCTTTGGCGGCCCGCTGACCCAGTTTCAGAACACTCGCTTCAAACTGGCCGAATGTCAGACCAAAACCACCGTCGCCACCGCCTTTTTTGATGAGTGTATGCGCGATCATCTGGCCGGGAAACTGACCGTGGAAAAAGCGGCCATGGCGAAATACTGGCTCAGCGACACCCAGGGCGAAGTGCTGGATGAATGTGTGCAACTGCACGGCGGTTATGGCTTTATGCAGGAATATGCCGTGGCTGAAATGTGGGCCGACGCCCGCGTGCAACGCATCTATGGCGGCACCAATGAAATCATGAAAGAACTGATCGCCCGCGCCCTCTGACGCAGCTGTGAAATCGAAAACGCTGGTAAAGATGCCGTAAACTTTTAGACTTCATCTTGCCAGATAAACGCCACGGAGGAGTGTGGGGGTGTGACCCCCCGACTCCTGTCCTTGCAAGACACGCAGACAGAAAGGATGTGTCATGGGAATGAAGCTGTATTGCTTTGGTGAAAGCGGCAATGCTTATAAGGCCGCGCTTCCTCTGTCACTGTCCGGGCTCGATTGGGAGCCGGTGAAAGTTGACTTTTTTGGCGGCGAAACCCGCGCGCCCGCCTATCGTGAAACAATCAACGAAATGGGCGAAGTGCCCGTGCTGGTGGATGGCGATAAGACCATCAGCCAATCCGGGGCCATCCAGATGTATATCAGCGCGGCGTCGGGCAAGTTCGGCGGGCGCGACACGGATGAGGCGCGCGAAATCATGCGCTGGGTGCTGTGGGACAACAACAAGCTGTCCGGCGTTGCGGGCATGACCCGCTTCCTGATGAACTTCCTGCCCGAAGACAAACGCCCCGCCGAGGTGATTGCCTTTAACCAGGGGCGGCTCAAGGCGACATATGCGACGCTGAACGCGCGTCTGGCGGGCCGTGACTGGATCGTGGGGGATGGCCCTACCAATGCGGATTTCAGCTGCTGCGGCTATCTGTTTTACCCAGAACCTTACGGATTTGACCGCAAAGACTGGCCCGATATTGACCGCTGGCTGAGCAATATCGAAACGCTGGAAGGCTGGCGTCATCCCTATGATCTGATGCCGGGTCATCCTTCTGACCGGGCATAGGCCATGGGCGGCGTTTCCTCCCCCCTTTGCAAGACCAGAGGTTGGCGGCCTGCCCGTCAGCCGCAGGATATGCCGCCCCCTTTTACCCCGCCAATCCCGTACGGGGCTCGGGCACTTGTGCCCGACAGCCCCCGTTTTCCGCCAAAGGTGACGCCGCGCAAGCTTACCTGTTTCGCCGCTACGTAACCCTTGCGCCAAAATGCTCAGACACTCACTTTCGCAGTGATCTCAGGAACATCCCATAAAGGACATCCATATGACCGACGCCTTTATCTATGACGCCATCCGAAGCCCGCGCGGCAAAGGCCGCAAGGACGGATCGCTGCATGAAGTGACCAGCCTGCGGCTCAGCGCCCAGATGCTGAACGCGATGAAATCGCGCAACAACCTAGAAGGCCACGCGGTCGAAGATGTGATCTGGGGCAATGTCACCCAGGTCAAGGAACAGGGCGGCTGTCTGGCCCGCTCGGCGGTTCTGGCCTCTGAGCTGGATCAGTCCATTCCCGGCCTGTCGATCAACCGCTTTTGCGCCTCGGGCATGGAGGCGGTGAACCTTGCGGCCAATCAGGTCAAAGGCGGCGCTGGTCAGGCCTATATCGCAGGCGGCGTCGAAATGATGAGCCGCGTGCCCATGGGCAGCGACGGGGCCGCCATCGCCGTTGACCCCAGCCTTGCTATGGACAGCTATTTTGTACCGCAGGGGATTTCGGCTGACATCATCGCCACCGAATATGGCTTTACCCGCGAAGATGCCGATGCGCTGGCCGCTGAATCGCAGCGCCGCGCTGCCGTCGCCTGGGACGCCAACCGCTTTGAAAACTCCGTCGTGCCGGTCACCGATATCAACGGTCTGACCATTCTCGACCGCGATGAATACATGCGCCCGGGCACCACGCAGGACGATCTGGCCAAGCTCAAGGCCAGCTTTAAGGACATGGGCGAAGTCATGCCGGGCTTTGATAACATCGCTCTGATGAAATACCCCCACCTTGAGCGCATCAACCATATCCACCACGCAGGCAACAGTTCGGGGATTGTGGATGGCTCTGCGGCCGTCTTGATCGGCAACAAGGAATTTGGCGAGGCCCATGGGCTGACCCCACGCGCCCGCATCAAGGCCACCGCCAAGATCGGCACCGATCCCACCATCATGCTGACCGGCCCTGTGCCCGTGACGGAAAAGATCCTTGCGGATAGCGGCATGAGCATCTCGGATATCGATATGTTCGAAGTCAACGAAGCCTTTGCTTCGGTTGTGCTGCGCTTTCAGCAGGCCTTTGATGTGGATCCGGCGCTGGTCAATGTGAACGGCGGATCCATCGCCATGGGCCACCCGCTGGGGGCCACCGGCGCGATCATCATCGGCACCCTGCTTGATGAGCTTGAACGCACCGGTAAATCCACAGGCCTCGCGACCCTGTGTATTGCTTCGGGCATGGGTGCTGCCACAATTATTGAACGTGTTTAAAGGGTAGTTGGTATGGTCATGATTACGGGGCTCAACGCATTAGCCGCAGAGTATTCTGACAAGGTCATCCAGGACACAGCCGTTGCTCTGGAACGACAGGATTTTGCGCGGTTTTCCCCGTATTTCTCATTGCCCTACACCATTTCAGTGGGTCAGGAACGGATCGTCATCTCTACAACTGACGAGCTGCTCCAGACCTTCAATTCCGTCTGCGAACTATACCGCGGACAGGGGATGAACCGTGTGCATCGCGAGATGACCATGGCGCTGTTTGATGGGCCTGAGACAATCCACATGACCCATATCACCACCCTGTTTCGCGATCATGTGCCGGTTCGCGCGCCTTTTTCCAGCTATGTGACGCTGAAAAAGGGGGCCGCACACTGGCAGGCTGTCAGCACGCATTATGCCGCAGATCATAACGCCACCCCGGCCGATCTGGATATGACCGAAGACAGCCGAAAAGAGGAAATGGAAGCCATCCGGGGCAACGCTTTGTTTGCCCTGTTTCAGAAAAGCCTGAACCAGTTCACACAGGTCATGCAGTCCGGCAGCGAAGACGAGGTCATGGAGACCATCCAGTTCCCGTTTTTCGTGCAGGGCTGTGACGACACGATTGTGGTCGATAGCAAAGAGGACCTGCCAAAGATCCTCGCCCCCTATCGCACCGGCCTGACCATGCGCGGTGTCACTGACATCGTGCGTCTGGTGAAACAGGCGGATCTGGTCGGGGATCGTCGGATCAGTGGCATGTTCAGAACCCATGTTCTGGCGGGTGCGCAATTGCTCATGCCAGCCTATGAC
>JAOARQ010000033.1 GCA_025210455.1 Pelagimonas sp.
GATATATGCCGGATCAGAGCGCGGCTTTGCCCTGTGTTCCATGCGCAATGCCAACCTGAGCCGCTATTATATCCAATGTTCGCTGTCAGACAGCCCGGATGACTGGACAGATGATGCCTTTTGGCAGGAACTCAAACGGCGCATCCCAGCGGAATACGCCGAAAATCTGGTGACAGGCCCGTCGATTGAAAAATCAATCGCGCCGCTGCGGTCATTTGTGACCGAGCCCATGCGGTGGGGGCGGCTGTTCCTGTGTGGGGATGCGGCGCATATCGTGCCGCCTACCGGGGCCAAAGGGCTGAACACGGCGGCCAGCGATATTCATTATCTCTATAATGGGCTGGTGCAGGTCTATCACGACGGCGATAGCCAGGGGATTGATACCTATTCACAAAAGGCCCTGGCCCGTGTCTGGAAGGCTGAACGGTTCAGCTGGTGGATGACCAATCTGCTGCATCGTTTCCCGGATCAGTCTGAATTTGACATCAAGATGCAGCAGGCAGACATTGCGTTCTTGCGTGATAACAAAGCAGCGCAGGCTGTTTTGGCGCAGAACTACGTTGGCCTGCCCTATTAACCTGTAAGGACGGCCAGATGACCGATAAATACGATCAGGGCATGAAAGTGCGCCGCCGCATTCTGGGCGATGCGCATGTTGACCGCGCCGAAGCCGCCAAGAGTTCCTTTGACCAACCTTTTCAGGAAATGATCACCGAAACCGCCTGGGGCACGGTCTGGGCCTCGGACCGGATTTCGGATCGGGAACGATCAATGCTGACGCTGGCTTTGCTGGCAGCACTTGGGAACTTTGATGAAATTCCGATGCATATCCGCGCCACGGCCCGCACCGGTGCCAGCAAAGAGGACGTTCTGGAAGCCTTTCAGCATGTGGCCTTGTATGCGGGGGTTCCAAGGGCCAATCATGCGCTGAAACTCGCCAAGCAGACCTATGCAGAGATGGAGGAAGCTGAGCAATGAGCCACAAAGGTGAATTCTATCAACGCGACCGGGAATGGCATCCGCCTGCGCTGTCGCAGGATTACAAAACCTCGGTCACGCGCTCTCCTCAGTATTCGCTGATCAGCCTGGAAAACACGGTGTCCGAAATCACTGGCCCACGGTTCGGTCACGGGGATATCGACCCGATGGATCGAGACCTTTTGCACAACTATGCCAGCGACGGGCTAAGCGCGATTGGTGAGCGGATCATCCTGCACGGGCGGGTTATGGATGAAAACGCACGCCCGGTTCCCAATACGCTGGTTGAGATCTGGCAGGCCAATGCAGGCGGGCGTTATCGCCATAAGAAAGACACCTATCTTGCGCCGATTGATCCGAACTTTGGCGGTTGTGGGCGCACGTTAACTGACGAAAATGGCTATTACTTCTTCCGAACGGTCAAGCCCGGCGCGTATCCTTGGCGCAACTGGGTCAACAATTGGCGACCCGCCCATATTCACGTCTCTGTCTTTGGGACTGCCTTTGCGCAGCGTTTGATCACTCAGTGTTATTTCGAAGGTGATCCGTTGATTGCCAAATGCCCCATTGTGCAGACCATCCCAACGCAAGAAGGCATTGATAGCCTTGTGGCGGCTTTGGATATGAACGCTTCGGTGCCACTGGATACGCTGGCCTATCAGTTTGACATTGTGCTGCGCGGGCGTCGTTCAACCCTGTTTGAAAACCGACTGGAGGGGAACTGATGGTCCAGAAACTGACCTATCTGAAGGAAACCCCATCCCAGACCGCTGGCCCCTTTGTGCATATCGGGCTTGCCCCAGGGGCGGCGGGGTTTGACATCTACAAACAGGAACTGGGTTGGGACATCGCCGGGCCAAATGCCAAGGGCGAGCGCATCCGGGTGGAGGGCATTGTCATCGACGGTACGGGATCGCCTGTCAAAGATGTGCTGCTAGAGGCATGGCAGGCCAATGCCGAAGGGATTTACGCCCATCCCGAAAGCGCCGGAGAGGTCGAAGAGGGCTTTCGTGGCTGGGGGCGGGTGATTACCGATTTCGCCAATGGTGAATGGGGATTTGACACGGTCAAACCCGGCGCAGTCCCCGGGCGCAACGGCACAACGCAGGCCCCGCATATCAATCTGTGGGTTGTGGCGCGCGGTATCAATCTGGGCTTGAACACGCGCATCTATTTCGAGGATGAAGCTGATGCTAACGGGGCTGACCCGGTGTTGAATCTGATCGAATGGGAGCGCCGCCGGGCCACCCTGATCGCCAAACGCTCTGAAAGGGATGGGCAGGTGGTCTATCGTTTCGATATACAGCTGCAAGGGCAGGATGAAACGGTCTTTTTTGACATCTAGCCTTGATTGACCTTGCGGTGGGCGGGCTTGAAAATACTCGCCTGCCTGCGAAAACCTTTTGCACGCCTGACACAGGAGCGACATATGACCAAACCCTGCATTATCTGCGTTGCAATCACCGGATCGGTTCCGCGCAAGTCTGATAACCCAGCGGTGCCCGTGACCATCGAAGAGCAGGTGGAGAGTACGCAGGCTGCCTTTGAAGCCGGGGCCAGCATTGCGCATTGTCATGTGCGCGATGAAAACGAAAATCCGGTGTCTGATCCGGAGCGATTTGGGCGTTTGGTGGAGGGGCTGAAAAAGCATTGTCCGGGGATGATTATTCAGCTTTCGACCGGTGGGCGGTCTGGGGCGGGCAAAGAACGTGGTGGGATGCTGTCGCTGCGCCCGGACATGGCGTCTTTGTCGGTGGGATCGAATAACTTTCCGACCCGAGTTTACGAGAATCCCCCTGATTTAATTGACTTTTTGTCGTCAGAGATGCGCACCTATGAGGTGAAGCCCGAGATCGAAGCTTTTGATCTGAGCCATATTTTCAAGGCGGCTGAGATGAACAAAGACGGGCGCATTCCCGGTAAGCTTTATGTACAGTTTGTTATGGGCGTGAAAAACGCCATGCCAGTTGATCGTGAAGTATTTGATTTCTATATCAAAACCGTTGAACGCCTAGCGCCGGATGCGCAGTGGTGCGGCGCGGGGATTGGCCGGCATCAGATCGAAGTCAACGAATGGGCGATTGCGGCGGGTGGTCATACGCGCACGGGTCTTGAAGATAACGTGCGTTGGGACAAGCAGACTTTGGCCCCTTCGAATGCGGCGCTGGTGCGCCGTGCGGCTGAGCTTTGTGAGAAATACGAACGGCCTGTGGCGACCTGGCAGCAGGCGCGCGAGATCCTTGACCTGCGTCCCGCGTGAGGGCGGGATCACTAGAGGAAGCCTTTGAAAAGGCGCAGATAAAGGATGGCGACACGCTGTCCTTTCACCACCATTTGCGCAATGGCGATGAGGTGCTGAACGCGGTGCTGGCACTGGCCGCAGAGCGCGGGCTGCAGGGGTTGCACATTGCGGCCAGTTCGCTGTTTCCGGTACATGCGCCATTGGTGGGGTATATGCGTGATGGTGTGGTGGGGCGGATCAGTTCAGGGTTTATTTCCGGCCCTGTGGGCACGGCGATCAGTGCAGGGGCTTTGCCGGTACCGGTGCGGTTGCAAACCCATGGTGGGCGGGCACGCGAAGTGCTGTCTGGCGCGCTGCCCATTGATGTGGCTTTTGTCGCGGCATCGGGGGTGACACCCGACGAAGGGTTGACCGGGCAGCGTGGAGTTTCGGCTTTTGGGGCAATGGGTTATCCAATAGCAGATGCGCAGAAAGCGGCCTGCGTTATTGGGGTTGCTGACGGTTTTGTTGCGGGCAATCCCGACATTCCCGCCGCGCAGATTGACCATATTGCACAGGTGGATCAGATCGGTGAGCGGGCCGGGATTGCCAGTGGCACGACACGGATCGCGACAGATGCTGTGTCACAGCGGATCGGAGCGCTGGCGGCGCAGGTGATTGCCGCCAGCGGGGTGATGAAAAACGGGTTCTCTTTCCAGACCGGGGCCGGGGGCGTATCGCTGCTGACAGCAGAGCTGGTGGGTCAGGAAATGGCGCGGCGTGGCGTGTTGGGCAGCTTTGCCAGCGGGGGGATTACCGGGCAGCATGTGAAGATGCTGCAAGCGGGGTTGTTCGAAAAACTCTTTGATGTTCAATGCTTTGATCTGGAAGCGGTGCAGAGCATTGCAACAGATCCACGCCATATCGGCATTTCTGCGGCGCGCTATGCGGCCCCCGGAGGCGGCGCTGTGGTGGATGATCTGAGCTGCGTTGTGCTGGGGGCGGCGGAGGTAGATACATCGTTTAACGTGAATGTAACCTGCCGCGCGGATGGGGCTTTGATGGGGGGCTCGGGCGGGCATGCGGATACGGCGGATGGGGCTGAGTTGACCCTGATCACCACACGGCTGACAGCGGCGGGCTTTGCCAAGCTGGTGCCGCAGGTGGGCTGTGTGACCACGCCCGGAAAACATGTTGATGTGGTGGTGACCGATGCCGGGATCGCGGTGAACCCAGCGCGCGAAGATCTGAAAGATCGTTTGATTCACAGTGGTTTGCCTGTTGTAGGCATCGAAGATCTGGTGATGCAGGCCGCCAAAGGGGCGCAGGCTGCGCCGCCGCGCCCAGAGGGGCGGATCGTGGCGCAGGGGTTTGACCGACATGGTCAGGCAGGCGGCATTTTGCGGCAGCTGTAGTGCTGTTTTCTTAACCATCATGGCTAAGCTTTAAGGTTTACCGATTTCGCAGAAATCTAGGGGCACAGCCCATGCACAATCTATGCACAAACCATGCATATACTGTGTGACCTGCCTTTGTTCATCTTTGTTGCGTCAATCTGAACGCGACCTATCTGGCAAAGAAAAACCCCCTGCGGCAAGACAGGGGGTTTTCAATTCAGATGTCAGAGCGCTTAGCCGATAGCGACGGCTTTTACGTCTTCGTCGATGTAGGGGACATACTGTTCAAAGTTGTCCGAGAACATCGAAACCAGCTTGGCGGCCTGTGCGTCATAGGCGGCTTTGTCTTCCCATGTCTTGCGCGGGTCGAGCAGCAGGTCGGCGACGCCTTCCACTTTGACGGGGACTTCAAAGCCAAAGTTTTCGTCTTTGCGGAATTCGGCGTTTGACAGCGAACCGTCCAGAGCGGCGGTCAGCAGGGCGCGGGTGGCGCGGATTGGCATGCGCGAGCCGGTGCCATAAGCGCCGCCGGTCCAGCCGGTGTTGACCAGCCAGCAGGTCGCACCGTGCTGAGCGATCTTTTCACGCAGCAGGTTGCCGTAGGCCTCTGGGCGACGCGGCATGAAGGGCGCGCCAAAGCAGGTTGAGAATGTGGGCTCTGGCTCGGTCACGCCACGTTCGGTGCCGGCGACCTTTGAGGTGAAGCCCGACAGGAAGTGGTACATGGCCTGCGCCGGTGTCAGACGGGCAATCGGAGGCAGAACGCCGAAGGCATCACATGTGAGCATGATGATGTTTTTCGGGTGGCCGCCAATCGCAGTTTTTGACGCGTTCGAAATGTAATGCAACGGATAGGCGCAACGCATGTTGGCGGTCAGGCTGTCATCTTCGAAATCGAGATCACGGGTTTCTTCGTCGAAGATCATGTTCTCGATCACGGTGCCGAATTTTTCGGTTGTGGCGTAGATCTCGGGTTCAGCTTCGGCCGACAGGTTGATTGTCTTGGCATAGCAGCCGCCCTCAAAGTTGAAGGTGCCGCGATCCGACCAGCCGTGTTCGTCATCGCCGATCAGGGTGCGATCAGGGTCAGCAGACAGGGTGGTGTTGCCAGTGCCGGACAGGCCGAAGAACACGGCGGTGTCCACCGGGTTGCCAATGGCGTGGTTGGCTGAACAGTGCATCGGCATGATGCCTTTTTCCGGCAGCAGGTAGTTCAGCAGGGTGAAGACCGATTTCTTGTTTTCGCCCGCGTATTGGGTGTTGGCGATCAGGATCATCTTCTTTTCGAAGTTCATGGTGATCACGGTTTCGCTGCGGCAATCGTGCTTGGCCGGATCTGCCTTGAAGCTGGGGCAGTTGATGATGGTCCAGTCGGCTGTGTAGCTGTCCAGATCTTCGCGATCCGGGCGGCGCAGCAGGTGGCGGATGAACAGGTTGTGCCAGGCCAGTTCCGAAATCACACGCACATCGACCGCATTGGCCGGATCCGCACCGCCAACCAGATCCTGTACGTAGTAATCCTTGCCTTTCATGTGTTCCAACATATCGGCCAGCAGCGCGTCAAAGCCTTCGGGGCTTTGGGCGGCGTTGTTTTCCCACCAGATGTTGTCGACAACACCATCGGTTTTAACGATATGTTTGTCTTTGGGAGAGCGACCGGTGAACTGGCCGGTGGTGACAAGGAACGACCCGCCCTTGCCCAGTGAGCCTTCGCCACGTTTCAGGGCGGCTTCGATCAGCGCCGGTTCCATCAGGTTGTAATAGACATTGCCCAGGCCTTCGATGCCTTGATCTTCAAGCCGGAATTGCGGGTTTACCCGTCCAAATGTCATCTGTCATGCTCCTGTAGCAGCGCGGATGTAAGTAATTTTATTGCGGCAGGTATGCCGTCGTGTGCGTTCCTTAACATGATGATTTCCGGGGTGAACAGGACGCAAATGCGCAGTTAGCGCAACCAAGCGAAGATTTAGCGATACCATAGCGAAACCCTGCTCACTATCGTCAATCTTAGCGAAACGACTGAGGCATTTTAGCCATTCATTGGGGAAAATAAGGCAAAATCTGGGCATGAACCCTGTCTGATTCGTGGTTTGGGATTGTGAGAAGGTTAATTTTCTCGCATACTGGCGGAAAAAAGCAGGCAAACAGAGCAGTATAAGGACAAACCATGTCAAAGATCGCCCTAGTGGACGATGACAGGAACATCCTGACATCGGTTTCGATGACTCTTGAGGCAGAGGGTTTCGAAGTAGAGACATATAATGACGGCCAGGCAGCGTTGGATGCGTTCAACAAAAAGATGCCCGATATGGCCGTTTTCGACATCAAGATGCCGCGCATGGACGGTATGGATCTGTTGCAGCGTGTGCGCCAGAAATCCAAGATGCCCGTGATTTTCCTGACCTCGAAAGACGATGAGATCGACGAGGTGCTGGGGCTGCGTATGGGCGCGGATGACTATGTGAAAAAGCCGTTTTCGCAGCGTCTGCTGGTAGAACGCATTCGCGCGCTTTTGCGCCGTCAGGAAGCGGTGGCAGGTGAAATCGTTGGCGACACCGAAGAGACCAAGCTGATGACACGCGGCGCGCTGACCATGGATCCGCTGCGCCATGCGGTGACCTGGAAGGGCAATGATGTATCGCTGACCGTGACCGAGTTCCTGCTGCTGCAGGCGCTGGCGCAGCGTCCGGGTTTTGTGAAATCGCGCGATCAGCTGATGGATGTGGCCTATGACGATCAGGTCTATGTGGATGACCGTACAATCGACAGCCATATCAAACGCCTGCGTAAGAAGATGCGGACCGCGGATGCAGATTTTTCGGCTATCGAAACTCTGTACGGTATCGGGTATCGTTACAACGAAGAGTAACTGAATGGCTTTGGCCGAACGGATATCTATGCGGGATGATGGCAGTGAACGCCGGGATGCCGATGTGGTTCTGGGGGATGACTGGATCGCCCCGGAAAGCACGGTTGAAAAAGAGCTGCGCGACAGTCGCGCGCGGCGCGGCCTTTTCACGCTTAATCGTTCGCCGCTGACCCGCAAGATCATCACCTTTAATCTGATTGCCCTCAACGTTCTGGTGGCGGGCATCCTGTGGCTGAATTCGTCGCGGGATACCCTGGCTATTCAGCGGGTGAATGCCTTGCAGTCTGAGGTCGAACTGATCGCGGATGTGTTTGAGGCGCAGCTGGAAGAGGGCGGCGCCGAGGCGCTGGGCACGTCGGCTGGGCTGGATGTGTCACGCGGGGCGCAGGGGCTGGACCTGCGGCGCGGGACACAGCTGCTGGTTTTCGATAGTGAAAACATCCTTGTTGGCGAAGCAGAAGGGCGCATGGATCCGGTGATCAGCGTGCGTCAGGAAGACGAAAAACCAGCGCTGATTTCCGATTTCCTGAACTCGATCTGGGAAAGCGTGGCCAATGCCTTCACCTATTTCGCGGAAGAGCCGGAACTGGTGCTGGAAGACAAGCTGCGCCGGATGATCGAAGCGGGTGACCCGGCGCTGACCCGTGTGGAAGCGGGCAATGGCCGCGAAGGGCAGACGCTGTTTCATGCCTTTTCACCTATCCGGCAGGACAATGTGATTTTGGGCACCGTGGCGCTGGTGTCGACTGCCGAAGAAATAGACGCAGCCGTCAGTGCTGAACGCGAGCGGGTGTTGCAGATGTTCGTGATCGCGACACTGGTCTCGATCGGGTTAAGCATCGTGCTGGCGTCGACCATTGCCAATCCGATTTCCGATCTGGCGGATGCGGCCGAAATTGGCCGGGATCGTAATCGGCGCAATAAGACCACCGGGCGAATTCGTATCCCTGATCTGACGGCACGGCCTGACGAAATTGGCCGCCTGTCCGGGGCGCTGCGCGGCATGGTCAGCGCGCTTTACGACCGGATCGACAGCAATGAACAGTTTGCCGCCGATGTGGCGCATGAGATCAAGAACCCTCTGGCCTCGTTACGGTCGGCTGTGGGGTCTTTGCGCATGGTGAAAAAGACCGAACATCGCGACAAATTGCTGGATGTGATTGATCACGATGTGCGCCGTCTGGACCGTCTGGTCAGCGATATTTCCAATGCCTCGCGACTGGATTCAGAACTGGTGAAAGAGGACGAACAGGAATTCGATCTGCTGAATATGCTGAGCAATATCAGCGAGTTTCTTGGGGAAGATGCCCGCAAGAAAGGCATTGAATTCATTTCAGATCTGCCCAAAAATCCGGTGACAATCAACGGGTTGGAGCCGCGATTGGCGCAGGTTTTTGTGAATCTGATCACCAATGCGACCAGCTTTTGCGAAGACGGGGATGCAATCCGCCTGTGGGCGCGACGCCGTGACAATCGCGTGCTGGTGGTGGTGGAAGACACCGGCCCCGGTATCCCGGAAGAGGCGCTGACCAAGATCTTCAAACGGTTTTACACCTCACGTCCGCAGCAGGAATTTGGCAATAATTCGGGCCTTGGTCTGGCGATTTCGAAACAGATCGTTGAGGCCCATGGAGGCGTGATCTGGGCAGAGAATATTCGCCCGACCGAAGCGGATGCGACTTCGGAACCGCTGGGTGCGCGCT
The DNA here is from genome assembly GCA_025210455.1 of Pelagimonas sp. GTDB lineage: Bacteria > Pseudomonadota > Alphaproteobacteria > Rhodobacterales > Rhodobacteraceae > JAOARQ01. Next base: position 9,169 of record JAOARQ010000033.1, read on the forward strand.
TTGTTGTTGGTCTGCCGGTTTAAGACAGGGTCCTCTTATGACTGATCGCCTGACACTGCATGCCACTTCGGTTGCGGTGGCGGGCAGGGGGTTGTTGATCCTTGGGGAATCGGGCGCAGGGAAATCATCGCTGGCGCTGGAGCTGATCGCGCGGGGCGCGGTGCTGGTGGCAGATGACCGCACGCAGCTGTGGCGTGATGGGGATCGGGTGATGATGGCCCCCCCGGATGCGCTGCGTGGCATGATCGAAGTGCGCGGCATGGGCCTGCTACATGCGCCAGTGGCGGGGCCGACTGAGCTGAAGGTAGTGCTGGATCTGGATCAGCAGGAGTCAGAGCGTTTACCCCCCTTTCGAAAATATGTGATTTTTGGGATGCAACTCCCCTTGCTTCAAAAAACCGTGTCCCCCTATTTTGCGGCATCCGTGATGCATTACGTAAAACACGGACGTCGGGAGTAGGACGCGTGACTGAGCAGAAGACCAATCAGCAAAGAATTGTCCTTGTGACCGGGCCGGGGGGCGCTGGGCGTTCAACCGCGATCAATGTGCTGGAAGATTTCGGTTATGAGACAATCGACAATATTCCGCTAAGTTTTGTGCCACGACTGGTGGATACCACGCCTGTGACGGCGCGGCCCGTGGCGCTGGGGATTGATGTGCGCAACCGCGATTTCAGCGTGGAAGGGTTGCTGGAACTCATGACCTATCTGAAGGTGTCGTCTCGGGTTGAGGCGGATCTGTTCTATCTGGATTGCGAACATTCGGTGCTGGTGCGGCGGTATTCGGAAACGCGGCGCAGGCATCCGCTGGCTCCGGATGAAACGCCGGGCGAGGGGATTTTGCGGGAACTGGCGCTGCTGGAAGATGTGCGCAAACAGGCGGATGTGCTGGTGGATACCAGCGCGCTGACGGTGCATGATCTGAAGTCGGAAATGGAAGGCTGGTTCAACGTACATCGCCGTCAGGGCATGGCGATTTCGGTGCAGTCGTTCTCCTATAAACGGGGCGTGCCGCAGGGGCTGGATATGGTCTTTGACTGCCGCTTTCTGCGCAATCCCCATTGGGAGCCGCATCTGCGCCCGCTGACCGGATTGGATGCGGATATTGCGTCTTATGTGAAAGAAGACAGTCGATATCAGGGTTTCTTTGATCGGGTAAGCGATTTGGCAAGTTTTGTGATTCCAGCCTGTCTGGAAGAAGGTAAGGCGCATTTTTCGCTGGGGTTCGGCTGTACCGGGGGCAAGCACCGGTCTGTGACACTTGCGGAAAGCGTGGCTGAGGCCCTTGCACATGGGGGCCTGCAGGTGTCAATTAGACATCGGGAATTGGAACGACGTGGCCAGACGAGTCTGAATACTCAGGTCCGGCGTCAGTTGGGAAAGGTGGCCGAGTGATCGGGATCGTGATTGTGGCGCATGGCGGCTTGGCAAGGGAATACCTTGCTGCGGTTGAACATGTTGTCGGGCAACAGCCTGCCATGACGGCAATTTCGATTGAAGCTGAGTGTGATCGCACGGTGAAACAGGCCGAGATCCGCGCCGCTGCCGATAAGGTGGATCAGGGCCAAGGTGTTGTCATTGTGACAGATATGTTTGGCGGCTCACCTTCAAATCTGTCACTGGATGCCTGCCGCCCCGAGGGGCGGCGTATTCTTTACGGGGCCAATCTGCCGATGCTGATCAAGCTGGCGAAAAGCCGTCAGAAGGCTCTGCCGGATGCGGTGCGCGGCGCGCTGGAAGCCGGTCGGAAGTATATCGACAGCCAGAATTTTTCCCTCGATCCCAAGTAAATTTTATTCATCACGCAGGACCGGAACGCAGATCATGACAGAATCAACCACGCGCACATTGAAGATCGTGAACGAAAAAGGGCTTCATGCGCGGGCGTCAGCGAAGCTGGTCGAGGTGGTGGAGCAATTTGACGCGACGGCAGAGGTCTTGCGCGAGGGAATGTCTGCGGGTGGCGACAGCATCATGGGGCTTTTGATGTTGGCAGCCGCAAAAGGAACCACTATTGAGGTCCAAACTTCGGGAACCGATGCGCAGGCGCTGGCCGAAGCGATTGAAACGCTTGTGGCTGACCGGTTCGGGGAAGAGTGCTGAACTGAGACCTCGCCGCGGCGAATTGAAACGGACGAAAGCCATGGTCGAAAACACGCAGGCAGGTATGAGCGAAGAGGTCGATCCTCTGGCGCCGGTTCCCTATGACAAGCGGAACATCAGCTATGCCAATACGTTTACGAACCCATGGAAGGCCAACACCATCCGGGCGATGGAATGGTTGACGGGCAAAATTCCCCTGATCCGGATTGTGCGCAAGTTCGAAGCGCAGGGGCTGGTTGAGGGGCAGGCCTTCTGGGCGCGGGCGCTGAGCGTTCTGGGGATTGAGCTGAAAACCCCGGCCGAGCAGATCGCGAATATCCCGAAAGAAGGCCCGGTGGTGATTGTCGCCAACCACCCGCATGGGTTGGTGGATGGGATGGTGCTGGCCGAATTGGTGGGCCGGGTGCGCACCGATTATAAGATCCTGACGCGGTCCTTGCTGACCGGGGTGAAAGAGATTGATCCTTTCATGATCCCGGTGCCCTTCCCGCATGAAGATAACGCCCGCGAGAAAAGCCTGGAGATGCGCAAGCGTGCCATGCAGCATCTGAGCGATGGCAAGGTGGTGGTGCTGTTCCCGTCAGGTCTGGTGGCCTCGTCCGAGACATGGTGGGGGCCGGCGATCGAAGGGGGCTGGAACCCGTTCACGGCCAAGATGATCCTGCGCTCGGGCGCGACGGTGGTGCCGATTTTCTTTCCGGGGCAGAATTCGCGCGCCTATCAGATTGCCAACCGGGTGTCGCCGACGTTGCGGCAGGGGCTGTTGATCCATGAGGTGGTGCATGCCACCAAACGGGCGCAGAAACCTGTGGTGGGGGCGCCGATCACACCCGAAGAAATCCGCGATTTCGCCGGTGGTCAGCGTGAACTGGTGGCCTGGCTGCGTGAAAAGACATTGGCTCTGCGCGAAGCCTGATGCGCTGGCGCATGTTTTGAAGGATGAGGCCGCGTCTTGGACGTGGCTTTTTCTATTTGTTGTGTCTTTTGGTGTTTGCCCAGCCTAGGCTGAGGGCAAATCATGAGAGGGCGCAATGCAACGTAGGCAGCTGTTGAATATGGCGATTGGCGCGATGGCGGCGGGGTTCATCCCCTTGTCCGGGGCCGCGCAGGCTGGGCGATCTGCGACCGGGTATCTGCGCACGAACTGGAGCCGCGATCCCTTTAGCTATGGGGCCTATTCCTATCTGGCCAAAGGGGCGCGGCGGCGTGATCATGTGGCCCTTGGGACACCTGTTGGCGCGCGGCTGTTCTTTGCCGGAGAGGCGGCACATCCAGAGTATAACAGCACGGTTCACGCGGCCTATGAAAGCGGGCAAATCGCGGCAGAGGCGATCTATGAAACCGAGGCCGAGAGGGTGGCTGTGATTGGCGCCGGGGCAAGCGGGTTGGCGGCGGCCAGTGCGTTGATCGCCGAGGGGTATGAGGTGACCCTGTGGGAGGCGCGTGACCGGATTGGCGGGCGGGTCTGGACAGATAGCGGCTTGGGGATGCCGCTGGATCTGGGGGCAAGCTGGATCCACGGTACGGATGGGAACCCTCTGGCCGAGCTGGCTGCAACGCTGGGCGTCAAGATCGCTGAGACCGAGGACACCGCGATCATGCGCGGCCGGGGTGGGCGGCGTATCCCTGAGGTGCAAAGGCCGGGCTGGCTGGAGGATGTGTTTGATGTTGAACATGATTATGGCGCTGACCCCGAGGATCTGAATGTCGCGACTTATGACAATGATGCGGATTATGACGGGCCGGAGGTGATTTTTCCGCAGGGCTATGCGCAACTGTTTCAGGCGATCCCCGAGGGGCTGGAAATACAGCTGAACCGCGTGCTGCGGGAGGTGGCCATCGAAGACGCGGGCGTGCGTCTGACCGATCAGGCGGGGCAGATGGCGCGCTTTGACGCGGTGGTGGTGACGGTGCCTTTGGGGGTGCTGAAACAGGGGGACATTCGCTTTGATCCGCCTTTGCCTGCGGGGAAACAGGCGGCGATTGATCGGCTGGGCATGGGGCTGCTGGACAAGCTGTTTTTGCGCTATGATGAGGTGTTCTGGGATCGGGATGTGACCTGGATTGAAACCCCAGAAACCGGGCTGCCACGGGGGCAGTTCAATCAGTGGGTGAATTTCTATCCCTATATTGGTGAGCCTGTGATTATGGCCTTTAATGGGGCGCAACCGGCGCGGGATCTGGCAGGGCTGTCTGATGCTGATTTTGTGGCGCGGGCAGAAGCGGTGCTGAACAGCGTTTATCCGGATGTCTAGGAAAAGGGGCGAATATGAGCGATGCGTTAACCCAAGCGCCGGTTCTGAAAACGGAACGGCTGCAACTGCGCGGGCCGTTGAAAAGTGACCTGCCAGAATTCACCCGCTTTATGACCAGTTCGCCCGCGTTAGAGGCGCAGGGCGAGACCATCAGCGCGGAGCAGGCCTGGTTTGGGTTCATGACCGGAATTGGCCACTGGCAGTGGCATGGGTTCGGGTTCTTTACACTGGCGCTGCATGGGTCAGAGCATCCGCTGGGCCGGGTGGGGTTGCTAAAGCATTCAGACTGGCCGCAGGTGGAACTGGCCTGGCATCTTTTCGAGGGCGCTGAAGGGCATGGTTATGCGACAGAGGCAGCGCAGGCGGTGCGGATATGGGCGGCAGAACATCTGGGGATTCGCCAACTGGTGAGCTATATCGACGTGGAAAACCACCGCTCGCAGGCGGTGGCGCATCGGTTGGGGGCGCAGACGGATGGCAGCCGCGCCCCGCATGAACCAGAGGCCGAGATCTGGACGCATATCCCGATAAAGATCACCGGGTAGGAACAGGAACCTCGCCGCGATAATCATAGAAACCACGCTGGGTTTTGCGGCCAAGCCAGCCTGCTTCGACATATTTTGTCAGCAGCGGGCAGGGGCGGTATTTGGTATCGGCCAGACCGTCGTGCAGCACGTTCATGATCGCCAGACAGGTGTCGAGACCGATGAAATCCGCCAGCTCCAGCGGGCCCATGGGGTGATTGGCCCCCAGCTTCATGGCGCTGTCGATCGAAGCCACATTGCCGACCCCTTCGTAGAGCGTATAGGCGGCTTCGTTGATCATCGGGATCAGAATGCGGTTCACGATGAAGGCGGGGAAATCTTCGGCGCTGGCAGCGGTTTTGCCCAGCCGGTTTACCACGCCAAGGCAGGTTTCATAGGTGTCCTGATCGGTGGCGATGCCGCGAATCAATTCCACCAGTTTCATTACCGGCACCGGGTTCATGAAGTGGAACCCCATGAATTTTTCCGGGCGATCTGTGCCGCTGGCAAGGCGAGTGATCGAGATCGACGAGGTGTTTGACGTCAGGATGGTATGATCTTGCAATTTGGGGACAATTGCCGCGAAAATCTTGTGTTTGATTTCTTCGCGTTCTGTGGCGGCTTCGATCACCAGATCGGTGCCTGCGACCCCTTCCAGATCCAGGGTGGTGGAAATGCGGGCCAAGGCGGCATCGCGGGCCTCGGCGGAAATCTTTTCCCGGCTGACCTGGCGATCAAGGTTCTTTGAAATCAAGGCGGTCGCCTGATCAAGCGCATCCTGGCTGATATCGTTCAGCACCACGTTATAGCCCGCAACGGCCATCACATGTGCGATGCCATTGCCCATCTGGCCTGCGCCGACCACGCCTACTGAATTGATTTCCATCCGAATATGCCCCTTGCCAGTTTGGGCAACAATAGGCCCGAGATGAGGCAGGCCGCAAGAGCAGGTTGCTACAGTTAGAGGTGCATTTTCACATTAACGACTTGGCAATCTGTGCAGGGAATCATGGGGGTCGGGTGAGAAATTAAATGGTGGAATGATGTCTTTGCATGGCGGGGGCCATGGTGCTCTTGAATATTATCCCTGTCGCTATGGCAGATCGCGGGTTCAGTTTCGTGGTCCTCGGCGGCAGTTGGATCGGGATTACATTGCCTTTCTGGGTGGTGTGGAAACCTACGGTAAGTTTATTGAAACGCCCTTTCCGGCGCTGGTGGAAAAGCGGCTGGCGATGCCCTGTGTCAACTTTGGTGTGCAGAACGCCGGGGTGGATCTATATCTGAATGATCATACACTGATGGATCTGGTGGCTCAGGCGCAGGCCAAAGTGGTGCAGGTGACGGGATCACATTGCATGTCGAACCGATATTATTCGGTGCATCCGCGCCGCAATGATCGGTTTTTGCGTGCCTCTGATCGGTTGATAGAACTCTACCCTGAGGTGGATTTCACCGAGTTCCATTTTGTGCGTCACATGCTGTGGCGTCTGCATGAGCTGTCAGCAGATCGTTTCCGGCAGATCACAGAGGAACTGGGGCAGGCCTGGGTGGCGC
>JAOARQ010000034.1 GCA_025210455.1 Pelagimonas sp.
CAAGGCCTCGAGTGCAACTCTGGCCTTGAATTCAGGCGAATGGTTCTTCCGTTTCGACATCTCTGATCTCCTTCACGTCGAAGATCAGCAGACAACAAATCGTAGCTTACGTCAGTGTCCGAATTTCGGGGGGTAGCTCAGTTCATTCGTTCTGCCTGAGCTATTGCTTACCTGCGGAGCAAGTAACAGTTTCTTCATTCCTCAGTTCTTTTACCCGAATATGTTGCAGTGGGTTGGAGATGCAGGGAAGTCTGATTTTTGTGCTATTGTGTTGGGAATGGATGAAGTCACTGACGTAAAACTACTGTTCCGCAGATCACAAATGGTAAAGGCCTGCGCGGATGGCGCGTTTGTTTACAAGTGTAGCTATAGTTTGCTGCGAGGCGGCGGATTACCTGCCGCACATGGCAACTGGCGTAGGCGTGGGGATAAGTTCGAGCTGGCACTGTATCATCATACCAATGCCAAGGCTGCGCAGAGTATACTTGCCAGCAGGGGGTTATGGTCGTCGCAGTGGAATATTCAAGGAACACAGAAGCTTAGTAATATTTCATATGTTTACTTCACATCGCTACCGGCGATTGCCAATGAGAACGACCTAAGGCGGGTTGCGATGTCGCCGAATGGGTTTGCTCATTTCCTACCAACAAATGCGCCTTCACAAGCAAAACATGTTGTTGCTTTGGATGTGTATAAACGTACGTGCAATGGGGTGGATACGCCAATGAAATTTTGGGTGAATGCTGAACTGATTTCGCCCAATCATCTCTGGTTTCACAGACCGCGTATTGGAATGGCGCACTACGAAATTGTCTTGCCAAGAGTTTTTCGCGTGGGACTTGAAAAAGAGCGGTCATTGTCGATCAAGGGACAGATGATCCTAACGGCGCCCTCAGCGTGCAAGAGCTTTAACAGTGTGATTGTCGGAGATGCGGCCACGTCCAGAGGGTTAACGGCACCGTTCCGAGAGGAAGAAACCAAACAAATTGGCAAGATCGACGCCATCCCCTCTCCGGGTGAGATTGTCAGCCGCTGGTCTGAGAAACAGAACTCGCGTGTCTTTGATGAGATAGGTTCAGATATTGGTAAGGTTGCCCCGTAACTTTGAGGGGCTTAGCCCCCCAACCGCGCTGCCAGTTTCAGGGCCTCAATCGTTGAGGTTGGATTGGCATGGCCCGTGCCTGCGATATCAAAGGCAGTGCCGTGGTCTGGCGATGTGCGGATGAAGGGCATGCCGAGGGTCACGTTTACGCCGCGGTCAAAATCAAGGGTCTTGATTGGGATCAGCGCCTGATCGTGGTACATGCATAGGGCCACGTCATAGCCCGCACGGGCGCGGGCGTGGAACATGGTATCTGCGGGCAGGGGGCCTGCGATCTGCAGACCTTGTGCGCGCAGCTTATCCAGCACCGGGGCGATGACAGAGGCATCCTCATGGCCCATCCGCCCGCCTTCCCCCGCATGGGGGTTCAGACCGGCGACAGCTAGCCGTGGCTCAGCGATGCCAAACTGATCCTGCAGGGCTGAGTGGGTGATACGGATGCGGTCTTCCAGCAGGGCGGGCGTCAGGGCCGCAGGCACATCAGACAGGGCGATATGGATGGTCACGGGCACCACCCGCAGCTGATCCGAGGCCAGCATCATCACCACCTCATCGACACCTGCCAGATGGGCCAGAAATTCTGTATGGCCGGGGTAGGCAAAGCCAGCCCCTTCGGCCAGCGCCTGTTTGTGGATCGGCAGGGTACAAAGCGCCCCGGCCTGCCCGGATTTCACAAGGGAGACAGCGGTTTCAATGGCAGCAATGACGGATTTTGCCTGTGCTGCCTGCGGTGTGCCCGGTGTGCGTGGCCCCTTAAAGGACAGGGGATACACGGGCAGACCCTTTTCGGCCGCTGACGCAGCCTCAGCCGGGTGGGCGATCCGCACATGGGGCACCTGACCCGGCAGATGGGCAGGATCGCCGATCCAGAAAAACACACAGTCTGTGCGCAGCTGATCCCAGGCCTTTTCAGCCAGTTCCGGCCCAATGCCCGCAGGCTCTCCGCAGGATAGGGCGATGGGCAGGGGGCCGGTTTGAGAGGTCATGAGTTTACTGCTTGGTGATGATGGTCGCGTCAGCGCGCAGCTGCGACAGAAAGCCTTCGGCCTGAGCGCCCAGACGTTTGTTGCGCAGGCCTAGGGTGACTTCTTCGCGGTTCTGTTCTTCGGTCACCTTATTGGTGCGCCCACACATCATAAGAAAGACCAAAGTCTGCCCATTGGCGCGTGTCAGCGCGGTCGATACTTCGCCTGCGTCAAGCTTGGACAGCTCATAGGCGATATCGGTGGGGATCTCATTGGGGGCAAGCGTGCCGCGTTCCAGAACTTCCGCGGGCTGGCCCTTGGCGATGCCATAAAGATCGTCGCAGCGGTCAACCTTGCCCTTCAGTACCCGCGCCTGCGCCAATGTTTCAGGCGAGCGGCCACCGGGCATGTAATAAGCGGCATATTCAATTGCGCCAACCTCAGGGGCTTTGTAGGGCAGCTCTTCGATGTCGCGCAGTTGGAACAGAGCAATAGCGCCCTGAAGCGGCAGCGGATCGGTGACTTCTCCCTGGCTGAGCCCCAGAATAAACGGTTGCAGCTGTGCTGGCAGCTCAGAGAGGTTGCGCCACGGCAGACGCCCACCGTTGCCCCGGCTGGGCGTGGCGGAAAAGCGACGGGCCTGGGCGGAAAACGCGGTAGTTGAATCCAGCTGCGAAATGCGATCTGCGCGCTCGCGCACGGCCTGTTCCTGACCGGGAGGCACAGGCATGATGATTTCCGACAGCAGCACCCGCACATTCGATCCGGTCCCACCCTGATTGGCAAGGGCACGGTCCACTTCGGCCTCGGAGACATTGGCGCGGGCGGTAAAGCGCTGCTGCACCAGCAGACGCCAGCTGAGGCCGGCGTTCACGAAATCGCGGAAGGTCTGTTCATCAACCCCGGCTGAACCGATGGCTTTGACAAATTCCTCACGGGTCATGTTTGCGCGCCCGGCGAATTCAGCCATGCCTTCCAGCAGCTCTTCTTCTGAAGGGCGGATGCCCGCATCATAGGCGGCCTGCAATTTCAGACGATCGTCAATCAGCTGTTCGCGGGCCACCGTATCGGGATTGCCCGGCGCGCGCAGCAGTTCCACCATGCGCTTGCGCTGGGCCAGTTCGTACCCTGTGATCACCTGATCATTGACGACAATCGCAGGGGCAAAGGCGTTTTGTGCGATCAGCCCGGTTGGCGCACCGCTGATGACCGCGGCCACGGCCAGTGAAGTGAACAAGCGTGTCAGTTTGAGCATGTGCGTCGATACTCCTTGGCGCTGCCGCCGTTGCCGAAACCTCTCAGCTCGACGGTCAGGTCAAATGTTGTTGTTGGTGCCAGATTGGCTGCTCTTGCATAGGTGCGATTTGCGCTCCCGGCAATCAGGACACATTCGTTTTCGTATCTCAACCCGAATCCGGTGTTGTCTAGATGTGAATTGCCCAGATCGTAGCGGGCTGAAAACGAACTGTACCAGTGTTTGCTGATCCGATAGCCACCGCTTAGGGTCCATTCCGATTGAATGTCGGACCGGTTCTCAGTCGCATCCGCGATCATGTAAAGATATGAGGTGTCCAGCGACAGACGGCCTTTTGACCAGATGGCGCGGCCTTCCGCCTTGGAAAACTGGGCACTGTCATCCAGCAGGCCGCGTGCAATCAGGGTCAGGCCAGAGGCGGCGATCAGCTGACCAGAGACCAGCCAGTCGGAGGATTGGCTGCGCAGCCCCGAAGAGGGCGAAAAATCCGCATCCGTATTGTCGCGCCACAGGTGCCCAACCGCAAATGAGGCTTTCCAGCCCGCATCGTTATAGTGTGACCAGCGCAGCCCGGTGGCCACTGTCATTCCGCGTTCGCGCCGGTCGGGTGCAGGAAAGCGCGAAAGTGTCAGCAGATTGCCTTCGTCAAATTCGGTGCGGGTGCTCTCATCATTTGGATTGCGCTGACGCGAGCCCCCGGTCCAGCCAAGCTGCATGATCGGTTCCAGCAGGGTCCGCCCACCTGCTGAGCGGGCCATCATAGGATAGCGCAGTTCCAGTGCGGCGGCAGGGGTTGCCGTGGTGACCTCGCGATCGACCGTTGCATCCTGCGCCGTGCGATAGCTGTTCAGCCAAAGATGCCCTGTTGCGGCCAGCCGCAGCCCGTTGCCCACTGTCCAGCGATTGCGCCAGCTGGCATCAGCGCTCAGGCGCAGCACATCGCGACCATCTGGGATCGTGTCGGTATCAGTTCCGTCTGTGGGCGAGGTTGCGCTACGGCGGTGACTGTGGGATTGCGCGCCCAGACGGATTTCGCCGCCAATTTTCGGGAAGTGACGCGATTCATAGCGCACGTCGGAAAACACCGTCGGCTGAGTGGCGTTATTTTCATCGGCGCGCTGTGTATAGAAATCCAGCAGACTGGCTTCAAAGAAACGATCCCGCTTTACCCGGCGCAAAGTCAGGTCACTTTGCAGCCTGTCGCGCGCGGTAACCGAATATTGGTTCAGATAAGAGTTATCGGTCGTGTAACGCAGGTTAGCTTCCAGACGGAAATCATTGGGCAGATTGAAGCCTGATTCCGTGAAGATGTACCCACGCATTTTGCCCGGTTGCAGATCGTCAGAAGACACCGCCCCAAAGATAGAGACATCGCCATTCCAGAAAGCGCGACGATAGCGAAATTCCATCGTGCGGGTTTTCTGGGTCACATAGGGGGTCAGGGTCAGATCCTGATGATCCCCAATCGGAATGAAATAAGGGGCTTTGATCCCCCAGCCCAGGGTGGTTGAGTTGCGAATGCGCGGGATCAGAAAGCCGCGTGCGCGTTTGAGTGTCGGATCCGGCAGCCGCAGGCGTGGCAGATAGAACACCGGCACACCTACCACGCGCAGCTGCGCGTTGTCGAAATACAGCTGGCGTTCCTGCTGGTCATGGATGGCGCGGGTCGCGCGGATCTGCCAGAGCGGGGTCTGGTTCTTGCCGCAGACATGGCATGAGGTGGCCGAAGCTCGGGCCAGTTCGGTGTAGCGTCCATTCACCCGCCGCCCCTGCGTCGACGAGATCTGCAACTGCTGATCCAGCACGATGCGCGCACCCTGAATAAGCCCGTTGCGCATGTCTTCATCCAGTTCAGCAGCGCTTCCGAGGATGATCATGTCATCGCCATTGGTGATACGAAGCGGCCCTTCGATCTGCAGTTTATCCGTCTTGCCATCAAAAACGATGCGGGTGGCGGACAGGTGTTGATCGCCTTGCAGCACCTCAATCGCGCCGGTGGCGATCAGCACTTCGTCTTCTGTCACCACAACATCATCGGCCACCAGCAGGGCAGGGCCAGCCGGTGCGTCCTGTGCACTGGCAAGCTGTGCGCTGCATAGCAGGGCGCTCAGAGATATGGCGCTGAGAAAGCGTTTCATCCGTCTTCCATATGCAGAATTATACCCAAGGCCAACAGCAGAGATGCCACCGCAGGAGTCCAGGCCGCAAGGATCGGCGGCAACTGGCCGCTTTCCCCCAGGATCTGGGCGAAGTTACGAACATAAAACAGCGCAAACCCCAGCAAAACAGCGGATAAAACCGCCAGACCGGTTTTGCCCAGTCGGGTCGGCCGCATGGTAAAGGCCGCGCCCACCAGCATCATCGCCGCCAGAAACAGCGGGCGCGCCAGTTCCATATTCAGCCAGACCGTGTGTCTGCGTGACGAAAAGCCCGCCTGCTCCAGATTGGCGATGAATTCGGGCAAATCCCAGATCGGCACGGTGGAGGGTTTGCCAAAACGATCGCGGATGTTTTCGCGTGTCAGGTTCGATGGCAGAGCGATCTGCGCGTGTTCTGTGGCTTCAATCTCTGAGGTGATCTGATCACTCAGCGGCCAGAGCTTGGCATTGGTCAGGATCCATTCACCATCCTGCAAGGCGGCTTCCTGGGCAATGATGCGTGTTTCCGGCCCCAGATCCGGGCCGTAGTTCACAATGCTGACATCAAACAGGCGCGTGCCATCGGAATTGGCCCGCGAGGCGCGGATCACGGCCTGACCGGCACTGCTGCCCTGACGCAGCCACAGCCCTTCGGGACCAATGGAAATGGTTGAGGTCACGCCGTTTTCCAGCATTTCAACCTGTTCAGCATACAGCTTGGAGGTGATTGCCATGATCGGGTTCAGCACCGAAACAATCAGCACCCCAAGAAACAAAGACACAGCCCAGGGTGCCAGCAAGGTGACCAGCCCCGACCGGCCCACCGCGCGGGCGATGACCAGTTCGGACGAACGGGCCAGCCCTAAAAACAGCGCGACCGATGACAGGATCATCACCAATGGCAGGATCTGATAGATGCCCTCGGGCAGTTTCAGCGCGGTCAGGGCCAGCGCTTTTGGAAAGCCACCCTGATCCCCAACCCTGCGCACCTCTTCGATGAGGTCAAACAGGCCCTGAAATGTGGAGAGGACCAGAAAGACCCCCAAGAACATGCGCAAAAAACGCCAGGCGAAATAGCGGTGAAGCTTCATGGCGCTACCTCGGGTGCGGGGGCGGATTTACGTGGTCTGCGGTGGCTGCGTGCCGCATAGGTCAGCAACACCAGCACCATGGCCCCACCAAATACCGACGGCGCATAGGTCAGCGGCCAGAGATCCGCATTGGCCCGCACCGGTTCCGCCACCATGCCTTTGCTGAACTCGACAAAGACGATCAGGAACACCGCAAAGATGATCTGCGGCGTCGAGCCCGTGCGCGAAAAGCCCCCGGCAATCAGCGCCGCATAGCCGATCAGCGCCGCCACAATACACAGTAATGGTTGCTGAAAGCGCAGATGCCCCTCTTCTACAACGCGCCCCAGCGTCGACCCCGTTTCAGCCTGAATGGCCTCTGGCGTCAGCAGCAGATCCGGGGTGGAGACATACTGGATCTTGCGCACCCCAGTATCCGAAGAAGACAGCAGCCCGGCAATACTATAGGTGAAGTTTTCAAAATCCGTCGTCGACAGCTGACGGGTTTCATAGTTCAGCGTCTGTGCGATCCCGGTCAGCATCACCAGTTTCGGGCCTTCGCTGTCGCTGATCAGATAGGCCACATCCGAGGTATACGTCACTTCGCGGCCCTCATTGCGCCGGTCGCTGAGCAGCACATCGCTTAGCTCACCGGATGGGGCCATTTCACGAATATAAAAGGTGATCCCGTCTGAGGGATGCAGAAACACGCCTTCGCGCAGGAACTTCGCCGAAACGGAATCAGAGATCTGCGTTTCACGGATATCCAGACGTTCCTGGGACATGGGCACCAGAAAATGGGTCAGCGCGCTCATCATCAGGGTGATGACCATGCCATAGGCCAGCACCGGACGCGCCAGCCGCCAGGGCGAAAACCCCACCGCCTGCAAAACGGTCAGCTCAGATTCCCCGGACAGGCGGTTGATCACCGAAACCGAGGCTGCAAAGGTGGCCAGAGGCAGGATTTTGGCAATCACTGCCGGCAGGGACAGGATCGAAAATTCGACAAAAACGCTGATGGAATGCCCGTCAGAAATCAGCTGGTCGAACAGGGCCACAGCCCGGTTCACCCAAAAGACAGCCACAAGGACTAGGGCATAAAAACCGAACAGCACCATAAGTTGCGACAGCACATATCTGTCGAATCGCTGCAAACCCAAATTCCCCCAAGGCCATTAGACTGCGCAGACCCTACTGGAATGTGGCTCTGGGGAAAAGGTGGCTCTGGCCATTCGGATCGTGCAAGGCTAGGTCTTGGGCAATTATCGGCTGAGGAGAACAGAGATGACCGAATTGCGGAACGTGAGTTTCCAGGCTGTTGAGCTGGATGCACTGGCTGAAACCGAAGGCCGCGTGGCGGTTTTCCTGCCCGCAGAAGGCACCATGAGCCCGGGCGCGCGCCGGGTGAACCGTCTGTCAAAAGGGGCCGTGGCCCGTGTTGTGGAAAGCGACGCCTGGGAAAAGCTGGCCGTTGGGCAGATGATCAGCCTGGGCTATCCGGCGGGCATGAAGGCCTCGGCGGTGGATCTGGTGAAACTGCCCCGTCGCCCGCAGGTGTCCGAGGCACGTAAGGCCGGCGCCGCACTGGCCAAGGCGGCAGGCAAAACCGCTGTGACCGTTTTGTGCGAAAACACCACCCGCGTCGAAGATCTGGCCTTGGGTCTGGTGCTGCGGGGCTATGCCTTTACCCAGCGCAAGTCGGACCCCTCTGAGATGCCCGCACCCGCAACCGTCATGTGCAAAGCCCCGGATGAGGCGGCGACGGCGTTCGAAGTGGCCCGCGCGGTGGCGGAGGGTGTCACCTTTACCCGTGATCTGGTGTCGGAACCGGCAAATGTGCTGGGTACCGTGGAATTTGCAGATCGCCTGCTGGCACTGAAAGACCTGGGCCTTGAGGTTGAGGTTCTCGAAGAGGACAAGCTGGCAGAACTGGGTATGGGCGCGATGCTGGGCGTTGGACAGGGCTCTGCCATGCCATCCAAGATCGTGATCATGCGCTGGAAAGGCGGCGAGGGGGATCCTCTGGCGCTGGTGGGCAAAGGCGTGGTCTTTGACACCGGTGGCATCAGCCTGAAACCGGCGGGCGGCATGGAAGACATGACCATGGATATGGGCGGCGCAGGCGTTGTGGCCGGCGTGATGAAGACCCTCGCCATGCGCAAGGCCAAGGCGAATGTTGTCGGGCTGGTGGGGCTGGTGGAAAACATGCCGTCCAGCACCGCGCAGCGTCCAGGCGATATCGTGACCTCGATGAAAGGGGACACCATCGAAGTGATCAACACCGACGCCGAGGGCCGTTTGGTGCTGTGTGACGTAATGTGGTACGCGCAAGAACATGAAAAGCCAAAGGCGATGATTGATCTGGCGACGCTGACCGGCGCGGTGATCATCGCGCTGGGGCATGAAAATGCCGGTGTTCTGTCGAACAATGATGCGCTGGCCAATCAGTTCCTGCGCGCCGCCGATGCTGAGGGCGAAGGCGCATGGCGTCTGCCGCTGGGCAAGGCCTATGACGATCAGCTGAAATCGCTCAAGGCGGATATGAAAAACGTCGGCGGTCGCCCGGCGGGCACCATCACCGCCGCGCAGTTCCTGCAGCGTTTCGTCAAGGAAGACATGCCCTGGATCCATCTGGATATCGCCGGCGTGGCCCAGACCACCGGCGAAACCGCGCTGGCGCCCAAAGGCGCAACCGGCTGGGGCGTCATGGCGCTGGATCGTCTGGTGCGCGATCAGTTCGAGGCGGAGTAACCCCTTGGGCGCGGCCTATTTCTATCACCTGACCCAGCGCGGTCTGGAAGACACGCTGCCGATGCTGCTGAGCAAGTCTTTGCAGGCAGGCTGGCGGGTCGCGGTCCGGGGCACTGACCGGGGCCGGATGGAATGGCTGGATCAAAGACTGTGGCTGGGGCCCGAAGAGGGGTTCTTGCCACATGGCCTGGCTGGCGGTCCGCATGATGCGGATCAGCCGGTCTTGCTGACCACGGCCTCTGAGGCCGCAAACAGCCCGACCTGTCTGATGATTGTCGATGGTGCACAGATCGCCCCCGACGAAGTCAAAGCCATGGACCGGGTCTGTGTGATTTTCGATGGCCATGATCCCGAGGCGCTGCAAACCGCCCGTGGACAGTGGAAAGAGCTGACCGGCGCAGGCTGTTCTGCCCAATATTGGTCAGAAGATTCTGGCCGTTGGGAGAAAAAGGCAGAGGCTTAATATCCTGCGCTCTCGCGCTTAGACCAGTCCCTGCTTATGGGCCGGTCGGGGGCAAATCGGCTTTGCCGACTGGATTTGCGCCTATGAAGATATCCCGAGGTATTGGGCCAAGGTATTGGGATTCTTTCTAGAATGAACCCTAAGCCGCCTTTGCCAGTTGCAAATAAAGATCGGTGATCAGCGACACCGGATCGACATTCACTGCGCGGGCGTGGCGGGCGCGGTCCCCGGCCTCTTGGGCGGCCTGTGCCCAGCGGCGCGCATGGGCTGCATCCGGTGACAGGCGTCTGAGGATTTCAACCTCATTGGGTGTGACCAGATGCGCCGGGGGCTGGCCGGTCACACCAAATCGCGCCAGACGCGCCACCAGTTGATCTGTGAGGGTCAGGGCCAGCGACAGACGCTCTTCCTTGCCTTTGCCCGCGCAGCTTTGCGCCAGTGACAGCAGGCGCGGACGATCCAATGCGGGCAGCGACCCCATCAGCGCCAGCAGGTCGGAATACAGCGCGATCCCATCCAGTGCCAGCAGCTCAATCGCTGATCCGACCGATCCGGCGGCAAGGGCGGTCAGGGCTTCGGCTTGATCCGACTGGCTGTCGATCTGCGCCTGCTCAAGAGCCTGAGTCATCTCTTCTGGCCCCAGCGGAGCCAGACGCAGTTCGCGACAGCGTGACCGGATGGTCGGCAGCAGGCGGGCGGGCTGATGCGAGATCAGCAAAAGTGTGGTCTGCGCGGGCGGCTCTTCCAGCAGTTTCAAAATCGCATTGGCCGAGGAAATGTTCAGCTCATCGGCGCTGTCCACAATCACCACGCGCCGCCCGCCATCAGCGGCAGAGAGCGAAAAGAAGTTCTTCAGCTTGCGCACCTCGTCCACGCGGATATCTGCGGCCAGCTTGTCGCCTTTGTCGGTGGGGCCACGGCGCAGCAGGAACAGGCCGGGTTCTGACAGGGCGCGCATCCGTGCGGCCACGGGGTGATCCGGGGCAATGTCCAGCGTCTCCGGGGCAGGGGGCGCCCCAAACAGCCCGTCGTCCTGCGCGGGCGGGGTGGCCAGCAAAAACCGGGCAATCCGCCAGGCCAGCGTGGCTTTGCCCACGCCTTTGGGGCCGGTGATCAGCCAGCCGTGATGCAGGCGGCCGGAATTATAGGCGGTCAGAAAATCCGCCTCGGCCCCGGACTGACCATAGAGCACCTCAACCTCGCGCGGGTGGGGCGCGCCGGGGGTTGCATCGGGTTCGGGCAGATCGCTCATAGTTTGGCCTGAACGGTTGTCAGAATATCGAGCGACACCGCGTCGATATCGCGATTGCCATCAATGATTTCAAAGCGGTCGCAAAATTCCTGCGCCAAAGCCAGAAAACCGGCGCGCATCTTTTCCTGCAGCTCAAGGCCGAAATCTTCAAAGCGTTCTTCGACGGTGGCGCGGGATTTGGCACGCGACAGGCCCGCCGCCGGATCCATATCCACCAGCACGGTCAGGTCTGGTTCCACACCAATCATCAACGCATGCAGGGTATCCACCTGCGCCCGCAGATCACCGCGCGACAGCCCCTGATACATGCGGCTGCTGTCAGCGAAACGATCGCAGATCACGATCTTGCCCTGCGCCAGCGCGGGGCGAATGGTGCGTTCCAGATGGTCCCGGCGCGCGGCCATGAACAGCAGCAGCTCGGTTTCGGCAGACCAGCGATCCGGATCGCCCTGAAGCACAAGCGCGCGGATTTCTTCGGCCCCCGGTGATCCACCCGGTTCGCGGGTCAGGACAACCTCATGGCCTTGCGCCCGCAGTGTGTCAGCCAAAAGCCGCGCCTGCGTGGATTTCCCCGAGCCATCAATGCCTTCAAAACTGATGAACAGGCCTTGGCCGCTCATTGTGTGGCCTCTTGCGGGGCGCTGTCCTCTTCGCGGGCGCGGTCAATCAGCACCTTGCTGACCACCAGCATACGGTCCAGAAACCCACCGGCGGCCACGTCGTTCTTTGCCACCAAAGGCACTTTGGTTTCGGGCAGGCCTTCGGGGCTGATGATCAGATCTGCCAGTTTCTGCCCCTGTTGAATGGGGGCCTCAATCGGGCCAGTATAGACCACCTCAGCGTTCAGGGGGGCTGCGCCAAGTGTTGGCACCAGCAGCGAAATATCTTCCCGCGTCACCAGTTCAACGGATTTTTCCGCCCCCAGCCAGACCTCGGCGCTGGCGATGGCCGTGTCTTTGGACACAACGGTTTTCTGCGCAAACTGGCGGAAGGCCCAGTTGACGATGGCTTCGGATTCCTCAGCCCGCGCCTGCGCGCTGTTCAACCCGGTGATGGCAAAGATCACCCGGCGCTTGCCGTTGGTGGCTGATCCCACCAGACCAAAGCCCGCCTCTTGGGTATGGCCGGTTTTCAAGCCATCCGCACCAATGCCCAGCCCCAGCAGTGGGTTACGGTTTTGCGTGTTGCCGGGCGCACGACCGTCAAACAGGAACTGCCGTTCCGAAAACATGCCATAATGTTTCGGGAAATCTTCAATCAGGCGATCCCCCAGCAGCACCAGATCGCGCATCGACATCACATGCCCCGCCGCAGGCCAACCGCTGGCATTACGAAACTTTGACGAGGTCATGCCAAGCTGGGCGGCACGCTGGGTCATCAGCTGGGCAAAGCCAGCTTCGGTGCCGCTGGGCGACAGGGCCTCGGCGATCACAGCACAGGCATCATTGCCCGACAAAACGATGATCCCGCGCAGAAGGTCTGACACTTTTACCCGATCCGTTGTGTCCAGAAACATGGTCGAACCGCCATAGGACATGGCATGCTGCGACACGGGCAGCTTTTCATCCATGCTCAGGCGGCCATCGCGAATGGCCTCAAAGGCCAGATACAGCGTCATCAGCTTTGACATCGACGCAGGCGGCAGCGCCTCATCGGCGCGTTTGGCCAGCAATACCGTGCCCGTGGTCTGATCCAGCACAAAGGCAGCCCGTGCGCGGGTTTCAAAAGCGGCGGCCTGAGTGGCCAGAACAGCCAGCGCAGCGACAGTCGCCAGAAGACGTCGGGGGTGAAGGCTCATGCGTTTCCTCCTGAGGGCACCTGTTTGATCCAACTTATCGCCCAAGTTCCGCCCCCTGTCATCCCAAAGTCAGGGGGCGCTAAGCGATTTCCGGCTTATAGCGGGGGCAGGCAATGCTGACCCGGGATCAGGCCGGGATCAGCGGCTGACCGCATAGGCATCAGCAAAGCCCGACGCCTTGACGGTTTTCTGGATCTGCGTCAGCTCAGATTTTGTCTGCGCCGGGCCAACCACCACGCGGTAGAATGTTTTACCGTTCGATTTCAGCGGCTTGATCGTGGGCAAAAGCCCCTTTTGCCGCATGGCTGTTGCGGTGTTCTTGGCGTTTTGCTCAACGCTGAAGATCCCCAGCTGGATAAAGGGTTTTGACAGGCTTGATGATTTCGCGGCGGGTTTGGGCGCGGGTTTTGGTTTCGGCGCAGAGGCAGGTGGTGAGGCAGGGGCTGCGGCGGGTGCAGGCGCAGCTTGGGCGTTGTCACTGGGCGCAAGCGTAGTTTCCGTGACCTCACCAGCATCGGGCAGGGTATCTGCATTTTCACTGGGGGCCTGCGGGGCAGGGGGCGCGTCTACAAAGACTTCTTCACGGCGCAGGGCCACCACATCCAGATTGGTGGGCTGCCCGGCCAGAACACCCAGCGCTGCTGCCGCCTCTGAGGAGAGTTGCAGGCGCGGGCCCGGCGTTTCGCGTTCACGCCGGAACAGCGCGCCGATGACAAATTTGCCGTTGTTTTCGTTGCGCACAATGACCCGTTCGGGATCTTTCACATCCGGGTGCGCCACCCAGACCCCGCCCAAAGACGGACGCCCATCCCAAAGCCCTGCTTCGGTGGTCTGGAACACGTCGGGCGCTTCCACGTCGCGTTCAGATACGGCTGACCCGCCGCTGGCACCGGCGCTTTCAGAGCTGCTGCTGGGTTTGGCATTCAGAAAGCCGGGGCCTTGCCCTTCCTCGCAGCCTGCCAAAACGGCAAGACCTGCGGTCGCAAAAGCCAGCCTGAGAAATACTTTTGGGGTGGGCAACACACTACTGCTCATTTTTGCGCCTCTTGTACAAAATGTCGCGCCTGTCGCGCGATCTGTCCGAAAACACCGGATACGGCCTGTAATCCAAGGCTCTTGCGGCCCTGTGTTGGCTGCAATTTAACCGTTTGGCAGTGTTATGAAAAGCCTCCATTTCTGGATGAGCAGTTTTTCACGTTTGATGGGTTTTAGAATCAGAATGACCCCGCTAAACAGACCAAACGCGGAGGTTTGGCAGAGTGGTCGAATGCACCGGTCTTGAAAACCGGCGAGGTGAAAGCCTCCCAGGGTTCGAATCCCTGAGCCTCCGCCATTACACAATTTGGCATGTTATTTCCTCCTAACAGTTTGAATGGTATAGATAATTCCGGGGTTCGAAGTCCTGTTTTCCGGCTGTAGTTCAGGCGCTCCGTAAAGGCTAATCTTAGCACTGTGCGACGTAGGGCGAGATGCCCGTATCCCCATATTTTACAAGGGTTTGCGAGGAAACTCTGAGCGAGTTCGAACAACTCATCGAAGGAGGCCTTTGGTTTCGGCCCAGATTCGAGTTTTTCCTGCATAACGAGCTTCTCGCGTTCCATTTTCGCGATCCGCTTTTCATAGGCTGAGATAACCGACGGCGTGCTGGCCTCAACGATACGATCAAGCAATCCGTCGATTTGCTTTTCGATCTTCGTAATGTCGCGTTTGAGCGTGGCAAAGACCGCACCAGCACGCGCGCTGCGCTGATCCCAAGCATTGGCAAACATGGCTGTAGCGAGCGTCAAAAGGCTCTGAGAGGGCTGCATTCCTTCCAAAAGCTCAACAAACTCACCTTCCAACACATCGCGGCGGATGGACTTGCGGTAGCTCTCACAGCCCTTTGTGAAGCACATGTAATAAGGATGCTTCTTGCCAGTTTTGCTTTTGGACCAATTCGCGGTGAGGGGATTGCCGCAATCATCACAGCAGATAAAGCCGCGCAGCGGGAAATCCTCATTGATATCCGAACGTGCAGGCGCACGCACAGAGCCATTCAAACGCTCTTGAATGGCATTCCATGCTTTTAGGCTGATAAGGCCCTCATGCTGCCCCTTGCGCAGTGATACGTCCCATTCCGGCACCTCGATATGACCTGCATAATGCGGGCGGCGCATCAGGCGGATCACTTCTTCATAGCGAACTTCGCCCCTGCCATTCTTTGGGAACTCCGGGCAGGATTCGAGGAAGCGCTTCACTTCGCCTTGGCTTTCAAAACGACCAGAGGCAAAGCCCTCAAGCGCTTCCTGCACGTAAGAGGCGTTTGGCTCATCACGTGTCAGCAGTTTGCCGTGACCAGCAACGCGCTCATATTTGAAGCCCACGGGTGCATGGAATACCCAATAGCCATTCATGGCGCGGGCACGCATGCGGTTCTTGGTTTGCTCACCGTTTTTCTGCCGCTGGTGCTGTGACACCGAGGCCAGAAGGTTTTCGACCAGCACAGAATCCGAGTCGTCGCCAAATTCCAGCGACGGGCTTTCCAGCATTCCGCCAGCTTCCGCGATCAGAGCGCGTAACTGCCAATGCACCTGCACATCACGCGAGAAGCGGTTGATATCGTCGATCAGGACAACCGTATCGTCTTTGCGCTTTTGCAAGAAGGCAATCAACGCCTTCATGGCAGGGCGATCAATCGCCCCGCCAGTCATGTTGTCATGAAAGACTTCGATAATGTCATAGCCCCGGAACTTCGCATGTTCGCGGCAACGTGTTTCCTGACTGGCCAGACCATCGCCCTTTTTCAATTGGGCGGCGGACGAGACCCGGCAGTAGATGACCGCCTTGAGGCCATTCTTGGGGATGTTCTTCTTATCACTCATGGAGTTGGCTCCTTTCGTTTTTGTTTATTAGCTGCTTGAGCGGCTTGTTCGGCAGCGTCTGATTTTAACACAGCCGCTTCCAGCAGCATTTTGAGATCGAGATTTTGCCCACAGCTTTGTTTCTGATCACCGCTTTGGGCTTGTTGATGAGGGTTCAAATCAAAACCGAGATCGACAAAAGCGACGACGATCTGCCACAGCGTCTCGATCAGCTCTTGTTTTTTCGCCTCTGGAATATCCTCGTTTTCAAAATACGGCAGCCAATCCTGCCAATCGAAGGTAAGGCCCAGATTTTGATTTTTGTTGTTTTCATTTGGTGGGGTTGGACGTGACATAGTTACTCCTTCCTGCTCGTAAACACTCAATAGTTAGACTTGATCCACGATTGCGATTTTATCATGTGGCGAATCTTGCTTTCAAATTTCACCATTATTCCCAGTGATTTACACACATGTGTATGTTTTGTGCGTCCTACCGTTCTCTCTTGATTTGGCGGGTTGGGCTGCTTGCTTGGAACTGTGGCGACAGTTGGGGCTGGCGTTGCTGGAGCAGTGATTGGACCTCCCGGTGTTCTTGTATATCAATCTTGGCCAAGGTCTGGTGATGGGCGTTATGCACGCGTAGATGAGCTTGGCGTTCGATCTGGTCTTTGTTGAAGCGATCCCGTCCAGCGGCAGATTGCGGCGCAGGATGGGTGTAGTGACGGACGGCCCGTTCGTTCAGAATGGCCTCGCGCGCATCGGCAAGCCGTGCAGGATAATCTTGACGGAAACTCACCTGTTCGTGCTGGCGTGTTTGTGCGCCGCGCTGCTGAATGTCTTGGTAACGCTGCCAATCCTGCGGCGTCTCCAGCCATTTTGCAGTTTCCCGCAAACTGGCTTTCGCATAGGCGCTTTCCAATTGCTGAGTGATGTTCTGGGTCATTTCAAATCCCTGATGAGCAAGTCGATAAGATTGGCATTGAGAGAAGGAGCCAAAAGACGGCCTTCGCCGATGCGCATTACGCGCACTGAGGTGCAGCGCTGATCTTCGGCGGGCACCGCGATAAGTGAAGTCGTGTCCGTTCCAAGGCGCAAATATTCGCAAACCTCATAGAAACGCTCACGCCACATGATTTGCAGGGCGTCGCCGAAGTTTTGGGCGTGTTCGATCTCATACACCCAGCCGCCAATATGAAGGCTCAGATAACGATCCGAGAAATCGATTGGAGGCAACAACACATGAAGCATCAAAGGCACGATCAGCCAACACCACATGGCGAGGTAAGGGCCGGTGAGAAGTATTGGGCGTTTCATACACAATCTCCTTTCTGCATTCTGAGTTTGAGGACGGGTTCAGGCGGCAACACACCGCCTTCCAATGGGTTGGGCGCAAGATCATGGCAAAAGGGGGCGATCTGGTTCTGGCTGAGTTTCTTCGCCCGTAGAAAACCGACACTTTTGACGTGGATAAGCTGTTCATCCCTTGGCATGGCCATCAGTTCAGACGCGCTCATCTGCGCCTGACGGCCAAAGCTGTTGGAAAGGCCGAGCTTTTCTGCATCGTTCAGATCAGCATTGAAGCTGCTTTCGATAGAAACCACTTGGCCCATGGCCTTGCTAACCCGTTCCGCTTCATCAAAGCTGGAGAACCCAAACCATTGTTTGACAATGGCGTTGTCCTCGATGGTCTGGCATTCCCGTTCCCCGAATTTGCGCACGATCTCAGAGCGGCTTTGCGCGATGTTATGCGCTTCGCCGCCAAACCCACGGATGGTGGTCAGCGCTTCGACAAAGCTCTTGAGCGGCGTATTGGTGAACTCGTCATTGAGAATGGCGAGCGGTCCGGCCTCGCGGTAAAGCGCGTCCAAGAACCCCATCAGATGAAGGGCGAAATAAGCGCTCATCCGGCTCATATATTCCTGTGGTCCAACGACAAAGATCACCGCACGTTTTTTGATCAACGCAGCATGAGTTAAGCGCGCACCGGCCAGCACATTCCCACCAGCATCATGAAGCTTGGACCCCAGCGCAAAGATATTGAGCGCTTTCAAAGCGGCTTCGCGGTGCTGCGGATAGTATTCCGTGCCGATCAGGGCGCAGACATTCTGCCCCATAGTTTTAAGCCGTCCGGTGGCGCTGCTTGCCTCCAATTCTGCCGCCTGTTTCAGCAGATCAGGATTTGCCAGCATCGCCCAAACGCCACCCGGCGTGGCCAGATGCGGTGTACGCTGCACGAGGCTTTCGGCCGCAAAATCGATCAGTCCGCGCGGGCCATCCCGCCAGAATTGGTTTTTGCTATCCCCATCCGGCGGGTCAGCGATCAGGGCATGGGTAATTTTCTCAGCCGCAAAGACGGACGTATCGGCCCGCGCGCCGATTAGCGCCCCAAGCGGATTGAGCGCGGTTCGGCCCGCAAGTTCAGAACGCACGCCCATATCGTCAATAACGGCAACCGGCACGCCGTAGGCTTGCAACATCGGCACGCATTGCGCAGCGATTTCGCCATTCTTACCATCCATCACAAGAATGGCCGGACGGTTCGCACTGGCGACCAGCGAGAACAGCGAGGGCATCAGGCCGCTTGTGGTCTTGCCGCTGCCATTAGCGGCAAGAAGCAAGGAGTGACCTTTCGGTGCCCAAAGCGGCTCGCCCGCAAAGGTGGTGCCGATCAGGCGTTGGCCCATCGGATCATGGCCCTGAAACTGAGTTCTAAGTCTTTTAAAGAATGTCATCTGATGAGACCTCCTGACTTAAGATCATTGCGGTTTGCCATCCGATCACTGCGCGGGGCGTGACCGTGGCTATTGAATTTCGCCACCTCGCGGTCGCGTTTGAGATTGGTTGCAATCCGGCTGATATTGCCGCGCACAAGCGCCCAGCAGATCAGCCCGCAAAAAACGGAGAGGACATAGAAGGCCCAGAGCAAAGGGCCTTCAAAATGTTGCGCGAGATTGGTGCCCGAGGGCCAACTGGACATCGTCAGCCAGCCCCAGAGATAGGCCCATAGGAACCGCCGATTGACGCGGAACACGGTGCCAAATGTTGGACGTGTGTATATCAATTGCTGTTCCTCTTCTCAGAAGTTGAAGAAGCTGCCAGTGACACGCACATCGTCCGCGCCCGCTGCTGTCAGCCAGTCCCGCCAAATTGGGATCAGGCGTTCTTCAAGCCCTGCGGCGTTCTGATCCGCCCGCAATTGCCCAAGCCCGTGCATCTCGACCGTGCAGCCTTGAAGGAACGGATGGCTTGGCGCAGGCAGGCCAACACGGCCATCGAGGAAACCTCTGCCTTGCACCTCATCCGACCATTCAATCCCGTCGGTGAAGAGCATGATGGTGCTACCACCAACCGCGCAGACGGGTTCCAATGACCGAAAAAAGGATAAGAGCGAGGTGCTGTTATCAGCTTGCAATTGGCCCGAAGACAGCAGGCCGGGAATGGCGCTGAGATAGCCGCCAAATTCCGGCCCCATCCGCCGGGGGCTGGTTGCCCGCCGATTGGTGAGCGTAACCCGCACATCAATGGCACGCTGCGCCAGACCGGCATCTCCTAATGAGACAAGCATCAGATCATGTGGCAGGGTTTCCAGCCCCAGCACATAGCTACTCACATAGCGCCCAGCTTCATTTGCGGAATGCTGCTCGGTGCTGAATGTGCTGGAGCCGGAGATATCCACGCCGATAATGGTCCGCTCAGCTGCTTGGGCAATGGCAGGAAGCGCAAACACAGACATGCACAGTGCAGCGGCGGTAGACTTCAGGGTGTTCAGGTTGATGGCTTTCATATCTTGTCTCCTTGGTCTGGGTTGGCGTTCAGGACGCGTAGAATGTGATCCGTGCTGGTCGTGGCCATTTGCGTGGTCATGTGTTGGAGGAATTCAGGCTCGCTGGTGAAACGGGCGGGCAAGGTTTCTGCGCTTTTGTCATTGGCGACATGGGCCAGCGGGCCGTTGACCAATAGCGGGTCGAACTTACGCCCTGCGGCGGCGAGTTTGGCTTGCGCAACCTCTTGGCAAAGCTGCCCGGCTTCCCGTGCAAAGCGTTGCTTGAGGTTTTTCGGCAGGGCGAGTTTTGCGGCCTTTTCTGCACAGAACAGGTGATGAAGCTCTTTGATATGCTCCTGAATCTCGTTGATCTTTGCGATTGCTGCTTTCCCAGCCAGAGGCGGTTTGATGATCGTTGCCCAGCCTTGCAAAACCCGTCCCAGACAGAAGCTCGCAAAATAGACCGAGATGATCATCCCGAAGCTGAGGCCCAGAAAGAGCATGGTGTTTGGCACCGCGCCAAAGCCGCTATCGTCAGTCGCTACCGTTGCCCCACTGGGATCGAACAGGCTTTGCCCGCCCAACATGCCAGTTGGTCCGCTAGCAAAATCACTCATGGCATCCTGACCGGCCTGCCACGCGGAAAAACCAACCATGCTGGAAATGCCCAAGACAAAGAGCAGAATTCCAACGCTGGCCAAACGGTTCATCCAAGTGCGGGTGAGCCAATCGCTGTCACGATGCTTTTGCACATGCGCCGCGCCGATCACGACAGGCACGAGCAAACCGAAAGCCGCGCCAGAGACAACATGGCCCAGAACCTCGACTTGCAGGAGCGAGAACATCATCGCCGCCATGCCGGTTTCCAATGCCAGTACCGCCCCGAACAAGATCAGGAAGAGCAGAGTTTCAGCGATGGCTGCGCGGCGGCGCGCAGCGTTTTGACGGAGATTACCTCTGGCTTGGGACAGCACGTTCGTGGCGTGCTGCAAATGTTGCGGGGTGAGGGAAGGAAAGACAGTCATTACGCAGCTTCCTCTTCCTCAGAAGACAAAACTCCATCGAGCAAATCCGGCGCGATGATCTGCAAATCCGCGATCCCGCCGATGATATCGGCGTAGAGTGCAGCCATATCAGCCTGCCGCGCACGAAAGGGTGCAGCCAAAACATCGCAGTAATGATCGAAAGCCACGCCAATGGCCTCATCGGACGGCGCAAGGCAGTTCTCTGCCATCGGCAGGGCAATCAAATCCTTCCAATTCGGAGGATTGCAAAGCATATCGTTTGCACCATCTTCGTCATGTTCATCAGACAGAAGGGGGCGGTGTTTGAAGGGTGTCATGGTTGTGCTCCAGATACGGTTGCGTTCTGGAGGCAGTGTCTGAAATGGGGCGAATTAAATTTACCGCCAAAAACTGCGTTTTGGTGAGTTTGAGAATTTGGAAATTAAGAGCGTGTAATGATACCGATCTATGTGCCTGACTTTAAAAAGAAACTAAACCTTGTGGCTCATCACACGGGCTACAAAAATATCGCTGCCATCAGTGCTGAAATGGGGGTCAAAGAGCCAACATTGAGGTCTTGGACGAAGGCGCATACCGGGCGGCGCGAAGGTATGGTGTCAAAGAAAGGACGTGAACCCGTCATCAGCTTCTTTTGCGCACAATTGCCCCATCTCTCCGAAAAATCCATCATTGCGTTGCTCGAAGGCCCCTATGATGACATGGCTGCGGCTTTCCTATCAGTGGGTCAGTCCAGCTTGTCAGAATTGATTGATGAGGAGGCTGTATTCGATGAAGCCGAAATAATCATCGGACATGAGGGGCGTTTTGAAGCCGGTTATAAAGGTTTTAGTCGAGATGGGTGGGCGAATTTTTTGGAGGAAACATCCGCGCGCGTAATTCCATTTGACGATCCAAAACCCTCGCACCAAGTTCCAATGGGGACCTATTTTCGGTTCGAATTTCGGCAGGTTCACCGTGCAAAATACTTCTTGGCATTGCAACAGTCCTCACAGGGCTGGACCGTCATTGCAGGAAGCCCTGACAAGGAGGCGAAAATTGTCCGTGTACCAAGTGCCCGTGGAAAGGATATCACTGTTCTTTGTGAGGATCATGACTATGGTGACAGCCGCTTCACACTGATCCAGTCAACGCGGCCATTTCCCGATTTTATTCATATCAATCTAAAGGACGGTATCCCGCTAAGTCGGACCGAGATTGCTTTCCTAACCGAGTACCTTCAAGGGCTTTCAAAATCTGACCGGACGTTTCAAGCCGTTGACGTTCATTTTTGCCAAATTCCTTAGTACGGGAAAAGCCGCCCTCTGCACGGCGCAAGAGGGCGGCCACGGCTTGAACTCGATCTGGGTACCGAGAGCTACGGTGCTGTCCAGCCTTGTCGCAGAAAGCGCTTTCAAATGGAGGCTTTACCGTTGACCTGCTACCAGCTCATCGATCATTCGCTCCGCGTCCTTTTGCGAGTTGCTGGCTTCTGGTTTCCAGGAACCCAGAAGCCTACTAGAGCCTCTCTTGATATCGGCCGATTCATCTAGTTGCCGGAAAATTGTTTCTGCTGTTCCACAGCCCCCAACACATCCACTGGGGCGCGTGATGCCGCGTACGCCGCCACGTCCGGGGAGCCATTCTAAAATGTTGATCAGGGCAAAAATTTCTGAAAATGACTTTCCCTTTTCATCTACAGTTTCTCGATCTTCCGCATATGCAGGTTGAGAAGCTAGAGCGAAGGCGGTCAAAAGCACCGCTGAAATTTGAGTTTTACTTTGCATTGTATTCTCTTACCGCCCGCTTGGCTGCTTTGTGCGCTTCGCGCTTTGCAATTTTGATGACTTCATTCGCCGTATTTTGCGGGCAGGTTGGATGTGTTCCGCAATTGGCGATTTTTTGGAGTTCCGCCGAATAAGCTTGTTCGTATGGCAGGCATACTTGCTCAACAACCTCTCTTTTGAAGCTGGCCGTATCATTGTTTTCTGCGGCTCTGGTTGAAATGTCGTAAGCGTAATTACGTGCCAAACATGCAGCGTACTCAAGGCGGGCATGCCATTCAGGAGTTTTCTCCTCCATCATCAACTGTTCAACTATTGCCTCGTCAGAGGGGGTGTCTGTGCATGATGCTAGCGTTAATAGGGCCAGCATTCCTAAAGTTAGATTTCGTATCATTGTAAATTTCTCATTAAAATCCAGTATGATATGCCATTCTTACGTGTGGATCAAGAGATGCCACATGCTAGTAACGAGCGCTTAAAACTTGATCTGGCCACCGCCCGCGACAGCGCCTTCCGAAGCTGAAATCGCGTTGATCTGCACGAACACGACAATCCGTTCGGTTGACGGTTCGCTAATCAATGCTTCGACCTGCCAGTGCTTGGGGCCGGATACATCGCTCAGGCTGGTCGCTTTGCGGCCCAATTCGGTTGACGACAAACCCCAGACGAGTTGCTCGCCTCTGAATGCATTCATCACAAAGACATTCAGGCGATCTGACGGACTGCCATAGGATTTATTGAGCGAGGAGACGATTTGTTGCTTGGTCACGCCAACGGCGCTTTGCATCAACACGAGTGATGTCATGGCTCCGTTTTTGTCGAACCTCGCTACACCACAGCTGTGCAGCTTATCGTCGATTGCGCGGCAATCAAAATCCTTACCAAACACACCTGCACTTCTGGGATCATAGTCTGTGTTACCAGTGGCTGCTAGTTTGCTGTCCGAGTTGTGAAGTTTGATTGACTCTGTGTTCGTTCCAAATTGAACGTACCCCTGCCACATCTCGCTGTCTTCATTATATCCATTTTCGGCAAGCCACTTTAGAAACTCAGTTTCTTGCACGCCTAACTTTACGCCTTGAATTGCAACCTTTTCGTCATCAAGCGGACGTTCATCTACGGGGTTGTTCGCACCAGCAATGGCGCGGAACTCTGAGGGGGCGAGTGAAGCTTCATAAACGAGTCGATTGCCTTGTTGTGCATAGGCTTTGACATCAACGATCTGCCCTCGAATGTGCTTTTCACGTGTTCCGGTTACGCCAAAAGGCCGAATGGAAATTTCAAACGTTAGCGCCCCGTACGGCGCAATGTTCCGCATCTCACGGGCTTCTGAGACTGGCATGATCCAGTTGCGGAAATCGGCTGCATTTTCCATGGTTAGGCCATAATTCTGATAGTCAAACGGAAAATACACACCGGGTTTGAAAATATCGAACTGATAACCACCAAGGTCGGCGTTATACTCTCCAAACTGAGAATTGGTACGCAGCACGATCATATCAATATCTGCGTTTCCTTCGTACAACGCCCGTTTTTGGGTGATCAGTTGTTTGAGAACGGCAGCTTTGTCAAACTCATCAGCGCTGCGATAGTCATGGTCGCTGCGTGCCTCTTTTTCGAAGTTGGGCGGATCACCCGCAAGGAAATGGTAAAGGGATACGACCTGCTCATCGGTCGGGTTTTCAATGGTTTCTGCTTCGAGGCTAAACGCATTTAGCGACAAGATGAACGCAGCTAACAGTTTCACGCGCATATTTTGCTCCACTAATCATTTGGAGTTCAATCTATGCGACGCCAAAATGCGCTCCATATGTATAAATCTACATATTTACGGCGTGATCCAGCCGTTGCGGATCGCTAGTGCGAGAGCTTGCTCCTTCGTTTTAACACCTAGTTTGGCCCTGAGATTGACAAGATACAATCTCACCGCAGAATCGCTGATATTGAGCTTGTCGGCGATCTGTGAAAGCCGATACCCGCCTGCAAGAAGGAGTAATATTTCCTGCTGACGCGGCGAGAGCGGAGAGGTCTGATCTTGCGGTTTGTATAAGATTCTCATCTGTGCGAATGCCGCAAAGGCGGCTACCGCGAGTGCCCCACCACTTTCGTCCATGCGTTTTAGAAACTGCGGCCCGGTGTCTTCGAACCCAATTCCAACGCCTGCACCGCAAAAGCTTCCATCTGTGTTTGGCATAGCGAAAGTGACAGAAGAGCGCTGACGAAAGTTTTCAAACCGCCCCATAACGGATGCATGCCCAGCTTTTGTTGGCACTTTAAACGTGTGTTCAAAGTCAACACCCCATATCAAGCGAGGGTTCCCAGCCCTTATCGCGTTTACCAGATGATTGTCTCCCAGCAACGCCAAACGTGCATCCTCTTGCGCATAGTCTTTGGGAACCGTTGAGACGCTCTGTTTATCTGGGGCTGTTCCAAAGAAGGTATGAACAACGCTAGCGCCGATGCCTTGAGCAAATCGTATAAAAACTTCACCTGCCACATCGGTACTTGGTGACTTACTAAGGTCGTTCATAAAATCAAATAATTGCGTGTTCACTTTCTGCCCAATATATTGATAAATAGACGATATTTCAAATTATACATAGATGTATGTGAAATTTAATTGGGCTGCAAGTACGCTCGCTTGTTTTCACGCATCCGTGCCTGAAATCGCGTTGATATGCGCGAACACAACAATTCGTTTATCAATGCTTCAAACTGACTTCGCTTGGGATAGGACGCATCACGTAAGTTCATTGCTTTGCAACCCAATTCGGTCGACGACAGATCCCACATGAATTGTTCGTTCTTGAATGCGCTCATCGCCGCCCAGCTTGCCATCGGCCTTGGCCATCATGTGTAACATTTTCCTTCCAGAGCAGAATAAACTGTCTATCTTGTTTAACGGGGGCTTTGTAACGCCTTGCCTGAAAGTCCCATTTTTCTATGTTCACTTTATACTCACATTCCGCCATCCACTCATCCGTACGAGCACTTCTAGGTGGATCGGCATAGGCACACGAGGCGGAAAGCAAATGCGTTCTTGTGGACCCTGTTGAGCCTACCCCTATAAGCTTAGTAAGCTCAGCATCGTTAGGTAAGGGAGGGCGATCATCACCGCAGGCACTCAAGCCAAGAATGATAATACTGCTCATGGCAAGAATCATGCTGCGCATCTTTCGATGACGAACCATAGCGCATGCATGAGAACCAATTTTTTTTTGAACTATTATCGACGTTAAATCGTTTGAAGTATCTGACATGAATAGCAAATCCTGAGCTGCAAAAGAATGTTGCTCAGAAACTGGGGCAAACGGGTTTAATTGAACCAGCTAGAGCAACTTTTTCCTAAAAGTTGGGGTACGCCCGTAGGGCGCTGCCGGTGCGGCCAGTTCAGCCATCGACTCACCTTCCTTTTTCATATGCACCTTGACTATACGGCATTTTCCATAGTATTCCAACTTTTAGGAAAAAGTTGGGTTTCATAAATTCACGTTTTCCTTTATATTTATCAGTGCGTTGGATGAAGTATCTGCCCAACCTCACAAAGGATGGCGAATTTTCGAAACCAACTATCACGAATTTTTTCAATATTAGTTGGGATTGAATCCTTGCCTGAAAGCACTGCCTTACCAAACGCTAATCACCCGAAGAAGGGATCGTCTATCAAGGTCGAGCCGATCCGCGATGTGAAGGCGATCAAGCGTATCAAGAAGCTCTATGCCGACAGCCCGCGCGATCTGTGTCTGTTCACCTTCGGGATTAACTCGGCATACCGCGCAGGGGAAATTCTCTCGATCAAGGTTGGGCAGGTCGCTCACTTGCGGGCGGGTGATCGGTTGGAAATCAAGCAAACGAAATCGGGCAAGTATCGCGCTATCACCGTGAACCGTTCTGTTGTGAACGCATTGGACGGCTGGCTGCGCGTCCATCCTGACCCGAACCCAGACGCGCCTTTATTTCCGTCGCGCAAAAAAGGCAGGGCTTTGTCCGTGTCATCGGTCAACAACATGATCAAACGGTGGTGTCGAGAAGTTGGTCTCAAAGGGAACTATGGCTCACATACCATGCGCAAAACTTGGGGCTACCATCAGCGCGTGCAACAAAACACGCCCATCCCCTTGCTCATGGAAGCCTTTGGCCACAGTAATCAGGCCCAAACCCTCGAATACCTCTGCATCCAAGAAGCCGAGATTCAGGATTTGTATGGGCTGGAGTTATGACTAGAGGGCTGTACTTCACAGACCCCCTGAAGCACTTTTCTTCAACAAACTAATCCCAGCATTTCCTAGCCACTTCGCCGCTCCAGTCGTACGCTTGATAAGCTTATTGTTGCGGTCGCTCTTCAAAGCAATTATTTTCACAATGCTTTCTTCTATTTCAGGAAGAGCAAGGTCTGCCGTATCTAGCATAATCGAAACATGAGCATGTTGATCCTTCCATGACTTGATATGAAATGGATCTGTGCGATCAGATTCAAGAAACCTATCTAAAAAGTACTTCGCCTGTTCCTTTAAAAGTTCCACTTTGGAAAATTTAGGAAAATCTCGTTCGCTTCTAATACCATCAGATTTTGAGATCGCCCATTCTCTAAGGGGTGTATACTCGTCACTTAAGCCATTTGATACTCGAACAATCTCAAACACAACGGATGTCCAATATTTGAAAACCATATCATCGACAGTCTTCAAAAGGTCAATCAAATCACCTTGCTTTCTCTTAATATCACCTTGCTCAATATCGTAAATTCGGTTTGTGAAGTACAATCTGTCGCACAAAAGCAAAGATGGCTTGCGATCACATATACTGACGAATCTGTCAGCTGCTGATTGGGCATAGTCAAAATCACGGACCGCCAAATTGATCAAACTCGAGATTTGTTCTGATTGTTGGATTGCTCGTTCTTCATTTAGGGATGGTCGCATCGGAAAATTTACTTTAATACTTGCTTCAGGTATTTCAGCTCTCTTTGGAAGCGCTCCTCATCTTCCTCGCTCCATGCCGTATCAATCGGGACCGCCTTTACCCCCGGCAAACCAGCGCTTTGGGGCTTTGCATCGTATTTTTTCAGAATTTTTTCAATCTCATCTGAGAGGTTAATCTCCTTACCCATTTTTTTGCTCCTAAAATCTTCGGCGTTGCTAAATTTCCTTAAAACGTTCGTTGGAAAACTTAGCATGTTTTGAAAAAATGATGCAAATTTATTTTTACTTTTCAAATTCATATCGGCCTCAAATGAAAAGTCCGCGAGTGGAGGTATCCTTGTGGATAGGATAGCGTAGGTTATCATCCTTGTCATCTGTCAAAAGGCGCGTGAGTGCTGTTTTTCCCCTCACTAGCGCCAAGGATAGATAGGTGTGCTCTGGCTGAGAAGTGTATGAGAAAGGCGAAAGGCAAGCTGTGTTTTGTATTACAAAACGCTCGCAAAGGGGGCTTCCTGCCCCCGTTTGATCCCCCGGTAGGACGCGTTTGACGCCACACCCCGAGACCCTCCGCAGGTGGCCTTGAACCGTAAGGTGTCGTTCAATGTCCACTCAGATGGATGGCACGATCACGTTCGCATCACAAGGCTTGTTTGTTCGGTGACAATGGGACCTTACCTTTGTTTTGTCGACTGTAAATGCTTGCACACTGCACGCGACTTGACATGTTGGTCCAACTCTGAGGTTCTCATGTACATTATCTAAATTTCTGTTTGGGCAGTATCCGAAGGGGAACCGCATGAGTATCAACCCATTTGCAGCAAAGAAGATTTACGAGCAGACAGCGATTAATAGCTTATTGAAGCTCCACAGCCTTTCGCCGCCGAAAGACAGAGACACACAATTGGTCATTGATGGAAACCTGTTTGTGAGCGCCACCGCTTGCGTCATGAAAAAGAAAGATGGCAAGTTTTTATCACCAGTTCTCTCTGAGACGGATGCGCAAGAAATACACGATAACCTGCAATTCTTTGTCAAAGGCGCGACCTCTATGGTTTGGGCTTTGATTCCCATTCCATTGTCGGCAATCGCGTTTCCCTTGGGTGAATACATCCCTGAGGGTTGGAATGAAGAGTTGATCCTAATAGGTCCCTTCGTTTTCGCGGCCTGCCTATTTTTCGCCTCTTGCTTTATCAACATGGGGCGCTTTTTTCTTCGGCAAAAGGAGCTTTCTGATCGACTGTGGAAGCGTGGCGGGGCCATCGCGGAGATTCCAAAGTCATACAAGAAGGCTCTGCTGAGGAAAAATCTTGCTCTTTGGAAAGGACCTGTCTTGGCATATGCTGCGGATGAGGTTGTTAATATCGTTCCGAGCGACAACCTCAAGTTAACCTATGACGCTCTCATCTTAGGGAATGACATTATCTCTTTGATAAGAAAGTGAATTTGTTGCAGGCGATTACATCCGGTCTGCGCCCATGCTGATTTCGAACCTAATCACCAGTCCCGCCAGAGGGCTTGCTCGGCTTCCTCAATGGCAATGAGCGCTCTGCGTCTTGCTTCAAGATTGTTCTCAGCCCGTGCCAAATCTCGATGTGCTTTGCGCAAACACCCCAACAGGAAGTCGCGGCGATGGTTTGCTGGAAGAAATGTCGTTCGAAGGTTTTGCATGTCACTGTCTCCTTTGCTTGGTGTTGATAAGAAGACTGGCTTCGACAGCAATTTTGCTGATGCACCCATTTATGGGCTGCAACATTGAGAAAGACTTGGGAAGGGCAACGTTCCAAGCAAGTTGCATCAGCAAAGGGCCTGTTGATACAGTCAAATCAATAACCCACAGCAAAGGTGGACGGCAGATAATGCGACATACACAGGTATGACGCCGACATAGCGTCTACGACGCTTGGGAACCCCAAGATCAGCTTACATCACATCCGACGACGCTGGCGCTGTGCGTCAATCATCTTCCGCCATGGTAGGCATGGTCTCCCGAGAAGAAGATTGACCCATCCCCGGAATGTGATCGAGACGTCCAAATTATGTCGCCCACCTGAAAAGGTTGGGCGGCATTTTTGATTTGTTTTTCGTTTGGACGCTCGCCGCTGGGCAAGGGTTCAAGCGCGTGGTTGAAGAAGGAATTTTGAGACTTCGTCGCTTTTAACCAGATACGAAAGCGAGACCAAAATGACGATTACACTTTTTGCACAGCCCTACGATAACAGCGCCACCGGCTTCTATTTTGAAACAGCCGAAGAGTACGAGGCCAAGGCGCAAAACCTGCGGAATGCATACGGTGAAGAGGTCGAGGAGTTTGAAATCCAATTCATTGATGGCGAAGACCTCGATTGCCAACTGGCCAAGGCTATTGGCCTGAACCAAGTCAACTTTCGAGACTTTCTTGAATGTGCTGACGCTTGGGAAGATTGGCAGAAGGTCAACGTGATCATAGCCGTGGGCGAATGTGGTTATGACTTTGACCCGCAGGTCGATCCCGATCATCATAGCATTGACGTGTATCACGTCGAGAGCCTGCGCGAGCTGGCAGAGCAGTTAGTTGACGACGGCCTCTTTGGTGACATCCCCGAGCCGCTACAGTTTTACATCAACTATGACGCCATCGCGCGTGACTTGGCCGTTGAATATTCAGAAATCAAAGTCGCTGACGAACGGTTAGTCTATCGGGAAAGCTAGAAAGCTGCAAAGTTGAATCTGGCTGCTCCTTCGTGCAACGTGGTCTTAGGGCCCTACAATGCGAAAAGTTTTTCAAAAGGAATTTTAACAATGATGAATCGTAGAAATTTTCTTACTTCACTGACATGCATGGGCGCATCGGGAAGCGTTTTGTCAGGTTGCGCTGGAGCACAATTGAATGGTCATTCTCCGGTAGAAACCGGACCTAGGACGCGGCTGCGCCAAGATATGCCGACCAATGCACCTGTGTCGGTCATCGACAGCGCCTACAATGTAGGCAACAAAGCCGCTGAGATTCGCGCTCGAGGCATTGAAACCGTCATTAGATACTATGCAGTCAAAGGAGGACAATGGTCGGGGAAAGTTCTTTCCCGCAGCGAGCTTGCGATGCTAGAGGCCGAAGGTCTAAATGTTGCGATTGTTTACCAAAACAATAATAATAAAGCGAAGTATTTTCAAAATCGTAATAAGGGAAAAGTAGATTCTGATTGGGCGCTGCGGCATGCCGACAAACTCCGCCAACCCGAAGATACTCCGATTTATTTTGGAGTAGACTTTCCAATTTGGGATAGAAATCCTTCAGTAATTCAAAGAAATCTTGATAATGTTAGAGCCTACTTCGAATTGATAAAGCGGAAATTTGATGGAACGAACCTTAAGATTGGTGCTTATGGTGCAGGGCGATCTTTTGAAGCTGTCACCGACTTGTTGGATTACTATTGGCTGAATGCTTCTGTTGGGCATATGGGGCACTCGCAGTTTTATAACGATGAGGCGGACAGATGGCATCTATTCCAAAACAAGGTCGAACTAAGAAAACCCTACGGTAGCGATGACAAAAACGTAATTGATACCAATGTCATTAACCCCAAAAAGAGGTATTTTGGTCAATGGGATACCGTTAATCCGCGATCCGACTGGTGGCCGAAGCGTGATTTGGATGAGATTATTGACTCGAGAGCGTTCAGCAAATTCAATCCTGCCTGTATTTTTTCAAAGATTTCCAGAGATGGCATGAAATTAGAAGGTAAGATCGGCACATTGGGATTCGGTAGAAATTGTCGAATTCTTGAGAGATTTGAGAATTTTGTATCCGTTAGCACAGATGAGGGCGACGTTCGGAGGGGCTTCTGCTATAAATCGCAACTGACTATAGATTTAAGAAAAGTTCCAAGTAGCGATTACAATTCAGGAAAAAAATCTGCCCCAAAGTGTACTCAGGGATAGATGTGTGGGACGGAAAAATAATCTACCCTAGCAGCTTCGCCGCGCCGGTTGCTTCGATGATAATTGTAGTTCTGGCATTAGCCATGAAATTCGTTATGCCAAGCCTTGTTTGTTACCGCGATGGGCCGGGGCGTTTGCGGGTGTGCTGTTGCGTGGGTGTAGTCTGTTCTGCTGGGGCGGCAGATTCTTGAATTTGGGCATGTTGCACCTCCTGTGGGTTCAAGTTCGGGCTTTGATCCCCCGCCCAGATTGGCTTGTCCTTGGCGTTGAGATAGAGCTTCATGTCGTTGCGGTGGCGCGTCATGGCGACGTAGGCCAGAGACCGATCCATAGATTTGGACGCCAGCACATATGAGCGATCCACGGTCGCGCCTTGGGATTTGTGGACGGTCACAGCATAGCCGTGATCAAAGCTGCGATAGTGGTGCGGGTTGATCGTGACCAAGCGGCGTTGGCCGTCTTCCGTGTCCAGTTTCACGGATAGGCCATTTTCGCCGGCATGCGTGACGGTGCCGAGCATGCCGTTTTTGACGCCCATCTCGCGGTTGTTTTGGGTAAAGACGATCCGGTCGTCCTTGGCAAAGGCACGATAACCGGTTTCAGTCAGATACATTGTTTCTGGGCCGATTTGATCGGCATCTTGCATGGCACCGCGAATGGCCTGATTGAGCGCATGCACATCCTTGCGGCGATGGGCAAAGGCCAATCGCGATGTTTTCCAACCGTTCTGGCCGACATCCGCCATATAATCTTTGACCAAAGACCCAAGCGCAGTATCCAGATGTGCGGATTTGCTTACAGTGCCGTAAGCTTCATAGCTCCGCACAGCTTCTGTGATACGGCCTTCGGCCAAATCACGTGAAGCTTGTTTCTGCCAATTATCCTTTTGGCGATGGATTTCGGTGAGGCGGGC
Source organism: Pelagimonas sp. (assembly GCA_025210455.1). GTDB lineage: Bacteria > Pseudomonadota > Alphaproteobacteria > Rhodobacterales > Rhodobacteraceae > JAOARQ01. The sequence goes on from JAOARQ010000034.1 coordinate 31,935, forward strand.
AGCGCCATGTTCATTGACAAGCTTGCGAAATGGTGTTCCGGCCTCAATGGGTTGCAATTGGTCAGGATCGCCCACCAAGACCAGTTTTGCGCCAATCTCATCAATACGGCTCATAATGCGCTGCATTTGACGGGTGCCGATCATGCCAGCCTCATCAATGACCAACACATCGCCAGCCTTGATGGGCTGGTTGCCATTGGCCCAGCTGAGTTCCAGCGATGCGAGCGTGCGGCTGTGAATGCCGGAAGAGGTCTGCAATCCCTCTGCGGCCTTGCCGGACAATGCCGCCCCGTGGACTTTGACGCCTTCACGAGACCACGCTTCAAAGGCGGTTGCCAACATTGTGCTTTTCCCAGCCCCGGCGAGGCCGACAATTTGAGCAAGTTGCTTGTCGCTCAGAACATGATGGATAGCATCGACCTGTTCATCACTGAGGCGTCCACCAAAACGGCGTTTCATTTCTGCATTCTGCCGGGAGATCGCAGCACGCACAGCATCACTGGAAATCTGATATCCAGTTTGTGCCGCCATGCGGTGCGATGCGCCTAATAGTTTGGTTTCGGCGTTGATGTAGTCGCGGGTGGTAAAGACTTGCGTGTTATCTTCGCCGACACGCACCAATTCTGACGACGACAACACAGTGTCAATCGCAGCGCGCAGGGCGTAGGGATCATCAATGTGCTTGGCTAGACCGCGCTTGATGGTGTCTGCGTCAAACACGGCTTCTTTCTCAGAAATCGCGTGCAAGATCAGAGCGGGATTGCGCAGTATCTGTTCGGACGAGAACGGGCTGTTCTCGTCAGGTAAGCGAAGCGCTTGGCGGGGATCAAATTTAACGCCTTGGCCATAACTTTCAGCGCGCTCGGCACCGATATGCAGGCGCTGCATCTCTTGCTCAAAGGTTTTGCGTTCACGCAGATGCTTGTCGATCAGTGCCTGACATTCTGCGCGATCCCGCGCATCACAGGTGGCCTTTTCCTGCGTAAAATCTTCCACCAAACGCCCATAAGCACCGGACAGGCGTGCCCAAACCAAGGACATGCCGCGTGGCGCACGGGCATTACGGGCCAAAGTTTCCTCGGCCTGACGTTCTTGATGCAGAGTATGAAGCGCAACGCGTTCTTGTCGTTGCTGCGCAACTAGTTCAGCGAGAGCGTTTCGGTAAGTGTCACTGTCCTTGACCTGTTTCGGCGCTTCGGGTGCTTGTGAGTGTGCCAACAGGGCTTTGGCTTTATCGACAGAAGGCAAGCTTTGAGGATCGCCAAGGCGCTCTTTAAGCTGCTTGGGTTTGACCCCGCACCAGCGAGACAAAGACCAAATCTTGCCATCGTGATCGACGGCCACAAACCCACGACGTTCACCACGGGCCAAGGCAAACCCATGTTCCCAAAGCGCGGATGCAAAGGCTTGGCGCGAGTCCGAACGTTCATAGCACGCGCGAAACAGGGCTTTCATTGCCTTGGGATCACGGCTCAACCGTTTGGCTTGCTGGGCCTCTGCACGCGAAAAGTTCAGCGGATCGCGCTTACGAAAATCCTCGAATCCGGCAGGCATGTCCCACCCGTGTTCGATATAGAGTTCCCGCGAGACCGCCATCAGCTTGCGCTTGAAATGCGGCAAGTTGATCGCCTTCATTTTCTCCGTGTCGATACGAGACCAAACGCAATGCGCGTGGCGGCGGCCTTCCTTTTCATGGAACACCACCGCGCAGGGTTGATCGGCAAGGCCGAGTTTCTGGGCAACATCTTTGATTGCTGCCTCGAAAACCTCCACCGGCACAGACTCGTTGGGCGGCGGGTTCAACGACAGTGAGAACAGATATTTTTGGCATTGCGTGGCTTGGGCGAGGGCTTCGATTTCTGCAAATGCCCCCGCCAGATCATCAGCCACGAAGCCATCAATGGCATGTACGGTCACATGCTCATTGTCACGAGCATTCATCAAATGCCGTGCGAGTTCGGCTCCGTGGCCGCGTGCATTGCCCTCTAGGATCATCCGATAACTCAGTTCGTCAGCGCAGCAACCAGCAAGGCGCGCATCTCTTTGATCGCCTCGTAAGAATCGGTAATTTGCGCCTTGGTATCGTCATCGACGACCAGAGCGCCGATATTCGCCTGATAGGCCAATTGGTTGAGATTGGACGCCATGCGAGACTGCCCAAGCAGGGACAGACATTCGGCCAGAGCCTTTTTGTCTGCCACCGTATCTTTGGGCCGACGCTTTCGCCGTTTCTCTTCCTCAGCAAACACACAGGCTCGTATATAGGCGCTGAGCGTCATGCCGACGGCCAGTTCTTCCAACCGTTCCCGTTCCGCAGCCGTAAGGCGCAAGGTGACGGGCGGAACATTGCTCCGCCTTGTACCGCTACGGCGCGCGTTATAGCTCCGTTTCTTTTTGGGCTTTTGATTGGCTGCTTCGTTGAATGCCGATGAAATGACCGGCTTATGTCCTGTCCATCTCATTGGCTCACCCCGCGTGCTTTAGCCACGGATTTGTGCGCAGCAGGTGATTTTAGGGTTGGTCGATCAAGGTCAACTTCCTCAGCTTCGCGCTGAGAATTAGCCATTGAATCGGTTTCAACGCCGCTCGTTTCATCCGCTTGCAACGCTTGCTCCAGCAGATGGCGCTCGGCTTCAAGAACCGCATTCCACTCTTCCAAAACCTCAAAGAATGCGTTCGAACTCGCACCCTCTAGGTCCGCCAGCTCACCTTTTCTGTAGATTGTGTTACCTCATCTTGGGTCGCGGAGATGCCTTATTTTTATGGCCTCCCGCCTTGAGGTCTTTTTCTTGCGTTTCTTTCAATTATGCTCAGTGAGTGGTAACTATTGTGGGAACTTCATTTGTCGCACATTCCGGGAAAGCTCACCAAGAGACAGATTGATTCCCTACCTCCGGGGAGGCATGGCGATGGAGGTGGGCTGTATTTGCTAGTGATACCATCGGGCGCTTGCAGTTGGATGGTGCGCTTGACGATCAAAGGACAGCGCAATGCAGCAGGGGCACCGCTCAGAACTGATCTGGGTTTAGGCGGTACGGGTTACGTGGGATTGCAAGAAGCTCGTGAGATTGCGATGCGATATCGCGGAATGGCGCGTCGCGGGACCAATCCGAGAAATAGCACTCCTGAGGCTGTCCCAACTTTTGAGCAACTGGCTCGGATTGTGCATTCCGAGCGCCTGCTTACATGGCGCAACGCCAAACATGCAGATCAGTTCATAAACACGCTTCGCGACTATGCCTTTCCGAAAATCGGGGCGCGTCAGGTTAACGAGATTGGGCAACCTGAAATTCTGTCATGCCTCACACCTATCTGGACGGAAAAGCACGAAACTGCCAAGCGAATCGCCCAAAGACTCAAGATTGTTTTAGATGTGGCAAAATCGAAGGGCTAGGCTCGCCCGCAAAATGAGAGAGGGCTTAAGGTCTTCATTTTACTTGTACTAATTCAGAACAATCCGTGAATATTGGGTGTCACCAACCGCAACCCTAACAACGCGAGGTGACACTATGAGCCTTTTGTGACAGCAGCCGCAGCTATCAACCCCATGACAATGAAATGCGCCAGCTTGGCACTGTAGACCGTTTGGCGCAGTGGCGTCATCGGGGTTTTGGCCCCGCTTACATCAAAATTGGCCGCAAGGTTCTTTACTGTGGCGTTGACCTCAATTCGTGGATTGAGGTGCAACGGGTAGAACCATCCGCCGCATAAGAAAACCCGCCCACGGTGGCTTCGGGGTGCGGGCTTGTTTGGTCCGTGAGCATCCACATACCAGCCTAAGCACTCAGCCGCGATGATCGATCGAGATGAACGGCGACTCTGGGCCGAACTTTTCTATGGTTAAGGCTCTATCAAAAAAATAATACGTTCAGAATTGACAGAAAGGTGGGACCACGTGTCGTAGGGATTCCGTTTGCTTTCCTGATCGAGAGAACCATTGGTATCGACAACTACGCCCCGGTGCACCACATTATTGTTTTGAGAGTGGCTCTTTTCCAACTGAAGTTTGGCAGGGTTGGCGGCGCTCAACCGTACCAGTGGTCTTAGCATTCCAGTTGCAGAATTCGAACGGTAAGTCTGTTGGTGGAAAGGGGGAGTCCGAACCACAACTGATTTGCGCAACAAAGCAAAAATACATGCCTCAGGCTTTGAAAAATCAGCTCAGACCATAGGTGCGTTGTTCGATATCAATAGCCTCCAATTCAGCTTTGCAGGCTGACAGGAACTCGTCTTCGGCATCTGACCGGCGGCGCGCAGGGTTGGTGATGAGGTAGATGTTCACCATGGGCAGTTCGTCATAGGGCGGCAGTTGCCGGATATGCCCGGCCAGAACGTCCTGCTTTGCCACATGAAGCGGCAGGGCGCCGATACCGACGTTTGCCATAATCAGACGGCGGATTTCATTGAGACTGGAGGATACGCCGCGCCAGTCGGTGGCCAGGCCCAAACGTGCACGAAGCCGCGAGATGGCATGTAGTGGGCCTCCCTCGGCCTCTGTCTGGAAGGCGACGAAGGGTTCGTCTTCGAGATCTTTGGGATTGATTTCCTTCGCGTTGAACAAAGGGTGGCGCGCGCCACAATAGAGGCCAAAGAATTCGCGGTACAGGATCACAGAGTTTAGATTTCGTGGGATCTTGGACAGCAGGCAAATCCCGAAGCTGGCTCGGTTTTGATTGACCATTGTCTCAACGTCTTCGCTTTCATGCACCGAAAATGAATAGGTAACGTGCGGGTGCGCCTTGGAAAAATTGCTGAGAATGTCGTTGAAGTGTTCAGAAATCACTGAGCTTGTAATCGCAATAGAAAGGTGACCGCGCAGTTCTGTTCGATTCTCGTCCAACAGGGAGGGCAGCTGTGAAATTGTGCCAAAGATATTGGCGCATTCGGTATAAAGCGCCTGACCGGGGCGGGTGACAGTAAACTCGTTCGGTTTGCGGACAACAAGGTGCTTGCCTGTTGCTTGTTCAAGCCGTTTGAGGGCGGCGGAGACTGTGGGCTGTTTCAGACCAAGGAAGTCGGCGGCCTTTGATATACCGCCTTGTTCAACCACAACCATAAAGGTGCGAAGCAGGTTCCAATCCAGGTTCCAGGGGAAGCGTTGCTGCCGTGGTAGGCTCATAGATCTTCTCTATATTGAACTTAGGTAATATCTGTTTGTGCAATGATGTTAAGTCATGCAAGCTTTTTCGGAAGCGGGACCTTCCGCATCGTTTTGATCGGGGAACACCCCGGCATGATTCTCACAGGGAGAGATAAATGACTTTTCGCCGTACCATCTTGAAATCCGCCATTGCAGCCGCCGGTCTGGCAGTGTTCGGCCTGAATACCGCCGCTGCCGAAGAGCTCGATGCGCTGAAAGAAAAGGGCGTGATCCGCATCGCCATGTCTGGTGCCTATCCTCCGTTCAACTTTGTGAACGATCAGAACGAAGTTGTTGGGTTTGACCCAGCCATTGGGACCGAGATCGCCAAACGTATGGGCATGGAAGTGGAAATTGTAACCACAGCCTGGGACGGCATCATCGGTGGCCTGCTGGCCAACAAATATGACGCCATTGTCGGGTCGATGACCATCACCGCAGAGCGTGATGAAGTGGTTGATTTTGTTGGGCCTTACTACTCTGACAAGCGCGCTATTTTCAGCAAGCCGGGCTCTGGCATTTCCAGCTTGGAGGATCTGGAAGGCAAGAAAGTTGGCCTGACGCTTGGCGAAACCCACGAAGATTGGGCGCGTGAAAAGGGATACGATATCAACACCTACAAGGGGCTGCCTGAACTGCTGCTTGAACTGGAAAACGGCCGCGTCGACGCCATTGTGAACGACTCGATCGCTGCCATTCTTGCGATGGGCGCAAAAGGGCAGGCGTTCGAGATGTTCGGTGACCCAACCACGGAACCCTTTGGCGCAGGCATCGCCATCCGCGAGGGCAACCCAAAGCTGGCCGAAGAAATGCAGGCTGCTCTGCAATCCATGATGGATGACGGCACCTATCTGGCTCTGGCAGAAAAGTGGATTGGCGGCGACATCCGCTAAATATCACATCGCTCTCGCGGTCTTTTGGCTGCGAGAGCTGGTATCAACGTGATGTGTCGCGGTTTCCGGGGCTTTACGGCCGCGACCCGCGACACCAATGTTACCCAAAATTCTGCAATACACCGACAAGGACGGCCCCCAACCGCCCGGACAATCCCGTGTCGGTGACCAAAGGAGTGACAGATGGACATTGACCTGATGCTGAAGGTCTATCCTTTCTTTCTGGAGGCCGCCTGGGTCACTATTATGCTGTCGGTTCTGACGGCAATGCTGGGGCTGATCTGCGGCACGCTTGGGGCCTCTGCCCGGCTCTCGCGGTTTGCACTCCTTCGCTTTCTGGGCGCAGCTTATGTCAGCCTGTTTCGCGGAACGCCTGCGCTGATCCAGCTCTTCATTCTTTACTTCGGCGGCCCTCAGATCGGTATTCAGCTGGACGCATTCGAGGCCGGCGTGATCGGGCTGGGTATTAATGCGGGCGCTTACATGACCGAGACCATCCGCGGAGCAATCATCGCGATTGACAAGGGACAACGCGAAGCCGCCCGGACATTGGGGCTCAGCAGCTGGCAGGCGACCTACAAGGTGGTTCTGCCGCAGGCCGCGCGCCTGATGGTGCGTCCTTTGGGCGTGAACCTGAACATGCTGATCAAGGCAACCGCGCTTGTTGCCGCGATTGCGGTGGTCGAACTGACCTACACCGCACAGCGCTACATAGGGTCGACCTACAAGCCCTTCGAAATGTTCCTGCTCGCTGGGATTCTATACATGATCATCATCTATGTGACGGGCCGTGGCGTTGCCTGGCTGGATCGCAAAGTTCAGATCACCTGATCGGAAAAGGACAGATTATATGGGCCTCGATTTTTCGATTATTCCCAAATACATGGATATCATCCTTCTGGGGGCTGGCTGGACCGTCGGTATCACGGTCGCCGCTGCTCTGCTGAGCTTTGTCGGCGGTATCGTCTTTGCTGTGATTGCCCTTTACGCCCCATGGGTCATTCGCCAGCCGTTCAGGCTGATCGAATGGATATTCATGGGCACCCCTCTCTTGCTGCAACTGTTCCTGATCTATTTCGGGCTGGTGCAGATCGGCATTGATCTGCCCGCCTTTGTGGCCGGGATCATCGGGTTAGGGCTGCATTTTGCCGTCTACAATTCCGAACTGATCCAGACGGCTATTCTTGCCGTGGACAAGGGCCAGATGGAAGCCGCGCGCACATTGGGATGCAGCCGCGCGCAGGCTTTGCGCAAGGTCGTGATCCCGCAGGCGGTGCGCGCTGTCATACCTCCGATTGGAAACAACATGATCGCGCTCTTGAAAGACAGCGCGCTGGTCTCCGTGATCGGGGTCAGTGAGCTGACGCTGTCAGCGCAAAGGGTGATCGGCAAGACCTACCGCCCATTTGAGTTCTACATCCTCGCTGCCGCTTTCTACTATGTCATCAACCTTTGCATGGAATGGGTGCAGCGCAAAATCGAACGCCGCATTTCCATCTCGCGCTGACCAAAGAGGCCAATCATGAGCGAACAGACACACTTTGTCGAAATTCGTCACGCGCAGAAATCCTTTGGTGCGCTTGAGGTGCTCAAGGACATCAGTCTGAACGTCGAACGCGGGCAGATTGTCGGGATCATCGGATCGTCCGGATCGGGGAAATCTACACTGTTGCGCGCGATCAATGATCTGGATCCGCTCACCGGCGGTGAAATCTGGCTGGACGGTGTGCAGGTGAACAAGACCCTGCCACATCGCCAATATGAAAAGCATATCAATGAATTGCGCCAGCATGTCGGAATGGTGTTTCAGCACTTTAATCTATTTCCGCATATGACCGCGCGGGAAAATGTCACCATGGCGCCCAAGCTGCTCAAGGGGCTGTCTCAGGCCGATGCCGATAAGCTGGCCGAGGAACAACTGGACAAGGTCGGGATGCTGGAGCGCATCGACTACTATCCATCGCAGCTTTCCGGTGGTCAGAAACAGCGCGTCGCCATCGCCCGCGCGCTGGCGATGAAACCCAAGCTGATGCTATTTGATGAGGCTACTTCCGCGCTCGACCCCGAGTTGGTGGAAGAGGTCAATCTGGTGATGAAGAAGCTTGCCGAAGAGCACATGACGATGATCATCGTCACCCATGAAATGGATTTCGCGGCCTCGGTCTGTGATCGTGTGCTGTTCATGGACAAAGGCGTTGTGGTCGAAGAAGGCCCGCCCAGCGTTCTGTTCAAGAATCCGACCCAGAACAGAACCCGCGAATTCCTGCGCAAACATATTGAAGGTGCGTCGTGAGCGAAGAATCCTATCTGTTTTATCAAAGCCGCACGCCGCGCCCGTTCCTGGACCGGGGGGAGGGCATCTATCTGTTTGACGAAAGTGGCAAACGTTATATCGACGGTTCTTCGGGTGCGATGGTGTCGAACATCGGCCATTCCAACCGGCGCGTGCTGGACAAGATCAAAGCGCAGATGGATCGAGCGACTTTTGGCTATCGGCTGCATTTCCGCACGCATCCCTCCGAGGATCTGGCAGCCAAAACCGTCTCCATGACGCCTGACGGGCTGGACCGGGTGTTCTTTGTTTCTGGCGGCTCAGAGGCGGTGGAAAGTGCCGTGAAACTGGCGCGGCAATATGCGATCACTCAGGGGCAAACCGATCGCTACAAGGTGATATCGCGTTTTCCGTCCTACCATGGGTGCACATTTGGAGCGTTGGACCTGACCGGCTATGACCCGCTGCGCGAACCTTTCGCACCGATGTTAGAAGGCATGCCGAAGATCGCCGCCCCGGCCACCTATCTGGACCGCGACAACCTGAGCGAAGAGGCACGTGGTTTGAAGTACGCCGAGCTTTTGCGCGACAAGATCCTTGCTGAAGGACCAGATAGCGTCTTGGCATTTCTGATGGAACCTGTTGGAGGGGCCTCAACCGGCGCTTTGGTGGCCCCTGACAGCTATTATGGACGTATCCGCGAGATATGTGATGAATTTGGTATCCTGCTGATCTATGACGAGGTCATGACCGGCGCCGGGCGCACGGGTAAGTTTCTGGCGGCTGAGCATTGGGGCGTCACCCCGGATATTGTTGCGCTCTCTAAGGGGTTTGGCGCGGGCTATGCGCCTTTGGGGGCGATTGTTGCCGGTGCGCCTCTGGTCGAACCAATCCTGGATGCCGGTGGTTTTGCCCATGGCTTCACCTACGCGGGCAACCCGATGGCATGTGCGGCCGGGCTGGCCGTTCTGGAAGAGCTGGAAGATCAAAACCTGATCGCCAATGCAGCCACCATGGGTGACATTCTGATGGATGAGCTGCGCGCATTGATGGATCGCTATGCCTTCATCGGTGACGTGCGCGGCAAAGGGCTGCTGACAGCCTTCGAGCTTGTCGCCGACCGTGACACAATGGAGCCGCTGGATCCGGGGCTGAATGCCTATGATCGTCTGGTGGAGCTGGCCTATGAGCGCGGGTTGATTATCTATTCGCGTCGCACCCGCGGCGGGACGGCCGGGGATCACTTTCTGATCGCGCCGCCTCTGATCATCACCGAGCCCCAGATTTCAGAGCTGATGACAATTCTGCGCGACGCGCTGGATGCGTTTGCCGCCGAGGTTGGATTGCCTCTGGAGGTGGCCGCATGAGACTGCCGGACAAACGTTGTGACATGGCTGAAGCGGTGGCGCATATCAAAGACGGCGACACAGTCATGGTGGGCGGCTTTGGTGTGCCCGGCACGCCTATGACACTGATCCATGCGCTTGTTGATCATGGTGCCCGCGATCTGACGCTGATCAAAAACGATGCAAACGAGCCGGGGATGGGGATCGACCACCTTCTTCAAAGCGGGCAGGTGGCGCGTCTGATCACCACCCATCTGGGGTTGAACGGCCATGCCATCGACCTGATGAACAGCGGGCGGATCAAGGTAGATTTCAACGCTCAGGGCATCCTTGCAGAACGAATCCGCGCTGGCGGTGCCGGGATCGGCGCTGTGCTGAGCGATATCGGCATTGGCACGGAACTGGCCGAGGGCAAGCAGGTGGTCGAGGTGGACGGCAAGCCGCTTCTGGTGGAAACGGCGCTACGCGCTGATGTTGCGCTCATCCATGCCGACCGGGCTGATACCTTTGGGAACCTCGCTTATCTTGCGACCGCGCGGAACTTCAATCCGCTGATGGCAATGGCTGCGACCCAAGTGATTGCTGAGGCTGAAACTGTCACGCCATTGGGGGCGTTGGACGCGAATTCTGTTCACACAAGCGGAGTGTTCGTCGATCACATCGCTGAATTGGGTGAAATTTCCGGGGAGTACGCCGTTGTCCAGCGCTAATACCCGCATGATCGCCCGCGCCGCGCGCGACATTGCCCCCGGCATGGTGGTCAATCTGGGCATTGGTCTGCCGACCAGGGTTGCCGACCAGCTCCCGGCTGATTTCCCGGTCTGTTTGCATACAGAAAATGGGCTGGCTGGCATCGGTCCGTCGCTGCCCCCAGAGCGCGCCGACCGGAACCTGATTGACGCGGGCGGGGCCTATGTTTCAACGGTGCCGGGGTCGGCTTTCTTCGATAGCGCGACCAGCTTTGCCATGGTGCGCTCGGGGCGTCTGGATCTGACCATGCTTGGTGCTTTTGAGGTCAGCAGCAAGGGCGATCTGGCCAACTGGAAGATTCCCGGCAAATTCAGCCCGGGCGTGGGGGGAGGGATCGAACTGGCCCAGAAAGCCCGCCGGGTCGTTGTCCTGACCACCCATACCGATCGTGCAGGCAACCCGAAACTCAAGGATGAGTGCACCCTGCCGTTGACGGCACAAAGATGCGTGTCACGCGTGTTCACCGATATGGCGGTCATTGACGTCACACCCGAAGGGTACGCGCTTGTCGAAATCGCTGAGGGGATCAGCCGTGCTGAAGTCACCGAAGCAACCGGTGCGCCGCTGATCGTGCCTGATACCACTTTGCCCGTTTTCTGAGGTAATGATGCAGACCGAACTCAACACCCGTTTGTGCGATGCCGTGGATGTGGCCTTTGACCGTCAGGTCGCCTTTCTCGCCGACCTCACCGCGCATCCTTCGACCCGGGGGAATGAACAATCGGCGCAGGCGTTCATGGCAATGGCGCTGACTGATCGGGGCTATGCACTGGATCAGTGGCAGATTGACGTGACCGAGATCCAGCACCTGCCCGGATTTTCTCCTGTTCTTGGCCCTTACGATGATGCGGTGAATGTCGTGGGGACGCACCGTTCCAAAACCGGGACGGGCCGATCACTGATCCTGAACGGGCATGTCGACGTGGTGCCCGCCGGACCGCTGGACATGTGGGATACCCCGCCGTTCGAACCACGGGTTGAAGACGGCTGGCTCTATGGTCGGGGGGGCGGTGATATGAAGGCCGGGCTGGTGTCGAACCTGTTCGCGCTTGATGCGCTGTCGGCCTGCGGGATGGCGCCCGCAGCGGATGTGTTCTACCAGTCTGTGGTCGAGGAAGAGTGCACTGGCAATGGCGCGCTGGCTTGCCTCGCGCGCGGCTACACAGCAGATGCAGCCCTGATCCCCGAGCCATTTTCAGAACATCTGGTCACCGCGCAGCTTGGGGTTCTTTGGTTTCAGGTGCTTCTCAAGGGGATGCCGACTCATGTGGCCTATGCCGGCAGCGGAGCCAACGCCATTGAGGCGGCCGTTCCGCTGATTGCAGCGCTGCATGATATGGAACATCGCTGGAATGCCGCGGAAAACCGGACCAGCGATTATGCGCATATGGATCACGCGTTGAACCTGAATGTCGGCAAGATCGAAGGCGGCGACTGGACCAGCTCCGTTCCGGCATGGTGTGTGTTTGACGTGCGCATGGGGGTATTTCCGGGGCAGTCCATCGAGGCAGCAAAGGCCGAAATCGAAAAGGTCATTCTGAATGCGGCACGCCAGAACGATTTCCTGCGCAACGCGCTGCCTGAGATTATCTATCACGGCTTTCACGCGGAGGGCTATGCGCTGTCACAGGACAGTTCAGCCAAAGCCACCTCGGCGATTGCAGCGCTTGAAACTGCGCACCGGACCGCCACTGGTGAAGAGCTTTTGCGTGAAGCCATCACCGCCACGACCGACGCACGGTTCTTTGGGCTGTATGCCGATACGCCCGCGCTGGTCTATGGCCCGCGCGCCGAGGCGATCCACGGTTTCAACGAACGCGTAGATCTGGAAAGCATGCGGCGCGTGACCAAGGCCACGGCCATGTTCATCGCCGATTGGTGCGGCGTCGAAAACATCTGAGGATTTGCCCATGCGACAGGCCGTCATCGTTTCATACGCCCGCACACCGATTGGCAAAGCCTATCGTGGTGCGTTCAACAACCTTGAGGCCCCAAGCCTTGCCGCCCCGGCAGTGAACGCCGCGCTAGAGAGCGGGGGCCTGAACGGCGGGGAGGTCGAGGAAGCCGTCTTTGGATCCGCGCTTACGCAGGGCTCTTCCGGTGTCAATGTCGCGCGTCATATCGTGCAAGCCGCCGGTCTGCCCGACAGTGTTGCGGGCGCTACGGTGGATCGGCAGTGTGCCTCAGGTCTGAACGCCATCGCGATGGCCTCGCATATGGTACAGAGCGAAGGGGTAGAGGTTGCGCTGGCCGGTGGGCTGGAGAGCATCTCGCTGGTGCAGAACACGCATTGGAACGGGTATCGCTACCCGGACCCGTCTGTGCCAGAAACCTATTATATGCCCATGCTGGATACCGCTGAAGTGGTCGCAGACCGCTATGGCATCAGCCGCGCTGCGCAAGACGCCTATGCGCTTCAAAGCCAGAAAAGAACCGCCAAAGCGCAGGCCTCTGGTCTTTTTGAGGGGGAAATCGTGCCCGTCACGGCCACCAAGATCGTCACGGACAAGGTCACCGGGGAAACCCACGAGGAAACCGTCAAACTTACTGCCGACGAATGCAATCGTCCGGGCACCACGGCCAAGGGGCTGGCCAGTCTCGCCGCTGTCCGTGGCGAAAGCATGACTGTCACCGCGGGCAATGCCAGCCAGCTTTCAGATGGCGCGGCCGCGTTGGTCGTGATGGAGGCAGGTGAAGCCCGCCGCAGAGGCCTTGCGCCGCTTGGCGCGTTGCGCGGGTTTGCCGTGGCGGGGGTGGCCCCGGAAGAAATGGGCATCGGGCCTGTTGTGGCGGTCCCCCGCCTTCTGGCGCGAAATGGACTGCGAATGCAGGATATTGACCTGTGGGAGCTCAACGAAGCCTTTGCCGCGCAGCTGCTTTATTGCCGTGATCGTCTGGGCATTCCGGACGACCGGCTGAACGTCAATGGTGGTGCGATTTCCATTGGCCATCCCTATGGGATGTCCGGCGCGCGCATGGTGGGGCATATCCTGTTGGAAGGGCGCCGGCGCGGTGCGCAATGGGGGTGGTGACCATGTGTGTTGGGGGCGGACAAGGCGCCGCAGGGCTGGTTGAGATTTTTTGAGGGGATAAAGATGCAAGCTCTTTCATCTGAACAGTTGAACTATCTTGTGGCCCTGCGCCATGAACTTCACCAATCGCCCGAGGTGTCTGGTGAAGAAATCCGCACAGCAGAGCGTATCGCCTCGGAACTCACCACTCTTGGTGCTGATCGGCTTTGGCGTGGGCTTGGGGGGCATGGGGTCGCCGCTGAATTTGCCGGGCGCGAGAATGGCCCGACGGTGCTTTTGCGCTGTGAACTTGATGGTCTGCCCATCCGCGAAATCTCAGATCTGCCGTATAGGTCGACGATCCCGGGCAAAGGGCACCTGTGCGGCCATGATGGCCACATGGTGTCGATGTTGGGCGTTGCCGCGCGGTTGGCCAGGCGTCCGCGAAAGGGGCGTGTCATTTTGTTGTTCCAGCCCGCCGAAGAAACCGGTGCGGGCGCACAGGCGGTGATTGACGATCCGCGCTGGCCTGACATCCGTCCTGATTTCGCCTTTGCCTATCACAATGTCCCCGGTCGCCCTTTGGGCGAGGTGGGCCTGCGTGAAGGACCGGGCAATTGTGCATCGCGCGGCATGCAGATCCTGCTTGAAGGCAAAAGCTCGCACGCTGCTGCGCCCGAGGATGGCCTGTCTCCGGGGCCGGCGATGGCGGCTTTGATGACCTGCTTGCCCGAACTGAGCAGCGGCGCCATCGGAGATGAGGCGTTTTCGTTGGCGACGTTGACCCACGCGCAATTGGGGGAACCGACATTCGGTATTGCCCCGGCGGATGGCGAATTGCGGGTGACGCTGCGGTCGATGACCAATGAGCGTATGGATGCACTTATGCAGGAGGCACTGCAAAGAGTTGAAGAAAACGCGCAGAATCTTGCCAGTGATATCCTGTGGCATGACGTGTTCCGAGCAGTGGTCAACGATGCAGAAGCTACGAATATCGCCGGGAATGCGGCCAGAACTCTTGGGCTCGCGTGTCTCAATATGCCGACCCCGATGCGCTGGTCCGAGGATTTCGGTCGGTTTGGCGATGATGGGGCCAAAGCAGCCTTGCTCTATCTTGGAGCCGGTGAAAATCTTCCGCAACTTCACAACCCTGACTATGATTTTCCTGATGCTCTTATTCCTGTTGCAGCAGATCTGTTCTGCCAGATCCTGCAGGACATCCTGGGCACTGAGGCATAGCACAGATGCGAGATGGCAGCGTAACATCCTGGTGCACCGTTCACCGCGATCGGATTTCGAGAAATCTGGAACTCACGCTGGGTCTTGTACCGCAGGGGCGCAGGTTTTGCGCCGTGCTAAAGGCCGATGCCTATGGGCACGGGATAGCACAGGTTGTGCCCCTAATCCGTGAACAAGGGGTAGATACAGTTGGAATCACATCGAATGCCGAAGTGCGCGCGGTTCGTGATGCCGGGTTCAAAGGCAGACTGATCCGGTTGCGCACAGCCACCTCGCAGGAAATCGAAGAGGCGCTGTGTGATCGCGTCGAAGAGCAAGTCGCGTCAGTTGCAACTGCACGGCAGCTCCGCGCCCTCCGTGAAGCAGGGAAACTGCGCACCGGTGCACATCTGGCGCTGAATGTGGCAGGCATGTCGCGCGATGCGCTGGAAATTTCGACGACTGGTGGTCAGAACATATGTCATGAAATCCTTGCGACGTTGGGAACAGATATTTGCGGGATTTGTTCGCATTTTCCATCGAACGACCCCGCTCATCTGAGCGAAAGCGCGGCACGGTTTCAGCAACAGGCCACCTGGGTCTTTGACAACAGCGACCTGAAACGCAATGCGACGCTTGTGCACGCGGGCAGCTCACTGACCTTGATTTCCGACGTTGATGTGGCGACTGACATGTATCGCTGCGGTGCGATCCTTTACGGTATCTTGAGGCCCGATCTTGGATATCGGCCAACCATGGATCTTGAGGCCCGTGTCGTCAGTCTTCAGGATTATCCCGCAGGGATGACAGTCGGCTATGACCGCGCGTTTCGGATGGAAAGGGCGTGTCGGCTGGCCTGTATTTCGATTGGGTATGAAAACGGCTTCCGGCGTCTTGCCTACGATGGCAGTGTTGTGACAATCCGGGATACACTGGCGCCCGTGGTGGGAAAGATATCCATGAACGCGATCGTAGCGGATGTGACACGCATCAAAGATATTACTGTTGGTGATACTGTCAGGGTGTTCGGGGAGGGGGCAGGCGCATCTATTCTGCCAGAGTTGGTTGAAACTCAGTTCGGAACCATCATGGCTGAGCTTTACACAGACTGGGGGCGTCGCAACCATCGTGTTTATCGTTGATCCGCATCTCGCTCTTTGAGTTGCGCGTCCTGTGGTCGTTTTTCTTTGCCAATGAGAGATTGAATTTTGTTCGATTGTCTGCGCTTTCGTTGCCGCGAAAGAGATTTCGGGCACTTTGGACGCCGCCCGAAATCTCAGATTGTCTTTCGCTGAAGGGGGGCGCCCCTGATGGCCTTGACTGGATCAGGCGTCTTCGGTTTCCATGATTTCTGCGAACTTCTTGAAGAACTTTCCGGCGAGTTTCTTGGCGGTGCTGACAATCAAACGGCTGCCCAATTGCGCAAGCTTGCCGGTGATGTCGACCTTCACATCATAGACCAGCGTGGTTTTCCCGTCTTCTTCGGTCAGGGTCACATCGGCCCCGCCTTTGGCGGCCCCGGCAGCGCCGCCATTGCCCTGGCCTGACAGCGCAATATGGCTGGGGGCACCTGAGTTATCCAGTTCCACATTGCCGCCAAAACGCGCTTTGACCGGGCCGACTTTCAGCACGACTTTTGCTTCGAACTGGGTGTCGGAATGTTTGATCAGCTCTTCGCAGCCGGGGATGCACTGTTGCAGCACCTCGGGATTCATCAACGCGGCATAGACCCGGTCCATTGGGGCGTCGATGATGATTTCGTCTTTGAGTTCCATACTGTTTCCTTCGTTAACAACAGGGGAATTTGATGTTTGCGATAAGCTCGGCCTGATCCTCGGGCAGGGTGAACCTGCGGGGCCAGAGCCGGAAGCGTTTGATACGGCGCAAGAGTGTCATAGGCGGGCCTGCCTTTCTGCCTGACGGCGATCACGGATAAGTTGAGCAAGGATCGAAAGAGCCACCTCGGCCGGGGTCTTGGCGTCGATGGCCAGCCCGGCGGGGGCCTGAATGCGGGCAATATCCTGCGCAGAGAGGCCCTGAGCCACCAGCTTGTCGGACAGGGCCGCGAATTTGCGATGGCTGCCGACAAAGGCGATGCTTTGCGTCTCCAGCGCCAGCCCGGCAATCAGCGCGGGCAAATCGCCCTGGCCCTGGGTGGCAATCACCACGTGGCGCGGGGCGTGGGTCTGGGGCAGGTTGCTGGCATCCTCTTCTGTGATCGGTCTCACATGCCAGTCAAACCGGGGCGCAAGGGCGGCCAGTTCCTGTGCAATCGGTGAACTGCCGAAAATCACCAGTTCAGGGTTGGGCAGAACAGGTTCCACAAAAACCTCCAGTGATCCTTTCGAGGGGCATCCATTGCGGGCGATGCGCGCACCTTCGCTGATTTCCCCGGCGGTTAACCCCTTGTCGGTCAGCACATCCTGCGGATGCAGCTGCACAAGCTGCGCAGTGCCGGTTTCAATCGCGGATTGGGTGGCGCGACGCAGGGCGGCACGCACGCAGCCGCCGCCAATCCAACCATGCAGGATATCGCCGCTGGCATCGGTCAGGGCCTTGGCACCGGGTTTTGCGGCTGTGGCCCCATGGGTGCGCACAACTGTTGCCAGCGCAAAGACTTCGCCACGTTCGCGCAGAGATCGGGCCAGATCCGCCAGATCGGGGGTGAGGGTTGGGTGCAGGCTCATAGTCGGGTCAACTCCGGTGTGAGGGCCGCAAGGTCTTCCAGCCGATTGGCGGGATAAAACAGATCCAGATGGGGCAGGGCCGAAGCCATGCCGCGCGCAATCGGTTGGTAATCTGCCCAGCCTTTCAACGGGTTCAGCCAGATCACCTTGCAGCCACGTTTCTTTAACCGCCCCAGTGCTGCGCCGATCTGCTCAGGGGTGTCCGTGTCATAGCCATCGGACAGGATGATCACGACACTGCGCCCATCGACAAAGCGGCGGGCATAGGTGTGGGCGAAGTGATCCAGCGAGGCCCCGATCTTGGAGCCACCGCCAAACCCATCTGCCAGCACCGACAAACGCCCCAAAGCCCGCAGAGGATCGTGATCACGCAGCGCATCAGCGATACGCACCAGCCGAGTGTGAAAAAGATAGGCGTCGGCGCTGGCATCCCCCTGCAAAAGCCCGGCCAGAAAGGCCAGAAAAGCCGAGGCATAGACCGTCATCGAGCCAGAGACATCGCAGAGCGCGACAATTTTCAGCGGCCTGTCCGGGCGGGATTTTTTCGGCAGTTTGAACGGATCACCACCCGAGGCAAGGCTGTGCCGCATGAGACGGCGAAAATCGACCTGCGCGCCCTTGCGCATGGCTTTGCGTCGGCGCGACCGACGATCGCGCAGGGCGGCCCCCATCTGGCGGGCAATGATCTGGGCCTGCGCTATCTGCTCTGGGTCTACCAGATAGCGCAGATCTGTTTTGGCAAGATTATGCACTTGCGATGCCACAAGCCGCCCTTCACCCGACCCATTTGCTTCTGTGTCGCCCTCTCCGTCCGGGGCGGTGATATCGCCGGATCCCGGGCCTTTGTCGTGGCCGGGCGCCTTGCGTGATGAGGTGATGTTCTCCTTACCGCTGTCCGTCTTGGTGGGCATAATCCGGGGGCGCACGCGGTTTTTGTTCAGCCAAAAACTGTCGAACAGCGCGTCAAAAGCCTGCGTGTCTTCCAAGGTCCGGGCGCAGATCGGGCGCAGAGCGCTCCGGGCGATCTCGGGCGATGTGTCGGCGACATCTGTCAGGGCCCGCAGCGCCAGCGCGGTGTCTTCAACCCCAAGCCGCAGACCGTTTTCGCGCAAATGGGCCATAAATCCGGCCATGCGCGCGGCGGGCCCGGGATCGCGGGCGGTGAAACGGGTGACGCGGCTCATGCGGCGCGTCCGGCAAGGCGCTGCGCGATTTCGGTTGTGATGGCGAAACGGTCGGCCTCGGTTTTCAGCAAGGTCACCAGTGCGGCCTGCAAGATCGCCGGATCAGCCGTCAGATCCGCCAGACCCAGCCCCATCAGCGCGGCTGCGAAATCCAGCATCTCGGCGATGCCGGGCTGCTTTTCCAGTTGTTCCTTGCGCAGCGACTGCACGAACCCCACGATCTGCACCGCGAGACGCGCTTCGATATCGGGGCATTGTGTTGTCAGGATTTTCAGTTCGGTCTCAAGATCTGGATAAGACACATGGGCATAAAGACAGCGCCGCCGCAGCGCGTCAGACAGATCCCGCGTGCCATTGGCGGTCAGGATCACCATCGGTCGCGCGGTGGCGGTGATGGTCCCCATTTCGGGGATGGTGATCTGGAAGTCTGACAGAATTTCCAGAAGATAGGCTTCGAACTCTTCGTCGGCGCGGTCAATTTCGTCGATCAGCAGCACGGGGGGCGTGCTCTGGCGGATCGACCTGAGAAGCGGGCGTTCCAGCAGATAGGCATCGGTGAACAGATCCGCTTCGGATTTGGTCTGATCGGCACGAATGGCCAGCAGCTGCCGCTGATAGTTCCACTCATAGATGGCCTGCGCCGCATCCAGCCCTTCGTAACATTGCAGGCGGATCAGCTGAGTGGTTCGCACCGCCGACAGAACACGAGCGATTTCGGTTTTGCCGACCCCCGCAGCCCCTTCCAGCAGCAGCGGACGCCCAAGAACCAGCGAAAGATGCAGCGCCATCGCCAGATCGTCGCTGGCAATATAGCCCTCATCCGCCAGAGCGGTTTTCAACTCGGTCCATGTCATATGTGTTTCCAGTGTTCAGGGTGGGGGTGCCGGGACTTGGACAATGGCACCCCCAAGGGTCTTAGTCGTGCAGACCAAGCTGGTTTGCGGTTTGCCAGATCCGCCAGTGATCATGCGGCATGTTGGTGTGCCGCAGGCCAAAGGCCTTGAAGGCATCCTGCACCGCATTCGAGAAACAAGGCACACCGCCCACATGCGGGCTTTCGCCCACGCCCTTGGCACCAATCGGGTGGTGCGGGCTGGGGGTGACGGTATAGTCTGTCTGATAGTTGGGGACTTCCACCGCTGTGGGCAGGAAGAAATCCATCAAGGTGCCCGTCTTGCAGTTCCCCAGCTCATCATAGGCAATTTCCTGCCCCAGAGCGACCGCAAGCGCTTCGGTCAGACCGCCATGCACCTGCCCTTCGATGATCATCGGATTGATACGGGTGCCGCAATCGTCCAGCGCATAGAACTGGCGAATTTCCGGCACGCCCGTGTCCACATCAATATCAAGGATGCTGACATAGGCCCCAAAGGGATAGGTCATATTGGGTGGATCATAATAGCTGACGGCCTCCAGCCCCGGCTCGACACCGGGAATGGCCTGATTATAGGCCGCATAGGCGATGTCTTTCATGGTTTTGAAGCGTTCCGGCGCGCCTTTGACCACAAAGCGATCCACGTCGAATTCGACGTCATCATCATGCACTTCCAGCAGATAGGCGGCGATCATCTGCGCCTTGGCGCGGATCTTGCGCCCGGCCATGGCGGTCGCGGCCCCGGCAACCGGTGTCGAACGGGACCCATAGGTGCCCAGACCATAGGGCGCAGTATCGGTATCCCCTTCTTCGATGGTGATACTATCCGCTGAGATGCCGATCTCTGATGCCAGGATCTGCGCAAAGGTTGTGGCATGGCCCTGACCCTGCGAAATCGTCCCCAAACGGGCAATGGCTGATCCGGTGGGGTGGATGCGGATTTCGCAACTGTCGAACATGCCCATGCCAAGGATATCGCAGTTCTTCACCGGGCCCGCCCCGACGATTTCGGTGAAAAAGGCCAGACCGATCCCCATCAGCTTGCGGGTTTCGCCGCGTTTGAAGGCCTCGACCCGCTCTGCCTGTTCACGGCGCAGACCGTCGTAATCCACCGCCTTCAGCGCTTTGTCCCATGCGGTGTGATAATCGCCCGAGTCATATTCCCAGCCAAGCGCGGCCTGATAGGGGAACTGCTCTTTCCTGATAAAGTTGATGCGGCGCAGTTCGGCGGGATCCATGTTCAGCTCAATGGCCAGTACCTCGATCATGCGTTCGATGAAATACACCGCTTCGGTCACGCGGAAGGAACAGCGATAGCTGACGCCGCCGGGCGCCTTGTTGGTATAGACCCCATCAACGCCCAGATAGGCCACGGGAATATCATAGGACCCAGTGCAGATGTTCATGAACCCTGCCGGGAACTTAGACGGGTCAGCGCAGGCGTCAAAAGCTCCGTGGTCCGCTGTCACATGGCAGTGCAGACCAGTGATCTTGCCGTCTTTGGTGGCCGAAATTTTACCCTTCATCCAATAGTCGCGCGCAAAGGCGGTGGACATGAGATTTTCAATCCGGTCTTCGATCCATTTGACCGGCTGTCCGGTCACTATAGAGGCCACAATCGAACAGACATAGCCCGGATAGACACCCACCTTATTGCCAAATCCGCCGCCGATATCGGGGGCGATGACGCGGATGTTGTGTTCTTCGATCCCAGAGAGCAGCGCTGCGACGGTGCGCACCACATGCGGGGCCTGAAAGGTGCCCCAAAGCGTCAGCTTGCCTGTCACCTTATCCATCGAGGCCACGGCACCGCAGGTCTCAAGCGGGCAGGGGTGGGTGCGATGATAATACATGCTTTCTTCGGCAACCACTTCGGCGGCGTCGATCACCTGATTGGTGGCCGTTTCATCACCCTGTTCCCAAAAGAAAATATGGTTGTGATGTTTGCGCGGCCCATGGGCACCGGGGGCGCCCGGTTCCAGATCTTCGCGCAGCACTACTTCGCTTTCAAGCGCCACATGGGGGTCGGTGATCACGTCCAGCTCTTCATAGTCGACCTCGACCAGCTCCACCGCATCTGCGGCAACATAGCGGTCACGGGCCACGACAAAGGCCACCTCTTGCCCCTGAAACAGTACCTTGCCATCTGCCAGCACCATCTGTTTGTCCCCGGCCAGCGTGGGCATCCAGTGCAGATTAAGCGGTTCCAGATCAGCGGCAGTCAGAACGGCGATCACCCCATCCAGCGCCAGGGCGGCTTCGGTGTTGATGGATTTGATCCGCGCATGGGCATAGGGCGAGCGCACGAAATCGCCATGCAGCATTCCGGGCAGTTTGACGTCATCGACGTAATTGCCCTTGCCCTGGGTAAAGCGCACATCTTCCACCCGCTTGCGCGAACAGCCCAGACCTTTCAGATTGTCTTTGCGCTCGCTGCGCTCAGGAGACATATCGTTCATTCTGCAGCCTCCTTGGATGCGTTCAGTTCACTGGCGGCCGCCAGAACGGATTTGACGATGTTCTGATAGCCGGTGCAGCGGCACAGGTTGCCCGCCATGCCAAAGCGCACCTCTTCCTCAGTTGGGGTGGGGTTTTCTTCCAGCAGTTTGGTGGCGCGGGTGATCATGCCCGGAGTACAGAAGCCGCATTGCAGACCGTGATGTTCGCGAAAGCTTTCTTGCAGAACATGCAGCGCATCCGGCTGGCCGATGCCTTCGATGGTGGTGATCTCGGCGCCATTGGCCTGTGCCACAAACATGGTGCAGGATTTCACCGATTTGCCATCCAGCGTGACGGTGCAGGCCCCGCAATGCGAGGTATCACAGCCCACATGCGGGCCGGTCAGGTTCAGATGTTCACGCAGGGCGTAGATCAGCAGCTCGCGCGGTTCGGCCAGAAACTCGCGATCCTCGCCGTTCACCTTGAGCTTGATATGCATTTTGTCAGACATGGCTCCCCCCTATGCCCGGTTCCACGCGCGGGTGATGGCGCGGGTCATAATGATGCCGGCCACATGGCGTTTGAACGCAACGGGGCCGCGGTTGTCTTCCATTGGATCGATGTCCTGCAACATGGCTGCGACCGAAGCTTTGATCGCCCCTGCATCCACCGCGGTGCCCACCAGCGCCTCTGAGGCCGCGCCAGACCAGACAGGCACGTCGGACAGATTGGTCATCGCCACCGAAGCCGTCGCGCAGATACCATCCTCTTTGGTGATCTGGATGGCCGCAGCAGCGGTGGCATAGTCGCCAATCTTGCGTTTTTGCTTTTCATAGGCATAGCCGCCCTTGGGCGCGTCAAAAGATACGCTGACCAACACCTCTTCGTCTTCGCGCTCGGTCATATAGGCGGAATCGTAAAATTCGCGTGCGGCGACCTCGCGTTCGCCATCAGGGCCAAGCAGCGTATAGGTCGCATCCAGACATTGCATCAGACCGGGCATGTCATTGCCCGGATCACCATTGGCGCAATTGCCGCCGATGGTTCCCATATAGCGCACCTGAGGATCCGCGATCATCAGCGCCGCCTCGCGCAGCACCGGCGCGATCTGGCTAAGCTCGGCTGAATTGATCAACTCATGCTGCGTAACCATCGCCCCCAGCGTGATCCGCTCCCCGTCGATTGTGATGGTTTTCAGTGACGCGATATCCTGCAAGTCGATCAGATGCTCGATATCTGCCATGCGCAGTTTCATCATGGGTATCAGGCTGTGGCCGCCTGCCATGACACGTGCTTCATCTCCGTGCTCTTCCAGAAGGGCAATTACGCCCTCCAGATCTTGCGGGCGATGATAGTCAAACGCTGCTGGTATCATCCGCTGGTCCTCCCTCTTGGCCGTTTGGCCGGTTAACTGGCTGAGGGACAGGCTGTCTGCCTTGGCGCACAAGTGCGATTTTTTTCAAGCGGATAGCACCAAGAGCTGCACGAAATGCGCCTATGGGTGCATGAAATGCGAATGCCATGGGACGGCGACTCAGGCCACAGGCTGGGGCAGGGCATGTGGCAGATTCTTCAGTGGGGAAATGGTACGGGGTTTGTCTGCAGGCCGCTGCGGCTGACCCTAAACACCCAGCAGATCACGCACCTGTTTCAGGCGCGATCGGCTGACGGGAACGCGCTCGATCGCGGGCAGGTTCAGCAGGCATGAGCCATTGTCTTTCATGCGCTCAAAGCCTGTCACATATCTTGGGTTTACCAGATAGGAACGGTGGGTTTTGACAAACAGGTTTGGATCCAGCCGTTTTTCAGCTTCGGTGATGGACCAGCTGCAAAACACCTTGTCTTTGCGGGTAAAAAGATAGCTGTAATGCCCCTCGGCCTGAATGGCAGCGATGTCGTGCAGCGGAAGAAACCGCGTCTGCCCATCCATCTCATAGGGGATTTGCTGGCTGAAAGGCTGCACTGGTTCCGGCGCGGGCGCTGCGGGGGCTTTTTCGGGCTGCTCTTCTGGCACAGGTACTGGCGTGCTTGGTTGATTCAGAAAGGTCACGCTGGTCAGAAGAAACGCCCCACAGAGCGCGAAACTGGTCAGCACCACACCGATGGCCATGATCTCATTGCCGATCAGCGGGCCAACCTCGCCGGTTGAATCCGTGGCGACAAAGCTTGTGCCGAAGATCGCCACAAAATGCACCAGAAAGACCGCGCCGCCAAAACAGACCGTGCCCAGCAGGATATTCGTATGGGTGCGCCTGCCATAGGCCACCCAGAAGGCCAGACAGCTTAGCGCACAGGAGGACACCACCGAAAGCGCAATACCCCCCGGGGTATAAAGCGCCTGACACAACTGCAGCCCGGCCATGCCAATGTAATGCATGGCAAGAATCCCAAGACCGACAAGGATGCCCGCCCCCAGCAGGCAGGCCGGGGTGCGTTTGCGAAAATGCAGCATAAGCAAGGCCAGTCCGGTGATCAGGATCGCCACCAGCGCCGAAATCAGCGTTACCACCGCGTCATAATAGAACAGGATCGGCAACCGCAGGCCCAGCATGGCCACGAAATGCATCGACCAGATTCCGCCCCCCAGGGCAATCGCACCCAATGCCACCGCCAGCTTACGCTGCGGAATTGTGCGCTCTGACAGACCATGCGTCAGGCTGAGCCCGGTAAACCCGGCCATCAGCGAGACACATAGAGAGGCCGCAATCAGCCAAAGATTGTGTGAATAGTCGAGCATCTACTTGGGAGGCATATTGGGACAGAGGGGCATGTGCCTTTGCAAGACCATGTCGTGCAAAGACGAAAAAGTCTAGTTTCGTTTCCGTGGGTGGCCTTTTGGGCCCCGATCCCAAGGCGCAAACAGGCCTTAATACCGGGTTTCCATCACCACGATCATATGGGTGCCATCTGTTAACGCTTCATAGACATGGGGGCGATCAGCGGGATAGCGGTAGTAATCGCCGGGCGACAGGATCTCTTCTGCGCCCTGCGGCCCCACACGCGCCTGTCCCGCACACAACACAGCATGTTCGATGGTACCATTGGGATGCGCGGTTGAGCGGCGGGCGCTGCCGGGTTCCAGATCGACCCGATAGAGATCGCGCCGCATGCCCGGGGCGCAATTGGCCAGCAAGGTGGTGTGATAGGGTGCGTGGTCTGATTCCAGCGTATCGCCCTCATGGGCCCGGATCAGCGTCAGCTCTGGCTTGCTGATCTCAAACAGGGTGGAAAAGGTCACCTCAAGCGCCGCCGCAATCGCCCAGAGGGTTTCGATGCTTGGGTTGCCTTTGCCTGCCTCCAGTTGCGACAGGGTCGATTTTGCCAGACCGGCCTGGGCTGCCAGCGCCGACAGGCTTAGCCCTTTGTGGCTGCGTTCGCGCTGGATGGCCTTGGCGATCAGTTCATTGGGAGTCATTTGTTCACCAAATAAAACGATTGTAGTTTATTTCGAACGATCCTATGTTCGCTTTAATGAACGCTGTTCGATGTGAAAGGTCAACAATGAAAGAGACAGAGGGACGTGTGCGCTCTGATCTGGCGCTTGGGGCGCGGGATATGCTGCCCATGGCGCTGGCCGCTGCAACCTATGGCACCGCCTTTGGGCTTTTGGCATCGCAGTCGGGGTTTGACCTGTCGCAGGCTTTTGGCATGAGCGCGCTGGTCTTTGGTGGATCGGCGCAGTTGATCGCGCTGGATCAGCTCACCGCAGGTGCGGGGGTTGCTGCGGCGATTCTGGCAGGGGCGGCGCTGAATATGCGTATCCTGCTGATCACCGCCAGCATGCGCAACGCGCTGGCCGCGCGCCCGTGGTGGCAGATCGTGCTGGGGGTGCATCTGGCGACAGATGCCTCGGTCGCTTTGATGCAGACCGCGAAAAATCGCGGTGCGCTGGCGAGCTATTGGTATCTCTTTGGCGGAGGCGCCGCCCTGCTTGCTGCCTGGATCGCCTCAACGATGGTGGGGGCGCTGCTGTCGCAGGGCATTCCTGATCCAACGAGATATGGGCTGGACTTTGCGATTGTCGCGGTGTTTGTCGCGCTGCTGCCCGGATTGTGGCGCGGGCGCGAAGATCTCTGGCCCTGGGCGGTGGCCGTGGTGACGGTCGTTACCTTTATTTATGTCTTTCCGACACAGGCGGGCTGGGGGCTGGTCTGCGGGGCTGTGATGGGGGCGGTTGCTGCGGGGGTGTCCCATGCCCGATGATATCTGGCTGACCGTTCTGGGCCTTGGGGCCGCCAGCTTTGCCATTCGGCTGGGGGGCTTTTTGCTGGCGCTGCGTCTGCCGCAGGCGGGGGCTTGGGCACGCGGAATGGAGGCCTTGCCCGGCTGTCTGATCATGGCGCTGGTTGCGCTGATGATGCTGAAGGGCGGGGCGATTGAATGGGGCGCCGGGTTGGTCGTTTTCCTTGTCGCGGCCAAAACCCGCAATCTGCCGATATCCATGCTGGTGGGCATGGCGCTGGTGGCTGCTTTGCGGTTGGTTTCGATCTAATTATTTGTGAAATAACATAGTTTACCAAAAAACACCCCACGGATCTCCAGCTTGCCTTATCCCCCGGGGGAGGTTATTGTTTCCCTATGAGCAAACCCCACACCCACGCAAGCCACCCCAAGATTGTCACCCGGTTGAAGCGCGCCGAAGGGCACCTGCGCGCTGTCACCGCCATGATCGAAGGCGGTCGGCCCTGCCTGGATGTGGCGCAGCAGTTGCAGGCGGTTGAAAGCGCGGTGCGCAATGCCAAACAGACGCTGATCCATGATCACATGGATCACTGTCTGGATGCGGATGACAGCGGCGACCGCTCTGAGCTCAAAGCCATTTCACGCTATCTCTGAGGGTTCCATGTTTGATGTTCTGCGCGATCGCACCTTTCGGCATCTGTTTCTGGCGCAGATCATTGCGCTGATCGGAACGGGGCTGGCCACTGTGGCGCTGGGGCTGCTGGCCTTTGATCTGGCGGGGGAAAGCGCCGGGATGGTGCTGGGGACGGTCTTTGCCATCAAGATGGTGGCCTATGTGGGGGTTGCGCCGATTGCTGGGGCCTTTGCAGATCGGGTGAACCGGCGCGCTCTTCTGGTGACACTGGATCTGGTGCGGGCGGCGGTTGCGCTCTGTCTGCCTTTTGTTACTGAGGTCTGGCAGATCTTTGCGCTGATCCTGATCCTGCAATCCTCATCTGCGGCCTTTACCCCGATGTTTCAGGCGACGATCCCGGATGTGCTGCCGGATGAGGGGCGCTATACCCGCGCGTTATCGCTGTCGCGGCTGGCTTATGATCTTGAGAATATCATCACACCAACGCTTGCGGCGCTTTTGCTGGCGGTTGTGAGCTATAATTCATTGTTCTGGGGCACGGTTCTTGGGTTTGCCGGGTCGGCGGTGCTGATTGTATCAGTTGTGCTGCCCAGCCCCAAAGCCCCTGAGGCGCGGGGGATCTATGACCGGACCACGCGGGGTATTCGCATCTATCTGGCCACGCCGCGCCTGCGTGGGTTGCTGGGGCTTAGCCTTGCGGTCTCCAGCGCGGGGGCGATGGTGCTGGTCAATTCGGTGGTGCTGGTGCGCGGCGATCTGGGGCTGGATGAAGGGGCGCTGGCCTGGGCGATGTTCGCCTTTGGGGCGGGCAGCATGGTGGCGGCCATGGGGTTGCCACGCCTGCTGGATCATCTGCCTGACAGGCCGGTGATGATGATCGGCGGGGCGATTATGGTGCTGGCACTGCTGGCGCTGGCGGCGGTTGTGGTGCTTGCGGATCTGAGCTTTGCCATGCTGCTGGCGGTCTGGCTGGTAATTGGTCTGGGCTATGCTGCTGTGATGACACCCTCTGGGCGGCTGCTGCGTCGTTCGGCCCATCCACAAGATCGTCCGGCTGTTTTTGCAGCGCAATTTGCGCTGTCCCATGCCTGCTGGCTGCTGACCTACCCTCTGTCTGGCTGGCTGATGACCCGTTTTGGCGCGGCACCCACATCGGTGGTGCTGGCGGTGCTGGCGGTGGTTGGGATTGTGCTGGCCATTGTCTTTTGGCCAAAGGGGGATCCTGAGATCGTCGAACACAGCCATGACAACCTGCCGCCAGATCATCCGCATCTGAATGGCCAACGTGTTCATTCCCACGCGCTGATCATTGATGACGCGCACCCCAGATGGGGCACGCGGTTCTAAGCTTGGGATGAATGTTCTCTAAGCTTTAAGACGCGCGCACATCGACATAGGTTTCGTGATAGGCTGCTCCGCTTTCGATATCGGTGCGGATATCTGCGGGGATCAGCGCGTTTACCGTGAACCCGGTGTCAGAGGTGGCGCGCCAGGTGCCTTTGGGGGAATAGAGCACACCCGGCCGTGTCGCAGTGGTGATTTTCAACCGCAACGACACCGAGGCCCGGTCATTGCAGACAATGACCTTGCTGCCATCCTCAAGCCCGCGCGCCGCCGCGTCATCGGGGTGCATTTCGACGGTCTCAAGCCCCTGCGAGGCCGGGTCACTGCCAAAGGTCGCATTGGTGCGCTTGTCTGAACTGGGCGAGATAATCACAAACGGGCGATCCTGCGGGGTGGGATCATAGCGCGGCACCCCAAATCCATAGCGGTCTTCATAGTCCTGACAGAAGAGCTCAATCTTGCCTGAGGGGGTGGCGGGCATCACGGTTTTGCACATGATCATCGGCGCGCCATCTTCGGCCTGAAAGGCAATGGCCTGATCAAGGGGCAGGGCGCTGCCTTTCAAGCCGTTCAGCTTTGGGTGGTCCGAATTGATGGCGTCATCCATCAACTGCGCATCATCCGCCTGAAACTCCGGATCATCATAGCCAAAGCGCGCGGCAAGGCGGCGGAAGATTTCCGTGTTGGGCAGGCTTTCCCCCACATGTGGGATCACCGGGGCCGCACGTTGCAGATAGTTCTGCCCATAAGCGCCAAACACGTCGTTATGTTCAAAATGCGTCGAGGCGGGCAAGATCACGTCACATAGCGCCATGCTGTCAGTCATCACCACATCACAGCCCGCAAGGAACAGATCCTGGCGCATCAACCCTTTGATCAGATTGGCCTGATCCGGGTGGGTGGCCACCGGGTTGTGGTTATAGATCATCGCGGCGGTGATCGGGGTGTGCTGCGTCTGATCCTGCAAGACCTGTCCCAGATCGACGATATTGATCACGCGGGTTCCTGGCTGTTTCAGGTGATCTCCGTGCAGGCGGGCCTGATTTTTCGGGGTGGCAAGACCGGATTTGGCGATCACGCCTGCGCCCAGCCGTCCGTGATGACCTGTAAGCGCCGGCAGCGCCATGCCAGCCCGCAACCCCGAGCCGCCAGATCGCCCACGTTCAATCCCATTGCCAAATGAACAAGCCATTGCTTTGGCGGCTACAATCAGATCCGTCAGCGCGTGAAACTCTTTGGCGGTGATGCCGCAGGTCTGCGTGACCATATCCAGATCATAGCGGCGGGCTTGCGCCATATAGGGGTCAAACCCGGCGACCCAACGGTCGATAAAGCCCATATCCAAAGCGCCGCGCCGTTCTAGTTCGGCCGCGAGCCCCATGGCCAGCACCACATCGGTGTTGGGTTTGATCTGCAGATGCAGATCACATCGTTCCGCGATCTTGATCCGCTTGGGATCAATCACCACCAGCGTACCGCCTTTGGCGCGCATCTCGTTAAGCAGTGGCGTCAGGTGCAGGTTTGAGACGGTGACATTGTTGCCCCAGACCAGCACCAGATCGGAATGTTTTACCTGATCCGGCGACATGCCCGGCGCATTGCCAAAGATGCTGGCATAGGCTCCGCCCCGGACCCCACCGCACAGCGGGCCGCGATTCAATTGAGTAGCGCCCATGTGATAAAAGAACCGCCGATCCATCGACCCGCCCGCCAGTTCGCCATGCGGGCCCGCATAGTTGAAGGGCAAGATGGTCTCCGGCCCGTGTTTGGCGATTGCCTGCGTAAAGGCCGCGTGGATCTGATCCAGCGCCTCGTCCCATGTGATGCGTTCGAACTGCCCTGAGCCACGCGGGCCAACCCGCCGCAGCGGATGGGTCAGCCGGGCTTTGCCATGCACAAACTCGGGGTAATAGCGCGCGACCTTGTTGCAGATCACACCATTTGTAAAGGGATTGGCCTTTGAGCCTTTTACCTCGATCAAAGTGTCACCCTGCACTTTCACTGAAAGGCTGCAGGTGTCGGGGCAATCCAGCGGGCAGACGCTGGGTTTGGTGTCGAATTCAGGTCTAACGGTCATTGCGTGGCTCTTTATGAGGTGCGTATGACCCTCAGCTTATCGCGAAAAGGGATGGGGTATTAAATGCCAAAACCGTATAAAATGGGCAGACCAATTTTGCACCGTGGTCTGCCCGAAGAGGGGCGCTTAGAACCTTGGGACACTCCGGGTGAATTCTGGATCAACCAGCCCATGCCCCAGACGTTCCTCAGGGCTGTTGCGCAAAAGCGGCGCGACATTGTCCCCGTCTAGCCCCTGTGCTGCATTGGCGGCAAGCGTGGCGCGGATAAAGGCCCCTGCGCCGGGTTGCCCGATGTGCTGTGGGTTCGCCCGCAATACATCCGCAGCCGCCCGCGCGGCCAAAGCCGCTGCTGCGCTTGTGCCACCGCCCTGCGCGGTGCTGCCCGAAAGCGTTCCGCCGGTCAGGCGACCCTGATGGGCATCACTGGCCTCGGCTGGGAAGGAGGCGAAAGGGGTGCCGCCCTCAGCGCTGTGTCCGGGGCCCGCGCTGCTATAGGCGGGCAGGCGGCTGGGCGCGCGCGTGCCGCGATAGGCACCGGCGACAATCACATCTGCCGCATTTGCCAGCGCCCCCACTGTGCCCCTGCGTGAAATGGGATTGCCTGTGTCGATTTCTTCCATCGGGCGTCCGGTGTCTGGATCGACCACTTGATGATCGTTGCGCGCAAAATAGGCCTGCCGCCCTAGCGGCGGGGTGCCTGCAATGGAATCGTTGCGCTCAATCCAGATATCGAGAGAGGCGGGTGGATCATCTGCCTTTTGTGAAAACCTGACCCGCCAGCGGCCCGCCGGGGCCAGTGCTGCCTTGCCTGTATCAGCCTGCGTTGGCATCAAGGCCAGCGTCACGCAGCTGCGCGCGGTGGCTGGGCCGACGGACTGCGGCAAAGGATAGGCCGGGGTATGAACCTGTGCGCTGACCCGTGCCACAACTGGGGCCTCAGGCTGCGCCTCATGGGTCAGGTCAAAGACATCATCTGTTTGCAGCCTGAGCGCCGTAAGCGGTGATCCCCCCGGCGGAGAGATTTCCAACGCAAAGGGCAGGGACTGCACCGGCCGATCCAGCCAGATCTGCACAAACACGGGGGTGCGGCTGGCCGGGGGCACCCAAAGATCCAGCGATTGCCCCCCCGCCAGATCCTGCGCGGCCATCCGGCAATGGGCATCGTCGATATAGCTGTTGCCCGCAGGCACACAAATCGCGGCAATGGCATGGTGGAACGATTGCTCTCTTGCGCCGCGTTCCAGCCGTAGTTGGAAATCTGCGTCCAGAATGTCCTGCCCATCGCGGCGGCCACAGTGATCGTTGAAACTGTAGTTCACCACCACACTGGCCCCGGGATCAATGCGACTGTTAAAGGTGACCTGATACTCGATCCAGTTCAGAGCGGATTTTACATAGGGTTCGTGCAAGAACCCATTGGTGCGCGCCACCAGATGCGGCGGCAGATCCACCGCAAGGACCAGGTGATCGGCATCGCGGGCGCTGCCGGGCGCATCCCCGGCGGCAATGTCCAGCATCTGCGCCCCATGGGTTATGCTGCGCGCCCGCGCTGCTTCGCCCCGCCGCCCGGCGCGTATCGGATCTTGCAGCGCTGACTGAAACGACTGTGAGGTATAGATATCGCTTTCCGAAAGACGACCGTTTTGTTCGATCTCGGTCAGCATGCTGTCGATCTCATCACCCTCAAGGGTTTGGCCCAACACCACGTCAAGATATGAAGGCCCCGGTGCATTGGGCACACCCGCCTGCGACCAATAGCTGGCCAGACGGGTTTTGCCCTCAGCCGTGCGAAACCGTTCATGCAAAAAGGGAATGCCGTGATCAATGATCGCGGTGACCACCACTTTGCGGCCCGTATCTGGCGCTGTCTGGCGCGGCCCGTCTGTCATCCGCGGGGAGATTTGCAGATCGGCGGACTTTACACCAGCCTCAAGGCTTTGGCTGCGTGGCTGCACCGATGCTGCGGAAATCGGCGTGCCAATTGCCCCCAGTGAAAACCGTGCCTCAGGATCTTTTTTCAGCTCAGGCGTTGCGCGCGCCTGCGCATTCAACACCTCCTCGATGGAACTGGCCAGGCGCGCGCTGTCAGAGGGTTGCGCGCGATAGAGAAAGACCAGTTCAGAGGGGATGCCCGGTTCGGCGCTGGCGGTCATGAACCAATGCCACAGATCGTGGGTATTGGCCGTCAGCCGAAAGCCCGGCACCAATTGATTGCCCGCTTTGCGTTTTTCGAACATGCGCTGGATGATATGCACGATTTCGGCCTTGCGCTCGGTGCGCTTGGTGAAAGGCGGCAGGATCAAAATAGCGGGCGTCCAATCCGTATCCTGCGGGGGATCTCCCATCTGTTGATACCAGTCGGAATAGGCCGAAGTATTGGGGGGAAGGCTATGGTCGGATTTGCGCCATTTCAGGCTCATTGCCCGGCCTCCGGTGCCACGGGGCTAAGCTCATAGCTCATGGCCCATTCTTCCTGTGCCCGGTCGAAAAGCCATTTCAGAGTTTTAGAGGGGGCGGGTTGGAAAGGAACCGCCGGATCAGTGCCCGCAGCAAGTTGGGTACTGTAATAGCTGTCAGCGGGGGCCGGGCCGGTGTCTGGCTGGTCACCGACAAAGACTGCAAAGTCATGCAGGTTGAAATCCTGCGCGGCGGCGCTTTGGGCTTGTTCAGGCAAATAGGGCGAGCGGAAGGCGCGCGGCTGTACTTGAGCGCTTTCTTCGACGCGGGCCATGACATAATCTGCCAAAGTGCGCCCCACCAAAGCCCCAGCCATGGTATCCAGGGGATAATGTACGCCCGCGACCGTCCGGTTTACCGCGACGCGGGTGGCATGCAACTGCATCTGCTGCCGCCAGTTTGGTGTGCCATCCAATCCGGCATCGATCGGGCGCACGATCCGCGCCAGCACCTCGGCCATGGCAAAGGCTTCCATCGCGTGACCAGAAGGAAAGGCGCTATGGGCCGGGGTGGTGATCATCGGTTGAATCTGCGGCGACAATTCATAGGGGCGGCGCACGGCGCAGCTGTGTTTGATGCGCTTGTAGACTTCAATGATGCCCCCGACGGCGGCAAATAGAAATTCCATTGTCCAGCGATGGCGCTGCGGGTGCAAAGACAAAGGCTGGCCGATAAAGCTCATGATTTCACCAACCTGCGCCAGAATTTCCGAAGCGCGATCCATCCGCAGATCGGAATAGGCCTGCACCAGAGAAATTTGCGCCACAAACTCTGCCATATTGGGGCGTGTGATCGTCAAAAGCATCTGTGGCGCTGCCCCAGACCGATCAATCACCCCAAGCGTTTCATTTCCCAGCGTTTCAAACTTTAATTCGCTGAAGATATCCATCTGGATTGACCGCATACGCATATTCTGTTCCCAGATTGCCAGATTATCTACGTCATCAAAGGTAAGATGTTTGGGCTGCACCCGATGCCCTGCCGGGTTGGGCGCAGTCGCATCATCAGGGGGGATACGATAGGGGGTCGGTGAAAACTGTCCCACAACCCCATCGCGCGATCCGATCAGCGCCCCGGATGCCGCAGCTGAAATGATTTCGGCAGATGTGGCGCTGGCATTTGAGGCATTGGACGCATTTGAAGCATTGCTTGCGTTACTCGCATTGCTTGCGTTACTGGCGTTACTCGCATTTCGGATGGCCATGATTTACCTCTCCTGCCTTTATGGTTCTGATCGGGGTGTTTTTGAAAAACCGCACTCATGTTTTTGGGAAACACTTTTGAAAAGAGTGTGAAATTCCATATCCCGGTCAACTGCTTGAGCCTTTTTTGCTTTGCTTTTGACCGATTTTTAACCCAAGCTGAAATTCCGCAGACAGCGGACCTGTCTGAACACCTGTATGGGTCTTACGCCATGACCTCAGAGTTTTCATCGTCGCAGATGCTTATGGCCACTTTGATGGGGCGGTTTCGCCTGATGTCTTTGCAAGGCCATGATCACACCCCACTGGGAAGCGCCAAGGCGCAGGGTGTCCTTGTGCTCTTGTTGATGGCCCCGGCCTTTGAGCGTTCACGCGAGTTTCTGATTGATAAACTCTGGAGCGACCGGCAGCCGGAACAGGGCGCGCGCAGTCTGAAGACAGAGCTTTACAATATCCGCAAAGCGCTTGGGCCGCATCGGGATCTTCTGCGCAGTGACAACGGCATGGTTGGGCTGGTGCCGGGCGCGATTGGCCGTGATCTGGATGCGCCGGGATTTGAGGCCCCGCAGGATGTGGAATTCTGTGAAGGCCTGCAGATCCGCGATCCGCAGTTTTCCGATTGGCTCAACAGTCAGCGCCGCACTCTGGCTGACAGCGGTGCATCTCACAAGCCACTGATTTCGTTGATGTCGCAACAAAGCACGGCTCTGTTTCATGATGCGATGTTGCAGGGCGGTTTTCAGCAAACTCTGGAAGACTGGTGCGCCGAAGAACTGGTTGTGTCCGTGGGGCGGGGGCAGGCGGCGGACGATAGCCTGGCGCAGCCTGCGGGCTATGTGTTGGAGCAGATGGTGCAACAGTCTGAGATTGGCGTCGGGGCGCTGATGTCGATGGTGCGGCAGCGGGATCGCAAAATGATCTGGCATCGCACGGACAAGCTCGAAGCGGACCCCGGCGCATTCCTGTTGGATGAGCAGACCCACCGGGTGATCAATTCCAGCGTTGACCGCACGCTTGAGGCGCTGACAACCCGTGATCGCCGTGCGCCCGAAGCCCGCTATCTGCAGCGTGGGCTGGTGGGGGCGATCCAGCTGATCTTTCGCAATCGCGATGACGATATCCATATTGCGCGGCAACGGCTGCAAGAGACTTTTGATCAGGACGGCAAAGGCGCCTATCTGGCCTGGCTGGCCTTTAGCCTGACCTTTTTGAAAGGGGAACATAACCGCAGCGAAGAAGACCTGCGCGACGAGGCCGAAGCGCTGGTGCATCGCGCGCTTGAGCTGGACGGGCAGAACGCTGTTGTTCTAGCGCTGGCTTCCTACGTGTACACCTACCTTTTGGGCAATGCGCTGAGCGGGCTTGAATTGGCAGACCGCGCCATTGAACTGAACCGCTCAAATCCCTTGGCCTGGGCCTTTCGCGGTACGGCGTTCTACACCATGGGGGAATATGAAAAGGCCTTTGCGGCAACACGTTATGCGCGGGCGGTGGCGGGGGATGGTCCTTATCGCTATGCGATTGAAACCTACTTTTGCATCGCCTCCACCCTGTCTAATCGCATAGACGATGCGATCCTTGCCGGGGAAGCAGCGCTGCGGCTCAAACCGGATTTCAAAGCCTCTCTGCGCTATCTGGCGGTGCTGTATGCCCATAAAAAGGATGAGGCCAAACTGGCCCGCGTCATGCGGGGGCTGCGCAAGTCTGAACCGGATTTTTCCTTTCAGAAGATGCTGGAGCAGCGCAATTACCCGTCTGAAATCATTCGCACAGCCCCGATCCTGAACACCTAGCGTTTTGACCTCTGGCTGACCGGCTTTTGTCCCCGGCGTTGACCGGGCTGTGGCACAGTGGACTTCGGGAAAATGTGACGGGGGCGTTTTGCATAAAATCCGGCCGTGCAGCGGGCCGAAGGCTGGCGCGGTTTTCCACCTTGTTTTCCCAGTTGGTCAGACGAAAGGAGAGGGCAACATGTTGATCGCAACGGGGGCATTCACACCCGGCAAGGGCCGGGATCTGCGGGGCGGTTTTACCTTATCCATGGATGAGGATGGCATCGTGTTCGAGACCACAGATGATTTCTTTTTCGACGGCTCATCAGAACCGGGCTGGGCGCTGTTCAACGGCGTGCCCGAACAGGCCAGCACCCGCGAAGCCAGGGCCGAAGCGGCGCAGACCAATTTTGGCGATCTGCCCTCTCATGTGCCCGTGGATGGGGTGCATAGCGCAAAGATTTCGCAGGATCTGGACCTGGATCAATATGATACCGTTGTGCTGTGGTGCTACAGCTTTCCGCAAATTCTGGGCACCGCAAAGATTTTTCGGATTTAGGTGTTCGTTCCCGGCATCTGGCTGATCCCCGGATAGTGGATCGTGTTGTGAAACCGCGATACTGTGCTCATGGGGTTGCGATAGCCATGGGGCTGATCCGCCTTGAAACGCAGCGCCTGATTGGTTGCGACAGGCACCCAATCATCCCTGACCAGAATTTCGATACGGCCAGAAATCACAAAGATATCTTCCATCACCCCCTCGCTATGGGCCTGTGAGAGATGCTCCCAATGGGGGGCAAGATCATGCACAAAGACCTCGCATCCAGTTTGGGGATCAAACGGAAAAAGCGTTCTGAAGCTTGGCGCGTCTTTTACGGCATTTGCTGTGGTTTGCTCCTGCGGGATGTTCTCTGACAGGGTTGTGGGTGGGCCGATCAAAGCGGTCAGCGGCAGATGCAACCCTTTGCACAGCTTCCACAGCGTGGCCAATGTCGGGCTGCTTTCGCCGCGTTCGATCTGGCCCAGCATGGCTTTGCTGACACCGGTCAGGTCGGCCGTTTTCGACAGGCTTAGCCCGGCCTGACCACGAAGCCGTTTGAGATTGGGGCCAACCTGAGTGTCTGCTGGTTTGTCTGCCATGGTGTGCTCTGTATTTGGTATTGTGCGTTATGGCGCACACGTGTAGAAGGGATTGTGCGTAATAACGCACGATGTATTTCTAGAGGCTGTAATGCTCCCTTTCAAGCTTTCCCATGTGACCGCAGGATTTATTGCCATTCTGGTGGGCTACACCAGTTCGGTGGCGATTATCTTTCAGGCGATTGACCAGCTTGGCGCGACCGAAGCGCAGGCCAATAGCTGGATGATGATGCTGGGGCTGGGGATGGGTCTATCGACGCTCTATCTGGCGCTGCGATCCAGAATGCCCGTTCTGACAGCCTGGTCGACGCCGGGGGCGGCCTTGATTGCGCTCAGCTCTGGGGTAACTCTGCCCGAAGCCACTGGGGCATTTTTGTTCTGCGCGGCCTTGCTGATTGTCACCGGGCTGAGTGGCTGGTTTGACCGGGTGGCGCGACTGGTGCCGGATGCGCTGGCCAATGCCATGCTGGCGGGGATCCTGTTTTCCTTCGGGATGAAGATCTTTGACGGGCTGGGCACCGATCCGGTGCTGGTTGCGCTGATGGCAGGCAGCTATCTGGCGATGAAAGCCTATGCGCCGCGCTATGCCATCGCAGTGGTGCTGCTGGGCGGGCTGGGCTGGGTGGCGCTGACCGGCGGGTTTCAGGGGACGAACCTGCCACTGACGCTGGCCATTCCTGTCTATGTCATGCCAGAGCTATCCTGGACCGCGCTGATTGGTCTGGGGCTGCCGCTGTATTTGGTCACCATGAGTTCGCAAAACATGCCGGGGGTCGTCACGCTGCGGGCAGACGGTTATGAGCCGGATATCGGGCAGGCCATCACGGTAACGGGGATTGTCAGCCTGCTGTTTGCGCCTTTTGGCGGCTATGCCTTTAATCTGGCGGCGATCACAGCGGCGATCTGCACCGGACCGGATGCGGATGAAAACCCGGCGACACGTTACAAGGCGGCGCTTTTTGCCGGGGGGTTTTACGTCATTGTCGGGCTGATGGGGGCGACGGTGATTGGGCTGTTCTTGATCCTGCCCAAGGCGCTTGTTTTGACAGTGGCTGCGCTGGCGCTGCTGGGAACCATTGGCAACAGCCTGTCGGCGGCCCTGACTGCCCCGCAAGATCGCGAAGCCGCGTTGGTGACGTTCATGGCCACTGCCAGCGGGTTTAGCCTGCTGGGAATCGGCGCACCGTTCTGGGCGTTGGTTTTGGGGCTATTGACCCGGTTTGCCCTGCGCAGAGCGTGAATTTCCGCCGCCTTTGCAGGCAAACCTTGGGCGTCAGGGGTCTTTACCAAAAATTAACGCTTTCAAATATAAACAGATGCCTAATTTTTTGATGAGTGTTGTATGCGTTTTTTCTGACACCCGACACGCGAGAGCCCAGTGGCCGAGATCCTGTTATTAGAAGATGACCTTGGCCTGCAATTCACCTTCCGAGCCGCCCTGGAAGAACAGGGCCATGATGTGATCACCGCTTCGAACTGTGCAGAGGCTATCAAGGCGCTTCAGGTGCATAAGCCGGATGTGCTGATCCTTGATCTGATGGTGGGGTCGGAAATCTCGATCAATGTGGCCAGTTTTGCAGCCTATAAACTGCCTGACACCGAAGTGGTCTATGTGACCGGAAGTTCGCTGTTCTCTCAGGGTGAACTCTTTGAATTGTCGCGCAATATCCGCTGGGTTTTAAGAAAACCCGTACCTCTGAGGGAATTGACTTCGATGGTGCAACATGCCCTGCTGACCAAACCCGATGCCAAGCTGCGCACCTATGAAACGGTCATGAAAGAGATCGAAAAAGAAATATCACCACCCCCAAAAACCGACCAGAAACCCGAATTGCTGAGCTAGCAATCACAGTCGCACGATCCTGTGCAGATAGGATAGCCACAACATGAGACAGCTTTTTCTTGGTGCCCTGCTTTCTTTCAGCACCGCCTTTTGCGCGCAGGCAGATAGCACGCGCATCACGGTGGTGGCCGATGAATGGCCGCCTTTTTCAGGCGCGGCACTGCCAGATAAAGGCATGTCACTGGATGTGATTTCTGCGGTTCTTGAACAGGCGGGGTATGAGGTTGATACGCAGGTCGTGCCCTGGGCGCGCATCATGGAAGGGGCTGAAAGCGGTGACTATGATGTCATTGGCAGCCTGTTTTACGACAAGGCCTTGGAATCCCACCTGACATACGCCGAGCCGTTTTTTCACACCGATGTGCAACTGGTGCGCCGCACGGGCAGCGCGCATGAATTTACCACGGTCGACGCGCTGAAGGGCTATTCCATCGCTGTAGGGGATGGGTTTTTGTATGCCCCGGATTTCGATCATGCCAGCGGGCTGAACAAACTGGTGGTGACAACAACCCTGCAGGGGTTGCGCATGGTGGCGTTTGACCGGGCGGATATTACGCTTGATAGTGTCGATGTGGTGAAACACGCGATGCAGGTCGAAGATCCCAGCCTGACGGGCAAGATCGAAGTGGCCCCCGGCGTGCTGGCCTCACAGGGGATTCACATGGCAGTCCGGACAGATATGCCGCAAAGCGCGCAGCTTGTCGCAGATTTCAACCGCACCCTTGCGCAGATGAAACAGGATGGCACTCTGGCCGCATTGCTGGACAAACACGTGAGAAACTGACGACGTGATCAAATCATGGAGAAAACGCAGCCGACTTGGGCTGCGGCTGGTGGTTGCTTCAATCCTGGTCAGCTTTTTCCTGTCGATCTTTTCGACCACGGTGCAGCTGACCACCAGCTACCTGCGTCAGCGGGATCAGGCGCTGGAAAGCTTCAACCAGATCGAAGCGGGCATGATCGACAGCCTGCAACAGGCGCTCTGGACCTTTGATTTTGATCAGGTGGAGCTGATCATTGACGGGATCGTTGCGATTTCTTCGCTCAGCTACCTTAGTCTCGAAACTTCCTCTGGTCACAACTGGCAGCTTGGGGAAACATCGAAACAGGCCAGCACCCGGTCTTATGATCTGATGATGGCCGGGCAATCAGGGCAAAAGACCCCTTTGGGCATGCTGACCGTTGAACTGTCTTTGGACAGTGTTGTTGCGTCGCTCTGGGCGCAGTTCTGGACAATTTTGGGATCAAACTTTCTCAAGGCCTATCTGGCTGCCTTTGCGCTGTTGATCATATTTCAGCAGATGGTCACACGCCACCTGCATCGGATTGCGGATTACATCGACGGCTCACAACCTCTGGTTTCGGGGCAGCCGTTGCGGCTGGATCGGCACCGGGAACTGCACCCTGATGAGTTGGATAAGATCGCCGAAGCCGTGGCGCATTACGAAACCCGCGTGTCTGAGGCTGTGCAAAGCCTGCAGGCCGAAGTGGAAGATCGCAGAAAAGCCGAAGAAGAGACCCGTCAGGCCCTGTCGATCCGCAACGCTTTTCTGGCCAATATGAGCCACGAAGTCCGCACGCCGCTCAATTCCATGCTGGGCTTGCTGCATCTGATTGAGAACGGCGAGGGCGTGCAGGAAAAATATAAATCTTATGCCACAGTCGGATCGCGTGCTGGCCATCAACTGCTGGATCAGATCAACAACACACTGGAAATTGCGCGGCTGGACAGTCAGGCGGTGACCAATCAGCCGCGGCCCACCTATCTTGCTGATCTGGCAGAACAATGGCAGCAGATCGGGCAGGCCAATGTGGCTATTCAGGGCAAAGAGATCGAGATCACCGTCGATCTGCCGCCTGACCGCCTGCCTCCCGTGCATATCGACGGCCCAAAGGTGACGCAGATTGTCAGCAATTTGCTTAGCAACGCGGTGAAATTCACGCCCTCAGGCGAAATC
>JAOARQ010000035.1 GCA_025210455.1 Pelagimonas sp.
ATGGCAAAGGAAAAGTTTGAACGCGGCAAGCCGCACTGCAACATTGGCACCATTGGCCACGTTGACCACGGCAAGACCACGCTGACCGCAGCAATCACCAAATACTTTGGTGACTTCAAAGCGTACGATCAGATTGACGGCGCGCCTGAAGAAAAAGCCCGCGGCATCACCATCTCGACCGCACACGTTGAGTATGAGACCGAAGCCCGTCACTACGCGCACGTTGACTGCCCCGGCCACGCCGACTACGTGAAAAACATGATCACCGGTGCGGCGCAGATGGACGGCGCGATCCTGGTTGTGAACGCAGCTGACGGCCCGATGCCGCAGACCCGCGAACACATCCTGCTGGGCCGCCAGGTTGGCATCCCGGCGATGGTTGTTTTCATGAACAAAGTTGACCAGGTAGACGACGAAGAGCTGCTGGAACTGGTTGAAATGGAAGTTCGTGAACTGCTGTCCGAATACGACTTCCCGGGCGACGATATTCCGATCGTTGCAGGTTCGGCTCTGGCCGCGATGGAAGGCAACAACCCGGAAATCGGCGAAGAGAAAATCAAAGAGCTGATGGCCGCTGTTGATGACTACATCCCGCAGCCTGAGCGCGCTGTTGACCAGCCGTTCCTGATGCCGATCGAAGACGTGTTCTCGATCTCGGGTCGTGGTACTGTTGTGACCGGCCGTGTTGAGCGTGGCGTGATCAACGTTGGCGACGAAATCGAAATCATCGGCATCCGCGACACATCGAAAACCACCTGTACCGGTGTTGAAATGTTCCGCAAGCTGCTGGATCGCGGTGAAGCTGGCGACAACATCGGCGCCCTGCTGCGCGGCGTTGACCGTGACGGCGTTGAGCGTGGTCAGGTTCTGTGTAAGCCAGGTTCGGTCAACCCACACACCAAATTCGAGTGTGAGGTTTACATCCTGACCAAGGAAGAAGGCGGCCGTCACACCCCGTTCTTCAAGAACTACCGTCCGCAGTTCTACTTCCGCACCACCGACGTGACCGGCACCGTTGAGCTGCCTGAGGGCACCGAAATGGTGATGCCTGGCGACAACCTGAAGTTCAACGTTGAACTGATCGCCCCGATCGCCATGGAAGACGGCCTGCGCTTCGCGATCCGCGA
Source organism: Pelagimonas sp. (assembly GCA_025210455.1). GTDB lineage: Bacteria > Pseudomonadota > Alphaproteobacteria > Rhodobacterales > Rhodobacteraceae > JAOARQ01. The sequence goes on from JAOARQ010000035.1 coordinate 1,128, forward strand.
AGGTGGCCGCACCGTTGGTTCGGGTGTTGTCTCGAAAATCATCGAGTAATCCCTCACAGGATACTCAAAAGAAAGGGCGCCAACAGGCGCCCTTTTTTATGTGTTGAGTTTGCTTTCGTGGAGATAGGAGCAGGGCGGAGATGACTATGCTCATGCCTATGTAAGTGGCCTATCCTTGAGAGAGTCTTGAACCGAGATCTACGAAAAGGCTCAGGGTTGGGTGTCGTCGAGCGGGCACCATTGGTGGTTTAGGCAATTTTCCAAAAGAAAAAGGGCGCCCGACATGTGGCGCCCTTTGGAGTGTTTTGAAGCAGTGGATTACTCGAACACGGCGTTCGGGTTGTCCAGGCTGTCAGAGCCTTCCACTTCGATTTTGTCCAGACCAACAGCGGCGATGGCCTGTTCGATGGTGCCGGTCTGTTCAACCAGTTTGTCGACAGCGGCCTGAACCAGAGCGCCGCTTGGGGCGTCTGCGGCCAGCATCTGGTCGTAAGATGTGCCCGATTCCGCGGCGGTGCGGATGTCACCCAGTGCGATCATGGTTTCGTTCAGGTCACCCAGCAGAGCGTTGGCAACGCCAGCGTCTTTGGTCGACACCAGATCGTAGAGCGACGCGCCTTCAACAACAGAGCCATCTACGCGCACATAACGACCAGTATAGACATTGCGGATGCCCAGGCCGTCGAAGTAATGCGAGTTGTGGGTGTTGTCCGAGAAGCAGTCATGCTCTTCTTCGGGATCGTTCAGCAGCAGGCCCAGCTTCATGCGCTCGCCCGCTTGCTCACCGTAGGACAGGCTGCCCATGCCGGTGAATGCCATGATGATGCCTTTGTCAGCGTCGGTGGTCACGTCGGTGCGGCCCTGGCCACCTTCGGACCAGTTCGCCACCGCGTCTTCCAGATCGGAGATCAGCAGATCAGTTGCGGCGGTCAGATAGGCCACACGGCGATCACAGTTGCCGCCGGTGCAGTTTGCAGTGTCGAAGTCAGAGGCAGGGCGTGCGCCTGCGCCGTGCTCGGTGCCGTTCAGATCCTGGCCCCAGAGCAGGAATTCGATTGCGTGATAGCCGGTTGCAACGTTGGCTTCGATGCCTTCGATTTCATGCAGACTTTCCAGCAGCTCGGGGGTGATGCTGGCCGCGTCGATCATGGAACCGCCAATGCTCAGCTTGGGGTTGGCAATGACATTGGCAACCGCATAGGGGTTTTCATCTGAAGAGGCGTCGCCATCGACATAGTCGATCAGACCTTCGTCCAGCGGCCATGCGTTCACTTTGCCTTCCCAGTCGTCCACGGTGGGGTTGCCAAAGCGGAAGGCTTCGGTCTGCTGGTAAGGAACGCGCGAGGCCAGCCAGGCCGCTTTGGCGGCTTGCAAGGTCGCGTCGGACGGAGCTGCTTTCAGCGCGTCTACGGCTGTTTTCAGCTCTTTTGCCAGCATCAGGCTGTCTTCATAGCCAGCCTGAGCGATGTTGGCATAGTTTTCAACGATGGCCGCTGGCTCTGCGGCGAACGCTGTGCTGCCCATCAGGAATGGCAATACCGCCAATGTTTTGCGTACGGTCATGGAATCCTCCAAACATTATGAATTGTCCCTTTAATACATGATGAAAAAAGTCGGACAATGTTTTTCTGACTGTATTACTAGGGAAATTGACGCATGACATTGCTTTGGCGGATCGGCAGGTATAGCTGAATGATCACAAGAGGCTGACTGTAGCCGCTCACCTAGCTGCGATGCCAAGAGAGTGCACAATGAGATCCAGAATTGTTCCCCCGATGTTGGTTTTCACCATATATTCCAGTGCTTTGTATGGGCAGACCCTGGAAGATCATCATCTGAAGTATCTCCCCCGCACAAATGCTGAACAGCAGCGGATTGATAAGGTTCTGACGCTGCCGGGTGATTTTCAAAAGGCGCAGCGCTTTGAGAAGAACAGCGGGGGGGCGGCCACTGTGCCGATGATTGACGGTGAGATGGTCTTTAAGCTGCCTTCCGCCAACATCGGCGAAAAGGCGCTGGACTTCACCTTGGGTGAGGCGATGTTTGATAAGCTTTGGGTGTCGTCGCCGTCGTCGACCAAGGCTTCGGATGGGTTGGGGCCGCTGTATAATACGCGAGCCTGCCGGGCCTGTCACAAGGGCAGCGGGCGCGGGCATGCGCCCGAGGGGCCAGAGGATACGGCGCATTCCTTTGTGATGCGGTTGGGTCAGGCTGATGGGTCGCCGGATCCGATCTATGGCGGCCAATTGCAGGACTTCAGTGTTGCGGGGGTTCCGTCGGAAGGCCGCATTGAAACCCATTGGCATGAGGTTCAGGCGCATCTGTCGGATCAGGTGATAACCCTGCGCAGGCCCGAATTTCAGATCAAGGATCTGGCCTATGGGCCGCTTGCGCCGGACACACAGCTTAGCCCACGTGTGGCGCAGCAGATGATTGGTCTTGGTCTGCTGGAAAGTATTCCCACCGCGGATATCCTTGCCTGGGCGGATCCTGAGGATACGGATGGAAATGGCATTTCCGGGCGGGCGAATGTTGTCGTCTCGCGTGAGTTTGATGCCCCGATGCTGGGGCGCTTTGGCCTGAAGGCGGAACAACCCACTGTGCGTGAACAGGTGGCGGCGGCTTTCTTGGGGGATATCGGTATTTCGACGCCACTGTTTCAGGCGGGGGCGGGGGATTGTACCGCCGCTCAGGCGGCGTGTTTGGCTGCGCCCCATGGGGATGGCGATGTGCGAACCTTTGAGGTGGATGACACCGGTCTGGATCTGACCACGCTGTATTCGCGCAATCTGGCGGTGCCAGCCCGGCGCGATGTGGAGGCCCCAGATGTTCTGGCAGGCAAGGCGCTGTTTCATCAACTGGGGTGCCAGTCCTGCCATCGTCCGGCCTATGTGACCCATCGGATGCCGAATCGCCCGGCGCATAGTTTTCAACTGATCTGGCCCTATACTGATCTGCTGTTGCATGACATGGGGCCGGGGCTGGCGGATCCGGGGCAGGACAGCACCGAATGGCGCACGCCGCCGCTTTGGGGCGTTGGCTTGACCCGGCAGGTGTCTGGGCATACCCAGTTTCTGCATGATGGGCGCGCAAGGTCGCTGGAGGAAGCCGTCCTCTGGCACGGCGGCGAAGGTCAGGCGGCCCGTGATGGCTTTGCCGCCTTGCCCGCGCCAGATCGCGCCCTGTTGATCCAATTTCTGGAGAGCCTTTGATGCTGCGTATTCTTTCTTCTTGTCTTGTGCTGATATTCTCAACGCCGCTTTGGGCCCAGAGCTATAGCGACGCGGAGTACAGCGCCAAGACACGGGCCATTGTGGAAACCCATGTATTGCCGCGGTTTGAGCGGTTGGCGAAGCGGTCAGATCATCTGGCGAAAGTTTCTCAGACGGAGTGCGACACCGAAAGTCCGGTGCTGCGCGATGCGTTTCACGCGGCCTTTGATGGCTGGATTGGGGTAAGCCATCTGCGCTTTGGCCCGACGGAAACCGATGATCGTGCCTTTGGCATAGCCTTTTGGCCGGACACCAAGGGATTCACCCGCAAGGCACTGAGCCGGTTGATCAAAGCCGAACATGCGGCGGTGTCCGACCCCGAGGCTTTCGCAAAAATGTCGGTGGCCGGGCGTGGGTTTTATGCGTTGGAATACCTGATCTATGATGACACCATGCGCCAGAACGGCACGCCAGAGTATCGCTGCGCGCTGGTTCAGGCGATTGCGCATGACATTGATACAAATGCCAATGCGATCTGGCAGGATTGGCAGCAGACCTATGCGGATCAGATCATTGGATCTGGCAAAGAAGGGGTTCAGGTACTGTTTGGGGCTTTGACCACCGGGTTGCAGTTTACCGCCGATACCCGCATTGGGCGCCCCATGGGCACCTTTGAACATCCGCGCCCGCGCCGGGCCGATGCGCGCCGTTCGGGCCGCAGCCTGCATCATGTGGATCTGGCTGCGCAGTCCATGCAGGAAATGGCGCTGATTCTTGCGGACGGGCATTCGGAGCAAAGCACTTCGCTGAGGTTGACGTTTGATGCGATTTTTAACCAGATCGCGGATCTGGATGATCCGACCTTTGCCAAGGTGACAGATATGCAGGGGCGGTTCCGCGTTGAGTCTTTGCAGACCAGTTTTCACCGTGCGCTTGAGATCGCCCGGGATGAGCTTTCCGTGGAACTGGGCGTGATGGAAGGCTTTAACGCGCTGGACGGGGATTAAGATGACGTCGCGCCGTGGATTTCTGGCGGGTCTTCTGGCCAGCGGAATGGTGCCGCAGCTCAGCTGGGCGGATGCGGGGCTGCCTGATTTTCTTGCTGCGGCGCGGTTCCCAGATGGCAGCTATAAGCTGGCCGGGGTGACGGGCGCGGGTGAGGTGGTGTTCACATTGCCGATCCCTGATCGGGGCCATGCGGCGGCGGCCCATCCATTTCGCCCCGAAGCAGTTGGCTTTGCCCGCCGGCCCGGCGATTTTGCGCTGGTCATCGACTGTGCGCAGGGCCGCGATGTGGCACGGCTGAGCGCCCCGGCTGGCAGGCATTTCTATGGTCATGGGGTGTTTTCCAAAGATGGCAGCAGGCTTTACACCACGGAAAACGACTATGATGCTGCCGAGGGGATGATTGGTGTCTGGGATGCGGCCAGTGGCTATGCCCGGCTGGGTGAGTTTCCTTCGGGCGGTGTTGGCCCGCATGATATCGTGCTGTTGCCAGATGGTGAAACCCTTGCGGTGGCGAATGGGGGTATTGAGACGCACCCGGCCTCTGGACGTAGCAAGCTGAACATCCCGGTGATGATGCCCAACCTGACCTATCTGTCACGTCACGGGGCGGTGCAGGAAGTGGTAGAACTGGCACCGGAGCTGCACAAAAATTCGATCCGCCATCTGGCGGTCGGGCAGGGGGGAACGGTGTGTTTTGCGATGCAATGGCAGGGTGCGATGGAAGAGACCCCCGCGCTGATTGCCCATCACAGGCTGGGGCAGGATCCGGTTCAGATTGCGGCGGATCCGGCGCAGCTGGCTTTGATGAAGAATTACGCGGGCAGTGTGGCGCTATCAGCGGATGCGCAGCAGGTGGCCTATTCATCGCCTCGTGGCGGACGCGTGCATCTGCATGATCTGGGGACTGGCGCGCTGATCGCGGCCCCCCAGCTGGAGGATGTCTGCGGCCTTGGGGCCTATGGCACCGGGTTTTTGTTCACCACCGGCAAAGGGGTGATTGGCCTGATCGAGGATGGGCAGGCCAGAGTTCTAACCCAGCATGACTGCCAGTGGGACAACCATCTGGTGAAGCTGGGCTAAAAAATCGTTTTAGTCTTCTAACAGGTGCTCATAACGCGCATCTGTCAGGGTCTTGAGAAAGGCCACGATGGCATCAACACGCTTGTCATCCAGCGCCGGGCCTTCGGTCAGCTCTGCCACAGAAAGGGTGCCGCGCACCTCTGGCAGTTTCCAGGGCTGGCCGGTTTCCGGGTTGATCTGGCGGCTTTCAGCGCGAGAATTATATTTGTCGTAGAACAGCACCACGGTGCGCAGATCGGTGAAAACACCGTTGTGCATATAGGGGCCAGTGATCGCGACATTGCGCAGTGTCGGCACTTTGAATTTGCCCATCTCAGCCGGATCAGAGACCTGCGGATTGTTCAGCAGCCCCTTATCCACGGTGATCGGATCCGTGCCCAGATGGGCACGCAGAGCGTCATTCTTTGGCACACCGATATTGTGGAATTCATAGTTGGTGAAGGTTTCCTGCGGATCGACGGCACTGCGTTTCAACTGGTGGCACAGGGCGCAATTGGTGAACTGCTGCGAGAAGAACAACACCCGGCCCAGTTCCTCTTGCGAGGTCATTTTGTAGGTTCCCGCAAGATAGCGATCATATTTGCTGTCAAAGGGCGCAAAGGTTTCGGTTTCCTCAAAGGCGGCAATGGCCTGTGTCAGCGCGGCATAGGTGGCATCTGCATCGTCAAAGATATCCTTGGCGAAAAGCGACTGGAAGGCGCTGACATAGGCCGGATCTTCTTGCAGGCGAGCGATGACAGTGGGTTTGTCCGGCATGCCCATTTCGATCGGGTTCAGCGGCGGGCCACCGGCCTGCCCGGCAAGATCCGCTTCGCGCCCGTCCCAGAACTGGCCGCCGGTCCAGCGGCCGGTTTTGTCGTTGAAATGAAACGGCGGTGAGAATTTGGCATAGGCGGCGGTTGGGGCCTGACGATCCCCAAAAGAGATCCCGTCATCTCCAAGAGAGGCGGCTTTGCCCACATCAGTTTCGCGTGGGTCGACAAAGCCGAAATCCGGTGAATGGCATGTGGCGCAGGACTGCGTGCGATTCATCGACAGGTTTGTGTCGTGGTACAGCGCCTCACCCAATGCGGCGAGCGAGTCATAGCCGCTGTCGGCAAAGGCGGTGCCGCTGGTCATCGTCAGCGCGGTGGCCAGGGAAAGAAGAGTAAGGCGCATGGTGAGACTCCCGTTCAGGCGATGCCACTTGGTAAACCCTTCCCTGCTCTTGTAACTTGACCTTTGTCAAGAGACGTAGTGTTTTTGTCAGATAAGCGCGGAAAGCCCGTCAGGGCTTGAGAAGTGGGCGCTCTTCGATCTCTGACGGGCCCTCTTCGCTAGTCTACCGTCTGAATGATCTGTTCCATGACTTTCGCCGCGGGCATTGGTACGACGAGAGAGACGGTTTCGGGCAATGTGGTGACCGTGATCGCGGCTGGATCATTTTCGACGCCAATCAGCCCTGTGCGAAACCCATGCTGTGCCCAGGCGATATTCTGCACCTCGGGATCAATCAGCGCTTCTTTCAGGCGGTCGCAGGTCGCGCTGAGCGAGATCAGCGGGTGCGAGGCAAAGATTGTAGGTTCAGGGTAGATCACACGGATCTTTTCGCGGATCAGATCGGCATAGCTGGCATTGGCATTCAGGAACTCAACCATCTGGTTTTCATACCCAACGATAATAGGCCGCGCGCCCATGCCCTGTTTGAGAAAGTTCTCAAAGATATCGCCGGAAGAGCTTTCCATATGCCCCATGGCTTTGAAATAGGCGTCAACGCGGGGCAGGATCTGGGGCAGGTCTTCGGCGCTGGGGGGTGTGCCTTGGTTGAACGAGGTGGCCAAAAGCCCGGCCCAGATATTGCCCGAGTTGGATTTTGAAGGGTGGGTCGAATACACCTTGAAGGGGCCATAGACATTCACCCCCAGATCATCCTGCCAGCGCGCGCCATCTGCGATCATCTTGCCGATGGCATCCACATCTGCGGTCAGAACACCCGCTTCGTTTTGCACGACCCCTTTTGAGGTCAGCGCTTCGGCCACCTGATCCCAGGCATAAAACACGATTGGCGAATTAAAGATGGTTTCAGAGCCTTTCACCGGGCGACCGGCTTCACGGGCGAGTTCAACGGCCACCATGTTTGAAGGCCAGAGGCAATGTTTGTCTGCGGTCTCCAGCGAAGTGACCATTTCGATGGATCCGGCCTTGGTTGCATCCAGCGTCACCTTGTAGCGGCGGTCGATGATGTCCTTTACGCGTTCGTTTTGCAGCAGCGCGGATTTCTCTCCGCCGTAATAGATCGACACATCAACACGTTCGCGGGTTTCGACCTGTCTGGTCAGCCCGCCCAGATCCAGCTGGGTGGCCACCACAGCCACTGCGGCCACCACCCCAAGAATACCTAGGCCAATGAGGGAACGGTTCATCTTCTTCTCCGGGACAGTTGGGTGCCTAGCGCGTCAACTTCGCTTTCCAGCGCGGCAAGGTCATTTTCAATACAGGCGCGGTCGATTTCTTCCAGCACCGGGCCAAAGGCACGAATCTGTGCGCCAAGGCTTTCGAGCCGCTGCGCCTGATCCCCTCGGGCACGCCCGGACAGATCGGCATAGGTTTCCACGGTCTGTACGATATGGGGCAGATAGGTGCTGATAAAGCGCCGGGTTACGCGGTAGTCATCAGGATCGCGCAGCACATTTTCGCGGATAGACTGCACGTGCTCCGCCATCTCCTGCACCGCCTGCGCATCCGGCTGGGGCAGTTTCCCTGTCACACCGGTCAGCCGTGCGGCACTATCCGCAAGGGCGGCCCCGGCGCTTTGCATATCAGCGGCTGTGACCCGCGCGCCCAGCACGATCTCTTCGGCGCGTTTGCGGCGGGGGATGATCAGCAAAAGCGCGCCATAGGCCAGCGCAGCCAGCGCAAGCGCCAGCCACCAGACCAGCTGCGCCCCCAGAAACAGACCCAGAAACACGGCACCCGCCAATACCCCGGCCACAACCTGACGGGGACCTTCATAAAGCCCCATCAGTTGTACCCTTTTGCATTGCGCAGAGATTTCGCCAGATCCGATCCTGCATGGAACAGCCGCCCGACCGAGATATTCGCCAGTTCTTGCAGTTGCGCTTCGTCGGCCTCACCAAAGGCTATGGTGTGGATGGGAATATCCCCGGCATAGGGGCTTTTGCGCATGTAATTCAGCACCGGCTCGCGATTGTCCGGGGCCGAGGCCCCGTCGGTCATGGCGACGACCGCAGGCAGGTAATCAAACAGCGTTCCGTCTTCGTGGTAGGGTTTCATAAGCTCAAAGGCCTTGTAGATGGCAAAGTAGACATCGGTGCCACCATCCGCCTGAAGGTTATTTACAAAGTTCAACGCCTGTGTGGCTTCAACTTTGTCACCCCCGGTTAGGATGATGGGCTGACCGGCGTCATGATTGAAAGGCAGGATCACCGTGATATCCCGGCTCGAAGCCTGAAGCAGGTTCACCGCCGCCGCATCAGGATCAAGCAGCAGGCGCATGGCGCCTTTGAGCTCTTCGATGGGTTGCCCACCCATAGAACCGGACACATCCAGCGCCCAGACGGTGAAAGACGGTTTGCGCAGTTCAGTCTGATAAAGCCGCAGCGCTTCGCCGATCACATCGCTGTTGGGCGTGGGGATAGGCGCAATGGCGCGGTTCAGATCAATGCCCCAATCCGGGTTCCAGACGGTTTTGTCGGCATTGCTGGCATCCACACCCAGCAGCCCGGCGCGCCGGCCCAGTGACATCAGGTGGTCTTGTGGGGCGGGCTGGCTTAGGTAATTCTGAAGCTCAAGGAATTTTGCTTCCTTGTCTGCGTCGCCTTTGGCGATGAACCCCAGCGGGCTATCGGCGACGGACAACCCATTAGCCGGGTAGATCACGTAAAGCGGTTCCTGACCGCTGGCGCTCAGGCGCTGGTTGGCTTCGATCACCAGAGCCTCATAGTTGAACATGGCATCAAAGGCGTTGGGATTGTCGACCAGCGCATCTGCCAGCCAGCCCGAAGACCCGGATGACCGATCCACCTGCCCCAGCAGATCGCGCACCTGATCCAGAAGGGCTTCGTCTTTGAGGTGCTCCATGGTCAGCAGATCAGGATTGCCTGCCAGCGCATAGAGAAAGCCGAAAAAAGCAGAAGCCCCGGAGTTTGACTGGGTGGCGGATGTCATCGACAGGCGGAACTGACCCTGTTCAGCGGCTGTGTGGATATCCTGAATGGTGATGTCATCGCGTCCGATCCAGCCCAGATCCTGTGCAATGGATCTGCGCAGCCCCAGCACCACTGGCGAGCGCAGCACAGACCGGTCATGTTTGACCACCTTTTCGGTATCGCCCAGTTCGATCCACAGGGAATTGGCGGGCCAGACCGCATCAAATTCGGTTGCGCTGCCCTTGGACAGTTCGCGGGCGATATCGACCGATCCCATATAGGTGAAGTGAACATCTGCACGATTGCTTTCGCCCCAGTCGCGCACCAGCGGTTCCAGCGCCTTGTTTTCAGAGCCGGACACAATATGCAGTGTGGTGCGTGTCATTGCGCCCTGAAACAGGCCAATCCCACCAAACAGCAGGATCGACAGGCCGAAAAAACTGACCAGCGCGATAAGTATCTTTTTCATAACCATGCGACCTTTCCGGTTGCTCAATTGGAGCCATGGTACCGATGGGTGTGCGGAAAGAAAGCGGTTTTGGTGCTTTTCATAAGGATTTCACAAAGGTAAGCACGGGGTGTCTAGGAGGACATTATGACCAAGATCAAAGCACAACCGGGAATCATGGACATTTCGCTATATGTTGGCGGAAAATCCCATGTGGATGGTGTTGCGAACACCGTCAAGCTGAGCTCAAACGAAAACCCCTTTGGCCCCAGCCCTGCGGCGCAGGAGGCGGTCAAACGCTCTGTGCATGATCTGCATCGCTATCCTTCCACCAGCCATGACGAACTGCGCGAGGCCATCGCAGAAGTACACGGGCTGGACAGTGACAAGATTATTCTGGGTGTGGGATCAGATGAGATCATCGCCTTTATCTGTCAGGCTTTTGCGGGCCCCGGTGATGAGGTGATCCACACTGAACACGGCTTTGCCATGTATCGCATCAGTACCTTGGCTGCGGGGGCAACACCCGTCGAGGTCAAAGAGCATGAGCGCGTGACCGATGTGGACAGCATTCTGGCCGCCTGTACCGATAAGACGCGGCTGGTGTTCATCGCCAACCCCAACAATCCGACGGGCACCATGATCGGCATGGCCGAGATTGAGCGTCTGGCCGAAGGGCTGCCTGAGAATTGCCTGCTGGTGCTGGATGGCGCCTATGCAGAGTATGTCGAGGGTTATGATGGCGGTGCCAAGCTGGTCGATGTGCGCGAAAACGTGGTGATGACACGCACGTTTTCAAAGCTTTACGGGCTGGGCGGGATGCGTGTCGGCTGGGGGTATGCCCCCAAAGAGGTGGTTGATATTCTCAACCGCGTGCGCGGGCCGTTCAACCTGTCGACCCCGGCGCTGGCGGCGGCTGAGGCGGCGATTAAAGATCGGACCTATGCCGAAAAATGCCGCGATGAGAACACCCGCCTGCGGGCCTGGCTGTCCGAGGCGCTGGCCGAGCATGGGGTGCCTTGCGATACCTCGACAGCCAACTTTGTGCTTGCGCGGTTTGGCAACCCCGATGAGGCACAGGCCTGTGATGCCTATTTGCAGACGCAGGGGCTGATTGTGCGACAGGTGGCCGGGTATAATCTGCCCAATTGTCTGCGGATTACCGTGGGTGACGAACCGTCCTGCCGTCAGGTGGCCCATGCGATTGGCCAATTCAAGGCAGGCGCGCGATGAGCGTGGTTTACAATAAGGTTGCCCTGATTGGGCTGGGGCTGATTGCATCCTCGATGTTCTGGGCGATGCAGCGTGGTGGTGTTGCCGGAACGGTGTCGGGCTATGCCCGGTCGCAGGCGTCGCGCGATACGGCTCGCAGGATTGGCCTGTGTGATGAGGTCTGCGAAAGCCCGCAAGAGGCGGTGCAGGATGCGGATCTGATTGTGCTGGCCACCCCGGTGGGGGCCATGGGGGCAGTGATGCAGGCGATTGCGCCACATCTGAAACCGGGCACAACGGTGATTGATGTTGGTTCGGTCAAGCAGACCGTCATTTCCGAGGTCGCGCCGCATATTCCTGATGGGGTGCATTTTGTGCCCTGTCACCCGATGGCGGGCACGGAACATTCCGGCCCCGAGGCGGGCTTTGCCACGCTGTTTGACAATCGCTGGTGCCTGATCGTGCCGAACAAAGGCACCTCCGAAGAACCGGTGCAGCGGCAGGTGACGTATTGGCAGGCGCTGGGCGCGATGACCGAAATCATGGAGGCCGATCACCATGATATGGTCTGCGCGGTGGTCAGCCATATCCCGCACCTGATTGCTTATACGATGGTTGGGGTCGCGGATGATCTGCGGCGTGTGTCTGATCAGGAGGTGATCAAATTCTCGGCGGCGGGCTTTCGGGATTTCACCCGGATCGCGGCGTCAGATCCCACCATGTGGCGCGATGTGTTTTTGACCAACAAAGACGCCACAATCGAAATCCTTGGCCGGTTTACCGAAGAGCTGATGGCCTTGCAGCGCGCCATCCGAACCGGCGATGGTGAGCAACTTCATGCCTATTTCACCCGCACCCGTGCCATCCGCCGTAGCATTCTTGAGGCGGGTCAGGATACGGATAAGCCAGACTTTGGCCGTGCAGAGGTAAAATGATGCGATTGATCGGTGTGGCGCTTTGCGCGGTATTGGCCCTTGGGGCCTGTGGGGGCGGGCGCTCGGTCAAGGAAACAGCCAGCAGTCAGCTGGAGGGCATCCAAAGCTTTCTGACTGCGCGCTTCAACCAAAGCAGTGGCGCGGTTGAAGGGGGCGGATTGTGCGGTGATCCTGCCCTGGTGGGTGACGTTGTGGGGGCGGTTCCCAGCAGCACGCCCGGGTGTGGCGTGACCAATGCGGTCAGCCTGCGCGCGGTGGGCAATGTGACCCTGACCCAGCCAGCGACGATGAACTGCCAAACTGCTCAGGCGCTGAAAACCTGGATTGATACCGGCGTGAAGCCCGCAATTGGCAAAAGGGGCGGTGGTGTCAGCAGTCTGCGCGTTGCGGCGCATTATGTCTGCCGGACCCGCAACCACAAAAAGGGTGCCAAGATCTCAGAACATGGTAAGGGCAAGGCCATCGACATTTCCGCGATCAATCTGGCGGATGGCACGTCGATCACGCTGCTTGAGGGCTGGCGCAGCCGCAAAGATGGCAAGGCCTTGCGTCAGATGCACAAAGCGGCCTGCGGCCCGTTTGGAACGGTGCTTGGCCCTGAATCAGATCGTCATCATCAGGACCATTTCCATTTTGACACCGCATCGCATCGCGGCGGGCCTTACTGCCGTTAATAGCCCAGCCCCTCAAACCCTGTGCCTGACATGATCGCGTCATAGACAGCGCGGGTTTTTTGACCTTTGCAGGCCCAGGGGTAATTGATGTCAGCATAGCTTTTGGCCAGCCTGGCGGCATGAGTCATGCGGTCTGGGTTTTGCGCGGCGGTTTCCATGGCACTGCGCAGCCCGTCCAGCATCTGATCGAATGTGCCCATCTCAACCCGTGCGCCGCGATCATTGGCCGCCAGATCACCCGGTGCGCCGTAGTTGGCGACAATGGTGTGCATGCCGCAGGCCATGGCTTCGATCACCACGCCTGCACCCAGTTCGCGGATAGACGGAAAGACAAAGGAATCGCAGACCCGCATCATATCGGCCACCTCGGCCTGGGTTTTGCGCCCATGCATGGTGACGCAATCCTGCAGCCCGTATTCGTCAATCACCGCCTGCATCCGCGCGCGTTCTGGCCCGTCGCCAACCACATGCAGGTGATGCTGGCGCAGCTGATCAGAGGTGGCAAAGGCGCGAATGGGCAGTTCGGGCAATTTGTAAGGCACCAGCCGCCCGGCATAAAGAAAGTGCCGTTTGCCATCATTACCACGCTGCCCGGCAGGCTGTGCGCCTTGATCATGGAATATCTCGGGGTCAAAGCCGATTTCCGGGAAGGAAATGATGCGCTCATCTTCAACGCGCTGCAGATCATTGCGAGTATGAGAAAAGGCGCAGAGCACTGCTGCGGCCTTATCATAGGTGCTGCGGGCATAAGGCAGGAACTTATAGAGATCACGCAACTTGCGCAGCTTTTCCTTTTCGCGTGCCTGTTCAGCGGCAAAGGCTTTGGGCCAGTCAAGATTGCCGTTTAACGGCCCAATCACAAAGGGCTGTTTCACCTTATGCGCAATCCAGCTGGGCAGTGTGGGCGACATCGGTGTGATGCGATGCACAATGTCGAACTGATCCATCCGCCCCGAAAAATGCCGCCAGACCGCATTCTCAAACGCGAGATAGGGCAGATAGTTGAAGATCATCGAGGTCGACCAGGCCACCTCATCACCGCCTCGCAGCCATTTGGCGGTATAGAACATCGGCTTGGCGATCCATTCGGTATCCATAAAGACGATGTCCAGCCCATGATCCACCTTGTCGATGTTTTCGCGGTTCCGCTTATGGGTGGCCAGCGTCACATCGCAAAGCTTGGCGATTTCACGCGCGTATTTGAAACCCACAACAGGAAGCGAGGGCCATTCAGGATTGCATTCATCCGCCAGCAGCAGGACGCGGGGTCTTGTTGTCATTCAATCCTCATGAAATCACAGGTTTCCATTCTAACTTGGATAAAAGATGCGCATCCGTCGGCGACCGTTGTTTCAGGCGTTCGGCATAGCCCGTCAGACAGCCCGCAAACAGCCAGGTGATTGGGGTCAGGGTGGCATTGGGGATCATATCCACTGCATTGATCGCCAAAAGCAGTGTCGCAGCCCCGACAAGGCCGGAATAATCAAGCGGGTTCAGGCGTTTGACCTGGCGCGCGATTTGCATGATAGGCAATAAAAGCAAGCCAAATTCAGCCAGAAAGCCCACCCAGCCGAATGTGCCGATGGTCACGATCCAGCGACCGTCTGTCACGGTTAAAAGGCGGCCAGTTTCGGGGTCGAGCTCATGGTTGCGGCCCCAGCTGCCCCAGCCAAAGACCGGTTTGAGCGAGGCGCGATCCAGCAAGGTGCGTTCATTGTTAAAACGAAACTGGATGCTGCCGGCCCGGTCTTCGCTGATGGCGGCGGCGCGCGAAATCAGGAAGTCTTCGGGCACCAGATTTGCGCCTTTCATCAGCGGATAGCCCAGCGCCAGCACGGCCAGCAGCACCGCGACACGCATTTGCATGCGCGGTTTGGTAAACAGGATCAGAGGCACAGCAAAAGCGGCAAAGATCAGCGCGCCCAGTGATTTGGAAAGCACCAGCACGACCAGCAGGTAAAGCGCGGCCAGAAAGTAGCGGATACTGCTCTCAAATTCGCGCAGCTTGACCCGCCATAGCGCCAGTGTGGCCAGCGCGGCTGTCATGGCAAAAAAGGCCACCCACAACCCGTGATACAGGAACACCACCGGGCGATAGCCACCAAAGCGGACGCTCTGGCCAAAGTAGTGCTGGAAAAACCCATAGGTCCATAGGTTCAACTGAGGTGACAGGCGGATTTCGATCAGCATCAACAAAGAATAAACCAGCCCGGCAATCATCAGCGCTTTCATCAGGTCGCGCAGGGCATCGCCGCTGTTCAGATGTCTGCGCGCCAGCAAAAAGGGCATGATGATCATGAACTGCAGCAGCACCAGCGCCAGAGCATCTTTCAGGCCAAGCGCGGGCAGGCCGACACGCCCGTAAAACACCGGCTCCATGTTGGTGACGACGGTCAGCAGCGGCGAAAAGATAAAGGTAAAGACCAGCACCTTGCCCACATTTGATTCTGGCAGCAGCGGGCCTTTGCCCGGATAGACCAACAGAGTGGCGATAAAGGCTGCCAGCGCCGGCATGTTGTGTTTGTTCAGGGGCGGCATCAGCGGAAAATCAAAGACCGCAGGGGATTCTGGCAAGAACAGATAGCCCAGCAGGATTGACCAGATCAGGGCAAGCTCAACCCGCAGGCTTCGGTACAAAGCGAAGACCAGAAGGGGGGAAACCCCCAATGCGAGATAGGCAAGAGCGTTAGGCATGATCCAAAAACATTGCGCCCATTGGGGCCGTAAGGTGGTTCTTCATACCAATCTGATAAGGCAAAGTCGCGTCTGCATTGGTTCAAAAAGATGGTAAACAGGTGTGGGTTGCGGATTGCCGCCGTCACAAAGGCGAGAGAAAATCCCGCACTGCGCCTCAGTGTTGCCTCAAATTGTAAGTAATCAGGGGTGGTTTCGAGATGGTCAGAGGTAGAGTGCAGATGAACAGACCGCGTATTGCCTATCTTTGCGATCACTCTCCGCTGGACAAAAACCTTTATTCGGGGGGCAATGCGCGCATCTATGCGGCGCTGCAGGCCCATGTGGGCGATGTCACGATTGTGCCGAATGATTGGGGGATGGCGGAGCCTGTCAGAAAGATGGTGCAGGCGCTGCCCGACGCCATCACCCTGCGTCTGCGCTGGCGGATGCATCTTATGCTGCAACGGGTGATCGCCAGACGGGTGACAAGGTTTTTGAAGCAGGGCGATTTTGATGTGCTGTTCGGGGCCTATTCGCTGCATTCGCTGGCGGGGGTCAAAGTGCCGCCCGGCATGGTTGTGGTCTATACTTCTGATGCGACACAGACGGTTTACCGCCTGTCAGACGTGGGGCAGGCGCATCGGAAATCCTCATGGGTCAGCCGTGTTTTTGAAACATGGTCACGTGGTCAGGAAAAACAGGTTCTGGCGGGGTGTGATCACCTGCTGTGGCCCTCAGAGTGGCTGCGCAGCGCCACGCAAGAGCTGTATGATCTGCCCGGCAACTCCGCGCATCTGGTGCCATGGGGAGCGAATATAGGCTGGGTGCCAACCCCGCCGCCCAAGACCCTTGCATCGGGCGCCCCGCTGCATCTGCTGGTGATTGGTCGCAACTGGTGGGCCAAGGGCGGGCCGATGGCTTTTGATACGCTCAGGGCCCTGCGTCTGGCGGGGGTGGATGCCCGGCTGACAGTGATCGGCTGCGAGCCACCCGATGTGCACCGCAACGCCTTTGTCACGGTTCACCCGCAGCTGGACAAAGCCAAACCTGAGGAACTTGCGATTTTTCAACAGGCGCTGGAGCAGGCACATTTCATGGTGCAGCCGTCGTTTGAAAGCTATGGTTTCGCCTTTTGTGAGGCCTCGGCCTATGGCCTGCCGTCGCTATGTCTGCGGGTTGGCGGGGTGCCGATCACCGAGGGTGTAAATGGTCATGCGCTGCAACCCGGTGCCACCAGCGAAGACTATTGCCGCCTGATTCTATCCTATCTGGACGATCCCGACAGCTATGCGCGGCTTAGCCAGTCCAGCCGTCAGGAATATGAAACCAGACTAAACTGGGAGAGTTGGGGGCAGGCGGTTGCGCAGATTCTCGGGTCTGAGAACGCGCAAAGCCAACACACCATGGCCCGGCCTTTGGTGCAGGTCGGGTAACAGATTTTCTGGATCTATTTGGCCTGAAAAACTGGCCCTATCCGCACCCCTTTGCAGGATTTACCTTCCCCGCAAACACCTCCAAAACTGGAGGCTGATTTTTCTGGGAGATCCTGATCATGAAAATGACCACTGAAGAAGCCTTTGTGAAAGTGCTTCAGCGCCACGGAATCGAACATGCCTTTGGTATCATCGGTTCGGCTTTCATGCCGATTTCCGATATCTTCCCGAAGGCGGGCATTACCTTCTGGGATTGTGCCCACGAAGGATCCGGCGGCATGATGGCCGATGGCTACACCCGTGCCACTGGCAAAATGTCGATGATGATCGCGCAGAACGGACCGGGCATTTCGAACTTTGTGACAGCCGTCAAAACCGCCTACTGGAACCACACCCCGCTGCTGCTGGTGACACCGCAGGCCGCGAACAAGACCGTCGGTCAGGGTGGTTTTCAGGAAATTGAACAGATGCGGATGTTCGCAGACTGCGTCTGCTATCAGGAAGAAGTGCGTGATCCGTCGCGCATGGCCGAAGTGCTGAACCGCGTGATCATGCAGGCCAAGCGCAACTCGGCCCCGGCGCAGATCAACGTGCCGCGCGATTACTTTACTCAGGTGATCGACATCAACCTGCCTGCCATCGTTGATTTCGAACGCCCTGCTGGCGGCGAAGAGGCGCTGGATCAGGCGGCAGAGCTGCTGTCGAACGCCAAGTTCCCGGTCATTCTGAACGGTGCGGGCGTTGTTATTGGCGGCGCAATCGAAGCCTCCAAAGATCTGGCTGAACGCCTGTCTGCGCCGGTCTGCTGCGGCTACCAGCACAATGATGCCTTCCCGGGGTCGCACCCGCTGCATGCTGGCCCACTGGGCTATAACGGCTCAAAGGCCGGGATGGAGCTGATCTCGAAGGCGGATGTTGTTCTGGCGCTGGGCACCCGTCTGAACCCGTTCTCAACCCTGCCGGGCTATGGCATTGATTACTGGCCGACCGAGGCCAAGATCATTCAGGTCGACATCAACCCTGACCGTATCGGCCTGACCAAGCCGGTCACCGTAGGCATCGTTGGTGACGCCAAGAAGGTGGCCACCACCATCCTGTCGAAATTGTCGGACTCTGCCGGTGACGAAGGTCGTTCGGATCGTGAGGCGCTGATTGCCACCACTAAGTCCACCTGGGCGCAGGAACTGAGCTCGATGGATCACGAAGACGATGATCCCGGCACCACCTGGAACGAACGTGCCCGCGCAGACAAGCCGGATTGGCTGAGCCCGCGCAAAGCATGGCGTGCGATCCAGTCGGGCCTGCCCAAGGATGCGATCATCTCGTCGGATATCGGCAACAACTGTGCTATCGGTAACGCCTATCCGTCCTTTGAAGAGGGCCGCAAGTATCTTGCCCCCGGCCTGTTTGGCCCCTGTGGCTATGGTCTGCCGTCGGTGATTGGTGCAAAGATTGGCTGCCCGGATGTGCCTGTTGTTGGCTTCTCGGGCGACGGTGCCTTTGGCATCGCCGTGACCGAACTGACCGCGATTGGCCGCGAAGAATGGCCCGCCGTGACTCAGGTGGTGTTCCGCAACTATCAGTGGGGCGCGGAAAAGCGGAACTCGACCCTGTGGTATGACGACAACTTTGTCGGCACCGAGCTGGACACTCAGGTGTCTTATGCCGGTATTGCCAAGGCCTGTGGTCTGAAAGGTGTTGTCGCCCGCACACAGGACGAACTGACCGAAGCGCTGCGTCAGGCCTGTGAAGACCAGAAAAACGGCATCACCACCCTGATCGAAGCCATGATCAATCAGGAACTTGGCGAACCCTTCCGCCGTGACGCGATGAAGAAACCTGTCGAAGTGGCCGGGATCGACGCGGCTGACATGGTCAAGCAAGGGGGCTGATCGTGACAAAGACACCCGGTACTGATGGCGCTGTTCTGGTCCTGAATGCCGGGTCGTCTTCGATCAAATTTGCAGTGTTTGACAGAACGCTGACGGAACAGCTATCGGGTCTCGCTGCTGAAATTGGCGGGGCCTCATTTCTAAAGATCGGGGATACACAGGATCATATCCCCTTTATTGATCACAAATCCGCGCTGCAGGCCGTTCTGGCCGCGCTTGAGACGCGGGGCTTTGGTCTGGACAGATTGCAGGCCGCTGCCCACCGCGTTGTGCATGGCGGGCGCAAGCTGACCCAGCCTGTGCGGATCAGCCCTGATATCCGGGCCGAAATTGCCGCCTGTTCGCCGCTGGCGCCGCTGCATAATCCGCACAATCTGTCTGCGATTGATACGCTTGCCGAACTGGCGCCTGATCTGCCGCAATACGCCAGCTTTGACACCAGTTTTCACGCCAGCAATCCCGAAGTGGCCACCCGCTATGCCATTCCCAAGATGATCGAAACCAAGGGCATTCGGCGCTATGGGTTTCATGGCCTAAGCTATGCCTCGCTGGTGGATCGTCTGCCTGACCTGTCGGGTGCGCCTCTGCCGTCGCGGCTGCTAGCGTTTCATCTGGGCAATGGGGCGTCGCTCTGTGCTATTCACAACGGGCAGTCTGTGGCGACAACCATGGGGTATTCGCCTCTGGATGGGCTGACCATGGGCACCCGTTCTGGTGGGATTGATGCCAATGCAGTGTTGCGGCTGGTCGAAGAAAACGGGCTTGAGCGCACCAAGGCCATTCTGAACCACGAAAGCGGGTTGCTGGGGCTGTCAGGTGGCAAATCCGACATGCGCAAGCTGATGCTGGATCATACGGCGGATAGTGATTTCGCCATCGAACACTTTTGCTATTGGTCGCTGCGCCATGCCGGATCGCTGATTGCGGCGATGCAGGGCTGTGACGCTATCGCGTTTACCGGTGGGATCGGTGAAAACGCAGTGGGTGTGCGTGCAAGGATCGTGCAGGGGCTGGAATGGCTGGGGGCGCGGCTGGATCCTGACGCCAATCACCAGCGCAAGGCGCGGCTGCATGCCGAAAGCTCCAGGGTGCAGATCTGGCGCGTTCCGGCCCATGAAGAGGAATGGATTGCCAAAGATGCGCTGACCCTGATGGGGGGCGCATGATCGGCTACTCTCCCATGGCGACGGCAATGGCTGTCGCCGCAACGATATCGTCAACCGTGGCCCCGCGTGACAGATCGCAGACCGGTTTGCGGAATCCTTGCAGGAACGGCCCAAGCGCCTGCGCACCCGCCAGTTCCTGCGCCAGCTTATATGCGATATTGCCCGCGTTCAGGTCCGGGAAGATCAGCACATTGGCATCCCCTTCCCCCAGCCCCTTCTTTTGCGCGATTGATGGGTTTAGTGCGGCATCTGCCTGGATTGGCCCGGAGAAACCGGAAACCTCAGCCGCCTCGCGCACCAGATCTACGCTGTCACCCGTGCCGCTGGTTCCTGTCGAAAAAGACAACATTGCCACCCGCGCCCGGCCGAGAAGTGCCTCGCCAGAGGCCGCCGAGGCCCCCGCGATCGAAGCCAGCGCCTGTGCGTCTGGCGATACATTGACCGCGCAATCCGCAAAGATCATTTCGCGCCCATCGGGGAAGAGCATCAGGAAAAACGACGACGGCACCGTGGTACCCTCTGACAGGCCAATGCCGATGCTGGCGGCTTCGATGACTTTCTTTGTCGGGCTGTCCGCGCCTGCCACCATCACATCTGCTTCGCCTGCAGCCACAATGGCTGCGGCGCGAAACAAGGGTTTGGACACCATCCGCTTGGCAATGCCCTCTTTCATGCCACGTGCCTCGACCAGCGCCCGCACATGGGCCTCAGATGCATCGGCCAGCGGCAGGGGATTTGCGAGCCCGTCCGCACGCAGGCGCGTGCAGGCCTCAGCCACCCGAGGATCATCCATTTCAGGGAACACCACCCGCGCTTTGCGCGCACGGGCTTTTTCAAAAAGCTTGTCCAAAACTGGCATGTCTGCCTCCGTAAACCGACCCGATAGGAGCCACCAATGAGCGATGACGTCAAGATCAACCGTGGTTTGAAAGGGATTTACTTTGAGCGCTCTGGCGTCAGTCACATTGATGGTGCCAAAGGTGAATTGCTGTATCGCGGCTATACCATCCATGATCTGGCGGAACAGGCCAGTTTTGAAGAGGTCTGCTATCTGCTGATCCATGGTGAATTGCCAACCGAAGCAGAACTGGCCGCGTTTGACGCGGATCTGAAAGCCGCGCGTGACCTGCCTGCGGGCATTTATGATGTCATCCGTTCGTGTAAGACGGGCCATCCCATGGATGTGCTACGCACGGCGGTGTCGGCCCTCGCCGCGCTTGAGACAGGCAGCGCCGAGAAAGGCGAAGCGGGGTTTTTGACCAATGGCATTCGCCTGATCAGCCAGGTGCCCATGATCATCGCCGCCCATGAGGCCATTCGCAATGGGCGCGACCCGGTTGCCGCCGACAAGACGCTTGGCCATGCGGCCAACTGGCTTTGGATGCTCAAGGGGGAAAAGCCGTCTGACGATGCGGCGCGTCTGGCGGATGTTGATTTTATTTTGCACGCGGAACATGGGGCCAATGCCTCTAGCTTTGCTGCGCGGGTGACTGTTGGCACCGAAGCCAATCTGCATGGGGCCATGGTCACGGCTCTGTCTACTTTGGCGGGCCCTGCCCATGGAGGCGCGGCCGAGGACGTCATGAAAATGGTGCGTGAAATCGGCACCCCCGACAAAGCGGCCGACTATGTAAAGGCGAAGCGCAAGAACCGCGAGGCTGTGACGGGCTTTGGCCACCGCGTTTACCGCGCCGAAGATCCCCGCGCCCGCCACATGCGTGAAGGGGTGAAAAAGCTGGGGGATGAAATGGGCGCGCCTGAGTTCTACCAGATCCTGGAAGGTGTGGTTGAGGCGATGAAACCCTATGCGCGGCATGGGTTGAACGTGAACGTCGATTTCTATGCCGGCGTCATGTACCAGCTGCACGGCATACCCATGGATCTCTATGTGCCGATTTTCGCCATTGGGCGGATGCCCGGCTGGCTGGTGCAATGTCTTGAACAGCAGCGCAGCAATATCCTGATCCGGCCATTAACCCTTTACAACGGCCCTGAAGCGCGTTCCTTTGTGACGCTAAAAGATAGAACGTGATCGCATGTTTTCCCAAATTAGGAGACTAAAATTCTAATGCTGACTGGCGTAATGAGAACTTTGCCGTTCCAAGGCAAAGCGGAGTTTGGGGCCTGGATCAAAACCACCTTTCCCGGGGTGATCGTCGCTGTGCTGGTGGCGGCTTCGGCAAAATTCCTGTCTGAACACTATGGGGCGCCGTCAATGCTGATGGCGCTGCTTTTGGGAATTTCCGTCAGCTTTCTGGGCGAAGAGGGCAAGACGGTCCCCGGTATCGCCTTTGCTGCGCGCGGTTTATTGCGGCTTGGAGTGGCGTTTTTGGGCGTGCGCATCAGTGTCGATCTGATGATGGGCCTTGGGGTGCAGATGATTGGCCTTGTGATTTTGGGGATGCTGGCCACCATCGGCTTTGGGTTGTTGATCGGTAAATTTTTTGGCAGCGGTTGGCGCTTTTCGCTGTTGACGGCTGGGTCTGTCGCGATCTGTGGTGCATCGGCTGCCATGGCGCTGTCAGCGATCCTGCCCAAAGATGAACGCTCAGAAGAGCGTCTGATTTTCACGGTTGTCGGTGTGACTGTGCTGTCGACCATCGCGATGATTGCCTATCCGATCCTTGTCAGCTTTCTTGAGATGTCTGATCTGCAGGCGGGGGTGTTTCTTGGGGGCACGATCCATGATGTGGCGCAGGTGGTTGGCGCGGGATTTTCTGTCTCTGACCCAACCGGGGATACCTCGACGCTGGTCAAGCTGATCCGTGTTGCCATGCTGGCACCGATTGTTCTGGTGCTGTCGATCCTGATCCGTGCGCAGCAGGGGCATACCCAGGACAAAGGTTCAGCACCGCCGATCCTGCCGGGGTTTGTCATCGGGTTTCTGGTGCTGGCGGGGTTGAATTCCTTTCATCTGATTCCTGAGTTTCTTACCGAAGCGCTGGCGCAGGCGTCGCGCTGGCTGCTGCTGATCGCCATCGCGGCGGTTGGCATGAAAACCAATCTGAAACAGGTGCTGGGCGTTGGCCCGGCGGCGATCGCGCTGATTGTCAGTGAAACCCTGTTCATCGCTCTCTTTATTCTCTTGGGAATTATGCTCTTGACCTGATCCCGCCCTTCGAAAGGCCGCCAGATGAAAATCAAGCAACCGACCATCAATACCAGCCCTCCGGTTTCGGACGAGATCCGACAAACCACTTGCTATATGTGCGCCTGCCGATGTGGCATCAACGTGCATATGAAAGAGGGCAAGGTGGCCTATATCGAAGGCAACCGTGACCACCCGGTGAACAAGGGCGTGCTTTGCGCCAAGGGCAGCGCCGGGATCATGCAGCACAACGCCCCATCGCGGCTGCGTGCGCCACTGAAACGGGTGGGGCCGCGTGGTTCGGGTGAGTTTCAGGAAATTTCCTGGGAAGAAGCGCTGACCATCGCCACCGATTGGCTGGCCCCTTTGCGCGCCAATGATCCGGAAAAGCTGGCCTTTTTTACCGGGCGGGATCAGTCGCAAAGCTTTACCAGCTTTTGGGCGCAGAATTTTGGCACACCGAACTATGCGGCGCATGGGGGCTTTTGTTCGGTGAATATGGCCACCGCCGGGATTTACACCATGGGCGGGGCGTTCTGGGAATTTGGCGCGCCCGACTGGGATCATACCAAACTGTTCTTGCTGTTCGGTGTTGCGGAAGACCACGACAGCAACCCGATCAAGATGGGCATCGGCAAGATCAAGGCGCGCGGGGCCAAGGTGATTGGCATCAACCCGATCCGCACTGGATATAATGCGGTGGCGGATGACTGGATTGGCATTACGCCGGGATCTGATGGCTTGTTGATCATGTCGCTGATCCATTGCCTGCTGAAAGCGGGGAAGATCGACCTTGAGTATCTGGCGCGTTACACCAATGCGCCGGTGCTGCTGGATTGCGATCCTGCGTCGCCTGAAAAGGGTCTGTTCCTGCGCAATGAGGATGGCAAGCCGCTGGTGATTGACCGGGCGACGGGGCAGCCAACCCCCTTTGATCAGCCCGGCGTGCGCCCGGATCTGACTGGCACGTTGCAGCGGGATGGTGTGACCCACCATTGCGTGATGCATGAGATCGCCGAAAGCTATCTGGATGCCAAATATGCCCCCGAAGCGGTGGCCGAACGCTGCGGCATCACACCCGCGCGCATTCGCACGCTTGCCGGGGAAATCGCGCGCGTGGCCTTTGATGAAGCCATCGAGATCGACCAGCCCTGGACAGATTTTCGTGGTGAACACCACGACAAGATGATCGGTCGTCCGGTGTCCGTTCATTCGATGCGTGGGATTTCCGCCCATTCCAATGGGTTCCAGACTTGCCGCGCGCTGCATATTCTGCAGATCCTGATTGGTGCGGTGGAAACCCCCGGCGGGATGCGGTTCAAACCGCCCTATCCCAAACCGGTCGAAGCCCATCCGACGCCGCATTGCAAAACCCAGCCCAATTGCCCGCTGGATGGGCCGCATCTGGGCTTTCCCCGCGGCCCTGCCGATCTGATGCTGAAAGAAGATGGCTCGCCCGCGCGGATCGACAAGGCCTTTACCTGGGAAAACCCGCTGTCTGCCCACGGGCTGATGCATATGGTGATTTCCAACGCCCATGCGGGCGATCCCTATAAGATCGACACGCTGATGCTGTATATGGCGAATATGGCGTGGAATTCCTCGATGAATACGCGCTCGGTCATGGAGATGTTGACCGATACCGATGAAAACGGTGATTACGTCATTCCGCGCATCATCTATTCCGATGCCTATAGTTCGGAAATGGTGGCCTATGCGGATCTGATCTTGCCCGACACCACCTATCTTGAGCGGCACGATTGCATATCGCTGCTGGATCGCCCGATCTGCGAACCTGACGCTGCCGCAGATGCGATCCGCTGGCCGGTGGTCGAGCCAGACCGCGATGTGCGGGGGTTTCAATCGGTGCTGGTGGATCTGGCGGTGCGCCTTGACCTGCCGGGCTTTACCGATGATCAGGGGCAGGCGGTCTATCAGGACTATGCCGACTATATGGTCAATCACCAGCGCCGCCCCGGCATTGGCCCGCTGGCGGGCTGGCGACAGGGCAGTGATGGCCTGTCAGAAGGGCGGGGAACCCCCAACCCCGATCAACTGGATCACTATATTCAGAACGGCGGTTTCTTTACCGCCCATATCCCGGATGCCGCGCAATACTATAAACCCTGGAATAAGGAGTATCAGGATTGGGCGGTGGGCATGGGCCTGTATGACAGCCCGCAGCCTTATATCTTTCAGCTTTACTCCGAGCATGTGCGCCGGTTTCAGCTGGCTGCCGAAGGGCATGGCGACCATCAACCACCTGACCACCTGCGTGAACAGCTGCGCCAGCGCATGACACCGCTGCCCGACTGGTACGAAGACGGGCTGGAGGGGCAGGAAGACTATCCCATCCGCGCGCTCACCCAGCGCCCGATGGCGATGTACCACAGCTGGGGCACGCAAAACGCATGGCTGCGGCAATTGCATGGGCGCAACCCGCTGTATGTGCCGACCAAACTGATGCGGGAACACGGATTGCAGGATGGCGATTGGGTGCATCTCACATCGCCTCATGGGCAAATCACCGTGCCGGTCATGGAAATGGCGGCGTTGAATGAAAACACCGTCTGGACATGGAACGCCATCGGCAAGCGCAAAGGCGCCTGGGCGCTGTCCGAAGACGCGCCCGAAGCCACCAAAGGATTTCTTCTAAATCACCTGATCCACGAACTTATGCCCGAAAAAGGCGATGGGCTGCGATGGTCCAACTCCGATCCAATCACTGGTCAGGCCGCGTGGTTTGACCTGCGTGTCAAACTGGAAAAGGCAGAGGCCCCAGCAGAAGCCCAGCCTGCCTTCCCGGCGATCAAATCCCCTGTTGACCAAGGCCCGGATACACTGAAGTGGGAGGTAGGGGCATGACATCACTTCCCGAAAAGACTGACCGTAAAATGGGTCTGGTGATTGATCTGGACACCTGTGTTGGTTGCCATGCCTGCGTGATTTCCTGCAAAGGCTGGAACACGGAAAACTATGGTGAACCGCTGTCCGATCAGGAACCCTATGGCGGTGATCCCATGGGCACGTTCCTGAACCGGGTGCACAGCTTTGAAGCGCAGCCGGAAACAGGCCCGGCGCAGCTGATCCATTTCCCCAAATCCTGCCTGCATTGCGAAGATGCCCCCTGCGTGACGGTCTGCCCAACGGGTGCCAGCTACAAACGTGTCGAAGACGGCATTGTGCTGGTCAATGAAACCGATTGTATGGGCTGTGGTCTTTGCGCCTGGTCGTGCCCTTACGGTGCGCGTGAATTGGATCTGGCGGCCGGGGTGATGAAGAAATGCACCCTTTGTGTTGATCGCATCTATAACGACAACCTGCCGGAAGAAGACCGCATCCCGTCGTGCGTGCGGACCTGTCCCGCTGGGGCGCGTCATTTTGGCGATCTGGGCGATCCAGACAGTGATGTGTCGCAACTGGTGGCGGAACGCGGCGGTATGGATCTGATGCCAGAGCAGGGCACAAAGCCGGTCAACAAATACCTGCCTCCGCGCCCCAAAGACACCTGGGCCGAGCAAACCGATGTTCTTGCCCCTTACCTTGATCCGGTTGCCGAGGAACCCAAAGGTTTCCTTGGCTGGCTTGATAAGACTCTGGAGAAACTCTGATGCATCCAGCGCCCTCCATTATTCTTTTTACCACCCTGTCGGGGCTTGGGTTTGGCCTGCTGTTCTGGCTGGGCATTGACGCCACTGCGCCAACGGGTTGGGTGGGGTTTGTGTTCTTCCTGATTGCCTTTGCTCTTGCGGGTGGTGGGTTGATTTCCTCAACTTTTCATCTGGGCCGCAAGGAAAACGCGATCAAAGCTTTTCGCCAATGGCGCAGCAGTTGGCTATCCCGCGAAGGCTGCGCCGCGGTGGCGGCCCTGCTGGTCATGGGCCTTTATGCAGCGGCGCTGGTCACGACCGGGACGCAGTTGCACATGTTGGGTTGGCTGGGCGCGGCTCTCAGTCTTGGCACGGTGTTCACCACCTCGATGATCTATACCCAATTGCGTGCTGTGCCGCGTTGGCATCATGCCTCAACCCCGGCGCTGTTTCTTCTATTGGCCTTGGCCGGGGGTGCGCTGTTGTCTGGGCGTGTTTCGCTGGCGATTGTGCTGATTGCGGCCTCTGGTCTGTTGCAGGCCTGGTGGTGGTGGGATGGCGACAAACGCTTTGCCCGCGCCGGATCGACCATTGAAACAGCCACCGGCCTTGGCCGCATTGGTCAGACCCGCGCCTTTGAGCCCCCCCATACCGGCACCAACTATCTGCTGCGCGAGATGGTGCATGTGGTTGGGCGCAAACACAGCCAAAAGCTGCGAGGGATTGCGCTGGTGCTTATGGCGGTTCTGCCGGTTCTGTTGCTGCTTTTGCCTTTTGGGCATATCTTTGCCCTGTTGGCAGTAATCAGCCATATTGCAGGCGTCATGGCTTCGCGCTGGCTGTTCTTTGCCGAGGCCGAACATGTGGTCGGCCTGTATTACGGCAAACGCTAGAGCGCGGCGTTCACAATTGGAAGCGATTGCGCGCTCTAGTTTTTTTGATGTTGCATGTCGAAAAGCGCAAAACCGGTGCCCACTTTTGCGCGACATGCTTGAAGGAAAAGGCCGGGGAACCCCCGGCCTCACTCACTTTCTGCCAAACCAGCCTCTGATCCGGCTGCTGCCATCTTCCAGACTGTCTTCAACCTGATCCACAACCGGATCAATGCGGTTCTGCCGGAAGCGAATCCAACGCACCCGGATCGCCCAGAAGACCGCCGCCAGAATGACCAGCGTGATGATGGATCCCCAGGGGATCACGCGCACATCCGGGCCTGCAACGGGTTTGACCGAAATGGCATTCGGGAAAATGGTGATGATATCTTCGCGCCATCCATAGTGCTTGATCGCCACCCACTTTGGGGCCTCAGCCGTAGATTTCAAGTCTGAGGCTTCTGCCTGCACATCGGCGGTTGTGAATTTAAAAAACGGCGGCCAGCCCCAGCCGGTGTCTTCGTTGCGATAGACCATAACCTCACCATTCGCGAGTTTGGTCTGAATGAAAGAGACATCGCGGTTGGCCGTGGTTGTGGCGTTGCCCGCATCAGGTTGCGCCCAGAACCAGCTGAACCGTCCGGTATCCATGCGCTTTTCATAAGTATCCGTGATCCGCGCAATATCGTATTGCGGCAGGGTGTAATGCAGGAAAGCGGCCACAATCAGCCAGAACAGTGCGATCAGGGTCCATTTGATGTAGCGCATTGGGGCATACCTTTCAGGTCATCTTGTTTCACACCTGATATGCCTGGGGTCGAAAATCAACCGCAAAGCAGCAAGACGGTGCGGAACTCATGGCTGAGCGTCTTGGAGCGTATGATAGTCTATGGGCTGCGGGGGTTCAGGGGGAAATCTGTCAGCCTTTTGCGCAGCCCACTGAATTTGATCCCGCCAACAGAAAACGGCCCCGGGGGCAAGCCCAGAGCCGTTCCATCATTGTCTCTGATCGGATCAGAAGTTGAAAACAACGCCTACCGATACGAAAGGAACCGCAGCGAAATCCTGCAGATCGTCGTTGATCTTGCGCACTTCGTTGGCATAGCTGTCTCTCAGGGCCTGTGTCGGCAGGTTTGCCTGACCGTTGGATGAGAATTTCATCTTGGTCAGACGTGCGCCCAACTCACCCGAGATACCCCAGTTGCCATTGCCGAACATCTTCTGGTAGCCGACTGCCGCGACAGGGGCGACATTGCGCTCTTGCTCGGCTTTGATTTCGAGGCTGCCAGTGGTTGGCGTATAGGTTGTGCCATTGAAGGTCAGCGAGTTGGCGGAACCCTTTACCTTATAGCCACCCATCGACAGGCCGCCCGATACGCGGAAGCCACCGTTGCCGATGTAGTAATCCGCCATGATATGGGCTGAGTTCAGCTCAAGCGAGCCTTTCACTCTGTTGCCTTCAACATCAAAGGTGTCAGAGTAATTGCCGAAATATACCGGCAGGCGCAGGCGCAGATTGTCGCGAAGGGCAAAGCTGGGGGCAACATATGCACCAAGGGTTGAGACACCAACTTCGGCAGAAATACTGTCCTGAGCTTGGGCAGTTGTTGCGGCAGCAACCAGAGCAGAAGCAATAGCGAGCTTTTTAAACATGATGTTTTCCAAATCTGTCGTGTGTTGAACCCGTGGTATCGGGCAAGTTGTAACATGGCGACACAGAAATATGTAAAAGATGATTCAAGATTGAATCTGAGGAATTTATGCAACGCTAAAATTAACTTATTGTTAACAAAATTTCCATGACCAAGATCGCACAGCCGAGATTTTTCCCGTGGAAGGTCAGAAATTCATCACCAACCCAAGTGATGCAAAGGGGATAACCGGCAATTCTGATAGCTCGCGGTTGAGATCGTCAATGTCCTGTTCGAAACTGTTGCGCTGTGAGGTGCCAAGCGTTTCCTGTCCGGAGGTTGATAGCTCCAGCTGTGAGAAACGCGCACCAAATTCTGCCGAGATCCCCCAGCCAGAACCAGTTTCACGGCGGTAGCCAACAGCAGCAACAGGTGTGACGCGTCGATCCTGTTCGACAAGAAAATCAAATTGCCCGGGATAGGATGTACCATCCAGGGTCGGGTTCACAGCAGTTCCGGTCAGCTCGTATCCGCCAACGGCAATCCCGGCTGAAAGATGCAGGCCTGACGGTCCAACAAAGTAATCGGCCATGACATGGCCGGATGTCACCGAAAGCTGGCTATCCAATTTGTTACCATCATGTGTGATTTGTCGGTTCAGTCTGCCCACATATAGCGGTGTGCGCAGCTGGAAATTTGGGGCGATCTGCGCAGATGGAGCCACATAGGTGCCCAATGTCGAAATGCCGATATCGACCGCTGTTTTGTCTTTCGACAAGGCGGGCAGGGCTGAGCATATCAGCAGACATATCAGGGCGAGGCAGCGCATGCCCCAAGTGTGTTGCGATTCTCTTTAATAGAATCTTACAAAAGCTGCGCCGCCGTTCAGAATTGGCCCGCGGCGCAGCATTTTATAGCGCGAATTAAACCGTCATGCAGACGTATTTCATTTCCAGGTAATCTTCGATCCCGTGGTGGCTGCCTTCGCGGCCAAGGCCGGATTGTTTCACGCCACCAAAAGGTGCGAGTTCTGTGGAAATGATCCCGGTGTTCACGCCGACGATCCCGTATTCCAGCGCTTCGGCCACCTTGTACACGCGGCTCAGGTCTTTGGCGTAGAAGTAAGAGGCCAGACCAAAAATGGTGTCATTTGCCAGCTCGATTACCCCATCGACATCATCGAATTTAAACAATGGCGCGAAGGGGCCAAAGGTCTCTTCGGTGGCGACAGCCATGTCACGGGTGGCGCCTTTGACGATGGTCGGCGCCAGAAAGTTACCGGGCGACTGCGGGGTTTCCCCGGCATAGATCACTTCGCCGCCCTTTGCGGTCGCATCAGCAGCGTGTTCCTGCACCTTGGTGATGGCTTCTGGTGAAATCAGCGGGCCAAGCTCGGTGCCCTCTTCCAGACCGTCGCCCACCTTCATCTGTGCCACGCGAGCGGCCAGTTTTTCAGCGAAGGCGTCATAAACACCGGCCTGCACATAGATGCGGTTGGCGCACACACAGGTCTGACCATTGTTGCGGAATTTGCAGATGATGGCCCCTTCGACAGCGGCATCCAGATCCGCATCATCAAATACGATAAACGGGGCGTTGCCGCCCAGCTCCATCGAACATTTCATCACGCTGTCAGCGGCCTGACGCAACAGGATACGGCCAACTTCGGTCGATCCGGTAAAGGTCAGCTTGCGCACTTTGTCGTTTTCGCAGAACTCTTTGCCAACCGCAGAAGACGCCGATGAGGGCAGGATGTTGAACACACCTGCAGGAATGCCAGCGCGCTCTGCCAGAACGGCCAGCGCGGTTGCCGACAGCGGTGTTTCCGATGCAGGACGCCCGACAAAGGCACAGCCTGCCGCCAGCGCAGGGGCTGCTTTGCGGGTGATCATCGCATTGGGGAAGTTCCACGGGGTGATCGATGCGGCCACGCCGATGGGCTGCTTCATCACCATGATGCGTTTGTCGCGGGCATGACCGGGGATGGTTTCCCCATAGACGCGCTTGGCCTCTTCTGCGAAGAACTCAATGAATGAGGCACCGTAGGCCACTTCACCCTTGGCCTCGGCTAGCGGCTTGCCCTGTTCGGCGGTCATGATGGTGCCCAGATCGTCCTGATTGGCCATCATCAGATCGAACCATTTGCGCAGTACATTGGCGCGCTCTTTGCCTGTCCATTGCGCCCAGTCCTTTTGCGCCACATAGGCGGCATCAATCGCGTCCGCCACCTGTTCGCGGGTCAGGTCTGTGACCTGTGCAATCACATCGCCTCGTGCCGGGTTTGTCACATCAAAGGTGTTGTCACTTGCGATCCACTGCCCATTCACATAGGCGCGTGTTTCCAGAAGGGTTGGATCCTTCAGCAAAGATTTGAGATTCGTGACCAGGTCAGACATGATTCCTCCGGTGGTATTTCTGTTTGGCACAGCCAGATCACGAGTAACCCCGATTGTATAGGGCCAGATTGGGAGAGAAACATGGACCTGAACGACGCCTATGCCAATGCGCCATATATCGAAGGGGCTGCAGACTATCCCCTGAACTGGGAGAAAGCGGCCAATGCCTATCGCCAGCAGCTATCGCTGGCCGGTCGGATCAGGCCGGGGCTGATGTATGGACATGGCACGCGTGAGTCGCTGGATCTTTTTGTACCGGAAGGCGCGCCCAAGGGGCTGTTTGTCTTTGTGCATGGTGGCTATTGGAAAAGCTTTGATCGCAGCAGCTGGTCTCATCTGGCCGAAGGCATGCGCGCCAATGGCTGGGCTGTGGCGATGCCCTCATATGATCTGTGTCCGCGCGTGCGCATCGCAGATATCACCCGTCAGGTGGCGCAGGCGATCACCGTATCCGCGCGCGAGATTTCAGGCCCTGTCCGGCTGGCAGGCCATAGCGCTGGCGGCCATCTGGTGGCCCGCATGTGCGCGCCGGGCGTTTTGCCCGATGATGTCCGTGCCCGTCTGGCGCATGTGATGCCTATTTCTCCACTGGGGGATTTGCACCCATTGATGCAGACCTTGATGAATCAGGAATTGAAAATCGACGCAGACGAAGCCCAGTCCGAAAGCCCGATTTTCCAACCCGCGCCCGAGACCCGCGTCACCATTTGGGTTGGCGGCGATGAGCGCCCCGTCTTTGTCGAACAGGCTCAGACACTTGCGCAGACCTGGGGCTGTGGTTTGCAGGTTGAAGCGGGCAAACATCATTTTGATGTCATTGATGAACTGGAACAACCCAACAGCGCGATGGTTCAGCGCTTGCTACTGGATTGATCATAGATCAACTGAAAGGTTGACAGATATGAAAAAGGCGGCTCATGGGCCGCCTTTCTTATGTTCTGAGGCAGGCGCTACGCTTTGGTCTCGGCAGGTTTGTCGTCTTCGACAATCTCGGCATCTTCAACCTGTGGCGCAGGGGCCTCCTCTTCCTGGGCTGGATCTGCGCTGGCGTCGGTGACGTCGATCACCTCGGGTGTGGTTTCTTGTGCGACAGGTACAACCTCATCTGATCTGTCTTCCAGCGCACCAACGATCAGCGGCAGCATATTGGCACCAGCGGGCAGAACCACTTCGGATTGTGGCGGTGTTCTCCAGCTGAGGGTATCAAAGGCCCCACAGCTAGAGCAGGTCGGCTGCCATTGTGCGTGGATGGTGTTGCAGTTGTCACAGACCCACTGCGGCCCGCGTGGTGCGGTCAGCGCCTTGGCCAGCCAGCCTTTTACAACGGCGTCTGAACTGCCTTCGCCCTTTTCAATCGCGGCCATGACCGTCAGCACACGGGCATCTGCATCGGTTTCATGCAGATCACCCAGTGAACGGCGCGCCTCGGGAAAGTCCTCAGCGGTGAGATTCAGCTCTGCCTTCAGCAGTTTGGTTTCGCGATGATCCGGCTGGATGCGGGTCAGCTGGACAAAGCGTTTCAGGCGCGCATCCGGGGTTTCATCCGGTTCGATTTCAGCAAAGGCTGCGGCCAGATCGGGGTGCGGGTGTACCTCCCAAGCTTTTTTGATCACGCGGATCGCGTTGCGCTTTTTGCCTTTTTCCACCAGACCACGCGCCGCCATCGAAGCCGCGGGGATCAGATCAGGCGAAGCTTTGTTGGCCTCAATCGCCGCCTCAAAGGCCGCTGCCCGTTCCGCATCATCGGTAATTTCAGCGGCCTTCGACAGCGCCAGAACAGCATCGCGACGGCGGTAAACATCACGTGGCAGCGAGCCGTTTTTCAGCTTGGCTGACAGGGTCTTGCGCGCGCCATCCCAGTCTTTCTTTTCCGCTTGCAGCTGCAAAAGCGTGTCCTGCACTTCGGTGTGTTTGGGTTTGATGGCAAAGGCGCGTTCCGCCAGTTGCAGCGCGGTATCGGTATCGCCTGCATCCAGCTTTTGTTTCATCAACCCACGCACGCCGACAAAGCGGGTGGTTTCGGTTTTCAGCAGACGCTTGTAAACCTCTTCGGCCTTTTTCTTGTCGCCAACCATTTCCGCCGCCTGCGCGGTGATCAGATCGGTCAGCTCAGGTTTGTTCAGGTATTTCTGCGCCTTGTTTGCCTTGGCAATCGCCAGACGCCCTTCGCCCGAGGCCAGCGCCATCATGCCCTGCGACATGGCTTCAAAGCCTTTGCGTTCGCGGTTGCGATCAAAATAGCGCGACAGCGCGGTTTCATCGCCATTGATGAATTTCAAAATCGCGATGGCCAGCCCGGCCAGTTTCAGCGCCAGCCATAGGCCAACGAACAAAACCAGTAGCAAAATAGCTAGCATCAATGGGGTCAGCACATATTCCGTACCGTTCAATGTCACAACAGCATCGGCCATGCCTGTGCCGCCATTGTCGATCAGGAACATCAGGCCAAAGACAGCGGCGACTACGATCGCGACGTAGATGACGAACTTGAGAAGTGTCCAAAGCATTTTGCGCGATCCTTATTGCTTGTTCAGTTCCTGGGCGAGTTGCGCCGCCCCGGCCAATGCATCCCGACGCAGTTCTGCCTGCGCCACCCAATCTGCCAGAACAGCCTGTACCTCGGCGGGCAGCGTGCTGATCTCACTCAGGGCAGTGTCCAGATCGGCCCCTTTCACTGCGGCCTCAACGCGGGACAGTACCGCATCGGGGCTGTTGCCTTCCTGCGGTGTCACTGATCGTGCGCCCATGGTGTTCTGCAAGAAGCTGGCAAAGCCTTTTGCCGGGGCTTCGGTGCCGTCCTCGGCGGGAAGGCTGCGGGCCACCTTGAGCGCCTGACGGGCGTAAGATGGGAAATCTGTAACCAGAGCTGTCAGCGCCGGAACGCCATCTGCTGCCGCTGCTGTGATGGCGTCAGGCAGGGCCACACCATTTGCTGTCAGACCCGCCAGAGGTTCAGCATAGGGTTTTCCTGCCAGCAAACGGCTGGTCAGATCCGCCAGAGCCGCGCGGCTGCTGGCCAGACGGGCCTGTTCTTCTGCGCTGGCCTCTGAAGCCTTTGCGTCAGCCAGAATGGCGCGCATCTCTTCACCCTGTGCAGTGACTGCATCTTTCTGCGCTACGATGGAATCGCGCAGATCCTGCAGTTCGCGTTCATAGGCCGCTATGGATTCAGGCGAAACCGCCTGTGCCAGCGGTTGCTTTTCCAGCGCAGCCATACGGCTGTCAAAGCCTGCCAACTGATCGCCAGCCCCTGTCAGGGCGGCGTCGATTCCGGCCAGCTTGTCTTGCAGGGCGGCGATCTGATCTGACACAGCGCTCAGGCCTTCAAGTGCCTGCGCATTGTTGTCAGCTGTGGTGGCCAGCCGCTCGATCTGTTCGGCCTGTGATTTCAACGTGGCCTGTGCCTCGGTCAGGGCTGGATCGGTCTGAGCGCTGCCAAGGTCAACAAACTGCGCCACACCAAAGCCAAGGCCAGCAGCGATCACCCCGCCAAGCAGCGAAGGCATGAAGCCGCTTTTGCGCTCAGCGGCTTGTGCGGATGGGGCCGTAACCGGCGCCTCTGGCACGGGATCCGGGATTGGCTCGCTTGGGGTCTCTGGTTCCGGGGCAGGGTCTTCCTCGGTGACTTCAATCAGAACAGGGGCCTCCTCCGCCGCCTCATCGGGGGCGTCTGTGGCTTCTGCTGCCTCTTCGGCGGCGTCTTCGGCAGGCGCGCCCTCTGCAGCTGTGTCTTCTGCAGCCTCCGGTGTTTCGTCAGCATCCGGTGCGGGCACCTCTTCCGCCACTTCGGCAGAGCTGTCTTCTGGAGATTCAACCGCAACCTCTGGGGCCTCTTGCGGGGAAACCTCAGGGGTGTCTTCCGCCACGGCCTCAACGGTGTTCTGATCCTCGGTCTGCGCGGTTTCGCTTACGACCTGTTCCACCGTTTCCTCGACCTTGGCCGGGGATGGCTTGGTCGATGTCGATGGCTTTCTTTTTCTGGATCTTGCCACGTCTCTCCACCCTTTCACTCAATTGCCCGGGCCGTGTGACCTGGATAAATGCTAATCCCGATGCGCCGTTTCGATCATCTCTGCCAGTAGCGACAGCATCTGCTCCGACTCGGGGCGTGCGGTAATTCTCAACTCTGTCTTATGAAGCGGCGCGCAGGCTTTGGCCACAGCTTCGCTCAAAGCCGCGACAGAAAGCGGCGCTTTCACTGGATGTTGCGCAAGAATCTGCGCGGTTCTAGGGGAATATAGGGGGGCAATTACCGGTTTCGAGCCCGACAGGATCGCCTGGGCGGCATTTGTTATCGGTAACGCCGGTTGTTTGTACAGAATTGCCTCATCTGCCGCGAATCCAAGCATTTGCAGATTCCGCGCAATATCGCCCCGCGCGTGTTCGCCGCGAATGTGCAACAGCGGCACATCGGGGGCCTCAGCTGTGATCAATTTTACGAGATCTTCTGCCGCGCCAAAAGCGCAGCGCGTATCAAACCCTGCCTTTCGCGCTGCAAGATCCGTTGCGCTGCCCACGGTATAGGCAATCAGATCCGCAGCCCCGCCTGCCAGCTGATAGGCCTTAACCCCATGGGCCGAGGTGAAAATCATCCGGGTTTCAGGCGCGAATGCAGGCAGGGGCGCGCGATAGTCTATACCGATCAGCGGCGAAATCACCGGTTCAAAGATCAGGTCGCGCGCCTTTAGCGCCTGCACCAGCTTTTGCGACGCCTCTTGCGGGCGGGTCAAAAGCAGCAGGGGGGGCGTGTCAGACATCTTGATCGGGTGATTGTGGCGCGTGTCTCTCGGTGGTATCTGCTAAGCGCAGGCAAAGCAACGGATCCCCGATGACCTTACCCCCACTTGTTCTTGGTTTGGAAAGCAGCTGTGACGACACCGCCGCCGCCCTGGTGCGTGGGCGCGATGTGCTGTCCTCGGTGGTGATGGGGCAGAATGCGCTGCATTCTGATTTTGGCGGTGTGGTGCCTGAAATCGCTGCCCGCGCCCATGCTGAACGTCTGGACACGGCGGTGAAACAGGCGCTGAGCGAGGCCGATGTTCGTCTGACACAGGTGGATGCCATTGCGGTGACATCCGGGCCGGGGCTTATTGGCGGGGTGCTTTCAGGGGTGATGGTGGCCAAAGGCCTGTCGATCGGTCTGCGCAAACCTTTGATCGGGGTGAACCATCTGGCAGGCCATGCGCTGACGCCGCGGCTGACCGATGATCTGGCCTATCCCTATCTGATGCTGCTGGTTTCTGGCGGCCATTGCCAGTTTCTGATTGCACGCGGCCCGCAGGATTTTACCCGTCTTGGTGGCACCATCGACGATGCACCGGGCGAAGCCTTTGACAAGACTGCGCGGCTTTTGGGGTTGGCGCAGCCGGGCGGCCCCTCAGTCGAGGCCGAGGCGCGCAAAGGCGATGAAAAGCGCTTTCGCTTTCCAAGACCGCTGCTGGATCGCGCGGGCTGCGATATGTCATTTTCGGGTCTAAAGACCGCCCTGTTGCGGCAGCGTGATGCTTTGGTCGCGGATCAGGGCGGGCTGACGGAACAGGATCGTGCAGATCTTTGCGCTGGATTTCAGGCCGCAGTGCGTGATGTCCTATCTGAGAAAACCCGCCGTGCGCTGGCCTTGTACCTAGAGGAAGCGCCCGAGAGCCCCGCTATCGCCATCGCGGGTGGGGTTGCGGCAAACCAAAGTATTCGCGCCGCGCTGCAAACCCTGTGTGATGATCAGGCCGTGCGGTTCACCGCGCCGCCGCTGCGGCTTTGCACGGATAACGCGGCCATGATTGCTTATGCCGGATCCGAACTGTTCGCCGCCGGTGTGACGCATGACATGTCGCTTTCGGCCCGGCCGCGCTGGCCGCTGGATCAGAAAGCCGCGCCACTGCTTGGGTCGGGAAAGAAAGGAGCCAAGGCATGATCGCGGTGCTGGGTGGCGGCGCCTTTGGGACCGCTCTGGCCGCGGCCATCGGTCGGGAAACGCCTGTGATTCTTTGGGCGCGTAATGCCAATGATTGGCCGGGGCGGCAAAGCCCAAAGCTGCCCGGTGTGGATCTGCCCCAGACTGTTGAAATCACGCAGGATCTGGCGCGGGCCTGCGATGCTCAGACCCTGTTGTTCTCTGTTCCAATGCAACAGCTTTCGGTGTTGGCGGATCAGATCGTGGGGGATCTGGCGGGCAAAGCGCTGGTGGCGTGCTGTAAGGGGATTGATCTGAAAACCAATCGCGGCCCCACCGCTATTTTGGCGGATCACTGGCCCAAAGCCGCGCCTGCGGTGCTGACCGGCCCCAGCTTTGCCGCGGATATTGCCCGTGGATTGCCAACCGCGCTGACACTGGCCTGCGCTGATGAAACTGTGGGGCATAGGGTGCAGCATCAACTGTCCACGCAGGGGCT
This sequence comes from Pelagimonas sp., assembly GCA_025210455.1. Lineage (GTDB taxonomy): Bacteria > Pseudomonadota > Alphaproteobacteria > Rhodobacterales > Rhodobacteraceae > JAOARQ01. The sequence continues at coordinate 38,978 of JAOARQ010000035.1, forward strand.
GCGTTTGTATCGCAGCCGCGATATCGTGGGCGCAGAACTGGGGGGCGCGTTGAAAAACGTGATTGCCATTGCCTGTGGTGCCTGTATGGGGGCCGGTCTTGGCGATAGCGCGCGTGCCGCGCTGATGACACGTGGCTTTGCTGAAATGATCCGCTTTGCAACCGCCCATGATGCGCAGGCGGAAACGCTGGCTGGGCTGTCTGGGCTGGGGGACCTGACCCTGACCTGCACCTCTGATCTGTCGCGCAATTATCGCTATGGTTTTGCCCTAGGGCAGGGGGCGGCGTTTGATCCGCTGATCACGGTCGAAGGGGCTGCCACCGCGCAGGCCGCGCATAGCATTGCGCAGCTCAAGTCCATTCCCATGCCGCTGTGTGAAACCGTGGCGGATCTGACCCAAGGGGGCTTGACCGTGGCGCAGGCCATGGATCAACTGCTCTCACGACCTTTGAAGGAAGAATAACATGCTCATCGCCCTGATGGCCCGCGACAAAGCCGGCGCCCTGCAGACCCGTCTGGACAATCGCGAAGCCCATATCGCCTATATCAAGGAAACTGGCGTTGTGGCGCAGGCCGGGCCGCTGCTGGATGACAATGGCGAAATGTGTGGTTCGCTGGTCATTCTGGATGTGGACGATATGGCCGCTGCCCAGGCCTGGGCCGCCGCAGATCCCTATGCCAAAGCCGGTTTGTTTGAAACCGCCACCCTGACCCATTGGAATCGGGTGATCGGATGAACCACTGGCTGTTCAAATCCGAGCCTTCCACCTGGTCCTGGGCGGATCAGGTGGCCAAAGGGGATGTGGGTGAAGAATGGGATGGCGTGCGTAACTATCAGGCGCGCAACTTCATGCGTGAGATGAAGATCGGGGATCGTGGGTTTTTCTATCATTCCCAAAAGGAAAAGGCTGTTGTCGGCATTGTCGAAGTGATCGCCGAGGCGCATCCTGACAGCACAACAGATGATGACCGCTGGGAGTGTGTGGATATCAAAGCGATATCGCCGTTTGAAAAACCGGTCACGCTGGAAATGATCAAATCTGATCCGCGTCTGGCTGAAATGGTTCTGGTCAAAAGCTCACGGCTTTCGGTTCAGCCAGTGACCTCAGCCGAGTGGGAGATCATCTGCGCGTTGGGAATGTAACAGCTTTCAGCCACAAGCCGTTCCATCTTGGGTGTGATGCCGGGCCGGTCCAGCCAGGCCAGCGCGTCGTCCAGGCGGGAGAACACGCGGGCATCGAAAAACTCGGATGTATTGCATAGCTGTTCATACATGCGTGCCATGCCAAACCCCAGATCAGTGGGGGCAAACAGTGCAATCTGGCGTACGCGGCGCAGGGGCTTTTGACGTGCCTCTTGCAGCGGGACGACCCGCATCAGATCGACAAAGCAGATATCGGTGGTTTGAAAGCCGCTCAGGTCCACCAGCCAGGCATGATCTGCCAGCGCATGGTTCGGGGTTTTGTGATCCCCCAGAACCTCAATCAACTGCTCAATGGTCACATGGCCAAAGTGGCTGACCATGGTGATCGCAATACTTGGAAATGCTCGTTTCGCGTAAGAAATCTCTCACCCTCCGGTCCTGCATTCAGATTGAGTACCAAATGTATCAATACCCCTTAAGCGTGTATTTGGCCCAACGTCAATAGGGTTTTGTCCCGACAAAGGTCGTAGAAACCGGTTTGGATTGACCTTACGTCGCAATCCGCGTTTTCTAACGGCTAAGATATTGGAGGAATTGGAATGGGACTTCTTTCTGTGATCGCTGCGGCGGTGGTGTCATTTGTGGCCGGGGCGGTCTGGTACATGGCCTTGTCCAAACCCTGGGTTGAAGCGGTGGGGCTGGAACTGGATGAAGACGGCAAACCCAAAGGGGGGCAGTCGCCGATGCTGTTTGCTTTTACGTTTGTCATGCAGCTGATCGTGGCAGGCATGATGCGCCATGTGTTTTCTTTAAGTGGAATCGATAGTTTAGGCGCTGGGCTGCTGGCTGGGATCGGTGTCGGCCTGTTCTTTATTACACCTTGGATCGGGATAAATAACGCCTATGGCAATCGCCCGGCCAAGCTGACGATCATCGACGGCGGCTATGCCACCCTGGCCTGTGCGATCATGGGCTGTGTTCTGGTTCTTACCAGTTGATCAGCGCCCCCTGCGGGTTGAGAGCAGCAGGTTGGTTTCAGACCGAGTGACTCCATCCAGTCGACGGATGGTGAACAGGGTCTGATCCAGCTCTTCCAGCGTATCGGCCCCTAGCTCTGCGATCAGATCCCAGCTCCCATTGGTTGTATGAACGGCGCGCACCTGTTGCATCGCGGCCAGCCTTCCCATGATGCGTTCGGTGCCGCGTCCTTCGATGCCCAGCATCATCAACCCCCGCACGGGTGTAGGTGAGACATCCTGTTTGGTGATCACCGTAAAACCCACGATCTGCCCTGAGGCGCGCAGCTTTGCCATCCGTGTTCGTACCGTGGTGCGGGTGACGCCCAGTTGATCCGCCAGCTCTGACAGTGATGCCCGCCCATCCCGATGCAGGGCTGACAGCAGGCGATTGTCCATATCGTCCATTTATTAGTTCCGTTTTGGGCAAATCAGCTTTCATTTTGGGCGAATTGTTCTCTTCCGGCAAGAGGACAGCAACCCCAGAATGGGCCTATGGAAACGCGACATATCATCTTGCTTGGCGCACCTATGGACGCCGGAAAGCGGCGGCAGGGGTGCCTGATGGGCCCCGACGCCTATCGTGTGGCGGGGCTGGCTCAGGCCCTGTCGGATCTTGGACACAGGGTTGAGGATCGTGGCAATATTGTCCCCGATCCCAATGATATACCCGAACACGACCACCTGTTTCGCCTGCCTGACTGCATTGGCTGGACACAGGCGCTGGCCCGCGCGGGTCGGGAAATTGCCGGGCAGGGAATGCCGATCTTTCTGGGCGGTGATCATGCGCTGTCGATGGGAACGGTTGCCGGGATGGCCGAACATGCGCAGGCCGTGGGCAAACCCTTGTTTGTGCTCTGGCTGGATGCGCATAGCGATTTTCACACCCCGCAAAGCACCTCTTCGGGCAATCTGCATGGTGCGCCTGTGGCTTATTTTACCGGCCAGCCGGGGTTTGAAGCCTTTCCGCTAGTGAAATACCCCATTCCTACTGCCAATGTGGGGATGATCGGGCTGCGATCTGTCGACCCGCATGAGCGCACATCCCTGGCGAAGCATGACATGATGCTGGCGGATATGCGCACAATCGACGAACACGGGATCAAAGCGCCGCTGATGGCCTTTCTGGATCATGTGCGCGCGGCAGATGGCCTGCTGCATGTGTCACTGGATGTTGATTTTCTTGATCCTGCCATTGCCCCCGCTGTCGGCACCACCGTGCCCGGGGGGGCCACCGAACGTGAGGCCCATCTGGTAATGGAGCTGTTGCACGAAAGCGGGCTTGTGACTTCGCTTGATCTGGTTGAATTGAACCCTTTCCTTGATGAACGCGGCCGCACCGCCAGCCTGATGGTGGATCTGACCGCCTCGCTGCTGGGCCGCCGGGTGTTTGATCGCCCCACCCGGAGCTTTTGATGCTTAGCCTGCAAGCCCCCTCTGCCGTGGTCATGATCCGCCCACATGCCTTTGCTTCAAATCCCGAAACGCATGACGACAATGCCTTTCAGACCCTGTCACATCGCGATGCCGCCATCACCTCGCGTATGGCCCGCGATGAGCATGATCACGCAGTAGAGAAGCTGCGCGCGGCCGGAGTGCGGGTGCATGTTTTTGATGATCTGGGCACGGACGAAACACCAGACAGTGTATTCCCCAACAACTGGTTTTCCACCCACCCCGGTGGCCATGTGGCGATCTATCCGATGTTCGTTCCCTCGCGCAGTCGCGAGCGCCGCTCAGATGTGATCGAAATGCTCAAAGCCGAATATCGCGTGCAGGATGTGATTGATTACTCTGGGCTTGAGGTTGACGATCTTGCGCTGGAAGGCACTGGGGCCATGGTTCTCGATCATATTGGACGCATTGCCTATACCGCTGCCTCGCACCGGGCTGATCCAGTGCTTCTGGAAAGGTTTTGCACCCATTTCAACTATGAGCCGATGGTTTTTGAAGCCAAAGATGCGCAGGGCCGCGATGTCTATCACACGAATGTACTAATGGGGATTGGCACCCATTATGCGCTGATCTGTCTGGACATGATCATTGATCCGGATCGCCGTGCGGAAGTGCGCCGCCGCCTGGAAGAAAGCGGGCGAATGGTGATTGATCTGTCGCATGATCAGGTCGCGAACTTCGCTGGAAACGTCATAGAGCTGACCGGTAACACCGGCCCGGTGCTTGCACTGTCAGATCGTGCACGTCAGGCGCTGACAGCCGAGCAAACCTGGATCATCGAAGAAACGGCGACTTTGTTGCCCATTTCTGTGCCCACTATCGAAACCGCTGGCGGCTCTGTGCGCTGCATGATCGCTGGCATCCATCTGTCTCGCCGTTAGGAGGCCCGTATGACCACAGCTTTGCAGCCCTCTGACAAAGCCCTTGTGCCTTTTGTGTCTGTTGATCACATGATGAAGCTGATCCACCATATCGGACTGGAACAGATGATCACCGGCATCGCAAAAGAGATCGAAAAAGATTTCAAGCGCTGGGAAAGCTTTGATAAAACCCCGCGTGTTCCGGCCCATTCGCCGCATGGTGTGATTGAACTGATGCCCACCTCGGATGGTGAGGCCTATGGGTTTAAGTATGTGAACGGCCATCCCAAAAACACCTCGGAGGGATTGCAGACCGTCACGGCCTTTGGGCTGTTGGCGGATGTTTACACCGGCTATCCGACGCTGCTGACGGAAATGACAATTCTGACGGCGCTGCGCACCGCGGCCACATCAGCGCTGGTGGGGAAATACCTTGCGCCCAAAGGGGCGCGTTGCATGGCGATGATTGGCAATGGCGCGCAGTCTGAATTTCAATGTCTGGCGTTCAAGGCCCTGTGTGGCATTGATACTGTGCGGCTGTTCGACACTGATGCCGCCGCCACCGCGAAATGCGCCGCGAACCTTCAGGGGTATGGGCTGACGGTGGTGTCCTGTACAACCGCTGAAGATGCCATCTAAGGGGCGCAGATCATCACCACCTGCACCGCCGATAAGAAATATGCCACCATCCTGACCGATAACATGATCGGCCCGGGCGTTCATATCAACGCCATCGGTGGCGATTGCCCCGGCAAGACAGAGCTGCACCGCGATATCCTGCTGCGGTCAGATATCTTTGTGGAATACCCTGAACAAACCCGGATCGAGGGTGAAATTCAGGCCTTGGCCCCCGAACATCCGGTGACTGAGATCTGGCAGGTCATGACCGGTCAGGCCGAAGGCCGCCGCGATAACCGTCAGATCACCCTGTTTGATTCCGTTGGCTTCGCCATCGAAGATTTTTCAGCGCTGCGCTTTATCAAACAGGCGATCGAGGGGACCGATTTTTTCGAGCCCCTCGATATGCTGGCCGATCCAGATGACCCGCGTGACCTGTTTGGCATGGTGCAGCGGGCCAAACCCTAAAACTAAAAGGCCTGCGCGGCTGCCACCGCGCGTTTCCACGCGTCATATCGGCTTTCGCGCAGCTCTTCTGCCATATCGGGGGCAAAGCTCTGGTCAAGCGACCAGGTTGCAGCGAACCCGGCCTGATCCGGATAGAAACCGCCTTTTTGCCCGGCCAGCCAGGCGGCCCCCATGGCGGTGGTTTCCAGCACCCTGGGGCGATCCACCTGCGCATCCAGAATGTTAGACAGGAACTGCATCGCCCAATTGCTGGCGCTCATCCCGCCATCAACGCGCAGCGCAGCTTTCCCTGACCCTGACCAGTCCGCCTGCATTGCTTCCAGCAGATCGCGGGTTTGAAAGCCTACGCTTTCCAATGCCGCCCTGGCCATTTCAGCCGGGCCAGAGTTGCGCGCCAGACCAAAGACCGCACCACGGCATTGTGCATTCCAATAGGGCGCACCTAACCCGGTAAAGGCCGGTACAATCACAACATTTTGCCCGGCATCTGCGCTTTCGGCCAGTGCCTGCGTCTGGCCAGCACTTTCGATAACGCCTAGCCCGTCGCGCAGCCACTGCACCACCGCCCCGGCAATAAAGATGGAGCCTTCCAGCGCATAGGTCGGCTGGCCGTCCAATTGATAGGCGATGGTTGTCAGCAGGCGATGATTGGATGTCACTGGCACATCGCCGGTGTTCAACAGCGCAAAACACCCGGTGCCATAGGTGGATTTCATCATCCCCGGCTGGAAACAGGCCTGCCCGATTGTGGCGGCCTGCTGATCCCCGGCTACGCCTGAGATTGCGATTTCCCCGCCCAGATGCTGCGCCGAAGCGGTGCCGAAATCTGCGGCGCAGTCTTTGACCTCGGGCAGTACTGATTTGGGGATGTTCAGCAATGCGCAGATTTCATCCGACCATGCACCCGCATGGATATCATACAGCATGGTCCGCGCAGCATTGGTGGCGTCCGTGACATGGCTTTGCCCATCTGTCAGGTTCCAGATCAGCCAGCTGTCCACTGTGCCAAACGCAAGGTTCCCGGCCTCGGCTTTGGCGCGTGTTTCCGGGGAGCGATCCAGGATCCAAGCCAGTTTGGTGGCGCTGAAATACGGATCCAGCAGCAAACCGGTGCGGGCGGTGATCATAGCCTCGGCACCCTGATCCTTTAACTGGGTGCACAGATCGGCCGTGCGTCGATCTTGCCAGACGATGGCATTATACACAGGTTCGCCCGTGGTCCGATCCCACAAAAGGGTCGTTTCCCGCTGATTGGTGATGCCGATCGCGTGAATATCCTGTGCGCTCAGCCCCGCCTTGGTCAGCGCGTCGCGGCAGGTTCTGAGCGTTGTGCTCCACAGATCTGCTGGATCGTGTTCAACCCAGCCTGACTGCGGATAGTGCTGGGGAAACTCTTCCTGGACAACGGAAATCACCTCAAAGGACTGGTTGAACAGGATGGCCCGGCTAGACGTTGTCCCCTGATCGATGGCCAGAATTGCACCCATTTTGCTCCCCCTTCGCGCGTTGATGTTTGCGCTCTCACATGATCCCAAACCAGCTGTGCGTGCAAGCCCGGGGCGATTCAAGTCATTGGGAATATTTCCCGAATCAGGTAAATTGCCTATACTTTTGGTTGTGTTTGATCGGGTGATGGGCTGGTCTGGTTGTTCGTAAATTGCAACAGCAGCATGACAGTTTGTTTTCGCTCATGTATAACAGAGGCTTAACAGCGACATATCCTGAGCTATTAACTAAAATACAAAGAAAAATGTTGCAGGTGCAGAACTTTCGATATTAGTGACGTCACGTGCGATGCTTTTCAAAAGGAAGTGTCCACGCTTGTAACCCTGCGGAGCGTCTCTGCAGTCCCTTATTCGTATGCCAAACACTCAGATGGCAATTGTTTACATGCTCAATCATTGGACGAAGAAGTTGTCCTCGCTGAACTAAAAAATAGATAAAGCAAAGCTTTTGCACAGCGGACGGGTTCGAGTTGGTAGGTAAAATTTGTTCCAGTGTTCTGTTTTTGTTGAGCTAACTCTTTCTTTCAGGAGACACACTTAAATGGACTCCAGTTCTACAAAATTTGACGGCACATTTGATGCGGCCGCTTCATTTGGAAAACAACGTTCGATGGGTTTCATTTACCCAACTGTTAAACGCGGCGTTGACATTGTGTTCAGCTTGCTGCTGCTGCCCTTCCTCGGGATTTTCTGTCTGGTTCTGCTGGTGCTGAACCCGCTTCACAACAAGGGTGGCCTGTTCTATGTGCAGCGGCGCATGGGGCGTTACTGCAAACCCTTCTATGCCATCAAGTTCCGTTCCATGACGGATGTGCCTCAGGTCAGCCGTACCGCGGATGCGCCTTTGGAGGTGGATCGCATTACCCCACTGGGGGGCTTCCTGCGCAAGTCGCGTATTGATGAACTGCCACAGATCATCAATGTATTGCGCGGCGACATGAGCCTGATCGGTCCGCGTCCTGATTACTATGACCACGCCGTCGAGTTCCTTGAAAAGATTCGAGGATACCGCGAACGCCATGCTGTCCGTCCGGGCATCAGTGGCCTGGCACAGACCGAGCTGGGCTATATCGAAGGGTTTGAGGCCACGCGCCGCAAAGTCAGCGCTGACATGTATTACATTACCCATGCCAGCCTTAAACTTGAGGCCTGGATCTTCTGGCGCACCATCTCGGTTGTTGTGAACCGCTCTGGCGCGTAAACACGGATTACACCGTTGTTAGGAAATAGGCCCCTCTGGGGCCTTTTTTCGTATCAGGTCTTTTGTGATTCAGGGATGCCAACGTTGTCTGCAGATGCCGCGGGGTTGCTGACCCCGACCACTGCATCCCGTCGCTAAGGTTTGAACCAAGCGTAACTTGCCTCTGCAAACCCAGCGCAGTAGCTTGGAACCATGGGATTTTGCAGAAAATATCTGGATCTAAAACGCTGGCCGACCATTCTGGTCTTTTTGCTTGCGGGTGGGGTTGCCACGGGGTTTGCCTTTGTGACGGTGAACCTGTTTACCTATGCGATGGCCAACGTCGGTTTTATCAAAAAACATGGGATTGATGCGATACGCCATGGGGCGCTGTGGCAGGTGGCGGAACTTACCATGTGGGGTGCGCTGGCGCTGTTCTATTGGGTGACTTTCAAGATCTGTGAACATGTGCTGGTGGCGCGGTATTTTTCCTGGACGGAAGGGCGTCACCTGAACCCGGCTAAAGATACTTTGGAATCCGCTCGGCCAAAAGATCCCAGACCACACGCAGACGCGGGCTTGTCTTCAACTCGCGATGGGCCACCAGCCACACCGGATAGGTGAAATCCAGATCAGGCAAAATGCGTGTCACCTGTGGATCGCGATCCCCCAGCCCGGCAGGCCCTACACCGATGCCCAGCCCGGCGCGGGTCATTTCCCAATGCGCCGCATGAGAGCTGGAGCTAAAGGTAAAATGATCGTCAGTGATTGGGACCCCACGTTCCTGCATCGCTTCGACCATGCCTGAATTATGCCCAAAGCCGATGAAATCAGCGCGGCTTAGGTCTGCCGGGGTCTCAAAGGGGCCGTGGTCTTGCAGATATTCGGGTGCGGCGAAGAGCCCGCCATTGTCCTGAGCTACAAGTTTACCGATCAGATCCGGTTGATCCGGGCGCGCGTTGCGAATGGCAATATCTGCCTCGCGCCGCTTTAGATCACTGATCGCATTTGAGGCCAGAACCTCAACCCGGATACCGGGCGCTTGTTCGCGAATATCGCGGCACAAAGGGGGCAGCAACCAGGATGAGTAAATTTCAGAGGCGGTGATGGTCACCTTGCCTTCGATCGTGTCAGACTGCCCCGAAGCCACAAGTGAAAAGGCATTGGCCGCTTCAGCCATCTTGCGCGCATGATCTATCAGCGATGCCCCGGCGTCTGTCAGTTCCAAACCGGTGCCCACGCGTTCAAACAGGGTCACACCCAGTTCGTCTTCCAGTGCAGAAACCTGCCGCCCCAGTGTGGGCTGCGCCATGTTCAACGCCCGCGCAGCCGCAGAAAACGATCCTTCTTCGGCTGTAATCAGAAAGGCGCGCGCGCGGTTCCAGTCAAAGGCGATTGATTTCCAGTCCATGGGTCCAAAGTGTGAGAAACCGTGCGGCTGTCAATGAAAAAGGCCCCGGAGTTCCGTGCGGAGTTTCACGCGGAGGTCCGGGGCCCAGAGACGAAACAGAGATCTGGATCAGTTGACAGCCGCAGCGTCGACCACATCCTTTTCAATCTGCTTGGTTGCGGGTTTGGCAATGTCAATCCGGCGCGGTTTCAGCGCTTCGGGAATTTCCCGTTCCAGATCAATATGCAGCATCCCATTTTCATGCAGCGCACCTGTCACGCGCACATGGTCTGCCAGGTGGAAACGGCGTTCAAAGGCGCGTGTGGCGATGCCACGATGCAAAAAGGCCTTTTCCGCATCATCATCTGCCTTGCGGGCGGAAACAACCAGTGCCTTTTCCTTGACCTCAACCATCAGGTCATCTTCGGCAAAGCCCGCAACGGCCACGGAAATCCGATAGGCGTCATTGTCGGTCTTTTCGATATTGTAGGGGGGGTAACCGGTCTGCGGCGTTTCGGTGGACAAAACGCGGTCCATCATTTCTGCGATTTGGTCAAAACCAACAGTGGCACGGTAGAGCGGGGCAAAATCAAATTGTCGCATGGATCCTCCATTGAGCGATTCCGTTTCAAGCGGCGTCTTCCCATCCGGGACAGACGTCTGACGAACACGGGACCCAGCATTAGGCATCCCGATGACATTCAGATGGGGATTACTCGGATGTTTTCAAGATCTCGCGCTGGGCATCCTTGGCCGAGACCAGAAACACCGCCGCATCCGGGTTTTGCTTGCGGGCCAGTTCCTGACGCAGGACGGCCAGAGGCGATTGCAGATCCGTGGCCAGCGACACCTGTTGCCCTGCGGCTTCGGCTTTGGCGGAAACCACCGAGACAATGCGTGCCTGCCCTGTGTCATCAAAGGTGAACACCGGTGATCCCGAGGCCCCGAAATCCACGGTGCAGGACAGGATCAGGATGCCATCCTGTTTGGCAAAGACATGGCACATCTCTTGCAGGCTTGGGGCTTCGCTGCGGTTGTGGGCATAAGACACCACGCCCACCTGCGCGCCCTGATCGGGATCTTCTTCGGTGCCGAAGGGCACGACGCTTTGGGTGCGGATTGGCAGTTGCAATTCGACCAGCGCCAAATCATTGCGGACCCTTGCGGACCCTTCCGGTCCGGTAAAATCAAACGCGGGATGGATGGCGGTACGGCGCACGCGACGGTGGTTGGCTGGTCGCCCGTCACGCCACCCCGCCAGAAAGCGAATGTCATCCACCGGCAGTTCCGCCCCGGTGGCGCGATCATACAGGCAATGCGCTGCTGTCAGCACGATATGCGGCTCAATCAAGGCACCGGTACAGAACCCGGCCCCGCTTATTTCCAGACGGCCCACGGCCTCCCACCGAGGGTCGGGCGGGGCGTCAGTAGACACCGGCTGCGCAAGAGTGTTTTGCGCCCATAGTGAGATCAGCAAAGCCAGAGGAAACCGCAATTCTCTATCCTCAAGGTTAATCCGGCCTTTAGGATAGAGCGCGTTCTGGGCGAAAATTTGGCGCTAGGCGTTTTTTGCCAGCGCGGCTGGTTTGGGGCCGCCCGTCGCCCAATCCAGAAGTTCCACAGTGTGAACAATCGGGATCTCGGTGCCCGAACCGATCTGCATCATGCAGCCAATATTGCCGGCGGCAATCACATTTGGTTTCTTGGCCTCGATCGACGCAACCTTCCATGATTTCAACTGTTTGGAAATCTCGGGCTGCAACAGATTGTAGGTGCCGGCAGAGCCGCAGCATAGGTGGCCATTTTCGGGCTGCACCACTTTGAACCCAGCTTTTTGCAGCAGTGCTTTGGGGGCGTCTTTGATCTGCTGGCCATGTTGCAGCGAACAGGCCGCATGATAGGCAACGGTCAGCCCCTGCGGATCACATTTGGGCAGATCCAGCTTTTGCGTGAATTCACTGATATCCATCGCAATATCTGAGACACGAGCGGCATCCTGCGCCAGATCGGAGGTGCGGAACATATGGCCGTAGTCTTTCACCGTTGTGCCGCAGCCACTGGTGTTGATGATGATGGCATCCAGACCATCCCCATCCATTTCCGCGCACCAGGCACGGATATTCGCGGCCGCAGATCCATGGCTGGCTTCGGTCTTGCCCATATGGTGGGTCAGCGCGCCACAGCATCCGGCCCCTTGGGCGACCACCACCTCGCAGCCCAGACGTGTGAGCAGCCGGATTGTGGCGTCGTTGATATCGGTATTCAGCGCCTTTTGCGCGCAGCCAGTCATCAGCGCCACCCGCTTTTTCCGGGGGCTCTGCGCAGGGAAGCTTTGCGGATCATCGTTGCGGCTGACGGGGGGAATGGTTTTCGGGGCCATTTCCAGCATCGCCCGCAACCGGGCGTCCGGCATCAAAAAGGCAAAGGGGCGCCCGATCTTTGCGGCTGCCAAAGCCAGACGGAACCGCATCGGATAGGGCAGGATCTGCGAGAGTGTCCACCGCAACGCGCGATCCATAAAGGGGCGTTTGTAATTGTTTTCAATGTACTCACGCGCGTGATCCACCAGATGCATGTAATGCACGCCTGATGGGCAGGTGGTCATACAGCTTAGGCAGGACAGGCAGCGATCAATGTGCTTGACGGTTTTCTCATCCGGCACACGTTCGTTTTCAAGCATGTCCTTGATCAGATAGATCCGCCCGCGCGGGCTGTCGAGTTCATCACCAAGGGCCTGATAGGTCGGGCAGGTTGCAGTGCAGAACCCGCAATGCACACAGGTGCGCAGGATTTCATTGGCCCGCGCAGTGCCCGGCTCTTTCAACTGCGCGTCAGTAAATGTCGTTTGCATGTTGGCTCACATAGCTTGGGTGGGCTTCGCCACCCGGTTAGAGGTTCGCTAGATGCGCAATGCACCCATCAGGGATGTGGCGGTGGCCATGCCAAACCAGGGCATGGTTGTTGCCAGAATGCCCAGCACCATCAGCAGCCGTTTCAGTTGCCGATCACGGGCATGGTGTCGAAGCGCCAATGTCACCAGCGCAATCCCGACAACCCAGGCCAACCAGAAAGCAAACAGCATGCTCATTGGTTGGCTTTCCTTGATCTCAACCCCCCAGACAACCAATGCGATCACCGCCCCTGCCAGCAGGCCAATGGTTTTGGCGCGGGCAGGCAGCCGCAGCGCCAATGCGCACAGCACAGGGCCAACGGCGAAACAGAGGGCAAAAGCGACCACAACACTTTGGTTCATGAACTCATTATTCCGGGATTAAGCAAACCTCTGGGGTCGAACTTAGCCCGGATGCCTTTCGCAAGAGTTTCCAAAACGGGGTTTTGTGGTTGAAATACAGGAATTTTTTGGCGCAATGCCTCGGGGGCTTTGATCAGTGTGGCATGGCCACCGCCGTTTTCGTTGATCTCGGGGTTGGCCACAGCGTTTTGCAGCATGTGGTGAAATTGTGCCGCCTCATCTGATGAGGCTGGATTGAGACCAATCCAGCACAGCCCCCCGGCCCAATCGGTGAACACATCGGCAGGGTGGCTTTGGTCAAGCGCCGTCAATAGCCCGGAGTAAACCGCGCTGGGCTTCATAGAAGTGCGCCAGACGTGGCTGTGCTGCTGCATGGGCGTTGCATCGCGCACATCCTGCCAGGTGGTTTTGTTGCGCTCAGCGTCCCATTCGATGGTTGGGTTGCCATGGGTGGCCAGCAGATCCTGCAATTGCTGCGCGCGATAGCGCACCGAGCCCTCAAACCCTTCTACACGAACAACCACGCCACGCCCCGGAAGGTCTGCCACGCCGCTGACGTCAAAGGGGCTGGTGATCGCGGCGGTCATGGTGGCAAGCGCAGTCAGACCTGTTGCATCTGGCACATGAACCGTCGCGGTGGACTCTGGCTTGGGCAGGACTTTCAGGCTGACTTCGGTCAGCACCCCAAGCGTACCCCAGCTGCCAGACATAAGTTTTACCAGATCATAGCCGGTGACATTTTTCATCACCCGACCACCATTCTTGACGATGGTCCCGGCCCCATCCACCAGCCGCACGCCCAGCATAAAATCGCGGCAGGCACCAGATTGGATGCGGCGCGGCCCGCTGATATTCCCGGCCACAACACCGCCAATGGTCGGGGTGCCCTGTGTGCCCAAAAGTGGGCGGTGATCCATGGGTTCAAAGGCCAGACGCTGCCCTTCTGCATCGAGTGCGCTGTTGATGTCGCTCAGCGGCGTGCCAGCCCTGGCCACAAGGGTCAGCGCGCCGGGTTCATACAATGAGATACCGCTGATACCACCCGTTTCCAGCGGTTCGCCACTCACGGGCCGCCCGATCGGGCGGGTACCGCCGCCGGTGATGCGCAAAGGGCCCTGCGCAGTCTGGATCATTTCGGCCAGTTCAGCCTCTGTCTGTGGTCGCATTGTCATCTCTTTGAAAAAGGGCAGGGGCCGGGCGGGTTATTCAGCGGCCAAGGCGCTGGCGCGCCGCGTATCCGAGGCATCAAGCGGAAAGACCTTGGCCGGGTTCAGCAGCCAGTTTGGATCAAACACATCTTTCATCGCCATCTGCGCTTCCATATCGGGGCGATCATATTGATCCCACATCAGATCCCGTTTTTCGATGCCGACCCCATGTTCGCCGGTCAGGCAGCCGCCCACTTCTACGCATAGTTTGAGGATCTCGGCCCCAAAGGCTTCGCAGAGTTCCAGATCACCGGGTTTGTTGGCATCGAACAGGATCAGCGGGTGCATATTGCCATCCCCCGCGTGAAAAACATTGGCCACGCCCAGACCAAAGTCTTTTGACATCTCGCCGATCCGTCGCAGCACATAGGGCAGTTCCGAAACAGGGATCGTGCCATCAAGGCACATGTAGTCATTGATCTGGCCCATGGCCCCAAAGGCAGATTTGCGCCCCAGCCAGATCCGGCCCGCTTCGTCGGCGTCATTGGCTTCGCGCAGTTCAACCGGATTGTGGCGGCGGGCGATGTCGGTGATCAGATCCAGCTGTTCCTTGATTTCATCGTCCGAGCCTTCGACTTCGACAATCAGCAGGGCTTCGCACATGGGATAGCCCGCTTTGGCGAAGGCTTCGCAGGCTTCGATGCAGGGGCGATCCATGAACTCGATGGCGACAGGCAGAACGCCCGCCTTGATGATATCTGAAACCACCTGACCGGCAACTTCGTTGCTGTCATAGCCCATCAGCACGGGGCGCGCCCCTTCCGGTTTGCGCAGGATGCGCAGGGTGGCTTCGGTGACGACACCCAGTTGCCCCTCTGAGCCGCAGATCAGCCCCAGCATATCCAGCCCGCCCGCATCCAGATGCGCGCCGCCGATCTCAAGCACGGTGCCATCCATCAGCACCATGGTGACACCCATCAGATTGTTGGTTGTCACCCCGTATTTCAGACAATGCGCCCCGCCCGAGTTCATGGCGATATTGCCCGCAATCGCGCAGGCCAGCTGCGAAGATGGATCCGGGGCATAAAAGAAATCTTCGTCTTCCACAGAGCCGGTGACAGAGAGGTTGGTTTTGCCGGTCTGCACGCGGATAAAGCGGTTTTCATAGTCGGTTTCCAAAACCGCATTCATTCGCGCGACACCAAGAATCACACTATCTGCGGTGGGCAGCGCCCCGCCAGCCAGCGACGTGCCCGCACCGCGTGGCACAACCGGCGCGCCTTCTTCGTGGCAGATGCGCAGCACCTCTGACACCTCTTGTGTGTTGGTTGGCAAAACGGCGGCCAGCGGCGGGCAGCGATAGGCCGTCAGCGCATCACATTCATAGGCGCGTGTTTCTGCCTCTTTGTGAATCACAGCAGAGGGGGGCAGAACGGACTGCAGACGTTCCACAATACGCGCTTTGCGCGCAATGATAGAGGGGTTTGGCTCTGGCATCTGCATGGCGAACTCTCCTTGAATTGGTCATTTTATATAACCAATAATCCGGTTTGACGAGTCCTCATTCTGCGGCATCTTGGATTTCAGGGGACAAGTTCTTGAAATCGGGGCAGCAAAAGGCGCAAGTGCGGGGCATGGATTGGGTGAAAATCATACATATTCTCTGCGTGATGGGGTGGATGACCTCTATCTTTGCGGTGCCGCGTGCGCTGATCTACTGGAAGCGTGATTATCAAGAGACCGGTAAAAATGGTCATCTGGGGGATCTGACTTACCGGCTTTATCGGTTTTCCGCCGGGCTGGCTGTGATCGCTGTTGTGACCGGGATTTGGCTGGCGTGGTGGTTTGCCTTTCCGGTCTGGACCCATATCAAGATCACGCTGGTTGCCCTGCTGGCGGGTCACTATGTCTGGACAGGTATTCTGGTCTCACGGGCCAGGCGCGGCATCTTTCAGCAGTCTGATACCTATCTGAGGATCTTCAACGAAATCAGCGTGTTGGTCGCGATTGCGGTTTTGTGGCTGGTCGTGGTGCAACCGTTCTAAGATGGGGTTGCTGGCGCTATATCAGAACCTGACGCCGCTGGATCTGGCGGCGCTGATTCTGCTGTTCGGGGCCTGGGTTGGTTTGACCTGGATCGTAGAGAACCCGCCTGCCAGCCGCCCTTCGACGTCTTCTTTGATGGCTGATTATCGCCGGTGCTGGATGCAGGAACTGGTCACGCGCCAGCCGCGCATTTTTGACAGCCAACTGATTGCGAATATGCGGCAGGCAACGGCGGTGTTTATTTCCGCGTCAATGATTGCCATCGGTGGTGGGTTTGCCCTGCTGGGCAATACGGATCGTCTGCGCGATGTGGCCCAGGACCTGACCCAGTCAGATCTGCCTGTTGTGGTCTGGGAGGCTAAACTGGTCGTGATTTTACTGTTTGCGGCCAACGCCTTTTTGAAATTCGTCTGGTCGCACCGGCTGTTTGGCTATTGTTCCGTCATAATGGCGGCGGTGCCGAACGACATTCATGACCCAGCCGCGCCGCGCATGGCCGAGAAGGCCGCGCAGATCAATATCACCGCCGCCCGTGGCTTTAACCGTGGCTTGCGGTCGATCTATTTTGGCATCGGGGCCTGTGCCTGGCTGATTGGCGATTGGGCGCTGATCCTGGCCACGGTTTTCACCGCTGGTGTGATTCTGCGGCGCGAGTTTGCCTCGTTCTCGCGCGCGGTGTTGCTGTCAGAGGATGGCCGGCCCTAAGGCGCGCCTTAGATCTGGCAGCCATTTCGCATCATCATATTTAGCCCCATGATATTCGGCGGAAAGCCAAAGATCTGGGGCGTCTTTCAGGCAGGCTTGCAGCGGTTCGATCAATCCTGTTTCGCCAGTCTGCGGCGCGGTGCGATTTTCTAACCCGGCAAACTGCACATGTCGGATATGAGGGTGCCACGCGGCCTTGGGGGTTGGGTGCCCGGTGATGCGTTGGGCGTGCCAAAGATCAAACTGCAAACCTAGATTGGGCGCGCCCACCGCCTGAATAACCCGCACCGCCTGATCAAAATCAGACAGCCAATAGCCGGGCATATCAATCGGATTCAGCGGTTCGATCAGCAACTGCAAATCGGGCGCCCGGGCACAGGCCCAGCTGAGGTTTTCGACAAAGGCGTCAAAGCCGTCGGCTTTGGTATTGCCTGCCATGACATGGATGTTCTGCGCCTTGCAGAGGGATGCAAAGTGCTGGGCTTGCGCAAACTCTGCCTGAAATTGCGCCTGCGCCCCCGGGATCGCGGCACAGCCCCGCGCGCCCAGATCCCAATCAGGCACCGGCGTGTTGATCAGCGCCAGTGGCAGGTCTGCACTCTGAAGTGCGGCAGCAAATTTTTCAGCCGGAACGTCATAGGGAAACAGGCATTCAACGCCATCAAAGCCCAGTTCAGCCGCCCGAGCGATGCGATCCAACAGCGGCAGATCTGGGAAAAGCAGTGTGATATTGGCCGCAATTTTAGCCATCCAGATCCGCCGATGGGATGATCGGAAAGAATTGGCCCGAGGACCAGACGCCAAACCAATCGTCATGATGCGCGCCCAGATCTACAAGACGATAGAAAGATTTGCGATCAATCAGAGCCTCAAGATTGCTGCGCACCAGAATATAGGGGGATGGTTCGCCGGTCTCGGGATCCCGTTCAACCCGAATGGGGTGATCAGGGCCTGCCACGGCCATATCGCCCACATGGGTGTGAAAGGTCAGAATCTGATCGCTACCTGTGCCTGCGGCATCAAAATCGGTCGCTACAAAGGGCGCGTCATCCACGGTGATGCCAACCTTTTCCACTGGTGTGACAAGGAAATACTTATCGTCATCTTTTCGCAGAATGCTTGAGAACAGCTTGACCAGTTCAAACCGCCCGATGGGCGTTCCCAGATAAAACCATGTGCCATCCCGTGCGATGCGCATATCCAGATCACCGCAAAAGGGTGGGTTCCACAGGTGCACCGGCGGCAGGCCTTTGCCCTTTTGCGCAGCGCGGGCAGAGGCAGCAAGGCCATCCGCCGATGGGGTCACGATATTTTGTCCGCTCATTGCCTTTTGCCATTTTCGTTTCAACGATTACACTTATATCAAGGAAACGGTATTGATGAGGAGAGTCAACATGACCGAGGCCCAAGACCTTGTGGCGCAGATCGAAGCGCTGGAGGAAAAACTGGCCGCGGCCAAGACATCCATCAATGCGCGATTTATTGGTCAGGAACGGGTTGTTGAACTGGCTTTGTCCGCGCTTTTGTGCGGTGGTCATGCGCTTTTGATTGGTCTGCCGGGTCTGGGTAAAACCCGTTTGGTGGAAACTCTGTCGACTGTGATGGGGCTGCGCGGCAATCGGGTACAATTTACGCCTGATTTGATGCCTGCGGATATTCTTGGGTCCGAAGTGCTTGAAACCGGGACGGATGGCAGCCGGGCGTTCAAATTCATTCCGGGGCCGATCTTTTGCCAGCTGCTGATGGCCGATGAAATCAACCGCGCCAGCCCGCGCACCCAATCGGCGCTTTTGCAGGCGATGCAGGAAAAAGAGGTGACCGTCGCCGGTGAAACCCGTGCGTTGGATGCGCCATTTCATGTGCTTGCCACGCAGAACCCCATCGAACAGGAAGGCACCTATCCCCTGCCAGAGGCGCAGCTTGACCGTTTCCTGGTGCAGATCGAAGTGGCTTACCCGGATCGTCAGACTGAGAAAGACATTCTCTTGGCCACCACGGGTATCCAAGAAGCCGAGGCGCACGAAGTTTTCACCGTGGCAGATCTGATCGCAGCGCAACAGTTGCTGCGGCAAATGCCCGTGGGCGATGGTGTGGTTGAGATGATCCTTGATCTGGTACGCGCCTTCCGCCCGGAAGAGGCAGGTGTTTCAGACCGCGTGCGCGAGGTTGTGGCCTGGGGGCCGGGGCCGCGTGCGGCGCAGGCGCTGATGATGACGGTGCGCGCGCGGGCGTTGTTGCAGGGGCGGCTGGCGCCCTCGCCCGAAGATGTGCTGAACATGGCACGCCCTGTGTTGATCCACCGTATGGCGCTGACCTTCTCGGCGCGGGCGCGCGGTGAAGATCTGGGCGCTTTGATTGACGACATCGCAGCTGGTCTGTCTGCAAAAGGCGTTGCCGCGTGACCCAGCCCATCGCCCATCTCAAGGCGCGTGCCCAAAATGAGGCCAGCCGCTTTCCCGCGCTTTTGGCCCGGGCCGAGCATCTGGCGGGCACGGTTCTTTTGGGGGAACATGGGCGCAGACGTGCTGGTATGGGCGATGATTTCTGGCAATATCGCCCGCTACGCGCCGGGGATTCGCTGCGCGATATTGACTGGCGGCGCTCAGCGCGTGGGGATGAGCAATTTGTCCGCGAACGTGAATGGCAGATTGCGCAAAGCGTTCAGCTTTGGGTGGATGCCGGGGCCTCGATGCGCTTTGCCAGCGCAGATCACCTGCCGCAAAAAGATGATCGCGCCCAGCTGGTTGCGTTGGCGGTGTCGATTCTGTTGCTGCGTGGCGGTGAACGGGTTGGGCTGACAGGCGGCTATCTTCCGCCGCAGCGGGGGGATGCGCAGATTATGCGACTGGCCCAACACCTAAGCGAAGAAAGCCCCGATGATTACGCGCCACCGGCGGCGCAGGGGTTGATTCCCCATGCACGCGCTGTGTTCCTGTCGGATTGTCTGGGCGATATTGACGCTATGAAAGCCGCGCTGACCAAAGCCGCTGATCGCGGGCAGCGCGGGGTGCTGATGATGGTGCTGGACCCAGCTGAGGAAAGCTTTCCCTATCGTGGGCGTACCCTGTTTCAAAGCATCGGGGGCAGCCTGCAATTTGAGACACTCAAAGCATCAGATCTGCGTGAACGCTATTTAGAAAGGCTGGCTGCCCGCAAAGATGAGCTAAGCCAGTTGTGCCGCCTGACGGGCTGGCAGTTTTTTGTGCATCATACGGATCAAACCGCGCAATCGGCCCTGCTTTGGATCTACCGCGCCCTCGACGGAGCCCACGGATGACAGTGATCGCAGGCATAGGGTTTAGTGCGCCGTGGTTGCTTTTGGGGCTGCTGGCTTTGCCGGTTTTGTGGTTCCTGCTGCGCGCCGTGCCGCCTGCCCCGATCACCCGCGCCTTTCCCGGTGTGGTTTTGCTGCTGGGGCTGGCCAACCGCGATCAGGTGACAGATCGCACCCCCTGGTGGCTTTTGCTGCTGCGGATGCTGGTGGTCGCTGCCGTGATCATTGGGCTGTCAGGGCCGGTTTTGAACCCGCCGCAAGACACGGCCACCCGATCGCAAAATGCGAATCTGCTGATTGTCATGGATGGCAGCTGGGCCTCGGCCAGTGACTGGCGGGCACGTATGACACAACTGCAATCGGTTGTGACACAGGCGGGCCGGGATGAACGGCAGGTTGCGGTTTTGAACCTTAGCGCGCCAGAAACACCACAATTTGTCACTGCTGATGTGATTCTATCGCGGATGACGGGCTTTGTGCCAATGCCATGGGCCCCGTCAGAAGAGACTGCGTTGCGTGCGATTGACCTGCTGCCGGATGCTGCATTTGACAGCTATTGGCTATCGGATGGGCTGGCGCGCGAAAGCCGCACGGCTGTCTTGGCAGCTTTGGGTGATAAAGGGTCGGTTAGCGTCTTTGAAACCGGGCGCAATCTGGTGGTTTTGCTGCCACCAAAGGTCGAAAATGGCTTGCTGACGCTGACTGCGCGCAGGCAGATTGCTGGTGCTGAACAGGCCTTGACCATTGTCGCACGTGGGAAAGATCCGGCTGGGAACTCTGCGCTGCTGTATGAGGCCGCGATGACCTTGCCCCAGGGTGAAAACGAAGCTGTTGTGACCTTGTCTTTGCCCGCGGAACTACGTGGCCGGATTGAACAGTTTCAACTGCAGGGCGCGCGCGGCGCAGGGGCGGTGACCCTGCCGGATGACAGTCTGCGCCGCCGCGAAGTTGCCCTGATCGCAGGCACTGAAAACCGTGAAGGATTAGAGCTGCTGTCGCCGTTGCACTATCTGCGCAAGGCGCTGGAACCTACTGCGGATCTTTTAGGGGGCAGCCTGAACGATGTTCTGCCCGCCAATCCAGATGCGATCATTCTGGCAGATGTTGCCCGGCTTGGTCCTCAGGATCAGGCGGCCTTGATTGACTGGGTGGAACAGGGCGGTACGCTTTTGCGCTTTGCCGGGGTGCGCATGGCCGCTTCAGATTTAAGCCGCGTCAGCGAAGACCCTTTGATGCCGGTGCGCCTGCGCGCAGGCGGGCGCAGTGTGGGCGGTGCCATGAGCTGGGGGGAACCAAAATCTCTGGCGCCATTTGCGGAAACCGGCCCCTTTTTGGGTTTGCCCGTTCCAGAGGATGTGGCGGTGACCTCACAGGTGGTGGCGCAACCCGATCCAACGCTGGCGGAACGCGCGATTGCGCAGCTGTCGGATGGTACGCCGCTGGTCACACGCAAGGCGATTGGGCAGGGGCAGGTGGTGCTGTTTCATGTGACCGCCAATGCAGAATGGTCTTCGCTGCCCCTGTCGGGTTTGTTTGTGCAGATGCTTGAGAGGCTGGCGGTTTCCGCGCGGGTGGATGCCATTGATGTCGAAGATCTGGAAGGAACAGTCTGGCAACCCAGTAAAGTTCTGGATGGGTTTGGGGTGCTGCGTGACGCTGATACCCTGCCCGGTGTTGCTGGGCCTGCTCTGCTGCAAGGGACGCTGGGGCCGGATCTGCAACCGGGTATCTATCAAGGTTCGGGGCAGAGTTTCGCCCGCAATGTTGTTTTGCCTGAAACATCGCTGTCGCGGGCTGAGTGGCCTGCTGATATTTCTGTCGAAGGCCTGCGAGAGCAGCGCGAACATCCCCTGATGGGCTGGTTTTTGGTTGCGGCCCTGTCGTTGTTTGCCGTGGATGCGCTGGCGTCTCTGGCTGTTTCCGGGCGGCTTTGGGGCGCGCGAGTGGCCTCGGTTCTTGTGCTTTTTGCCCTGCCGTATGAAGGGTGGGCGGATGACGCTCTGGCGCTTGCGGCGACGTCTGAGCTGCGCTTGGGCTATGTGATCACCGGGGATGCGGATCTTGATCGCATGTCCCAGGCGGGGCTTCAGGGCCTGTCAGACACATTGTTTTTCCGCACTTCTGTGGAACCGGCCAGCCCTTTGAGCGTTGTGTTGGAAAATGATGATCTGTCTTTCTTTCCCTTCCTGTATTGGCCGATCACCGCATCCCAGCCTACGCCGTCACCCGCAGCCTATGCCAAGCTGAACACCTATCTGCGCTCTGGCGGGATGATTCTGTTTGATACGCGCGATGCGGATATCGCTGGGTTTGGCGGGGCCACCGCCAATGGGCGTAAATTGCAGCAGCTGGCTTCGGGCCTTGATATCCCACCTTTAGAACCTGTGCCGCAGGATCATGTTCTGACCAGAAGCTTTTATCTGCTGAATGACTTTCCGGGCCGCTATACAGGCCGTTCTGTCTGGGTTGAGGCCGCCCCGCCGGATGCGGAACAGGTCGAGGGTATGCCGTTTCGCGATCTGAATGACAATGTGACGCCGGTGGTGATTGGGGGCAACGATTGGGCGGCCGCGTGGGCGGTGAACGACAATGGCGTGCCGCTTGTGCGTCTGGGATCAGGCTTTACCGGCGAACGCCAACGCGAGATCGCCAATCGGTTTGGGGTTAATCTTGTGATGTATGTGCTGACGGGCAACTACAAATCGGATCAGGTGCATGTGCCTGCGCTTTTGGACAGGTTGGGGCAATGAGCGGCGAAATTCTCATTGATCCTCTGGTGCCTTTGGGGCTGATCGCAGTTTTGGCGGCGCTTTCTGTGGTGATTGTGATGGGGGCGGCCTGGCGCGGATTGCCCGGGTGGGCCCTGCGGGGGCTGGCTGCGCTGGTCTTGGTGATTGCTTTGACGCAGCCCTCTTATCAGGTGGAAGAGCGCGCGGCACTTAGCGATATCGTCCTGATGATCGAGGATAAAAGTGCTTCGCAAACCCTGGGCGACCGGGCCGAAGCAACCGAAGCAGCGGCAAACCAATTGGAAGCCGATCTGACAGCGCGCCCAAACACAGAGGTGCGTCGGATTGCTGTCGGTGATGGTGAGGGGAACGCCGGCACGCAGTTGATGACTGCGCTGTCTGAAACCCTCGCCGAGGAACCCAAAGGCAGGATTGCCGGGGTTTTGCTGTTGTCGGATGGGCTGTTGCACGATGTGGATCGCGCGCCCGACCTGCCCGCACCGATGCATTTGCTGATGACAGGGAAGGCCAGGGATTGGGATCGCCGCCTGATCCTGAGTCAGGCCCCGGCCTTTGCCATTCTGGGCGAAGAGATTTCGCTGACTTTGCGGGTGCAAGATGATGGGGATGTGCCGGGAGATACGGAAACAGACCTGCTGATTTCGGTCGATGGCGCGCCGCCGCAGCGGTTTCAGGTGCCGATTGGCACAGATATGACGCTGCCTGTGACCCTGCCGCATGGGGGGATGAACGTTATTCGTTTTGAGGTTCCTACTGCCGAGGGTGAGCTGACCGATCGCAATAATTCCGCGCTGGTGCAGATCAATGGGGTGCGTGATCGTTTGCGTGTTTTGCTGGTCTCTGGCGAACCGCATGCCGGGGGGCGTACTTGGCGTAACCTTTTGAAATCAGACAGTTCTGTGGATCTGGTGCATTTCACCATTCTGCGTCCGCCATCGAAACAGGACGGGGTGCCGGTCGGAGAGCTTTCGCTGATTGCCTTTCCAACGCGGGAACTGTTTCTGGATAAAATCCATGATTTCGATCTGATTATCTTTGACCGCTACAAACGGCGGGGGATCTTGCCACCCGCTTATCTGGACAATGTGCGCAACTATGTTGAACAGGGTGGGGCTGTGCTGGTGGCGGCTGGGCCGGACTTTGCCAGTGCGGATTCTATCTATCGCTCTCCTTTGGGGGCGATTTTGCCGGCGGCCCCCACCGCGCAGGTCATCGAAGAAGGATTTCGCCCCATGGTGACAGCGCTGGGCGCGCGCCATCCGGTGACCGCAGGGCTGACCGGGGCTGATAGCTGGGGGCGCTGGTTGCGCCAGATTGATCTGGAACCCCGTTCAGGTGATGTTGTGATGCATGGGGCAGATGATAAGCCATTGCTTTTGCTGGATCGCGTGGGCGAGGGGCGTGTGGCGTTACTGGCCTCTGATCATGCCTGGCTGTGGAGCCGTGGCTTTGAGGGCGGTGGCCCGCAACTGGAATTGCTGCGGCGTCTGGCACATTGGATGATGAAAGAGCCGGATCTGGAGGAAGAGGCGCTTTGGGCGGAACCTTCTGGGCAACGGATGCGCGTTATTCGCAGGTCGCTGACCGGCGAGGTCGGGACGGTAGATATCACAAGGCCTGATGGTGAGACCAAAACCATCGAACTGGAAGAAATCAGCCCGGGCCGTTTCGAGGCCTTCTATGATGGGCCTCAGATCGGGTTGTATCGTTTGCAGGAAGGGGATCTGAGCGCCGTTATCGGTTTGGGCCCAGCTGCCCCGCGTGAATTTGAACGCACCATTGCCAGTGCAGATGTGCTGGATCCGCTGTTGGATAAGGTACGCGGCGGTGCACCCCGGCTTGAAGACGGGTTGCCCAGCATTCGCGAAGTGTATCCGGGCCGACCCGCTGCCGGGCGCGGCTGGATTGGGATTACACCGCGTGAGGCTTATGAAACACTGGATGTGCGGCAGACCCCTTTGCTACCGGGGTGGTTGGTTTTATTGCTTGCGGCGGGCCTGATCGTTTGGGGGTGGCTGCGCGAGGGACGCCGCGGGGCGGCCTAACTCACGGCCTGCGAGGCGTTGGCTTGGGTGGCATTGTCAGCGCGTTTCTTTAAATGGCGTAGCCGCGCACGCGCCTCTATGAGGGGCAGACATTCTGGCGGTTTTGACTGCGCCTCTGTCGCGCAGACCTGCCAAACCTCTTTGCTTTGGGATTCGGTCAACCGTTGCAGCCAGGCAGCTTGCAGAGGGAAGGGCGGGCAGGGAATGCCATTCACTAGGGGGGCATTGTAAGAAGACATCTGAAGGTGAACGAAACTCATGGCTTTGATGGGCGCGCGGCGCGTAACGCCGGGATGATCCAACAGTGCATAGGCCGGTATTCGAACTGTTTCTGCGGTACTATGTTCGAAAAGCGAGGCTGGCAAAGCGATGATCTGATCTGGATCGCAGATCAATGGTTTGGTTCCGGGCAGACCAAGCGCCTGTGGTGGGATGTGGATTGGCCACTGGCGAAAATCGGCCTTCAGCTCTGGTAAAGATAGTTCTGTCTTTCCCACCCATGTGATGGGCTGCATTCCGTGATCCAAGGTCTGCACCAGATCGCCGATTTGCAATGCGCCCGCTTTCTTATGGCCTGACGGTGTTTGCACCTCGGCCTGCGCGCTTATCCCTAACAGGCGCGGTGGGATCGACCAGCGCCACGCGCCATCACTGCCGAAGGAAAAGGGGCGCTCTTGCAAGGGGTAAGCCCTGCCTTCCTGCAAAGGGGCTGAGCTGAGCACAACGCCAAGCCGCGCATCATCTTTCATCAGCATGGCGGCCTGTAGCGTCGGTGATTCCGGTTCCTTTGAGATAAGGTCAGCGATTTGATCCCCATGCCCTTCACCAAACATAGCGCCCTTTGTGTCAAAAGCCTGTAGGCGTGTCAGGTGATTGGGGCAAATCAGGCCAAATCCCCGCGCATGGTCGGGCGCTGTTGGGGTGGCGCCGCTGGAAAGCTGCAGTGTGATCGGTTGCGCCCCAGATCGAAGCGTTAGCGAATGGCCGATATCGTCCAGATCCCCGGCAAAATACCCCAAAAGCGCACCTGTCAGGGGCGGCGAAGAGACGGAGTGAGTGCGATGTGGCATAATGTGTTCCCGGTTGTGTTCGGGTTACAGTAGCCACACTTGCCTTATGCAACGTAAACGGGCGCGCTGGTGATCAATCGCCCAGCTTGGCGTGGACTTCGTCCAGATCAATTTCGCCGATGGGCATTTTGTTGGACGGATCTTCGAAGTCATATTTGAATAGCTCAAAGTCGCGCTTGTAGATCTCATAGACCAGATGCATCGACAGATCGTCAAAGTAATCTTCGACAGGATGGGCGCGTTTGGGGCCGTGACCTTCGGATTCGTTGAAACGTGGAATATTGGCCAGATCTACTTTGTGCGGTGTTTCGATGGCATCCAGAACCTGCTGCATGCCGTCGTTGAACTGTTCGGTCCAAAAGATTTTGTTGTAGCGACCACCATTCACGATGAAGGTGCTGACATGGCCTGACATGGCTGACCAGTGAATGTCGGGCTCCATCGGGCGTCGCCAGCGGATGGTGTCGCGGGCAAAAAGCAAAAACCGGCGGAAGCTGCGGATCTGGTCGAAGTCCTGCTTGCCGTCTTCACCGCCAACTTCGATTCCGTATTTCTGGATAAGCAGGGGCACCAGATTGCCGCGATAGCGTCTTCCGTTGCGTTGGATGCCACAGATCTTGTCAAAGAAAGACGATAGAATGCGCGTATACGGATTGCGCACACAGGTGTAGGCGTAAGAGGTCTGCGTCTTGACGTTGGCCTTGATCGCAGACTGGCTTTCTTCCAGGGCCCATTTGTGCATGCCGCCTTTGGCGTCGTGGATATCACCATCAAAGAAGGTGCCGTGATCCGAAAAATACATGATCTGACCAATGGTCGAGCAGGCGCATTTGGGTACCACCCGATACACCATGCTTTCGCTTTCAGTCATCCACGTGCCGGGAAAGCCCATGCCTTTTGCCTCCGGTAAGTCTGCTCGTTTTTCTTGGTTTAGGGTCTACATGGTACAAAAAACCAAAGAAAGCAGGTTTATTCAACGTACATTCACTATTATCAGGGTAACAATCGATAAAATTAGGAAGAATGGTTTCCTGAATGGCAAAAATTGCCTTCATTCTACTGTGCCACAAAGACCCTGACGCCATCATTCGTCAGGCACAAAGTCTGACTGCCGTGGGCGACTATATGTCGATCCATTTTGATGCGCGCGCCTCAAAGGAAGCCTTTCAAAAGATCAAGACCGCGCTGGCCGACAACCCGAATGTGACCTTTGCCAAGAAGCGCATCAAATGCGGCTGGGGGGAGTGGAGCCTGGTGCAGGCAACGCTTTACGCCGTCGAAGCTGCGGTGGAATCTTTCCCGCGCGCCACGCATTTTTACATGCTTTCGGGCGACTGCATGGCGATCAAATCAGCGGAATATGCGCATGAGTTTCTGGATCGTCGTGACTGCGACTATGTCGAAAGCTTTGATTACTTCAATTCTGACTGGATCAAGACCGGCTGGAAGGAAGAGCGGCTGATCTACCGCCATTGGTTCAATGAACGCACGCAGAAACGCCGTTTCTATGCGATGTTTGAGTTGCAAAAGCGGCTGGGCCTGACCCGTGAAATTCCACGCGATATCGAGGTGATGATTGGATCGCAATGGTGGTGCCTGCGGCGGCGTACAGTGGAATGGATTCTGGATTTCACCCGCACCCGCAAAGATGTCATGCGGTTCTTCAGTTCGACCTGGATCCCGGATGAGACGTTTTTTCAGACATTGGTGCGCCATCTGGTGCCGGAACACGAAATCGAAAGTCGCACGCTGACGTTTTTGATGTTTTCTGACTATGGGATGCCGATCACGTTTTACAATGATCACTATGACCTTCTGCTGAGCCAGGATTTTCTGTTTGCCCGAAAAATCAGCCCCGAGGCGATGGAACTGCGGCGCAGGCTGGGGGTGCTGTATTCTTCGGATGGGTCCAAGTTCCAGATCTCGAACGAGGGGCGTTCTCTTTATAAGTTTCTGTCTGAAAAGGGGCGGATTGGTCGGCGCTTTGCCCCGCGGTTCTGGGAAAAAGAAAGCTCGCTTGGACGTGAACGCGAACTGCTGATTGTTGTCTGCAAGAAATGGCACGTGGCCAAGCGGTTGCTGGACCGTGTTCGCCAGATGACGAACATCCCCTGCATTGAATATCTGTTCAATGAAGACAGCTGTGATCTGCCCGATCTGGGGGGCATTCAATCGACCATGGGCAAGCGTCACCGCCACCGGCGTGCGCTGGTGCGGATGTTGTTTGATTACTATGAAACCGAACGCATGGTTGTCTGCATGGATCCGGCCAATCTGGATCTGATGGAGGATTTTGCGCGGGATCGGTCATCTACGCGACTGCTTGAGATCGAATGCGCCTTTTCTGATGACTATCTGATCGGTCACGCCATGCGGATCGGGCTGGCCGGGGATCGCACATCAAAGGAAACCCTGGAGCGACTGTTGCCGACAGTGCGCAATGACATGGTGCATGAAAGTGACCGTATCCGGGATGCCAATTTTGAGCATCTGACCAGAATGCGTGAGGTCGACGGCCGTGATCCCAATGCCCGCGCCGTGGCAGAGTTTCTGCGTATTCCCGATCAGACAGCACAGGATATTGTTGGTCTGGATCATCTGTACGCAGACTGATTTCTTGCGCTACACAGGGCAAAACAGCTTTCTCTTATGAGGTGCCCCATGGCCTATACCTATGACGATCAGAATATCTTTGCCAAAATCCTGCGCGGCGAGATCCCCAATACCACCGTGTTGGAAACAGAGCACAGCCTGGCTTTTCAGGATATCCAACCGCAGGCCCCAACCCATATTCTGGTGATCCCCAAAGGACCTTATGTGTGTTTTGATCACTTTGCACAGAACGCTTCGGATGCTGAAATCACCGACTATGTGCGTGCTGTTGGCGAGATCTGCAAAATGGAAGGGCTAGAGGAAAATGGCTTTCGTCTGATTGCCAACACCGGTCGTGACGGTGTGCAGGATGTGCCGCATCTGCATGTGCATATTCTGGCAGGACGGGGTCTGGGCCGTATGCTGGCGCGGGCAGAGTAACGCGCAGATCATCGAGAGGGCGATATTGCCCTCTCTGAACCAATTCATTTTGCGCTGCTTGTCAGCGCCAGAAACACATCTTCAAGCGCCGCCTGTTCGGTGCGCACATCGCGAATGCGGATACCGGCTGAACGCACTGCCTCCAGAACGGTTTCGGCACTGGTTTCACGGGCACGATAATTCAGGGCAATGGTGCCATCATCACGCTGTTCTGCCTGAATGCCTGCGGCGTCGGGCAGGGTGTTGATATCGCTTTCGGGCACAATAACCAGTGTTTTGGCATCCATCTGCCCCAACATATTGGCAGTGCTGTCCTGTGCTACCTTTTGACCGTGGTTGATAATGGCGATCTCGTCGCACATCTCTTCGGCTTCTTCCAGATAATGGGTGGTCAGGATGATGGTCAGCCCTGTGTCACGGTTCAGCTTGCGCACGTTTTCCCACAGCATCTGCCGCAGTTCGATATCAACGCCTGCGGTGGGTTCATCCAGCACCAGCACCTGCGGGCTATGCACAAGGGCTTTGGCCAGCAAAAGCCGCCGCCGCATTCCGCCCGACATGGTTCGGGCATAGGCATCGCGTTTGTCCGCCAGCCCAACCATTTCAAGGATTTCGTCAGAGCGCCGCTGGGATTTGGGCACCCCATACAGCCCAGCCTGTACCTCTAACGCCCCAAAGGGTGAAAAGAACGGATCGAGGTTCAGCTCTTGTGGCATGACACCGATGGCCGCGCGCGACTGGCGCGGATTTTCATCCTGATCCCAGCCCCAGATTTTCACCTGCCCCGAGGTTTTCACCACCAGCCCGGCCAAGATATTGATCAGCGTTGATTTTCCCGCACCGTTTGGCCCCAGAAAGCCAAAGATTGACCCGGCAGGCACAGTCAGATCCACGCCTTTTAACGCCTCTTTGCCGTCTGCATAGGTTTTCTTCAAACTGTCGATACGGATCGCGTCCTGTGTCATGCGGTCCCCTTGCCTCGTTGCTGGGATTTGCTATCAGTTTGTTAGAGGAATGCCAGCGAAAAGGGAATGCGAGCCATGACCATTGAAGCCCCCGAAACCCGGATTGTTGACAGCTACAAGGTTGCCTGTGATGGCAATGACGGGGCTGGTGGGCATCCGCGTGTCTGGCTGCAAATTCCGGCAGGCACGGGCTGGGTTGAATGCCCCTATTGTGATGCGAAATACGTCCACAAGGATTTTGAAGGCAAGGTCTGAGCCCACCTTAGCGCGACACCTTTCAGCAGGTTCCGGATCGCCCGGCTGCGCCTCCTGATGCGATGAAAGCCCATCAAATCAGGAGAACGCAGATGTTTACCACAATTGGAATGCCCCAGATCCTTGCCGACGCTTATCGGGCGGGGCAGCACGACGCTTATGATCATCCGCCTGAACGGCAGATCGCTGAGGGCGCAGGCAATCCCTGCCGGTGTTGTCTGAATTTCATCTCAAAAGGCGAAGAAATGCTGGTTCTGGCGCATCGCCCTTTTCAGGCCATGCATCCCTACGCGGAAACCGGACCGGTGTTTTTATGCGCCACCCCCTGCCAGGCACATCTTTCTGGCAGGCCTGATGTTTTGCAGGGCAGCCCGGATTACCTGCTAAAGGCCTATGATCAGGATGAACGGATCATTTATGGCACCGGCCAAATCACCGCACAGCATGAGATCGACAGTTATGTTGAACAGCTTCTGGCGCGGCCAGAGGTGGCGTTTGTTGATATGCGGTCATCGCGCAACAATTGCTGGTTGGCGCGGTTTCAGCGCTCTGTGTAATTGCGCACAGTAGCGGTTCGTTCTCGCGTATTTTCGCACCATTCGGGATGACTATATTGAGGGCACGCAGAACAGGAGTGACCCTCATGACGTTTCGACCCGTTGTCGCCACCAGCCAGGCCCGCCCCGCCATGGAAGGCGCGGGCGTGCATTTGCACCGTGTCTTTGGATTCGGCGATCCCAGCCACACGGATCCCTTTCTGATGATGGATGATTTTCGCAATGATATTCCCGAGCTTTATGAGGCAGGGTTTCCCTGGCATCCGCATCGCGGGATTGAGACAATCACCTATGTTCTAGAGGGTGAGGTGGACCATGGCGATAGTCTGGGCAATCGCGGCACGCTTGGGGCGGGGTCGGTACAATGGATGACCGCCGGGTCCGGGATCATGCATCAGGAAATGCCTCGCGGGAATGCACAGGGGCAGATGCATGGGTTTCAGCTTTGGGCCAATCTGCCGTCATCGTTGAAAATGACCGCGCCGCGCTATCAGGATATTCAGGTCAGCGATATTCCCGAAATCATTGATGATGACGGCACCAAGGTAAAAGTGGTGACCGGGCAGTTCTGGGGACAGCGTGGGCCGGTGGATGGCATTGCTGCTGATCCGCTGTATCTGGATGTCTCTGTGCCGCCGGGGGTGAAAAAGACCCTGCCGATCGACACCCGTGCCAATGCTTTTGCTTATGTGTTTGCCGGTGCCGGGCGCTTTACCGATGCGGCTGATCCCATTGGGGTGCGCGTCGAAAAAGAGGTGAACGGCCAGGAAGTGAACATTCGCGATCTTTCGGGCAACCGGACCTTGGTGCGCTTTGGCAACGGTGATGAGGTCACGGTGCAGGCTGGTCCGGATGGGGTGCGATTCCTGTTGGTTGCAGGGCGGCCCATTCAGGAACCTGTCGCCTGGCACGGCCCCATTGTGATGAACACCCAGCAAGAGATCCGGCAGGCGATGCAGGATCTGCAAAACGGGACCTTTATCAAAGCGGGGCATTAACCCCGACGCTCTGCGCTGGCCTGCAAGGTTCGGCGCAGAGCCTGCGATTCTCGCGGCAGCATCTGGCCAATTCGCCCAGGATCAGGCATGTTGCCCGAAACGCGAACATGAGGGGAACATGCCATGGGTTTCGGCAACGGGTGCCATCTGCATCTGATCGACGGATCAGCTTTTATCTTCCGGGCGTTCCACGCCTTGCCCCCTTTGACGCGCAAGTCTGATGGCCTGCCGATTGGCGCCGTCAGTGGCTTTTGCAACATGTTGCAGCGCTATGTCGAAGGCAATACCGGCCCAGATGCGCCAACCCATGTGGCGGTGATTTTTGATAAGGGCAGCCATACCTTCCGCAATGATCTGTATGATCAATACAAGGCAAACCGCGACGCCATGCCCGAAGACCTGCGTCCGCAGATGCCTTTGACCCGCGATGCCACCCGCGCCTTTAACATTGCCTGTCATGAGATCGAAGGCTTTGAAGCGGATGATATCATGGCCACTCTGGCGCGGCAGGCGCGCGAAGCGGGCGGGCGCGTGACCATCCTGTCATCTGACAAAGATCTGATGCAGCTTGTGGGCGGCGGGGTTGAGATGCTTGACCCGATGAAGAACAAGCGCATTGACGTTGATGGCGTGCATGAGAAATTTGGCGTTGGCCCGGAACGGGTTGTGGATGTGCAGGCGCTTGCCGGGGATAGTGTTGATAACGTGCCCGGCGCGCCCGGCATCGGGATCAAAACTGCGGCTCTGCTGATCAACGAGTTCGGTTCGCTCGAAGAACTGCTGGATCGGGCTGAGGAAATCAAACAGCCGAAACGCCGTCAGACCCTGATCGAAAAGCGCGATCAGATTGAGCTGTCGAAAAAGCTGGTGCAGCTGGATGACCAGATGGCGCTGGATTTCTCGCTGGATGATCTTGAAGTCAAAGACCCTGAGGCCGAGGTGCTGCTGGGGTTTCTGGCGGATATGGAATTCCGCACCCTGACCAAACGTGTGGCGGGCGCATTGGGTGCCGAGGCCCCGGCGATGCCCGAAGTCAAAGCAGAGGCTGCCGCGCCGGATGCACCGGAATGGCCCGCGATAGCCCCTGAGAAATACGAATGTGTCTCAACGACAGAGGCGCTGAACGCCTGGGTTGCGCGCATCTATAAACGTGGCTGGGTTGCGGTGGATACCGAAACCACCGGGTTAAATGAAATGACCTGTGATCTGGTAGGGGTCTCGCTATGTGTCGAAGCGGGTGAGGCCTGCTATATCCCGCTGACCCACCGCGCCGAGGCGGGGGAGGGACTGTTTGGCTCTGATGAACTGGCCGAAGGACAACTGCCGCTGAATGATGTTCTGGCGGTGCTCAAGCCTGTGCTGGAAGATGCTTCGATCATGAAAATCGGGCAGAATATGAAATATGATGCCAAGGTGTTGTCGCGCTGTGGTGTTGAAATTGCGCCGATAGATGACACCATGCTGATGTCTTATTCACTGCATGGCGGGTTGCACGGGCATGGGATGGATGCGCTGTCTGATCGCTATCTGTCGCACACGCCGATCCCGATCAAAGAGCTGCTGGGCAGCGGAAAAAGCGCGATTACCTTTGATCGTGTGCCTTTGGACAAGGCTACGGCCTATGCCGCTGAAGATGCGGATATCACATTGCGGCTGGCGCAGACCTTTAAGCCGCTGTTGCATCAAACCAAGGTCACGCGGGTTTATGAAGGGTTGGAACGCCCACTGGTGCCTGTTCTGAAGCAGATGGAAATGAACGGTATTCTCGTGGATCGCGATGTGCTGAGCCGCATGTCGAACAGCTTTGCCCAGAAAATGGCGGGCTATGAAGCTGAGCTGCATGAGCTGGCCGGGCGCGATTTCAACGTACAGTCACCCGCGCAGGTGGGCGCGATTTTGTTTGATGAAATGGGGCTGGAAGGCGGCAAGAAAACCAAGACTGGCCAGTGGTCGACCCCGGCGGAAGTGCTGGAGGATCTGGCCACCGAACATGATTTCGCCGCGCGGGTGCTGGATTACCGCCAGCTGGCCAAACTGAAATCCACCTATACCGACGCGTTGCAAGACCATATCAACCCTGACACGGGTCGCGTGCACACTTCGTACATTCAATCGGGGGCGAACACCGGGCGGATGGCGTCATCTGATCCGAACTTGCAGAACATCCCGATCCGCACCGAAGAGGGCCGCCGCATCCGTGAAGCCTTTGTTGCGCCTGAAGGTAAGGTTTTGGTCGCGCTGGATTATTCACAGATCGAATTGCGAATTCTGGCGCATATGGCTGGGATTGAGGCGCTTAAACAGGCGTTTCGCGATGGGCATGATATTCACGCCATGACGGCGTCAGAAATGTTTGGTGTGCCGCTGGATGAGATGACGCCGGATATTCGCCGTCAGGCCAAAGCGATCAACTTTGGCGTGATCTATGGGATTTCCGGCTTTGGTCTGGCGCGTAACCTTCGTATTCCCCGATCCGAGGCGCAGGGATTCATTGATCGCTATTTCGAACGCTTCCCCGGTATTCGCACCTATATGGACGAAACCGTTGCTTTTGCGCAGGAACATAAGCGGGTGGAAACGCTGTTTGGCCGGGTGATCCATATGGCTGATATTGGCGCCAAAGGGCCGCGTGCAGGTTTTGCCAAACGGGCGGCGATCAATGCGCCGATTCAGGGCACCGCCGCCGATATCATTCGCCGCGCGATGATCCGGATGCCAGATGCGATCAAAGACTTGCCAGCCAAAATGCTGTTACAGGTGCACGACGAACTGTTGTTCGAGGTTGAAACCGAGGCCGCCGAGGAACTGATCACCACCGCGCGTGCTGTGATGGAAGGGGCGGCTGATCCTGTTGTGAAACTGGATGTGCCGTTGGTGGTGGATGCTGGTCAGGGGGCAAACTGGGCCGAGGCGCATTAAGCGCCTCGGCGATTGGCTTAGAAATCCGGGACAAATCCCTCTGGCATGTTTTGGTAACAAACCGGGCGCAGGAAGCGGCGGATTGCCAAGGTGCCGACCGATGTGGCGCCAAAGTTGGTTGATGCAGGATAAGGCCCGCCGTGAACCATGGCATCGGCCACCTCAACCCCGGTTGGGAACCCATTGGCCAGAACGCGGCCAGCCTTGCGTTCCAACACAGGCATGAGACCCTGCGCCTGCGGATAGTCGGCCTCATCCATATGCAGTGTGGCGGTTAGTTGCCCCTGCATGGTACGGGCGATCTGGACCATTTCATCAAGGTCGCGCACCAGAACAACGATGCCAATCGGGCCAAAGACTTCGTGGGCGAGGGTTTCGTTGTTCTGGAAATCTTCACCGCTGACGGTGAATAGCTGGGGTGTCGCCGCGCGTTCTGCATCTTCACCATTGAAAATAGGCGTGATTCCATCGGCTTGGGCAATGTGATCTCGACCTGTGTAAAAAGCCTTGGCGATACCCTCGGTCAACATGGTTTGCGCGCCCATCTCTTTCAGGGCGGTTTTGGTTGCGCTGATAAAACGATCCCCATCCGGCCCTTTCACAGCAATCGCCAGACCGGGATTTGTGCAGAATTGCCCTGCGCCCATGGTCAGCGAAGCGGCCCAGCCTAGCCCAAGATCACCCGCGCGGTTGGCCATAGCGTGCGGCATCAGGAACATCGGGTTCACGCTGCCGAGTTCCCCAAAGAAAGGAATAGGCTCAGGCCGGGCGGCGCAAAGATCGAACAGGGCGCGACCGCCACCCAGCGATCCGGTAAAGCCCACCGCTTTGATATGCGGGTTTTGCACCAAGGCTGCACCCACCGCATTCCCGCCATCGTTCACGTGGCTGAAGATACCGGGGTGCAGATCCAGTTTCACACGGGCTGCTTCGATGGCTTCGGCGACGATCTCGCTGGTGCCGGGGTGGCCGGGATGGCCTTTGACCACAACGGGGCAGCCCGCGGCAAAGGCGGCAGCAGTGTCGCCACCCGCTGTTGAAAACGCCAAAGGAAAATTCGACGCCCCGAAAACAGCCACCGGCCCGATTGGGCGCTGCACCATTTTAAGATCATGACGCGGCAGGGGCTGGCGGTCTGGCAAGGCCTTATCATGGCGGTGATCTAGGAAGTCATCCTGCAAGATGTGCTGAGCAAACAGACGCAACTGCCCGGTGGTGCGGCCGCGCTCTCCTTCCAGGCGGGCTTCGGGCAGACCGGTTTCGACACTACCGATTTTTGTCAGATCCGCACCGCGCTGTTCGATCTGATCTGCGATTTCATTCAGAAAATCGGCCCGCGTTTCGCGCGGCATTCGGGATGTGGTTTCAAATGCCTCTGCGGCGGCAGAGCAAGCCAGATTGACAAGTTCGATGCTGCCGGAAGCATAGGCCGACGCAGTACCGGTTGCGGGCTGTGATGAAAAGCTGGACGGGCCATCTGTCCAACTGCCTGCGATCAGGTTTTTTCCGTCCATAGGTGTTTGTTCCCGTATTTGAGGAAGTGTGGTTTTTGGATTTTGGATCCAATTTTAACTGCTAAATCAAAATCTAAGGGCCGTCCATGCGTTTCTCGCTGGTTTTGTGAAGCGTCACGCAGATGTGTTGGGTTTATGGGGGTGAAAAAAGCGCGCAGCGACGCTAACAGAATTGAAACAGAACTGCGATTTCGATAAGATTTATGAGCTGTCAGTAAACAAAATGCGTTTAACATGCTTAAATTTACGAGTTCGTTAACCTTTTGCTCGTAAAAGTTGATGCGTGTTAACATTCAAGGGGGTTCGAATGCTGCGCACTATCACAATTGGAAGTTGTGTCTCTATTCAGGGGATACTGGAAAAGACACTTCCTGATGGACGTGTTACCGTTCGTGTGGGATCACAGTTGTACGTCGGAAAGCCAGTTTCCTAAGGTCTTGGTCTCCAGCGCTGCCTGCCCGGAGACCAAAAACCAACTCAAACGACGACCTTAATGGCGTTCTGAGACCCGACATCAAAAACACGTTTGTACCGATCAATTTCGGACTGAGGCCCCATGGCTTTATTCGGGTTGTCTGACAATTTAACCGTTGATTTGCCATCTGCCTTGATGGCTTTGCAAACAAGAGAAAACGGCGCAAGACTGTCATCTTGTGCCAACCCTCTGAAATCATTTGTCAGCAATGTGCCCCACCCAAAAGAGGGGCGCACGCGACCTGAAAACTGTTTGTAAAGTTCTATGATTTTGGTTTCGTCCAGCCCATCAGAGAAGATTACCAGCTTTTTCGAAGGATCTTCGCCCCGTTCCTGCCACCACTTAATGGCCACTTCGGCACCGGTTGCGGGATCTCCTGAATCGATGCGAATGCCTGTCCAGCCGGCCAGCCAATCAGGTGCGTGTTTCAGGAAACCTTCGGTGCCATAGGTGTCGGGCAGGATGATACGCAGATTGCCGTCATGTTCGTCATGCCAATCGGCCAGAACATCATAGGGGGCCTGGGCCAGTGCCTCATCATCTTGAGCCAAAGCAGCGTAAACCATCGGCAGTTCATGGGCATTTGTGCCGATAGCCTCAAGATCGCGATTTTTTGCAATCAGGCAATTTGATGTGCCTACAAAGCTGTTGCCAAGCCCTTCCAGCATGGCCTGAACACACCAGTCCTGCCAAAGGAAAGAATGACGGCGTCGGGTGCCAAAATCAGCAATTTTCAGGCCGGGTTGCTGGCGCAGTTTTTCAACCTTTTCCCAGACGCGCGTCATTGCGCGGGCGTAAAGCACCTGAAGCTCAAATTTGCCCATGGTGTTCAGAACTGCACGGCTGCGTAGCTCCATCAACACGGCCAGCGCCGGGATTTCCCAAAGCATCACTTCGGGCCATTTGCCTTCAAAAGTCAGTTCATACTGATCCCCGACCCGTTCCAGATGATAGGCGGGCAGGCGCAGGTTTTCGAACCATTCCATGAAGTCGGGGCGGAACATCTGGCGTTTGCCGTAGAATGTATTGCCGCGCAGCCAGGTGCTTTCGCCACGAGTCAGTGAAAGCGACCGGATGTGATCCAGTTGTTCGCGCAACTCGCCTTCGTCGATCAGCTTGGCCAACGGCACCTGCTGCGACCGATTGATCAGGCTGAAGGTGACTGTGGTGTCGCGTTTGTTGCGAAACACCGACTGGCACATCAGGAGTTTGTAAAAATCCGTGTCGATCAGCGACCGCACAATCGGGTCGATCTTCCATTTATGGTTCCAGACACGGGTTGCGATATCAACCATTTCAGGTCTCCGCCCTTTGATTAAGCAAGCGTCACGTCCGCCTGTTTCATACCATCCAGCGCCGCAGCCAATGAGCCATCCAGATCAATCGCCCGGCACAGATCCTGACGAACGGTTGTCTCAAACCCCAGTCCAGCTGCATCAACTGCCGAGAAATTCACACAAAAATCGGTGGCCAGTCCAACCATGGTCAACCGGGTAACGCCACGCGTGCGCAGATATCCCTCTAGGCCAGTGGGGGTGGTATGATCATTCTCGAAAAACGCCGAATAACTATCGATGGCTGGGCGAAAGCCTTTGCGGATGATCAGTTCGGCGCGCTCAGTGTTCAGTCCGGCGTGAAAGGCAGCGCCTTCGGTTCCCTGAACACAATGGTCCGGCCAGAGCACCTGCGGACCATAGGGCATCTTGATCATCTCAAAGGGCGCTTTGCCCTCATGTAAGGTTGCAAACGAGGAATGCCCGGCCGGATGCCAATCCTGGGTCAGCACGACCGCATCGAATTTGTTCATCAGGGTATTGATGCCGGCGATGATTTCATCTCCACCCGGTACGGCCAGCGCACCGCCGGGGCAGAAATCATTTTGCACATCAATAACGATAAGTGCGTCCATTCTGGCACTCCTCCCAAGATAGCCTTGCTCTTTCATAATTGTTTCAAAAAAGAATTGCCATAAGGCATGCCTTCCCATAGGTCTGCGGACTTTCGCGAATTGAGGGTACTATGGCACGTCTTGGATTGGATTTCGGAACGTCGAATACTGCGGCTGGAGTTATGGCCGGGGGAAAACCCTTTGTGATCCCTCTGGAACCCGACGCGCAGACCCTGCCGACTGCAGTGTTCGTCGACTTTGCGGATCGCCGTTTTGTCTATGGCACAGATGCGGCCCGTGCGATGATGGATGGGCAAGAGGGGCGGTTTCTGCGGGCTTTGAAAAGCATTCTCGGTACGCCGCTTGCGCAGGAAAAACGGCAGTTTCTGAATGAACAGCTGACTTTGATTGAGGTCATCGCGCGGTTTCTGAGCGAAATTAAATCGAGATCCGAGAGCTTTACCGGGCTGAGCTTTGACACTGTGCTGTCTGGGCGGCCTGTGCGGTTCCATTCCGAAGATGCGGCGCGGGACACGCAGGCTGAACTGGATTTGCGGGCGGCCTATGATCTGGCGGGGTTCAAGCAGGTGGATTTTCTGCCCGAGCCCGAAGCCGCAGCGCTGTCAGTCGCGGGGCAAGGGCGCTTGCTGATCGTCGACATCGGCGGCGGGACATCGGATTTCACGCTATGCGATCGTGTTGATGGCCATACCCATGTTCTGGCCTCGACAGGTGTGCGTATCGGGGGCACCGATTTTGATCGCCAGCTCAGTCTGCAACACGCGATGCCTTTGCTGGGGGCGGAAACCGGGATTGGCGATCCGTTCTCCAAGGCCTTGCATCGCGCACCGCGCGCTTTGTTTCATGATCTTGCAAGCTGGGAGAAGATTGCCTTTGTCTATGATCCGGCAACCCTGCGCGAAGTGCGTCGCTGGGTGAGATTGGCGCAGGATTCACTGCCTTTCGAAAGGCTTGCAGAAGTTCTGGATATGCATCTGGGCCATGATATCGCCTATGCGGTCGAAGCTGGGAAGATTGCTGCGAATGCGGGGGGGGCGGGGCAGGTTGATCTGACTGTGGTCGAAAAAGGGTTAGAGGCGCAGATCGGTCAAGGGGCTTTGCGCGATGCGCTGGAATCCTACGCGCAGCAAATTGGCGAATGTGCTTTGGAGACACTAGCGCTGGCAGGGTGTACTCCAGAGCAGGTGGACGAAATCGTCTTCGTTGGCGGTTCTTCTTTATTGGGTGCGGTGCAGGATCGTATGCGGGGCCTGTTGCCAGCAGCTAAAACCGAAACCGCCGAAGTCTTTACGGCGGTTGTGCATGGCTTGGCCATCGCTGCTGAGGGGTGAGAAGGTTAAAGGCTAAAAGTAACCTCTGACCAGGCTGCCTGCAATCAGTGCCCATCCGTCAGCTATAACGAAAAACGCCAGTTTGAACGGGAGCGAAACAATCGCCGGGGGGACCATCATCATCCCCATAGACATAAGCACCGCGGCAACCACCAGATCAATAATCAGGAAGGGCAGGAAAATCAGAAAGCCGACCTGAAAGGCCCGTGCGATTTCTGACAACATAAAGCTGGGGACGAGCACCGAAAGTGGTGCGGCTGGATCTAGGGTCATGCCCTGTGCATCTGGCCTAAGATCCGCCATGGCGCGGAAGGTATCTGGATCGGCCCGGCTGGCCATGAACAATCGGAAAGGTTTGATCGTGCGTTCTGCGGCGGCTTCAACGTCAATTTCTTCGTTGACCAAGGGCATGACCCCGGTTTCCCATGCTTCGGTAAAGACAGGTTCCATAACAAAATAGGTTAAAAACAGCGCCAGACTGACGATCAGCATATTGGGCGGCGATTGTTGCAACCCTATGGCCTGCCGCAGGATTGCCAGCACGGTGACCATAAACGGAAAGCAGGTCACCATGATTCCGATGCCGGGCGCGATGCTTAACAATGTAATCGCAAGGATAAGCTGGACCGACGTCGCTGTGACGGATCCACCTTCTCCCAATTGAACCGAAAGGCCCTGCGCTTCTGCGCTGCTGGTCATCAATACAAAGACCAGTGCGGCTTTTGCCGCGAATGCCAGTTGTTTCATTTTAGGACGGGGACTGCAGATCAACCACTTCGGTCAGGCGCACGGCAAGTTGGCCAGAGCCTTCGCCCTCCACAACTTCGAGGACGCCGATGCCAATCAGTTTCTCGCCGACAAACAGTTCAACGGGGTCATCCAGCTGTTTATCAAGATTCAATACTGACCCTTCCCCTAGTTGCAGAAGTTCACGAACCAACGGCCGGGCCCGGCCGACCGAGACGGTGATTTCAATCGGAACCGAGGTAAACGGGGTGGCACCATCGCTGCGGGCGGCTGTTTGTGGATTATCCATGGTTCATCTTCCTACGGTTGTCATGTGCCAATCCGGCTACTGAATCTTTGATGGTCTGGACCAGATCGCTTAGATCAATCTGTCGTTCGGTTTCGCCAAAACGAATATCGGCCTGTTCCTGCGCAAGCGTTTCGTCCTGAAGGATGTCGACAGGAAAGCCGAAATCGGCATCAAGAATTGGCAAGATCGCATCAGCATTTTCTGGAGAAACCGCAACCTGCACCTGCATCTGCCCGATTTCCTGCGCCATACGATGGAGTTGCTCATAGATGTGCTGGCCCAAAGTGGCCTGTGCCATCTGTGGCAGCAGCACGTTAGACATTTCCTCCAGCAGCGGTGCAACGCTGTTCATTACATGGGCATAGGCTTCGTGATAGGTGAAGGACAGGTCCTGAATTTGTTGGGCAAATGCGCTGGACACGCTTTCCCGATCGTGAGATTGCGCCTTAAGCGCATCATCCCAACCTGCGCGATATCCGCTTTCGAACGCTTCGAGTTTGAAACCCTCTAGATCCGCGTCGCTCATTAACTTGCCGCTGGGCTGTGCCTTGGCTTCGGGAGCGCTGAAATCTTCGAGTAACTCTTGTAGAACGCTCACCTCGCACCTTCCTTGTCTTCTTCAAGCCAGTTGCGCAGAATTTCTACGGTCTCTGTCTTGCGTTCTTGGATCAGGTTGCGCAGGCGGTCGACGGGATCTTCTTCGGCAGGAGCATCGAAATCGACCATTCCCATGCCGCTGAAGTCAGGGCCATCACCGAGAACCGGCAGATCGCCGAAGCCACCGATTGGTTCAATCTCGCCGGTGATTGCGTCTCCAGCTTCAGTATCATCAGCCCCCAATGGCGCTGGCAGAGCCTCTTGTGGCTCGGCTGCAGAGGCGCTGTTGCCTGCCAGAACAGGTCGTACAACGAACAAGCCAAGGATCAACGCGACAACTGCAAGAACAGCCATCTGAATGATGCGCATCAGGTTGATTGGGCCAGCAAACAGACCAGGTTCGATCGGGCCAGTCCCTAGTCCTTCGGGCTTTTCGAACGGCAGCGACCGAATGGTGATCTGATCGCCCCGGGTCTCATCATAACCTACGGCTGAGGAAACCAGATCCTGCAGTGCTTGAAGTTCTTGCTCTGGAAGTGGAACAAATGTCTGAGATCCATCATCAGCCGTTGCGTAAGTACCATTCACCAGAACCGCGACAGTCAGTCGGCGAATCGCCCCAGGTTGCCGCGTGATTTCACGTGTTGTTTCAGAGACTTCGTAGTTGATGCGCTCACGTGTTTCGGCTTTTTGCGAAGAGTTGTTTTCGCCATTGGCACCTGCGCCTTCGGGCAGGTTCGACGCGACTGTAACGTCCCCCCCGCCGGTGTTTTCAGCTTTGTCTGAACGTTCTTCTGTATCTGTCGAGATGATCACGCGGCCCTCGGGATCAAAACTGCGCTCCCGGATCAATTCGCTTTCTGTGACAGTATCCACACTGACTTCTACGACAGCATTGCCAGAGCCAACGCGAGCATCAATG
This sequence comes from Pelagimonas sp., assembly GCA_025210455.1. Taxonomy (GTDB): domain Bacteria; phylum Pseudomonadota; class Alphaproteobacteria; order Rhodobacterales; family Rhodobacteraceae; genus JAOARQ01. Next base: position 81,416 of record JAOARQ010000035.1, read on the forward strand.
AGCCGCTGAACCTTTTCACGTAGAGTGTCAGCTTTGTCATCCGCTGTTGGGCCCCCCGAACCGTCAGCTTCTGCACCGATCAGCCCGCCTTTGCCGTCTATGACGGCAACATTTTCTGGAACCAGACCGGGAATTGCAGAAGCAACTAGGAATTTCAGGGCGCGGGCCTGTTGAGGGGACAGAGTGCCACCCGTTGTTGTGACTGAAATCGAGGCAGAGGGCGTTACATCCCGCTGGAAGGGATTTGTGCCGCTATTTGCGATGTGTACACGCGCACTGGCGATTTGTGGATTTGATACAATCGTTCGTGCCAGTTCCCCTTCCTTGGCGCGCCAATAGGCGGCATCAAACATTTGGGATGTTGTCCCAAACCCCGATAGCCCGTCAAGCAATTCGTATCCCTGACCACCATTTGCGGGCAGACCTTCGCTGGCAAGCGTCAGGCGCAGTGCATCGCGATCCCCTTCAGGAACGAAAATCGCTCCCCCGCGCACTTCGAATTGCACGTTGCGTGATTCGAGAGCCTTGACCACATCCCCTGCGGCGCCATTTTCCAGACCTGCATAAAGCAGTGCCATATTTGGTGCCGATGCCAGACGGGTTAGCCCCAAAATGGCAATAATCATTGCGACAGTCGCCCCAAGCACAACAAGCTTCTGCCGCCCGCCCAAAGCACCCAGATTTGATAATATTTGCTGCAAAGTCAGCCTCCACTCCAAACGTTCTGTTCGGTTGTGCTGACTTTGACCCATTCGACTTAACAATCAGTTAGCCCATTTGCGTCTATAACAATCTTGCAACTTAAAAGGGGTTGAACATGGCGGACGCAGCCGTAGAAACGGAAGAAGACGTTGAGGAAAAGAAACCTTCCAAACTGCCAATGATTATTGGCATTGTTTTGGCTTTGGTGGGCGGCGGCGGTGGTTTTTTCGCTGCGCAGTCTGGCATGCTTGGTGGTGGCGGATCGGAAGACATGGCCGCCGAAGAAATTGCAAAAGAAGAATCATCTATTGAAACCATTGAGCTGCCCAATGTGCAGTTTGTTGAGGTGCCACAGCTAACGGTTTCGTTGGGCCCACATGCGAATGCACAGCATCTGCGTTTCAGAGCGAGTCTTGAGGTGCCGAGCCAATATGCCGGTGAAGTCGAGAGCGTCCTTCCGCGTATTCAAGATGTTTTGAATAGCTACTTACGTGCGTTGGAACCCAGAGATATCGAAGCACCCGGGGCACTCTTAAAGCTTCGGGGGCAAATGCTGCGCCGAATCAAATTGGTTGCGGGCGAAGGGCGGGTCGATGACCTGCTGGTACTAGAATTTGTGCTGAACTGAGGAAAAAATAATGGAGCTTATCGCAGATATTCTGTTGGTTGCAGGTGCTTTGGGGGCAGGATTCTATTGCTTTATCCTTTCTCGGCGCCTGACTCGGTTCACGGATCTTGAAAATGGCGTTGGGGGTGCGGTTGCGGTGTTGTCTGCGCAGGTTGACGACTTGACCAAAACTTTGGCGACCGCGCAGACAAGTGCAGGAAATTCGGCGCAATCGCTGACGAATTTGACTGAACGGGCCGAGGATGTTTCGCGCAAATTGGAGCTGATGCTGGCATCCATGCATGATCTGCCTCAGGAACACGCAGCTGATGTTGAAGTGCCGCCGCAGGCTGAGACTGTATTTGTGCGCCATGCGGGTAGTTGAGGATAAGCTTATGGGTGCAAAAGCAAGCCAAAAATCCGGTGTCAAAGCAACGAAGCGGTTCAGCAAATCAAAGGGAACCCTGGCTGCTATCGGGGGCCTCTTGGTGGTGTCTGCGGTAATACGCGCAGCAATAGGGGCAACTGAGGCGATTGCAAAAGAAGAAAGCGCGTTCGCCAGTACCGCGGCGATGGAACAACGCGCGTTGCCGCCCGAGTCATCGGTTGAAAGTGAAACAGAGCAGACGCAAGAGCTAACCCATGTCCCTGATGTGATTCACTTTGCATCTGAAGGCGACGCCCTGCCCCTGATCCAGGCGTTGAATGCACGCGAATCGCGGGTGTCAGAGCGGGAAAATGCGCTTGAGGTCCGTATGCAAGCCTTGGCCGTGGCAGAGCAGGAAATCGATCGAAAGATGGCTGCTTTGATCAAGGCGGAACAGGCGCTGAGCGCAACGATGGAAAGGGCCAGTACCGCGGCGCAAGACGATGTGGAGAAGCTGACCGAAGTTTACTCTAATATGAAGCCAAAACAGGCCGCTGCGCTGTTCGAAGCTATGGCACCTGAGTTCGCGGCGGGCTTTCTTGTGCGGATGCGGTCAGATTCGGCTGCGGCAATTATGGCTGGCCTCAGCCCCGATGCGGCTTATCACATCAGCGTTGTCATGGCTGGCCGTAATGCAAATGCCCCCCGCAAATAAGAGTATCAGCGCGCGACCCTTAGAAGTGCGCTGACATTTAGGTGGGTTTCGACATGATCTGACAGCGCGTCCAATGTGCTGTCCAAGGTTGAGGAGTAGTCCAAATCGGACGTTGCCCCAAGATTGGCCAAGAATCCTGACCGGAAAGCATCGTTTTGAAACATGCCGTGCAAATAGCTTCCGGCCACGGTGCCCGTTGGGTTCTGAGCACCTTCTGGCTGGCCGTCTAACGTGGCAAATGGGCGGCCGGTGTCCGGGCCTTCACTGCGACCGATGTGGATTTCATAGCCCTGAAAACATGTGCCCGATGCAACATGTGTGGCCTCTACCTCGGTCAGGCGCTTGTCTGACGTCATTCGCGTTTCGATATCCAGCAACCCTAGGCCGGGATCTGATCCGGCGGGGCCTTCAATGCCTTCAGGATCCGCAATCACTTTGCCAAGCATCTGATAGCCGCCGCAGATTCCCAGAACCTGCCCGCCGCGCCGCACATGGGCGTGCAGATCAACATCCCAGCCTTGCTCACGCAGAAAAGCCAGATCGCCGCGTGTCGATTTTGATCCGGGAATCACCACCAGATCGGCATCTCCGGGGATGGCCTGGCCAGGCATCAGCATGGTTAACCGGACAGAGGCCTCCTGCGATAGTGGATCGAGGTCATCAAAATTAGCCATGCGGGAAAGTTTCAGGCAGACGATGTGCAGGCCCGCATCGCGCTGGGGTGTCGCGATGTCCAAGGCGTCTTCGGCAGGGAGTTTCCAGGCATCCGCGAACCAAGGGGCAACGCCAAAACCAGGCCAGCCGGTATGATTTTCGATCATGGCATAGCCATCGTCAAACAGGCTTGGATCGCCGCGAAACTTGTTGATCATAAAGCCTGCAACCAGCGCATTGTCCTCGGCGCTCATCACGGCTTGTGTGCCGACAATCTGGGCGATGACGCCGCCGCGATCAATATCTCCGCACAGAACAACAGGCACCTGTGCGGCCTGAGCAAACCCCATATTCGCGATGTCACCGGGGCGCAGGTTGACCTCAGCCGGGCTGCCAGCCCCTTCGACGATCACAAGATCGTATTGCGATTTCAACCTGTTAAAGCTTTCCAATACCGCCTGCATCAAGGTCGGTTTCAGCCTGGCGTATTCACGGGCTTTGACTGTCGCCAGCCGTTTGCCCTGAACAACCACTTGCGATCCGACATCGGTTTCCGGTTTCAGCAAAACCGGGTTCATGTCGGTATGTGGCCGTAGCCCCGAGGCCAGCGCCTGCAAGGCCTGCGCACGCCCAATTTCCCCGCCATCACTGGTGACGGCGGCATTGTTCGACATGTTCTGCGGTTTGAATGGCGCAACCGATAGGCCACGTTTGCGCGCCGCGCGGCACAATCCTGCCACCAACATGGATTTACCAACGTTCGAGCCGGTGCCCTGAATCATCAATGCTGGCATGTCAGGCCTGTTTTTCCATGAAAGCTTCGACTGCGGCCTGCGCAATCACAATCGTGTTCCCCGTGTCAGGATTGACGGAGTTCAATCCGCCGAACACAGCCGTCACTGTGGCTGTTCCCCGTGGAAGGCGTTGTGTCAGCGCCGCACAGTCAACCTGATCAGGGTCTTGCACACCGATGGTTACCTGTACCCGCATCCGGGTGTGGGGAATGTCCAGTGCTTCGAACATGGGAATCGTTGAATGGCGGATGGCGTCTTCGATCGCGCGGGCAGCGGCCTTGGTGTAGTCTTGGCCGTACATGTCGTTGCCCATGCCCATTTCGATGATGAAACGTTGTTCGCTCATGACTGTGCCTCTACATTCAGGGCCACGGAAATGGCGACATTGGCCATGACTGTGGGCGGGCCATCGGGGCGGGGCGCGTTCAGGCCGCCCATGGTTGGGGTGACTGTGACCTGCCCATAGGGAAACACCGCAGCCACTTTGGTGATGTCGACCTTGTCAGGTTTGGCCACGCCGACCTCGACAGTTATGATCATGTTGGCTTTGTCTTGTCCGAATAGCTCGGCCAGATTGATCGAATTGTGCCAGAGCGCATCTTTGCAGGCGCGAATGGCGGCTTCGGTGTAATCCTCGCGGCGCAGGGATGATCCCATGCCAAATTCGGTCAGCAGGCGTTTGACGGGCAAGGTTGGCTCCTGTGGTTGTTGGGCGCAGGTTAGTGCAGGCCACGGGGCAAGGCCATAACAGAACCGACGCCCGGCGCGGAAATTCCAGCATTGGCGCAGGCTCACTTTGCGGTGAGCGGCGGCAGCAGCGTTGCACAGGGGGCTGGCTTGATTATATGCAGAGCGAAAGAGTTGACCTGACAGGAGCGGCCTATGTCCGACACCCGCCACACCCGCGTTCTTATCATTGGTTCTGGCCCTGCTGGATACACCGCCGCTGTCTATGCGTCGCGCGCGATGCTGGAGCCCATCCTTGTGCAGGGGCTGGAGCCCGGTGGCCAGCTGACCACCACCACCGAAGTTGAGAACTACCCGTCTTTCATCGACATTCAGGGCCCAGAGCTGATGATGAAGATGGAAGAACATGCCCGCGCGATGGGCACTGAGATCATTGGTGATATCATCACCTCAGTTGATTTCGACAAGCGCCCCTTTGTGGCGCAGGGCGATAGCGGCACGGTTTACACCGCAGATGCGATCATTCTGGCGACTGGTGCGCGGGCGAAATGGCTGGGGCTGGAGAGCGAAGAGGCCTTTAAGGGCTTTGGCGTTTCGGCCTGCGCCACCTGCGATGGCTTTTTCTATCGCGGCAAAGAGATCGTTGTGATTGGCGGCGGCAATACCGCTGTGGAAGAGGCGCTGTTTCTGACCAACTTTGCGTCAAAGGTCACGCTGATCCACCGCCGTGATGAACTGCGCTCTGAGAAAATTCTGCAAGATCGCCTGTTCAAGAACGAGAAAATCGAACCGCTCTGGTTCCATGAGGTGGAAGAGGTGCTGGGCACTGACATGCCGAAAGGGGTGACTGGGGTTCGGGTGAAACACACCAAAACCGGTGAAACTCAGGAAATTCCCTGTGAAGGGGTTTTTGTGGCTATCGGCCATGCGCCCGCCAATGAACTGGTGAAGGACGTGCTGGAAACCCATATGGGTGGCTATGTGGTGACACAGCCAGACAGCACAGCCACATCTATTCCTGGCGTTTTTGCGGCGGGTGATCTGACGGATCATAAATATCGTCAGGCGGTGACCTCTGCGGGCATGGGCTGTATGGCAGCACTGGAAGCGGAACGCTGGCTGGCCGAGCAGGAGTGAAGCCGAATTTAACACTAGCGAACCACGCAGGGCGCTATTGGCGTGCGGGGTTTCTTGATCGGGCGGCGCAGTTGCTGAACCCGGCGGGTGCACCGCACGGACGTTGGCATCACCATGGTCAAAAGGCGTTATACCTGTCCGGCTCACCAGAAGGCTGCCAGGTTGCGCTGCGCGTTTATGTTGAAAAGACAGATCCCCCGCGGGGGATCTTTCCTTTTCAGATAAGCGGCGCGCGTATTGTGGATTTGCGGGATGCCACGACGCGGGCGGCGCTGGGCGTGCCTTTGCCGGATATTCACGCGTTCTGGGCAGATATCGCAGCGCAAGGGAAGGTGTCGCCAACATGGGATCTGTCTGATCACCTTCGAGATTTGGGCCTTGATGGGCTTTTGTCACCGTCGCGCAGCAGGCCAGATCTGACTCATCTGACTCTGTTCAATTGGAATGCGGGAAATGGACCGCAGGTCATCCCGGATGGAAAACCCGAACCCTTTGATCCCGATTTCGCGCTGGTCTAAGGCGGCGTTGGGTTTTATGGACGGGCAAGCAAGAGATAGGAGCAGCCCAATGTCGCATGACTTTGCCGCCCAGAAAGCCGAAACCCTGTCGGTCTATGAAGATTTGCAATCGAACAATGATCTGCCGGATATGGCGGATATTGATTACTTCTTTGTGGCGCAATCCGAAGATGCGGATTGGCGTGCACTGGCGGATGTGCTGACGCGTCAGGGGTATGAATGCGAATTCATCGAAGATGATGGCGATACCCCCTATCTGGTGGCCTCGGTGCGCGAACAGGCGCTTTCGGCAGAGGGCATCTGGATCTCGGAAGAGGTGGCCACCCAGCACGCCCTGAATCATGGGTTTGTGCCGGATGGCTGGGGGTTTGAGGCTTAGCCTTTCAGATCGTCCAGACCTTTGCGCAGGGCGCTGCTTATTCCGCTGCCTTCCATATGCTGGCGCAACCTTTGGTTATAGCCGCCCGGCGTGTTCAGGGCTTTGATCAGCTCATGGCTGCTGGGGGTTGCTTTCAGGCTGGAGGCAATCAGATCGTGCAGAAAGGCTTCGCCCTGTGCTGGGTCAGAGACCTGCGGGGCCAGCCATTCGGCCGCGTCGGCCATCATGCGCGCCACGGATGACAGCACGGCCTGAGCGCAAAGATATGCGGCCATTTCTTCAGAGTTCTGCAAAACGTAAACCGAATTGCGATTGCCAAAGATCGAGCGCACCAGATCAGCATCCCCCTGCATCATGATCGGGCTACCCCCTTTCGCAATTGCGGGGAAGGGCATCATGATGGCCCGCGCTTGCGCCGGGCGGACCAGTTCATCCACCTCATCCAGCGTGGCCTCGGCCATCAGTGTGATCACCTTCTGATCGTCGCGAAACTGTAGCGTTGGAAGGATCTTGCGGGCGTCCTCTGCCATCAGCCCCAGAAAAACAACATCAGAGGCATCCAGAACCCCCTGATTGTCAGCGATTGTCACAGCTTCATAGGCTTCGGCCAGCGCTTTGGCGTTTTGTGCGCTGCGCTCAGAAACTGTGATCTGATGCCCATCCTGCGCAATTCCGTGAACCACCTTGGTGGCAATGATGCCGGTGCCAAGAATACCAATTTTCATTACAAATCCTTCATTAGCCTCAAAGCATCATAGATCGCGGCGTGGGTGTTGCGGGCGCTTACCGCGTCGCCGATGCGAAATAGCTGAAACCTTCCGTCTGTATTGCGCTGAACATTTTGCGGCTGCCCGTTGATCAATGCTGCGTAATCTACTTCGCCCAGATTGGATGACATCGGCAAGAGGTCAAAATAAAGATCCGACAGCGGCAGCGTGCCATAGTTCACCACGATCTGATCATAGGTCTTTTCGCGTGTGTGGCTGCTATAGTCTGTCCCGATTTTTGCGCTCAGCTTATTGCCACTGCGCTGAATGTCCAGCAGACGCTGGGCGACAGTAAAGGTGCAGTCTTTATCCTGCAGCGCACGCATATAGGGCACAAGGTTCATCCCCATGATTTCCGGGGCAAAGCTGCGGTCTGGGGTCATCACCTCAACCTGTGCCCCCGAGGCTGCGGCAACTTCGGCTGCCATCAATCCGGGGTGGTCGCCGCTTTCATCATATACAAGGATGTTCTGTCCGGGCCGTACATCATCTGAAATCAGATCCCATGCGCTGACCGCCAGATCTTGCTCTTTGCGGCTTTCAAACAGTTCCATGTTTGGCAGGCCGCCTGTTGCAACCACCACTATATCCGGGTTCAGGGCTGTGACGTCGCCCGCTTCGGCCCATGTGTTAAAGTGAAAGACCACATCCCGCGCCGCGCATTGCGCCATGCGCCAATCTATGATGCCGATCATCTCGCGCCTGCGCGGGTTCTGTGAGGTCAAAAGGATCTGACCGCCGGGATTGGGCTGCGCTTCCAGAACGGTCACCTCATGTCCACGCGCAGAGGCCACCCGTGCCGCTTCCAAACCACCGGGTCCGGCGCCAATCACCACAACGCGTTTTGACTGGGGCGCGGGGGGGATGTCATGCGGCATCGAAAGCTCCCGGCCCGTTGCCGGGTTGTGAATGCATAGTGCCTCGCCCGCCTGATAGATCCGGTCCAGACAATATGTGGCCCCGACGCAGGGGCGGATATGATCTTCGCGCCCATTGATGATCTTTTGCACGATATGCGGATCCGCCATATGGGCCCGCGTCATCCCCACCATATCCAACTGCCCCGAAGCAATGGCATGGCGCGCTGTGGCCACATCGGGGATGCGCGCCGCATGAAAGGTGGGCAATCCGGTGGCTGCTTTGACTTGGCCTGCGAAATCCAGATGCGGCGCGCTTTTCATGCCCTGCACGGGAATCACATCTGTCATGGCTGGATCGGTGTGGATCCGCCCCCGCATCACGTTCAGAAAGTCGACCATCCCACTGTTGGCCAGCCTTTTAGAGATCTCAAGCCCGTCTTCTTCGGTGATGCCGCCCGCTTCGGCTTCATCGGCGGTATAGCGCAGCCCAACAATAAAGGTATCGCCTACGCGATCACGAATGGCGCGCAGCACATCAAATGGAAACTGAAGTCGGCTTTCCATCGTTTGCCCACCATAGGGGCCTTCGAGATCATTGCTAAGCGGAGACCAGAACTGATCCAGCAGATGCCCATAGACCTGCAGTTCGATTCCATCCATGCCTCCCGCCTGCATACGTTCGGCAGCATCGGCAAAATCCTGGGTGATCCGGGTGATGTCCCATTCTTCGGCCAGCTTCGGAAAGGCGCGATGCGCGGGCTCCCGGTGGCGGGAAGAGGAAACTGAAGGCAGCCAATCCCCTTTATCCCATCTCGTACGCCGCCCCAGGTGCGTCAACTGGATCATCACGGCACAGCCGTGGTCGTGACAGGCATCTGTCAGACGCCTGATCCAGGGAACCACCTCATCCTTATAAGCCAGAATATTATTGAACACCGGCGGGCTGTCTTTCGAGACCGCTGCCGAACCCGCTGTCATCGCCAGCGCGACACCTGCTTTGGCACGTTCTGCATGATATGCGCAGTAGCGCTCAGTCGGCATGCCGTTCTCGGGATAGGCTGGTTCGTGGCTGGTGGTCATGATGCGATTGCGCAAAGTCAGGTGTTTCAGCTGATAAGGCTGTAAGAGCGGATCTTTGGACATATGCTCTCCTTGCTAGGTCTGGCGGGGGCGGTCGTTCGCTCCTTTGGAAGCACTTTACATTCCGCTTTGCAGATCTGTTCCCGACATTCCCGAGTCGGTTCGGGCCCATTTCAGGTCTGCTTCATGGGTTTTGTCTTGGCATTGGCTGCGATTCCAATGAGTTTGTGTGTATAAGTCTGTGGGTAATTTGTTTTGGTTGTGATGTTGTTGTTGTTTTGGGTTTGGGCATGAGGTTTCTTTTGTTTTTTATTGTTTGTTTTCAGTTGGTTGTGAGTTTTCTGGTGGAAAA
>JAOARQ010000036.1 GCA_025210455.1 Pelagimonas sp.
ATGGCCTATAAGACTGATATTGAGATAGCGCGTGAGGCGCGTAAGAAGCCTATTCAGGAAATTGGTGACAAGCTTGGGATACCTGCGTCAGAGTTGCTGCCTTATGGGCATGACAAGGCGAAGGTTGGTCAGGATTTCATCAATTCGGTTCAGGACCGTGAAGATGGGAAGCTGATTCTTGTGACGGCGATCAACCCGACGCCTGCGGGTGAGGGCAAGACCACGACGACGGTTGGTCTGGGTGACGGTCTGAACCGCATTGGCAAGAACGCGATGATCTGTATTCGCGAAGCGTCTTTGGGCCCGAACTTTGGCATGAAGGGTGGCGCGGCCGGTGGCGGCATGGCGCAGGTTGTGCCGATGGAAGAGATGAACCTGCATTTCACAGGTGACTTCCACGCGATCACTTCGGCGCACTCGCTGCTGTCGGCGATGATCGACAACCACATTTACTGGGGCAACGAATCCGAGATCGACATTCGCCGCGTGGCCTGGCGCCGGGTTGTGGATATGAACGATCGCGCGCTGCGTCAGATCACGGCTTCTTTGGGTGGGGTGTCGAACGGTTTCCCGCGTGAGACCGGTTTTGACATCACCGTGGCCTCTGAGGTGATGGCGATCCTGTGTCTGGCGACCGACCTGGCGGATCTGGAAAAGCGTCTGGGCGACATCATCGTGGCCTATCGCCGCGACAAGACCCCGGTTTACTGCCGTGACATCAAGGCCGAAGGCGCGATGACCGTGCTGCTGAAAGACGCGATGCAGCCGAACCTGGTGCAGACGCTGGAAAACAACCCGGCCTTTGTCCACGGTGGTCCGTTTGCGAATATCGCCCATGGCTGTAACTCGGTGATTGCGACCAAGACTGCGCTGAAGATTTCGGATTACGTTGTGACCGAAGCGGGCTTTGGTGCGGATCTGGGTGCTGAGAAGTTCATGAACATCAAGTGCCGCAAGGCCGGCATTGCGCCTTCGGCGGTTGTGCTGGTGGCGACTGTGCGCGCGATGAAGATGAACGGCGGCGTGGCCAAGGCGGATCTGGGCGCGGAAAATGTGGATGCGGTTCAGAACGGCTGTGCCAACCTGGGTCGTCACATCGAGAACGTCAAATCCTTTGGCGTGCCGGTTGTGGTTGCGATCAACCACTTTGTCACCGACACCGACGCCGAAGTGCAGGCGGTCAAGGATTACTGTTCCGATCACGGTGTCGAAGCGGTTCTGTCGCGCCACTGGGAGCTGGGCTCTGAGGGGTCTGCGCCGCTGGCCGAGAAGGTTGTGGAAATCGTCGAAGGGGGCAGCGCCAACTTTGCGCCGATCTATCCTGATGACATGCCGCTGTTCGAAAAGATCGAAACCATCGCCAAGCGCATCTATCGCGCTGATGAGGTTCTGGCCGATGCCAAGATCCGCAACCAGCTGAAAGAATGGGAAGACGCGGGCTATGGCAACCTGCCGGTCTGCATGGCGAAGACGCAGTACAGCTTCTCGACCGATCCGTCTTTGCGCGGTGCGCCAGTGGGCCATTCGGTGCCGGTGCGCGAAGTGCGCCTGTCGGCCGGTGCGGGCTTTATCGTGGTTGTCTGCGGTGAGATCATGACCATGCCGGGTTTGCCGCGCAAACCTGCGGCTGAAAGCATCCGCCTGAACGACGAAGGCCTGATCGAAGGTCTGTTCTAAGTCGATCTGAGGCTTGAACTTTGAACGGGGGCGGGGGATTTGGCTGTCATGACTGATAGACCCAAAGACCCCGCCCTTTGTTTGTCCATGGCTGAGCTGCGCGCCGCGATAGATCAGCTGGATGGTGAATTGGTGCGCCTGCTGTCACAGCGGGCGCGTTATATTGACAGGGCGGTTGATCTCAAACGCGAGACCGGCTGGCCCGCCCGCATTCCGGCGCGCGTTGAGGATGTGGTAAGCAAGGTGCGACAGGCGGCCATGGATCAGGGGCTGGACCCGGATCTGGTGGATGCGCTGTGGCGCCATTTGATTGACTGGTCGATTGCGCGCGAAGCGCAGAGCATCGCTTTAGAGTGAAAGGGGACTTAGATGACCGCGAAGCTGATTGATGGCAAGGCCTTTGCCGCCACTGTCCGTGAGAAAGTTGCAGGCCATGTGGCCCGCCTGAAAGAAGACCACGGCATCACCCCCGGTCTGGCGGTTGTGCTGGTGGGCGAAGATCCGGCAAGCCAGGTTTATGTGCGTTCCAAGGGCAAGCAGACCGTGGAAGTGGGGATGAACTCCTATGAACACAAGCTGGAGGCCGATACCTCTGAGGCGGATCTGCTGGCGCTGATCGACAAGCTGAACAAAGACGACAGCGTGCATGGCATTCTGGTGCAGCTGCCGCTGCCGGGCCATCTGAACGAAGATCTGGTGATCAATTCGATCGCGCCGGAAAAGGATGTGGACGGGTTCCATATCTCGAATGTGGGTCTGCTGGGCACCGGTCAGAAATCCATGGTGCCCTGCACCCCGCTGGGCTGCCTGATGATGCTGCGCGATTACCATGGATCGCTGTCGGGGATGAATGCGGTGGTTGTGGGCCGGTCCAACATTGTGGGCAAGCCGATGGCGAATCTGCTGCTGAAAGACAGCTGCACCGTGACCATCGCGCATTCGCGCACCAAGGATATCGAAGCAGTCTGCAAACAGGCGGATATCGTTGTGGCGGCGGTGGGCCGCCCGGAAATGATCACCGGCGACTGGATCAAACCCGGCGCAACCGTGATCGACGTGGGCATCAACCGCATCGACGCCCCGGAAAAGGGCGAAGGCAAGACCCGGCTTGTGGGCGACTGCCACTTTGACAGCTGCGCAGAAGTCGCCGGCGCCATCACCCCGGTTCCCGGCGGCGTAGGCCCCATGACCATCGCCTGCCTGCTCGCCAACACCGTCACAGCCTGCTGCCGCGCTAACAACCTAAACGAACCAGAAGGCCTAACCGCCTAAACCAAAAACGGGGCTTAAATTCAAAGGGCGGTGCAATAGCGCCGCCCTTTTGTTGTGCAAAAGAGCAGCTGGATATCTAGCCCCTTTGAGGTTTCATTCAGCGCTTTCGCAGTGGCTGCTGATATGTTTGTTCAATGCGGATTGCGTGGCCATCCAGCAGGTTTCGACTTTGGACAGCGCCTCATCAAACGTGTCTTTGTCGTAGTCACGCAGGTGCGTTTGCAGCTGTCGTAGCAGGCTGACCAGTTGCATAGCGCCAAAGACCCCCGCAGAGCCTGCGAGCCGGTGCAATTCATCCCCAAGGGCGACGCGATTTTCTGCGGTGTCTCGTGGATGGGGATGGGTAAAGAAGCTGGTCATCTCATCTGAGAGCCGCACAAAGCTTGAGCGCAGCATCGCAGGCGACAGCGCCTCCAGAAGATCACCCAGATTGTCACAATCCAAAAGCGGGGCTTCGGTCAGGGGCGGATCCTGACGGCTGTTTTGCGGTTCCACGTGATGGCCGGTGGCGCGGGCGATGGTTTCGAACATGGTGTCCGTGCGCAGGGGTTTGACCAGAACCTCGTTCATGCCAGCCGCCCGGAAAGCCTGAACCTCATCGGGCAGCGCATGGGCGGTGGTGGCGATGATGGGCACCGGGGCCGCTGTTTCCTGAGATCGGATCAGCCGGGTGGTTTCGATCCCATCCATGCCCGGCATGGAAATATCCATCAAGATCAGGTCAAATGCGGTATCGCGGGCCAGTTCTGCCCCGGTCAGGCCATCTTCGGCTTCGATGACGGTATGCCCCTGGCGGGTCAGCAGGGCGCTGGTGACCATGCGGTTTACTTCGTTGTCTTCCACCACCAGAACCTGCATGGGCGGCAGATCGGGAATATGGGGTGTTTCGGGATCCGGGTCGTCTGTCTGCGGCTGCACGGTGGGATCCGACGCCATGGGCAGGCGCAGCCAGAAGACACTGCCTTCGCCGGGGATGCTTTCGGCGCCCATCTCACCGCCAAGCGCCTTGGTCAGGCGGCGCGAAATCGCCAGCCCCAGCCCTGTACCGGTGTTCGAGCGCCCATAGCTGGCATCAATGCTGACGAAATCATCAAAGATACGATTAAGGTCGGATTCTTCGATGCCCTGACCGGTATCGCTGACACGCAGCTCCACCTGATGGCAGCCATCAAGGCATTCTGCCTCTAGGGTGATATCGCCATCTTTGGTGAATTTCACCGCATTGCCCACCAGATTAAGCAGGACCTGCCGCAGCCTTTCAGGATCGGAATAGACCAGATGCAGCAGCGGATCAGGCGGGGCCATTTGCAGGCGGTTGCCATTGGCCATGGCGTTGCCGATCTGGCTTTCGAGGACTTCGCTCATCAGGCCAATCAGGTCGAATTCGCGTTTGCGCATCACAAGTTTACCGGAATCCAGCCGCGACACATCCAGCACATCATTCACATGTGACAGCAGTAGCCGACCGGAATTTTTGATGATCTGCATATAGCGTTTTTGCTGGGCGCTGAGCGATTTGGTGTCGAACAGCTCAAGCGTGCCCAGCATCCCGTTCAGGGGGGTGCGCATTTCGTGGCTCATGACGGCCAGCAGTTCGGCCTTTTGCTTTTCTCCGGCGATGGCGCGGTCGCGGGTTTCTTTCAGCGCATCTTCGGCCTGAAGCTGTTCGGAAATATCGCGCACGAACCCCACGAAGATTTCCCCTTCGGGGCTGTCAGCAGTGGCAAGGGTCACATCGGCGGGAAAGGTTGTGCCGTCTTTGCGCCGCGACCGCATTTTAGAGGTGCCCTGACCGATCACCCCGGCCTGAAGGAACTGTTCCATGCCGGTGACATCGGCGTTCTGGCGGGCAGGAGGAAGGATCAGATCGGTGATCAGCTTGCCCAGAGCTTCGGTCGGGGTATAGCCAAACAGCTTTTCCGCCGCGCCGTTATATTCGATCACCTGACCATCGCGATTCACAACGATGATGGCATCCTGCGAGGTCGACACAATGGTTTCGATCCGGTCGCGAATGGCGCGGTGGTGGTGCACATCGCGGGTGCGCTGGCGGGCCAGTTGCAGCAAGGCCCCCACAAGTAGCAGCAAGATGGCCACCAGCGTCACGGTCAGCACCGCGACGCGCATCAGAGTGCGGGCGATCTGGCGGCGTTGCTGCGCGGCTTTGCGTGCGAAATAGTCATTGCCGATGACAACCGATTGCCGCACAAGCTGGCGGATTTCGCGGGTCTCTTCAAGAATGGGAACAAGCGCGTCCTTCAGCGCCTGATCGGGGCCGTCGATCACCGGGCTCCAATGTTCAAGATACTGGTAGATGCGGGCCAGATCCCCCTGCAGCACGGGGGTTTCGCGAAACCCGGAATAGATCGGACTGCTGCGCATGGTGTCGATGCGGCTGTAGAAAATATCAAAGCGCAGACGCGTGGTATCCAGATCCGCCGGGGGCATGTGGATGGCCTGTACCAGAGCGTTTTCCAGCGAGACAACTTCGGCCTCCCACTGGCTGACTGACCATTCGACATTATCCTGCGTTGCAGTTAGCAACTGCCCCATCTGGTGGCGGGCATCCATCACCAGCGCGGCGATGGCCCCGACGCACATCGAGACCAAAAGCCCAGTGAGGCCCTGACGCAGGGCCTTGTGGCGGAGGAAGAAGGGAATGAGCGCGCGCACTGATCTGGACCTGTCCCGGGTTAGTAGCGAATTTCGATCTTATGCAGCTGCCAGACGCTTCGGCTGAAATAGACTTCAGAACGATAGCGCTGGTCACTGTCGAAGGGAAATACAATCCATAACGGGCCTTTCTTGCGCACGGGCATGGGCGCACCATTGCGCTGATAGGCGATCATGGCATCCTGAAACGAGGCTTCATTCAGGGGGATGTCTATGCTGTAATCGTTCAGGGCGGTCACCCGGATCACCGCACCTTTGGCATCGAGCCGGTCAAACAGATCTTTCAGCCGGACGCCCTGAAAGCTTTGCACCCCTTCGGTCCAGATTGTGTGGGTTTCATACTGGGTTACGGGCAGTGCCTGCAGCATCTCAAGATCAAAAAGCGCGCGGCCCTCATGGTTGGACACAATCTGATTACCGATCACGGTCAGGATGACCCGGCCCTTGGGGGTGGGCAGGGGTTCATGTGCAATTGACGTTACGCCAATTGCAGCGAAAAACAGGGTGAAAACCACAGCCTGTATCAGTTTGTTCATCCGATTGCCCCTTGTAAAGGTGAACCAAGTCAAATGGTTAGACTGGATCTAACATCGATTTCCCTAAGGTTTCATTCGATTTCTTGTGACAATGTCAGACAGTTGTCCAATTTAGTACAGTTGTGAAATTAACTTTTCTGGTTAGTATGTGCGACAACGTGGCCCTCAGAAGGCTGCGTGGGTTGGGAGACTAAAAATGAGAATACTTGTGGCCGATGACCATGATTTGGTGCGGGACACAATCGCGGCCTACCTGTGTAATGGTGATGTGGAAGAAGTCCAGTCTGCGGCCAATCTGAACGAAGCGATGGATCTGGTTCATAGCAGCGGCACCTTTGATCTGGTGCTGTTGGACTATAATATGCCGGGGATGAATGGCCTTGAGGGGCTGACCCGGATGAAAAAGGCAAATTCCGGTGGGTCGGTGGCGATCCTGTCAGGCAGCGCATCCCGCGAAGTGGCGGATGCGGCGCTGCGGGCCGGGGCGCAGGGGTTCATTCCCAAAACCCTAAGCGCAAAATCCCTGATGTCGGCCGCGCGTTTCATGGCTGCTGGCGAAGTCTATGCGCCGGTGGATTTTCTGCAATCGCAACCGCGTGAGACAGGCAGCCTGCTGACCAAGCGCGAACATGATGTGCTCTGTGGGATCTGCGAGGGCAAATCCAACAAGGAAATCGCCCGCGATCTGGAATTGCAGGAAGTGACCGTCAAGCTGCATGTCAAAACCCTGAGCCGCAAGCTGGAGGCGCGCAACCGCACCCATGCAGCGATGATAGGACGCAATCGGGGCCTCGTCTGAGGCCCTTTTTTTGAGCGACAACAGCATAGATCCGACACAGCAGGTAACTGCGTTTGTTTTGCCTATCTTTCGGAGAAAAGGGTTGGTGGCGTGGGGGAGACTTGAACTCCCGACCTATCGATTATGAGTCGATCGCTCTAACCAACTGAGCTACCGCGCCGAACCGTGCGCGGTAACTAGGGCACCGGCGCGAGGGCGTCAAGCGGAAAACGACAAAAATCTGACAGAAGTTAATCGGCTGTTTCAGTGCTTTGCGTCGCTAACCAATCACGGGGGGATTGGCCGGTGATGCGGGAAAACTCGCGGTTGAAATTGGACTTGGTGTTAAAGCCGCTGGCATAGATGGTTTCGGTGACAGACAGGCCCTGTTGCAGCAGATCGCAGGCATGACGGATGCGGTAACCATTCACATAACGTGAGACATTTTCCTGATGCGCGGCGTTGATGGTGGCCGACAGGGTCTTGGCGGGCACACCCAGCCGCCGCGCCAATCGCGACAGGGTCAGATCGCTTTGCAGGTACAGCTGTTCTTGTGTCAGCAAGCCCTCAAGGCGTTGCATCAGGTTGGTATCAACCTCGCGCGGGGCAGGGGCAGGGATGGGGGCTGGCTGGGCGGGGCTAAGATCGTCGCGCATCAGGGCCAGCACAGCCACGGCCAAAAGCGCCGCGGTTGAAAACAGGCTGAGAATGATCGGCGTCCAGCCTGGCTGGCCCAGCATCATGGCCCCGCTGATCAGCACATCACTGACCCCGGACAGGATCAGCGCTCCACCAAGGGCGCGCCAGAGATGCAGGGGTTTGCTGCCCGCAGAAAGCTGCGCCAAAGGCAGATCCGGGGCTTTGGCCAGCACAAGCAGTATCGCGATGCCGTAGCCCACAAAGATCAGCGTCAGCACCGCATCCAGCGTGATTGGCGCGAAGAGCAGGCAGAACAGTGTAAACAGCGGTGCGATGGTATGGGGGGCGCAGGTGCTTGGGGGCTGGTGGCCCTGTGTCTGGCTGCGAAAGGCGATCCAGGCCAGCGGGGGCAGGGCTGTGGCAGTCAGCGGCATGATGGGGCGTAGGGCGTCGATCTGGTAGTAATGCACCAGCGATACCATTCCGCCTTGCAGCGCGGCTGCGCCCAAAAGCGCCTGAAAGGGGCCGAAACGGGGATCTTCCTGATGGGATTTGATCAGGACAAAGATCAAAACCGCTGAGAGGATCAGTGAGGGGGGCAGGGCAATCATGGGCAAACCTTGGTAACTGCCTTCTGGTTAGTCCCAAAACCCGTTCATGACGACCTGAAACCGGATAAAGGACGTCTTTCAGGCCGGATTGGCGCATTTGATCCCCATCGACAGTTTGAACCGATGGAGCGTTCCGATGAAATCACTTTCTCTTGCCGTTGTGGCCAGCCTGTTTGCCAATGCGGCGCTTGCCGATGGGTTGCCCGGTTATGACCGCCTTGATGTGCAAAGCCACCACCGGGCCTATCCGATTGCCGCCTCTGTCTGGTATCCCATGGGATCGGCGACCTATGTATCGCGTGTGGGGGACAACCCGATCTTCAAGGGGACCCCGGTGATGCTGGGGGCGGGGGTGGCCGATGGGGCCTATCCGCTGGTGTTGTTTTCGCATGGGTCCGGCGGAAACATGGATAGCATTGGCTGGTTGTCTGGCGCATTGGCCAAGCGCGGGGCGATGGTGCTGGCGGTGAACCACCAAGGCAGCACATCGGGGGATAGTTCTCCGCGCAGGTCAACCCAGATGGCGCTGCGGGCGCAGGATCTGAGCGCGGCGCTGGATGCGCTTTTGGCTGACCCGGCTTTTGCCCGCTATGTCGATCCGGCGCGGATCTATGCGGTTGGCTTTTCGCTGGGGGGCGCGACGGCGCTGAACCTTGGGGGTTTGCGGTTTGATCGTGAACGCTATGCGGATTATTGCAAAGACATCAACGGCGCGGATTGTGTCTTTCTGTCCAAGGGGCATGTTGATTTCGAAAACCTGCCCGAAGGGTTCACTGGCGATGCCAGAGATGCCCGTGTCAGCGGTGTTGTGGCCATTGATCCCGGCTTTACCTATGTGACGAATGAAGAGAGCGCCAGGGCTATGGATCTGCCGGTGCAACTGATCAGCCTTGGCGAAGAGACCCTGTTCCCAGCAGCAGATCTGAGCGAAACCGGATCAAACCTGACCGGGATGTTGCCCGATGTGACTCAGGTCACGCTGTCACCGGCGAACCATTTTACCTTTCTGGCCGAATGCAAGCCCGGCGCGGATCAGATGCTGGCAGAAGAGGGTGAAGATCCGATTTGCAGTGACCCGGATAAAACCGACCGCGCCGCGATCCACGCGCAAATTGCGGATCACATTGCGCAGTTCATGGGGCTGTAGGCGGTCATGGCCCGGTTCGCCGGGCCTTATTTTACGATGTGCTCGTCTTTGACGAACATATTCGCCCAGGCGCGATCCACCAGTTCGGGGGTCATCTTGTAGGGGATGCCCTCGAAGTCACAGACGGCGATCATCTGATCAATCAGAAAGACCGGCTGATAGTTGGCGTAGATATTGTTGATCGTCGGGTATTTGGTTTTCAGCAGATGCACGAGACTGGCTTCGTCCAGCTGCATCCCCTTTTTGCGGGCAACAAGGGCAAAGATCTTGAGGAAATCCTGCTGGTTGGGGCCGTCGATCTTGATTTTGAAAAAGATCCGGCGCAGGGCGGCCTGGTCGAAGATTTCATTCGGGTGGAAGTTGGTCGAGAAAATCACCAGCGTGTCGAAGGGGACTTCGAACTTTTCACCGGATTGCAGCGCCAGAATGTCTTTGCTTTCTTCCAGCGGAACAATCCAGCGGTTGACCAGCTTTTGCGGAGGTTCGGCCTGACGGCCAAGGTCGTCGACGATAAAGATGCCGCCGGTGGATTTCAGCTGCAAGGGCGCCTGATAGGTGCGTGCGGTTGGGTTGTACACCAGATCCAGCATATCAAGGCTGAGTTCGCCGCCGGTGATCACAGTGGGGCGTTTGCACAGCACATAGCGGCGGGCAAACTGGGCGCGGCGGCGCAACGAGGTGGTGTCTTCGGCGTCTTCGGGGGCTTTGGAATGCACAATCGGGTCATAGACGGTGATGACCTGACCGGAATATTCAATCGCGCGGGGTACATAGATCTTATCCCCCATGGCATCGCGAATGCCGTTCGAGATCGAGGATTTCCCGTTGCCCGGCGGGCCATACATCAGGATCGAACGGCCCGAGCTGACCGCCGGGCCAAGGTTCGAGATCAGCGCAGGCGGCAGCACCAGATGGCCCATGGCCCCTGTCAGCTGTTCACGGGTGATTTGAATATTGCGGATCGACTGGCGTTTGATCTGTTCGCGGTACACATCCAGCGGGATCGGCATCGGGCCGAAGTATTCCGATTGCGTCAGCGCATCCAATGCGCGGGACTTGCCGGCATCGGTCAGCTGATAGGGCATTTCCGAGGATGTTTCACCAGCAGGGCCGAGGGTGCCCATGGCCTCCATCAGGCCCTGACCGCGGGCCATGTCGATCAATTCCTGTGTGATGGGCACCGGAAGGCAGATGGCACGGGCCAGATCGCTGACCCGGTTAGTATTCTTGCGAAACATTGTTTTCAGGACGATGTCGCGCATCATCACCGGGGACAGCAAAAGATCGTCCAGCCGCTTGGGGGCGGGCGGGGCCATAACCGAGCTGGTTTGCATGTTCATTGCGTGTACCTGCCTAAATTTCCTGAACTGATGATGCCGGAAATTTGTGGCAGGAATTCGGCCTGCAAAAGCCGTTTGAGGGGCGGGTTACTGACCGTAAACAATCCCAAGCGCCAGATAGCTGCACAGCATCAGCCCAAGGCCTGTGCCCATGGGGACGGCGGCTTTCTTGCCTTCGCCAACGGAATTGGCGTCTTTGGTACGCCAGGCGGCCCAGTCGGGGGCCAGCCTGTGCAGAGGGGTCAGGCGCACAATGAAAACAGCGATGGCGGCGGCCAGCATGGCGGCCACAGCAATGCGGATCATCAAAGGCGCGTCCTGCTTGTCGATAAACAGTGCCATGACCGAGACAAATTTGACATCGCCCGCGCCAACGCCGCCCAATGTCCACATGCCCAGCCCGATGGCAAAAACCACAGCGTAATTGGCAAACCGCCAGAGGAAGTCATCAAAGGGCAGCACAAAGATGCCAACCACCACATAGGCGATGAACAGGGCCCAGACGGTCATATTGCTGATCTTTTTGCTTTTCATGTCCACATAAAAGGTGAACAGGCAGATCAGCGAAACCAAGGGCAGAAACCACAGGGCTGCGGTGCTGGAGATCGCCATTGCGTAAAACCCTTATGCGCCGTTTTCCAGGGCGGTCAGCGCGCGCGCTGCGGCTTCGAAATGCTGCGGGTGGGTTTCCACTGCGTCGCGCAGCAGCCCTTTGGCAGTTTCGACGTCCCCGCGTTTGACAGCGGCCAGCCCCAGCGAATGCAGCAGCTCGGCGCGTTCGATCTGGGTCATGGGCACCACGGGCAGGGTGTAGTTGCCCTGCGCCCCACGGGCGAGCACCAGATTGTTCTTGGCGGTGAACAGGTTGCGATCATGGCGAATGGCTTCGCCCAGCAGACGCTCTGCGCCTTTGAAATCGCCCCGGGTCAGCTTGGAGTAGCCCCAGTTGTTGAAGATAGGTGCGGGTTTGGTGGTCAGGCCCACGGCTGTTTCATAGAAACTGTCGGCCTTTTTCCAGTTTTTCTTGCTGTCAGCAACCATGGCTTCCAGGCGGTAGCGCTGGTAGGTTTCCACCGTTGGCGGCACGGCTTTCAGCACTTTTTCCGCGCGTTCCCAATCATTTGAGCGGATCAGCGCATCGGCCAGATCCACCTTGTCCTGATCGGTGCTTTCGGGGTGGCCCACAACCTTGGCCCAGGCCACTTTGCCTTCCTGAACACGTTTGGCGCGGATCAGAGATGTGGCCAGACCGCGCTGCAAATCAATGCGATCCGGATTGGCTGTGGCGGTGCGCTGGAAATAAGACACGGCTTCGTTGGGATCAGCGGCATTCAGCATGACATCATTGAGATTGCTTTCATCAATGACATTCACACCGCCCAGCTTGCGGTTGACTTCTTCTTTGTTGATGCCTTTTTCACAGGCGGACAGCGCGACAGAGCCTGCCACGCAGATGGTAACGAGAATCGGGTGGCGCATTTTGACTGCGTCCTTTTACTGCTCTGCCTTATATGCTCTTACATCCGGCGGATCAGATATTGGCTGCTCCCCCGCCGCACGAGCTTGTAATCTTGTTCTATGGTCTCACCATAGTCTGGATTGTCAAGTTTTTCGAGAGCCAGTCGAAGATTGTCGCGGATTGCGTCACTTTCGCCATTGTCCAGCGCATAGGCCCGGCGGAAGACCTCTGAGGCTTCGGCATCTTCGCCGCGTTCCATAAGTACCACACCCAGATTGTTCCAGGCTTCTGACCAGCGGGGTTTTTCGTCAATGACGCGGCGCAGCAGTTTTTCTGCCTGGTTCAGCCGCCCCAGCGCAAGATTGGAGGATCCAAGCGCCACCAGGATTTCTGGCGTCAGCCCATCACTGACAGCGGCCCGTTTGAAGGCGTCCATGGCCAGTTCGTACTGGCCCGCCTCCATGAGACGATGTCCGACAATCAGCCCATTCACCGAGTCGCCATCAGGGTCGACGTCCGGGGCAAAAGGGCTGTCATCACTTTTCGCACTCAGGCCGCCGGTATCGCTACAGGCGGCCAGAAAAACCAGAATGGGTAGGGCCCAGAGGGCTTTGCGCATGGCCTATTGGCCTCCGATCTGAGTGATGCCCACAGCGGACGGACCAACAAGGATCAGCAGCAGGGGCGGAACAGTCAGCATCATAGTGGTTAGTGTCATCTTTGTCGGCAGCTTGTTGGCTTTTTCTTCGGCGCGCATGACTCTTTTGTCACGCATTTCGCCAGCATAGACGCGCAGCGCGTCGCCGATAGATGTCCCAAAGGTCTGGGCCTGATTCAGAACCGTGGTAAAGCTGGAGACGTCCTGCACACCGCAGCGGTCGGACATGTCAGCCAGCACCTGGGCGCGATCCTTACCGGCTTTGATCTCATAGGTGATGATTTCGAATTCTTCGGCAAGGGCGGGGTAGGACACGCGCAGCTCTTTGGCCACACGCAAGATCGCCTGCTCCATGGACTGCCCCGCTTCGACACAGACCAGCATCATATCCAGCGAATCGGGAAAACCGTCTTCGATTTCCTGTTTGCGGGCCTCAATGCGTTTGGTGATCCAGTATTTTGGGCCCAAATAGCCGATGATGCCGGGGCCACAGATATACATGATCTTGTCTTGCATCGTTGATGCGACCGGATCCATGAACAGGAAGTAATAGCCCAGACCGGCAGCCAGACCGAGCAACCCCAAAGTGACCTGCATAAAGTAATAAAGCTGCACCGCATCTTTGCCGCGATAGCCCGCCTGCAGCAGCTTTTGCTTGATGTCGGACAGTTCCTTTTCATCTTGCGGTTCCAGGAACTGAGCGTATTTGTTCAGCTTTTCATTGCGACTTTTTTCGCGCAGCACGGCGCGTGTGTCGGCTTCCAGTTTTTTGCGACCGGTCTCTTTGAGGCGGTCCAGCGGGTCCGGTTTGGTGTTCATCAGCATGGGGATCGTGCCGATGATCAGCAATGCAGCAAGACCTGCGATCACGATCAGGGGGCCTGCAGGACCCAGAGTATCCGTGATCATGGTATTAAGTGTCTCAAACATGCGACCCCCTACACTTTGATGTTCACCAGCGCCCGCATGACAATCATGTTGAGCACCAGCATGATGGCCACCGCGAAACAGGCCGGAATAAAGAGTGCGTGGTCTTTGACCCCGTCGTAATAGTCAGGCTTGGTAACCTGAATAAACACAAGCGCCGCAAGCGGGAAACCGGACAGGAACTTGCCCGACCATTGTGCCTCTGCGGTGATGGCTTTGACGCGGCGGAACAGGCGAAAGCGTGCGCGGATCACCTTGGCCAGACCTTCGAGAATTTCGGCAAGATTGCCCCCGGCCTGCTGCTGGATGGTCACCGCCACCGCCAGGAACCGCATATCCTGCATATCCAGACGCTCCGCCATGTCTTTCAGAGCTTCGCCCACGTCACGTCCATAGGCGGATTCATCTGCAATAATGCCAAATTCAGTGGCGAGCGGATCTTTGATTTCTTTTGAAACGATGGTGATAGCCGAGGAAAACGGATGCCCGACCCGCAAGGATCGTACCATCAGTTCCACTGCGTCAGGCAGCTGTTCTTCGATCATCGCCAAACGTTTGTTGGCCATATGACTGACCCACATGTAAACACCGCCAACCCCCATGGCGACCGAGATCAGCGCGCGCACCATTGCGCCGGTTTCCGTTCCGATGGTCAGACCGACAAAGGAAAAGATCGATGCGCCGAACATGATCATGATCAACTGCTGCGGGCTAAAGGCGATTGCAGCTTTCTGGGCCTTTTCCGAGAGCAGCGAAAACACCGGCAGCGAATTGCCGGTGACGTGTTGATCCATCTCTTTGCGCAGCTGCGCCAGAACGTCTTCGCGGCGGCCACCTTTTTCCAGCATATCCAGACGGCGGTTCACCTTGCTGGACAGGCTGATGGATTTACCAAATGCGACCAGATAGACGCCGTTGACCATCACAACCACACCGATAAAGATCAGGCCGTAGATCAGCAAAGACATGTCCAACATGGATTATGCTCCCCGGAATGGTTCGTAGATGGAAGACGGGACGTCATAGCCCCACATGCGGAAGCGTTCCGCAAAGGCGGATCGCACGCCTGTCGCGGTGAAATGGCCAAGGATCTTGTTGTCAGGTGTCAGGCCCACGCGCTGGAAGCGAAAGATTTCCTGCATGGAAATCACGTCCCCTTCCATGCCGGTGATTTCGGTGATCGACACCATCCGGCGGGACCCGTCTTGCAGACGCGAGGCCTGAACGATTAGGTTCACCGCCGATGAAATCTGGCTGCGCATCGCTTTCAGCGGCATTTCGATCCCGGCCATGGCAATCATGTTTTCCAGACGCGCCACCCCATCACGGGCAGAGTTGGCGTGGATTGTGGTCATGGATCCATCGTGGCCAGTGTTCATCGCCTGCAACATGTCGATGACCTCTTCGCCGCGGGTTTCCCCCACGATGATACGGTCAGGGCGCATCCGAAGCGCGTTTTTCAGACAGTCGCGTGGGGTGACTGCGCCTTTGCCTTCGACGTTGGGCGGGCGGCTTTCCATACGGCCCACATGGGTCTGCTGCAGCTGAAGTTCCGCCGTATCCTCGATGGTCAGAATACGTTCCGAATTATCGATGAACGAAGACAGCGCGTTCAGCGTGGTGGTTTTCCCAGAGCCCGTACCGCCCGAAACGATCACATTCAGACGGGTCGCAACTGCGGCCTGAAGATAGATCGCCATTTCTTCGGTGAAGGCGCCGAATTTCACCAGATCATCAATGCCCAGCTTGTCTTTTTTGAACTTACGGATCGACACCAGCGAGCCATCAATCGCAATAGGTGGCACCATGGCGTTGAAACGCGAGCCATCGGCCAGACGGGCGTCAACATAAGGGTTGGATTCATCAACGCGACGGCCGACGGCCGAAACGATCTTGTCGATGATCCGCATCAGGTGCTTTTCATCTTTGAAGGTGATGTCTGACAGTTGCAGCTTTCCTTCGCGTTCCACAAAGATCTGCTGCGGGCCGTTTACCAGAATATCTGAAACACTTTCGTCTTTCAGCAGCGCTTCTAGCGGACCCAGGCCTTTGACCTCATCATAGAGGTCATTCATCATGCTGCGCCGTTCGTCGCGGTTCAGCACCATGCCTTTGTCTTGCAGGACTTCGCCAGCAATATCGCTGATTTCTTCACGCAGTTCAGCCTCTGACGCCTGATCAAGTGCCGATAGGTTCAGATTGTCCAGCAGCGCCCGGTGCAGTTCCAGCTTGACCTCGCCTAGACGTTCCTTGCGCTTTTTTTCCTTATCCGCCGGGGCAACACGGGCCGGGGCCTGCGCAGCAGCCTGACGGCGCGCAGCCGGAGAGGCCTGCGCGACCTCTGGGGCTGCAGGGGCTTCGGCGGGGGCCGCCGGTTGAACAGGGGCCGCAGTCTGGACGGAGGCTTTTTTATAGCGCGAAAACATTCGGAACCTTTATCTAATCAAGCGGCTTCAGCGCCGTCTTCCCCGATGGCATTCAACTGACCGGCAAGCTTGACGATCTCTTTGCGCAGCGGGTTTTTGGGGGCATGTGTCGCCAGCGGGATGCCGTGATCACAGGCCTGAGGTACAGGTTTACCGCCATCCGGCAGCAACAGGTCCAGAGCAATACCCAGCGAATCCGCCATGCGTTTGACGCGGGATTTTCCCTGAAGATCGGTAAAGCGCGGGGCGCGGTTCAGGGCAAAGCGGATCTTGTCAAAGGGCAGATCTTCGGCCTGGAGCGCGCGTTTCAGACGCAGCACATTTTGTGCTGACCGCATGTCCAGTTCCATCAGGGCCAGATAGATCTGGGCTTCGTTCAGAACTGTTTCAGTCCATTGCACCAACGTGCTGGGCATATCGACGACCACATAATCAAAGTGTTCGCGTGCCACATCCAGAATGCGCTGCACTTCGCCCGGCCCGATCATATCCATCGGGATCACATCAGCGGGTGAGGTAAAGACCTGCATCTTGTCTTCAAAGCTGACCAAAGCCTGCGCAAAGGTATCACCGTCGATGGTTTCACCTTCTGACAGCACCTCAAGCACCGATTCGCGGCGTGGCAGATCCAGATAGGTGGCGACAGATCCGAACTGCAGGCCAAAGTCGATCAGGCAGACATCGGGATGTTTGCCCTTGCCCTGTGTCGCCAATTCATAAGCGAGATTGACAGCCGTGGTGGTGGCACCCGAACCGCCGCACAGCCCCTGCACCGCGATCAAAACCCCGTCGCCGCCTTTTTTCAGCTTTACCGATTCATCCGGGGCGGGTGCCTGAGCGACAGGCGCCACCTCGGCGGGGGACTGACGCAGGCGTTCCACGGCTGCGGCCAGTTCCCCTTCGGGCAGGGGGTAGGGGATGAACTCATCCGCGCCCTGACGCAGCAATTGATGCAGCGAAGCAGGCGTGACGTCATCGGCAATCAGGACCACCTTGATGCCACGTTCCTTGGCGCCAGCGATGATCCCGCCCAAAAGCGTGATGTCCGGTTCGTCGATTTCATCAATCGCCATCGCAACAAATTCAATATGTTGGGCGTCGGGTTGGTTCAGGAACGGCAGCGCGTCGGCGAAGCCCAGATCACCCCATTCTTCGCCAAGCAAGGTCTCCATATCCTCGATCAGAAGATCGAAGTTCTGCACATCACGGCTGATCGTGCAGGCGACAATGGGTGCGTCTTCCGCTTGCGATGATGTCAGTTGAGTCATTGCCTCACGTCCTTCTTTTTACCCGAAACCAAGGCAAAGCTGGAATAGAACATGCCGCTTCACCCTGGGCCCAACCATCCCGACACTCAGATGAGTCGTCTTGGCGGATTGGGTCCTCGAAAGCCAAAGTCCTTTAGAAAGAGGGCAACATTAGGGCCAAAAAATCGTAATTGTGCGGAATGGGCAGAAGGTTTTGCTATCTGGTCGGCAAGATTAGGTGCAAAATCTGCGGTCAATTGCAGGGGAGTGCTTTGAATTTTAGGGATTTTCACAACTGTTGCAGGTAGAAACCTCTGTTGAATTCTATGAAAGTGCCCGAAACGTCCCACATATCCAGGCAGAAAAGAAAGTCAGCCTGAATGGATTGTGTGTGGGCAACGTACGATGAAGATCTCACGAGGACATCTCATTTCATCATGTTCCGAACTCAAAAGTGCCTTGGCGAAGCTTCTGTTCAATGAATTGAAGGCCATATACAAAGTAAGACAGCCGATCTGTCTCACACAGATCATTCAAAAGGCCTGAGGCTTGCGACGGGCACTGTTTGAATTGCGCCATAGCGAAGTGACGAAAGCAACGCCATTGCTTGCTTAGCTCTGGCGGCCAGTTTTCGTTGTCATACTTTTCTGACAAGAGGCTTAGCTCGAATGCTTGCGACCGAACAGAAGGGTTCGTTCTGACAAAAGTTGCAGCGTCTTCGATCGCAGCTTTTCGAAGCTTTTCTCGTCTTGCGATTGCGGCCCGCTCAGGCGCTGACTTTTCTGAAAATGGGGTGAACATCTTCTTGCGCTTTCGGCAGAAAACTCTTCGCCTGACACGTTTTGGTAAAGCGATAAGACTACCGTTCTGCGTGGCATCAGCCGCCGCCGGGGGCCTCGCCACCGCCACTGCCACCACTGCCGGCCCCGTTCACTGCGTGGGGCGGGGCTGCGCTGACCACATATTCGCGGTAGATAACTTCGGCGTAATGGCCCGAAAGAACTGTTGGGTGTTCACGCACAAATCCTGAAACCTCGGTCACCGTGCGGCGATTGCGGCGTTCGCGGCCTTCGGTCACGATCAGGGGCTGGGTTTCGCCAAAAGAAACCACAGCTTCCAGACGCGATTTCTTGATACCCTGTGTCGCCAGATAGTTCACCACTGCGCGGGCGCGGCGCATACCAAGGCGTTTGTTGTAGCTGGCGCTGCCAACCTTGTCCGTATGTCCGTATACGCGGAAACGCACTTCGGGGAACTGACGAATCCAGCGCGCCTGTGTGCGTAGTGTTTCGCGTGCTTGCCCATCAAGCTGGGCGCTGTTGAAGGCAAAGGTCACCGTGGTGCCCACCTCGGATGCAAAGCGTTGCGCCAAATCGTAGGTATAGCTTTCTTCATTGGTCATGCGGTGATGGTTGTCCATCGTCGCATTGCCAAAATGCCCGGTGTCGACCAGTGCCCCGGCTTCCCGATTGAAATTGGTTGCAGAGGTTGGCGTACATCCGGCCGCAAGACCGCAAAGCACCAGACTGGATATGATGACCCGTTTCATGCTTGGCCCCTTTAGTCCATTACATAGCCGTAAGAACCGCTAAAGTCCTGTTTGGCCACTTCTGCTGCTGCGCCTTTGCGAGGGGCGCCCTTATTGCCTGCGGTTCGCCCAAAGACAAAGAGATCTCTTTCTGTTGGGATCGCCACACGATCTGTGGGCAGAGCCAGCGCTTCGCCTTTGGTGGGGGTCACCAGATGTGGGGTGACGATGATCACCAGCTCTGACTGTTCGCGCCGATAGGAGGCCGAGCGGAAGAGCGCGCCAAGAATGGGAACATCCCCCAGCCAGGGTACCTGCAGGTTGGTATCGGTAAAGTCGTCCATCAAAAGGCCGGCAATTGCAAAGCTTTCACCATCGCGCAGTTCAACTGTGGTTTTGGCTTCGCGTTTGGAAAAACCGTTTACGGTGATATCTGTCAGTGTGATCGAGTTGGTGGTGTCAATGGATGATACTGACGTTTTGAGTTCCAGATTGATCAGGTCGCCATCGATCACACGGGGCACAAAGGCCAGTTCCACACCGAAAGGTTTGTATTCGATGGTGACGGTATTTTCTTCCTGAGAAATAGGGATCGGATATTCACCCCCAGCCAAAAAGGTGGCTTCCTGACCGGACAGCGCCGTCAGATTGGGTTCAGCGAGGGTACGCACGACGCCTTTGTTTTCCAGCGCTTCAAGTACAACCCCAAGTTCCAACCCGCCAACGCTAAAGCTGTATAGGGCGGATCCTGTAATATTGGCGCGCTGTGGGCGCAATTTGTTTGCAATGCTGGTGCGGTCACCGATAGCTGCGGCATTTCCAGTGCCAAACAAGCCCTTGTTAAGTGAACCGCCCGCAGCAAGAGAAGATCGCAGGCTTTTTGCAACCGATCGTTGCATTTCAGCAAAGCGCACTTTCAGCATCACCTGCTGGACGCCGCCAACCACCATCAGGTTTGAAACCCGTTCCGGGGCATAGCGCTGGGCAAGCTCTAATGCGCGTTGCAAGCGAAGTGTTGAAGAGACTGTTCCAGACAGGACAATCCCGTCGTTAGCGGTGCGCACTTCGATTTTTTCATCAGGAAGGATCTGACGCAGGCGTTCTTTGAACTCGGTCACATCTGCGGCGACGCGCACTTCTACGTTGGTGATCAACTGGCCCTGCGCATCCAGAATCGTCAGTGTCGTGGTGCCGGGGCTTTTCCCCAATACATAGATCGACCGATCTGAAAGCGATGAAATATCAGCAATTGACGCATTTGCGATGGACAATTCTGCAAAGGGTTGAGCGCTTTCGACCACAACCGCACGGTTCATTGGGACACTCAGCACAGATTCCGTCCCCGTTCGCACCACACGGACAGCTTCAGCCATCACAGGCTGTACAAGTGTACTCATCCCAAGAGCCAGGCCAAAGAGGCCAGCTTTGAAAACTACATCGAATTTCATGTGACCTGCCTTTCGATCACGCCTCATTTACAGGTCTGACGCCTGCATTTGCTGCAACTGTTAGCGATTTTTGTATTTTTTGCAAGAATCAATGGGCGTGTGCCCGGATTTTTCCACAGGGACGGCCGGAAGACGCGCAAAAGCGGCCCCCAAATGGGCGCCGCCTAGGATCATTGGATTAGCTGCAGGGGCGTGAAATTTCGATACGCTCTGTGCCACGTCTTTCAACTGTCACACAGGTTTTCTGTTTGGGGGCTTCGACCGGTGCGGCAACTGTGTCCTGTAAGCCAAGCAGGGCGCGCTGGTCGATTTCAACCACGTCAGTTTCGCTGATTGCATCCCGCGCCAGCAGTGAAAGCGACAACTTACCGGTCTGCTGCGCGTATTGCAGCTTTGCCACCTCTTCAGCGTTGCCTGCGACCGTGACAGTCCGCGCAACGATAGCAGCACCATATTCAACAGCTGCGGATTGGTCGATACCGATCACCCGCACTTTGGACAGCACGCGGCGGGTTACTTCGCCGGTTTGGCCGCTGACCTCTGAACTGAGTCTACCTGTCCAGTACACATCAACATGATCACCCGGGCGCAGGAAACCTGACACACCAGAGGCCACATCGACACGTAGGGCGACAGCTGATTGGCCAGCAGAGAGCTGTGACAGCACACCGGCGTCGCGGCCCGGTTCAGAGACTTTCACTCCCATGAAGGCTTCGTATTTCTCGATGGTGCGCAGGGCGACACGTGGTGCTTCGCCGGGAACGATCAGTGGGTTTTCTTCGTTAAAATAAGCTTCGGGAAGAACTTTTGTTGGCCAATCCGTCAAGGCCACATCTTCCTGATAGATGCGTTCACCATATGCGATGGTGCGCTTGGCCACATAGATTTTCTGCGTCGGTATGGCCTGTCCACGCTTGCTGCGTTCATTATGCAGTGCGGTTTCATAGGCTCCGATGTAATTCTGAGCCATATATACAGCAAAGCCAGCCAGCCCCAGGCCCGCGATCAGAACAAGTCCGAATACAAGTCGCATCTGTCACCTCTTGGTTTGTTAAGCTTTGCAGCCGGGTGGTATGACCCGGACGCGGAATTCGTTGTGATTTGTTATGGCTGAAACATTCTGTGCAGAATGTCTGGGCGTTCTGCGCCAGCCATTCATCTACAGAGAGCCTTTCAGACAGAAAGGCGCCACAGGCAAAGCCAATGGACGCCAACCGGATTAGAATATGTTGCGCTCGTCTAACTCGTCAGCAACACCATTCACCAACCCCAGGGTTTCGGTTTCTAATGTGGTCAGCGCCGTAATACACAGCCCAACCAACCCCGCAGTCAAAACAACCCAGTCTACAGTGACGGCCCCATCTTCGCGGTTGCGAAACGCAGTGAAAAATTTGCGCATCTTGGCCTCCTTGATCGTTACGTCAACTTTGATTCGCGTAGAACACTCTTGAAATTGTGTTCTACGCTGTTCTTCAAACGATCAATGATCTTAGCCGTCGAAGTCGTTCTGGCTTGCGATACCGTTGGTTTCGTTTTGCGCGGCAGCGTTGATCAGAGCCAGCGATTCTGTCTGGATCGCGCTGTATGCTGCGATAGCCAGGCCAACAACGGCGGCTGTCAGAACAACCCAGTCAACAGTCACGGCGCCAGCTTCGTCTTTGCGGAAGTTTTTCACGAATTTCATCATAGTCTTGTTCCTCGGTTGACCCTACGGGTCAGAAATTTTGTGGGGTGGCGCGCACTCATGCGCGCCAATATGGGGATAGGTCTTGGTGACCTAAAAGGTCAGGCCTTAGCCGTCGAAGTCGTTCTGGCTTGCGATACCGTTGGTTTCGTTTTGTGCGGCAGCGTTGATCAGGGCCAGCGATTCTGTCTGGATCGCGCTGTATGCTGCGATAGCCAGGCCAACGACGGCGGCTGTCAGAACAACCCAGTCAACAGTCACGGCGCCAGCTTCGTCTTTGCGGAAGTTTTTCACGAATTTCATCATAGTCTCTCTCCGTAGAAAAGTGTGTTTCACTTGACCGTCTTTGGATCGTTGCGGGCCTCTCTCTTTGCCCTGTCCGCCGTCGGTATGTGCATAATAAGCACCCGGTTTGGGGCAGGAGTGTGGCGCGATTGGTTTGTTTTTGGAGTATATGCAGGGCTTATTTTGGAAGCCTGAAGTTCGGATAAAGCAGATATATTTCAGCATCTTAGATGTACTTTACGCTGTGTTAACTATTCTTAAGGTTAGGTAAAGGGGGGTGTATCGTTCACGTCTGGGCGACGATGATGGTCAAAGCCCGGTATTTATGCGACACTGATGGCCGAAAAATGCCACAATTGGGCGCGAGCAGATCAAATGTCTTTGAGATTCTTTTGCATGGCGGTGCTTTTTGCCATGAGTCCCGCCTGTGTCATGGCGCAGGAGACCGTGACTCCGCCGCCATTTCCGGATTTTACCTCAAAATTCGTCAAACCCCCCAAGCCCGGGGTGCAAAAACGCATCACGGTGCAGGTGCCACCCCGGGCTGAGCCCGCGATTCCCCCCAGACCGGGCACGCAGGCCGCAGCGATTCTGAAACCAGAGGGCATTCAGAAGGACGCTCCGCAGGTCGTCGGTGGTTATAGCTGGTTCTGGACGCAGATCTCGCCGAAACAGAATGCAACGGGGCCCGGACGGCTTGCACCGGCGCTGGTGTCATTATCGAAAGGGCCGGGCGGGCAATCGGTGCCCGGACCGCGCCTGCAGGATCTGCAAGAGATCGCTGCCACCTATGGTAAGGATCTGCTGCGCGAATCTGTTGGTACGCGGGTATCACCTGCCTTGGCGCTGGCTGTGGTGGCTGTGGAATCATCCGGCAAAAGCGGCGCGATCAGTTCGGCAGGTGCGCAGGGTCTGATGCAACTGATGCCCGCAACAGCACAAAGGTTTGGGGTAAAGGACAGCCTTGATGCGGCGCAGAACATTCGCGGGGGGATTCGCTTTCTCGATTTTCTGATGGAGAAATTCGACAATGACCCGATTCTGGTTCTGGCGGGGTATAACGCGGGCGAAAACTCGATCGCCGAACATGATGGTGTGCCGCCCTATGCTGAGACGCGGGATTATGTGCCCAAGGTTCTGGCCGCCTATCAAGTGGCCAGAGGGCTATGTCTGACCCCGCCTGAACTGATCAGCGACGGCTGTGTCTTCCGGGTGATGACCAAAAACTAGCGGCAGGTGGTTAGGCCAGCATCACACCGGGGTTCATGATGCCCTTTGGGTCCAGCGCAGTTTTGATCGCGCGCATTGCCGCCAGTTTGGCCGGATCGCCATAGCGCTCCAGATCAGCGGTTTTCAGACGGCCCACGCCATGTTCCGCGCTAAAAGACCCTTCGTAGCGGTGTACCAGATCGTGCACGCAGCTTTGTACCTGCGCGGCATAGGCCTTGTAGGTGTCACGGCTTTCGCCTTTTGGTGGGAAAACATTGTAGTGCAGATTGCCATCCCCCAGATGCCCAAAACAGTTTATCCGGAAGGGGCCAATTTCCGCGATACGCGGGCCGGCATCGCGGATGAAATCCGCAATCACCCCCAGTGGCAGCGCAATATCGTGGCTTGAGATTGAACCAATGCGTTTATTGGCCTCGGGGATATGTTCGCGCAGCGACCAAAGCGCCTGTCGCTGTGCCTGAGATTGGGCGATGACCCCATCGGTGACAATGCCCTTATCATAGGCATCCGCAAAGATCGTTTCCAGCGCGTCTAGGGGATCTCTGTCGCGCCCCAACCCCAGATCAATCAGCACAGACCATTCTGGGATATCCTGCCACGGCAGGCGAAGGTCTGGCAGGGTTTCGCGGATAAAATCTGGCCCCTGACGATGCATCAGTTCAAAGGCGCTGATCTGATCGCCCACATGGGACCGCGCCAGCCCCAGCAGATCCAGCGCTGTTTCCGGGGACGGGGTTGTCAGCACAGCGGTGCCATATTGGGCGGGTCTCGGGAAAAGTTTAAGACTGGCGGCGGTGATCACGCCAAGACTGCCTTCGGACCCTATAAGCAGGTGCCGCAGATCATAGCCGGTGTTGTCCTTGCGCAGACGTTTTAACCCGTTCCAGATCTGCCCATCGGGCAGCACGGCCTCAAGCCCCAGCACCAGATCGCGGGCATTGCCATAGCGCAGCGTATTCACACCGCCTGCATTTGTGCCCAAAAGCCCGCCGATCCGGGCAGAGCCTTCTGAGGCCAGCGAAAGAGGAAACAGGCGATCCACGCCTTCGGCGGCGGCCTGCACATCGGCGAGGATCGCACCTGCCTCAACTGTCAGGGTGTTCTCCTGCGGATGGACCGACCGGATCTTTGCCATGCGTTCCAGGGACAGCACCATCGCGGGCAGGGCAGGGGTGGTCTGACCACCAACAAGACCAGTGCCACCGCCATAGGGGATCAGCGGAACATTGGACGCCCCGCAGGCCCGCACAATCTGGGCCACCTCTTGGGTGTTGCGCGGCAAGGCCACCCATTGTGATGCGCCCGTCCACTTGCCACGCGGCTCTGTCAGATAGCGTGGTTCGGCGCGTTTCACAGTGTCTTGGGGCACGGTGGCAGCAAGTGACGCGGCAAAATTGTCATCAGCAGGGGTGAACATTTTGATCTCCTGTTGGGTCAGCCAACGTCGGTGCGACCCCGGCGATCACTGCGCAGTGCAGCATAGAGCACATGCGTGCGCCAGCGCCCATTGATTTGCAGATAGCTTTGCGCCACGCCCTCATATTTGAAGCCGGAATGTTCCAGCAGCCCGCGCGAGGGGGCATTTTCCGGCAGGCAGGCGGCTTCGATCCGCGACAGGCCAAGCTTTTCAAAAGAGTAATGCACAACGGCGGCGATGGCTTCGGACATATATCCATGGCGGGCATAGGGTTGCCCCACCCAATAGCCCAGCGTGCCCGCTTGCGCCGGGCCTCGGCGGATGTTGTCCAGGGTGATCGCCCCGACCAGCATATTCAGATCGCGATCCACCAGAAAAAGCGGCATGGCAGTGCCCGAATTGATAGATCGCGTGGCCCAGTAGACGCGATTGGTAAAGGCCTTGCGGGTCAGGTGATCCGAGGCCCAGCTGGGTTCCCACGGCGATAGGAAATCCCGACTTTCCGAACGCAGCCGCGCCCATGACGCAAAATCCGAATGAGTCGGCGGCCGCAATGTCAGCCGTTCGGTCTCAAGACGAAGTTTGCGTCGAAAGCTCAGCATCAGGCAGCGCGGCGCTCCTGCAGGCTGGTCAGGCTTGGCGCCGACGAAATCGGACCATAAAGTGCCAGTGAAGGTGCAGCCTGCGTGGCCTGCAGCGCGGCAAAGTCTTTCACACCCTGAAGGGTGACAGCGTCAATCTTGGCCACTGTATCTTCGATATCCGGCACTTTGCCCCAGATCTGCACCATGCGGGCCATACGTTCCGCGCGCGATGACGGGCTTTCAAGCCCCATCAGCATGCCTGCTTTCATCTGTGCACGGGCGCGGTCGATTTCCGCCTGAGACATATCATCCGCGGCGCGTTTCATTTCGTCGATGGTCAGATGGGCCAGCTGCGGCAGTTCCTCGCCCGAGGTGCCTGCATAGATGGTGGTCATGCCGGTATCGGCATAGGCACCGTTCTGGGCAAAGATGGTATAGCACAGCCCGTGCTCTTCGCGGATCTTCTGGAACAGGCGAGACGACATTCCGCCCCCCAGTGCCATGGAATAGATCTGCGCGGTGTAAAAGGCCGGATCGCGATAGCCAGGGGCCTCAAAGGCCAGCGCGAAATGCGCTTGCTCCAGATCCTTTTCCCGACGGGTTTCGCCGCCCTGATACATAGCCTGTTGCGCGTCGGGGGCTGTGGATGCGGCCATATCCCCCAAAAGCGCCTGCGCCTGCGCCACGATCTGATCGTGATCGACAGCACCGGCAGCAGAAAGGATCAGTTGCGACGGCCCATAGTGTTCCGCCACAAAGCGGGACAGGTCTTCGCGCCCGTAACGCTGGATGTTTTCGATCTCGCCCAGAATGGTGCGGCCCAGCGGCTGATCGGGATAGGCGTTGGACTGCAACCAGTCAAACACCACATCATCCGGCGTATCCAGCGCCTGTCCAATTTCCTGCAAGATTACATGGCGCTCGGTTTCGATCTCTTTGGGATCAAACACCGGGTTTCGCAGAATATCGGCGATCACATCCAGCGCCAGCGCGGTGTCATCTTTCAGCACGCGGGCGTAATAGGCGGTGACTTCGCGCGATGTATAGGCGTTGATATAGCCGCCCACATCTTCGATTTCCTCAGCGATCTGCAGGGCGCTGCGCCGCTCTGTTCCCTTGAACGCCATATGTTCCAGGAAATGCGCCACGCCGTTTTGTTCGGGCCGTTCATGGCGGCCACCAGCCCCCACCCAGATGCCAAGAGCGGCGGATTGCAGCCCCGGCATGTGTTCGGTGACGATACGTAGCCCGTTGGAAAGCGTGGTCAGTTGGACGGTCACTTGTTGATGCGCTCCTGAATGAGGGTTTCGAGGGCGGTCAGGTCATTTGGTACCTGTGTCACCCGTTCGGATCGCTCATACAGATCTGCCATGCGGTTGGGAAGGGGCGGGTGAATGCCCGATGCCTTTTCCACGGCTGCCGGGAATTTCGCCGGATGGGCGGTGGCCAGTGTGATCATCGGCGTGGCCGGATCGCGCTGGTCTTCGCCAACCTTCACGCCGATGGCGGAATGCGGGCATAGCAGTTCGCCCATGGTGGTATTGGCCGCGGTGATCATGGCCGAGGTTTCGTCCTCTGAAACGCGACCGGAATCAAAATGTTCGCGTAGCGCCTGCAGGGCCCCCTGGCTGACGCTGAACCCGCCCTGTTTAAGCTCATCCATCAGTTGCGCCACAGCACGGCCGTCGCGGTCATAGGCATCGAAGAGGGCGCGTTCAAAATTGGACGAGACCTGAATATCCATCGAAGGGCTGATAGACGGGTGCACCTCAGAGGTCTGATAAGCGCCCGATGAGAGGCACCGGTGCAGGATGTCGTTCTGATTGGTGGCCACCACCAGCCGGTCAATCGGCAGCCCCATGCGCTTGGCGATATAGCCTGCGAAAATATCGCCAAAGTTACCGGTGGGCACGGTGAAAGACACCTTGCGATCCGGCGCGCCCAGCGACACAGCCGACGAGAAGTAATAGACAACCTGCGCCAGAACACGCGCCCAGTTGATCGAGTTCACCCCGGCCAGCCGCACGGAATCGCGGAACTCAAAATGGTTGAACATGTCTTTCAGCCGCGCCTGACAATCGTCGAAATGCCCATCCAGCGCCAGCGCATGCACGTTGCTTTCCGGCGGGGTGGTCATCTGGCGGCGCTGCACCTCAGAGACCCGCCCATGCGGATAAAGGATAAAGACATCGACATTATCCAGCCCCTTGAAGGCTTCGATCGCGGCAGACCCGGTGTCACCAGATGTCGCGCCGACAATGGTGACACGTTCGCCACGGCGCTCCAGTGCTTCCTGGAACAGCTGGCCAATCAGCTGCATGGCAAAGTCTTTGAAAGCCAGCGTTGGGCCGTGGAACAGTTCCAACAGGAAATGATTGGGGGCCAGCTGCACCAGCGGTGCGCGGGCGTTGTGGCCAAATCCGGCATAGGCTTTGGCGATCAGATCCGCAAAGACCTCGTCGGTAAAGCCTTCGCCCACATAGGGGCGCATCACCCGAAAGGCGATTTCTTCATAGCTGAGGCCGTTCATCGCGCGAATATCATCGGCGCTGAGCTGAGGAATGGTTTCCGGCACATAAAGGCCGCCATCGCGGGCGAGGCCGGACAGCATGGCCTCTTCAAAACTCAGCGCGGGGGCTTGGCCGCGGGTGGAGATATAACGCATGTCAGTCGTCCTTGCCTGTCAGGCGGCGCCAGATCCAGACGCCGGTCATGAAAAGCCACACCACAGCCAGTGAAAACCAGGTGATGGCATAATGTAGATGATCGTTGGGGATGCCTGCGCTGTCGACGGGCAAAGGGGTCACGCCGGTATCGGCGGGTGTCATGCTGCGGGCGACAACCAGGACTGGCGCTGTTTTCAGCACATCGGCCATCTGCGCCAGATCGCGGGCGAACCATGTGTTCCCGGAAAGATCATTCTCGGGGGTGGAACTGTTGCGGTCATCAGGCCAGTGCATATTGCCCAGCACCTGCGCCTGCCCGCTGTAAAGCTGCGTGCTCTTCTGTGTGTGCGGGATAAACCCGCGATCCAGCAGCAGCCTGCGCCCGTCACTGGTCTGAAAGGCGGAAATCACTCGCCAGCCCGCGCCGACATTTTTGCGCGACACCAGAACATAGAGATTTTTCCCCTCAACCGCGCCCTCGATAGACACCGGCAGATAGCGCTGTTCGGTGGGTGAAATGGCCTGCGGCAGGCCCTGGGGTTCACCGGAAATGGTTGAGTCGATCTCGGACAGAATACCCTGTTTCCACTCCAGCCGCTGCATCTGCCATGATCCCAGCCAGATCAGAATGGCGGCGCCAAACAATCCGATAAACAGGGGGGCAATCAATCGTGTCACGCGGGCCTCTGAAATTGCATGAATGCGCGGGTATGTACGCTATGTCTTTTTCCACCGCTTGAACGGGGTTTCAAGTCCAAAGGCTTTGTCAGACAGGGGTGCATTGAGGGGCGAAACAAAAAGGGCGCACCAGCGGCGCGCCCTTTGAATGGATGTCTGTCAGTGCGGGTTACTGGCCCCAGATGTAGACCGCTGCAAAGAGGAACAGCCAGACCACATCCACAAAGTGCCAGTACCAGGCCGCCGCTTCGAACCCCAGATGGTTTTCAGGGGTAAAGTGACCGCGCAGCACGCGCAGCAGGCAGATGAACAGGAAGATGGTGCCAACAACCACGTGGAAGCCGTGGAAACCGGGCGCCATGAAGAAGTTCGCGCCATAGATGTTGCCACCAAAGCTGAAGGCCGCGTGACCATATTCGTAGGCCTGGAACACGGTAAAGATCATCCCCAGCAGGATTGCGATGATCAGACCCTGTTTGATGTCTTTGCGGTTGTTGTTGTCGTGAACCAATGCGTGGTGCGCCCAGGTGGCCGCCGCACCCGAACACAGCAGGATCAGGGTGTTGATCAGCGGCAGGTGCCAAGGGTCGAAGGTTTCGATGCCTGCGGGTGGCCATGGGCCATCAATGCCTGGGCTCAGACCATCGGGGTGCATCGGGTACATGGCGTGCTTGAAGAAGCTCCAGAACCAAGCAAAGAAGAACATCACTTCCGACATGATGAACAGAATAAAGCCATAGCGCAGGCCGATCAGAACCACAGGGGTGTGATCGCCGATCTGGTTTTCTTCAACTGTCGCAGCCCACCAGCCAAACATCACGTAAAGTGTGCCGACAAAGCCGATCAGGAACATCCAGGGGCCGCTGAATTCAATCGCGCCGAACAGCGTGGTGATCGGGCCAGCCATCCAGGCCACGGCACCAACCAGCATGATGAAGGCGAAGACTGACGCCAGCAGGGGCCAGATAGAGGGGTTCAGAATATGATAGTCGTGGTTTTTAGCGTGCGCCATTGCGTTTCCCTCGTTCGGCGTTAATTCACAGACACTTGCGCGTCGTTGTTGGGTTCAAGAGCGGCCTGCTCCTGTTCAGGCAGGTCGATCTCATAGAAGGTGTAAGACAGGGTGATGGATTTTGTGTATTTCGCATCCGGGTCTGTCGCGATCTCTGGATCGACGAAGAAACTGACCGGCATGGTCACACGTTCCCCTGGCTGCAGAACCTGTTCGGTAAAGCAGAAACATTCGATCTTTGAGAAGAAACCACCCGCCTCATAGGGGGTGACATTATAACTGGCCTGACCGGCAATCGGGCGGTCGGTGGGGTTGTAGGCCTCGTAAAATGCCAGACCCTCTTCGCCGATGCGCATGGTCATTTCATATTGCAGCGGTTTGAATTCCCAGGCCATGTCACGCGATTTCGACGCGTCGAATTTGATCTTGATCTCACGATCCAGAATCTCACCTGTGGTGCCTTCGGCGACGTTGGTGGTGCCACCAAAGCCAGTGACACGGCAGAACCAGTCGTAGAATGGCACCGAAGCCCAAGCCAGGCCGCCCATGACGGCAACGACACCGACCAATTGCAAGACAGTCTTGGTTTTCGGATCAGTAGCCACCTGTACCCTCCTGCTGCATGGCGAAATCGCCGCTGGAGACTTTGACAACCGTCAGACCGAAGATCAGCGCAATGAAGGCAGCCAGCACCAGACCAAGACCGATATTCCGGCCACGGCGGCGCACGTGAATGTCATGTTCTTTCACAAGGCTCATGCCCAGATCCCCATGCGGTCCATGCCTGCTTCGATCAGGATCGCACCAAAGTGGGCGAAAAGATAGAGCAGGGAGAGTTTGAAAAATTTGCGTTCTACGCGGAAGTTATCGTTTTCAGAATCGTCTTCGTTACGGCGCCAAATCTGAACGGCCCCTTTGAGGAACAGCAGGTTCAGCACAACCGCCACGGTCAGATAGATCGGCCCGCCTACCTGGGTAAAGCCAAGGCCGATGGCCAGTGCCGCCAGCAGTACGGTGTAGACAAGGATATGTGCGCGTGTGGCTTTGCGTCCGTGTGTCACGGTCAGCATGGGCACGCCGGCATCATCGTAGTCGTTGCGCATAAACAGCGCCAGCGCCCAGAAATGCGGCGGTGTCCACATGAATGTCAGGCAGAACATCAGCACAGAGGCGGTGGAAATCTCACCAGTCGCAGCGGCCCAGCCAATCATGGGAGGGAACGCACCCGCCGCGCCACCGATCACGATATTCTGCGGCGTCGAGCGTTTCAGCCACATAGTGTAGATCACCACGTAAAAGAAGATGGTAAAGGCCAGTAGGCCACCGGCAATCCAGTTGGTCGCAAGACCAAGGAAGACGCAGGCAAAGACAGAGAGCGTCAGACCAAAATACAGCGCTTCGTCACGGGTGACACGGCCGGCAGGGATCGGACGCTTGGCGGTGCGCTTCATCACAGCGTCGATATCAGAGTCATACCACATGTTCAGCGCACCAGAGGCACCGCCACCGATGGCGATAAACAGCACGGCGCAAAAGCCGATGAAGGGATGAATCGCAACGGGGGCCGCCAGAAGGCCAACAAATGCGGTGAAAACCACCAGCGTCATTACGCGCGGCTTGAGAAGGGCGAAATAGTCGCCGAACTCGGCGTCGTTTTCGTTTACCCGGCTTTCATAGCTAGCGTCGGTCATTGCAGTCCTTTGGGGGCTATCGTTTGGATGCGCCAGGATAGGCGCATCCAGTTTCAGAGTGCGGAAGGTGCGCTGATGCGCACCCACCGGATCAGTTGGTCAGGATAGAACGGATGTCGACGTATTCGTCGGCGTCTTTCGATGCGGCTAGCCAAGCATCATAAACATCCTGTGGGACGGCCTGAACAGTGATCGGCATATAGGCGTGCGCGATGCCGCACAGTTCTGAACACTGGCCAAAGTAGATGCCTTCTTTGCCTTCGTCGACGTTGAACCACAGCTCAGCCAGACGACCGGGAACCGCGTCCTGCTTGACGCCAAAGGCGGGGATGGTCCAGGAGTGGATCACATCAGCAGCAGTGACCTGCATCACGATGGTCTTGCCGGTGGGCACGATCACCGAAGTGTCCGTCGCCAGCAGGAAGTCAGAGCGCGAGAAACCCGCATCTTCCAGTTTTGCAACCATGGCATCGTCCAGAACCAGCGGGCGAACGTCAGCGTCGGCCGGACGGGTGTCTTCGTCGATGGTGGCGGCGTTGCCGATCATGTTGCTTTCATATTCCAGCTCTTCGCCGACATATTCATAGCCCCAGTACCACTGATACCCGGTCACCTTGATGGTGATATCGCCTTCCGGGATTTCCTGCTGCGCGAACAGCACTGGCAGAGAGAAGGCTGCAATCACGACCAGCGTGATAATCGGGCCAATTGTCCAGATGATCTCGATCGGGGTGTGGTGGGTAAAGCGTGCCGGTGTCGGGTTTGCTTTTTGGTTAAAGCGAACGATCACATAAGCGATCAGGCCAATCACCAGCAGCGAGATCACGGTGATTACGAACAGAAGCAGATTGTTCAGGCTATGCACTTGCTCAGCCAGGCCGGTCGCCGCTGGCTGAAAGCCGTATCCGCCCGGTTTGGGGGCACCCAGTACCTCAAGTTCCTGCGCGAAGGCCGGAGCAGCCAGTGTGGCACCCGCCAGGCCTGTCAGCATCGTTTTCAATTGCATAGCGTTCCCTGATCCTTGTTCTGTCACCAGAAATAGGGAGGGGTAGCGCGGGCGCTCTTGCCTCGCACGCAGCCCTCCCATTGCGTTCCGGTTTAGTAGAAAGCATATTCTGTTTAGCTGATAAAGAATGACCATTGCGGCAAAGCGCCGCTTTTTTTGATCTAGATCAAACGAGGCCCCCATGTCCGACGCCCCTTTCCGCCCTTTTGAGACGCATTTAGATATTGAAAAGACTGAATCTTTTCTGCGTGAGGCGTTGACCGGCGCCGAGGATGGAGAGCTATTTTTTGAGCGTCGCAGATCTGAAAACCTCGTGCTGGATGATGGCCGTGTAAAGACCGCCAGCTATGATGCTGCCGAAGGTTTTGGCCTGCGGGCGGTAAAAGGGGATGTTGCGGGCTATGCGCATTCCACCGAAATCAGCGAATCTGCCCTCAAGCGCGCGTCCGAGACGGCGCGGCTTGCCCTTGGTGATGGTGGGGGTGTGATGGCGCCGCCGCCTGTGGGTACGAATAAGATACTCTACACAGACGAAGATCCGATTTCTGGGGCTGCTTTTCCGGTAAAGGTGGAAACTCTGCGTGAGATTGATGCGTTCACCCGCGATCTGGACAAGCGCGTGGTGCAGGTCAGTG
The DNA here is from genome assembly GCA_025210455.1 of Pelagimonas sp. GTDB lineage: Bacteria > Pseudomonadota > Alphaproteobacteria > Rhodobacterales > Rhodobacteraceae > JAOARQ01. The sequence goes on from JAOARQ010000036.1 coordinate 33,255, forward strand.
CCTCAATCGCGGCCTCTTTGCAGGAAGTGACGATTTTGCGTCCCGAAGGGGGCCTGATTTCGGATGTGCGCCCAATGACACGTGTGAACGTCAGCGTGATCGTCGAAGAAAACGGTCGCCGCGAATCGGGATCGGCTGGCGGCGGCGGTCGTGTTTCTCTGGATGGTCTGCTGGCGCCTCAGGATTGGCAGTCAAAGGCGCGCGAGGCGCTTCGGATCGCTTTGGTCAACCTTGAGGCCGAGGCTGCGCCCGCAGGGGTAATGGACATCGTTCTGGGATCTGGCTGGCCGGGCATTCTATTGCACGAAGCCATCGGGCATGGACTGGAAGGCGACTTCAACCGCAAGGGCAGTTCGGCTTTTGCAGGTCTTATGGGGCAACAAGTGGCGGCCAAAGGGGTGACGGTGCTGGATGATGGCACCATCCCGGATCGCCGCGGGTCAATCACTGTAGATGACGAAGGCACGCCTTCTGGGAAAAACGTGCTGATCGAAGATGGCGTGCTGGTGGGCTATATGCAGGATCGCCAGAACGCACGCCTGATGGGGGTCGAGCCGACAGGCAATGGACGGCGTCAGAGCTATGCTCATATTCCGATGCCGCGCATGACAAACACCTATATGTTGGGGGGGGATACCAACCCACAGGATATCGTTGCGGATCTCAAGGATGGGATCTGGGCTGTGGGGTTTGGCGGCGGTCAGGTGGATATCACCAATGGCAAGTTCGTGTTTTCCTGCACCGAAGCCTATCGGGTCAAAGACGGAAAAGGCGGTGCGCCGGTTAAGGGGGCGACACTGATTGGCGATGGGGCCTCTGCCCTGAAGCGGATCAAGGCTTTGGGCAATGATATGGCGTTGGATCCCGGCATGGGCAACTGCGGCAAGGCCGGGCAGTGGGTGCCTGTCGGTGTGGGGCAGCCGACTGTGATGATTGGTGGCCTGACCGTTGGCGGTGCTTCAGCCTAAGGATGTCTGACCAGTTGCTGTCTGCGCTGGGTGATGATTTGATGATTTTGTGGAAAGTTCCAAGAAAAATCTAAGCATTGCCCAGAACGCGCAAATTCTCTTGCTTTGGTTTACCTCTGATTAACCACTCTCGCGTTAAAGATGATTGTGCAAGACGACGGGGCCAGGATGCGTGACGACAGCTATTCTTCCACTCACCCCCCACTCCCACCCACCACGGAAGATGATCGTGTGGCTTGGCTTCGTCTCTTGCGCTCGAGACGTGTTGGGGTAGCAACCTTTTACCGTCTGATGGGCGAACATGGTTCTGCGCAGGCTGCGCTGGAAGCCTTGCCCGAAGTGGCCCGTGCGGCGGGCGTTTCCAAATATTCCCCGTGTCCCCTTGGCGTTGTTATCAACGAGATGAAGGCTGCGCGCCTGAATGGGGCGCATATGGTTTGCCGGGGGGAAAAGACCTATCCGCCAGAGTTGATGAATATCGCCGATGCCCCGCCAGTTCTTTGGGTCAAAGGGCATCTGCCGATCTTATCGCGCGGCTCGGTGGCCCTGGTTGGCGCGCGCAATGCGTCTTCCTTGGGGATACGCATGGCGCGCACGTTGGGGGCGGGCCTTGGCGAAGCGGGAATGGTCGTGGCCTCTGGCCTCGCACGAGGCATTGATACCACTGCGCATATTTCGTCGCTGGAGACCGGAACTGTTGCGGTACTGGCCGGAGGGGTGGATGTGATGTACCCCAGTGAAAACACGCGGCTTGCGGCCGAGATTATCGAAAAGGGCGGCGCACTGATAAGCGAACAACCTATGGGGATGCAGCCCATCGCGCGGCATTTCCCGATGCGCAACCGGATTGTTTCGGGTTTGGCCAAAGCGGTGGTTGTTGTTGAGGCGGCGGCAAAATCCGGGTCGCTGATCACCGCGCGCAACGCCTTGGATCAAGGGCGCGAAGTGATGGCCGTGCCGGGCCACCCGCTGGATCCGCGGGCTGGCGGGTGCAACATTCTTATTCGTGATGGCGCGCATCTGGTGCGGACAACCGAAGATATCCTTGAGGCACTGCCCCCGGAAGAGCAGCCCACTGCGCCTGAGCATCCAGATATGCCCGAAATTCCGCTCGCCCGCCCCGAACAGCGCACCTTGCAACAGGCGGCGGCATTGCACGCGCAGATTCTGGATCGCCTTGGCCCATCGCCGCTGGCGGAGGATCAGCTGATCCGTGATCTGGGAGGCAATGCCAGCACCGTTTCACCTGCGCTGACAGAACTGGAACTGACCGGTCAGGTGCTGCGCCAGCCGGGGGGGCTATTGTCTTTGGATCCCGATCAGAAACGGCGTTAGTAGCCGCAGGCCTGGGGTGTCACATGGGCCCAAGTTTGGCAAAGAAACGGGTCCGCCCACCAGACATCCGTGGGGCTGATAGCATGATGAACAGCCACCCATGTGCGGCCCGATTTTTGGAACAGCGCCTGCATATCTGCGCCGCCCCATAAATCGGGTTCGTAGAACTCGCGAAAGCGAGGATGTAGATCAGACAGGGTGATTTGCTGCCCGTTCGGCCGCGTTGCTGTGAACTGCCCAAAACCCAGATTGCCGTCAACGCGCAGGTCATGAATCACAAAAACAACCGGAGTGCCGAAAACTTGTTCAGCATGTGGACGCAACGAATCGACAAGATTCCGCCGCAGGTCGCTGCCGCGTTGCGGGGTTTCCCAAGCGCTCAGAAATGTTGGGAAAAACAAAAGGATAAAGAGTATAAATGATCTCATGGAAAGTATCGCTCGTATGTGTTGTCACTATATTAAGACCTGCACGAAATGACAGGGAAGAACCGGTCGCATTGACAATCTACCCTTGTATCCCACATTTCTGATCGTCATACGAATGGCCAATTAAGGTCGAACAATTCATATCTGAGGTGCAGTTCCAGATGCCCGTCGTCGTCGTCGAATCCCCGGCTAAGGCCAAGACAATCAACAAATATCTCGGCTCGGACTATACGGTTTTGGCATCCTATGGCCACGTGCGTGACCTGCCGCCAAAGAACGGATCGGTGGATCCGGACGATGATTTTGCCATGACCTGGGAGATCGCAAACGATTCGCGCAAACATGTCGCAGCGATTGCGACAGCGCTCAAAACCGACGATGAACTGATCCTTGCGACCGACCCCGATCGCGAAGGCGAAGCAATTTCCTGGCATCTGAAAGAGGCGCTGACCAAGCGACGCTCGATCAAGAAATCGACCCATGTCAGCCGGGTGACATTTAACGCGATCACCAAAAAGGCCGTGACCGAGGCGATGGCCAACCCGCGCGATATTGATTCGCCGCTGGTTGAGGCCTATCTGGCGCGCCGCGCGCTGGATTATCTGGTGGGGTTCAACCTGTCGCCGGTCTTGTGGCGCAAGCTGCCCGGTGCGCGATCTGCCGGGCGGGTGCAGTCTGTTTGCCTGCGCCTGATCGTTGAGCGCGAAATGGAGATCGAGGCCTTTAAGCCGCGCGAATACTGGCAAGTGAAAGCGCAGCTGACCACACCGCGCGGTCAGAATTATGAAGCCCGCCTGACGACGCTGGCAGGCAAAAAACTGGATAAATTCGATCTGGAAAACGCCACCCAGGCGGAACTGGCTGTGCAGGCTGTGACCTCGCGTGCCTTGGCCGTGACCAGCGTTGAGGCAAAGCCAGCCAGCCGCAATCCCTCTGCCCCCTTTATGACATCGACCTTGCAGCAGGAAGCGAGCCGCAAGTTCGGTATGGGTGCGCGTCAGACGATGAACGCGGCGCAACGTCTCTATGAGGCCGGGCATATCACCTATATGCGGACGGATGGGATCGACATGGCACCCGAGGCCGTCATGGCCACGCGCGATGCGATCAAGGAACGCTATGGCGATGACTATGTGCCCAAGTCGCCGCGCATGTATAAAAATAAGGCGAAGAACGCGCAGGAGGCGCATGAATGTATTCGCCCAACCGATATGCGCAAAGATGCGGGTAAGCTGCGGCTGACCGATGACGATCAGCGCAAGCTTTATGATCTGATCTGGAAGCGCACCATTGCCTGTCAGATGGCGGCGGCACGTCTGGAGCGCACGACTGTCGAAATTGGTAGCGAAGATGGTCAGGTCGGTCTGCGGGCCACGGGGCAGGTGGTGCTGTTTGAGGGTTTCCTGAAAGTCTACGAAGAGGGCCGCGACGAACCCATCGAAGGCGATGACAAGCGACTGCCGCAAATCATGATGGGCGAATCCGTGGGCTTTGCCGGTGGTGCGCTGCAAGGGGCCTATGACAAGGCGGGCGAAAAGGCCGAGGCCATTGTCGAAACTGCCGGTGTGATGAAGAACAACGGCGTTGCTGTCCTGTCCGAGGACGCGGCTGTGCTGGCGCTGCAAAGCTTTACCCAGCCTCCCCCGCGCTACACCGAGGCGACACTGGTCAAACGCATGGAAGAGCTGGGCATTGGCCGCCCGTCAACCTATGCCAGCATTGTGACCACGATTCAGGATCGCGAATATGTGCGCAAGGAGCAGAACCGTCTGATTCCCGAAGACAAAGGGCGGATCGTGACGATCTTCCTGCTGAATTTCTTCAAGCGCTATGTGGAATATGATTTCACCGCCGGGCTTGAGAGCGAGCTGGATCATGTCAGCGCCGGGGAAACCGAATACAAAGAGCTACTTGGCCGGTTCTGGCGCGACTTTAGCGCTGCGATTTCAGAAACATCAGATTTGCGGATTTCTGAAGTTCTGGATGTGCTGGATGATGCGCTGGCTCCGCAGCTTTATCCGCCAAAAGAAGATGGTAGCGACCCTCGGATTTGTCCGAAGTGCGGGCAGGGGCAGCTGCACCTCAAGACATCGCGCACAGGTGGCTTTGTGGGCTGTGGCAACTATCCGGAATGCACCTATACCCGCCCGATTGCCGGGGAAGGGGCCGAAGGTGAAGAAAAACTGCTGGGCACAGATGGCGACGATGAAATCTGGCTGAAAGACGGGCGCTATGGCCCTTATGTGCAGCGCGGAGAGGCGACGCCGGAAAACAAGCGGCCCAAGCGCACCTCGCTACCGCAGGCGCGTCATGGCGGCTGGCCCAAGGATCAGACAGATCTTGAGAAGGCGCTGAAACTGCTGTCTTTGCCGCGGCACGTCGGGGATCACCCCGAGGGTGGAAAAATCAGCGCCAATCTGGGGCGTTTCGGCCCCTATCTGATGCATAAACTGCCAGATGATGAGAAACCCACCTATGTGAACATGAAGCAATGGTTGGATATGTTCGAAGTGGGGATGAACCACGCGGTAGAACTGCTGGCGGAAAAACGTGCGAACCCGGGGCGTGGTCGCCGTGGGGCCGCTGCCAAGCCACTGCGCGAGGTGGGCGACCACCCTGATGGCGGTAAGATGGGCATCTATGAAGGGCGCTATGGCCCCTATGTGAAATGGGAAAAGGTCAACGCGACCCTGCCCAAAGATGTTGAGCCGGATAAAGTAACTTTGGAAATGGCGATTGAGCTGGTGAATGCCAAGGCGAAGAAACCCGCCAAGAAAACGGCAGCAAAAAAGACCACTGCCAAGAAGGCCCCCGCCAAAAAGGCCGCAACGAAAAAATCGCCAGCTAAGAAAACTGCGAAAAAGGCGGAAGAGTAAGAGATCACAAGGGGGCCATTGGCCCCCTTTTTGTTAACCTTGACTCAGAGCTTGGAGTTCTTTCAGGTTGTGAATGGTCGCCAGATTTTCACGGCGCACATCCGCATGGACAGGGCCCGACTGCGTGCCAAGAAAAGCGCAGATACGTTCGATCGTGTCCTGATGGCAATCCGCGTCTTCCAGATCCGCTTCGTAAGAAAGCGTGAGCGTCGGCAGCCCCTCCAGAAGTTTGGTTTCGAAATCCAATGCGGCGTCGGACCATTCCAGGGCGCGCCGAAATTCATCCGATTCCAGCCTTAGTTCCAGCTGCGTTTTGGGACCGGTCTCAAGCGAGGAATAGCGCTGGGCCTGATGGGCGACCATCAGGGATTTTAACTGATCAAATGAGTTCCGTTTCAGATGAATGTAGCGGAACCCATCTTTGGAAAGCTCTTCCAGAATACGGCGCACATCTTTGCCGTGTTGAACCTCAAGCATCTGATAAGACAGCCATTTACACCCATAGGCCTGCGCATCAGACTTGGCCGCCAACCGTTTGATCAGGTGGCGAGGAGATAAAACAGCATAGTGCAGCAGTTCAGGGTCACATTGCACAGTTGGCACCTGATTCAGCAGGCGCGTCAAAAGGGTTGTGCCACTGCGCGGTCGTCCGATTACCAGAAACTTGACATCAGAACCCTGTTTGCCCAGCGAGCTGAGCCAGACACGAAGTTCCATCATATACCCCTTCAGGCTGATGCGATCAGGGTGAAAACGATTTAACACATAGGGCCGCCCAGGAGACCGGAGCTGATGCACCGGATGGTCAGATAAATAGGCCATTTGATTCTCCGAAGAGGTTTTTTTCATCCTAGGCCGGGGCTTTTGGCGGCACCAGAAAAAGCGACAAAATTAAGGCGAAACCAAGGAAACTCTGCAGTTGCGGAAACAATCATAACTTGTTTCTGAGATTATCGCAAATTTCGTATGCATTAACCGTAACGCCAATCGCTACACAGCTTTAGATTGAATATTTTTGAGAGAAACACCTCTCAAATTCCAATGTCAGAACATGTTTGCGCAAGCACAACCTAAGGGGGATAAGTTTTGCACTTTGCTGCAATGCGGCGAATGTGTTGACTTTGTTTTTTCGCCCCTCCACAACTCTCAAGAGCTATATGAAGAGGGGGATTTGGCCCATGAAGAAGGTCTATGGTTCCGCAGCGGAAGCCCTGGAAGGGCTGCTGTCGGACGATATGCTGATTGCGGCGGGGGGCTTTGGCCTGTGCGGTATTCCGGAACTTCTGATCGACGCAATCGTCGACAGCGGTGTGAAAAATCTGACAGTGGCATCCAACAACGCTGGTGTTGATGACTTTGGTCTGGGCAAGCTGTTAGCCACCAAACAGATCAAGAAAATGATGTCGTCTTATGTGGGCGAAAACGCGGAATTCATGCGCCAGTACCTGTCGGGTGAGCTGGAACTGGAATTCAATCCGCAGGGCACCCTGGCAGAGCGCATGCGCGCCGGTGGCGCAGGCATCCCGGGTTTCTATACTAAAACCGGTGTGGGCACCGTGATTGCCGAAGGCAAAGACGTGAAAACCTTTGACGGCCAGGAATACATCATGGAAGAGGGCATCTTTGCCGATCTGTCCATCGTGAAAGCCTGGAAAGCGGATGAAACCGGCAATCTGATCTTCCGCAAGACCGCGCGCAATTTCAACCATCCGGCTGCGACCTGTGGAAAGATCTGTGTGGCCGAAGTCGAAGAAATCGTGCCCACAGGGTCGCTTGACCCAGATCTGATCCACCTGCCGGGGATCTATGTGAATCGCATCGTTCAGGGCGATCACGAAAAGCGGATTGAACAGCGCACCGTGCGCAAGCGGGAGGAAGCATAATATGCCTTGGGATCGTAACCAAATGGCGGCCCGCGCCGCACAGGAACTGCAAGACGGCTGGTATGTGAACCTTGGCATCGGGATCCCGACGCTGGTGTCCAACTATATCCCGGAAGGCGTTGAAGTGACGCTGCAATCGGAAAACGGCATGCTGGGCATGGGGCCGTTCCCTATTGAGGGCGAAGAAGACGCGGATCTGATCAACGCCGGCAAACAGACCATCACCGAACTGCCGCAGACCGCCTATTTCGATAGCGCGACCTCATTTGCGATGATCCGTGGCGGCAAGATCGCCATGGCGATTCTGGGCGCAATGGAAGTGGCTGAAAACGGCGATCTGGCGAACTGGATGATTCCGGGTAAGCTGGTCAAAGGCATGGGCGGCGCGATGGATCTGGTTGCAGGTGTGGGCCGCGTAGTCGTTGTGATGGATCACACCAACAAGCACGGCGATTCGAAAGTGCTGAAAGAATGCACCCTGCCGCTGACCGGTAAATCGGTTGTGGATCGCATCATCACCAATCTGGGTGTGATGGATGTGGTCGAAGGCGGTCTGAAGCTGGTCGAACTGGCAGACGGCGTGACCGAAGAAGAGTTCCGCAACGCGACGCAGGCAACTTTGGTCTAAGCCGAACGCAAACGCAAAGATTGGCCGCGCATATGTTTATGCGCGGCCTTTTTGTATTTTGAGGTTCAGACATAAAGAAAGGCGGGCTCCGAAGAACCCGCCCTCAGGGCATTGCGCCTAAAATGGGAGGAAGAGGCGCAAATCCCGGTCAGCCCGCCAGGGCCGAACTTATTTCGCTGCTGCGGTCGCTTTTTTCGCGTTCGCGGTCAGCTCGTCAGTGGCTTTTTTGACGGCCGCAGTGGTTTCTTCCTGCAGGTCTTTGCCAGCTGCCATCATCAGCTCAACAGTTTCCATCTGAACCTTTTTCGCGATCTCTGCGAAGGCCGCCATGTTTTCAGCAGCAACTTCAGCCTGAGCCGAAGCGAAATCGGTCATGGCTTTTGCGTAGTCGGCAGGTTCTGCTTTGGCTTTCGACATGTCAGAGATCTTGGCCAGAGTCTCTTTGGTCCATTTGGCGGACAGCTCAGAGGATTTCTCAGCAGCGTCCAGAGCAACGGCTGCCAGCTTTTCGTTCATGTCAGCAGTGGTTTTGAACGCGTCTTCCATGGACTTTGTGTCCACGTTGAATGCGCCCATCATGTCTTTCATCATCGCGCCGAAATCTTGGGTCTGTGCCATGTCTTCAATTCCTTGTTTTGAACCGCCGCGGGCCAGCCCCGCGTCCTTGAGCAGTTGAAAACAATATGATTGCTGCGGCGCAGCATTTCAAGTGAAATTTCTGCGACGCAGCAATTTGAGGTGCAAACCTTTGAAACTAATGCACAACCACTAGTGGATTTGTTTTGCGGCTTTGATTTTCACATAGCTGCCAGGGGCTGGTTCAAGTGAATTGAAATCCGAATCACCCGGTATACGTGCGGGCACTTTCTTGCCAGCCCGCTTGCGCAGCCAGCTTTCCCAATGGGGCCACCAAGACCCATCCTGACGCGTGCCTTTGGATTTCCAATCGTCAAAATCCAAGCTGAGATCATTATTCAGATAATGACCATATTTGTTTTTCGACGGCGGGTTCACGATGCCCGCAATATGCCCTGATTCTCCCAGAACAAACTGCTTGTCTTTAGAGCCCATTTTTTGAACGCCCAGATAAACCTGACGCGCGGCGGCAATATGGTCTGTTTCCGTGGCGATTGACATCAGGGGAACATCGACATCAGCAACGCTTAGGGTTTCGCCAAACATCTCAAAGGTGCCTTCGGCGAACTCATTGCGTTGACACAATCCACGCAGATATTCGCTGAACATCTTGCCCGGCAGGTTCGCCCCATCACCATTCCAATACAGAAGATCAAAGGCGGGCGGCGTTTCCCCCATCATATAATGGCGAATGGCAGGACCATAGACTAGGTCGTTGGCCCGCAGGAAAGAGAACGTCCGCGCCATGATGAACGACGGCAGCAAGCCTTCCTGAGAGATTTCTTCTTCGATGCCATCAGCAAAATCATTGGTCAGGAAGGGGGTGAATTCGCCAGTATCGCTGAAATCCGTCAAGGCGGTGAAGAACGTGGCGGATTTGATCGACTTGTCTTTACGCTTTTTCAGCAGCGACAAGGTCAGCGACAGGGTGGTGCCAGCGATGCAATAGCCAACAGCATTTACCTGTTTGGTGCCGCAGATCTTTTTCACCGTGTCGATGGCGGTCAGATAGCCATCTTCGACATAGTCTTCTAGGCCGGTTTCACTATAGCTGGCATCGGGGTTGATCCAGCTGACCACAAACAGGGTATAGCCCTGATCCACCACCCAGCGGATCAGGCTGTTCGATGGTTTCAGGTCAAGAATATAGAATTTGTTGATCCAGGGCGGGAAGAGAACCACAGGAATTTCATGCACTTGGTCGGTGGTGGGCTTGTATTGAATTAGCTCCATCATCCGATTGCGATAGACAACTTCACCCTCGGCAGTGGCGATATTGTTGCCGACCTCAAAAGCGTTTTCATCTGCCAGCCTGACAATCAATTCGCCATTATTGGCCTCAAGATCAGCCACCAGATTTTCAAGCCCCTGCACCAGACTTTCTCCATCGGTTTCCACGGCGCGTTGCAGCGCATCGGGGTTGGTGGCCAAAAAGTTGGTGGGGGCGAACATATCGACGATCTGCTGGGTGAAATATCCCAGACGGCGCTTATCCAGCTCGTCCATACCTTCAATATCATCCACCGCCTTTTGAACGGTTTCGACATTGATCTGATATTGTTGTTTTACGAAATTGAAATAGGGGTGTGTGTCCCAAAGTGGGTTTTTGAAGCGGCGATCCTTGGGGCCGGGATCTTCGGGGGCCTGCAATTTTCCACTGGCCAGCGCCTTTTGCGCTTCGACAAAATGGCTGACAGTGCGGCCCCAATAGGTGACCTGCTGTTCCAGTATTTTGCTAGGGTTTGTCATCCACTCCTGCATGTAGGACTGGGCCGCTCTTGAATAAAGACCGGTCTCAGGCCCATTCAATGCGGTGGGTGTTGGATGACGTTTGCTGAGCGCGGATACAAGCCGCTGCGACAGCGTTTCAACCTTGGCAAGGTTCTCCTCAAGCCGAGTGCGATCCTCCTCTTCGATCCCACCTGCGGCAACCTCGTTTGTTGTCATTTTAACGAAATCCCCCTAAGTTCGCTGCTATGCAGAATAACGTCGCCATGTGGTTGGGGCAAAGCGACGAATTGGCTCGGGGCAATTTTGTAACAAAAAGTACATAATCCCCGCAATTTAAGGAGTGGCTGTCATGCGCTATATGATGACTTATGATTTGATGGAGACGGTTCGCAATACCAATCAATGGTTGGGGGCGACTGCGAAAACCATGGCGTCTTATCCTGCGTTTGCGATGGTCCCGAACCCCGCTTTGCAGTGGATGGCAGCCTGGGGCGAGGTGACAGAACGGTCATTTGAGCGCATGGTGGCCAAGCCGGACTGGGGCATTCGCACCTTTACCTGCGAAGATGGCAAAGACCACCTGGTGAACATTGACACTGTGGTCGAAAAGCCATTTGGCGATCTGATCCACTTCAATGTGTCGGGCCGAGAAGAGCAGCCCCGCAAAATTATGCTTGTGGCGCCAATGTCAGGCCACTATGCCACCCTGCTGCGATCGACAGTGAAATCCCTGATCGTCAATTGTGAGGTTTACGTCACCGATTGGCACAATGCCCGCGATATTCCCGTTTCCGAGGGCAAGTTCGATATCGAAGACTACACCTTGTATCTGATGGAGTTCATGCGGGCCCTTGGCGAGGATGTGCATGTGATTGCCATCTGTCAGCCTGCGCCGCTGACACTGGCCGCGACAGCCTATCTGGCTGAGTTGCACCCTGACGAACAGCCGCGCACCCTGACATTGATCGGTGGCCCGATTGATCCGAATGCGAATGCGACAGATGTGACCGATTTTGGCCATCGTGTGACTATGGGCCAATTGGAAGAGACCATGATCCAGCGCGTGGGCTTTAAATACAAAGGCGTTGGTCGCAAGGTATACCCGGGCCTGCTGCAGCTTTCGTCCTTTATGTCGATGAATGCCGACCGCCACTCAAAGGCGTTCAGCGATCAGATCGTACGGGTGTCCAAGGGCGAAGCATCTGATCACGATGCGCACAACCGCTTTTATGATGAATATCTGGCGGTCATGGATATGCCCGCCGAGTTCTACCTTTCAACCGTTGATCGCATCTTCAAGAAAGGTGAAATCGCCAGCAATAATTTTGTGGTTGATGGCCACAAGGTCGATATGGGCAAGATCACCAATGTTGCCGTGAAAACCGTTGAAGGTGCGAAAGACGATATTTCCGCGCCGGGCCAATGTGTTGCCGCGCTGGATCTGTGTACCGGCCTGTCGGACGACATGAAGGCCAGCCACCTTGAACCAGAGGCGGGCCATTATGGTATTTTTGCGGGCAAAAGCTGGCGCAATAACATCCGTCCGCTGGTGCTTGAGTTTATCGACCAGAATTCTGGCTCGAAAAAGAAATCACCAAAGGCTCGGACCAAAGCAGCGCCAAAAGCCGCCGCTGAGTAAGTTAAACGACAGACGATAATCCTAAGCCCGCCGTTTGGCGGGCTTTCGTATTTTCAGCAATTACAATGGCATACGCCAGGTGCGTCGCCCATCTGCACCGCCACGCCTCTTGCGGCGGGGCAGGCAAAGTGTCAGCGGTTGCAGCGGGTTATCCAGCGATTCCTGCAACAGCTTGCAGAATTCAGCCACAGCCGGGGATTCGCAAAACGGCTTTGCCTTCATGAGAGCATAGCGCGTTGCATGTCGATAATCCGCATGGCCGGGCAGGCTGCCTAGCCACTGCATATAGCCCAGCTGTGCGGCCTGACGGGCTTCTTTCTGGGGCATGGGCCCGATATCAAGTTGTAGAATTGTGCGTTCCAGTATCATCGCGCCCTCCGCGCAAATGGCGCGGGTGGTGTGGTCGGCGATGTCATCAGGCCAATATGGTCCATCTCGTCTCTCCGTCCCAAGGCACCCCGCCCGGGTTAAAGTGGCTAAGGCGCAGATACGCCCGAGATGGCAGGTCTCCTGACTTGCGGGTCACAGCTTGGCTGTCCTTCCCGGCCCTAGGCCAGTGGGTCTTCAGCGTCGCTCACCGCTTACAGTTGCGGGGGCAGTCACGGAATTGGTTTACACCGCACCGTGTTCCCTTTTCATCCCGTCAGCACAGCGCTGATCCGGGAACCATCCCTGTATTTCTGCGGGTGCAGCATCACAGAGTCAAGGCTGAACTACGGTTGGATTAAAAAGTCGCAGCGGTGCGGGGCGGGGCCAGCAGGCCCCGATTTTACAGCCCCTCGTAGGTGGTCAGAGCATGCACCTCCATGCCCAGATCTTCCAGCTTTTTGCGGCCGCCCAGATCGGGCAGATCAACCACAAAGGCGCAGCCGATGATTTCACCACCCAGACGTTCCACCAGTTTGATACCGGCTTCGGCGGTGCCGCCGGTGGCCAGCAGATCATCGACCAGCAGGATCTTTTCGCCAGGCGTAATCGCGTCATCGTGGATTTCCACCACCGCTTCTCCGTATTCTAGGGTGTATTCTTCGGAAATCACCGCACCGGGCAGTTTGCCCTTTTTGCGGATGGGCACAAAGCCTGTCGACAGCTGGTGGGCAATCGCGCCGCCCAGAATAAAGCCCCGCGCTTCCAGCCCGACCACCTTGTCGAAACGCACTCCCGCATAGGGGTGCAGCAACTGATCAATCGCCATGCGAAAGCCGCGCGGATCGGCGAACAATGTGGTCACATCGCGAAAGATGATCCCTTCATGCGGAAAATCGACGATGTTGCGGATATAGTCTTTGATCTCGGGCTGCTTGTTCATGTCAGGCTCCTGAACACAAGGCGTGATTGCGGACATGGTTTGCCCTTAAATTCCTTGGGTTACAATGCGGTCATGCAGCGCGGCGCAGTGAAGCGGTCAGAATGCCCATGGCCACCAGCGTTGCCCCGCCCGCACGGGTGATCCATGTCAGCACAGAGGGGCGCTTGATCACACTGCGCAGCCGATCCGCTGCCAAGGCATAGAGCATGGCATTAAAGGCGGCCAACCCCACAAAGGTACTGATCAGGATGGCAAACTGGGGCAGCAGCGCCGCGTCGGTTGAGATAAACTGCGGCACGAAAGCGATGAAAAAGGCGATGCTTTTCGGGTTCAGCGCTGTCACCGTGGCATTGTGCCAGAACACACCTTTGACAGAGATATCCGCCTCAGGCACGGCCAGCCCGCCCGAGGGGGCAGAGCGGATCAGTTTGATTCCCAGCCAGATCAGATAAAGCGCGCCCACCCATTTCAGAATGGTGAACAGCGTGGCTGATGTGGCCACCAGCGCGCCCAGCCCGGCCAGCGAAAGCGACATGGCAATGAAATCCCCCAGCGCCACACCTGCGGCTGAGGCCACAGCTACACTGCGCCCTTTGCTAAGCGCATAAGACAGCACCAGTAAAATGGTCGGCCCCGGTATCATCAGCAGGGCAGTGGATGCGGCGACAAAGGCCAGCCAGAGTTCGAATGACATAGGCGCAAGATCCCTTTGGTTGCGTCTCTCCAAACACCTGTCCCACGGAAAGACGATCTACGTTTATGGGATGAAACGCAGGAGAGTTGGACTCTGTCAAACGAAGAAATTATTCCTGCGGCGGGTAATGGCGCAAAAGCGTATAGATGTCCTGCGGGCCAAAATCTTTGGCTGCATTGCTGTCTTGCGAAAACACAGAGACCCCTTCGTACACCGGGGTGCGAATATCGGTCAGCAGGCCCAGTGCCTGAGTGATCTCTTCTATCATCGCGGATTCATAGTGGCTGATGTGCAGCCGTGTGCTGAAAACCACGACAGCGCGGTGGATTTCATTGGTCGCGCTGTTTGACCAGACAGTGACGCGGGCCCCGCCAACAGTGGTGCCATCAATACCTTTGACCCCGGTGCCCTTAATGGGGGCAGAGCCATCGGTATCAATCAGAAAAATGGTGATATCCGCCAGTTTTGGATCCTGCACCTGCTCCAGCTGAACAGCTGATCCCACCCGGTTGATGTATTGCAGCGCGCGGGTGATGGCGGCTTCGGCGCGTTTGCGACGCCCGCCCATAAAGGCGCGATCCACCCGCACCAGACTGACACGCAGCGGGCGTTCTGTTTTCCAGTGCAGGAAATCTTTGGCACAGGCGCCCCCCGGTGGGGCGGCACAGGCAACAACGCGATAGAAATCTTCATCACTGACCGGGCCCTGCACTTCGATGTATTCTTGTGCCACAGCCGGGGTGCCCAAGAAAAACAGGCCCATAATCAGGTGTTTAAGTCGGGATGCAGCCATTGTCAGATCGTCGGGTTGTCGCGTGTTTCTATCCGGCGGTCCTGCGCATCAGGGCCTCTAGTGGGCCACGTTTGCCCACAAGCTGCCAGATCAGCGCATAGATCAGACACACCAGAATGAACCCCAGACTGTATAGGAAGATTGCCCCGCTGGAAAGAGAGCCATTGAGCCAACCCAGTTCCTCCAGCAGGCCCATGCCCAGCAAAATATGTGTCAGGTAAAGCGTCAGGCTTTGCCGCCCGGCCAATGCCATGGCGCGTCCCATAAGGCCATTTGCGATTTTGGGGCCTGCCCAAAGGCACAGCCCAACCATCGCCAGCGCGCTGCCAGATGCGGATAGGATATAGAATGGTGTGGGTGGGATTGGGGCAGTTGTGACCAGCTCTGCCAGTTCGGGATCATGCACCAAAAGCGACGGGATCAGGCCCGCCAGAGTTGCCGCAGTTCCCCAGACCATCAACCGATGCTGTGTGCAGGGTGTCGCCAGATCCAGCCGCCCGACAGCCATGCCGATGAAAAAGAAGGCAACCCAGGGCAAAACCGGATGCCAGCCATTGAAAAAACTGTGTCGTAAAAAGCCTGAGACCGTCCAGAAATCCTGATAGGTATAGCTTTCCCAATCCCAACCTGCGTCATAGTTCAGAGTGATCAGCGCCAGAAACCCACCCATTGTCACCCCGCCAGCCAGCAAGATCAGCTTTTGCGAGGGCCAGGTCAGTACGGGCAGGGCGCAGATAAAATACAGCGCATAGAAATGCAGGATATCCGCATCAAAAATCGTGAGATTGATCAGCCCCAGCACAAACAAAAAGATTGCCCGCCGAAACAGGATTGCCGCTGGCGGGTTGGCCAAAGCGGTGCCGATCCCTGCCAGAATAACGAAAAGGGCCGCGGCACGGCCCTCTAGCAATGTGGTGAACAGGCTGGGCAGATCGGTGGTGGCGGGCACTTCGGCAGCGATGCGAAAGTTCACCAGCACCATGCCGGAAAACGCCAGAAAGCGCGCGATGTCCAATCCGCTCAGCCGCATGGGTCAGAGCATCCGGCCCGCAACCGCGTCCAGCTTGGCCCGCAACTGCGGGTCACGCTTTTCCGGCGCGGTCATGATGGCGAATTCCAGCGCGCGGTCACAGCCATGCGGGCAGGGCGCACGATCTGTGCCCAACAGGGCTGGCAGGCGGCGCACCATTTCACGGCCTTTTTCGGCATTGCCCATCAGGGTTTTGATAATATCGTTCACATCGACTTCGCCGTGGTCGGGATGCCAGCTGTCATAATCAGTGACCATGGCAATCGAGGCATAGCAAATCTCAGCTTCGCGTGCGAGCTTGGCTTCGGGCATGTTGGTCATGCCGATCACATCTGCCCCCCAGTGTTCGCGGTACATCTTGGATTCAGCCAGCGTTGAAAATTGCGGCCCCTCCATCGCCAGATAGGTGCCGCCCATATGGATATTTACCCCGGCATCCTTGGCCGCAGCAAAACAGGTTTGCGACAGGCGGGGGCAGGTGGGATGGGCCACGCTAACATGGGCCACACAGCCGGTGCCAAAGAATGACTTCTCGCGGGCAAAGGTGCGGTCGATGAACTGATCCACCACCACGAAATCCCCCGGCGCATATTCTTCGCGGAAAGATCCGCAGGCCGATACACTGATGATGTCTGTGACGCCAATGCGTTTCAGCGCGTCGATATTGGCGCGGTAAGGCACGGTGGTCGGGCTGTGGACGTGGCCGCGTCCATGCCGGGGCAGAAAGGCCATCTGCACCCCACCCAGCGTGCCGGTCAGGATTTCATCCGAAGGATCGCCCCATGGGCTGTCAACCTTACGCCACTGCGCGTTTTCCAGCCCGTCGATATCATAGATCCCTGAACCGCCGATCACACCGATCATGGTTTGTGTTGTGCTCATGCCTGTCTCCTGTGGCTTTGTGCCAAATTAAGGCATAGCACTGTGGAGGGTTCAACTACGGTTGATGGAATTTTCATCACGATCGCTAGACCCAAGAATGCCGTGCATCTTTGTCAAACCCTGCTATAAGCGCGGCCAAAGGCGGATTCTGCGACGCAGAGAACGACGCAGGTGTCGTGCCGCAAAGATATAAGGACAATCTGATGCCCAAAGCGCTCTTGGCGAGTTTCGCCAGTCGTATGGAAAAGCCAGATCTTTCGCTGGCCAGTGATGTGAAACTAACCCCCTCGCGGATCAAGACCGAGGTTCTGGCGGGGCTGACCGTAGCCTTGGCGCTGGTGCCCGAAGCGGTGGCCTTTGCCTTTGTGGCGGGGGTGCATCCGTTGGTCGGGCTTTATGCGGCCTTTCTTGTGGGGCTGGTGACGGCCCTGATCGGCGGACGGCCCGGCATGATTTCCGGCGCGACAGGTGCGCTGGCGGTTGTGATGGTGGCGCTGGTGGCCGAACATGGGGTGGAATACCTTTTTGCCACCGTGGTGCTGATGGGGATTTTGCAGGTCATGGCGGGTGTGCTGGGCTGGGGCAAGTTCATCCGACTGGTGCCGCACCCGGTGATGCTGGGCTTTGTGAATGGTCTGGCCATCGTGATTTTCCTCGCGCAGCTGACCCAGTTCAAAGTACCGGGCACGGTTGAAGCCGCAGGCCACACCGCTGCGACGGGCGAATGGCTGTCGGGGCTGCCGCTGGTGCTGATGCTGGGCCTGACCGGGCTGACAATGCTGATCATCTGGGGCATGCCCAAGGTTTCCAAGGTGGTGCCTGCGCCTCTGGCAGGGATCGCCATCGTAGCGGCAATTGTGATTGGTTTTGGTCTGGATGTGCCGCGCGTGGGCGATATGGCCTCGATCAAAGGGGGCTTCCCGCCGTTCCACATCCCAATGGTGCCGCTGAACTGGACAACTTTTGAAATCATCCTGCCCTATGCGGTTATTCTGGCGGCGATTGGTCTGATTGAATCGCTGCTGACGCTGAACCTTGTGGGGGAAATGACAGGCAAGCGCGGGGGTGCCAGCCAGGAATGTGTGGCGCAGGGCGCATCGAATATCCTGACGGGGTTCTTTGGCGGCATGGGTGGCTGTGCGATGATCGGCCAGTCGATGATCAACGTGAAATCTGGCGCGCGCACCCGGATCGCGGGGATCGCAGCGGCGCTGTTCCTGCTGTCCTTTATCCTGTTTGCTTCGCCATTGATCGAACTGATCCCGCTGGCGGCGCTGGTGGGCGTGATGTTCATGGTGGTGATCGGGACCTTCGCGTGGAATTCGGTCAAAATCCTGCGCAAGGTGCCCCGCACCGATGCCTTTGTGATCGTTCTGGTGACGGTTGTGACCGTATTGGAAGACCTCGCCGTTGCGGTTGTGGTGGGTGTGATTGTCTCGGCGTTGGCCTACGCCTGGCAGAACGCGACACGCATCACCGCCACCAAACATGAATCGCGCACAGAAAAAGGCGCGCAGGTGTATGAAATCCATGGACCGTTGTTCTTTGGCTCGGCGGATGGCTTTATGGAGCTGTTCGAGATCGACAAGGATCCTGAATCAGTGATCATCGACTTTGCAGACAGCCGTGTTGCGGATCAGTCTGCGCTGCAGGCCATCGAAGCCATTGCCGGGAAATATGAGGCTGCTGGCAAAAAGATCCAGCTGCGCCATCTGTCGCGCGATTGCCATCAATTGCTGACCAAGGCCGGGCATCTGATGATCGACAGCGACGATGACCCGGATTACGAAATCGCAGTGGATTACCACGTGCGCACCGGGATTCTTGGCGGCCACTAAGCAAAGCCATCGAACGAAAAAGATGCCGCTGGTCCTGCGCAGGGTCAGCGGCATCTTTGGTTCGGTCGCAGGTTGATCTGCGCGAAACGTTGAAACAACCTTATGCCCCGGCTAGGTTTTGATTGGATCAAGGAGTAAGCGCCCGTGCCTTTCGAAACCTGGACACTTTACGTGCTGACAGTACTGGCTCTCATGAGCACACCGGGACCTAGTCAGTTGCTCATGCTGACCAACAGCGGGTTGCATGGATTTCACCGTTCTCTTGCCACCGCAGCGGGGGATCTGACGGCGAACGGGTTGCAGATGCTGGCCGCTGGTCTGGGGCTTGCCGCCGTAATCGCCGCCTCGGCGACGGCTTTGTCAGTGATCAAATGGGCTGGGGTTGCCTATCTGATTTGGTTGGGTGTGCGTATGATCCTGCGCGCCAAACCAGATGATCCAGATCGAGGTATGCAGCCTGATCGGGCGTCCCTTGGGGTTTTGTGGCTTCAGGGGTTTCTGACCTCTGCAGCCAATCCCAAAGCCGTCGTTTTCTTTGCGGCGCTTTTTCCGCAGTTCATTGCGGGGGATGCCCCTTTCTGGCCGCAGTTTTTGCTGCTTTCAGCGACTTACATTGTGATGGATGGGGTGTTTTTGTCGGCCTATGGGCTTGGCTCTAGCTGGATTGTGCAGCGGTTCAAAGGAAACGCCCGGATGTGGATTGAACGTCTTGGGGGCGGGTTCATGATTGGGGCTGCATTGCTATTGGGCATGAAATCCCTGTCGCGGCAGTAGGCGCTGCCCCTGAGCTTTACATAGTCAAATGGAAAGCCCTCGCAGTGTCTTGCAAGGGCTTTTGTCTGTTCAACGGCAGCCAACGTCTAGGGCACTCAGATCGCCTGCCTGTAGCGCGGACAGATTGGCCTCGATCTGATCTTTGGGCCAATCCCACCAGCTTAGCTCAAGCAGCCTGTTGATGGTTTCGTCATCAAAGCGCTTTTTAGCCCAACTGCCGGGATTGCCGGTAACAATCGCATAGGGCGGCACCTGTCCACGAACAACCGCCCCGGCCCCGATAATCGCGCCATGGCCGATCTGTGCACCGGGCAGGATATGTGCCCCCATGCCGATCCATACATCATGGCCGATGGTGGTATCGCGTATGTCCGGCTGAAACCCGGAGCGGCTGTCTTGATCAAAGATTGCAAAGGGATAGCAGCTAATTCCCCTCATCGCGTGATTGGCGGATGATGTGATGAACCGCACCCCATGCGCGATCTGGCAAAACTTGCCGATCTGCAAGGTCTCTTGTGAAAAGGGGAAAAGATAGGGGGCCAGATGGGTGGCCCAATCTTCGGGCGGATCAAAATCAGAGGCATAGGTGAAATCCCCCACCTGAAAGCGGGGATTGTCGATCACATTGCGTAGAAACACTGTGCCCCTGTGTGGGGTGCCGTCAGGCAGGATGATAGGATAGGTGACGTCAGGACTTGGAAGGGCAGTCATCGCAGACCTCCTTTGAAAACAGGATAAATCAGGCTGGTTTTCAAAGGTTCTTGTTCACGTCACCCTCCTGTGGCTGCCACAAAGATAGGTAGCTCCGGGGTGAATGTCTAGGTTTCGAAGCCTATTCGCCCGGACGGTTCAGGCTGAACACATCGCGGACAACGGAGTAATCACGATATCCCAACCGGGCCAGAGGCTGAAAACGAGTCACGTCAAAAACCCCATCCTTCAGACAATCATCGCGCAGATGAACGCCGGTGACTTCGCCAAAGATTGCGTGGTTGTCTTCGCCTTCCAGTTTCAGGATCTGCGTAACGCGGCATTCCAGTGCGGCCGGGGCATTTGCCACGCGGGGGCAGTCAATGGTTTCGCAGTCTGCTTTGGTCACCTTCGCCTGTTCAAATTCATCGACCCCACGATCAAACGCACCAGACGAGGCGTTCATCTGATCGCGCATGGCATATTCAACGACATTCACGCAAAATACACCGGTTTCGCGCAGCAAAGACAGGCTATCTTTGGTCGCTGTTGAGGAAAACATCACCTGAGGCGGAACATAGGCCACCGCATTAAAAAAAGAATAGGGGGCAAGGTTGTCGCGGCCATCAGCCCCGCGGGTGGAAATCCAGCCGATCGGGCGCGGGGTGACAATGGCGTTAAAGGGATTGTGCGGCAGACCATGGCCGTCAGCAGGGCGGTAGAACATGTGGCTCTCCTGTTTGCGCGTCGTTTTCACCCGTGATAGGCGCTTGCGCACGGAAATGCACGGGGGGTTGCACTGTTTACGCTGGCTCAGGAAATGGCCGAAGACTGGTGGGAAGTCGAGGCGTTGTTTGACCTGTCCTTTGCGCCGGGCCGGACGGCTTTGTCGTCTTATCGGCTGCGCGAAGACGTTGCCCCCGTGCCCGAGCTATGCCGCATTGCCCGGGATGATCTGGGCATTCTGGGAGGGGCAATCCGATATTGGCCGGTTCTGGTGGATCAGACCCCTTCGCTGCTTTTGGGGCCGGTTGCAGTTCACCCGACGGCGCAGGGCGAAGGGCTGGGGGCTGCGTTGATCCGTGATACCGTCGCGCGGGCCGCTGATCTCGGGTATCAGCGCATTTTGCTGGTGGGCGATGCACCTTATTATAAACGGTTTGGTTTCCTCCACCGCGCCGGGGTCATCATGCCACCCCCAACCAATCCGGACAGGGTCTTGGGCCTTGCTTTGGTGGCGGGCGCCTGGGATGGCGTGACAGGCAGGGTGCGCCGGGTGACTTGACGCAGAGGGTCTGGGTTCACATCTTTGTTAAGAGGAGAGCCCAAGCATGACACCACACCTACCCGACCCCATCAGCTATCAAAGCGACCTTGCCGTGATTGCCCAGCGATACAAAGGCGCGGGAAATGTCGGGATGCAGGTGCTTAATCTGGTGGGTGGACAGGCGGAAAACCTGCTTGAAAAACTGCCTGACAGCGTCAAAGACCGATTGGAAGAGACCACGGAAAAGGCGCTTATGGCGGCTCTGCGTGCGGCGCAGACCTCACGTGGCGTGGTGCCAGATCAGAAAAGCTGGTTAAACACTGCGCTGACCACGGCCATGGGGGCGGTGGGGGGCGTGGGCGGTTTGCCCTCGGCGCTGGCGGAACTTCCCGTGACCACCACCGTCCTGTTGCGGGCCATTCAGGGGATAGCAGCAGAGCATGGGTTTGATCCGCAAGATCCTGAAATCGCAAAAGAATGCCTGACGGTATTCGCCTCAGCTGGCCCACTGGAAAAAGATGACGGGGTCGATATGGCGTTTTTGTCGGCGCGGTTGACGCTGACCGGGGCAACGGTACATGGGATCATTGCGCGCGTTGCGCCGCGCCTGTCAGCCGTCCTTGGGCAGAAACTGGCAGCGCAGGCTGTTCCGGTGATTGGTGCGGCGGCGGGCGCGGCCACAAACTATGCCTATACCAGCTATTATCAGGAAATGGCCCATGTGCATTTCAGCATGCTGGCGCTGGCCAAACAGACAGGTCGCTCGCGGGCCGCGCTGTTGGAAGAGCTAAAATTTGAATTGCAAAAAAGCTGATTTTGGTAACTTCCCCTTAAGGTTAAGGGAATAGATAAAACTTGTCAGGCAGAAAACCTGATGATCACGGGCCGCCTACGAAACACATAGCGCATTGGGAAAATCCTGGCAGGTGCGCATTCGGGGCAATGACCAGTGCCGCGCAGAACGCGACGGCAGCGTCTTTGGTCAGAAGGGCGAAAGATGCGGCATGACTTGATGCACATGACCCGGTTGTCAGGAAAATCTGGCAACCGGGTTGCTTTTGTTTCAGCCATTGTTGCGTAGGTACTCCATCACCATCTGGCGCACCGATTGTTCCCCCTGCAGTCTTGCGGTGTCGATCACATTGCGCACTTCGGACAGATCATAGCGCATCAGCAGGCTTTTGACCGGCCCGATTGACGCTGGGCGCATCGACAGGTTGCGAATGCCAATCGCCGCCAGACACAGTGCTTCGATTGGGCGGCCAGCGTCTTCCCCACAAAAGCTGAGATGCGTGCCGGTATCATCGCAGCGCGCAACGATGCTTTGCAGAAAGCTCAGGAAAGACACATTAAGCGTATCGTAACGCCGCCGCACCCGTTCGTTTTCGCGATCAGCGGCGAAAAAGAACTGCTTCAGGTCGTTACCCCCGATCGAGATGAATTCGACCTCGTCAAAAAAGCGGTTGGGGGCGAAGGCCAGCGAAGGGGTTTCCAGCATTGCGCCGATTTCGATCTTTTCCGGCACCGCATGGCCCAGACGCCGTTCGCGGGCCAGCACCTTGTGAACCTCGGCGCGACCACGCACAAATTCCTCGTATTGCGCGATGAAGGGGAACATGATCGACAGTGGGCGGCCTTTGGCCCCCCGGATCAGGGCCTGCAGCTGCATCCGCATGACGCCGGGCCGATCCAGGGCCACACGAATCGCCCGCCAACCCAAGGCTGGGTTCGGCTCGTCTTGGGGTTTCATATAGGGCAGCACCTTGTCCGACCCGATATCCAGCGTGCGAAACACCACGCGTTTGCCGCCAGAGGCATCCAGAACCCGCGCATAGATATCCGCCAGCTCAGTGCGTTTGGGCATCTGGTTGCGCAGCAGGAACTGTAGTTCGGTACGGAACAGGCCGACGCCTTCGGCGCCGGAACTGTTCAGTGACGGCAAATCCGCCATAAGACCGGCGTTCATGGTCAGATGCACCCGGGTGCCATCTTTGGTGACGCAATCCTTGTCGCGGATCGAGGCATAGCGTTCCTGCGCCTTTGCCTGCATTGCCATCTTGTCGCGAAACGCGCCAACAACAGAATCGTCAGGGCGCAGGTGCACAATCCCCTGTTCGCCATCCACAAGGATCTGATCGCCATTCAAGGCTTCGTTGGTGATGCGGTCAGCGTGAATCACCAGTGGAATCGCCAGCGCCCGCGCGACAATCGCCGCATGCGACCCTACAGAGCCCTCTTCCAGCACCACACCTTTCAGGCTGCGGCCATATTCCAGCAGCTCGGCCGGGCCGATATTGCGGGCGATCAGGATAGGATCGCTGGGCATATCCGAACCGGTTTCGCGCCCCTGACCTGTCAGAATACGCAGTAGACGGTTGGACAGATCGTCCAGATCATGCAGGCGGTCACGCAGATAGGCATCGGTAACCTGCTGCATGCGTGCCCTTGCCTGCGATTGTTCTTTTTCAACAGCAGCTTCGGCGGAAAGGCCCCGGCTGATGTCTTCCTCCATGCGCCGCATCCAGCCCTTGGAGTTGGCAAACATCCGGTAGGCTTCCAGCACGTCTATCTGGTCTTTGTCACCATGGGCGTCGGCCAGCATTTCATCGACGCCGACACGCAGGGTATCAACGGCCTCATGCAGGCGCTGGCGTTCGGCTTCGGGATCATCGCTGACCAGATTGGTGACAACCACACGTGGTTCATGCAACCAGACATGGCCCATGGCGCCACCTTCCTGGCCGACGCCACCACGGAACATGACCGCCTGCGTATGGCGTGCCTTCATCGCCGCGCCTTCACCGACAAAAGCCCCCAGTTCTGTCATCTCGGCCAGAACCATGGCCACCACTTCCAGCGCATAGATTTCGTCAGCGGTATATTCGCGCTGTTCCTTGCTTTGCACCACCAGCACGCCCAGCTTTTCACCCAGCCGCTGGATCGGCACCCCCAGGAAGCTGGAATAGATCTCTTCCCCGGTTTCCGGCATATATCGAAAGCCCCGGGCAGATGGGGCGTCGGCGGTGTTCACGATCTTGCTGGTGCGCGCCACACGGCCCACCAGACCTTCGCCCATCTTCATGCGGGTTTCATGCACTGCCTCTGGGTTCAGGCCCTCGGTTGCGCAAAGCTCAAGCGTTTCTTCATCGCGGAACAGATAGATCGAGCAAACCTCGGTCTTCATGGAATCCGCAGTCAGATGGGTGATCTTGTCCAGACGCGCCTGACCAGCCGCCTCATCGGCCATGGTATCGCGCAACCGGCCCAGCAGTTTGCGGCTTTCGCTTTCCAGACTTTCGGCCATATGCCCGGCCCCCCAATATTCTTTATTTACCAGCTATAGGCGAGTTATCCGCAAATTGAAAAGCACAATGCCCTAGGGGCAGCGGAAAAGTGGCTGGGGCTTTGGGGAAATGATGGAATTTCGGGCAGAAAGGAAAACGCCACGCTGATGGTTCAACGTGACGTTTTGTCTGAATTTTTTCAGGCTGGATCAGGCTTTGTCCAGCTCAAAGGCGTCGTGCAGCGCCTGCACAGCCAGTTCCATGTATTTACGCGCAACCAGAACCGAAATTTTGATCTCAGAGGTGGTAATCACCTGAATGTTCACGCCGTCATCAGACAGAACCTTGAACATCTTCGCCGCCACACCCGCAGCCGACCGCATACCGATGCCAACAACCGAGACCTTCGCAACATCTGCGTCGGTGATGATTTCAGCGAAATTCAACTCGCCGTTTTCTTTTAGATCGTTCATCGCCTTTTCAGCGCGCGCCACTTCGGTGGTGGGGCACGAAAAGGTCATATCGGTGCGCCCGTCTTCCGAGATATTCTGCACGATCATGTCCACATTCACCCCGGCTTCGGCCAGCGGGCCAAAGATGGCGGCGGCGATGCCAGGGCGGTCAGCGACAGAGACCAGGGTCATTTTGGCTTCATCGCGGGAATAGGCCACACCGGCCACAACATTGGATTCCATGATTTCCTCCTCGTCGCAGACCAGCGTGCCGGCCTCGTCGGATTGTTCCTCAAAGCTGCTGAGGACACGCAGTTTCACTTTGTAGCGCATGGCCAGCTCAACCGAGCGGGTCTGCAGCACCTTGGCGCCCAGCGACGCCAGTTCCAGCATTTCTTCGAACGAGATCCTATCCAGCTTGCGCGCTTTTTCGCACACGCGCGGATCGGTGGTATAGACCCCATCCACATCGGTGTAGATATCGCAGCGTTCCGCATCAAAAGCGGCGGCAAAGGCCACGGCTGTGGTGTCCGATCCGCCACGGCCCAGCGTGGTGATGCGTCCCTCGGGGCTGATCCCCTGAAAGCCCGCAACCACGGCGACTTTCATACCTTCACCGAATTTGGCGTTGATATTGTCGGTGGGGATCTCTTCGATCCGGGCGCTTGCATGGGCGCTGTTTGTCATCAGCGGCACCTGCCAGCCCTGCCAGCTGCGCGCGGGAACATCCATTTCCTGCAGCGTCAGGGCCATCAGGCCAGCGGTGACATTTTCACCCGAAGACACCACCGCGTCATATTCGCGGGCATCATAAAGCGGCGAGGTCTCATCCACATAGCCCACCAGCTTGTTGGTTTCACCGGACATGGCTGAGACAATGACGATCACGTCATAGCCTTTGGCGACCTCGACCCCAACACGTTTGGCGGCGCGGCGGATGCGGTCCAGTGTGGCAACGGATGTGCCACCGAATTTCATCACGAGAACGGGCATACTGCGTCTTTCCTGTCAGATCGCGCGCGGTTTACGCTGCATCCCTTGCCTGCGCAAGGGTAGGGTGGCGCTAGCAGCGGCTTTGCGCCCCGTTTCTTGCCCGAAATGGCAGTTTTTTGTCAGATTATTGCGTTTGACCGCCCGCTGCGTGATCAGAAAGGAATCGCCTCGCCGTCATAGCTTTCATAGCAGCCACTGGTACTCAGGCTCAGCGCATCAAAGCGCTGGACCAGCCCCTGAACCGCCGTCTGGCTGTCGATATCGGCCTCTTGCCCGCCCATATCGGTTTGAACCCAACCGGGGTGATAGATGCCCACCGCAATATCCAGCGCTTTCAGATCCGAGGCCAGATTGCGCCCAAGGCTCAGCACGGCTGCTTTGGAGGATCTATAGATATAGCTGCCGCCGGGCGCCCGCGTGTGCGAGGCCATCTTGGAAGAGATGATCGCGATTTTTGGTTGCTCTGACATCTGTAGATTGGGCAGCAGGTGCTGCACTGTCAGAAACACGCCGGTGACATTGGCGGCGAATGTCTGCGCCCAGAGATCAGCGGCAAAGCCATCTGCCAGATTGTGCCCTTTATCCAGATAGACCCCGGCGTTGCAGATCAACAGATCCAGTTTCTGTCCATCCAGACGCTGCGCAAGCTGGCTGTGAGAGGCCGGGTCTGTTACCTCAAGCGGCAGATATTCAGGGTGGTTGCGCGCTGTCCCAAACACAGTGTCTCCGCGCGCAGAAAGCTGGCTGTCCAGCTCGGCTCCGATGCCGCGATTGGCACCCGTAATCAGAATATCCATAGCAATGCCCCCAATCATTTTGGGGCGGACGCTAGTTGGTTTTGCGGCTGGGTGTAAAGGGCAAAGGCATGACGGGAATGCCGTCTTCGATCAGCTCTTTGGCCTCATTGGGTTTTGCTTCGCCCCAGATGGCGCGTTCAGGCGCATCGCCCACATGCATGGCGCGGGCTTCGGTGGCGAAATCACCGCCGACATAGGTGGAATTCTTTTCCACGTGATCGCGCATGGCGGCCAGCGCTTTTTCTGCCTCATTGCTGGGGGCGGACAGGCTGGGGGCAGGGGGGGGCGCGGGTGCCGGTGGCGGCGCCGCTGGCTGGTCTGCCGCCTTGTCCGAACTGGTGACACGGGGCGCCATCAATGCCTTTTCCACCTTGCCAGATCCACAGATCGCGCAGGACACATGCCCAGCCTTATGCAGCTTGTCAAAAGCCGCAGAAGACTGAAACCAGCTGTCGAACTGATGCCCGTTGTGACATTTTAAAGTGTATTGGATCATGATCCGGCTCTGCCCTGTGGTCAGACAAGAATAAGCATATTTGACAGAGGTTCAAGTTCCCCTAAGCCGCTGTCAATGCGGCCAGAACGTCGCGGATCAGCCCGGCAGGGTCCACATCCTGAGCAAGCGCATCCGCAGATCGCGCCGCAAAATCAGCCTGTTGTGTGGGCGGTGCAAGTGCGATCAGCGCATCTGCTAGGTCTGAGGCGGAAGAGACCTGCACAGCTGCATCCTGATCGCGTAGCCGGGCATAGGCCGCGCGGAAATTTCCAGTATCCGGGCCATGTATCAAAGCGCAGCCAAAGGCGCTGGGCTCATAGGGGGTGTGCCCGCCTTTGGGGGCCAAAGATCCGGCCACAAAGACCCTCCCGGCGAGTGAATACCACAGGGGCATTTCCCCCATCGTATCCGCCAGATAAATGCTGCCCGGTGCATCGCCCTTGCTGCGCTGCGCCATCTGCAACCCGCACCCTTTGGCAAGCTTCTGGATCTCGTCCGCCCGGCGCGGATGTCTGGGGGCTAGGATCAGTTTCAGATCAGGTATGTGCTCCAGCGCCTGTTTATGCGCGTCAAGAACGATCTCTTCTTCGCCCTCATGAGTCGAGGCCGCAAGCCAAGTCTTATCGCGGGGAAAGGTAGTGGTCAGATCGGGCGGCAATGTCACCTTGGGTGGCACATAAAAAGCTTTTAGGTCCACCACGGGTCCGCCCGCCTTATGTGCCAGACCAAGATCAAACAGCCGCCCAAGCGAGGCCCCATCCTGCGCCGAGACATAATCAAACCGCCCCAGAACGCGCTGTGCAAGCTTTGGCAATCTGCCCCAGCCGCGCGCGGTGCTTTCGCTCATCCGGGCACCCAGCTGGATCACCGGACCGGGGCAGGACAGGATGCGATACGGCCAAAGTTCGCTTTCAAGGCTGATATAGGCTTTGATCCGCCAATCGCGCATAATGCGGACGCTGACCCAGCTCAGATCCAGTGGCGACAGATGCGCCGTGACACCGATCACATCCCAACTGCGCACCAGATCCACGCCGGTTTGGGTATTCGAGGTGACCAGAATGCCCAGATCGGGGCGCAACTGTCTTAGCGCGACAACGATTGGTTTGACCGACGCAAGTTCGCCATTTGATGCCCCATGCAACCAGATATGCGGCCCCTGCGCTGCAGGCATTGCCCCCAGACGCGCACGCGCTTGCCTCCGCACAATGGCCTGCGGCAGGGTGATTAGGGTCAATAGCGTTGCAAGCAGACGATAGAAAAACACAGGCACATCCATTCAAGCTGCATTGGCCTTATGTGCTGCGAAATCAGCTTGCAAGGGAAACAACGCGATTGCGCAAAGGCAGTCGCAACACGTCGCTATGCGGCACCATATCCAATGTGTGACAGGTCTGCTGTCCCGGAAAGGTGCAAGATTGATGGCTTCTGATCCGAAAGAATGCAGCTTTCCACCCTTCGCAGACGGATTGAACCTCATCACTCGTGCCGATAGGATCGCTGCATGCGCGGGCTGGGCAGGACACTTCCGGATATCACCAGTGAAGCCACGTTTCGCAGCACGTGGCAGCGCGAGATGCGTACGCCTGTTGTGACTTCGATTTTCCTTTTGGTGACGGTGTTCTTCGTGGTCTTTCTCGTCGAGGCGCGGTTCGGTGTCCCGCTCTGGCCGGTGGGGCTGGCGCTGACATTGGTCTGGTCGGTGATCTACTATGCGGTGTTTTACGTGCTCTACTGGCGTGTGATGCGGGCTTTGGTGCGGCGTAACATTCCGCTTTTGCTAATCTTCCTTGGTTATTTCTCGGTGCTTGCATTGACGGAATTTGCGATCGGGCCGCTTTACCTGCCGGTGGCCTGGACCTGGGATCGGGCGGTCTGGTATTTTTCAACCAGTATCGCGGTTTTCCCCGCCGCAACAGCCATCTGCATGCTGTTTTATGAGCGGGCCCTGCGCGCAGGCTTTGCGACCTTCCCAGAGGCGCTGCCTTATTGGCAGCCTGTGCCAGAGCGGATCGACCGTCTGTCGCATCATCTGCCCACAGCCAAGCGGGGCAGGCTGCGGCGGATCGAGGCGCGCAATCAGTATGTGGAGATCACGACGGATCAGGGCACGCATATCCTGCGCATGAAACTGTCAGAGGCAGTCGCGGCCACCGCCGGGGATGGGCTTCAGGTGCATCGCTCGCTTTGGCTGGCAGAGACAGAGATCCAGGATCTGATCTATGTGGACGGCAATCCCAAGGTCGTCGATGCGGATGGCGCATTGTGGTCTGCCGGGCGTAAGAAGGTGCCCGAGATACGCGCTGTTATCGTCAAAAACCAAGCCACGTAATTCGCACCATTTGCACCGTAATTCGCACCAATCGCCTTGTTTTCAGGCGATTTGGCGGCCTAGCATCCTGCATTTGCAGGGGTGTTCGGGCAACGGCATAGATGACACAGATACATAGACTGAATTTTTCCTCGCAGCAGACCGCACTGGAAACGCTGCCCGGTGTCGCGCCTGTTGATGTTTCTGCGATCAATGACATTTTCACGCTGAGTTTCGCCAAAAGCGGCAGCTTTGACGGCTTTCTTGGGGCTGCGGATTACAGCTTTGATATCTCGACCGGTTTGCAGCTGAATCTCAATGACAGCTCGCTTGGCAGCGTTCAGGTGGATTACCCCCTGCTTCTGGGCATCGACATTCCCGAACGCATCACGGAAGGCGACAGCTTTCAAATTGCGATGGATCAGACCGGGCTGCGCGTTATTGACGACGGTCTCAGCGACGAAACGGGCCAACAGGCAGCCACCATCACGGGCGAGTCGCTTAATTTCGATGGGCTCAGCATAGACCTGTTCTTTCGATCTGAGGAATCGAGCCTAAGGGACATCTCGCTTTTTAACACCAGCTTTGGCTCTGCCTTCGAGTTTGAGCAAGACATTGTTTTCCCACCAATCGACGTTGAGGTGCCGCTGTTTGAACTCCCCTCGGGCAGCGCTTCTATTGATCCCATAGACGGGATCTCAGCCGAGATCGGCACGCCTGAGGGCGCAGAGGACAGCAGCACCCTAGAGGTGGCGCTTCCCGGTTTTTTTGAGGATCTGGATGTCCAGATCATCGAGACACTGGCCAGCGTCACGGTCAATCCGCTGGCGTTGCTTGCGAATGTTCCAAAGTTTAAACCGCTGGAGATTCTGAACAAAACCTTTGAGTTCCCCAAGATAGACATTCTTGGCAGCCAAGTTGAGGCGGCGCTTGAAACGGTGCTGCTTGCCCCCTTCATTCAGGGTGGCTTTGGTGTGGTTCAGGATATCAAGTTCATGCCGCTCGCCCCGGATGTGGATGTGTTCTTGGAAGGGGCGCAGGTCGATACCGGTTTCCTTTCGACAGATTTCGATCTGACGGCACCAGCGCTGGCTGGGAACGACGATTTGCTGGATGGCACGCTGGACGGCGAGCTGCGGTTTGATCTGGATGGTCAGCTGGCGCTGGAATTCAAGATCGCCCCGGTGGGCACCATCGGCGTCGAGGCCCTGGGCGCCACAGGATCTGTCACAGTGGATGGCGAAGAAAGCTCTGTCTCAATCGGGCCGGTCTTTGAAAGCGCGGTGACCGGCGCCACTGACATCGGATCGTTCAACATTCTGGCGCCAATCACGGACAATCTGCCCGATGATTTCTTTCCCGAAGTCGTTGTGCCGTTTTCCATTGCCATCGACGGCGCGATCCCGCCCAATGCGCAGCCGCAGCTTCTGGATGGCAATGACGCCCCGTTGATCTTTTCTGATCCGCTGACAGTGATCGATGAGACGCGCTCTCCGCTGCCTTTGGGGCAGATAAAGGTGGTGGATCTCGACACATCAAGTGAGATCCTTGTGCGGCTGAAGGTCAGTACCGGCACGCTTTTCGCAGCGGATAACTTCAATGTCACAGTGAGCGGGTCGGGCACCAATCTGATCACGCTGCGCGGGCTTCAGGGGGATCTTAGCACATTCCTCAGTGCCGGTACGGCGATCCAGTACCAACCAAACGCCAATGGCGACCCGGATGGGCTAGAGATCAGCACCGACGACCTGACCGGCAATCAGACCTTTGTGCTGGCGTCGCTAGAGATCAGGGCGGAAGACCCACCCGCTGAGGTCGCGGAACTGACAACCCACACCAAGCAGGCCACGAACCCGACCGGTGAGACCCTGCTGGGCGAAAGCATCGACCACGATGCCAATGATCAGACCCCCAATATTGACGTCGCCGACTACCTGAGCGGCGGGTCCGGCAATGACACGCTTGGGGGGGATGTCACACCCGCCACCGACGATGACAAGGCGGATGTGCTGCTGGGCAATGGCGGTGACGACAGGATTTCAGGCGGGGGCGGGGCCAACTTTCTTTCTGGCGGGTCGGGCAATGACCTTTTGCAGGCGCAGGCCTACACAGAAGCAAACACATTCCGGGGCGGCTCTGGTAATGACACGCTGCAAGGGGCGCATTCATCGTTTCTAGGCCCGACAGTGCAACAGCGGGTTCTTAGCAGTACGGCTGGCTCGACCTACGATGGCGGCAGCGGAAACGACAGCATCACGGGGCGCGGCAGCCTGAATGGGGGAACGGGGAATGACACGCTGATCGGTGTCGGCACTCTGAGGGGCGGCGCGGGTGATGACCAGATCACGTCAATTTTCGACCATGCCAGCCCGGAAAGCAGTCTGTTGGACGGCGGCGATGGCAATGACCGCCTGCACGGCATCGGGACCCTTCTGGGCGGAGAGGGCAATGATACCCTGACTCTCGATCTTTTAGGCGCGCCGGGCGCAACGGGCCTATTGGATGGGGGTGAGGGCAACGACCGTATTTCAGGCAATGGCACGC
>JAOARQ010000037.1 GCA_025210455.1 Pelagimonas sp.
CAAACACGCCGGATACCGGCGGGTCAAGCGGCGGTGTCACCATCACCGGAGGTGTTGGCATTTCGAATGGCGCGGGTACGCCCGCCCAGCCAGAAGAGCCAAGTACGCCGCCTGAGCCCACCGCGCCGGAAATCCCCACGCAACCTTCAGAGCCGCAAGAGCCGGTTCAGCCCGAGACTCCAGCGGAACCAGACGCTCCGGCGCAGCCCGAAACACCTGCAGAGCCTGTGAGTCCAGAACCAACTGAACCAGACACACCGCCCGAGCCTGAGCCCGAACAACCGCCAGAGCCTGAGCAACCAGCGGAACCAGAAACACCGTCTGAGCCAAGCGCACCTACACCTCCGGCTGAACCTGAACAGCCGCAACCGGTTGTTGTGCCAGATGCGCCGATCATCAGCGGGGCCAGCGGTGGTGTCAGCATTATGGGCGGCGTGGGCTTCACTCAGGGATTCGGCACAACCAGCACACAGGCCGACACGCAGGCTAGTGACCCGGCGCCAGAAAACCTCTTTGAACTCCTCAGCCTTGATCCCGCACAATTGGATGCCACCGCTGAAGAAACCAAAGAAACTGACAGCCCCGAGAGTGACGAAATCGCCGCGCAGTGGTTCTGATCGGGCATGGGGGACTCCCATTCAACGCGCGGGATGATATTGAACGCGTAATCTGAAGGGGGTCCTCATGACCGGTGTACTGGCAAGCCAAGAAATCGAAACGCTGATCCAGGATCGCGCCATTATCGCCGATCAGGCCTTTGCCGAAGGTCAGGTTCAACCCGCCAGCCTTGATCTGCGTCTGGGCACGGTGGCCTATCGGGTGCGCGCCTCGTTTCTGGCGGGTCATGGGCAAAAGGTCAGCACCCGCCTGTCCGAATTTGAGATGCACCGCATTGACCTGAAAGATGGCGCTGTCTTGGAAAAAGGCTGCGTCTATGTGGTGCCCCTGATGGAGGGGCTTGCCCTGCCCCGGAACATTCAGGCCATCGCCAATGCCAAAAGCTCAACCGGGCGATTGGATCTGCTGACGCGGGTCATTGTCGACGGCGGCGAAGAGTTTGACCGCATCCCGCAAGGGTATACCGGGCCGCTTTATGCGGAAATCTGCCCGCGGTCTTTTTCGGTGCTGGTGCGTCCCGGCATGCGCCTGAATCAGATCCGGTTCCGCAATGGGCAATCCATGCTCAGCGACTCTGAACTGATGCAACTGCACGCCGATCAAACCCTTGTCAGCGGCGGGGATGCGGTCATCAGCGAAGGCTTGGGGTTTTCAGTTGATCTAAAACCGTCCGAGGGCACTTTGGTGGGCTATCGCGCCCGGCCCCATACCGGGGTGATTGATCTGGACAATATCGCTGGCTACGACCCCAATGAATATTGGGATCCGCTGCATTCAGATCGCGGCCAGCTGATTCTGGATCCGGGTGCCTTTTACATTCTTGTCAGTCAGGAAGCCGTTCATATTCCCCCGGGCTATGCGGCTGAAATGGCGCCCTATCTGGCGATGGTGGGCGAATTCCGGGTGCATTACGCCGGGTTCTTTGATCCGGGCTTTGGCCATGCGGCGGCCGGCGGTACTGGCGCACGCGGCGTATTGGAGGTGCGCTGCCACGAAGCGCCTTTTGTGCTGGAACATGGTCAGACTGTCGGGCGGCTGGTCTATGAACGCATGTCGCAGGTGCCGCAGCAGCTATATGGCGCGGGGATTGCGTCGAACTATCAGGGGCAAGGGCTGAAACTGTCGAAGCATTTCAAAGCCGGGTGATCACCCGATCCTGCGCGAAATCTTGGCCAGTTTGCGCGCCTGCCGCGCCTGTGCCTGCATGGCTTTGTCGTCCTTGGTTTTTGGGGTGTTGTCCCCAAAGACCGATCTGATCCCGGCATTCACGCCTTTGTTCAACAAGCGGCGCAACAACATGCGCGTGATCATCTGAAAGACCCGGTCGATGCTCATGGTTCTGCCTTTCCTGCTGCGATGCGCTAAGATTACATAGTATTGCGCCAAATCTAAGGCGATCAAAGTTCCCCATCGTCAAAGAGATCGCTTTGATCTTCGTCTTCTGCCTTTTCCGGGTCATCCTGATCTGATGGCCCAAGCGGACCGGGCCGATTGTCCAGAAGACCGGCGGCACGCAGATCTGCAAGCCCCGGCAGATCGCGGGCGGATTCCAGGCCAAAGTGATCAAGGAAGGTCTGCGTCACCACAAAGGTCACCGGACGGCCCGGCGTCATGCGGCGGCGGCCAAAGCGGATCCACTCCATTTCCAGCAGTTGATCTACGGTGCCACGGCTGACGGACACCCCACGAATTTCTTCGATCTCGGCACGGGTGACCGGCTGGTGATAGGCAATAATCGCAAGGGTTTCGATGGCTGCGCGTGAGAGTTTGCGATGCTCAACGGTTTCGCGCTGCATCAGGAAGCCCAGATCCGGAGCGGTGCGCATGGCCCAGGCATCGCCAATACGCACAACACGCACCCCGCGCCCTTCATAGCGCTTCACCAGATGCGCCAGCGCCGCCTTGGCATCACAGCCATGCGGCAGGCGTGCGTGCAGGTCTTTCACCGTGATCGGCTCGGCGGTGGCGAATAAGATCGCCTCGACCATACGTTCCTGTTCCCCCATGGGCGGGGCATCAAACAGGCTTTCTTCCTGTGGCTGCTCAGTCATCGCGGCTCTCTCTTCTGCGCAGATGGATGGGGGCAAAGGTATCGGATTGCTGTATCACGGCCTTGCCTTCCTTCACCAGTTCCAGCGAGGCCGCAAAGGTTGCCGCCGTGGCCGAGCGCCACATGTCCGGATCTTCATCCCAGCCATCAGGCAGGTAGTTCTGAATATCGGTCCATTCGCCCACAAAGCCAATCATGCCACGCAGCCGGTCCAGCGCCTGCTCCATGGTAAAGACCTTGTCACGATCCATGATAAAGGGGCGAAAATCGTCTTTGGTGCGAATGCGTGAATAAGCTTTCATCAGGTCGACCAGCGACGCGCTATAGCGTACCCGCCGCACCCGCGCGACGCTTTCGGTATCCCCACGGGCAAAGAAATCACGCGCCAGTTGATCCCGCGCCATCAGCTTGGCCGCCGCTTCGCGCATCGCCTGAAGACGTTGCAGCTGAAAGGCCAGATGCGCCGCCAGTTCTTCACCTGATGGCCCCTCTTCGGCGGGATCCGGGGGCAAAAGCAGGCGGGACTTCAAAAACGCCAGCCAGGCCGCCATCACCAGATAATCCGCCGCCAGTTCAATCCGCAGCTCTTTCGCCTTTTCCACAAAGGCCAGATATTGCCGCGCCAGTTCCAGGATCGACAGTTTACGCAGATCAACCTTCTGGGTCCGCGCCATGTTCAGCAGCAGATCCAGCGGCCCTTCATAGCCGTCAAGGTCCACGACCAATGCCTCGGCGGCTAGACGGTCATGAACATTCAAGGGCAGATTTTCCTGTGGATCAGTTTCGCTCATCTGGGGCACCGGGGATAAGCCCCTGAAACTCTGCCTCAAGCGCGCCAATGTCAACATCGGGCAGATCAGTCCGGCGGTTCAGCGCCGCCTGTGCCCGATCCTGTGCCGGTTGTGTCATCTGGCC
The DNA here is from genome assembly GCA_025210455.1 of Pelagimonas sp. Taxonomy (GTDB): domain Bacteria; phylum Pseudomonadota; class Alphaproteobacteria; order Rhodobacterales; family Rhodobacteraceae; genus JAOARQ01. The sequence goes on from JAOARQ010000037.1 coordinate 3,584, forward strand.
AGCCGCATCTGTCACCCTTTGAATTTCGTCAAACCGGCCATTGCAATGCAAGATGACATCGCAGCCCGCCTCAATCGCGCCCTTTGCGCGCTCAAAGACAGTGCCGCTCAGCGCCTCCATTGACAGATCATCTGTCATCAGCAGCCCGTCAAAGCCGATCTCTTGCCGGATCAGGGTGATCATCACCTTTGAAATCGTTGCCGGCTGATCCGTGATGGCTTCAAAGATCAGATGCCCCGTCATCCCCAGTGGCAAATCATTCAGCGCACGGAAGGCTGCGAAATCTAGTGCTTGCAGGGCTTCTTTGGTCTCTGCAACGCGCGGCACCTCAAGGTGGCTGTCCAATGTGCCCAGACCATGCCCCGGAATGTGCTTCATCACCGGCAGCACACCCCCGGCAAAACAGCCCTCTGCCACGGCGCGGGCCACGGTTGTGACCGTTTCCAGATCCGTCCCATAGCAGCGATTTTTCAGCACCGGATGGGTGCCCTCGCGGGCGATATCCAGCAAAGGGGCGCAATTGCCGTCAATCCCCAGACCACGCAGTTCCATCGCAATAATCTGGGCGCGAAGCCGCATCGCCTGCGGCGCAGCAGCACCAAAGCGTGCCACGTCATCCAGCGGCGGCAGCCAGTCGCGGGCTAGCGGGGGTCGCAGACGCTGCACCCGCCCACCTTCCTGATCAATGAACACAGGCGCATTCCAGCCAACCGCATCGCGCAGCTCGGCTGTCAGGGCACGGATCTGATCTGCGCTGTCAAGATTACGGTTAAACAGAATAAAGCCGAACGGTGAGGTTCGGCTAAAGTGGTGTTTTTCCTGCCGCGTCAGGCGCAGCCCTTCGCAGCCCAGGATACAGGCGCCAAATCGGCTCATCGGGTGACAACCGGGATACAATCGACATTTTGCGCCACAAAGGCTGCGCAGAACCGGCGCGCTGCGGAGAGATCCGCAAAGCCTTCGGCCCGCAGGCGATAGAACACGCGGCCACCGGATGTGGCCTTTTGGATCACCCGGTTTTTGCCTTCCAGATACTCGCCAAAGCGCGCTTCGAAACGCTGCCATTCCGCGCGGGCGGTTTCCGCGCTGTCAAATGCGCCGATCTGCACCAGACGTGTGCCTGCTGGTAAAGAGGCTGCTTCAATTTCTCGGGTGGTTGATGTATTGGCCTGTGCCGCCGTTGCAGCCGCTGTCAAAGAGGCTGTTTTCAAACCACTTGGGCGCAGCTTTGGGCGCAATGACCGGGCCAGACCCGGTTTGGCGGCGGCTGCCGCGACCTCAGGGGCCACCACGGGTTCGGGGGCCACATCAGGTGTCACCGGATCGGCCTGCGTACTGGCATTTTCAGTCACATCATATTGGTTGAGCGGTTCCAGCGGTTCGATACCTGCGGCCAGTTGATTGGCCAAAAGCTGAATTGGATCATCCTGCGCGATGGCCAGCCCCTGCGGGGTTTCCGCCAAAGGCGCGGCCCCATCCTGCGCAACAATCGCGCCCAGGGCCACATCCTCTGCCCCAAGCCCTGCGGGACGCGGGGCCAGCACAACCTGATCGGTCGGACCCGCAGCTGAGCCCTGCCCGGCCACCTGATTCACCGCCAATCCCTGATGGTCCGCCAGATTGCCGCCGGGATTTTCCGGCGCCACGCGCATGGGCCCTGACATGGCCTGCACAATCGGCACGCCACTGACATCGCGCACCATCACGCCATAGCCCCAAACGCCGACACCGACGATCAGGGCCAAAGACGCAGCTGCGCCCGCCAGATTTGCAACAGAAATACCAGATCCGCTTGCGGGGGCCATAGAAGCCCCTTGATAGGTGTAATCCGCCATTTTCGCCTCTTTATCCCCGGGCGATACGTGCCGCCAAGGTGATTTAGCCCGCTCTGATCCGGCTGCGCCTCACCGCGCAGCCGGCCTGATTACCCCGGCCGAGGCGCCTGTTTTCAGCGCATTTCTTCAACCGGTGTGACACCCAAGATACCAAGACCTGCGGAAATAACAACGGCTACGGCCCGTGCCAGCGCAATTTTTGCCTGTGTTGCAGCCTTGTCATCCTGCACAAAGCGCAGCGAAGGTTCATCATTGCCCCGGTTCCACAGCCCGTGCAGCTCTGCGGCCAGTTCGTTCAGATAGGTTGCGATACGGTGCGGTTCATGGGTGCGCGCGGCGATTTCCACCAGACGCGGCCATTCCGCCAGCTTACGCGCCATCATGATTTCCGCATCATGGGTCATGCTGGACAAATCCAGGCCGGCCAATGTGTCGTCAGCCACATCCACGCCATCCGCCAGCGCCTTGCGCAGTACCGAACAGATCCGGGCATGGGCATATTGCACATAGAACACAGGGTTTTCTTTGGACTGTTCGACCACCTTGTCAAAGTCGAAATCAAGGCTGGCATCGGATTTCCGCGTCAGCATGTGGAAACGCGCCACGTCAGACCCAACCATATCCACCAGATCGCGCAGGGTGACAAATGTCCCTGCCCGCTTGGACATTTTGAACGGTTCTCCGTTTTTGAACAGCTTCACCAGCTGGATCAATTTGATATCCAGCGGCACTTTCCCTTCAGACAGAGCGGAAACGGCGGCCTTCATCCGTTTGACATAGCCCCCGTGATCCGCGCCAAAGATATCGATCAGGAAATCATAGCCGCGCTCGACCTTGTCATAATGATAGGCGATGTCGGGGGCGAAATATGTCCAGGCCCCATCCGACTTCTGGATCGGGCGGTCAACGTCATCGCCATGCTCTGTTGATTTGAACAGGGTCTGTTCGCGCGGTTCCCAATCTTCGGGCTTTTTGCCTTTTGGCGGTTCAAGCACACCGCGATAGATCAGGTCTTTGGATTTCAGGCTGTCAATTGCGGCCTCGATCTTGCCGGTACCATACAGCGACTTTTCGCTAAAGAAGTGATCCATATGCACGCCAAGCGCGGCCAGATCATCGCGGATCAGATCCATCATTGCTGCGGTGGCGAATTCGCGCACCTCGGCCAGCCAGAACTGTTCCCCTTTCTCCAGATAGGCATCGCCCACCTTTTCTTTCAGGGCCTGCCCAACGGGGACAAGGTAGTCACCCGGATAGGTGCCTTCGGCGAATTCCACCTCCTGACCGTGCGCTTCGAGATAGCGCAGATAGACAGACCGCGCCAGAACATCGACCTGCGCGCCGCCATCGTTGATGTAATATTCACGGGTCACATCATAGCCAGCATAGGCCAAAAGCGACGCCATGGCATCGCCAACAATCGCACCGCGGGCGTGGCCGACATGCATTGGGCCGGTGGGGTTGGCAGAAACATATTCCACATTCACCCGCTGCCCATGGCCCATGGCGGATTTGCCGTAGTCGGTGCCCGCCTTCAGGATCGCCCCCGGCAGTTGCTGCCATAGCCCCGGCGCGAGCCGCAGGTTCAAAAAGCCCGGACCTGCCACTTCGGCACTGGCGATACGGTCATCTGCGGCCAGCTTGGCGGCCAGGCTTTCGGCAATATCGCGCGGTTTCATTTTGGCGGGTTTGGCCAGCACCATCGCGGCGTTGGTCGCCATATCCCCATGCGCCGGATCGCGCGGGGGTTCGGTGGTGATCGGATCAAGGATTAGCCCATCCGGCAAAGCGCCTTCCGCCTGCATGGCATTGATCGAGGCCAGCACCAAAGCGCGGATGTCAGAAAAGAGGTTCATATCAGTTGCTCCTGCGAGATTGCGCCCCATCTATCACGTCAGTTCGCCGGGTCAAATCATCGAAGTGATTTTCAAGCATCCGGCGGACACAGATGGATCAATTGGCAGCCTGCGCGCGGTGCATCCTGTGATCCAAGAACACGCAACGCGCCGGAACTGCTGATTTCGATGAGCGCCACAGCCTGCGGATTGGCCTGTGCCCAGTCTTCAGGACCAAATGTGTCGGTCAGGGACGTCAGGCGCAGCTCCCATCCGGCGGCGCATTTGGCGTTGACCTCGAAAAAGGTCAGATCGTCGCCGAAAGGCAGGCCGCCCAGCGTGACAGGCAGGGCATGGCGCTTACTGTTGTCTTTGACCCGTTTGAGTTGAAACACGTTTTGCCGCCCGAACTCTGTCCCCAGATCTGTTGCGACCAGCGTATTATAGGCATCATCATCCGTGGCGCAGATCAGTTTTTCATAGGCCGCCAGATCAAGACGATGCTCTGCATCCTCTGACAGGATATCCCCATAGTAAACTGGCAACCCAGCTTTGCGCGCACCACGCAGATGGGCGTGATTGGGATCTGCAATCAGCACGGGAACCTGCGCCTTTTCAAGCACCTGCGCCAGCCCGACCGCCCAGGGTGAACCACCCAGTACAATCACTCCGGGTTTGGTCGCGGCTGTCAGGCCCAGGGCCCGGGCCACGGGTGTCAGAGTAAATCCATGCAGAACCACTGTGGCGGCCACCAGCGCAAAAGCTAAAGGGGCGATGCGATCTGCATCTTCGATCCCCAATGCGACCAGCCGCTCTCCAAACAAGCCAGCCACCGCCACCAGCACAACACCGCGTGGGCCGGTAAAGCCCACCAGCAGGCGTTCACGCCATGGGATGTTGGAAAACCCCAGCGCGACCAGCACCGGCAGAGGGCGCGCGATCAGGATCACACTCAGAACAAACAGCCCTGCGCGCCAATCTAGGGTTTGCAGGATGTCTAGGCTCATCCCGGCCGACAGCAGGATAAATACACCGGAAACCAACAACACGGTGGCGTGTTCTTTGAACCGTCGCAGTTCAACGAAACTGGGCAGTTCCGTATTGGCAATCCAAAGCCCCATGATCGTGACCGCCAGTAGGCCAGTTTCATGCAAGATCAAATCAGACAGGGCAAAAATACCCAATAAAACAACAAATAAGACCGGCACCTTCATGTATTCTGGCACCCACCCCCGGCGAAACGACTGGGCGATGCCCCATCCTGCGGCAATCCCAAGCACCGAGGCCACCGCAATCCCGGTCAGCAGAATTTGCGCCGCATGACCAAAGCTGGTCGCAGTTTGCATCACAATGACTACTTCAAAGGCCAGAACCGCCGCCAGCGCGCCAATAGGGTCGTTTACTATGGCCTCCCATTGCAACAGCGCGGCGGGACGCCGTTGCAACCGCGCTTGACGCAGCAAGGGGGCGATTACTGTGGGACCGGTGACAATCATGATGCCGCCAAATACGGCTGAGGCTTCCCAGCTGAGACCCGCCACAAAATGCAGCGCCGCGCTTGAAGTCAGCCACCCTAGTGGCGCCCCCACAATGACCAGCCTGCGCACCCCTTTCGCCGCATCATCCAAAGAATGAAGATTGAGCGTTAAGCCCCCTTCAAACAAGATAATTGCCACGGCGATGCCAACCATGGGTTTCAGCAGATCGCCGAATTGTTCTTTGGGATCAAACAGCCCCAGCACCGGGCCAACCAGCAGGCCTAGGGCCAGCATAAAGACGATGGCGGGCAAACGCAGCCGCCAGGCCAGCCACTGGGCCCCGACCCCCATCACCCCCACAAGGGCAAAGGCTGTAACGTGATCCATACCCGATGTTTCTGCCAGTGCCATTGTAAATCCCTAACTTGTGAATGTGTTACCCGGCGATCATTACATCGCGCCCGCTTAGTTCCGCATGTTGTTGCAATGCAAAGCGATCTGTCATCCCGGCGATATAATCCGCCACCAGACGCGCTTTGGCGGTGTCGGACACAGCCAGATCAATTTCCCCTTGCCAGCGGCTGGGCAGCAAGCTCAGATCCTGCATGTAAATCGGGAAAAGCTCTTCCAGGGCAATCGTCACCTTGGCGCGTTGTTCCATCACTGACGGCGCGCGATACATGTTCTTGAAAAGAAAGGCGCGAATGATCTTGAGATCTTCCCAGGTTGCCTTGGAAAAGGCGATCACGGGACGGCCCAGTTCACGAATATCCTGCGCAGATCCAGCACCGGCCCCCTGCAGGTTTTCACGCGAGGTATCAATCAGATCCCCCACCATCACCCCAAAAACACGCCGCAGCGCTTCGTGTCGACGGCGATAGGCGTCTATGTCAGGAAAGGCCTGATCCACCTCGCGATAGCAGTCTCCGACAATCGGCAGATCCAGAATTTCCTCTTCATCCAACAGACCCGCACGAATTCCGTCGTGCAAGTCATGGTTATTATAGGCAATATCATCCGAAAGCGCCGCAACCTGAGCCTCTGCACTTGCGTGGGTGTGCAGCTCCAGATCATGCTGCGCATTGTAAGATTCCAAAGCATAAGGAATCTCACCGGTAACGGGACCATTGTGTTTTGCGATCCCTTCAAGCGTATCCCAAACCAGATTTAAGCCATCAAATTCCGCATAATGCCGTTCAAGTGCGGTAACGATGCGCAGGGTCTGCGCATTGTGATCAAAGCCACCATAGGGGGCCATCAGTTCATCCAATGCGTCTTCGCCGGTATGGCCAAAAGGCGTGTGGCCCAGATCATGGGCAAGCGCCACTGCTTCGGTCAGATCTATGTTCAAATTCAAAGCATTGGAGATCGTTCTTGCCACCTGCGCCACTTCGATGGAATGGGTCAGGCGTGTGCGGTAAAAGTCGCCCTCATGGGCCACAAAAACCTGTGTCTTATGTTTTAGCCGCCGGAAGGCTGAACAATGGATAATCCTGTCGCGATCCCGCTGAAAACAAGAACGGAATGTGCTTTCTTCTTCCTGATACAGACGGCCACGAACGGCGCCCGGATCACATGCATAAATTGCGCGCATTGTCTGCGCTCCTTGTGGCCTGTGCTTAGGCCACATATATTGTATAGGACGCACAAGTAAAACCACGAGGCTCAGATGCAACTGCCGCCAAAAGTCACACAGCGCGCCTTCGACAGATTGGCCGAAATCGGAGCTGCCTCAGAGGGGCAAGCCCTGCGGGTTGCCGTCGAAGGCGGCGGTTGTTCCGGGTTTCAATATGAGATCAAGCTGGATGCCCCGGCCTCGGATGATCTTGTAATCGCTGAGGGCGAAGAAAAGGTGATCGTAGATCCCGTTTCTCTGCCGTTCCTGTCTGGTGCGGTGATTGATTTCACGGACGAATTAATCGGCGCGCGCTTTACCATCGATAATCCGAATGCCACCAGCTCCTGCGGCTGCGGCACTTCATTCTCTATGTAAGCGGTTTACTCGGCGGGCACGAAATCAGACTTGCTCGCCGCGCTGTGTTCGTCAAACACCAGCCAGAGCCCTGAGGAAATCACCAACCCTGCCCCAAGGATCGTGGCCAAGGCAGGTGTTTCATTAAAGAACACCATACCCACGATCACCATCCAGACGAACTGCAGGTTCATCAAAGGTGTGGCAACATAGGTCGGCAAAAGGCGCAGCGCTTCGACCACAACATAGCGCGCAAAGAACAGTGCGAGCGAGTACGCTGCGATAAATCCAAGATCCACCAGTGAGATCGGCGCCCAGACAAAGGGCAACGCCACACACATGGTAATAGCCAGCCCCAGATTTGGCCAGAAGACCTGCGCCAGCGGCACGCGCTCAACCTTGGCGATTACACGGGCGGCCAGCATAGACCCGGTTCCCGCAAAAACCCCGACCAGTGCCGCAAAATGTCCGACCTGAAAACCGCTGAGCCCGCCGGGCATCAGCATCAGACAGCCGCCAACCCCGATACAAAGTGCAATCCAAGCCACCAGCCGCGGACGTTCATTCAGAACCGGGCCGCTAAGCACAGCCGCCACCAGCGGGATCAAACCAACAAAAAGAAAGACATCTGCAAAAGGCAGCAGTTTGAAGGCATAAAAGAAGCCTAAAGTTGCGATAATGGTCAGCAAGGTGCGCAGCCCCATGACCCCAACGGATTGAACTTTCAGCCCAACAACCTGACCACCAGCACCGGCGCGACCACCGGCGCTGGCAAACCCCAGCGACAGCGCCGCGATCATCATTGCCGACAGCGCAAGCACCTGCGGAGCAGCATAGCTTCCGGCCACGAATTTCGTGATCCCATCTGCTGCGGTCATCAATCCGGTGTAAAGGACAACCAGCGCGGCTCCGACAAGGGGGGCTTTCATACAGCACCTGCCCGGGCAAACCCTTGGAAATAGGCGTTGAAACGATCACTGCTTTGTGCAGCGACATGAAGCACATCGCGCGCTTGGTCTGACAATTCAGCCTCCATTCTGGGGCGCATTCTATTCCAGTCTCCGCTGCGCTGATCATCCATCACCAGCATGGTCTGACTGATTTCCCGCAAGGCATTGGGACGTGCCGCGCGATCAAATCGCATACGTTCCGGCGACAGCGGCTTGCGGAACATGGGGGCTCCGGTCACAGCCTGATGCCAATTGCAGACAAAGAATTCGTGGTAGTCGTCATTGATTGGCACCCCCGGCCCGGCGTCCACCGCATATGAGGCGGTTTGCTGATACAGCCAGTCGGTCCAAAGTGCCGGTGGTTCCTGCCCTGCATAGCGCAGGGAAATGCAGACCTCAGCCACCAGATCAGCGTTTTGATCCAGAAATGCCGTCAATCCGGTGTAATGCAGGCTTTCAATAGCCTCTGGCTCAAGCCCCGGATCCTTGCGGCCATATTCACTGAGATAGAATACGATATGCGTCAACTCGTAGGCCGCTTTCTTGTTTGGCAGTGCGAAGGTAGCGGATCTATTAGCGAATGCGCGCAGCCGATCGTCAAGGCCCGGATCCCGGACAGGGTTGACGCCCCTTCGCGTCAGGAGGCGGCGTGCCTCAGCCCGTTGCAGGTCTGAAAGTTCGGCCTCTACCAGCCCCTGCTTGCAGGCAAAATCCACCATCCGTTCGGCAGTATTGCCCGGCATCCCCAGATCTTCGAGATCCAAAGCGATCGACAGAAGAAAGCGATAGTATTGCGGGAAGAACTGCAGACGTTTTTCCGCATTTTCATAATACCCGGCATGCACAAACAGCGCCTCTTGCGGCACAGATTGCCCGGTACTTTCAAGAATATTCAGCAGTTCGGCGTTTTCTTTCAGCCAGTACACATCATCGCTGATGCGGCGTGACTGAGCGAAACAAGCCAGAAGCGCGGTGATCCGCGCCTCCATTGGCGCAATCCGGGACGGGACGGTCAGTTGGACAACATTGCTCATGTGAGACTTCCTTCAAAGGTTTAGCTTCAAAGCTATGGCAAGGCATCCTCCGCCCCGCCCGGGTTGGCGAAATCAGGCTTTGGCCGGGCCGGACCAGGAGATAACCGCTTCGACGGCGTCACCCTGATCGCGATTGGTGGTTTCCGGTGAAGACCACGAGATGAACTGTTCCACGCCTTCGCCGGTTGCGGTTTCGCCATTCGATGGGCCGGACCAAGAGATGAACTCTTCGACGCCTTCGCCGGTCGCAGTTTCGCCGTTCGATGGGCCGGACCATGAGATGAACTCTTCGACGCCTTCGCCAGTCGCGGTTTCGCCGTTCGATGGGCCAGACCATGAGATGAACTGTTCGACACCTTCGCCTGGCGCAGTTTCGCCGTTCGATGGGCCGGACCATGAGATGAACTCTTCGACGCCTTCACCGGGCGCAGTTTCACCATTGGATGGAGCAGACCTGGAG
>JAOARQ010000006.1 GCA_025210455.1 Pelagimonas sp.
ACAAACTTCTGAAAATCCCCTGCGTCACCCTTCAGGAAACCAGCAAGAAACGATGTTCCAGGCGTAATTTTTGGCACGCGCTGAATTGCGCTTGCCTTTCGACTATTGAGACCACGCGGCGTTGGATTCCATAGTACCGTTTTCGGCTCTGCTGAGCTTGGCTTGCTTCCGCTCATAGGACTTCATCGCATTACCGATAAGGAAGCCAAACAGGTAAACAGGCCACGACCTTGGAATAAGACGGTTTTCCCAGGAATAGAATTTGTTGAGCCCGCCAGAGACGACGCTCATCTTGCGACCCAAATTGCGCAAGCCCGTGCGGGCCACCCGCTTTGGGCTTTGTGGGACCATCGACAGCAGCGCGGGGTTTAGCTTCAGCCCCGCCGCAAAAGGTGTTGCCGTCAGGCCCGGTGACAGCGTCAGAACATCAATCTTGCTCTTTTTCATTTCGGCGGTGAGCGCTTCACCAAGCGTAAGCACATAGGCCTTTGCCCATTTCCGTCTGTGCCACAGCCGCAAACCTTTTGTGATTGTTTACCCTGGCGAAGCTCAGGAGATGGTGCTGGATACCTTTGTACGGGCGCTGTCTTTCTACGGCGGCGTTCCGCGCCACGCGAAACTCCCCAACCCCAAAACGATGGTGACCTACGTCTCGCGCTCGAAGGATCGGATATTCCACACTCGGTTTCTGGCGCTGATGAACCATTACGTGATGGAGCCGGTGGCCTGCACGCCTGCGGCAGGCTGGGAAATACGTCCTACCGGTTCGCCCAGAGCAAAGGCCGCACGAAAAAGTAAACGTCCCGCAAGCAAAGCCCCCAGACGGACTCGCTGTTTGAGGGCGGCCCGACTGGGGGCTTTGCGCCACAAAAGGTGGGTCAAATTTAAACGCTGAAACCGGGTCACTTTTAAACGCTCATTGACAGTCCGGCAGGTTAGTCACATCGCAAAATGCGCCTACATATGGTTCAGTTCGCTACATCAGCAACAAGCGCCATTGCCGCCAGAGCGGCTTAGCCCATGAGCCCAGAAACGACAAATGCTGAGATTTCTACGAATGTCCGTTTTCAATTTTTGGAACGCGTTCTTGGTTTCTGCGCAAGACGACTGCGAGGGACACCACACCAAGGCTTAGAAAAGAGCAAATCGCAAATGTTCCTGCCATTGCTGCGCCGATTTGAACTGTTGTATCGCCAGCGTTGCTTTCGACATCTGCCAGAGACCAGAAAAGGGCACTGACTGCTCCGGCTCCCAGGATAAAACCGAAACTGCGGCTCAGATTGAGAATACCCGAGGTCACCCCACGATCCTGTTCTGACGTCTGCGTCATCACCGACGTGTTCAGTGCGGCCAAGAAAACCTGATAACTCGGCGAGAGCATCACAAAAGCCAGAACAAAACCAGCAAGCCCCAGCATGCGAGGGAGCACTGCCATCAAAGCGGTTGCTACTACCATCGCTGTTGCACCCACAAGCACCGCGCGCTCGGCTCCAATCCTCTCCGTCAATCGTCCCGCGGGAATGCCGCTGAGGGTGGACGCAATCGGGCCGACAGACATCGCCAGCCCCATCTGTGTTGTCGTCAAATCAAGCCCGTCCATCAAGAAGAATGGTCCGACTACTAAAATACCCATCATGACGAGAGACACGATTGCGTTCATGACGAGGCTGAGGCGCAAGTGCGCCGACCGGAGTAAACCAAGCGGGATGATTGGTGACCTGGAGCGTTTCTCAATCCAAAGGAACGCGAGAAATGCGCCAACAGTGGCAACTGCAAGTATCGCAATGGCAAGATCAATGCCATCCGCCAAATCAGAAACGAGGAACGTCAGAGCCGCAAAAGAAATAGCCAAAACGCTTGCGCCAAGTAGGTCAAATTCCTTGTGTTCGTTGGTATGTCTAGGGTTTTGAATATAGAGAAAACAAAGTGCTAGTGCAGCCAAAGCCACAGGTGTCTGCAACAGATAAACGGCGCGCCAGCCGAATACAGCCACAACAGCGCCTCCAATGGCAGGACCGGATGCTGTGCCAATAGCAGACATCGTCCCCATTGCCCCCATCTATCGTCCGACCCGGCTTGATGGAATAAAGTCACGAACCAAGGCCAGTGGCATTGCCATCATTCCGGCAGCCCCCATGCCTTGGATAAATCGGCTTGCAATCAACATCGGTAGCGTAGGCGCTTGGAGGGCAAGGAGCGCGCCCAATGTGTAGAGACACAGACTGACGACAAGAACAGTGCGCCTGCCCCATAGATCGCCTGCGCGTCCGACCGGTACGATGAATGCAGTGGTTGCCAGAATGTAGGCAGACACCACCAGGGCGGGGTTGATGCCATGATCCTGAAAGCTCTCTGAAAGCTCCGACAAAGTGACAGCAGCAGTGCTGGTGCCCAGTGAAGCAAGAACAATCGAAAGACTGGGGCCAGACAGGACCGTCAGCGCCTTGCCTTGATCCGAAGATATATATGAAACGCTCATTCAAACGGTTCCGTTGCAAAAACTGAACATGTACCCTACGACTTGAAGCTAGGTTTAAGTCAAGAGGTATTTGTATGGAGAAACTTCTGGATATCGCTGAGGTCTCAGACCAGTCTGGCGTGAGCGCTTCGGGGCTGCGCTACTATGAAAAAAAGAAGCTCATTGGTTCGGTTGCTCGAAACGGGCTGCGCCGACAATATGAGCCAGATGTTCCCCAGCAACTGGCCTTGATCAGTCTCGCGAAATCGGCAGGGTTCACGCTCGATGAGATAGGATCAGTCCTAAACCGACCTGGAACAACTGTCATTCCTCGCGCTGCGTTGATCGACAAGGCCAGCAATCTGGAAGATCAAGCCAAACGATTGGTAAATTTTGCCGACATGCTGCGTCATGTAGCGAACTGCTCTTATGACGACCATTTTGAATGTTCTCGTTTCCAGAAACTGTTGAAAGTTGCCACCCGAGTTACAACCAATTGAGATGCGGCAATTGTGAAGCAAACATTGGAGCACGTACAGCGAAAACCTACTTTGTCCGCGACCTGTGAGTTGCCCTGAAAATCCTTGCTGCGCGGTGGGCGAATGGCATCGATATTGGCTGCTGCGCGGCATCCCGAACTGGGCATCTGCGGCAAATTTCGTGCCGCGAGCGCGCGCAGCATGAAAGAGCAATGACGGCCATGGGCTCTCCAGACACCTTCGCCGTGATCTACACCAAGGGCTGGTATGAAACGACTTTCGCTGCGCATCGCATGAATATCAGCCTTATTTCTTGGAGCGATCTGCGGCTACGCCGCTTTTCTACCCGGTGGTTGGCACCATGGGCTTCAGTTTTGCCAATTTCCGGAGGTTCTGGGCGGTGGCTGCGAGAGTAAATTCATCTTGGACGCCGCAGGGTCCGCGTAATCCGAGCAGTCCCAGGCCAATGATGCGTTTGAGATGCGCAAAGAGCATCTCTACCTACTTTCGCCGCCTCTGCGCTGTTGGATTGTATTTGGATGCCACGCATTGCCGCGCAAAATCACGAGCGACTTCGTACTTCTCGCGGCGGATCCGGCGGGTGTCTGTGTTGGGGCAGCACTTGGCCTTTGACGCACAGTTCCGGCATTATTGAATCTACGGGCAATGACGAAGAACAGCTTACGCGGTCTGAGTTCTTGCGACGGGTTCTGGATGCGCCTTTGGAATCCGTTCCAGGCGACGTCCATTCCTATTCCAATGCGGGCTATTCGCTTTTGGCTGCCATCATCGAGGTTCAAAGCGGTCTTAGCTACGAAGATTACCTGATCGACGAGGTCATTCCGAATGGGTCACCAATGATCGGCTATGCCCGCGCCTATGATGCACAAAGAGCGATCAAGAGCCGCAGAATGCTGCTGACAGGGTTTCAGCGCCGCGCTGTGGCCGACGCAAGCTGGCGCGCTTCAAAACCTGGATGGAATCTGGTGGGCAATGGCGGGGCCGTGACAACAGCCCGAGGGTTCTTGTCTTTCTGGGGCGCCTTTATCGAAGGCAGGATCGTGAGTGATTGCTTGGTCGCCGAGGCCATCACGCCTCATATTGATGAAGGAAGCGGTGATACCTTCTATGGTTACGGCCTTGTCGTCCAGCCTCTTGCGGATGGCACCAACATGTATTGGCATGACGGTGGAAACAGTATTTTTTCGGCCGATTGGCGTCATTTTGGCAAAACAGGCGCCACCTTTTTCGCTGCGGGGCAGGGCTCATCTGCGTTCAAGGCGATGGCTGCCATCTTGGCCGATATTGGTGATTGAAGCCACGACCGGGATTGTGGGCACAGTTCGGACGCCGGCAGGGCGTTGCCGCGTTAGGCGGACAGCGATCTGAGTACCCATTTCACTGAGTCGCCCCAACTTAAATGGGTCGCCACGGATAACCCGATGGCGGTTGATCGGCCAATCACTGCGGTACGAAGCTGGTGGACTAAGACCAGCGGGCAGAGGCCTCTCGCCATTCCCAATTCGTGCATATGGGTTAACGCGACGAGGTCTGTTCGGTGTTTCAGTGCCTTATCCCATTTCCCTTTGTTGGTTGGGGGCTAATCACTCCCTTTGGCCTGTGCGACCGACAAGATCCCACTCACGGCGATGATGGCAGCCCCAATATAGGTGATCAGGTCCGGCACTTCGTTCCAGATCAGCCACTCAAAAAGCGATGCCCAAAGAGGGACTGTTGCGTTAACTGGCGAAGACCTTATGGATGACATTGTTGTTTTCGGTTCATGCTATGTCCATCGATGAACTTGATCTCTCCCATGACTCCTGGTTGTTTGTGATGGATGTGACCGCGTTTGATCGTTCGTATCGTCTCGAGCCCACTTAGGGTCGCCTTGGCTGATCTTAAGGAGCGGAAGCTCTGGCGATAGCCAAGCAGCCGTTTCATCGCAGCATGATCGCTCTTGATCAGATTGTTTCGCCATTTTTGGTCAATGTGCCGAATGCTGTCGAAATATGGATCATATCGATGATTAATCTCACGGATGACGCGCCGGTATGCCTGCACTTTATCTGTGCAGATTGTGACCGGCCAAATGCAACCTGACACGTTCAATCGCCCTGTTCAGAAAGGCTTTGGCGGCCTTCGCATGCCGTCTTGCGGTCAGCCGGAAATCGACCATCTGACCGTTCGCATCAACAGCCCGCCATAGGTGGCGCCACTTGCCGCCAACCCGGAGGTACGTTTCATCAACATGCCAGTCGAGACTTGCCCGGTGCAAATGCTTTTCGGTCTGCCTGGTTATTTCAGGGCCAAACTTTTGAACCCAGCGATACACAGTCGACCGATCAACGGTGATCCCGCGTTCTTCCAGGAGGTCCGCGACATCCTGATAGGACAGCGGATACCGCAGATGCCACCGCACAGAGCAAAGGATGACATCACGTGGAAAACGGTGGTGTTTGAACGGGGATCCACGTGACATACTCGACCTCAAATACACAAAAATCGCCGAAACCTCCGATTAACGCAACAGTCCCATTTGGAGACAGAGCGGCTGTGAGCGTTATGAACGAAAGGTGCTGATCGGCTTGCCGAATACTTTAGTGAATGAGCGACCCAGTGCTGATGCGCAGGAAAAACCGCATCTCAGGGCAATTTGCTCGGTGTTCAACCGCGTTTCTTGCGCCAGATATCGCGCGTGTTGGAGGCGATAGAGCTTGTAGTATTTCCCGGTCGTCATCCCCAGCTCTTGCGCGAATGCCCGGTTCAGCGTCCGTTCAGACAATGAAACACGCTCGGCCAGTTCAAACGTGGTCAATGGGCGCTCAACATTCTCGGCGATGATATTGAGTGCGTTGAGCAGTTTGGGCGATCCGCGGTCGCGCAGCCTGGCCGCGCCGCGCTGTTGGTCTTTTTGGCGGGCCGGATCAAAGAGGAACATGCTCGACGCATCAAAAGCCGCAGCCGCACCAAACGTGTCCTGTATGAGTTCCAGAACCATCTCCAACGCGGTACTGGCACCGCCGCATGTCATGAACGGCCCCGACCGCACAAACCGCGCATTGGAAACCTCTACGTTTGGAAAGGCCTCTTCGAACGCATCCTGTTCCTGCCAGTGAATGGTTGCACTGTGGCCATCCAGAACTCCGGCTTCGGCCAGCAGCCAAGACGCCGTATCCAACGCCAGAACGCACCGCGCGTTGCGCGCCGCCAGCCGGATCAGTGAAACCAGTTCCCTGGTGATCTGTTCGCGCACGCTGTAGCCCGCCACGATGACAAGCGTGCCTCTGGTCTGTTCGGGGGCAAACCTTCTGTCCGGGGACAGTTTCAGCTTGCTGGAACTGGTGACGGTTTGGCCATTCAGGGTTGTCACTTCCCAATCCAGACTGGCGAACATCGCGCGCATCTTGACGTCGCGCAGGGGTTCCAACGCACTGGCCAGAACCATGTTCGAAAACCCGTCTAACAACAGGAATTCGAATTTTTCATGTGAAAATGACGACAAATGTGTTCCTCCTGACGAAAATTGTATCGTTTTGGCCGGAAAGTTGAAAGTAGCTTTGCGTCATTTCGTCATTTGACGACTCACCTCTTTCGCCGAGCGGAGGCCGTTTCACCATGCTGTATGCTGACCTTCTCTGGACACCCAGTGCCGAACACATCGCGCAGACCCGGCTTGCCGCGTTCCGCGACCTGGCAAGTCAGCGAGCCGGGGAGTCGTTTGACACCCATGGAGATCTGCATCGGTGGTCGGTGGACCAGGCCGATTCATTCTGGCATCTGGCGTGGGAGTTCTGCCGTTTGGTCGGTGAAGCTGGGGACAAAACGTTAATCCCCGACGCGGATCCTCTGAATGTCCGGTTCTTTCCCGAAGCCCGCGTGAATATTGTCGAGACCTTTCTGAAGACCCCCGACGACCGGGACGCCATCATCTTTTACGGCGAAGATGGCCGCCGCCTGCGATGGAGCCGCGCCGAGCTGAAGTGCGAGGTCGAGCGTTTGGCCGCCGCCTTGCAAGACGCAGGCATTGTCGCGGGCGACCACGTTGTGGGTTACGTTCCGAACATGCCGCAGACCGTGGCCGCCATGCTGGCAACGGCGTCACTGGGGGCTGTGTGGTCTTCTTGTGCGCCTGAAAGCGGGCCGGACGTAGTTGTGGACCGGTTTGGCCAGATCGCACCCAAGCTGATGTTCGCGGCGGACGGTTATTTCTACAATGGCAAGGTCTTTGATACCCGTGAGGCCATCGCCACAGTTGCATCGCGCGTGCCGACGATCGAACAGGTCATCGTCTGGCCCTATGCACAGGATGGTGCCGACCTGCCCGAAGGCATGACTGCCTATGACAGCTTCATAGCGGCTGAGGCCCC
Organism: Pelagimonas sp.; assembly: GCA_025210455.1. Lineage (GTDB taxonomy): Bacteria > Pseudomonadota > Alphaproteobacteria > Rhodobacterales > Rhodobacteraceae > JAOARQ01. The sequence continues at coordinate 7,308 of JAOARQ010000006.1, forward strand.
GGCACTGGAGTGCCGCCCGATGGGGTTCAGCGATCCGCTTTACGTGATGTTCTCGTCCGGCACGACCGGCAAACCAAAATGTATCGAACATTCGGGTGGCGGAACCCTGCTGCGTATGCTGGTCGAGCAACAGCTGCACTGCGACCTGCGTGCGGGCGACCGGATGTTCTATTACACCACCTGCAACTGGATGATGTGGAACTGGCAGGTTGCCGCGCTGGCCTCCGAGGCCGCGATCATCCTGTTTGACGGCAACCCGGCCTATCCGGGCATCACCCGCCTGTTCGATCTTGTCGAGGCAGAGCAGGTCACCCATTTCGGAATCTCGGCAAAGTTCATTGATGCGGCGCTCAAACGCGGTGTTCGACCGGTTGACAGCCACTCTCTTCCCTTCCTTCGTGTTGTTCTGTCGACCGGCTCCCCGTTGTCACCGGACGGGTTTGAATATGTGTATCGGGACTGGAAAGCGGATGTGCAGCTGTCCTCGATCTGTGGTGGTACAGATATTCTGGGCTGCTTCATTGGTGGCTGTCCCACATTGCCGGTGCATAAGGGGGAGATTCAGGTGCCGATGCTGGGGCTGGACGTGGCCACACTGGACACTGAAGGCAATCCGGTAACAGGAATTGCCGGAGAGCTGGTGTGCCGTAATGCGCATCCGTCGATGCCGACCCGTTTCCTGAGCGACCCGGGGCAGGCGCGTTATCGCTCCAGTTATTTTGAGACCTACCCGAATATCTGGCGGCAGGGCGACTTTACCATTCAGACGGATCACGGCGGTTATGTCGTTCTTGGCCGGTCAGATGCAACGCTGAACCCGGGCGGCATCCGGATAGGCACGGCCGAGATTTACCGGCAGCTGGACAAGATCGAACAGATCGAGGACTCGGTCGTTGTTGGCCAGAACATCAATAGTGATGTGCGCGTGGTTCTGTTTGTGACCACCCCCGAGAACGTAGCGCTGGATGGCGATCTGATCGCGCGGATCAAGTCCGATATTCGCACCAATGCCTCGCCGCGGCACGTTCCGGCGAAAATTATCAAAGTTGCGGATATCCCGCGCACGAAATCCGGCAAGACCGCTGAACTGGCCGTTCGCGATGCCGTCAACAACCAACCCATCCGTGACCTGACGGGCCTGATCAATCCCGGCGCGTTGGCACAGTTCACAGATCACCCTGACCTTAAATGCTGATCGAAGGATACCAATTATGCCTCTCGCAATGAATCGAAACGTTTTCATCACCTGCGCCGTAACCGGTTCGGGTGGTACGCAGGACAAATCCCCCCATGTTCCACGTTCGCCCGAGCAAATCGCGAACTCAGCTATCGACGCGGCCAAGGCGGGTGCGGCAGTTGTGCATTGCCACGTGCGTGACCCCGAAACCGGGGCGCCCTCGCGTGATCTGGGCCTGTATCGTGAGCTGACCGAACGTGTGCGTGACGCCGAGGTGGACGTGGTTCTGAACCTGACCGCAGGCATGGGCGGCGATATCGTGTTCGGCTCGACGGAAAGCCCGTTTCCGGTCAACGAAGCGGCAACCGACATGATTGGCGCGACCGGGCGGATGGCGCATATCGCGGAATGTCTGCCCGAGATCTGCACTCTGGATTGCGGCACCATGAACTTTGCCGAGGCCGATTATGTGATGACCAACACCCCCGGCATGCTGCGGGCGATGGGGCAGATGATGACCGATCTGGGCGTGAAGCCGGAAATCGAAGCCTTCGACACCGGTCACCTGTGGTTCGCCAAACAGCTGGTGACAGAAGGCATTCTGGAGCCCAATGCACTGGTGCAGCTGTGCATGGGTGTGCCTTGGGGGGCACCGAACGACATCAACACGCTGATGGCGATGGTCAACGCGGTGCCATCCGACTGGACCTGGTCTGCCTTCTCGCTGGGCCGTGACCAGATGCCTTATGCTGCACAGGCTGTTTTGGCTGGCGGCAATGTTCGCGTTGGGCTGGAAGATAACCTGTTTCTGGAAAAAGGCGTTCTGGCCACCAATGCGCAATTGGTTGAACGCGCCGTGACCGTGATCGAAAACATGGGTGCCAAGATCATCGGTCCCGATGCCGTGCGTGAGAAACTGGGTCTGACCAAACGCGCACCGGTTGCGAAATGAGCGCGCGCGTTCTTGTAACTGCAGGTGCGGCCGGGATCGGCCGCGCCATTGCAGAACGGTTTTTGCAGGACGGGGCTCGCGTTGCAGTCTGTGACGCGGACCCTGCTGCCGTTCAGGAGTTTGCGGCTGCCCACCCCGGTGCAATCGCAGCCGTTGCGGATGTGACCTCGGAACCCGAGATGGACGCGTTCCTGAATGGGATAGAAACAGAATGGGGCGGTATTGATGTGGTTTGCGCCAATGCCGGAACTGGCGGTCCCGCCGGTCCGATCGAAGATCTGGGATACGAGGACTGGCAGCGCTGTGTCGCCACTAATGTGCATGGATCATATCTGACCTGCCGTTGGGCCGCGCGCGTGATGAAGGCGCAGAAGAGCGGTCTGATTGCTATGACCTCATCCACTGCGGGGATCATGGGATACCCACTGCGTTCGCCCTATGCAGCGGCGAAATGGGCCATCGTGGGTATGACCAAAACGCTGGCGATGGAGTTGGGCCCCTTTGGCATCCGCGTCAATGCAATCTGCCCCGGCGCGGTGGAAGGTGAGCGCATGGACCGCGTGATCTCCAATGAAGCTGCCGCCCGCGACGAAAGCGAAGACACTGTGCGCGCGTCCTATGTGACGGGGGTGTCCATGAAAACATGGGTCAAAGCGCAGGACATCGCAAACAGCATTCATTTTTTGGCCTCGGATGCAGGCAACAAAATTTCCGGACAGATTCTGTCCGTTGATGGCCATACGGAGACACTTGCACCATGACACAAAAAGCAACCATCGTCGGCGGCGGCGTGATCGGCGGGGGCTGGGTCGCCCGATTTCTTCTGAACGGCTGGAACGTGTCGGTTTTTGATCCGGACCCGGCAGCGGAACGCAAAATCGGCGAAGTCCTGGCCAATGCACGCCGCGCACTGCCTGCGCTCTATGACAAGACGATGCCTGCCGAAGGCACTCTGACCTTTCATGACGACATGGGCGAGGCTCTGGCCGGTGCCGCGTGGGTTCAGGAAAGCGTGCCCGAGCGTCTGGACCTCAAGCACAAGATTCACGCGCAGATTGACGAACTGACGCCTGCGGATGCGGTGATCGGGTCCTCGACCTCGGGGTTCAAGCCGTCTGAACTGAACGAGCATGGCGGGCGCGTTGTCGTCGCGCACCCGTTCAACCCTGTCTACCTGCTGCCACTGGTCGAACTGGTAGGGGACGCCGACACCTGTGCCAAAGCGTCCGACATCCTGCGGTCGATCGGAATGTATCCGCTGACCGTCCGCAAGGAAATTGACGCCCATATCGGCGACCGTCTGCTGGAGGCCGTCTGGCGCGAAGGCCTGTGGCTGATCAAAGATGGCATCTGCACCACCGAAGAGCTGGACGAAGTCATCCGCATGGGCTTTGGCCTGCGGTGGGCACAGATGGGCCTGTTCGAAACCTACCGCATTGCCGGTGGTGAGGCTGGAATGAAGCACTTCATGGCGCAGTTCGGCCCGGCACTGGAATGGCCCTGGACCAAACTGATGGACGTGCCTGAGTTCACCGATGAACTGGTCGATCTGATCGCCGGCCAGTCGGATGCGCAATCCGGCCATATGTCGATCCGCGAGCTTGAGCGTCTACGCGACGACAACCTGATCGGCATGATGCGCGCGCTGAAGAAAACCGGAAGCGGCGCGGGTGGAGTGCTGAATACGCACGAAGCCACCATGCCCGAACCGGCGGTTGGTGATCTGCCGGTCACTGTTGATCGCTCCATCCCGCAAAGTTGGACGGACTATAACGGCCACATGAACGAGGCGCATTATCTTGAGGCCTCGGCCCAGGCGACCGACCGGTTCATGGAGATAATCGGTGCTGATGCGGACTATGTGGCGGCGGGCAGCAGCTATTTCACCGTTGAAAACCACATGCAGTTTCTGGACGAGCTGCACGCGGGCGACCGTCTGATAATCACCACGCATGTATTGCAGGGGGAAGGCAAAAAGCTGCATCTGTTCCACCGACTTCATGGTGAGGACGATCAACTGGCCGCCACGGTTGAAACGATGCTGATCCACATGGACCTGAACGCACGCAAAACATCCCTGCCGTCCGAGGCCGTGGCAGCGAAACTCGCAACTTACGCTCAGGATCACGCAAAGCTGCCCGCGCCGCAGGGTGTTGGCCGTCACGTGGGCCAGCGAGGTTAGGAAACACATGTGCGGCCTCTTATTCGCCTCGAATGAGGGCCGGCATTCATTGGCGGATCGGGCCAGTAAAACCCGATCCGTTTTTGGGAGAACTGACAACTACGACATAGCTTTGTCAGAAAGGGAGGGCTCGATGGACGAGCAACATCAGAATTCAAATCTTGTGGCGAAGGAGGGTTTTTTCACCGGCCTTCACCCGGGAATGGGCATCGCCGCGAAAGGTATGATCGCGGCCTTTGTGATTTTCACGGTCATGAACGTGGAATTTGCAGGCGGATTGTATAAATCCATCCGCAGCTGGATCGAAAACGGTCTGAGCTTTTACTATATCACGCTGTTCGCCATCGCGTTCTTCTTCTGCATATGGCTGATGTTCTCAAAGTTCGGAACACTGCGTCTGGGCGATGATGACTCGCGCCCCGAATTTGGCAATTTCAGTTGGGTCGCGATGCTGTTCTCGGCCGGTATCGGTATCGGCATCCTGTTCTTCGGGGTAGCGGAACCGATCTTCTATTTCGACAATTCGGCTGTCTGGGGTTATCCGAACAACCCGCATGCCGATCTGGCGGGTCACACGGAAATGGATATGCAACGCGCCACTGACGCAATGCGTGTCACCTACTTCCATTGGGGTCTGCATGGTTGGGCGCTGTATGTCTTGGTGGGCCTGAGCCTAGCCTATTTCGGGTTTCGCAAGAAACTGCCTCTGACCATGCGCTCGGCTCTGTACCCTTTGATCGGTGAACGCATCTATGGCCCCTGGGGGCACGCAGTGGACCTGCTGGCGGTGTTCGGCTCGGTCTTCGGGATCGCCACTTCGCTTGGCCTGGGCTCAAGCCAGATGGTGACGGGCCTGAATGTGCTGTTCGGCATCGAAGGCTCAACTACACTGCAGATCGGTCTGATCGTACTGGTCAGCATTATTGCTATCGTCTCGACCGTATCGGGTGTTGGTAAAGGTATCCGTATCATCTCGGAATGGAACATCTGGCTGTCGATCCTGCTGCTGGCGCTGTTTGTCATCATCGGTCCGTTCCAGTGGTTGATGGGCTTTTTCGTGACGTCCATGGGCGACTACCTGTGGAACTTCATCCCTATGGGCTTCTGGGCGGCAACGTCTGAGGAACATATCGCATGGCAGGGTGGCTGGACGATCTTCTATTGGGGCTGGTGGATCGCATGGGCACCGATGGTCGGCATGTTCATCGCTCGGATTTCGCGCGGGCGCACCATCCGGGAGTTCATGGTGGGCGTGCTGTTTGTACCGACCGTCATGGTGTTCTTCTGGCTGTGCATGTTTGGCGGAAACGCCATCTGGCAAGAACTGCACATGGGCGCAGGCCCTGCCTCGGAAGGCGGTGCAGGTGTTATCCAGACCGTACGTAACTGGGACCTGCCTGCCGCTTTGTACGGCACCATCGGCAATCTGGGCGCGACCTCATGGATAGGTAACATGGAATGGATGGCATGGCCGATGTCAGCACTGGCGACCATCTTGCTTTTCTCGTGGTTCGTAACCTCTGCAGATTCAGGCACATTGGTCATCACCACGATGCTCTCGATGGGTGACGACAATCCCCCCAAGAAGTTTCGCATCATCTGGGGTGTCGGGATTGGTGGCACAGCAATCGCATTGATGCTGGCAGGCGGTCTGAGCGCATTGCAAACAGCTTCAATCGCTGCAGCCTTCCCGATCTCATTCGTGCTGATCGCAATGGTCTGGGGTCTGATGAAGTCGTTGAACGATGACCCGTCCGCTACTCCGATTCAGCAACAGGATGTTGCGCCGGACGGCACACGGCTGAAACAGGACCTGCATGCATAACCTGCTTAGGTAAACAATCTGGACCGGGCCCTCATGGCCCGGTCCTTTATTAGAATATTTTCTGTGTCGGTCTATCTCGTCACGGCAGCGCCTCGTACCATGACCCGGCAGGGATGGTGTCGCAAACTTTTCTCTTACCAACATCCTGCTCGATGGGCTGTTGCGCAGCCTAATTATGTGATCAACTTGGCATTCCTTGAGCTTTGCCGAAAACCTCCCGGCAGAATGAAGGCGGGTTGGAAATTCCTGTGTTTAAGCGGTTACGCGGTCTGGACCTCCCATCATTTTGCCTTCAGTTTTCGGGAGGCGGAGGATCTGATAGCCGCGCGCGGCATCGCGTTTCTTACGAAACGATCCGAGTTTGGGTTTCGCGTTTCGGTGTCCAGTTCGCCGCAAAGCTCCAACTGGACCGGTTGCGCCCGGCTGACAAATGGCACTTCGACGAAGTCGTAATTCCGATTAAAGGCAAGAACGGCATTTGCCCCGCCGAATGTTACAACAGCAAGGGTCGAAAAGAAGATTCCTATTTCGGTGAGAGTTTCGTTTACATCTTAAGCCCGTAAAACAGCGAGGGGCAAAGCCCAGATGGTCAATCAAATCAGAGACATCCTTAGCGCGCAGCCCATGGGAACCGATTCAGTGTCCGTACCAACTGCCTCATTGTTTTCTTCGGTTCAACTGAACTGGTCTGATCATCAGGGGTCACCGCTGCCATATGCATGGTTGAACCAATAAATATCTCAGGCTGTATTTTGCGGTTCAGGCGGATCAGGGAGGCATGAGACATGGCTGCGTGGCTTCCGCAAGAAGCTCCACGACAGCATCGCTGCCTCGCAGGCCATCTGGAGGCATGGCTGCACCACGACAACCGCGTGCGCCCGCATCAGGTTAAAATGTGTTGCGGAAAAACGCCCTTCGGGACTATGATCGAAGGGCAGAAGTCTGGAAGGAAAAGTTCGCGCAGTGAATTTGGCCTGACAGACGCCGCTATAAACACGGCCAACTGTAAGATCACATCGGAACTATTACAAATGAAGTCATTGGCGTGTGTTTCAAGCTGTGAATGCGTGTACTAGTGGTGGCGTTTGACCTTCGCGCTCCTTGATGGTCCGGTTCATGCGCTCAACCCGGTCGTTGGTCCAGGGGTGGTTCATCTTAATCAGCCGGTTATCGATCTCATGTTCGCGACAGACGCGGTCACACCCGTCAGCGTTGCGATGGTGATCATGAAAGTCCGTTTTAACGCGCCGCTCAGCCTGAAAGCAGCAAGCAATTTTGACATCTGGCCCAGCATTGCGGGAGGTTGCGGCCAGTTGTTCGACCCAGCGGCCCACAACCGAAGTGTAAGATTGAGCCTGCGCGATCAAGATTCTGCTTCTGCATCAGTGCTCTCAAAGGCCCGTTCCTGAGACCAGGTGAACAGCTTTCTTGGATCGCATTCCAACGCAGCACAGAGAGAGAAGATTATATCGTTTCGGTTAATGACGTTCGGGTTCTCGGTCTGGAAAGCGGTGGTGGGGGCATGTTTACCTTTGTCGGTCGACAGCCCCCGACCAAACCTGATTTGCCCTTCGGCTGCTGGAAAGAGCGGCGTTGAATCGCTTCAGCAATTCTGGCAACTAACGCGCGTCAGGCGTCCAACGCAACAGCGCCTTTTGGCCAGCTGCAGCAGGCTAGGACATACCCGGCCTCTGCTTCGCCTGGCATCAGCCCGCCCATGTCTTTCATTTCGACCTGCCCCTGGGTCACGATGACCTTGCAATTGCCGCAGACGCCTTGCTGACAGGCCGAGTCGATCCAGACGCCCGCATTCAAAGCTGCTTCCAGAAGTGTTTCGCCTTCGGCGCAGTTGCCGTTTTTGCCGCTGAGGGAAAAGAATACCTCGCCGCCGGTGCCTGAGGATTCCTCGATGACGATTTTTTCACCGAAGCTCTCTTCGTGGATGGCTGCAAACGGGATCTCGCTGGCGACCGATCGGGCAGCCTTCATGAAGCCCTCCGGCCCGCACATGAAGATGCTGCGCTCGGCGTGATCTGGTACCAGCCGCTGAAGCAACGCGGCTGAAACTTGCCCAGTCTCTCCAGTAAAGGATGGATCATCCCGCGAATCTACCACCAGATACACGGTCACGTTTTTGAACCGTTTGCTCAGAAACTCCAACTGGTCGCGGAAGATGATGTCCTTTGGCGAACGGGCAAAATGCACGAACACGACATCCTTCGGCAGCGTGACATCGGTTATGTACTGGAGCATCGACATCACTGGGGTGACACCCGAACCGCCGGACAGTAGCAGCGGTTTTTCGCACGGGATATCGATCCAATTGAAGCCCCCGGAGATATCGGCGATTTCAACTTCCGAACCAGGCTGAACGTCATCGTTGAGATAGTTTGACACCAATCCGCCCGGCACCCGCTTGACCGTCACTTGGATGTTGTGCGGCCGAGTCGGTGTGGAGGAAATGGAGTACGCGCGAACATGCGTTTCTCCGCCAATCTGAAAGCTAAAAGTGACGTGTTGCCCGGGTTTAAAATCAAAGCTGCGGCTCTGAGCATCCTCGAAAACCAAGGTCTTGCAATCGTGTGTCTCTTTGATCACAGCTTTGCAGATCAGGGTTCCCGGCCCGCCAGCATAGCAGGGCTGTGTATTTGCTGAGCTCAGGGAAAACGGGCTGTCGGTAGCGACGAGCATGGTGCAGTAACCTCCACGATAAACTTCGCGGGAAGATACCGCCGTAGCCCGATAGAAAAATACACAAGAAATACCTCTTTAATCGAAATCATCGATGGAACGATGCAGTATTGCCTTTCGGATGAGTGAAATTGCCTGTGACACAAGCGGGTCGTGCCGTTTGCGAGCATGTACAATAGAATACAGCGGCTGGGGAATCACTGGCGCCCCCTCTACTTGCTTTAATTTCGGGACCGCATCCCGAAATGCAGGGACTGCCAAGCTTGGCAGATATGCAGTGCCGCCATCTGTCTTCAAAAACCCTATCGCAATGTCGTCACTGCCGACGACGGTTTGAACCTGTGATAGGTTCGGAAATACCTCGTCATGCTGACGGTCAAAGTAAGAGGTGTATGCCACCTTGATATACCGGGTCCAATTCACATCACGGAAATTGTCACAGTCGGTGGACATCATCACATAATTCTCGGAACCGAACTCGGCCACATGCACATCCGGGTATTGCTGAGGAGCGAAAAGGATGCCGATATCGGATTCTCCGGTCAAAATATCTCGCTGAATCTGTTGAGAAAAGTTGGCCTCCAAATAGAGATCGAGCTTTGGCACGTCCTTGCGGATCTGCTTTGCCCAATCCACCAGAACAGATTGCGCCAGGCTGAATTGAACCGACACCCTGAGCCGCGGGCGGCTGAGTCCACTGCCTACTGATACGTCCCGCTTGGCAAAAGTCCACGCAGCCAAAAACGAGCGGCAATGCGTTTCAAACCTGCGCCCGGCAGCGGTCGGGTCAGCGCCGCCGCGCCCGCGCTCAAACAGCCGGGTGTCCAGTTCATCTTCCAGCTGGCGTATCCGCGCGCTGACGGTCGACTGAGTGACATTTAGCCGTTCGGCAGTACGGTTGAAGTTCCTGGTTTCCAGAACATCCAAGTAAGTAAGAAGCAGTTGTCGATTCATTTGATCATTGTTTCCGATTAAAAGGGGCATATCAATTGCATTTATTTATGCACATGCGACTTCTATCAAAGCGGTACAAACACAGACGACAGCCAGTTCTGACAGACTAGCAAGAGGAGAAGCGCATGTTTATCGTCGATTGCGACTGCCACAATTATTGGTGCAGTGCCACTGTTTTGGAACCCTACATGGAGCAAGGACTTTTCAAGGACATGTTTGTCCGCGGAGAGCGTACCGGCCCGCGTGGTGCATTTCCGCACGGCCACCGCCCCTGGTTCCACCCCGAAGGTTTCGCCCGCCACGATGTTAACCCCATCGAGGAAGACGATAACTATGCCATCATGAGGGAAAAGCACCTCGATAAATACAACATCGACGTTGCGATCCTGACCGGTGACGAGCCGATCGAAGCCTCCACTCTGGCTAACCCCTATTACGCTAATGCGCTGTGCAAGGCCTACAACGACTACATGATCGACTACTGGCTGCCAAAGGACGACCGTTTCTGGGGCTCCATCGTGGTGGCACCGCAGGATCCGCATCTAGCCGCGGCCGAAATCCGTCGCGTTGGGGCACATCCGCGCATCGTTCAGGTTCTGGTGAGCCATGGCGCAGCGCGCCCCTATGGCGACCCGTTCTATCATCCGATCTATGAAGCCTGTGCCGAAATGGGGCTGCCGTTTGCCATGCACCTAGGTGGCCAGGGCGGCATCAACGCCACCCCGATCGGGGCCGGACCGTCGACCTTCTTCTGGGAAACCCACGCGATTCTGCCACAGACTGCGATGACCCATATGGCAAGCCTGATCGCCAATGGCGTGTTCGAGAAATGGCCCTCGCTGAAAGTGGTCGTGATCGAATGCGGTGTTGCCTGGGTTCCGTCGGTGCTGTGGCGTCTGGACGCCAACTATAAGGCGCTGCGCAAGGAAACCCCGTGGCTGAAGCGATTGCCGTCCGAATACTTCAAGGATCACTTCAAGTTCTCGACCCAGCCACTGGAGCAGCCGGAAAACATTCAGCATCTGTGGGCAACCTTGGAAGCAATGGATGGCGAAAACACCTTGATGTTCGCCTCTGACTATCCCCATTGGGACTATGACGACGTCAACAAGCTGCACGTGCCGCCAGCATGGCGCGAAAAGATCTTCGGCCTCAACGCTCTGGATGTTTACACCCGCTTGCCGCGCCCGGCAGCCCAGGCCGCTGAATAAGGAGTTCCGAACATGACAACTAAGCATTTTGCATGCAAGGCAGACGAAGTCCCGCAGGATGCGGCCAAGATTATCACCGTTTCAAACATGCCGATTGGTGTGTTCAAGCTGGATGACGGCTATCACGCGCTGCTGAACATCTGCCCCCACAAGGGCGCTGCGCTGTGCGAAGGCCCGGTTTGCGGCACCACCAAACAGACCGATCAGACCGAGTTTATCTATGACCGCGCGGGCGAGATTGTCCGCTGCGCCTGGCACGGCTGGGAATTCGACATCCGCTCGGGCGAATTCCTCGTGGACTCCTCGGTCAAGACCCGCCGCTTCGACGTTTCTGTCGAAGGTAGCGATCTTTACATCCATATTTAAAATTTCGGAGCGCCAGTATGTCGCAATACCCCTGCCAGCCCAAAGCCTCGCACTATATTGGAGGCGTATATCGGGATGATGCCGCTGGCGCTCCGTTTGATTGTATAAACCCCGCTACAGGCGAAGTTATCGCCCGTTTGAATAACGCCTCGTCAGCTATCATCGAACGGGCGGTCACCTGCGAACGCGAGGCGCTGATCGTCTGAGCCGCAACGCCTCCGGCGGAACGGGGCCGGGTTCTGCGCCGCTGATCTGATCCGTGAACGCGACGAAGAGCTGTCGGTTCTAGAAACCCAGAGCACCGGCAAACCGCTGTCAGAAACCCGCGTGGCTGACGCCGCCAGCGGGGCGGACAATCTGGAATATTTCGGTTGTCAGGCCGCAACCCTGACAGCTGATCATATCCCGCTTGGCGGGGATTGGGCCTATACTCAGCGCGAACCGCTGGGTGTTTGTCTGGGCATCGGCGCTTGGAATTACCCCATTCAGATTGCTTGCTGGAAAGCTGCGCCTGCACTGGCCTGCAGCAATGCAATGATCTTCAGACCGTCCGAAATCACACCGCTCACGGCCTTGAAGCTGGCGGAAATTCTGACCGAGGCTGGCGTCCCTGCAGGCCTGTTCAACGTCGTGCAAGGCCAGCGTGAAACCGGAGCCGCACTGACCGGCCATCCAGAGATTGCCAAAGTATCGCTGACGGGTTCAGTACCAACCGGGCGCGCGATGGCTGCGGTTGCGGTCGGGCAGATGAAACACATCACGATGGAGCTGTCGGGAAAGTCCCCTTTGTTGGTATTCGACGATGCTGACATCGACAGCGCAATCTCGGGTGCCATTCTCGGCAACTTCTATTCCACCGGACAGGTTTGCTCTAACGCAACCCGTGTCACTGCGCCGTTGCCCGATGGCAAGGCCTGGATTAGCCCCGTGGTTTTTGCCGATGTGACAGATGACATGACAATCGCCCGAGAGGAAATGTTTGGGCCAGTCATGTCAGTATTGGATTTCGATACCAAAGAGGAAGCCATCGCATGGGCCAATGGCACGGAATTCGGGCTGGCCGCCGGAGTATTTACCCAAGATCTGGCCCGCAGCCACAGAGTTGTATCAAAGCTTAAGGCAAGTACCTGCTGGATCAATGCGTATAACCTGACGCCCGTGGAAATGCCGTTCGGCGGCGTTGGCCAATCTGGTATCGGGCGCGAGAATTCTCGTGCAGCCATCGAGCATTTCAGCCAGCTAAAGGCTGTCTATGTCTCGATGTCTCCCTTTAGAAACGACTATTGAACCGAGGTGCTGATGCTGGCCAGGCTGTACAAAGCCGCCTTCGGGCCGCACTCTCCTCTGATGGCAAAGGTCCGACCGCACTGGCAATGAATGCCGCAAATGTAAGGAACTGTTCTCGGGACATATTGTTCATTCCTTCAGTCGAGCGGTGGCCTTAATCTCTAGCAACGCTGCCAGATCTGCCAGATTGAATTGCCCCCCCTGAGCGCCGTCCAGTTTGGAAACGGAGCCGATGGAAACACCTTCTGTTTGGCGGCGGCAAAAGTGTCAAAATACGCTTAGATGGCCGGGTTAGCCGGTTCATCTGGTTACGGCAATTTAATTCCCAGCGTGTTGATGGGGTGGATCACCACTGAATCGTTCCCTCTCTGATGTCCAGATTTTGCAGATGTGTCCTGCTTGCGATTGGTGAACTGGATGCCGCCGCCCTCTGAGATTGAACCATGAATGAATGGCACCCGCTGGGCAAGGGCGGATCGGAGATTTTGGGCGTCAGGTCGGTTGCCGCCATGTATAGGGCGTCTGGATTGCGGCGTTGCTGCGCGCCATGTTGATGAAGTCTGCTGTCGCTTTGGTCTCAATCAATGGCGCGCACGCGAGGGGGCTTCGGTTCGAACAGGGTGTCCATCCCCCCATCCTTCGAGCGCCACTTGTAAAAGCCCGCTCAAGACGTGCTGGTTTTGCCATACATTTGTGCGTCATGTCGGGCTAACAATGCTTCCGACAGATCCCAGACTTCGTCAAGCGTTAGCTCTGCCCCAGAATGCGGGTCCAGAGCGATTGCCCGCCGCAGTTGTTCGGGATTGTTGGAGGCAATAGCATCGACGGCGCAAATCTGGGGCGCAATATTGGTCATAATCAAAGCGGCCAGATGGGGCGGCAGTTCGCCGAAATGGAGCGGCGTCAGACCGGTTGCATCTGCAACACACGGAACTTCGACGCAGCAACCTTCAGGTAGGTTCGGGATGTAGCCCTTATTCGCTACATTGCCGTAGATGACTTTGGGCACACCTGTGACCATGCCCTCGATGATGTCAGCTGCATACTCCTCGGAACGCACCACATCAAATTGTGTTGCGGACTGGATATCTTGTTCCATGCTGGCCCATCTTTTGATCTGCTCCTCGCAACGGCGTGGATATTCATTTAGCGGGATCGCGAATTTCTCAATCAGATCAGGGCGATCCCTTTTGATGAACCACGGTACATATTCGGCAAAATGCTCTGAGGATTCCGTGACGAAATAGTCAAAGCGTTTCAGGATCTCATAGCGCACCAGTTCATCTTCGGGTGGTGTTACCTGGTGCAGACGTGGATATAGGTCACTATAATGACCGTCCGCCTCGCGTTTCTCGAAACGGGTATAAAAGGCCATATGGTTGATCCCTCCGCAACTGTAGCGGATGTCACGGATGTTTTCGCCCAAATGGTCGGCCAACATCTGAGATGTCTTTTGCACTGAGTGGCAAAGACCGACGACCTGCACCTCTGGCACTAACCTATTGAGAACCCAGCAATTGATCGCCATCGGGTTGACATATTGCAGCATCAAAGCACCGGGGCATAGCCGAGCCATGTCACGGGCGATATCCACAAGGACTGGTGCTGTCCGCCAGGCCCGCAAAATCCCTCCAACTCCCAGCGTATCGCCAATGGTCTGACGCAGGCCCATGGCATCAGGGATTTCAAAGTCGATCACAGTGGCCGGGCGATAGCCACCAACCTGTATCAGAACGATCACAAAGTCGGCCCCTTCAAGGGCTTCGCTGCGGTCTTGAGTGGCCAGGATGCTGGCATCACGCGAGGTTGACCGCGCCAGAACCTGTGCCATCCGCTTTGACGTTTCCAGTCGCGCCGGGTCAATATCCATCAACCGGATATCAATTTTTCCCGGCACCGACGACAAAAAGATGTCGCCCAACAAGGATTTAACAAAGACGGTGCTGCCGGCGCCAATGATTGCAATTTTTGTCATTCTTCTTCCTACGATACTATACAAGTGGGTCGAGGCTGCGGTCGCGGTGCCTGATCATTACTTGCAGTTGCAGATCAAGATAGCGACGCTCAATCGCGGCATATGCGGGTTCACTGGCCACGTTGCGCAACTCGCCTGGGTCTGCTGTCAGATCCACGAGAACAGGCGGAAGGCCCGGCATATAGACATGCTTGAACTGTCTATCTCGGTAGACTGACATCATCCGGTCCTGCATGGACAACCCATGCGCCTTGGCGAGGCTTTGGAAACTACGGAAGTAGAATTCCCATGTGATGGACTGACGCCAGTCGGCAGGCGTCTTGCCGCGCGCCAGTGGTAGAAGAGATCGGCCATCCAGATGGCCGGGACACTCTGCCCCCAACCAATCAAGTAGTGTAGGTACGATATCGACTGAACCAGTGAAGTCAGCCACACGCCGTGTTTCGGCCTCACCAGGAAGCCGTAGAATCAGAGGAATTTTGACGCTTTGGTCATGCCAGGCAGCCTGATTGCAAAGGTAATGGTCGAACATCACTTCGGAATGATCGCTGGAAAATAGGATGAGCGTATCCTCCCATTGTCCCATCGCCTTTATCTGTTCAAAGACGCGCCCGACATGGGCGTCAAGTTCAGCCATGAGCGCCAGATGGATAGCTCGGATTGAGCGCCAGTCGACTTCGGCCACATCTGCCACTCGGCCCGACAGGCCCGGCGCGCATTTATCGCTTGCGTCTCCGTCCCCCAGAAGCGCGGCCATGTATGGGTGCTGGGCCGCCGCCGCCTCGGGCGTTTCGGCGCGGATTGGGGCGCAGAGCGATGCCGGATCAACAGCGCTGTTCCAAGGCTCTGGCGCAATGGTCGGGTTATGTGGGCGCAGAAAGTTCAGCATGGCGCACCAGCCGGGTGGCTGTGCGCTATGCCAGTCCAAAAGCCGGTCTGTCAGAAAAGCGGTGTCGCTGTCCTCGGCTCGGTATTTTGCCGGGTGCCCCGCCGCACCGCCCGTGGCATTGGGCCGGGTCAGATCGGGATCATAGATATCATCACTGTTGGTAAACGGTACACCCCGCGCCCGCAGATGCGCCATCCATTCTGCGGGATTGTCTTCGGGTTGGTGGCAGCCGATGTCACACCCGGGCAGCGGCTGATAACCAGACAGCTGCGGATCGCCCGGTGCAAGCTGACGAGGATCAAGGGTGGTATCCGTGTAACCAAAAAGCGTAGGCGCGTAGTCGAACTTACGCAGGTACTGTGCAATCGTCACATGGCGCGTATCGAGCGGCATCCGATTGGCCATCACCCCGTGGGTTTGAGGCATTAGCCCGGTATAGTGGCAGGCTCGTGAGGGCGCGCAGGGGATGGCCTGTGCATAGTGGGCGTCAAAGCTAACCGCTTCAGCCGCCAGCGCATCGAGGTTTGGCGTGTAAGAGACTGGCGCGCCGAATTGGTCGGGCCGCCATTGATCGGCATAGATGATGAGGATGTTCTTTTTGGTCATACTGCAACGCTTTCTGGCTCGATACGCGGGACCGCCGCCAAAAGCTCCTGAGTGTAGGTTGATTGTGGGGTCCCGAATACCTGGTTCGTAGGGCCTTGTTCGACAATCTGCCCGCGCTGCATGACCACGATCCTGTCGCAAAGCTGCGAGGCCACAGCGAGGTCATGGGTAATCAGAAGGAAACTCAGTCCCATGTCGCGACGCAGGGCTTTCAGAAGCTCAATGATCCGTGCCTGGGTTGAGACGTCGAGCGCGGACATCGGTTCATCACAGATTACAAGTTCGGGCTGTGTCACCAAAGCACGCGCAATGGCGATACGTTGCCGCTGGCCTCCGCTGAAACTGTGCGGGAAACGCGGCAGAGCCCCCGCGTCCAGTCCGCATTGTTCCAGAGTTTGCCGCGCTGTCTCAACGGCTTCGGCACCTGTCGAAATGCCGTGGTTGATCAGGGGTTCGGTCAGCGTCTGCTCAACACTCAACCAAGGATTGAGCGAGGCATAAGGGTTCTGAAACACCATTTGGGCTTTACGCCAGAAGCAGAACTGTTCAGTCGCTGTCAGCCGCAGTGTGTCAAAGGGCTCGGCCGTACTGGGGTAGAACATAGCCTGCCCGCGTTGCGCCCGTGCCAGCCCTAGGATGGCCCGCGCAAGCGTGGTTTTGCCCGACCCACTTTCGCCTACCAGCCCCACGATTTCGCCACGCGCCATCTCCATGTAGACGTCCGAAAGTACGATCTTGGCCGGTTTCGGTCGACCAAAGAGCGGCTGGGTGCCTCCGTAGGACAGCGACAGGTTGCGCAGCTTCAGTATCGGAGCGCTGTGGGGAGCGCTCGGTTCGGGGATGTCAAGGCGCGGCAGCGCGCGCAGCAAGTCCTTGGTATAGCTGTGATGCGGCGTGCGCAGGACCGAACGCGCCGGGCCCTGTTCGATCACCTTGCCGTGTTGCATCACGGCTACCCTGTCGGCGACTTGCTGTGCTACGGCTAGGTCGTGGGTGATGAAGAGCATGGCAGACCCGGCGTTTTCCTGCACTCTTTTCAGCAGGCGCAGCACCTGGGCCTGGACTGTGACATCCAGTGCCGTCGTCGGTTCATCCGCCAAAATAAGAGCCGGTTCGCAGGCGATGCAGCGCGCGATCATCGCCCGTTGCAGCATGCCGCCCGAAAACTCGAAAGGGTAGCGGCGCACCACGTCCCTTGCATTTGGCACGTCCAGTTCATCCAGCAGATCGGCGGCGCGCGCCCGGGCCGCAGCGCGCGACAGCCCTTTGTGCCGGACCAACGACTCGCCCACCTGGTCTCCCACGGTCTTGACCTGTGAAAACGCGCTCATTGGTTCTTGGAAGATCATCCCGATATGGCGGCCCCGAATACCAGTCCACTCCTTCTCTTTCAGCGCGGTCAGGGTCATTTGTTGCTCTGGCAAGCTCAGCTTGATCCGACCAGAGGAGCGCTGTAAATTACTGGGCAAGAGTCCCATAACAGACAGGGCAGACAGGCTTTTGCCTGAACCGCTTTCGCCCACCAGCGCAAGCGTTTCCCCCGGTGCAATCTCAAGCGAGACGTGGTCGACCAGAGGCTTGGCTTGGGCAGCGATACACAGATCTTGGATACTAAGCAAAGGGTTCATGATGTCCTAGTAGGATTGAGGGTCCATGGCGTCGCGCACGCCATCGCCAATGAAGTTCAAGAGCAGCACAACCAGCACCACAAAGAGCCCAGGGATCATGTACCAAGGCGTCAGGATGATGGCGGCGATGGATTGCGCGGGCAACAGTAGTACGCCAAGTGACACCACTGGCTCTCGCAAGCCGAGGCCAAGAAAGCTGAGCGATGTTTCGGCGATTACGATGGTCGAAAAGGCCAGCGTTAAATCTACGATGAGATATCCGGTAAATGCAGGCAGCATATGGCGGCGAAATACCTTGCCGGGGCGCGCACCGGACAGGCGCGCGGCAAGCACATGTTCGTCGCCATGCATCGCGATGATCCGCGAGCGCACACGTCGTGCCAACGTCGTCCAGCCGATCAACGCCAGGATCACCGTCATTGTCAGATAGGTCTGCATCGCAGTCCAGTCGCGAGGAACAGCCGCTGCGGCGGTCAGCCAAAGCGGTAGCGTCGGGATCGACTGTAAGAACTCGATCACACGCATCGAGACCGTATCAAAGAGCCCACGCAGATAGCCCGCAAGCCCGCCGATGGCGATCCCCAGAACAAACGCCACCAGCACCGACACTGCGCCGATGGAAAGCGACGTCCGAAAGGCGTAAAGCGTGCGCGAGAAGATATCGCGCCCAAGACGATCAGTACCAAACAGGTGAATGTAGCCGTCAGGCACACCGAAGAAATGCAGATCGCTTTGGAACAGCCCAAACCAGCTATAGGTCCCGCCCCGCACAAAGAAACGAAGGCCCCAGCGCTCGGTCTCGTCCACCTTCGTGACACGGCGCAGCGTTACCGGGTCGCGTTCGTTGACCCGTGCGCGTACATTGAGACCCGGGACAAAATTGTCATAGAACAATAGCACCGCCATCGGCGTACCATCGCTGTAGGTCCGGTTGCGTTCCTGAGGGGTGTAGGGGGCGAAGAACTCGGCGAAAACCGAAACCAGAATTAGCACAACCAATGCCCAAAGGCTTACCCGGGCTAACCGGTTTTGGCGAAAGGCGCGAACCGCCAGTTGTCGTCTACTGAGATGTGTTGTTACAAGTGTCAACCTACCACCTCCATCCGAATGCGGGGATCAAGCCAGAAAAGCAAGATATCTGAGATGAGCGTCCCGATCACGACCAACACGTAGTAGATAAGCAGGATCGCCCCGGCCAGCGGCATGTCCTGACTGATCAGCGATTGCAGGAACACCGGACCCATTTCCGGCAGCGAAAGCACGACCCCCACGATAGGGGCACCAGAGATAACAGTCGTAATCTCCCACCCTAGGGTGGCAGCGATAGGCACAATCGCCACCCGAGCCGGATAGCGCCAGATGGCCTTCCAGAACGACAAACCGCTGGCCCGCGCGGCCATAACATAGGGTTTTGACAATTCATCCAGCATGGTGGCGCGCATGGTGCGTACCTGGGCCGCTGTTCCCGCCGTGCCCAGAACCAGCACGGGGATCACTAGATGTGCCATAAAATCCCAGAACTTTCCCCAGCTCCAGGATTGTCCAAGATACTCGGGTGAGAAGACACCCCCTGCCGACAGCCCGAACCACTTGTAACCAAAAAAAACGAGGATCAACGCCAGCAGGAAATTCGGTGTGGCAAGCCCAAGATAGCCAAAGAAGGTCGCCGTATAGTCAGCCAGGGTCCGCTTTCGCACCGCCGAATACAGCCCCAGCGGAACCCCAACCAGATAGATCACAGTCAGCGCCGCAAACGCCATGCCAAGCGTCAGCGGTAACCGCTCTGCCAGAACATGCGCCACGGGTTTCTGATACTCATAGGAAAACCCAAGTTCACCGGTTAGCACATTTCCAATCCAGCGCAAGTACTGGACGATAAAGGGATCGTTCAGCCCATATACTTCGCGAAAATTCTCCAGATCCTGTGGTGTGACGCGCTCGCCATCGGCTGCTTTATTTGCGGCCCATGCATCGGCAAAGTCTCCGGGCGGAAGCTGGATCAGGAAGAAAACAACAAAGGAAAACGCGGCCAGAACAAACAAGGCCGAGAGCAGTCGTTGGGTAAAAAATCGTGTCACAGGGGCACCACGTGGCTGGAAAACGGACGTGCACAGCGGCACGCCCGGTTACAGGGTTTGGTTTTCTTAGTTAGCAGGATAGTACCACTGATCGACACCCCATGGCGCTAGATACCCAGTGTACGAGGTATTGCCGATGATGGTGATATCTGGCACGTTGTTCAGGTCTTTGTTGATGATACTGACACGCGGAAGCGCGCCAAAGACACCGATGACCGGCACCTGCTGACGGTGGATCTCGGTGATCGCATCTAGGCGCGCGTTCCATGCGTCCGAGCCAGGCTCGAATGTCAGAATCTCTTCACCTAGCGTGAACAGCTCTTTGACCCACATGGGAGGTTCGATGCCCTCGGCCCCATTGGTATCCTTCCACTGCACCCAAGGCAGCCCCGACAGCGGGCTGTTGATATGGAAGGGCGGCACCAAGCTATCGGGACCAGCGGCCACAACCGGATAGATCGCCTGATCGTAGATCATGCCGATGTCTATGGTGTTAGCGCTGTTCTTGTCGCCCAAAGTCACTGAGTCGATCTCGCGCAGTTGCACGTCCACACCAACAGAGCGCCACATCTCACCGACCAGAACCGGGAACTCGGGCGTGCCGGAAAACTGGGTTGAGTATTCCCAGATGATCGACCATGGTTTTCCATCGGGGTGAGTGCGGATGCCGTCGGCCCCTTTGACCATGCCCAGTTCATCTAGCAGCGCATTGGCCATTTCAGGGTCGAACTGCGCGAAATGCGTGGCATCGCCGGGCTTGGAAACAGGCGTCTGATAAGGCAGACCCCCGCCGATCTCACCCAGGCCGAGGAACAGTGTCTCATTGATCTCGTTGCGGTCAATGGCCACGCTCATAGCCTTGCGGAAACGTACGTCGCTATAAAGCATACGTGTACGCTCTTCGGGATGCGTCTGGTTGAACACCATAAACGGACCCTTGTTACCACCCGGCAGGATCACGCGGTAGTTACTCTCGGATTCGCCTTCTTTCAGCGCTGGAAAGACATCAATCGCACCAGGCGATTTCTGGTCCACGTTGCCGTTGAGGATCTCAATCGGGTAAAGCGACGGGTCGATAAAGCGCTCTTTGTGCTCGTTCACATACGGCAGCTGCTGGCCCGAGGTGTCCACCCGGTGGTAATACGGGTTAGGCACAAAGTCGCGGTAAGTCTCGTCGGGTGCCTTGACCATGATATGGCTTTCCAGCGTCGGAACTTCGAGACCAAGCTCTGAATGCGTTGTCTTGTCCATCCAGTGGCCCCAGCGGACGCGGAACCAATCTGCCCAGGTGTCGTAACCCGCCGCCTGAGCCTTGGCATCGGCATCTTCGGCATAGTCGCCATGGAAAGGTGCCAGTGCGTGTTTCGGCGCGAAGGCGGCAAAGAAGTGACCTTGCGTAGTCAGGTGGTTGAGAAGCGCGGGCTGCGGCTTGTCAAAGATGAACTTGACAGTGGTGGCGTCGATCACCTCGGCACGGCTGCCCACATTCCATGGGGCGCGGGTCGAGGGGTATAGCACCTGGTTCATGATCAGATCATTGAGCCAGAACGCCACATCCTCGGCGGTGAACGGTGCACCATCCGACCACTTGTGACCCTCGCGAAGAACGAATGTGACTTCGGTGAAATCGTCGTTCCATTCCCACGATTTGGCCACATCGGGCTTGATCGTCTGAAGGTCGTCATCGAGGCGCACAAGCTGCACCTGACGCCAGCTTAGACCCTCGGATGTGTTCGATTCAAGCGCGCGGGCCAGATAGCGCATCTCACCGCCATAGGTGCCGCAAGCCTCATACGGCACAATAACCAGCGGCTCTTTCGGCAGGCGCTCGGCCACCGGCGGAAGCGCGCCTCGGCCAACCAGCGCTTCGGTTGCTGGGTTATCCAAAAACGTCAGTTCTGACATGGTTTGTGCAACGAAATCAGCCAGTTCCAGCTGCTCCAGACCTTTGTGGTCCACACCATTGGGCGAGGCCACGGTTGGGCAGGACTGAGCAATCGCAGATGTCGACGCCAGTAGCCCGGCGACAACGCAGAGACTAATTTTACAAGACATTTATTCCTCCTGAGCTCGACCAACTGGCTGACAGATACCGGTTGGCCGCCATGTATGACACGTGGAAATGTTAACAGATTCTTTGGCGCAAACACTTCCGATCCAAACGTCAGGTATTGCGGAAAAGTCAGGTTTTTTGTTATCCTATTGTGACAGAGCAAACCGTACGGAGTACGCCGCATGTTCCTCTCGCCCAAAGATAGCGCCGGGCAGTTTCGCATCTTGCGCCGCATGCCCGAAATCATGCCAAAGTCCCATTGGCATATGCATCTTGAGGCGGTGTATTGCTCTGCAGGAAGTGCTGAATATGAAATAGGGACGGAATATCAGCGGCTTCGCGCGCGGCAGTTGCTGATGTTCTGGGCTGCTATTCCGCACCGCGTCAGCAGCAGCGAACCGGGCTCCGAAGTTTTTGTGATCAACGCCCCGGTCGAGGCATTGATGGCCTGGGCACCGTCTAGGGAATTCGTAGCGCACTTGATTAGCGGCAAGCCTGTCGTTGCCAAGGCGCAGTCGCGGTTCGACGCCGCAACATTCGGCTGTTGGCACGATGATCTGAACTCTGACCATCACGCCCACCGGGATATCGCCAAACGCGAGATTGCATGCTTGGTTCAACGCGTCGGAATCGAGTTTTTGCAGCAAGACCGCAGGAGTTATGGGCGGCGCACGGAAAAGAACTCAAAGGCACAAGAGCTTTTGCGCCGCGTCATTGAATACATCAACGAGCAGGACAATCAGGGCGTGACCGTTTCTGACGTGGCCGAGGCGCTGGGGTATAACCGGCGTTACCTAACCACCCGATTTCGAGAGCTTTCCGGCGTGTCGCTGCATACTTATATCCGCCACATCCGCGTTTCCCGGGCACGCGCGTTGTTGGCCACAAGCAATTTGTCGATAGAGGAGGTTGCCTGGAAAGCGGGATTTCGCTCGACAAGGCAATTTTATGAAGCCATCCGGTCTGAGTTCGATCAAACACCTCGGCAGCTGAGGGCGGCATTGTCTAACCCTTTGCTCGAAGGGGGACTATTGCATTAGTTGGCGTTTGTTAAAGCGGTGCCGCATTTCAGGCTGCATCAGACAGCTGTCTGATGAATTGGATCTCGCCTTTTACACCTATTTTTTTTATGGATGTGGCTGCGGTTGATGCTTCTGATGGTCTTAATGCGGTCGCCTACCGCTGGGGGCGAAATAGTAGGGGTCGAATGCGGTTGAGTGCTAAATCCCCCTCTAAAGGAACTGGTAGAATCTAATCTATGAACTTCTCCCGCGCACTGCGGCAGCTATCGGTCACCAGGCAGATTTCCACCCCAGCTGGCGGGCTTTCTGGGGGGGTTGAGAGAATGGCCAAGCCATTCATCTCAGCGGCTTCATTGCTAGCAAAGGCAAGAACGGTTTGGCGCGTTTCAAGTTCAGCGTAGAGATCTCTTTCATGGATAAAACGGCACTTTGCTTGCATATTGAACCAGGCAGGTGGAGCGGACACGAACTCTCTTCTCCACGTAGCCATCAAATGCCCGGCCCAGTGGGCGCAGCTCGGACCGTTCGTCTTCAAACATCTCGGCAATCGTGCGATCCCGCTGCTCGGGATGGGGCCGGTTTGCCAGTTCTTCACAGCGCAAGCCCAGCCAAGCGTTCAGCGCATCGAGATCATCGAAGGCAGGTTTGGGAACATACAACCGGCCCCGCAAAAACTGGACCTGGTTCTCAACCTGGCCCTTCTCCCAGCCTGCGGCCGGGGTGCTTCACCCGCAACGTCAGCTATTTTGAGCCATGGCATTACGTTCCCTTGCTGGACCGCAAGCCGGGTGCCTTGCGCAATGGTGCCCCCTTTGTGGACTGGCAATTGCCCGATGCCATGCATGGGATCAGAGAACACTACATGGCTGGCACGGGCGGGGATCGGGAGTTTGTCGATCTGCTTTTGCTGGCCCAGGATCACGGGATTGATGTGGTCGAGACGGCTTGCGAACTAGCGGTAGATCAAAACACCCTACGCCTTCACGCCATTATCAACCTGATCAACCAGTTGGTGGAGCCGGTCATCACGCCGCTCAGCGACGTCTACGCTTATCCGCAGCTAACCTTGCGGCCCGAGGCCGATTGCAAACGCTATGAGATGCTGTGCTCGGCTGAGGAGGCTGCCGCATGAACGCTCTCATCGACCAATTGACAGCCCTGAGGCTGCATGGAATGGCAGCTTGCGCCCATGATTTGCTGTCCGCGCGCAAGCCACCAGATCTGACCACAGCGATAAAGCAACTGATCAATGCGGGAACTGTAGAGCGCAAGGTTCGCTCAATCCAGTATCAAATGAGGATTGCAAAGTTTCCCCATCAAAAGGACTTCGCCACCTTCGATTATGGCGCAGCCAGCATCACCCAAATCCAGATCGAACCGTACTGCACGGGCCAGTTCACAGAAGAGGCACACAACCTCATCTTGGTGGGCGGAACCGGAACAGGCAAAACCCATATCGCCATCGCGCTTGGAACCACTTTGATCAACAACGGCAAGAAGGCGCGCTTCTTCAATGCCGCCGACTTGATCAACGCCCTGATCAAGGAGCAGGCCGAGGGCAATGCCGGGAAGATCATTCGATAGCTCTCGGCCCTGGACTGCGTCATCATCGACGAACTGGGCTACATCCCCTTCCCAAAGTCCGGCGGCGCGCTGCTATTCCATCTGATCAGCAAGCTCTACGAGCAGACCAGTGTCATCATCACCACCGACCTGGAGTTCGGTGAATGGGTCTCTGTCTTTGGCGATGCCAAGATGACAACCGCACTACTTGATCGCGTCACGCACCATTGCGCCATAATCGAAACAGGCAACACGTCTTACCGGTTCGCCCAGAGCAAACAGCGCAGAAAAAAGTAAACGTCCCGCAAGCAAAGCCCCCAGACGGACTCGCTATGTGAGGGCGGCCCGACTGGGGGCTTTGCGCCACAAAAAGTGGGTCAGTTTTGAACGCTCATTGACAGCCAAATAGGGGTAAATTCCGCATTCGTCCCATGTTTCACCATTCTGGAAGTGTTTCCTGAGGATAATGTACTTTTCGTCATCCATAAGTGACCCAGCATTAACATCCCAGGTCCCAGAATCGACCCACTCTTTGTGGTCTTGATCGAGTGTTGCATCCTCAAGGGGACTAGTTTTGTTAAAGATGCAGGATCAATAAATAGCAACTCAAATCGTTTTGGTCCCGTTATTGTGAAGTCCTCCTGCACGCTTTCTCTATACATTTATGCGATCTATATCGCGAAATCTACTGAATCTGGGAGCGTTCTCATCTGACTGGTGTAATTTGATTGTTAATGCATAGTTGACCTTTGGTCCACCTGTGATCTTCTCGCGCTGAATGCCCCTGTTGCAAACTTTTGCCGGTTTTGAAAACTGACCAATCGGTGATCGGCAAAGGTAAGGCATAATTGATTTTAAAGGGGGAAATTTCATCGCTGAAGTCATACTATGCGCTGTGCGTTGGTATTGCCGTTATAGCGTCAGCATTCGCGATCTTGGAACCATGATTGCCGAACGCGGTGTCCGCGTGGATCACAGCACAATTTATCGCTGGGTGCAAAAGCATGTCACTGAAATGGAGCGTCGGATGCGGTCGCCGTGGCGGAAAATGATATCAGACAGTTAGCGAGTTGACGAGACCTATATCAAGGTCCGAGGCGAGTGGGCCTACGGGGTGCAAAACCTGGGCAGATGCCGACTACCGGTCTGCCGAGTGCAAAGGCTGCTATATCAATGGCCAACATGGTCTACAATATGAGGAGATTGCGATAGCTTCTCAGTCGAATCGCCCTCGTCTGATATCAACGTGGCCAGAAGACTGAATAAACAAACTCGCAGTCCTACTCCAGCGGGCGCATCAAGCCGGAAGCACTAGCGATCCTAGACATTATCGGAGATGTTCAACTTTGTTGGGGCGCCCTCCGCGGATATTGAACTATTGGGGGACAACCCTGCGTGCCAAACCACCGAGAGTGACACGGCCAAAGGGTCCTTTTGAAACTTATGGACCAAAAAGAAATTGGGGAGCGCAGCTTATGAGTTCAGACGGGAAGTCGCCGCGGCTACGGGTTCGTTTGGGGCCTCGGGCGTTAGAATTAATGGCCTCAGCACCGCCTCACCTTAAAGGGAGCCAAGCGCTGGAATATGCACTAGAGAACCAGCCCAGCACACACCCTCTGATGCATCGAGTGATCGCAGAGCTATCGAACCTGAAACTGATGATGCTCGCCACCGCAGCATACAG
>JAOARQ010000038.1 GCA_025210455.1 Pelagimonas sp.
AGCCGTAGCGCACACAAAATGGCGCGGGATGGAGCAGCCCGGTAGCTCGTCAGGCTCATAACCTGAAGGTCGTAGGTTCAAATCCTACTCCCGCAACCAAAATCCGCCAAAGCACCATCAATACAACACTCTTCGGCGAGCCTCGCCTGTTCGAGCATGGCGATCAAATTGCCCCGCATAAACAGGTAAACAGAAGGTGGTTCTTGGGGTCTTGATCGTATAATACGACAACCCGATCCATCAGTTCGTGAAGTTCATCGCTCGCTCTGCTAGCCACACCTTCCTCAATCAGTGTTGCCACCAGATTGTCGATATATCTGCGTGAACTGGCCCCTATTTCGACCGGACACCTTGGCTTGACCAGGGAGGCTTAAGGATAGCCTTAAGCAGATGCTCATGTCTGGGATTGAAATCATTACCGATGGCGGTCGCCGTCGTCGTTGGTTTGCGGCTGATAAGCTGCGGATTGTTGAAGAGACCATGTATGATGGGGAGAGAATCTCTGCTGTTGCGCGTCGCAATGGCTCGGCTCCCAATCTGCTGTATCGTTGGCGCAAACTCATGCTCGAAGGGGGAAGCGTCGCTGTGGCCGCAGATGACAGTGTCACCGAGAACAAGACGGTCCGTGATATGGAAGCCCGCATTCTGGAACTTGAACGCCAGCTCGGGCGTAAGACGATGGAAGTGGAGATCCTGAAGGAAGCGCTGGACAAATCACGGGCAAAAAAAACGACCTTGCTTGCGCAGTCGTTGAAACGGGACGATTTGCCATGAAGACCGTCTCTAGTGTTTTGGAGGTCTCCCGTTCCAATCTGCATGACCGGTTGAACGGGAGCGCGAAACCGCGTCGGGGCTACCATAAAGCCCAAGACGCGGTGGTCCTGCCACGTATCCAGGCGTTGGTGGCGAAGCGCCCGACCTATGGATACCGACGAATTACGGCCCTTCTGAATCGGCAGCTGCGTTCTGAGGGCCTTGCTGCGGTCAATCACAAGCGGGTCTACCGGATCATGGAGCGCAACAATTTGCTTCTCCAGTGATCCGGCTTTCATCGACCCGAGCGAAACCATGACGGCAAAGTCATCATGATGCGGTCAAACCTGCGTTGGTGTTCTGATGGGCTGGAGTTCGCCTGCTGGAATGGCGACGTGATCCGCCTGGCTTTCCTCATCGATGCCCACGACCGGGAGATCATCTCGTGGCGGGCTGTGGCCAATGCCGGGATCAGCGGGTCGGATGTGCGCGACATGCTGCTGGAAGCTGTGGAGAGCAGGTTTGGCACACACCGCGCGCCAGAACAGGTTGAAGTTCTGACTGACAATGGCAGCGCCTACACGGCCAAAGAAACCCGCACCTTCGCACAACAATTGGGACTGAAATCCTGCTTCACGCCGGTCAAAAGCCCGCAATCCAACGGTATGTCAGAAGCCTTCGTGAAAACGCTCAAGCACGATTACGTTCGCGTAAACCCACTGCCTGCCGCCAAAACCGTGTTGTCATTGATAGGAGACTGGATCGAAGACTATAACGAGAACCATCCACACAGCGGCCTGAAATGGAAATCGCCTCGCGAGTTCATTAGAGCTAAAACCGAAACCGCTTGGTGTCCGGTGAAACGAGGGCTGGATCACGGCGATACAGCGACGGAATATCATCAGGAAGCGTGATGGGCCTTGGCACCAGCTGATCCCTTGTTGCCTGCAACGTTTTGAGTTCCTGATCATATGAATTGAGACGCTCAACAAATCCCCCCTTGCACCGATCGCCCAATTCGAACAGCAATTCGAACGACGTTGGCAATCCCGTCTGCGCCGATGCATCCGTGCTAAAGGCGAACATGGCCCAGTTCTGGGTGGCCGCATCAACCGGATGGCGCGGCCTGCCCGACGAACGCACCGCAAGGGCCTCCTCTGCCGAGCCCCAAAGTCCAACTCGCGACAAACGTTTAACAAGGCACAGTCCGCCAAGACCACTGGCTACGTTGTAGTCGAACTGGGGAAACCGACGATCGGATCTTTGATCACGCCATCGTCATGCGAACCGCAGATGGCGTGATCCGGCCCTACGGCCCCAGAAACGTCAGCGTCATCGCATTCTCTCTATTCGGGATCGAAAACCTGCGTGACCTCATCAACATAGACTGGTCGCCCAGGACCCGACACCGCCGAGGCCCATGCCCGATGCTTATGCAAGATCAGACTACATAGGCTGCTTGGAAAGTCCGTCGTATTGGTTGGAAGGGCCATAAGCATTGTTTCTGGCCCACAAAAACTACGCGTTCTTACAAACACTCAGCATTTGGAACTTTGTGCATCCACCAATCGTTGTACCCTTGGGGCAAAGTGATTGAAATCAGGGGTTTTCATACCTGCTATTTTGCCCGCTTCGTCTAAATAGCGTACGGCTATGATTTCTTTGAGGTTGGGGTTCTTTTCAAACTCGGCCACCTCTTGAGCATTCATAGGACCGCCCTGGAGGTTCAATGAATGTACGGATGCCTCAGACAGGCGCTCGAAATAAGAAGGTTTTGTGGCGCATAGGTAGCGTTTTGCTGCGACATGGTAGCGGCAGCAATCGGTGACTACGCTTGGAAAAAACCGTTCCAGAACTTCAGCGCCTGCATCTTCATGATGCCGATCTTCAGTATCGTCCATTGTGAAGGTTCCGAACTCTGAGGTGAAGTGGCCGATATCATGCAAAAGCGCCCCAACGATGATTTCGTCTGGTTGGCCATTTTGCTCTGCAATAGTCGCACCTTGCAGCATATGTTCCCCCATCGTGACGGGTTCGCCCAGATACTCCTCCGATCCGCGGCGTTCGAAAATTGAGGCCAGAAACTCAACAATGTTGTCTGCAGTCAGCTCTGGGATCTGAGAACTCATTCTGCGGCCTCCTGAGCCGTGCGGTGCAGGGCATCACGGGTTGAACGCAATCCATCTTTATCGGCATAGCACCCCTGCAGCCAACGTTTTCCCGTGCCAGAGTAGGCTTTGCGCGCATGCAGCACGCGCGTGTTGTCCACGACAAATGCCTCTCCCGGTTCCAGACGAAAGGTCACCTCCATTGCGGGATCATCAATGATTTCACCCAAACGGCGATAAGCGTCGTACCAAAGGCCCATTTTGTCAAAAGGCACATCAGTGACCGCAGCGAGCGACCGGTTGTTAAACCGGATACCGATCAGCTCCCCGTCAGGGGCAAGTTCAATCAGTGGCCGCCGGGATGTTAGACAGACGCCGTCTTCGCCTGCATATTCAAACTTTGCGCAATAGCGGGCCAGAACGTCGAAGTACTCTGGATTTTCCAGTTGCAATCGACGGGCGCAGGCAAAGCCGTCAACAACCATGTTTTCCCCTCCGGCTGCCGAACTTTCCAGGCAATAGAGAACCTGAATGGTAGGGACCGGATCGCGGTAGGGATTATCCGTATGGGCCTGTAGCCCAAGTCCTGTAAACGCGAGATTTGTGGGGTTCACCTCAGTGCGCACTTCAAAGTGTTTGCCATAGTTGGTTTCACGCACAAACCCGAAAAGATCGACCACATCAAAGAGCGCGCCTTCTTTGATCGGGCCTGCTTCGATCTTGCCAAACCCATAGCGGGTGACCTGTTCGACCCAATGCGCAAAGGCGGACCCGCGCCTGGAGAGTTCTGGAAATTGGGCAGTGGGTACATTTGCCTGCAGGTCGGCATTCCAAAGCTCAATATCAGCAGCCAGCCAGCCCTGTTGTTGGTCCAAGTCTTTGTCATAGGCATTGGAAAGCAGCCAAGCCACTGGATAGGCGAGTGTTTTGTTTTCTGGGGCAAAGGTGAGCCGCAGCATTTCCCCCTCAACAGTAGCGTCAGAAATGCGCGTTTCGGCGGGTATGTCGCGCAAGGCTATCAGGCGTTGCCCGTTTCCAGAGGCACGCGTTGCGGAATCTTGCGCATTGTCGCGCAGCCAGATCGCATGAAAGCGTAGGGCTGCGTCATCGGTAAAAAGTGTCAGGACAGTTCCGTCCTGAGTAAGCGCCGTGTGCATTGGCTAAGTCCTTCTGGCTGACAGCACGAACATTTGCCTTAGCTTTTGCGATAACGAGACTATAATCAAATTATAAATATGGCCCCTATGAGGTGATATGGTTTATGCATAGCCCGTCCTTTTCCTTGCCGCCGTTAGAGTGGATCCGCGCCTTTGAAGCTGCCGCACGTCTGGGCAGTTTCACCGCAGCGGCAAGTGAAACCGGGTTGACCCAACCGGCGATAAGTCAGCGGATTGCGCAGCTCGAAACGCATTTGAACGCAAAACTGTTTGTGCGCGAGGCGCGTGCGATCACTCTGACTGTCGAAGGAGAGGCCTGGCTGCCCCATGTGCAGCTGGCGTTGCGGGGGTTAAGCGACAGTTCTGAAATGCTGTTTGCGCGGGGTCGGCGGCAGCTGACGCTTTCAGCAAGTCAATCGGTGATTTCGATGTGGCTGGCCCCGCGTTTGGCAGGGGCTGCTGCCGCGACAGGGGCGGCGATTTCGGTTCAGTCCTATATTTACGGCGGGCAAACCGCGACTATGGATAGCACCATACAGATCAGATATGGGGCAGGCGGGTGGCCGCATCACTATCAGATCCCACTTTTCAAAGAGGTGATTGCCCCTGTGTCCGGTACGTCTTTTACCAGTAAAGACTGGATGACACAGCCGCGCATTACCTGCACCGGGCCGCGCCCGGACTGGACAGAGTTTGCAAAGCAGCACAGGATTCCGACAACACCAATCCCCCAAATTCGGGTCGACACCCAGCATGGCGCAATTGCCATTGCCAAATCGGGCCATGGTGTTGCTCTTGGATCGCTTCCGCTTTGTTCAGGGGAACTGCGAACTGGCGCTTTGGTGCAATTGGGGCAAAATGTTTTGGAACCCAGCGAAACCTACTGGCTTCTTGCCTCGCGGGAGGCGATCGGGCGGCGCCAGTGGGATGCCCTGGCAGAGCAGCTTGTTGGACATTGAGAAACGTCTGATGCCCGTGAAAACCGCGCCCACGCTTTGACTTTAAAACCTTGCCCGGCAGCGTCGCCTGTCTGTATCCCCAATACTGAGCCTTTGTGACACGCATGTAAGGCGCATGGCCTATTTCAGAGATCAGACCGGATAGTGCCTTTGCCGGTCACAATTTGCCCGGTCATCTATTGGGGAAATCGACCTTTCCCGGGGGCCGGGGAACGTGCGCCGCGTTGGATTCGCTTTTTGGATCTATGCAACCTTAGCCTGCAAAGTGGCGGATTGATTTCGCCGCAGATTTTAAGAAGTCGGCAATTTGGCGGGGCTGAAACAAAGTGTTTCCTGAAACCGCCTTTCGAAACGTCCCCTGAGCTACCCCAATCACCCGAACGGGTGATTGTTCGGAAAAGACGATCTTTTTTTAATTAGACCTATCGAGAAATCTTATGGTCCCCCGCCACAGGCTGGGGGCGCATTACATGTTTGCAGTCTGGGCGCACCAGCGGGAGGTCACAATGGGTTATCGGGGTCGTGGGTATTGGAATTATCGTAATCAAGACAAAGTCGTAGATGTTTCGGACAGCAACTATGGCACCTATGTGCGCACCTGGCGTGGAGATGATCAGATCACCGGGTCTGACCACGGCGACTGGATCCGATCTGGCGCTGGGGACGACACCGTGGAGGGCGGTGGCGGCAATGATGTGATGTTTGGCGGACGCGGTCAGGATACGGCGATCTTTTCCGGCTCTATTCTGGATTACAAAATCTATTCCTGCTTTGGCGGCCGCTGGACCTTTGTATCTGGCGATGATGGCTGTGATTTCCTGCATCGGTTTGAAATTCTACAGTTCGACGATTTCACCTATAACCTGCGCGAAAACAACGATCCGCTTGCCGTGCTACGCGATGAGGATCTAAGCGCAGGCCAGGATGACACACTGGCCTTTCATGTTGATCTCTATGATCTGGATGGTGGCGCCATTTCCGTTGACGCGGTGACAGTTACCGGCGGCGGAAGCGTTTCGTTCCAGTCTTCAGGTGTTCAGGACGCGGCCTTGATGGGCACCAGCCAGGGGCTGGAGATCGCCTTTGATCCGGGCAACGCCTATGATTATCTCGCCGAGGGTGAAACCACCACCGAGACTGTGACTGTCACCGTCTCAGACGGGCAGGGCGGCACGCGGGTGATGAGCTATGACATCACCATTGAGGGTGCAAATGACGCGCCTGTGGCCACAGCGGTTAGCGTTGTCACGCAGGAGGATGAGCGCGCCGAATTGATCACCGCCGAATTCACTGATGTGGATAGCAGCGATGTGCACAGCTTTTCGATTGATACCTCGGGCACGCTTGGGGTGGTCACCAACAATGGCGATGGCACATTTGGGTATGACACCAATGGTCAGTTTGAACATCTGGCGGTGGGCGAAACCGCGACGGACAGCTTTACCTTTACCGTCGATGACGGCAACGGCGGAATGTCGACCGAGACCGTAACCATCACCATCTCAGGGGAAAATGACGGCCCGGTGGCCAATGCGATCAACACCAGCGCCGGAGAAGACGGCCCGGCTGTCGTGATCACCGCTGATTTCAGCGATGCGGATAGCAGCGATGCCCACAGCTTTAGCGTGGACACCACGGGCACCGTGGGCAGCGTGACCAACAATGGTGACGGCACTTTTGGCTATGATCCGAACGGTCAGTTTGAACATCTGGCGGTTGGTGAAACTGCGACAGATACCTTTAGCTATACCGTTGATGACGGCAACGGCGGCACTGCGACTGAAACTGTCACCGTTACCATCACGGGCGCAAATGATGCCCCGGTGATTGCGGCCAGCTCTTCCACTGCGGGTATCGCGCGTGCGGCAATTGATTTTGGTGATAATCTGGACGCGGGCGAGCTGCTGACGGTTTTTGATGGCGCTGCGGGCTCTGCGTCTTTGGCAACGGTCGGCGGGCAAGAGGCGCTGCGCGTCAGTGCGCAGGGGGTGACCCGCATACCGCATACCGAAATTGATCTGATCAGTGCGGGTCAGTTGCAGGATGATGATGTCGTCGTGGTGAATATCACCAGCTTTAACACGCGCACCGGTGGAGATCAGGATGTGCTGATCGGGCTGACGGATGGGGTAAACCACCTGTCGATCTTTGCCGCTGACGGTGGTGGGCTGGGGTTCTTTGCTGACAGTGTGTTTGCTTCTGGTGAATACGGGGTTGGTTTCCCGGAAACGCCGCCCACGAATGATCGTACCACGTTTAGTCTGGGCCAGAATCTGGATAATTTTTCAGTGCGCTTGCAGATTGACGCGGCCAATGATCAGATCACGCTTTTGGCGGGTGGTCCGGGCGCAACCAATATCATCGGCTCAGCCCCGCTGTCTGGCGATGCGGGCGAGTGGCTGGATCCGTCACTGGGGCTGAAGCTG
The DNA here is from genome assembly GCA_025210455.1 of Pelagimonas sp. Taxonomy (GTDB): domain Bacteria; phylum Pseudomonadota; class Alphaproteobacteria; order Rhodobacterales; family Rhodobacteraceae; genus JAOARQ01. The sequence goes on from JAOARQ010000038.1 coordinate 7,404, forward strand.
ACTGTGTCCAATGACGGTCGGAACGAAACCTTCTATTACAACAGCCTGGAATATGATGTCAGCGTCGCGTCGCGGGATGCGTCGGGGCAGATCGTCTTTGATGATGTGGATGTCTCGGATACCCACAGCGCATCGGTGACAAATGTGGCCCTGTCTGGCGAAGTGGGGGCCTTGCAGGCCGCAGATGTGACCAATCTGCTGAACCTGACCACCACTTCGACTGTTGCAGACAGCGGCGGCACCATCGACTGGAGTTTTGCCTCGGCTGGCACCACATTTGACTATCTGGCCGCCGGTGAAAGCCTGGAAATCGCCTATACGGTCACGGTTGATGATGGCAGCGGCGGCAGTGCGGATCAGGTGGTGACGATCACCGTGGAAGGCACTAATCAGGATCCTGTCGCCGGTGAGGTCTCGGCCTCGATCACCGAAGCGCCACAGACGGTTATGTCCGCAGGCATCGGTTCCTTCGTCGCGCCAAACCTTGGCCGTTGGTACGTCTTCGACTTTGATACGGGCATCGCATCGTCGGTGCAGCGCGATGGCGGGGCGAATAAGTTCGCCCAACAGATTGCGGATCAATACCTGTCGGATGGCAATGGTATCATGGTTCAACCCAATCCCAACAACTCGGGCTGGGGGTTTGCCGGAACACTGTTCATTGATGGTGTGGAAAGCGCGATCCCTTCCAGCGATCTGATCGTGACCGATACAGATGGTGGGGCGATCAGCCTGTCCAACCCCCACTATGTGACCTTTGCGGATGCAAATAAGAACGTCGATAGCATCAAGATCGAGCTGGATAATCTGGATCTGGGCGGCGGCCGCACCATTGATGTGCGCGTGACAGCGGGGCCGTTCGACTACGAAGTCGGAGGCGTTACTGACAACCTCTACATTGATGGCGTCCAATTCCAGGCCGCCGAAAATCCAGCCCCAGCCGAAGTCATCGTGACAGCAGATGTTTCGGACGTAGACGGAGATACCTTTGTGTTTGAAATTGACGATACCTCAACCTGGGGGAATGTGGTCGACAATGGTGATGGCACCTTTACCTATTCAACCGGAGATGCCTTTGAACATCTCGCGGATGGGGAAACGGCCACCGACAGCTTTACCTATACCGTCTTTGACGAAGCGGGCGGGCAGGACAGCAATGTTGTCACGCTGATGATCTATGGTTCAGATGATCTGATCTTTGCCTGATCCAGCGTGCTGTGCCCCCGGATGTCCCCCGGGGGCACAGCTGATACAAAGCAAGCGCTTTGTCAGATATAGCCGTCATGCAACTCTTTGCGTGATGGCATCATGGCCAAGAGGGATTGGAACCTTAGTGGGATGGGGGCCCATATGATGGAAGACACAGCCCAGATTGCCATCGTTGATGACCACAGCCTGTTTTTGCAGGGGCTGTCCCGTCTGCTTGAGGAATTCCCGCGGCCAAACACTGCCCGGGCCTATAAATCCGGGTTGGATCTGCTGAATGATCTGGATGCTGGCGTGCATTTTGATCTGATCATTGCTGACCTCGCCATGCGTCCGGTGAATGGCATTGCTCTGATCGCGGCGTTGACAGAACGCAACATGCGCGCGCCAGTGATCATCATTTCCGGTGCCGAAGATGCGACGACAAAATCCAATGCCGCGCGTGTGGGGGCCTTTGATTTCCTGCATAAATCCAGCAGTCAGGATCAATTGTTTCAGGCGATCCAATCCGCGCTGGAATCTGGCCCGCTGACCAAAGACATGTTGCGTCGCCGCAGTGGGCGCATGTCTGTCGATCATGATCGGGGCGAACATATTCTGATCCCGAAACTTGCGCCGCAACAGGTGCGGGTGCTGCGGTTTCTGGCCGATGGGATGACCAATAAGGAAATTGGTCAGGTCATGTCGATCAGCGAAAATACTGTCAAATCCCACGTCAAAAGCATCTTCCGCGAACTTTCAGTTACATCCCGCACCGCAGCGGTTCGGCAGGGGCAAGAGCTGGGTTTGTTCTAAGCCAATTGCGCTTCAATTTTGCTGCGCAGTTCGGTTCCGGTGTCGGTGGCGTCGATAAATGTGATGGGGCTATTGTTTGGTTCGGGCGTTTCACCGCGCGCTGTCAGGCCCAGAACCGGGGCCACCAATGATAGTTGATCAAGCTGCACCTGTGCGTCTTGGCAGTGGGTCAGATCGTCGATCAGAATTATATCTGGCTTGAGTTTGAGCGCCTCAATCAGCGTCAGGGCTTCGGTACAGGATTGCGCGTGGGCAAAGCCCCAGTACCATTCGGAAAACAGCACATCCCAATCCCCATAGTACGGGCTGCGGCCCGATCCAATGTACAACACAAAGCGCTGAGATTGCTCTGGCACAGGGGCTGGCTGGTTTTCCTCATGCGGCAGAACCAGACTGACCTGCGTCCCTTGTCCCGGTTCTGAGCGTAGCTCCAGATGCCCACCCAGTTGTTCCGCCAGATGCTGGCAGATGCTCAGCCCCAGACCGCTTCCGGGCAGGGAACGATCCCGGCTCAGCCTGACATGGGCATCAAAAATCCGCGCCTGATCTGCAGCTCCAATGCCCGGCCCATCATCCGAAACTGTCAGGATCACGCGATCCCTGGCAAAGCTGGCGCGCAGTTCGATATGAGGTGCCGCCCCGCCATATTTCACCGCGTTGCTTAGAAGATTGCGCAGGATACGTTCGATCACATGCGGATCTGACAGGATCTGCTGCACTGCCGGATCAATAGCTGAAGAAAACACAGCGCCGCTTTGGTTGGCACGCATTTCATGCAGCAACTGGCAGAACATCAAAGCCACGTCTACTGGCGCGTTTTGCACATTCGGCAGCATTTCCCCCAGCTGATTGGCGCGCGACATTTCATTCAAGAGCTTTTCCTGACTGTCCTGACAGTTTTGCACCTGCCGGATGAGATCCCGGTGTTCAGAGGCATCCAGAGCCTTCTCCAGCTTTGCCAGAAGATTGCGCTGAGTCAGCAGGGGCTGGGCCAGGTCATGGCTGATGGCAGACAGAAACCGCGCCTTTTCCGATTGGAACCTGCGTTTGGCCTCGGCCTCATCCAATTGAGATTGAACGGCAATTTTGGCCAGCCTGTCGGCGATGGCTTCGCGGGTTTTCTGGCTGGCCTGTTTGTTGGTGGAAAAACAAAAGCCAAAATACAAAAACACAAACATGCCGTAGATCTGCAGCAGGCCGTCTGCCGTCAAAACCAGATAGGTCCCGAAAGGCAGTAACGAAAACGCTGCAAGCGCCAGAAACCCCGGACGATAGATGGTACCCGCCATAATCCCGCCCGTGGTGATCGAAGCGATAAAGACCCCGGCCACAAGCGTGTGCATTTCCTGCCCCTGACTGGCGATGGATATGGCGAAACTGCCCCAGACCATCCCTGTCAGGGCTGAAATCACCACATGATAGCGCAAAAAGATCGGGGCGGTGTCAAGGGTGATGCCGTCTTTCCAGATCACCTGCGCATAGATCACTGTCACCGCCACCATGACCATCGCAGCAGAAAACCAGGCCGCCGCTGTGCCATACATGCCAAGGCTTAGCAGATTGCCCGCGATGACCAGAACAAGCATGACCACCGCCCGCGCCGACCCGACTGCGCGCGCGCGCAGCATTCGTGCCTCTTCCGCAAAGATCTCTGCTTGGTCAATTCCTTCAAAGGTGGGCTCTGAAGTGTCTTTCATCCATCTTCCCGTGTCGGTGGATCGGTTTGGCAAGTCAAACATAATTCAGCTTCCAGACCAATAGGTTGATCTGTGGCGTTTAACACGGATTGGTGAACGGGGTTTGCTATCCTATTGAGCACATCTGCTCCAAAAGGATACATGTTGCGTGCAATCATCATTGGGCCGGATCTTCACCGCCGCGCGATATTCACTGTTTTCAAAACAATGTGAACCATAGACAGCAGGAACATAGCTTACCTAGGGGCGTATTTAGCTGCAAAGGCGGGGGCAGGATGCAGACGAGCAAAGTGATGACAGTGTGGCAACTTGCGGCTTTTGGTGTGCTGACGACACCTTTGGCGATGGTTGGCTTTGCCCTGGTGATCTATATCCCAACCTATTATGCCACCACTGTCGGGCTGGGGCTCAGCGCCGTTGGCGCGGTGTTTCTGGCGGGACGGGTCTTTGATGTGTTTACGGATCCTTTGGTTGGCCATCTGAGCGACCAGACCCGCCACCGGCTTGGGCCCAGATTGCCCTGGATGCTGATCGGGGTACCGGGATTGGCATTGTCTGCATGGTTGCTTTTGGCACCGCCGCAGGATGCAGGGCTGCTGTATCTGATCGGGGTCAGCGCGGCATTCTTTATTTTCTACACAGTGCTGGATGTGCCCTATAGCTCGATCGGGTTGGAAATTTCCCCCAACACGCACGAAAGATCCTATATCGCCAGCTCCAAAGCAATTTTTCAGGTCGTAGGGGCAATTCTGGCCTCGCTTATCCCTGTGGTCCTGGCCTCGCAGATGGGGATTTCGCTTTCGATGATTGCCTCTGTAGCGATTGGGCTGCTGGCCTTGGGGCTGGTCGCCTTTTTGATGTTTGTCCCACGGCCCAAGCAAGCGGTCGCCCCCACCCGTATGGGCCTGCGCGACAGCTGGCAAGATATCAAAGGCAACGCCGCGCTGCGCTATCTCGTCATTGCGTTCTTTATTGTGCAGGGGGCCAATGCGCTGACAGCCGGATTGACGGTTCTGTATATCTCCAACGTGATTGCAGCGCCTTCGCTGGTGGGACAGTTCTTTTTGATCGTCTTTGTCTCTACCGCTGTTTTCCTGCCGCTTTGGGTCTGGATTTCCAAGAAATCATCAAAACAGATCGCCTGGATCTGTTCGATTTTGCTGTGCTGCTGTGCGCTGTTTGGGGCTTTTTGGCTGGGGCAGGGGGATGTCGCGCTGCTGCTCGGGTTTGGCGTGGTGCTGGGGGCGGCTTTTGGCTGTGATGCTGTGATGCCAACATCCATGCTGGCCGATCTGGTGACCAGCCGCGACAAGGCACAAGAAACGCGCCGTGGTGCAACGTATCTGGCCATCAAAAACGCGGTGTCCAAGCTGACCTTTGTGCTGCCCATGGGGCTGGCCTTTCCGGTTCTGGATCTTGCGGGTTTTCAGGATGGCGGCAGTAATGGAACAGCGCAGATCACCACCTTTCTGATCTTCTTTGCCGGGCTGCCCATTGCGCTCAGGCTTTGCGCAGTATTTTTACTCAGCATGAAACCCATCTCAGCAGAGTGATTGCCGCCTGCTCTTCAGGCACCACCCCCTGTTGCATTGCGTGTGATCTGGTAAAAGCACAGCAAGATTTCAAGCTGGGCCACATTTCATGATGACCATCCACGAAAACCTGTATTGGGAGCATCTGGGTCTTGCCGGGGCATTGGCAATTTCGGTCTTTGTTCTGATTGGATTGGCATTGCGCCTTATCGAAACGCCCGCGCCGCGTATGCATATCTGGGCGATGATCGCTTTCTTTGGTGTCAACGCGTTGGATAGCCTGCATTCCTTTGCCTATTCGGATGTTTTTATGCTGTCCAACGGGTTGTTTCGCTGGTTCGATGCGCTCTTGCCGGGCTTTATGGTGTCGCTGTATTTCTATGTACGGGCTTTGACACAGGCAAAGCCGCACCTGCGCAAAAGCGACGCTGTGCACCTGATCCCCTTTGCGTTTAGCACGCTGTTTCTGGCGCTGGGGCGGATCCCGCAAATGGCTTTGTTGAATTCTGTCGGTGAGACCGGGTTCTGGGCATTCTGGGTGGTGATTGTGATGGTTTATGGCGGGCTGTGTATTCGCCGTCTGACGGTTCACAAACGCAATGTGCGCGCAGTCTTTTCCGATCTCGAAGGTAAAACGCTGCGCTGGCTGGATCTGCTGGTTGCGACCATTCTGATCCTCGCACTGATCGTCATCATCGACGAAATCTTTGAACTGATGGGTCTGCGGCCTCTTCGGGACGGACTGTTTTCTCCGGTTTTCGATATCCTTTTGCCTTTGTCGCTTGGGGTGTTTGCGCTGCGGTCAAGTCCTGTTCTGCCCGATTGGGCTGATCCTGTGATCGAGGTCGAAAAGCCTGCTGCTGTCCCCACCCCAGACGCGGCCGAAACACCATCACAGCGCTATGCGCGCTCGGGCCTGCAGCAGGCTGATATTGATAGATATGCCAGCCGGTTGGAAAAGCGCATGGCCGAAGGGCAGCTGTGGCGCGATCACGGGTTGAACCTGCGCAGTCTGGCCGCTGAAATTGCGATTTCGCCAATCCATTTGTCAGAGGTGCTGAACACCAAACTGGGAATGACATTCTATGACTATGTCAATCAGTGCCGTATCCGCGACGCCTGCGAACTGCTGATCCGAAGCGACAAGACCATCATCGAGATCAGCGAAACCGTGGGTTTCAATGCCAAGTCCACGTTTAACACCAGCTTTAAGAAAGTGACTGATCAGACGCCATCTGTCTGGCGGGCGCGGCACCGGCCCTAAGTGTCTGACCGCGTTCGATTGCACTGGCCCAAGCGGGTGCGGACGATTTCCATTGATCTTTAACACTCAGATTTTGTTGCATTAAATTTGACGTTAGTTCGATCCAGCTTGTTCGAACGCCCGGCCAAGCCGGTTCGGTCGCAACCAGACTGGGGGTCATCCAAATCCTTGAGAGAGGCACGCCAAAGTGGCGGCCAAGACTGAAGGATTATCCAATGAAACAACTTCTAGCCCTACCCCTGATCGCATCTGTCGCTGCTTGCGGGAACGGTGGCGCGAAATACGAACCCGTTCTTGACGGGCCGAAAAACCTCTCTTTCCAATCGGATCTATCTGCCTGCCAATCGCTGGCGCGCGCGCAAAAGCAGGTAGATAAGAAAACGCTTGGTGCCACTTTGGTTGGTGCAGGTGCCGGGGCTGTGTTGGGGGACATTGGTGATGACAGCACGGCCCTTGGCGGAGCGGTTCACGGGGCCGTTGCTGGCGGGGCCACAGCAGCGCTCGAAGCGAAAGACCTTCGCGAAGAGATTGTCAAAAACTGTATGCTTGGCCGCGGCCACAAGGTTGTGGGGTAAGTGACCATGGCGGGCGATCTTTTGCACATTCGGGCGTGTCGTTTCCATGCGTTGCACGGCCTGCTGACCGGAACGATCTGGCAAAACTCGCCCGGCCTCAGGGTGTCGTTGCCAAAGTTAGACACCCCGATCAAGAGGCTGGCGGGCGGGACGCAAGTGACGCGCCCCCAACCCACGCGATCTAATGGAAGAGAGGCAGCAAAATGAAACAGGTTTTGATCGCCGGGGCGACAGGATATTTGGGGCGGTATCTATGCGCTGAATACAAGCGGCGCGGCTGGCATGTCAGCGCCCTGGCCCGCAAGTTCAGCGCGACAGATGGGCTTGCTGCGGATCGGGTGATCCGGGCGGAAGCAACATGGCGCGAAAGCCTGGAGGGCCACCTAAAGGGATTTGATCTTATTGTTTCTGCCCTGGGCATCACGCGGCAGGTGGATGGGCTGGGCTATTGGGATGTGGATTATCAAGCCAATCTCAATCTTCTGGAAGAGGCACTGATCAGCGGTGTGCCGCGCTTTGCTTATGTGCATGTGATGAATGCGGACCGAATGGAGAATGTGCCGCTGGTCGCGGCAAAATCCGCCTTTGTGCGCAGGTTACAAACCGCAGATCTGGCATCGACCGTGATCGCGCCGACAGGGTATTTTTCAGATATGGGGGATTTTCTGAATATGGCGCGCTCTGGCCGTGTCTGGCTGTTCGGATCAGGAGAGCACCGCATGAATCCGATCCATGGCGCAGATCTGGCAGCAGCAATTTTTGATGCAGTGTCCGCAGGGGCTGAATGGGCGGATATTGGTGGGCCGGAAACCTTTACCCAGAATGAAATTGCGCAGCTTTGCTTTGCCGCGCTGCAACGCGATACGCGCATCACGCATTTGCCTGATGGGCTGCGCAAAGCCCTGCTTTGGGGACTGCCCCGGTTTGCCCCACGCCGCATCGCAGGTCCGGCGCAGTTTTTTCTGACTGCCGGAGCCATGAACATGACCGCCCCTGCATCGGGCACACATCTGTTGGGGGCGCATCTTGAGGCTATGGTGGCAGAGAAAAAGCTGTAGTTTTCTTTTTCTCCGGGTGGACGTCGGGCGTGACCGTTTGGTGCAGCTGAGCGGCGCGCAGCACATTCTTGACAAAATTTATATACAACTGTAGAGCGCATCTCAGCAAGTTATACTCACGTTCAGCAAGCTTAAAATCCGATCTCATCCAGGATGAGCATCTTTCATTTTAGCGCTTGAGACCTGCCGTGACGCACTCATCACACATCTGCAAGACGACCCGGGCGTTTCGCCTGTCGGAACTGTCATGCCCGCCTTATCCCTCATTACATCCGGAGACCTGAAATGTCGCATTCTCTTCCCGCGCGGCTGCGTGCCAGCCTGCTTGTGGGCGCCTCTGTTCTGGCGCTGACTTCCACAGCTGTGCCTGCCTTTGCGGATCAATCCGTCGTGCTGGTACAATTGAATGAATACAACGGCCCAGAGGCTTATTTTCATCTCTATCTGGTGAACCCAAAGGGGAAATTTGACCGCACGCTTTGGGTGTCTGGGCCGGATAAAATCTGGTGGCCGGATTCCAAACGCTGGTTTGGCTATCATTCGCGCGCCCGTGAAAATGTTGATGCCGTGACCGGCGCGTCGACCGCGGCGGGCGCAAGGTCTGTCATGCATGTTGAGATTGATAAATCACTGGTGGATGCAGGCTATAAGCTGCGTGTTGAAACTTCGGTTGAAAATGCGGACAACGTTCAGGAAGACGTCGAAGTTGACCTGACCACAGACAACCAGCGCGAGAAGTTCCCGGGAACGGGCTATGTGCGCTATATCCGCTACAAGCTGTAAACATGTGGCGTCAGGCACATCGCTGGCCGGGGGTGATCCTTGGGCTGTTGCTGGTTTTTCTGGCTGTCACGGGATCCATTCTGTCGATTGATCCCCTGCTGCAGCGCTATGACCGCAATGTTCATGATTTGGGTGATCTGAGCGTGGGCGATGTGCTGCGCCTTTCGGCGAAAAAGAACCCCTATTTTGAAATTGACAGGGTTCGGATTGATTATTCGGGTCGGGTTCTGCTGCGCGGCGCTGACGCTGCCGGATCACGCGAAGTGCCGTTTAACCCCCAAAACGGGCGGTTGGCGCGCAAGCCGCGTCCGCGTCCGTTCTGGGATCTGGTGAACAGCCTGCACCGCAATCTTGCGCTGGGCCCCACGGGCCGCCCTGTCACTTTGGTGGGGGTGCTGGCGATGCTGGTGCTGGTGATCAGTGGGCTGACGCTACTGGCGCGCAGGCTGGGGGGATTTGCCCGACTGTTTGATCGCGTCAAAGGCCGGGGGCTGGACAAATGGCACACAGTGGCGGGGCGTCTGCTGCTGATCCCGCTGTTTGTCATCATGCTGTCCGGGGCCTGGATGTCGCTGGTGTCAAATGGGGTCATTCCATCGGGTGTGAACGACATGCCCGCCTATCCAGAAACCAAAGTCGAAGATGAGCCAATCCCCGCGACGGATCTTGAGGTCTTTGACACCATCCGGCTGGCTGACCTGACCGAGCTTTCCTTTCCAATCTGGTCGGATTGGTGGGATGTCTATGTGCTGCGTCAGGGCGGCCGCCTTAGCTTTATCGACCGCCAGTCTGGCGAAATCCTTAGTGTTGAACCCGTGCCCTTCCTGACCCGGGCGCTGGATCTGTTTACGCTGCTGCACACGGGGCAGGGGGCTTCGGTCTGGGGGGCGATTGCCGGGTTGGTCTCGCTGTCTGTGCCGTTCTTTACCGTTACCGGTGTGATCATCTGGCTGCGCCGCCGTCATCCCCGGCCGCGTGGCATGGTCTCGGTTGGGGCGGCAGATACGGTTATTCTGGTGGGGTCGGAAACGGGCACCACCTGGGGTTTTGCCGTCCACCTGGCCGAACGGCTACGCGATGCGGGCAAGGCGGTGCATCTGGGTGGGATGAACGCCACCTGCAAGATGCGCGAAGATGCCACGCTGTTGATTTTGGCGGCGACCTATGGTGACGGCACGCCGCCTTCGGGGGGGGCGCAGTTTCTGGATCGCCTGCCGGGCTATTCGGGCGCGCAGAATTTCGCAGTGCTGGGGTTTGGCGATAAGTCCTTTCCAGAATATTGCGCCTTTGCCATAGCCTGCCAGACAGCCCTGCACGACAGCGGGCGCAGCGCCGTATTACCCATGGGGGATATCAACCGGCGGTCCGGGCAGGCCTTTGCGGCCTGGGGCCATAGCCTTGGCCCGGTTCTGGGGCTGAACGATCTGACGCTGGATTACACCCCGCCACGCCCGCGCACCCGCCGTCTGGAGTTGGCCGAGCGGGAAGATTTTACCGGCTTTGATGGGGCCCCTTCCGCGATATTGCGGTTCCGCGCCCCCAAACACCGCAGGTTGCCCAGCTTTAATGCCGGGGATCTGTTAGGGATCGTGCCCCCCGCTGATCCGGTGGCGCGGCTTTATTCGCTGGCCTCGTCCAAGCGAGAAGGCATGGTCGAGCTTTGCGTGGTTGGCGTCAAAGGCGGCATCTGTTCGAATTTCCTGCTGGGGCTGACCCCCGGTGAAACCATCGACGCCTATGTGGAACACAACCCTGACTTCCGCCCGGCGCGGCGCGCGCCCACGATCATGATCGGGGCAGGCACCGGGATTGCGCCTTTTGCCGGTATGATCCGACGTAATCGCAACCAGCCGATGGAGCTGTTCTTTGGGCTGCGCCACCCGGATTTTGATTTCTACTATCGCGACGCCATTGAGGAATGGCAGCGTGACGGCCGCCTGACCGGATTCCACCCGGCCTACTCGCGCCACGACGACAACGCCTATGTCCAGGACCGTCTGCGCGGTGCCGGGGACAGGGTGGCCGAACATCTGCGCCAGGACGCCACAATCATGGTCTGCGGATCGTCCCGCATGGCCCGCGCCGTGGCGCAGGAAATCGACACCATCTCCGCCAGCATCGGCACCAGCCTCGCCGAGCTTCGCCAGAGCGGACGCTATCTAGAAGACATCTACTGACAAAGGACATCGCCATGAAATTCGGCACCTTCCTATCCACCCTTGCGGTGACCGCTCTGCTGGCCACCGGTGCACAGGCCAAAAACCCTTTCCTGACCAAGAAGTTCTGGAAAGAGGCCACCATCGAAGACGTTCAGGCCAAAATGGCCGAAGGCTATAGCCTGCTGGAAAAGCAAAAGATCGGTCGTCAGGCGCTGCACTATGCGCTGCGCGGCGATGCTTCGCATGATGTTGTGCGCTTTTTGCTGGAGCAGGGCGTGCCCTATCGCCCTGAAGGCGGCAAAGGTGTCTATGCGGAACTTTACGCTGCGCGCTATGGCGATCTGGATCTGATCAAGCTGTTTGCCGAATTTGGCGCGGACTATCAGGTGGCCGATTACATGGGCGAAACCCCGGCCTACTGGCTGTCGAAAAACAAAAAGTTCCGCCCTGATATTGTGGAATATTTCGAAGAGATCGGCCTGGATTTCAACCAGCAGAACCGTCTGGGCATCACGCCGTTGGGGGCCTTTGCCTATAACAAACGCGCTATGGAAATGTTCGAACTGCTCGAAGGCAAGGGTTATGACGCGGGTTACATTGATGGCGAAGGTCGCGATCTGTTCATGCGCGCTCTGACCAAAAACGACAATGTCGAGATGCTGGAAAAATTCTATGCGCTCAGCGAAGATCCCACCGCGCTGGACAACTATGGCCTGTCAGGTGCGCTGCTGACCGTCAGCGATGGCGGTACCTCGGAAGAGCGTCTGGCCTTTCTGGAAAGCAAAGGGTTTGATCTGACGGTCACCAATGATCGCGGCCAGTCGGCGCTGCTGCTGTTGATGGCTGTGACCGATGATGATGCGGATGGTCTGGATGCGCTGCTGGCGCGTGGGTTCGACGTGAACGCCACGGACAATGCAGGCAACACACCGCTGATTCTGGCGCTGGCAAAGAAAGAGCCGGAAACCATTGAAACCCTGCTGGGTGCTGGTGCCAAGGTTGCGGTTGCCAACGACAAGGGCGTCACCCCGCTGCTGGCAGCGCTGGCGCGTGGCGATGATTTCGAAGGTGTGATTGATCAGCTGATCGCAGCGGGTGCAGATCTGAACGCGCAGGACGCCAAGGGCGGCAATGCACTGACCTATGCGGTCAAGGGTGGCCAGCCGGTCGCGCGTCTGCAGCAGATCATTGATGCGGGTGTGGACATCAACGCCAAGGACGGCGAAGAAACCACCGCGCTGATGTATGCGGCGCTGCAAAGCGATTCACCTGAAGTGATCGAATTCTTGCTGGCGGCCGGGGCAGACAAAGCCATCACCGATGTTTTTGATGACACCGCTGCGCAGATGGCGATAGACAATGCCGCGCTGAAAGACACCGATGTGATTGCGAAGCTGCAATAAACCCAACAGGTAAGCTGTCCGGGGCGTCCTATTGGGGCGCCCCGTTTGTGTGCGTTGGCAAATATGGGGGATGGGATGCGTCTGGAAAATCTCAAAGGGCTGTCGATGGGCGGCACCTGGAGCGCGATGCTGCAGCCGGGCTCTGACATCGTCCGCGCGCAGGGGCTGATCCAAGCCGCTCTTGATCGGGTCGAAAATCAGATGTCCGCCTGGCGGCCCAATTCGGTGCTGTGCCAGATCAATGCCGCACCGCTGGGCCACTGGATAGATCTTCCGCGCGAAACCGCTGATGTGGTTGGTGCGGGGTTGGGGTTGATGGCGGAACTGCCGGGGGTGTTTTCTGTGCTGATGGGCGGCGCATCGGCGCGAGAGGGCTTTGCGCCGGGGCGGGCCTGTGCGGTGAGCACCAATGCGCAGGCGGTAGAATTTGACGGCCAGCGCCTATGCCGCCATGAACATGTGGCGCTGGACCTGAACGCAATCGCCAAAGGCTATGCCGTTGATCTGGCGGTGGAAAGCCTGCGGGCCAATGGTTTTGCCAATTTTCTGGTTGAAGTAGCCGGTGATATTCGCTGTGATGGGCTTCGCGCCGATGGGGCCCCCTGGTCGGTTGCGATGGAGTTGCCAATCCCCGATCGCATCATTCCTGCGCAATCCTTCCCTTTAAAGGATGAAGCCATCGCCACCTCGGGCGGGTATCGGCGTAGCAAAGGCGCGCGGTCCCATCTGATAGATCCCCTTACGGCACAGCCCTTGGCAGCACAGGGGGCGTCGGTCGCGGTGATTGCCAGCACAGCCATGCAGGCAGATGGCTGGGCCACGGTGATGTCAGTTCTGGGGGTGCAGGATGGGCTGAAACTGGCCGAAAGTCGCGGCTTGTCAGTAATCTTTATCGACCGCGATGGCGCTGAGGGTTTCATTGAACGCGGCAGCCAGGCCATGGTCTGCCGCGTCGTTTGATCGTGCTGGGCGCATCAAACGTCTGACAGAAAATTCGCCATCCACAGAACGCTGACGGCGGTGTCGTCGCGGCCCTTGCAAGAGGCCAGCGCTTTGTCGGCGGTGGCCTGGCCGATGCGGTCAACACGCTTGTGAATAAGGTCTTCGTTGATCGCGGGGTTGAAATCCGGATGCTGTTGAATGGCCAGAAAATGTTTGCCCATGGTAAAGCCGCTGATTGGGCAGAAATCGCTGTGCAAGAAGACGTCGGCGCCCTCGGGGGCCGCGCTTACCTGATCCTGATGCATGGCGTGCAGCAAGACATCATCGGCGCGTGACGCGAAACCGGTATTCTTGACGACTGAAACGGGCATGATGCCCACACCCCAGCCTTTCGAGCTGCGTTCCACCGCACCACCCAGTGCGTGGGCGATGGCCTGATGGCCATAGCACACCCCGATCATCTTGATCTTTTTCTTATGGATCTCGCGGATGAAGTCAAACAGGCGGTTCTGCCAGTCATAGTCTTCAAACACTGAATATTTGCCGCCAGTGATGATATAGGCGTCAAACGCATCGGCCGATGGCAGATCGTGTTTGACGGCGCTGATCACAGTCCACTTTGCTGTTGGCAGATGGGGGGTAAGGGCATTCTGAAACCGCTGCGGCGACGGCAGGTGTTTGGGCGTTTCGCCCGGTTCGGTGTGACCAATGTGCAGGATGCAGATGTTCATAAGCGTTTCCAATCTCGTTTGGTTCTGCCTAGTGGCAACACAGTTGGTTTGAAACGATATTGCATTTTCTTATCACCCCATAAGGCGAATCCCATAACTCAAACTTATGGACTTTTTCAAAATCTCAATAAGATTTCGCCACTGGGCTGAACCCTCTAGCTTAGGCGGAACAGTTCAAAGTTCCCGTCGGAGATATCATGCACCTCAATGCAGAAATCATAAGCAAAAACCAGTCGCATCCCGCGCTCACAATTTCTGAGGGGGCGTCTCCTTTGATGTTGTCTTTCCCACATTCGGGCGAGATCTATCCAGATGACTTTGGGTATCGCAATGGCATGGAATATGCCGATATCGACCATCCAAACGATAAGTATATTGATGAGATTTTCAGCGCTGGGCAGGCGCTGGGTCTTAGTACCATCCGCGCAAACTTTCCGCGGGCCTATGTGGATGTGAACCGTCACCAGCACGACATTGATCGTGAGATGCTGGATGACCCAGACAACTGGTATGGGCGTTTCCTGCCCGGTTCAGTTGCCGCTGGCGCCACGCTGTTCTGGTCAAAAGCCTACAAAAAGCCGATCTACGACCGAAAGTTGTCGCTGTCTGAAATCAAGGCGCGTATTGCGCGCTACTTTATTCCTTACCACCAGTCCATGACGGCGATGATTGAACGGCTGCATGCGCAGCATGATGAGGTTTACATCGTTGATTGCCATTCCATGACGCGTTTTGACAGCGAAGCGCGTGGCGGCAAAGAACGCCCACAAATTGATATTGGCAACCGTTCGGGTGGGGCCTGCGCCCCCGATCTGACCGAAGAAATGGCCCGTCTGTTCCGCGAACGCGGCTATGACGTCGGTATCAACAAACGCTTTGCCGGTGGCGAGATCACGCTGCGCTATGGCTGGCCCGAGATTGGGCAGCATATTCTGCAAGTGGAATTGCGCCGCGATCTTTACATGGATGAAGCCACCCGCGCCAAGAACGAGAACTTTGCCAAAGTGCAGGCGGACTGCGCCGAAGTTCTGCGCGACTACAAATCATATGTCGAAAATCGGGCAGCCAAACTGGCCCGAACCGGCAGCTAATCGACAGATTCAACAGGAGGAAACCCCTTGAAACACACACTTTCAGCATTTGCACTGGCTGCGACTGTTGCCCTCCCGGGTGCCCTGGGCGCTGAAACCCTGCGCATGGGCTTTTCGTCGGCTCCGCGGTCAATTGATCCCTATCCCTTTGGGGGCACGCCGACCGCGTCGCTCAAAGAGCATGTTTTTGAATCGCTGGTTGCTGCGGATGACAGCCCTTTGCTTGCCGCCGGTTGGGAATGGACATCGCCCACATCGCTGGTTGTGACCCTGCGCGAAGGTATCAAGTTCCACAATGGGGCAGAGTTTACCGCCCGTGACGTTGTTTACAGCAGCTGCCGCATGATGAACCTGATTGATGGCAAGCGGAACCTTTTGACCAGCTCGATGGGTCCGATTGCCGATGTTGTGGCCGAAGGGGATTATAAGGTGCGCTTTGACATGAAAGCGCCATATCCGCTTTGGGTTCAAAAGATGAAGTTCCTGTCGATCCTGTCGGCATCGGGCGCGGATGTTCCGGAAGGTGACATCAAATACGACGATCAGGGTGATTGCGGCATCACACGCTATCCGACCCGCGCTGAATTCGAAGCGGGCCCTGCCTCAATTGGCACAGGCCCCTATAAGTTTGGGCGCTTTGATAAATCCGGCGAAGCCGATCTGGTCAAGAACCCTGATTACTGGGGCGCGGCGCCTGAATGGGATGCGGTTGAAATCCGCACCATCGGCAATGCGGGCGCGCGTCTGGCGGGACTGCTGGCTGGCGACTTCGACATTATCGAAAACCCGACCACCGAAGACCTGCCCGGATTGCAGGCGAATGACGAACTGACCTACACCGCCATCCCATCCTGGCGCACGATCTTTCTTGTGCTGGATGTTAACCCCGAAGGGGCCCCCGGTGTGACCGCCGCAGACGGCAGCGCACCTTTGGCGGATGTGCGTGTGCGGCAGGCCCTGTCCATGGCGATCAATCGTGATGCCATCGCAGATCGGTTGTTCGGCGGTGAGGCTACCGTCGCTAACCAGTTCGCCCCCAAATATCGCGCGGGCGCACCTGAGATGCCCGATCTGGCTTATAATCCGGAAAAAGCAAAAGAGCTGCTGGCAGAGGCAGGCTATGCGGATGGGTTCACGATTGATTTCTATGCCCCTTCGGATCGCTATGCGAATGGCGCACGGGTTGCACAGGCCGTGACACAGTACCTGTCGCGGATCGGTGTGACGGTAAACCTGAAGTCTCAGCCATGGTCTGTCTTCGCTGGTCAGCGCAAAAACAAAGAGCTGGGCATCTTCCTTTACGGCTGGGGTCACCCGCAGGGGCCTGCGCAGATGATCTCATTTGCTTTCCCATCGCGTGACAAATCGCTGGGTCTGGGGGCGTCCAACTATTCCAACTATCAGAACGATGCTTTTGATGCGGCGATGAAAGCCTGGGCCGTGGAAACAGATGACGCCACAGCCAATGCCCATATCGCAGATGCGATGAAGATCCTGATGGAAGACCTGCCCGGTATCCCGCTGTACTATCAGCACACCATCTGGGCGCACCGTGCAGATCTGAAAGTCAACGGTCGTCAGGACGAGCGCACCAGCGCTACCACCGTCAGCCGCAAGTAAAAAAGACCGGCCCCGGGGCATTTGATCCGGGGCCATATCGCGTCGCAGGGAGGAGAACAGCCCATGCTGAATTTCATCACCAAACGACTGGGGCAAAGCGCTGTTCTGGTCTTGGTTATGTCGGCTCTGGTGTTTATCGGGATGTATGTCGTGTCAGACCCGATTGCCGTTTTGGCCGGTGAGGATTTTACCGAAGAAGACCGACAGGTTCTTGCCCGCGAACTGGGGGTCGATCGGCCGCTGATCGTTCAATACTTCAGCTTTCTGAGCAACGTTGTGCAGGGCGATTTCGGGACGTCCTTTGTTTACAATCGTCCGGTGATGGATCTTATCCTTGAACGTCTGCCCGCCACGTTAGAGGTGGCCTTTCTGGCGATGTTCATTGGTCTTGCGGTTGGCATCCCGCTCGGGGTTTTCTCAGGTCTGAACCAGAAGAAACCCGCAACCAAGGTGATCAGCTTTGCCACCACCGTTGGCTATTCGGTGCCGAACTTCTGGCAGGGGGTTCTTTTGATCCTGCTCTGTTCGGTCTGGCTGCAGGTTCTACCTGCGTCCGGGCGCGGCGACACCACTGAAATCTTTGGGGTAGGCTGGTCGCTGTTCAATCTGGACGGGCTGTCACATATCATTCTGCCTGCGCTCAATCTGGC
Source organism: Pelagimonas sp. (assembly GCA_025210455.1). Classification (GTDB taxonomy): domain Bacteria; phylum Pseudomonadota; class Alphaproteobacteria; order Rhodobacterales; family Rhodobacteraceae; genus JAOARQ01. Next base: position 24,910 of record JAOARQ010000038.1, read on the forward strand.
GATTTATACCGTCTGTCTGCAAACACGTCTGGCGCGGTCTGGCACGCAGGAAGTCATGTATCAGGATTACATGACCTTTGCGCGGGCCAAGGGCATCCGGCATGATCGGTTGATCCGCCGGCATCTGGTGCGCAATATTCTGATCCCGATTGTCACTATCACTGGGCTGCAGCTGGGCGGGCTGATCGCCTTTGCCACAGTGACAGAAACCGTGTTTTCCTGGCCCGGCATCGGCAAGCTGCTGCTTGATAGCATTCACAATTCGGATCGTCCGGTGGTTGTGGCCTATCTAATCCTCATCACCTTGATGTTTGTCACCATTAACTTCGTCGTCGACGTGCTTTACGCGCTGCTCGATCCACGTATCCGCTACACCTGAGGAGGCAACGAGATGTCATCTGAAACGACAACGATTGATGCGGCAACTCTGGCCGAGCGGAAATCTCAGGAGCCAACGTTTTCCGAGAAGTTCTGGAAAGTGTTTCGCGGGCACCCAGGTGCGCTGCTGGGTCTGTGCGGAATTGTCATTTTCGTTCTGCTGGCCATCTTTGCGCCGCTGATTGCCCCACAAAATCCCTATGACCAGATGCGTCTGGATATTCTGGATGGGCTGCTACCGCCGGGCTCGAAACTGGGGGATGGCACGGCCAGCCTTTTGGGTACGGACGCGCTGGGCCGTGATATCTTTTCCGCCGTATTGTATGGTCTTCGGATTTCGCTGGTGGTTGCTCTTGTCGCGGTGATCGTCGGATCAGCCATTGGCGTTTTCATGGGATTGCTGGCCGCAATGAAAGGCGGCTGGGTTGAAACCATCATCATGCGTACCGTTGATCTGAAAATGAGTTTTCCCGGCATTTTGCTGGCGTTGATGGTGCTGGCGATCTTTGGCACCGGTATTGATAAGGTGATCATCGCGCTGATTATCGGGGCCTGGGCCTCTGAGGCGCGTCTGGTGCGCGCGGTCGCCCTGTCAGAGCTGAAAAAAGAATATATCGACTCGGCGCGCCTGGCGGGGCTAAGCGATTTTCAGATCATGTGGCGCTATCTGTTTCCCAACTCGATTTCGCCGGTTCTGGTCGTGCTGCCCATGTCGATTTCGGGGGCCATTGGTGCCGAGGCAACCCTGTCGTTTCTGGGGGTCGGGGTGCCAATCACCGAACCGTCTTTGGGCCTGCTGATTGCCAATGGCAACGATTACATCCTGTCCGGCAAATGGTGGATCAGCATCTTCCCCGGCCTTGTGCTGGTGGCCCTTGTCCTGTGTATCAATGTCGTCGCGGATCGTCTGCGTGACCATTCCAACCCCTATCTTCGTGGAAAGAGCTAAGAGATGTCTGAACTTATCAAAGTCGAAAATCTCACAATCGCCTATCCTATGGCGGATGGAGAGATCTTTCACGCCATCGACAATTTCTCGATGACAGTGAACCGGGGTCAGATCGTGGGTGTTGTGGGCGAAAGTGGCGCTGGCAAATCCACCATAGGCAAGGCGACGCTGGGCCTGTTGGATGAAAACGCCGTGATCGATACAGGTGGTGTCCATCTGGATAATATCATGGTCTCGCATCTTGAAGAGCACGCACATGCGCAAATTCGCGGAAACAAGGTGGGGTATATCTATCAAAACCCCATGACCGCGCTGAACCCGGTGCTGACGATCGGAGAGCAGATCATCGAGGCCATCGAAGCCAACACCGACAAACGTGGTGTAGCCGCACGCGACTATGCGATTGACCTGTTGAAACAGGCTGAGGTGCCACTGCCAGAAGATCGGCTGGACAAATATCCCCATCAGCTTTCTGGGGGGCTGTGCCAGCGGATCGTCTTTGCCATCGCCATTTGCGCCAAGCCGGATCTGATTATTGCGGATGAACCGACCACCGCGCTGGATGTTACGGTGCAAAAAGCGGTGCTGGATACGCTGGTCAAGCTGACCAAACAGGAAAACATCGCGATCATTCTGATCACCCATGACATGGGTGTGGTGTCAGAAATGTGCGATTATGTTTACGTTCTGCGCCACGGCAAGCTGGTCGAATCCGGGCCGACTGAAGAGATCCTGCAAAACCCAAAACAGGCCTATAGCCGCGAACTCATGGCGGCCATCCCACGCATTGATCACAAGGTAGAGCGTTTTGCGGTTCCCGGCGGCTTGGGTAAAGCCGCAGACAGAGAGCGCGCCATCGCCTATCTGATGGGGCGCAAGTCTGAGGCGGGCGAGGTGGGCAAGCCCCTGTTGCAGGTGCGCAACCTGTCCAAGACCTTTGAAACAAAGGCGACTGCGCTGAAGGCGTCGACCACGTTCAAAGCCGTTTCCGATGTGAACTTTGATGTTTTCCCGGGCGAAACCATGGGTATCGTTGGTGAATCCGGGTCAGGTAAATCGACGGTTGGGCGTTTGATCCTGGGATTGCATACCCCGGACCCCGGCTTTGAGATCAGCTATCGCGGCCGTCGCATCAGCGAACTGAAAACCCGCGAAGAAAAGCTGGCGCACCGGAAATCCTTGCAGTGCATCTTTCAGGATCCTTATTCCTCGCTCAATCCCCGTATGAGCGCCGGTGAGAATATCACTTTTCCCCTCAAGGCGCATGGGATGCTTGGCAAAGCCGAAGCCTTGCAGCTTGCCGGTGATCTGATGGAGCTGGTGGGCCTGCCGCGCGCTTCGGCGCGTAAGATGCCACATGCCTTTTCCGGTGGCGAACGCCAGCGGATTGGGATCGCCCGAGCATTGGCTTTCAGGCCTGACTTTATCTTTTGCGACGAACCCACCTCTGCATTGGATGTCACCGTGCAGGCTGAGTTGCTGAACCTGATGAAAGATCTGCAAGATCAACTGGGGCTGACGCTTTTGTTTGTGAGCCACGATCTGGCAGTGGTGCGTCAGATGTGTGACCGCGTCATGGTGATGAAATCTGGCGAGGTCGTAGAATCGGGCCCCTGTGAAAAGGTGCTGGTCAACCCTGATGAAGATTATACCAAAGGGTTGCTGGCGGCGATGCCAAGGTTTGAGTTCAGCCCGACGGGTTGAGTTGAGACCGGGAAAATGGGACATAAGACCGCGTAGCGACAACAACCCGTGGCGCAAAAGATGAGCGACCCATCAAACCGCATTCGAAGGCTCAAGCATATCGAAGCCTTTTCCGCTGTTGTATCAGCGGGGTCAATTTCAGGGGCGGCACGCCAGCTTGGCGTGTCGCAACCGGCGGTGAGTCAGCTGATCAAATCCCTTGAAAATGCGGTGGGCGCCCCTCTTTTTGTCCGGCGCAATGGGGCGATTTTTCCGACATCGCGGGCAGAGGAACTGCGCGAAGATGCGGTCAACCTGCTGGCCCATCTGGATCGGTTTCAGGCGCAGCTGATCAGTCGCAGCACCGGGGTTCTGTCCACGATCCGCCTGTCAGCAAGCATCAGTATTCTGAATGAGTTGCTGCCGAAGCTGATTGGAAATCTGGCGCAGGACCTTCCGGATCTCAAGTTCTATGTCAGTTCGGTGCCACTGAATTCGATGGTTACTTCTTTGGTTCAGGGGCACATTGATTTCGCTCTGCACAGCCGTCCACTGGAGCATCCCGGTATCAGCAGCACCAAGGTCGTCAATTCCAGACAGGTCGCGATCCTGTCTCGGGATCACCCGCTGGCAAGCAAAGAACATCTGCAGCTGCGCGATTTGAACGGCTGCCGGTTTATCAGTTCAACCAAGAACGATCCTTCGTACCACGAATTCAACCTTTTGTGCCGCCAAAGCGGGATATCGGTGAACACCGTTTTTCAATCCCCTTTTTCCAGTCTGGGGATTCAGATGGTGCAGCCGATGAGGGCCGTGGCCTTTAGCAGCGAAATCATCGCCCGCTCGATCCTCACGCGCATGCCTGATCTGGTACTGCGCAATGTGGAAGACGTGGATCTGCGCACGCCTGTTTATCTGGCATCTCCGTCTTGGCAAGACGGCACAGAAACGCAGCAGTTGATTTACAATGGTATCAAAGCTCTCGCAGAGGAATAGAAGCTGTAGTGCCCCGCAACCGTAGCTGTGTGAAAGCCCAGAGCCGGGCATTTCTTCTTCCAACCCCACCAATGGAATAGCTCACCACAACTGCACATGCGTGGAGGCATCCATTCTACATCAGACACTTATTGGATAATGGTGGAGCCTAGGGGGATCGAACCCCTGACCTCTTGCATGCCATGCAAGCGCTCTCCCAGCTGAGCTAAGGCCCCTACCTTGTGGCATCGGTGATGCCGTGAGCGGGTGATTACGCAATGATGCCGGTGGGTTCAAGCGGAAAAAGCGCTGTTGGGCACTTTTTTCACAAATCCCCAAATGAAAAAGCGCACCCGGTGGGATGCGCTCTTTGGTGTCTGTGATCTGGGGATCAGGAATCGTCGTCGTCGCTGGCAACGTCTGCGATTTCATCCAGAGAGACGTTATCATCGTCTTCGTCTTCCAGAACATCATCGTCGTCCAGATCGACATCAACATCATCATCGTCCAGCAGATCGACGTCTTCGACGTTGTCCGCCTTGGCCTTGTTGGCTTTGTCTTCTGCGTCGGCTTCGATCAGGCTGCGCTTGCCTGTATCCATATTCACGATCTCGCCGGTATAGGGGCTGACGATCGGGTCGCGGTTGAGGTCGTAAAAACGCTTACCGGTGGTTGGGCACAGGCGCTTTGTACCCCATTCTTCTTTGGGCATGGGAGATCCCCTTCAACTCGTGGTCATGTCGACAATCTGCGCCAACTGCCATAACACGAGGATCATGTCAAAGCCTTTGATGCAAACGATGTGGTCCTCACCGATATGAGCCAAATAAACCTTCCGGGCAACCCTCCGATTGCGGTGAACCTGCGGCGTTCTGCGCGGGCGCGGCGGTTGTCGCTGCGAATCTCTTCTTTGGATGGGCGGGTGACGCTGACCTTGCCGAATGCGGTGTCCGAACGTGAAGGACTGGCTTTTCTTAAAGACAAGGAAAACTGGCTGCGCGGGCATCTGTCGAAACAGTCTGCGCAGGTCACTGTGGCACTGGGGGCAGAAATTCCTGTTGAAGGAGAGCTGGTGACCCTGTGTCAGGGCGACGGGCGTTCTGTCAGGCTGGATGGAACGCGCCTTTTGGTGCCGGGCAGCCCGGATCAGGTGGCGTCGCGGGTCAAAGGTTGGCTGCGCGCGCGCGCGAGGGATCGGCTGGCAGATATGTCGGATTACTTTTCGGACAAGCTGGGGCGGCCCTATACCAAGCTGACGCTGCGCGATACGCGGTCGCGCTGGGGATCTTGCACGGCAGATGGCGGGCTGATGTATTCTTGGCGGCTGATTCTCGCCTGGCCCGAAGTACTAGACTATGTGGCCGCCCATGAGGTGGCACATCTGCGCCATATGAATCACTCCAAGGCGTTTTGGGATGAGGTTGAACGGCTCTATGGAGACTGGCGCAGTCCACGCAAATGGCTGCGCGATCACGGCAATGAGCTGCACCGCTTTCGCTTTGATGATTGACGCGGGCAAGCATTGTGATCACATAGGCGGATGCAAGCGGTACCAAGACAATCCGAAATCACCACCTCGGCGCATGATCGCGTGTATCGCGGGCTACGCACCCGGATCATGCATGGGCAAATGGGGCCGGGGCAGCCTCTGACGCTGCGCGGCATTGGGCGCGAATTCGAAGTGTCGATGACGCCTGCGCGCGAAGCGGTGAACCGTCTGGTTGCGGAAGGGGCGCTGCAAATGTCCAGCTCTGGGCGGGTGTCCACGCCGGAACTGTCGAACGACCGGATCGAAGAACTGGCGGCCTTGCGGGCCCTGCTAGAGGTCGAACTGGCGTCGCGGGCGCTGCCACGGGCGCATATGGCGCTGATTGAACGTCTTCAGACCATCAACGGTGCAATTGCCGATGTAGTCAGCAATCGCGACGCGGTGGGGTATATTCGCACCAATCTGGAGTTTCACCGCACGCTATATCTGCGCGCGCAGGCCCCGGCGATGCTGGCCATGGCCGAAACTGTCTGGTTGCAGCTGGGGCCAACCATGCGCGCGCTTTATGGGCGGCTGCGGCGCACCGAAGCCCCGCAATACCATCGCCTGATCATTGCTGCGCTAAAGGCCGGGGATGAACCCGGCCTGCGTTTGGCAGTGCGCACGGATGTGACGCAGGGGCTGAAACTGATTGCGGCTTAGGCGTTCAGCGCCGCATCCATCAGGGCTTTGATCTGCTTTCTGCTGGTCTGCGCCACCAAACGACCCAGTTCCTGATCGCCTTTCAGGGCCACCAATGTTGAACGACGCGGAATGCGCAGTTCTTTTGACAGCTCTGATTTGCTGTATTGATCCCAATCTACATTGATGAAGACAATCTTTTCTTCATAAGCGGGATTGTTGGATTTCAACGCGTTGATCACCCGTTCCTGAGCGGCACATGTGGTGCACCAGCTGGTTTTAAAATCCAGAAAGACAGTATCACCTTTGGCAAGGTGTTCCTTGACCAGACCGGGCGCATAGTTTGTTGCTGCTGAGGCAGCGAAGGGCAGGGCCGCTGCGGCACCGGCGGTGAGGGTCAGAAAGTGACGACGATCCATTGGAAAGCTCCTTTTGGGTTATAGCGCGACAGACAGATCCGTCAGCCAGGCTGGCAGGGTCATGATCAGCCAGGCTTCGATCATATGGTGAAGGTTAAAGAACAGGGCCAGACCCACAGCGACAAAGGTCACCCCAAGGATCGGTCGGGCACGGGTGGCAAGGCTGCGCAGCTGCGCGTTGTACTTTCCGATCGCGCCGCGGGTGCCATAGGCCAGCCCCAAAATCAGGGTTGAGACACCAAAGGCAAAGAAGATCATGATCAGCGCCGCGCGCCCCAGATCTTCGCCCTGTGAGGCCAGCGCTATGGCGCCGCCCAGTGTGGGGCCGATGCAGGGGCTCCAGACCGCGCCCAGCAGCAGGCCGCCCAGAAACTGCCCACGCAGGCCAGATCGGTCGACATTGTCCAGCTGCGCATCCGCGCTGGACGCCATACCAGAGGTGGCTTTGCTGAGTAAGTTGCCTGCGCCGGGCAGCAAAAGCGCCAGCCCAAACAGCACCATCAATACCGCGCCTGCCTTGGCGATCATATCGAGATCAAGGCCGATGGCGTGGCCAAAGGCGGTTACCCCCAGCCCCACAGCCACAAAAGACAGGCTAAGGCCAGCCGCCATGGCAACCGGGCCCCAGCGGCTGGCTTGCAGCGCGGTGGCAATCACGATGGGTAAAACCGGCACAACGCAGGGGTTGATCAAAGTGAGCAACCCGGCCCCATATGCAAAGATAAATTCCATGCCAAAGATATGACCAAGATTTTGACGCCTGTCACCAAACGAAGGCCTGACAGGGGATCACAGAGACGTGGGGTTTGTTTCCGGGCTGGGGTGCAAAATGACTGCATTTTGACCCGGGGCAATGGTATCCTTTCAGAAACAAAAGGATAGAATGCAATGTCAGATGACTATCTGGACCTGATCAGAGCTGAGGCGCAGCGCGCCATGAGGCTTTCACAGCAGGCGGCTGAGGGCACGTTGGATGGGCGTCCTGTCCCATCATTTGAAGGTGATCTGTCAGGGGCGATCCGCGCCGCGTTTCAGGATCATGCGCAGCGGCTGGCGCATATCGCCAACCTGATTGATGGTCTGCCCAGTATTGACAGTATCAGCCATGGGCAGGCCATCGCAGAAGATTTCTTTAAGAACCCCGTGCAGCGTGGTCAGCGGGTAACTTACAAAAACGATGACCCACAGAACCCCGCGTTTCCAGAGGTGCGCAGCGGCTCCAAAACGACTTAGGCCGCCAGCCCCTTAGAGCCAAGATCAAGGAACTTCTGGCGACGATCCTGAATCAGATCGTTGCCGGATTTCCCATCCATGTCTTTCAGCATTGCCGCAATTGTGCGGCCAACGGCGGTGATGGTGGCGTCGCGGTCACGATGGGCGCCGCCCATCGGTTCGCTGATCACGCGGTCGCAAACGCCCAGCTTGTACAGATCCTGTGCCGTCAGGCGCAGAGCTTCGGCGGCTTCGCGCATCTTGTCGGAATCTTTCCACAGGATCGATGCGCACCCTTCGGGCGAGATCACGGAATAGACCGAGTGTTCCAGCATTGCGACGCGATTCGCCGTGGCAAAGGCCACAGCCCCGCCAGACCCACCTTCGCCGATCACGACAGAGACCAGCGGCACGCCGATTTGCAGGCATTTTTCAGTTGAACGCGCGATGGCCTCGGACTGGCCACGCTCTTCTGCGCCTTTGCCGGGATAGGCACCAGGGGTGTCGATCAGGGTGATGACCGGCAGGCCAAAGCGGTCGGCCATGTCCATCAGGCGCACGGCCTTGCGATAGCCTTCGGGGCGGGCCATGCCAAAATTGCGATCCAGACGCGATTGGGTATCATGCCCTTTTTCGTGCCCCAGAACCACCACCGGCATATCGTTGAAACGGGCGATGCCGCCCATAACCGCATGATCATCCGCGAAATTTCTGTCCCCGGCCAGCGGGGTGAACTCGGTGAACAAAGCATCAACATAGTCTTTGCAATGCGGGCGTTCCGGGTGCCGTGCCACCTGACATTTCCGCCATGGGGTCAGTTTGGAATATAGGTCTTTGAGAAGATCATCCGCCTTGCGATCTAGCGCGGCGGCTTCTTCTTCAATATCCATCTCGTCATTGCCGCGCGCCATGGCCCGCAGTTCTTCCGCCTTGCCTTCGATTTCGGCCAGTGGTTTTTCGAAGTCGAGATAGTTTGTCATTCCGGCACGTCTCCTTGCATCTGGGGTTATATGGCGTGGCTTTGCCCGGGATGCAACAAAGCAAGATTAATGCATTTGCTTGTGACAGTGTCCGCCCTGAAAGGTAAGGGGAAAACCATGCACTACCAAGACCGTCTGCACCGGGTACTGACCTATGTGTTCGAGAATCCCGGCGAGGATCTGAGCCTTGATCGTCTGGCGGATATCGCGGCGATGTCACGGTTTCACTGGCACCGGGTGTTTCATGCCATGACCGGTGAAACCTGCGCGCAGATGGTGCGCCGGGTGCGGTTACATGCGGCGGCGGGGCGGCTGGTGCGCGAAAGCACGGCGGTGGACAAGATCGCGCGCGATTGCGGCTATCCCAATCCTCGCAGCTTTGCGCAGGCCTTCCGGCAGTCTTATGGGATGACCCCCGCAGCCTTTCGAAAGAGTGGAAAATTCGCAGCCCCTGCGCTGCATCTGGCGAAAGGAAAGACCAAGATGTTCCCCGTAGACATACGCCCTATGGAAGATCGCAAACTGATCGGCCTGCCCCATGAAGGGGCCTATATGCAGATCGGTCAAAGCTTTGAAAAGACGTGGATTATTATTGCTCAGAACAATCTGTTCGCTCAGATGGGCGCGGCGATGGCTGTCTATTATCACAACCCCGATGTGACGCCTGAGGCAGAGCTGCGCAGCTTTGCCGGGGCTGAGTGGCGCGGTGAAGCGGTGCCAGAGGGGCTTGAGGCGCGGAAACTGGCCGGGGGGAAGACCGCTGTGCTGACCTATAAAGGGCCCTATGCGATGATCAAATCGGGCTATGATCAGCTCTTTGGGGAATGGTTGCCGCAGTCCGGCGAAGAGCCAGCGGATGCGCCGTGCTATGAGATCTATCTGAATGATCCGCGCAGCACAGCGCCCGAAGATTTGCTGACAGAAATCTGCCTGCCTTTGAAGTAAGGTTTGGGGGCTATCCGAACAGAACAGGGATCATGGAGGCGATCAGTAGCGTTGCCATGATCCAATTGAAAACACGTAGTTTTCTGGTGTCGGACAGCAGGCGGCGCACCCCGGTGCCAAGGGTTGTCCAGGTTGTTGCGGAAATCATGCCGATGGTGGCGAACAGCCCCGAAACCCATAAGATCGCCATAAGATCGCGGCCCGGGGCATACAGGGTGATCGCCCCCAGCGCCATGGACCAGGCCTTTGGGTTGACCCATTGAAAGGCGGCAGCCTGCAAAAATGTCAGGGGTCTTGCGTCGGATGTGACCTCTTTCGGGGGGGTAGAATTGGCGATTTTCCAGCCCAGATAGAGGATGTAAATCACCGAGGCGATTTTGAGGATGGTGTAGGAAAGCGGCCATAAATCAAACAGTTGCATGACGCCCAGCCCGACCGGGATGATCATCAGTGGAAAGCCGAGCGCGACGCCCAGAAGGTGCGGAATGGACCGCCGCAGGCCAAAGTTCGCACCCGATGCCATTAGCATCAGGTTATTGGGCCCGGGGGTGAACAGGGTGCCTGCGCAGAACAGGGCCAAAGCAAATAGAAGATCGAATGTCATGGCGCAATAATTGCGCTGATTTGGTGAAGAGAAATTGCAAAATGCAGCGTCTGGGGTGTATTTGTGCAATCCATGATAGATCTGGATCACATTGACCGCAAAATATTGCGCGAACTCACCCGCGATGGGCGGCAAAGCAATCTGGCGCTGGCCGAGGCAGTTGGGCTGTCGCCTTCTGCCTGTTTACGTCGAACGCAGGCGCTTGAAAAGGGGGGCGTGATCAAAGGGTATCGCGTTGTTTTATCGCCAGAAAAGCTGGGGATCGGCTTTGTTGCCTTTGTCACGGTGGGGCTGAACCAACATACCAAATCAGCACAGGAAGCCTTTGAACATGCGATGCAGGCCGCGCCCGAAGTGCGTGAGTGCCACAATATCACCGGCGGGGTGGAATACCTGCTGCGGGTCGAGGCGGCGGATCTGGTATCCTACAAACATTTCCACACTGAGATCCTGGGTGCGCTGCCGCAGGTGAACACAATCCAGACCTATGTGGTGATGGGATCGCCAAAAGATGAACGGGCCTGAGGGCGGAAAAAGCGGGTAGCACAAAGCATGCACAACCTATGCACAATCCATGCATAGGCGATGCGGGAATGGTTAATGGGGTTAAATGGTTAATTCACAGCGGGGTTCGCAAAACGCAAAGCGAGGCGGTTGATTTTGTCAGCGACATTTTCGCCAACATGAAGTTGCGGCAATGATGGGGTTAGCCCGCCGGCGGACTCATATTCGGCCACCAGACTTGAGGTGACCCGCGCGGCCTCAACCAAGTTCTGTGTTTGCACCAAGGCGCGTTCGATAAACGCTTGCCCCCAGACCGTATAAACCCGGTCGTCGTTGCATCCGAAAGAGTTCCGATCCGCTGCTGAGGCGGTGATGACCACCCGATTGGGGGATTTGAGTTCATCAATAAAGCTACCTGAATAGCAGGCCGACACCACGATGACGGCATTTTGAATACCTGATGCTGTCAAGGCTGTGTTCACTTCGTGTGCCTTTAGGTTCTCATGACTGAGCCCATAGAATCTGGTTGAGATTTTGTTTGTCATCCCGTGTGAGGTCAGGAATAAAAGTGCCACATCTTCTTTGCGGTCCATGTGATCGGCAATCGCGGCCAGCCCCTGTGTCAGGTTGGAGCGATTGAGCAGTGGCCAGCCTGTGGGGCTGCGGGTGGTTGCGCCGAGGCGAATGATGCGGTCTTTGGCGTCAAAAGTGTTGGCGAGTACGTTTGAAAGCGCTTCGACTTCACGCTGGAAGATCTGCTGTCTGGGGTAGCCTGCGCCAAGCACGGCGTAGAGGTCTATTTCGCCTTTGGTCTGCGGGCGAAGCTGGTCAATTTGCGCAGCCATCAGTATTGGCTGAAGGGGGTAGACGATTTCGGGGTCAGGTCGTGCGCTTTGGAAGGTGTATTCTTCTTCGGTTGCCCCTGAAGCCCACAAACCCGCGTCGAGCACCGCATAGCCGTAGTTCTGCGACACGACGCCGATACCAATGCATGTCGCGAGAGCCAGTGCAAAGCCTGATCTGGCGCGATAGAGTGTTGCATTTGCCAGAAAGCTGGGCAGGCTGATCAAAAGTGGCGCTGCGAAGAGTACCCCCATAAACCCTCCCACATTCAGATTGAAAGGGTAGCTGGAGCTGGGCAGATAAACGAACGCAGTTGTTGCTAAAACGGTGCCCACGGATGTGGCCATCAATGTCACGACCAGAAGCGATCCGAGCTTGGCCTGTTTCAGGTAGAGTGCGGTAAAAAATGAAAATGGCAGCAACCAAAGCGCAGCAGCCCCCAACCAATCTATCAATGCAAAGTGGTATATGTCGCCGAATAGCCCCGTGTATGCGGATTCAATGCCAAGCTGAGCGAGGGAAAACAGGAGAAACGCAGTCAGTATATCTTGTGCGCGCCCGGTAATTGGCGCGGCTGGTTTGCGGGCGATGACATAGCTCAGAGCGTGCAGGGCGTTTAAAACGGGAGGCGGTTGGTGCCAGGGTGAATGGGCGCTAATCTTATTGGTCATAAGATGTGATTGACACGAAACTGTGTCAATTTTTTGTGTGAAACACGGGTAGTTTGCGTTGGTAGGCTGCCTTTGGTCACCAGACAAAAGCCCGGCGGGGTGGCTGGGCTTTTGCTTTGGTGGTTGTTGCGCTTACGACTGAGCGATCAGTTCGGCCTGGGCGACGATGACTTCGGCCTGTTTGATTGACGCGATATCGACAAGGCGGCCTTTGTAGACGGTGGCGCCTTCGCCGTTGGCTTTGGCTTGTTCCATCGCGGCGAGAATTTCGCGGGCTTCGGCGACGGCCTCTTCTGAGGGGGTGAAGACCTGATTGGCCAGCGCGATCTGCTTGGGGTGGATGGCCCATTTGCCAACCATGCCCAGCGTGGCCGAGCGTTTGGCCTGCGCGATATAGCCTTCGTCATCCGAGAAATCGCCAAACGGTCCATCAACCGGCAGCACGCCATGGGTGCGGCAGGCGGCGACGATGGCGGCCTGCGCCCAGTGCCATGGGTCGGACCAGTGCTTTTCGCCTTCGCGCAGCATGTAGTAATTTTCCTGCGTGCCGCCGATGCCGGTGGTCTGCATGCCCATGGAGGCTGCAAAGTCAGCGGCGCCGAGGCTCATGGCTTGCAGGCGGGGGCTGGAGGCTGCGATGGCTTCGACATGGGCGATGCCCGCGGCGGATTCGATGATGACCTCGAAAGAGACCGGTTTGGTGCGGCCTTTGGCGCGTTCAATGGCTGTGACCAGCGCATCGACGGCATAGACGTCTTCGGCGCAGCCCACTTTGGGGATCATGATCTGATCAAGGCGGTCGCCGGCCTGTTCCAGCAGATCCACCACATCGCGATACCAGTAAGGGGTATCGAGGCTGTTGATACGCACCGACATGTATTTGTTGCCCCAGTCGATGGTGTTGAGCGCTTCGATCACATTGGCGCGGGCGGCGTCTTTGTCGGTGGGGGCGACGGAATCTTCGAGATCGAGGTTGATCACATCCGCAGCAGAGGCGGCCATTTTGGCGAAAAGTTTGGTGTTCGAGCCCGGCCCAAACAGCTGGCAGCGATTGGGGCGCGCGGGGGCGGCGGGTTGCAGACGGAATGACATTGCAGCACCTCTTGTAAGGAAATTGCGTGAGATCTGCCCGCAGGGTTATTAAATTGCTTTATGCTGCGCAAGCGAAAACCCTGCGGCAGATTCTGCACTGCGGAAGAAATAATCTTCGATGCTAGTGGCATCTATGCGAAGAATTTTGCGCAAGATATGCGAATGGGTGCGAAGTTTGGCATGTTTTTTCCTCAAATCCGCTCATGCTGAGGCAAATAGCGAATGGGGATGCCAGATGATTCAGACACCTTACCTTTTGTTCCTGGGCGATGCGCCGGATGCTTTGGCTGCGAAAGTGGCACAGGGGATCAAGGACTGGCGTCCTGAGAACTGTGTGGGCCAGTACCGGATGGAGGGCTGCAAGGCCGATCTTGGGCTGGCGGATATGACCCTGGAAGAGGCCAAGGCGGCCGGGGCCAAGACGCTGGTGATTGGCGTGGCAAACCGGGGTGGTGTGATTTCTCAGGCCTGGAAGAAGGTGCTGGTTCAGGCGCTGGAAGAAGGGTTTGATCTGGCCTCGGGGCTGCACAACCTGCTGCGCGATGAGAAAGACCTGGCGGCCGTGGCGGAAGCGACTGGGCAGGCGCTGCATGATGTGCGCGTGCCTGAGGTGGAGTATCCGATTGCCAATGGCAAGAAACGCAGCGGCAAGCGGATGCTGGCTGTGGGGACGGATTGTTCCGTGGGCAAGATGTACACTGCGCTGGCGGTGGATGCGGAAATGCGCAAGCGCGGGCTGAAGAGCACCTTTCGTGCGACGGGCCAGACCGGCATTCTGATCACCGGGGATGGTGTGCCGCTGGATGCGGTTGTGGCGGATTTCATGGCTGGGTCGGTGGAATATATCACCCCTGACAACGATGAGGACCACTGGGATATCATCGAAGGACAGGGCAGCCTGTTCCATGTGTCGTATTCCGGTGTGACCATGGCGCTGGTGCATGGCGGTCAGCCGGATGCGCTGATCCTGAGCCATGAACCAACCCGTGAGCATATGCGCGGCCTGCCGGATTATCAGCAGCCGAGCCTGGAGGATCTGCGCGATGTGGCGCTGCAACTGGCGAAAGTGGCAAACCCGGCCTGTCAGGTGGTGGGGATTTCGGTGAACACCCAGCATCTGAGCGACGATGAGGCGAAAGCCTATTGTGCCAAGGTTGAGGCTGAAATGGGTCTGCCAACTGTGGATCCGTTCCGCCATGGGGCGGGCCGTCTGGTGGATGCGCTAGAGGCGATGTGATGTGTGGGCCGGGGGAGGCGCTTGTGCTGCGCACGTCGCCCCACCCACCGTCCCATGATATTGAGCTAGTCACCCGAATCTGATGTTTGCCACACTGAACAGCGGCGCCGGAGCGAACTTCAGATTCTGTCCGGGTGACTATAATACTAGAGGGCAGAGCGTGGACTCTGCCTTTTGATTTGAGACTTTGAGACAGACGACGCAGGGAGTGGCAAGATGACCATCACAGTGACACGCGATGTGTTCAAACTGGCGCAGGTATTCACCATCAGCCGGGGATCGCGGACCGAAGCCAAGGTTTTGACCGTAGAAGTGGCGCGCGGTGGTCATGTGGGGCGCGGTGAATGTGTACCCTATGCCCGCTATGACGAAACGCTGGAAAGCGTCGAAGCGCAGATCAATGGTCTGCCGTCTGATGTGACCCGTGCGCAGTTGCAGGATCTGCTGCCTGCCGGAGCCGCGCGCAACGCGGTGGATTGTGCGCTATGGGATCTGGAAGCCAAGACGGCGGGGAAACCTGTCTGGGAACTGGCGGGTTTGCAGGCCCCGGCGCCTGAGATTACGGCCTATACCCTGTCACTGGCAGAGCCTGACGAGATGGAGCTTTCGGCGCGGGAAAATGCCCATCGTCCCTTGTTGAAGATCAAGCTGGGCACCGCGGATGACATGCCACGGCTTGAGGCGGTGCGCCGGGGCGCGCCCGAGGCGAAGATCATCGTGGATGCCAATGAAGGCTGGAGCGCCGAGGTCTATGCGGAGCTGGCATCGCATCTGGTGCGTCTGGGCGTGGCGCTTGTGGAGCAGCCATTGCCTGCCGGTGAGGACGAGGCGCTGATCGGCATGGAGCGCCCGGTGCCGGTTTGCGCCGATGAAAGCTGTCATGATCTGTCATCTCTGCCCAAGCTGACGGGCAAATATGATGTGGTGAACATCAAGCTGGACAAAGCCGGTGGCCTGACCGAAGCACTGAAGCTGCGCGATGCCGCGCTGGCTGAGGGTTATCAGGTGATGGTGGGCTGCATGGTGGGGTCAAGTCTGGCCATGGCACCGGCGCTATTGGTGGCGCAGGGCGCGGTGATCACCGATCTGGATGGGCCTTTGCTGCTGGCAGAGGATCGTGATCCGCCGATGTTCTTTGATGACGCGGGCGCGCATCCGGCACCTGCGGCGCTTTGGGGCTGAAGGCTGCTGTGTCAAAAGCGCTGGCGTGACGCAAAGCCTGCCCTTAAACGTGAGGCATTCTTTGCGTTTTTTCAGGAGCCTGATCCGATGATGTCTTTTGCCCGGAGCTTTGTTGCGCCGCTGTTGTGCGGGCTGCTGATGGCCAGCGCGGCTGTTGCCGAAAGCTGGACTGTTGAGCTGTCGAAAAAGCAGGAGCGGGCGCTGGCGGAACTCCGGGGCAAGCAGAAGGTCACGGCGCTGGCGATTTCACCGGATGGGGCCTGGGGCAATGCCTGGGGGAAAGTCAACGAGGCTGAGGCGCGGGCCTTTGTGCTGGGTCACTGCCGGGCGCATCTGCGGCGCGGCAAGCGTGACTGTTTTGTTTACATGGTGAATGGCAAGGTGGTTGCGCCCAAACAGGTGCAGACCCGCAAGGTGTCGCAGGTGTATAAGCCCGGAAATGGCAAGCTGGCCCCACAGGTGATTGGCCGGGTCAATGCGCAGTTTCAGGGGGATCGCGCCGCTGCCGAGGCAGATTTTGCCCGGCTTCAGGCCCATCAGGGGGCGGGCATTCCGCTGAATTCGGACAGGGATCTGGCGCGGATTTTGCGGCAGAACAGCCTGATGAGCACCAGCAAATCGGGCTTTGCCATCTATTTTGATCGCTTTGGCGGTGGCGGGTTTTTCACAAGCAATAGCGGCGGGTTAACCACGTTCTTTGATGACTGGCGGGCCACGCAATCCGGCTTGGTCTGCTGGTTTGGCGCGCGCTATGACACGGGCAAGCAGATCGGGACGCAGTGCCTGTATATTGACCAGATCAGCAAAGGGGCGGTGGCGTTTTCCTGGGCCAGTTCGGCCAAGACCCGCCGCAAAGGACAGATCATTGCCGGGGATGCGCGGCTGGGGGCCGTGCGTTGACCTGAACCGAAAAATGGCGTTAGTGCCACTGAACCATGAAAGAAGGGAATAAGCCCAGATGACCCGTACTGTGTATCTTAATGGGGACTACCTGCCCGAAACCGAAGCCAAGGTGTCGATCTTTGACCGGGCCTTTCTGATGGCGGATGGCGTCTATGAGGTGACCTCGGTTCTGGGGGGCAAGCTGATTGACTTTGACGGTCATGCGGTGCGTCTGGAACGGTCGCTGAACGAGCTGGACATGGTGAACCCGATTTCAAAGGAAGATCTGCTGGAGGTTCACCGCGAGTTGGTGCGGGTGAATGAGATCGAAGATGGGCTTGTCTA
Source organism: Pelagimonas sp. (assembly GCA_025210455.1). Classification (GTDB taxonomy): domain Bacteria; phylum Pseudomonadota; class Alphaproteobacteria; order Rhodobacterales; family Rhodobacteraceae; genus JAOARQ01. The sequence continues at coordinate 41,981 of JAOARQ010000038.1, forward strand.
TCTGCAGATCACCCGTGGTGCGCCGGGTGACCGTGATTTTGTGTTCCCTGATCCGGAAACCTGCACGCCGACTGTGGTGCTGTTCACGCAGAACAAGCCGGGGCTGGCCGAGGCGGTGAAGCCGATGAAGGTGATTTCCATTGAAGATCAGCGCTGGGGCCGTCGTGATATTAAAACGGTGCAGCTGCTGTACCCTTCGCTGGGCAAGATGATGGCCAAAAAGGCGGGGGCGGATGACGCCTGGATGGTGCAGGATGGCTATGTCACCGAAGGCACCAGCAACAATGCCTATTTCATCAAAGGCAATAAGATCGTCACCCGTGCGCTGTCGAATGACATTCTGCATGGGATCACCCGCGCGGCGGTTCTGCGGTTTGCGCGCGAGGCGCAAATGGAAGTGGAAGAGCGCAACTTTACCATCGAAGAGGCGCAGGGTGCGGATGAGGCCTTTATCACTTCGGCGTCGTCTTTTGTGATGCCAGTTGTGGAACTGGACGGGCAGAAGATCGGATCCGGTGAAGCCGGGGATCGTGTGGCCCGCCTGCGCGAGATCTATTTGGACGAAAGCCTGAAAGCAGCCATCTGAGGGCGCGCGCCCCATGCGTGATTTCTTTGCCATTCTGGCGATCATCGCGGCTGTTGTTGGCCTTGGGGTGTTTCGTGTTCCGGATGAAAATGCGCTGATTGCGGCGGGCCTGCAGATGTCGGCCCAAAGCGCGCTGCTGGATGTGCGTCATCCGGTGGACATTACGGTGGACGGGCGGGAGATCACCGCCCGTGGCCGGGTGGAAAGCGATGCAGAGCGGCAGGATATCCTGTCGCGTTTGCGCGGGCTTTCCGGGGTTGAGGATGTGGTGGATGCGCTGGATCTTTTACCTGAAGTATCGCCTTTTGTTTTGCAAATTCAAAAAGATGACGGTTATGCGCTAAGCGGGCATGTGCCAGATCAGCGGCTGTCGCAGGATCTGGCTGGTGTCTTGGAGCAGGGGGTGGATTTACCGCCTGCGGTGGGTGCGCCGGATGCGGATTGGGCGGCTGTTGCGGCGCTGGGCGCGCGGGCGCTTGTGCTGCTGTTGGACGGTGAGATGCGGCTGGTGGATCAGCGGCTGACTTTGCGTGGGGCGGTGCATCTGCCAAGGGATCAGGCGCAGGTGGCGGCGATTTTGGCCGAATTGCCAGAAGCTTATGACGCGCGGCTGGATCTGCGGGTGGTCGATGATGGGATTCCATACAGTTTGCATATTCGGCGTGATGACAAGATGGGGCTGCGACTTCAGGGCAAGCTGCCGCCTGAGTTTGATACAGCGGTGTTCAATGATTTGGGCGCGGCGCAGGAGGTTGCGCTGCGCCTTGCACCCTTGCCGCTGGATGCGCCGGGGTTTGAAGAGGCAGTGGCGGCTGGGCTGGCGGGGTTTGCCGCTTTGCCTGAGGGCGCGCTGACGGTCGCGCCCGGTCTGGTGGTGCTCAGCGGTGGGGAAATGACGCCGGAGATCTGTCGCGCAATAGAAGGTGTTCAGGGTAGTATACCTGATGGATACGAATTGAGTACATCTTTTGTCGCCCCGGATGATGGGGTGGAGCTGTCTGTGGTGGTTGCTAAGATTGGAACGGATCTTGTGCTAACGGGTCATGTTCCAAGGGATTTTTCTGTCGACAAGGTGTATGCATATCTTGGGGGTGTTGGGCAGGATCAAACCAGCCGCAGCCCCTATCCGGATTTGCAGGGTTGGTCAGAGCCCCTTTGGGCGGGGCTGACAGCATTGGCTGCGCTGGAAGAGGGGCAGGTTTCCCTGTCAGCAGATGGTCTGAAGATAACCGGTGTTGCGACCAATCCAGAAAGCCGTCAACGGGCGCGGCGGGCGCTGGGCGTGGCGGGGCAGCTCGAGGTGCAATTGCTGGATGACGGCGCACCACCGGCCTATGTGCTGGAGTTTGACGCGGGTGCGGGTGCGTCGCTGCAGGGCAAACTGCCCAGCGGGCTAAGCGTGGCTTTGATGGCTGAGGCGCTGGGGTTGGAAGCAATCCGGGGGCGGGTGACGGTGTCGCCGGATGGCTCTGAGACCCGGACGATTGCCCTGCTGACAGCGCTGCGCCCGATCCTGAGCTATGTGGAGGGGCTGAGGGTTGAAATGTCAGCGACGGATCTGTCGCTGTCTGTGGCGCTGACGCCCGGGGCGGATCCGCAGATGTGGCGGCGGGCCTTGGGGCTGGTGCCGGCGCAGGTGACGGTGAGCACTGCGGCGGATGCTGTTTTGGGCGCGCGGCGGGCGCATCTGTTTCGGCAGGAGTCGCAGGTGTTTGCAGGTGGCTATTGGTTGCCTTTTGTGGCGCTTTTGGATCAGCCAGAGATGTGCAATGCAGCGGATGTTCCAGATATTCCATTTGAAGCACAAAGCTTTGCCCTGGGATTGGACGCGGTTTGGCCGCTGGCACATCTGGCGGCTGTGGCGCGGTCTTGCGCTGGCATGGCGGGGCTGACGCTGGATTTGCAGGCGGTGGCGACGGGCTATGAAGCACCGGCGCTGAATGCGCAATTGGCCCGGCGTCGGGCCGAAGCGGTGCGGCAGGCGTTGATTGCGCGCGGGGTGCCGGGGGATCGGATTACGGCCGGATCAGCGGATGGGACTGGGGATCAGATCCGGGCGATCTGGCGTTAATCTGCGTTGGCTTGCAGGTATTTCACTGCCCCGCGCCCGGCCCAAAGCCCGGTGGCAAGGCAGGCGGTCAGAAGATAGCCACCGGTTGGGGCCTCCCAATCCAGCATTTCACCTGCGCAGAACGTGCCGGGCCGGGTGGTCAGCATCAGATCATCATTTAACGCCTCAAAGCGCAGCCCGCCTGCGGTCGAAATGGCCTGATCCATAGGCGGCAGGCCAGTATAGCGCAAAGGCAGGGCCTTGAGCTGCTGGGCCAGTTGCGCAGGATCTTTGGGCAGGGGACGGGCCATTTCCATGGCCAGTGCGATGCTTTGTGGCGGCAGTTTCAGCAATTTGCGCAGGGTATTGCTTAGGCTTTGTTTGCTGCGGGATCGGGTGAGCTTTGCGCTCAGATCGGCATGGGATGTCTCTGGGAAAAGGTCCAGTTGCAGTGGCGCGCCCACGCGCAGGGCCGGGGTCAGTGGATACAGGCCGCCGCCTTCGATCCCGGTGGCGGAAATCACCACCTCGCCGCGATTGCTGAGCGCGCCTGCGGTGAGCCGGATGTTTTTCAAAGGGCTGCCAAAATGCGGGGTCATATGTGGGGACCAATCGACCAGCACACCACAGTTTGATGGGGCAAAGGGGGCAAGCGGGGTCTTGAGCGCAGCGAAGGCATCGACCCAGGTGCCGTCAGAGCCAAGCCGCGCCCAGCTGGCCCCGCCGAGGGCGAAAACGGAGGCTTTGGCGGTGATCTGCTGCGGGCCGTCAGGAGTGTCGAAGCAGGCGCTGTCTTCCTGCCACCCGGACCAGCGCCAGCGGGTGCGGATGTCCAGCCCGAGCCCCTCAAGCCTGCGAAGCCAGGCGCGCAGGAGGGGCGAGGCCTTCATGGCCCTGGGGAACAGTCGCCCGGTTGAGCCGGTAAAGGTCTCTTGCCCCAGCGATTGCGCCCAGTCCTGCACCTGCTGCGGGCCAAAGGCGCGGATCATGGGTTCCAACTGCGGGCGGGCGGTGCCATAGGCCGCGAGAAAAGCATCGAGCGGCTCCATTTTTGTCAGGTTCAGCCCGGATTTCCCGGCCATGAGGAATTTGCGCGCCAGCGAGGGTTTGGCATCGGTGAGCGTAACGGAATAACCCGCGCTCAGCAGCGCGTCGGCGGCCATCAGACCGGCGGGGCCGCCGCCAATGATCAGCGCGTCGCTCATGTATCGCCCATGGGCTGCATGTGGACCACACGTTGGGGGAAGGGGATCTGGATGTTGTGTTCTTTCAGCGCGTTCCAGATCAGAAAACCCACGTCTGATGTAAAGCGGTGTTTGCCGTCATCAATGCCGTTCACCCAGAATTCCACGGCAAATTCGACGCCGCTTTCGCCAAAGGCGCGGAATTCGCAATCGGGCGGAAAGGGTGTGTCGAGCACGGCGGGGTGTTTGGCCACAGCGGTTTCAATGATCTTGGGAATGATATTGATGTCAGTGTCATAGCTGACCCTAAAGGGCACTTCGTAGCGGTTGGACGAGCCCTGATCCGAATAGTTGACCACGCGGGTGGTGATGAAATCTTCGTTTGGCACCACGATCCAGCGGCCATCATAGGTTTCCATGATCATGGCGCGGGCGGTGGTCTGGATGATGCGGCCCGCCATGCCGTTGTCGAGTTCGACAAAATCCCCCACGGTGGCCTGCCCTTCCAATAGCAAGATCACCCCTGAGATATAGTTCGAGGCGATCTTTTGCAGGCCAAAACCCAGGCCCACGCCGATGGCCCCCGACAGCACCGCAAGCGAGGTCAGCGGGATGCCGATGATGTTCATCAAAAGCAGGAAGGCCACGCCATAGATCGCCAGTTCCGCGGCCTTGGAAGCCAGCTGGCGGGTGGCTGGTTCGATCTCTTCTTGTTTGTGGATATAGGTGCCGGTTTGCTGGTTGGACCAGCGGCCCAGCCAGAACAGGATTGAGCCCGCGATCACTCCGCGTACCACGGCCATCAGGGTGAATTCGATATTGCCGAGGCTGACAGTCATATCGTTCAGCTGTGCTGTGGCGACATCCAGCAGGCCCAGCGTGTACAGTGCCATAATGGGCAAGAGGATGAATCTGCCAAGGATGCGAAGGAAGCCGTCGGCGATGATATCCTGCACCAGAATGCGGGCGGCGATCAGCAGAAAGACCCGTTTGCCAAAGGCAATCACCGCGCCTGATCCAAAGAGCGCGCGGGTGGCCTGTTCACCGATGGCGGTAAACCCCCAGGCCAGAAGCGGCAGCAGTAGCGGGACAAAGACCAGCAGGAACCGCCGCCCGGTGGCCAGGATCGAGGTCGCCTCTGATTTTGGGGTCAGCAGCTTTTCCAGCAGCGGCCCCATACGTTTGGTCAGCAGCCATGAGGCCAGGAAAGCGGCGACCAGCAGGCCGAATTGTGACCAGGCCGCAGGGGACATCAGCCAGACTTTGGCGATATCCCAGGCTTGCAGCAGATAGCCCACGGCGGTTTGAACGAACTGGGGCTGCGAGGCGAGGTCAAAATTCATTTCAGGCTTGATCCTAAAGCAGAAGCGCGGTCAGCTTTGCCCCGAGATTGTCTGTGATACAAGGGGGGAGCCATGTCTGATGCTGTGTCCTATCCGATCTGCCCGTTGTGTTTGCGCCCGATTCCGCCAGAGGCAAAGCAAAGCCTTCATCATCTGATTCCAAAGCTGAAAGGCGGGAAAAACGGGCCGGTGGTGCTGTTGCATCAGATCTGCCATTCCGAGATCCACGCCACCCTGACCGAGGCGGAACTGGCACGGGAGTATCATAGCATTGAGGCGCTGCGGAGCCATCCGAGGCTGGCGAAATTTCTGAACTGGGTGGCGAAACGACCGCCCGATTTTCATAACCGCAGCGCTGGCGGGCGGCGCAAGCGGTGAGGCTCTTCAAGCCCTTGCGGGCTTTCCTCGCCCATGGTTAGGTGCCGCCAAAGGGGCAAGCTGGGGGCAGAAACGTGCATAGATTTTCGGTACGGGTCTATTATGAAGATACAGATATGGCGGGGATCGTGTATCACGCCAACTATCTGAAATATATCGAACGGGCGCGGTCTGACTGGGTGCGTGAGCAGGGGCTGGATCAGGCGCAGATGCGTGAAGACGGGATTGTATTTGTGGTGCGTCGGATTGAATGCGATTACCTGCTGCCTGCGAAATTTGACGATATGCTTGAGATCCGCACCACGGTAAAAAGCATGACTGGTGTGCGTCTGATCATGTCACAAGAGGTGATGCGCGGCGAAGAGGTGGTGTTTCGGGCCGAGGTGACAGCAGTCTGCGCCACCACCGAGGGGGCACCGGCGCGGCTACCAGAAAAGCTGCGCAGGCGGGTGCATTAGTGACCGGGATGCGGGTTTTGGAGCTGACGGGTGCGGTGTCAGTGTCGGCGCAGAACCCGCAGGTGCCGCTTGATGAGGTGCAGGTCCGGCGGGGGCGTCTGTTTGATTGGGCTGCAGCGCAGGAACTGACGGGCTGGCAGCCGATCCGCAGGATTGAGATCTGGGATGGAACGACCAAAGCGGCTTTGCGGCGGCTTATGGCGGTAGAGGGCCTGGAGGATCTGTTTCTTTTGGATCTGCGCCCGCATGGGAAGCTGGCTGGGATGCCGCTGCCCAGGTCATTATGGCGGTTGCACTGTGATTTCCTGAGCAGCCGTGATGTGCAGGCGCTGGCGCGATTGCCGGGGCTGCAAGAGCTGTGGTCGCATTATGCGGGGATGTCTGAAAAGACAATTGAGGCCCTGCTGGCCATGCCTACGCTGACGCATCTTGAGCTGGAAGGCGCGGGTTTGAATGATGATCTGGCCGAAAGGCTGGCGCAGGCGCAGGGCGTGACACATCTGGATATCGGCGCGACGCAGGTTGGCGCGCGGGGGCTGCGGGCGATCTGCAAGATGACGCAACTGACAGAACTGGATATCTGGGCTTTGCCGATTGAGGATGCGGATTTGGGGCTGCTGACCTCTCTGCCGCATCTGGAATATCTGTCGCTTGGGAATGTCTTTGATCAGCCGGGGCTGACAGCTGAGGGGGTAATGGCGATCTTGCCAGAATTGCCCGCGCTCAAGCGGCTTTGGCTGGATGGGGTTGCAATGCCCGAGGTGGATCTGGCGGCGCTGGGAGAGCGGCTGGAGCATGTACAGGTCAGTTGATCATGTGAATTTGTGTTAGCGCTAAAAATGTTCTGGTCATGACGTGAAAATCTGTCATCTGTGTCCGGGGTGGGCCCAGCAACGCTGCGGGCCATAGGGAGCAAGAGATGACGAATATTGCCGCAACACGCTGGATTTTCTTTCTGCAGCCGCTGATCCTTGGGGCGTGGTTTCCGCGTATCCCGCAGGTGCAGGATGCGCTGGGGCTGAGCGCCGGGCAATTGGCTTTTGCGCTGATGGGGATGCCTTTGGGTCTGCTGACGGCGTTGGCCTTTGGAGCGCGGCTGGCCGAGGCGCTGGGTACGCGGCGTTTGCTGATGGCGGCGGCGCTGACGCAGGGGGCTTTGTTTCCGCTGCCCGCCTTTGCCTGGAGTGGCGAAAGCCTGTTTGCCCTGCTGGCCATTGCCGGGCTGGCGCTGGCGCTGGCTGAGCTGGGGTTGAATGTGACCGCCTCTGAAGTCGAGGCGCGCAGTGAGGCGCATATTATGAATGGCTGCCATGGGTTCTGGAGCCTTGGGGTTCTGGCGGGCAGCATTCTGGGGGTTCTGAGCGCCAGCTTTGGCATTGCGCCGGGGATATCGCTGCTGGGGGTATCGCTGGTGATGACACCGGTTTTCGCGCTGATCGGGCGCGGGATCACGGATTATGCGGTGCCTGCGCCGGAAAAGCGGGGCGGCGGGCTGTCGCGTCCTTTGGTGCTGATTTCGCTGTTTGCCTTTGGCATCGCCCTGAGCGAGGGGGCCATGGCGGATTGGTCTGCGGTCTATCTGACGGATGAATTTGCGGCGTCACCGGGCTTGGCCGGGGCGGGCTATACTGTCTTTGCGCTGTTCGTGGCGGCGGCGCGTTTTCTGGGGGATCCGTTAAAGGCGCGTATGGCGGTTGAAAAGCTGGCGATTGGGTTTTCGCTGGTGGCACTGGTGGGTGTGGGCTTTGTGGTGGCGGCACCGCAGATTGGGTTCGGCTTTTTGGGGATTGCGCTGCTGGGTTTTGGTGTGGCGCTGGGCTTTCCATTGGCGGTGAGTGCGGTGAGCGCGCTGCCCGGGCGGTCAAGTGCGGGGAATGTGGCGATCCTGACGCAGATGGCGCTATGTGGCTTTCTGGTGGGGCCGCCGATGATCGGTTTGATCGCCGAACATAGTTCGATGCGGGTCGGGCTGGGGGCGCTGGTGCCTGTCTTGCTGATCACGCTGGTGCTGGCGCGGCAGCTGCGGGCGCGGGCGTGACGGCGAAACCCCGGCAAATGGGCAGGGATTTGCGCAAAACCCGTGGATCTGAGCCCATTGTGATAGCGTTTCCCCTGTAAATACGCTAGGAAAGGGCGCAATAAGCCCTGAAAAACAGGGGCCGGTAGGAAAGAGCAGGTTCATGGAAGCAGAAACCTTAGCCTTGGCGCAGGAGATTGATTTCTCTATGTGGGGGCTGTTCGCGCGCGCCACTTTGACGGTCAAGCTGGTGATGCTGATGCTGATTGCGGCCTCTGTCTGGGCCTGGGCGATTATTCTGGACAAGACGATGATGTATCGCCGTGCCCGTCGCGAAGCGGCGCGGTTTGATCAGGCGTTCTGGTCGGGTGAGCCGCTGGATGAGCTGTTTGAAAAGCTGGGGCCAGAGCCGAAAGGGCGGGCTGAGCGGGTTTTTGCAGCGGGAATGATCGAATGGCGGCGCAGTCACCGCGAAGATGGCGGTCTGATCGCCAATGCGCAGCAGCGGATTGATCGCAGTATGGACGTGGCGATCCAGAAAGAAGCGGAAGTGCTGCAAAAGGGGCTGCCTGTGCTGGCGACTGTCGGCTCAACCGCGCCCTTTATCGGGCTGTTTGGCACGGTCTTTGGGATCATGAACTCTTTTATCGAAATCGCGGATCAGCAGAATACATCGCTGGTGGTTGTGGCCCCCGGTATCGCTGAGGCGCTGCTGGCGACGGGGCTGGGGCTGCTGGCGGCGATCCCGGCGGTGATTTTCTACAACAAGCTTTCGGCGGACAGTGATCGCATTCTTGGCGGCTATGAAAGCTTTGCCGATGAGTTCGCCACCATCCTGTCGCGCCAGTTGGATAGTTAACCCATGGGCGCGGGTGTGATGAAAGGCGGAGGCGGCGGTGGGCGTCGCCGTCGTGGGCGGCGTCGGGCGACCCAGCCGATGGCTGAGATCAATGTGACGCCCTTTGTGGATGTCATGCTGGTGCTGCTGATCATCTTTATGGTGGCGGCGCCGTTGTTGACGGTGGGGGTTCCGGTGGAACTGCCCAAGACCGCTGCGCAGGCGCTGCCATCTGAGACCGAAGAACCTTTGACCGTCAGTATCGCGGCGGATGGTCAGGTGCTGATCCAGAGCACTGAAATTGCGCGCGATGAACTGGTGGCGCGGCTGCGGGCGATTGCAGCCGAGCGGGCGGATGACCGGGTGTATCTGCGTGCGGATGGGTCGGTGCCTTACGAAGAGGTGGCGCAGATCATGGGCGCGCTGAATGCGGGCGGGTTTTCGTCGATCGGGCTTGTGACCGATGTGGGCGGTCCGGCGTTGAACGGGGCGGACAGGTAAGGCCGGTCGATGTCGCGTGGGCTATATATCTCGGGCGGGGCACATGCCGCGGGCCTGCTGTGGTTGCTGCTGGCCGGTGTGTTTACATCCGAAGCCCCCGAGGTGGAGGTGACCGAGGTTCAGGTAATTTCAGAGGCAGAGTTTGCGGCTTTGACCCAGCCGGACCCGGTGGTGCAGCCAACGCCTGCGCCGCCGCCCGTGCCCGAACCTGTGCCAGAGCCTGAACCGCAGCCAGTCCCCACACCGGAACCGACCCCCGAACCTATTCCTGAGCCAGAACCGGTGCCAGATCCTGTTCCCGCGCCGGAACCCGTGCCAGCACCAACCCCGGCGCCAGAGCCTGTTCCAGAGCCTGAGCCTGTACCAGACCCCGTTCCAGTACCCGAGCCTGCGCCTTTGCCTGCGCCGGTTCAACCTGCGCCGCCACGGGTGGCTGCGCCGGTGTCGTCATTGCGGCCCAAGCCGCGCCCGGCCCCGCGTGTGGCCAGTGAACCGCAAGCGCCGCCGCCCCCTGATGCGGTTGAGGCGCCCGAGACCCAGCAGGCGGCGTCGCCCGATGCCACCAGCCCGGATGTTGTGGACGAGGCGCAGGAACAGACAGCCCCACCAGAAACAGCGACCGAAATCGTCACCGAGGCCGAGCAGCCGGCGGGCACCGGAGCGCCGACCACGTCGCTGCGGCCGCAGGCACGCCCCAGCCGTGTGGCGGCTCAGCAACCCCAGGAGGCCCCGGCGCAGCCAGAGGTGAATGAAACACCGGACGAAGATCCGGTGGCGGATGCTTTGACGGCGGCCCTGCAAGAAGCCCTGAGTGCGGAGCCAGAACCGGATCCGGCCGCGCAGGCCGAAGGTATTCAGAACGCCACCAATATCATTTCCACGGCAGTGTCGAATGAATGGGTCGTGGATGTAGGCAGCACCTGGGTCTATGCGGTGATCGACGTGGGCTTTACCCTTGGGCCAGATCGCAAGGTGGTGCCGGACAGCATTCGGCTGGAAGGATCGCAGGGCGGAACAGCGCGCGATGTCGAAGTGGCCTTTCAGGTGGCGCGTCGCGCGATCCTGACAGCGTCAGGCCGCGAGGGCTTTGGCCTGGATGCAGAGGATTATGACCTTTGGCGCGAGGTTATTTTGACCTTCAATCCGGAAGAAATGCGCCTGCGGTGATCGCAATGGCCGTTTTGCGCTGAAAAATCGGCAATTCCCCGCCGCGTGCCCCTATCAAAGGTGTTTTGTCGCGGGGCAAAGACGGTTAATGTGCCCCAAAACCGGGCGTTAGACCCGACCATGAGAGCAGAGCAGTCCCGATGGAAGGAAACGCGGTGAACAAATTCTTCGCCTCCTTGGTGCTGGCCTTCGGGCTGGTCATTTCCCCGATAATCGCAGGAGGTGTGGCGGCGCAGGAGCCGTTGCGCATCGAGATCAACAAAGGGGTGATCCAGTCTTTACCGATTGCGGTGCCCAACTTTGTCGCGGAAACGTCGGAAGCGCTGCAATATGCGGAACAGCTGGGCCGTGTTGTGGTGGGGGATCTTGTGGGGACCGCGCTATTTCGCGAAGTCCCGCGTGAGGCCCATATTGGCCGGATCAGCAGTTTTAACGCCCCGGTGCAATTCGCGGATTGGAAAGCGATCAATGCGCAGGCTTTGGTGACGGGCGCAGTCAGCACCGATGCTTCGGGTCGGGTGATTGTCAAATTCCGCGTCTGGGATGTGGCCGTTGGTCAGGAGATCGGTCAGGGCATGCAGTTTACTGCCACAGCGGATGGCTGGCGCAGGCTGGCGCATAAGGTGGCTGATCAGGTTTATTCAAGGCTGACCGGGGAAGACCCGTATTTTGACAGCCGTGTGGTTTTTGTCAGTGAAACCGGGCCCAAGAATGAGCGCCGCAAGCGTCTGGCGATTATGGATTATGACGGGGCCAATGTGCAGTATCTGACCGATGACAGCGCGATTGTGCTGGCGCCGCGCTTTTCCCCAGATGGATCGCGGGTGCTGTATACCAGCTATGCCACGGGCTTTCCGCGTATTCACATTCTGAGCGTCGGGGATGTGCGCGGGCAGATTTTGCAGGCGAATGAAGGTGTCATGAGCTTTGCGCCGCGCTTTTCGCCGGATGGGCGGATGGTGATCTATTCGCTGACGCAGGGATCAAACACCGATATCTGGGCGATGGATGTGGCCACAGGCGCAACGCGGCGCCTGACGGCGACGCCCGCGATTGAAACCGCGCCGAGCTTTTCGCCGGATGGTCGGCAGATCGTGTTTGAATCGGATCGCTCGGGGTCGCAGCAGCTGTATATCATGCCCGCTGGCGGGGGTGAGGCGCGCCGGATCAGCTTTGGTCAGGGGCGCTATGGCACGCCGGTCTGGTCGCCGCGCGGGGATCTGATTGCCTTTACCAAACAGAATGCAGGGCGGTTTCATATTGGTGTGATGCGTGTGGATGGCAGCGAAGAGCGCCTGCTGACCGCGTCGTTTCTGGATGAAGGCCCCACATGGGCCCCAAATGGCCGGGTGATCATGTTCTCGCGCGAGACGCAGGGCGCGCAGGGATCATCGGCGCTGTATTCGGTGGATGTTTCCGGGCGTAACCCACAGAGGGTGCGCACACCGGCGGGGGCCTCTGACCCCAGCTGGGGGCCTTTGCAGTAAGGCACAGAAGATTTTGAAAATGGCCGGGCTGTGCTAGTCTGGCGCAAGACATAGAGCAGGACGAACAAGATGACACACGCAGGTAAGGCATTGCTGCTGATGGGGGCGCTGGCTTTGTCGGCCTGCGCTTCGGGGCCGGATCGTTTTGACAATGGCGATCAGGGCGCAGGATTTGACACTGGTGGTGTGATCCCTGGCACGGTGGATGATCCGTCTTCGGCGGCCTATTTCCAGCAGCGTGTGGGCGATCGGGTGCTGTTCCCGGTGGACCAGTCGGATCTGACCGCCGAGGCGCGGGCTGTTCTGGAAGGGCAGGCGCAGTGGCTGCTGCTGAACGCCGACTATATGGCCATCATCGAAGGCCATGCGGATGAACAGGGCACGCGGGAATATAACCTTGCGTTGGGGGCGCGTCGCGCCAATGCGGTGATGGAGTATCTGGTGTCACGCGGTGTTCCGGCAAACCGGATGAAGTTTGTCAGCTATGGCAAGGAACGCCCGATTGAGGTCTGTTCGCAGGAAAGCTGCTATTCGCAGAACCGTCGTGCGGTGACGATCATCTCTGGCGGAGCGATTGGGTGATATGATGCGGCGGGCGGTTCTTGGGGCTGTTGTTGCGATGGGTCTGGCCCTGCCAGTCGGGGCCGAGACACTGGCGGATATCAAGCAGGATCTGGCGATCCTGTCGGTTGAGCTGAAACGGCTGCAACGCGAGCTGAGCACCACGCAGGGCGCGGGCACGGTTGTGGGTGGCACGCAGCTGGACCGTATCACCACCATCGAAGGGGAGTTGCGCCGTCTGACCGGCAAGACCGAAGAGCTGGAATTCCGCATCCTGCAGGTGACCAAAGATGGCACGGCGCGTATCCGTGATCTTGAGTTTCGCATCTGTGAAATGGAAGAGGGCTGTGATCTGAGCCAGGTCGGGCAGGAGTCATTGGGGGGGCTGCTGGAAACCTCGCAGGCGCCTGATGTGACACCGCAACCGCAACAACCTGCCGAGGCGCAGCTGGCGGTGCGGGAAAAGGCTGATTTCAAGGCGGCGCAGGATGCGCTGGAGGCCGGAAAGCTGTCTGAGGCTGCCGGGCTGTTTGCCACGTTCCGCGATACCTATCCCTCTGGCCCGCTGGAAGTGCAGGCGCTGATTGGCGAGGGGCTGGCGCTGGACGGTCAAGGCGACACCAAAGAGGCGGCGCGGCGGTATCTTGGGGCCTATTCTGGCTTTCCGAAAGATCCCGATGCGCCGGAAGCGCTGTGGCGTCTGGGCGTGTCCTTGGGCAAGCTGGGATCGCGTGATGAGGCCTGTGTGACCCTGACCGAAGTGTCGGACCGCTATCCAGACTCGCCTTTTGTGGCGAAGGCTAATGAAAGCGCGCAGGAGCTGGGCTGCAAGTGAGCCTTGATCAGCGCTTTGCCGAGGCGATGGGGCAGCTGCTAGGCCCTGATTTTCCGGATGAAGTTGCGCTGGCGGTCTCTGGTGGGGGCGACAGTATGGCCATGCTGTCGCTGGCACATAACTGGACACGACACTGGGGTGTGAAACTGTGGGTTGTCACGGTGGATCATGGGTTGCGCGCAGACAGTGCCGCCGAGGCGCAGATGGTGGCGCAGGAGGCAAAGTTGCTGGGCTGGCCACATGCCACGCTGCGCTGGCATTGGGATGGCGCGGGCAATGTGATGGACGCGGCGCGCCGGGCGCGGTTGCAACTGATCAATGGCTGGCGCGGTGCTGTGCGTCATGTGCTGCTGGCCCATACCCGTGACGATCTGGCGGAAACCTTTGTCATGCGCTTGCAGCGCGGGGCCGGGGTGGATGGGTTGTCAGCGATGCAGGGCCTGCGGCAGGTTGATCCCGGTGTGCTGGATGGGGGCTGTGATGGCGCGCGGCCCGAAGGCGAAAGCCAAAATCCTATGATGGTGGTGCGCCCCTGTCTGAGCATGAGCCGCACTGAGCTGCGCCATTATGCGCGGGTGTTAAAAACCCCATGGGTGGAAGACCCGACCAACAGCGATACGCGCTATGAGCGCGCAAGGATTCGCGGTTTTCTGACGCAATTGAATGAAAATGGTCTTGGTTCTGATGTTCTGGCGGATGCGGCACTGCGCATGGCGGACGCCAAAGAGGCCCTGCGGCGCAGGGCGGCGGATGTCTGGGACAGCTGTGGTTTTGAAGGGGTGTGTGAGGATCGGCCAACAGGCGAGATCATCCTGAAGCGCGATCCCTTTGCACAGGTGGAACGCGACACGCAGATGCGGCTGTTACAGGCGGCGCTGCGCTATGTGTCGGGCGCGGAATATGCCCCGAGGCGCGCCGCGCTGGTCGGGCTGTTTGAAGCCATCATGGCCGGGCGTGGCGGCACTCTGCATGGCTGCGAAACCCTTGTGGAGAAAGACGAAATCATCATCACCCGTGAATATCAGGCGGTGCGGGATCTGGCAGGTCTGGATGATTGGGATGGGCGCTGGATGCGCAACCCGCAGGGTGATTTTGATGCAGGGGATTGCGTGTTCGGGGCGCTTGGCGATGCGGGTTGGGCGCAATTGGGCGATGACCGTCTGCCGCTGCCCTACCGGCGCGCGCGCGCCACCCCGGCGCTATGGTGCGCAAACACCGGGGTGTTAAAGGCGTCACCTTTGATGGCGGATTTTGGCGCGGGTCACGCGATCGTGGCAAATCCAGCCAAAGATTTCGCCCTAGGTTTCCGCCGCTTCCTTCTTTCGCATTGAAGTGGCGCAACCAATCTCTATGTTACACTCAACGCGCTGACTGGGCGCTTTTTCGCATTCAATAGGAGTTTTCCCTTGGGCAACGCTCGTAACTTCGCCTTCTGGATTGTGCTGCTGCTTCTGATCGTGGCGCTTTTCCAACTGTTCCAGGATCCAGCAGGCACGCGCCAGAGCCGCGAAATGGGCTATTCGGACTTTATCAATGAAGTTCAGAATCAGAACGTCAAAGATGTGACGCTGGATGGGGAACGGGTCATCTACACCACCAATGACGGTGGCAAGTTTGTGACCATCAAACCCGATGATGCGGATCTGACCAATCAGCTGATTGCAGCGAAAATCCCGGTGACAGCCGAGGCGCAGCAGCAGTCTGGTTTTCAGGCGTTTTTGTTCAGCCTGCTGCCGTTCCTGCTGCTGATCGGTGTCTGGATCTATTTCATGAACCGCATGCAGGGTGGCGGCAAAGGCGGGGCGATGGGCTTTGGCAAATCCAAGGCCAAGCTGCTGACCGAAAAACATGGCCGTGTGACCTTTGATGATGTGGCGGGCATTGATGAGGCCAAGGAAGAGCTGGAAGAGATCGTGGAATTCCTGCGCAACCCGCAGAAATTCAGCAGCCTTGGCGGCAAGATCCCAAAAGGTGCGCTGCTGGTGGGCCCACCCGGAACTGGTAAAACCTTGCTGGCGCGTGCGATTGCGGGCGAGGCCGGTGTGCCGTTCTTCACCATTTCGGGGTCTGACTTTGTTGAGATGTTTGTGGGTGTTGGTGCCAGCCGCGTGCGCGACATGTTCGAACAGGCCAAGAAAAACGCGCCTTGTATTGTGTTCATCGACGAAATCGACGCCGTGGGCCGTGCCCGTGGGCAGGGCTATGGCGGTGGCAATGACGAGCGCGAACAGACGCTGAACCAGCTGCTGGTGGAAATGGACGGCTTTGAGGCCAACGAAGGCGTGATCATCGTTGCCGCTACCAACCGCCGCGATGTTCTGGATCCGGCTCTGCTGCGTCCGGGCCGTTTTGACCGTCAGGTGACTGTGCCGAACCCGGATATCAAAGGCCGTGAAAAGATCCTGGGCGTGCATGCGCGCAAGACACCGCTGGGCCCTGATGTGGATCTGCGCATCATAGCACGTGGGACACCGGGCTTTTCCGGTGCGGAACTGGCGAACCTTGTCAATGAGGCGGCCCTGATGGCGGCGCGCATTGGCCGTCGCTTTGTGACCATGGAAGATTTCGAACTGGCCAAGGATAAGGTCATGCTGGGGGCGGAACGCCGCAGCATGGTGCTGACCGATGAGCAAAAGGAAAAGACAGCCTATCACGAAGCGGGCCACGCGGTTGTGGGGCTTGCCCTGCCGCAATGTGATCCGGTCTATAAGGCGACGATCATCCCGCGCGGTGGTGCGCTGGGCATGGTTGTGTCCTTGCCGGAAATCGACCGCCTGAACTGGCATAAATCCGAATGCGAGGAAAAGCTGGCTATGACCATGGCGGGCAAGGCGGCTGAGATCATCAAATACGGTGAAGAGAACGTCTCGAACGGGCCTGCGGGCGACATTCAGCAGGCGTCTGCGCTGGCGCGTGCGATGGTGCTGCAATGGGGCATGTCGGACAGAGTGGGCAACATTGATTATCGCGAGGCGGCAGAAGGCTATTCCGGCAATACCGCTGGCTTGTCGGTGTCGGCGCATACCAAAGAGATGATCGAAGAAGAGGTGAAGCGCTTTGTGCAGGACGCCTATGATCGCGCGTTCCAGATTCTCACCGATATGAATGAGGAATGGGAACGTCTGGCGCAGGGGCTGCTGGAATATGAGACCCTGACCGGCGAAGAGATCAAGCGCGTCATGAACGGCGAGCCGCCGCATAAAGACGACGATGAGGATGACACGTCGAATGATCGTCCGAGCCTGACAGCGGTGCCCAAGACCAAGCCAAAGGCGAAACCGACTGAGGATGGGGGCATGGAGCCTGAACCCTCCTGATCGGAACGTGATCGTGAAAGATGCCGGCCCCTGTGGTCGGCATTTTTCGTTTTGGCGAAGAAACGCGCATTTCTGGTGGGTTGATTGATCTTTCGCGGGCTGCCCCGTTAGGTTGCAGCAGGCAAGATAGGAAGATCCAAAATGCAGGCACTTGTTCCCACCGATTACAGCGCGACAATCACCTGGCTGGGCAGAACTGCCGACCGCAAGGATGGTCTGGAATCGCAACCCTGCGATACGCTGGAGTTGAGCTTTGCCGGGGCCGAAGGAGAGGCGCGTTCTGGGCTGACACGCCCGGCCTGCCCGCGGGTGAAAGATGTCTATGAAACCGGAACTGAAATCCGCAATGTGCGCCAGCTTTCGGCCATGTCAGCCGAGGAACTGGCTGATATTGCACAGGATCTGGATCTGACAGCGCTGGATCCAGCCTGGATCGGCCTGAGCCTTGTGGTGGAAGGGTTGCCAGATTTCAGCCATGTTCCACCGGGCGCGCGGTTGCAGGCCGCAAGCGGGGCCACGCTGGTGGTGGATATGCTGAACCTGCCGTGTAATTTTGCCGGGCGGTCAGTGGAAAAGGCGGCACCGGGGCATGGGATCGGCTTTAAGCAGGCGGCCAGTGGCAAACGTGGCGTGACGCTGTGGGTCGAACGCGAAGGGCGCATTTCTGTTGGTGATCCTGTACGCCTGTTTGTGCCGGGGCAACGGGGCTGGAAGGGCTAAGAAATTTCCCTGTGTCCTCAGCATGTTTCCGATAGGCGCAGTGCTTGGGAAATCAAAGACGCAACATCAACGTGAAATGTCGGATTCGCAGCCGCATCTGGTCGGGGATCGCTTTACGGGTGAACCCAGTTAAACACTCTCCAACGGGACGCTGAGAAGATGGCCTATAAGACTGATATTGAGATAGCGCGTGAGGCGCGTAAGAAGCCTATTCAGGAAATTGGTGACAAGCTTGGGATACCTGCGTCAGAGTTGCTGCCTTATGGGCATGACAAGGCGAAGGTTGGTCAGGATTTCATC
>JAOARQ010000039.1 GCA_025210455.1 Pelagimonas sp.
GACGATCACAGTGTCTGACAGCGGCCCCGGAATTCCCCCCCGTGACCGGCAGCGTATTTTCGACCGTTTCGTGCAATTGGACGACGGAATTAAACGCGGGCATCGCGGGTCGGGATTGGGGTTGGCGATTTGCACTGAATTGGCGCAGGCGATCAATGCAACACTTCAGGTAGAAGACCCAAAGGATACTCGCTTTGCGACGAGTTTCGTGTTAAAGGTGTATCTCTGATGGGGGTTTGGATGATGAAAACCAACAAAACTGTGCTATTGGTAGAAGATGATCCGTTTACCCGCTTTATGATGCGCGAAATAATCAAAACCCTTGGGGTTGATGTGATCGTGGCCGATGATGGCGAAGATGGGATGGAACGGGTCCGTCAGGATCCGGCAGGTTTCGGGCTGGTGCTGATGGATCTGCATATGCCCAAAAAGACCGGCATCGAAGCCACGCAGGAAATTCGCGCTAGCGAAGACGATCCGCCGCGGGATGTGCCAATCATCGCCGTGACGGCAGATGTCAATTATCACGATGATGCCTTGGTCAGATCCCTCGGGATGAACGGGTTTGTCAGTAAACCTGTCAGCCCGGGCGAGCTGCTTCATCTGATTGATCGCTACTGCGTGGCGGCCTAGGCGTCAGAGCGTTGGGTCTGAGGGGGCCTCCCCTCAGACGATCTTGGCCGAGTGCCAGACATTTTGGATGGTCATGTAGTTTTCCAGCCCTTCGGTGCCGCCTTCGCGCCCATAGCCGCTGGATTTGACACCTCCAAAAGGTGTTTCCGGCATCGACGCCTCAAGGGTGTTGATCGACAGGTTGCCCACTTCGACCTCATCGATCAGCTGGTCAATGTAGTCGGCGCGATTGGTGAAAGCGTAGCCCGCCAGACCGTAGGGCACCGAATTGGCCTGCGCAATCGCCTCATCCAGCGAACTGACCGGGTTGATGACCGCCACCGGGCCAAAGGGTTCTTCCTGCATGATGCGCGCGGTTTCGGGCACATTCAGCAGCACGGTGGGCTGAAAGAAATAGCCGCAATCACCGTGGCGCGCGCCGCCAGTGGCCAATGTCGCCCCCTGCGCCACAGCGTCTTCGACCAGCGCAGTCAGCGCGGGCACGCGGCGATCATTGGCGGTCGGACCCATTTCCACCCCCGGCTCCATTCCGTTGCCCACCACGGTTTCCTTGGCGCGGGCAACAAAGGCGGCGGCGTAATCGCCAAAGATACTGTCATGGGCAAAAAACCGGGTGGGTGAGGTGCAGACCTGCCCGGCATTGCGCATCTTGCGAATGGCGCTTGAGACGCCCGCCGCCTGCACATCCGTATCCTCGCAGACAATAACAGGGGCGTGGCCGCCCAGTTCCATCAGCACGCGGGTGTCATGCTGTGCCGCCAGCGTGGTCAGATGCCGCCCCACGGTGGTCGAGCCGGTAAAGGCCACCAGCCGCACAGGATCAGCCGGGATCAGATGCCCAGAGATTTCTGCCGGGATGCCAAAGACTAGGTTCAGCACACCTGCGGGCAATCCGGCGTCTTCAAAGGCTTTGGCAATGTGGATGGCACCTGCCGGGGTTTCTTCGGCGGCTTTCAGAATGACCGAACAGCCTGAGGCCAGCGCGCCTGCGATCTTGCGCGCGGGCTGGCTCATGGGGAAGTTCCAGGGCGAAAAGGCTGCGACTACCCCCACCGGATGGTGATGCACGGAAAACTTGTGGCCCCGCGCCGCCGGGATTACGCGGCCATAGGTGCGCATGGCTTCGCCCGCGTCCCATTCAAAAAATTCAGCCCCCCGGATAACCTCAAGCCGGGCCTGCGGCAGCGGTTTGCCATGTTCCAAAGTGATCGACGTGGCGATCTCTTCGATGCGTTCCCGCATCAGGGCGGCGGCGCGCAAAATCGTATCCGCCCTCTCACGCGGTGAGGTGCGGCTCCAGAGGCGAAACCCGCGTTCCGCAGCAGCAAGTGCGTCATCCAGATCTTCGGTTGTGGCGATGGGTAGGCGGCCCAGCTCATCTTCGGTGGCCGGATTGACCACCGGCATATCGGATGCGCCCTTGCGCCATGTGCCATCAATGAAAAGTTGCAGCTCTGGATACATGGCGACGCCCCTTGAATGATCTTGTGGTCAGATCACCTGTGGCTGCCCTTGGTTTCAAGTGAATTGCGGGAATACTGATATCACAATGAGGAATATCACGGGCCAGAAATTACGCAGTTCTGGAATGTGCCACACTGTGCAGCGCGGTTTTGAAGGCCCGCCCAGCGGGGGACAGATCATCATTCAAACGTAAAGACACACCAATAGGCCCATGGCCAAAGGGCACGGCCCAGTCCAACTGTGCCAGATGACCGTTTTCAATGTCCTGCGCCACAACTTCGGTCGGCATCAGACCAATCAGATTGCGCGATTGCAGCAGGCTTCGGTTGGTCAGATAAGACACGCTTTCAATCGAGACTGGCGGCACATAGGCCTGTTGCCCGGTAAAGAAATGATCCACCTGCCGGCGCAAGGTGGTTTCCAGCGGCGGCAGAATCCAGCCAAAGGGTTTTGTCTGGGCAAAGCTGATATTGGCCCGCCCGGCCAGCGGATGCTGCGGGCCGGTGACCGCCAGAATGTGATCTTCAAACAGCTTTTCCTGCCGGATCTTGCTGCGGTGCCGGTGCGAGGGCAGGCGGCCCACCACCATGTCAATTTCCCCGGACAGCAGCGCGGGCATCAGCACCTCATTGGTGCCTTCGATGATCTTGATGGCCACATTTGGTCGGTCCGCCAGCAGGCGTTCGATGGCCGCAGGCAGCAGGCTGGCCGAGGCCGCCAGCAGCGTGCCAACAACCACCCGCCCGGCATTGCCTTCGCTCAGATCATCAAGATCCTGCGCCGCGTTGGAAATCTGCGCAAAGATCAGCTTGCCATGGCGTATGAGGGTTTCACCAAAAACTGTCGGCACCACGCCGCGATTGGTACGGTCGAACAGTTTGACCTCAAAGTCGATCTCAAGATCCTGAATCATCTTGGTGGCGGCAGGCTGGGAAATCCCCAGAGATCGCGCGGCGTTCTGGATATTGCCATGGGTGCCCACAGCTACCAACAGCCGCAGCTGCCGCAGTTTCAGCCGTGTCAGCGCGCGATCAACAATGCGGGCAGACCGATCCATCACAGGCTGACCGGTTGCGTCAGCTGATCCAGCTTGGCCAGCACGCTCATGGCGGCCAGCGCCGAAGACCGGGGATTGTCGGGCAGGGAATTGCCGCTGATCTGAAAGCTGAACTGGCCAAAATCGCCCGAAGCGCTGATTTCATGAATATTCTGAGTGATGGTCGGATCGGCGATCAGCCGCACCTGCGTGTCGTCAAAGCCGATGCCTGCCAGCGCCACAGCGGCAGCAACATTGGCGTTCTTCGGATAGGTCAGGGCGGCGTCGCGCGCGCTGCCTTCGAAATGTGGGGTGGCTGTGGTCAGATCGTCCAGCGCCAGCCTGTCTTCGGCGGCAGAGCCACGCCAGCCTTTGGGCGGTTTACGCCCGGTATAGGTGACACTGTGCAACTGACCGGTGCGGGCGGCGCTCAGACAATCCAGGGCACCGATCGCCCCGCTGGCCAGATGCAGCTTGGCACTGCCAGCCAGTGCGGCCTCGGTCAGTGCAGTTTCGATCTGTCTGTCAGCCAAGGCGCCCAGCGACACGGTGATCAGATCCATCCCGCGTCGCAGGATCTGCGGGCCATAGCTGGCAAGGGCCGAATGCCCGGCGCAGTCTATCATCAGATCCAGATCGGGCAGATCCTCAACGCGGCCCACCTCGGGCGTGGCCTGTACACGTTCAGGGCGCAAAAGGATCGCAGACAGGCTGTGCCCGCGCGCGGCCAGCCCCGCAATGACGAACTGCGCAATCGCGCCTTTGCCGATGATGCCGATGTTCATGAGCCGGAGGATCCTCTTTGCCAGTACCGACAAAATCCTAGCCCAAGACATGGTTTGGCGAAATCGCAAACCCTTGGGTATTCCAATTTTTGATATCTACATCCGGGCTTGGGTTTGGACGCGGCTCAAAGATTGCGCTGTACTAAGTGTACTCTTCCGGCTGGCCAGCACCTGCGGGCGGTCAGCTTTCCCAAAAGGCATGGGCATATGAATTACACCAAACACGAGGCCAAGGCCTACGCACGCGAAAACATGAAAGGCATTTGGGCGGCAGCGCTGAACCCTTTCAAAGACGACCTGACGCTGGACGAAGACGGGCTGCGCCGCAATATCCGCCATTGGGTGGATGATCTGGATATTCAGGGACTGTTTGTGGCGGGCAAACAGGGGGAATTCTGGGCGATGTCACTGGAAGAGCGCATGCGCAATATGACCATCGCCGCCGATGAATGCGCGGGCACGGCGGGCACGATCATGTCGATCTCGGATCAGAATATGGACACGGCACTGGCGCTGGGTCGGCACGCGCAGGACTGTGGCGCGGACTACGTGGTGGTGCATGCGCCGATGCTCAGCTTTTGTCAGGACCGTGGCGAGGTGCTGTATCAATATTACAAGCGCTTTTGCGATGAATTGGATATCGGCATCGCCATGTGGAGCCACCCGGACAGCGGTTATCTGATGCAGCCAGAGGAATGTGCGCGCATCGCTGAACTGCCCAATATCGTGGCGATCAAATATTCGGTGCCGCGCGACATGTATGTGCGCCTGACCCATATGGTCGGGGATATGATCCATGTGTCCACCTCGGCGGAACATGAATGGCTGGACAATATCCTTGAGCTGAACTGGAAACTCTATCTGTGTTCTTCGCCGCCCTATCAGCTGCAAACGGCCAGGGATCAGCGGATGAATGAATACACCCAGCTGGCCTTTGCAGGCAAAGCGGATGAGGCGCGGCAGGTGTTCGACAGCCTCAATCCGGTGCGCGATGCGATGAAACGCACCAAACCCGCAGGCAAACCCACGGCCTTTGGCAAATACTGGCAGGAATTGCTGGGCCAGACCGGCGGGCGGGTGCGCGCACCGATGCTGGAGCTGTCTGAGGCGGAAAAAGAGATCATCCGTAAAGGCTTTGAGGAATGTGGCCTTCAGCTGTGAAGGCCAGCCTGCCGCGCGTCGAAAACGTGGCAGGTAGAAGAATGAACAACACGTCTAAGACTGCGCTTTGATTTGGAAATTGGCACTGCCACATGCGGTGAATTTCTGCCCGGACCGGGAGTGTCAGAGCCAGTTTTGCCAAAGGGAGAGACCCATGTCCAAACTATCTGCGTTCAACTTCAAGGCCTGGATCGACGAACACCGCCATCTTCTGAAACCGCCTGTGGGCAATAAGATGGTGTTTGAAGACGCTGATCTGATGGTCACCGTGGTCGGTGGCCCCAACAAGCGCACCGATTATCACGACGATCCGGTGGAAGAGTTCTTTTACCAGCTTGAGGGTGATATGCTGCTCAAGCTTTATGACGGTGAAGAATTCTATGATGTGCCGATCCGCGAGGGCGAGATTTTTCTGCTGCCGCCGCATGTGCGCCATTCGCCCCAGCGCCCGCAGGAAGGATCTGTCGGGCTGGTGATTGAACCCAAACGGCAAGAGGGCCAGCTGGATGCGATCGAATGGTATTGCTTTGAATGCGGATCGCTGGTGCATCGCGCTGAAATGCAATTGCAATCCATCGTCAAAGACCTGCCTCCGGTCTATCAGAAATTCTATGCCTCAGAGGAAGATCGCACCTGCCCGAACTGCAATGCTGTGCATCCGGGCAAAGAGCCGCCAGAAGGCTGGGTGCAGCTCTGATCTAAAGTTTTAAGCTTGAAAAACCGCGCGGTGCGAGGTTCTATCAATCAAAAAGCATCAAACAGATGTAACTCAGGGAGCGAACATGAAACATACCATCAAACTGCTGGCCTCGGCTGCGCTGGTGGCTCTGTCGTCGGTTGCGGCGCAGGCCGAAGAGTTTCGGCTGGGGCTGATCACGCCACCACCACATATCTGGACAAAGGCGGCCGAAGCCTTTGGCGCTGAGCTGTCCGAGGCCTCGGGCGGCGCGCATAGCGTGTCGGTCTTCCCGGCGCGTCAGCTGGGCAATGAGGCCGAAATGCTGCAGCAGCTGCAGACCGGTGCGCTGGACATGGCCTTTATGACCGTTGCGGAAGTGTCCAACCGCGCGCCAGAGCTGGGGGCGTTTTACGCGCCTTATCTGGCGAATGACATTGGCCATGCCGCGCGCATCCTGCGCTCTGATACCGCCAAAGGCATGCTGGATCCGCTGCCGGGGCAAGTGGGTGTTGTCGGGGTTGGCTATGGCATGGCTGGTCTGCGCCAGATCGTCAGCCGCGGCGAAGTCACGTCGGCGGCGGATCTTTCCGGTCTGAAGCTGCGCATCACGCCTTTCACGCCGATCCTTGATTTCTACAACGCCGTTGGTGCTGCGCCGACGCCGATGCCTCTGCCTGCGGTTTATGATGCGCTGGCCAATGGTCAGGTTGACGCCATCGACATGGATGCGGAACTGATCTGGGTACTGAAGTATTATGAGCACGCTGATACAGTGGTTCAGTCGGATCACATGATGTTCCCGATGGTCGGTCTGGTCTCGGCGCGGGTCTGGGCCGGTCTGTCTGATGCGGATAAGGCGATGATTGGCGATCTGATGGCCAAACATGTCGATAGCACCATCGACAGCTATGTGGCGAAAGAAGCGGGCTGGCTGGAACAGATCGCGGCCACCGGCAAGACCTACACCAAGGTGGATTCCTCGTTCTTTGGCGATGCGATCGACCAGTGGAATGGCATCTGGTCGCAAAAGGCCAAATCGCTTGAGGCCCTGCGCGCCACCGCTGAAGAAACCAAGTAAACACAGATATCAGAAAGGGCGCGCGCTGGTTCGCGCCCTTTTTGCGTTTTGGAGAGAGCCTGATGCTGTACCGGGTGTCCGCCGCCGTCGCGCGGCTTGAGCTGATGGGGGCAGCCTGTCTTGCGGTTTGTGTGACGCTGCTGATCCTGTTGAATGTGGTGACGCGCAATATCGGACAGGCGCAGTTCTGGGTCGATGAGCTGGCGATCTATGCCATGGTGTGGATGACCTTTCTGGGGGCGTCTGCAGCGCTGCATCACCGCAATTCCGTGGCGATCACACTGCTGTCTGATACCCTGCCGCCACTGGCGCGCCGAGTGATCCGCAAGACGGTGGATGTCATTGTCTTTATCTTTGCGCTGGCCATGCTGTGGTTTTGCTGGCGTTGGTTCATGCCGCTGGATCTGATGCGCGCCGGGTTTGATGTGATGGCGTTTCAGGGCAGCACCTTCAACTTTATCTATGCCGAACCGACCCTGACGCTGGGCCTGCCGAAATACCCGTTCTGGCTGGTGATCTGGATCTTTGCACTGGGCGCGACCCTGCATTCACTGATGCATCTTTTTTCGCGCGAGGAGAACACAGCATGAGCGTCGCGGTCTTTCTTGTTGCGCTGATGATCTCTGTACCGGTTGCGCTGGTGCTGGGGATCACGGCGATCTGGTACATCTACGAAAGCGGCAATGTGGTGCTTTATGACAGCTTTGCCCAAAAGATGTTTGGCGGGCTTGAGAACTATGGCCTGCTGGCGATCCCGCTTTTCATGCTGACTGGCGAATTGATGAACGAGGGCGGCATGACCCGGCGGCTGGTGGCGCTGGCGCGGGTCTTTGTCGGCGGCTTTCGCGGCGGGCTGGCCTATATCAACCTGCTGGCGAATATGTTCATGGCCGCCATCATCGGCTCGGCGACGGCGCAGATTGCGGTGATGTCGCGCGCCATGGTGCCTGCCATGAAAGAAGAGGGATATGACGAAGGGTTTGCCGCTGCCACCACGGCGGCGGGCGGCCTGCTGGCGCCCGTTATCCCACCTTCGATGATGTTCGTGATTTTTGGCGTGCTGGCGCAGGTGCCCATCGGAGAGATGTTCATAGCGGGCATCATTCCGGGGCTGTTATTGGCGCTGTCCTTTGCTTTGGTGATTACGCTGATTGGCTGGTCGCAGCAGTTCCCGCGCGGCGAATGGATGACTGCCAAAGAGGCGATGCAGGCGCTGCTGGGGGCGCTGCCGGCCTTGCTGGTGCCGGTGGCGATCATTGGCGGCATTCTGTTTGGCATCGCCACCCCTACGGAGTCCGCCGCCATTGCGTCGCTGATCGCCTTTTTGGTGGGTTGGCTGTTCTACCGGGATCTCAACCCGCGCAAGCTGGGCGAGATGTTCACCCGCACTGCGGCCAATGCCTCGATGATCCTGTTCATGATTGCGGCGGCCAGTGTCTTTGGCTGGGTGATCATCTATGAAGAACTGCCACAAAAGCTGGCGGGCCTGATCACCGCGATCACGTCAGATCCCTTTGTGTTTCTGCTGATTGTCAATCTGGTGCTGCTCTTTGTGGGCATGGTGATTGATGGCATTGCGGCGATCATCCTGATCACGCCGATCCTGCTGCCCATTGCCACCGGGCATTACGATATCAGCCCCTATCAGTTTGGCGTGGTGGCCTGTCTCAATCTGGTGCTCGGGCTGCTGACGCCGCCGGTTGGGATCGGGCTGTACATTGCCTCTTCCATGAGCGGGGCGTCACCGGGGGCGATCTTGCGTTCGCTCTGGCCCTTTTTGATTGCGGTGGCGCTGGTGCTGGTGCTGCTTAGCTATCTGCCGGCGCTGTCGACCATGTTGCTGTAACGGCGCTGTGCCAGCAACGCTGAAACGGAAAACGCCACCCGATTTGGGTGGCGTTCTTTTTGCAGGTCAGGTCTGAGCCTGACTGAGGATCATTTGTTGCGCATCGTGTCGCGGAACAAGGCTTTCGCCAGTGCCACACACATCAGACCCATCACCATGGTAAAGGGCAGGGCGCCGATGATCATGGCGTTGCGCATCGCATCCAGCGGGTTGTTTTCCCCCGCCGCCAGGATCAGTGCGCCAATGACTGACAGCAGGATCAGACCCCAGACGATCTTGTGCTTATTGCCAATTTCCTGATCGCCACCAGACATAATGGTGTTCATCACCAGAATGCCCGAGTCAGCCGAGGTGACAAGGAATGTCAGGATCAGCACAACGCACATCACGGTGATCAGGCTCAGGAACGGGCCGCTGATCATTTCACCCAGCGTCACAAACAGCTTGGCGGTGTTTGACGCGCCGATGATTGCGCCGTCTGCGCCGCCTGTCAGCTCCAGATCAATTGCGGTGCCGCCCAGAATGGTCATCCAAGCAAAGCACACCAGCGCCGGGGCAAAGACACAGCCGATGATGAACTCACGGATGGTGCGGCCCTTGGAGATGCGCGCAAGGAACAGACCAACGAAGGGCGAAAAGGCGATCCACCAGGCCCAGTAGAAGGTTGTCCAGCCAGCTTGCCAGCCGAACTGACGACCCTGTTCACCGGCGGCATAGGCCGCTGCCAGGGTTTCTGCGGGCAGGGCGGCAGCGTCGCCTTCCAGCCCGGAAACAAACCCGTCGTAAGAGCCCCAGGCATTGGTTGCCCCACCGCGCAAAGCATCCGCATGTGCTGCGGCATCCGCAGGCAAGGCGGCTGCAAACTCAGCAGCAGACTGCGGACCATAGGCCCCAAAGCTGAGCGACAGGAAGTTGGCCATATAGTCAACCAGCGCGCTGACATAGGTGCTCATGGCGAAGACGAACGAGCCGAAAATCACGAAGACAAGCAGCAAGATCAGCGACAGCACAAGGTTAAGGTTCGACAGGTATTTCACCCCGCGACCAACCCCGGACACCGCCGACAGGATCGACAGACCCATGATCACGATCAGACCGGCAATCAGACCCACGGTGCTGGGCACAGGGGCATCGCCGCTCAGGTTCATGATCCATTCCATCCCGGTGATCGCATAGAGACCGTCGATGAACTGGCTGACGCCAAAGCCGATGGTCACAGAGACACCCAGAATTGTTGCAACAACACCCAGAACGTCCACAACATGCCCAAGGAAGCCGTTCATCAGCTTGCCAAACAGCGGCGTCAGGGCCGAACGGATGGTCAGCGGCATATCGCGGGTATAGGCGTAGTAGGCCAGCGACAGACCGGTCACCACATAGATCGCCCAGGCGTGAAAGCCATAGTGCAGGTATGTGTAACGGTATGCCGATTGCACGGCGTCTTCGCTATTGGCGTCGGTCGCGCCCGCCAGCACAACAGGGTTTGACCCCCAGAGGCCCAGCGGTTCGGCGGTGGCGAAAACCATCAGGCCCACACCCAGACCAGCCCCGAACATCATCGAGAACCAGGAGAAATCCGAGAACTCGGGCTTTTCGCCATCGGGGCCCAGACGCAGTTTTCCAGTCTGCGGCAGGATCGCCAATGCAACGAGGAAGAAGATGAACAGGCCTACAATGATAATGTAGAAACTGTTGAACTTCTCCAGCAAGGCCCAGTTCAGGCTGCCCAGAACGCCATTGGCATTTGCAGGCCAGATCAGCGCCCACAGGACAAGCCCGATCATGATTCCTTTGCTGAGCAGTGCGATTTCTAGCGAATGCCCCTTATAGAAGCCCTCTGAAGATGTGTTGATCTCCAGATCCGTGAAAGGTGGTTTAATTGACATGGTTCCTCCCTTGTCTATGTCCTTGGCGCTGGTCAAAGATCCAAGACCAGTCGCGTTCCTTTTGCGCGTGACACGCAGGTGCACATGTAGCTGTTGGTCGCCTGTTCTTCGGGGGTGAGAATCCCGTCGCGGTGGTCGATCTCTCCTTCAACCACATCAACCATACATGAGCCGCACAGCCCCTCAGAGCAGCCAACATCCACATGTACACCATTGGTTTTCAGCACCTCAAGGATCGTCTCCTGAGGGCTGACCTGATAAACGGCCCCGTTTGAGGCCAGTTCAATTTCAAAGCCTGCGCTTTCGCCGTGATCTGCATCGGTAATGGCGCTGAACCGTTCAAAGTGAATGGTCCCTCCGCGCATGGCTGTTCCCGCATCCAGAACCGCGTTCAGCATCGGTTCCGGGCCGCAGGTGTAGATATCACTGTCTACCGGCAGGCTGCGCATAAGAGCAGGCAGATCAAAGCTGCCGTCAGTGTCGTCACAATGCAAGCGATACCATTCGTCCAGTCCCAGATCGCGGAACTTGCTGTCCATGGCCGCCAGGTCTTTGCTGCGCACCAGATAGATCACCTGAAAATCGCGCCCGGCATTCAGCAGTTCGCGCGCCATGGCCACCAGTGGGGTGGCCCCGATGCCGCCTGCGATCAGCGTGGCATAGCGGTTTTCCGATCCCAGCTTGAAATGGTTGCGCGGGCCGCCGATCTCGACTTGGGCACCCTCTTCCAGCGCATGCATCGCCAGCGATCCGCCGCGCCCGCCGTCTTCGCGTTTGACCGCGACATTCAGCGTGCGCCCATCAAGGCTCCAGCTCCAGATCGAATACTGACGCACCAGATCGTCGCTCAGATGAACATCCACATGGGCGCCGGCCTCAAGCCCCTGAAACCGACCCTCAGCGATTTCAAAGGCGAAATCGCCGGTATCGGGGCTGAGGGGCGTTTTTCCGATCAGCCGCGCCTTCACTGTCTGCATCTGGGTCTCCCTGGGTTGCCTTGCCGACATTGGGTTCGGCCAATCCACACCTTTACGCGGCCCTGTCGAAACAGAGCAGCGATTTGCCGTTAATAGGCACGAGGAAAGCGGCTGAACGCTTAGGAACTGAGAAAGTGCAATTCCAAGACTCGTTCAATTCGAAAAAAACTCAAATGTGGGTGAGTTGAACTCACTCAAGCCAGCCCCGGGAGTTGAGCCGCGATGTCAAGACGCCACTATGACCTGCCGCCGTTCACCACGCTGGCCGCCTTTGAAGCGGCTGCGCGAAACATGAGTTTCAAAAACGCCGCGCGCGAACTGTCGGTCACGCCGGGGGCCGTCAGCCACCAGATCAAGGCGCTTGAGGCAGACCTGGGAAAGCCTCTGTTTCTGCGCCAGCATCGGGGCGTTCAGCTGACACCGGATGGCGAAGCACTTTTTGCAACTTTAGCGGATAACTTTCAACAGATTTCGCGTCAACTGTCACGTATCCGCCAATTTGGAGACGAAGAGGTTGTCACAGTCGGATCGACGACAGCGGTGGCGGCGCTGTGGTTGTCGCCAACTGTGATTGATTTCTGGCGCGAATTTCCCGACATCAATGTGCACCAGGTGACGCAGGATCGCCCGTTTGAACACGTGCGTGATCTGGATTTCTTCATTTGCTATGGTCAGGCGCCGGGGGTGCACCTTGAGCAGACACCAGTCTATCGCGATGATCTGGTGCCGGTTGCTTCGCCTGAGATCGCCGCACAGTTGCAGGGGATCACTTTGGAAGAGCTGGCGCAGCAGCGTCTGATCAATCTTGAAGATACCGGTCAGACCTGGACACAATGGGCAGATTGGTTTTCCGGGCTGGGGCATAAAGGTGATCTGAATTTAGGGTCACGTGTTACCAGCTATTCCGTGGCGCTGCAGTTTGCGCGCAAGGGGGCGGGAATTTCTTTGGGCTGGAAGCGTCTGGTTGCCCCCATGCTGGAAAGCGGAAAGCTTGCGGTGATTGAACCCTTCAGCCTGCCAGCCCCTCATCAGTTTTATCTTTGTGGTCAATCGGATGAACAGCTTTCCAAGGGGGCGAAAAAACTGCGGTCGTGGATTTTACGCGAGGCGCATGAACCTGAGGTGAGATGAAATCAACTCAGACTGAACTTTTCTCGTATTGAGCAAGGTCGGTTCTCTCCTTCATTTGGCGCAAAAGCCAGATACGCCATGGAGAGTTTGATGAACAAACACGCCCCCCTAGCTTCGGTCCTCAGAGACGTGAATACGGCCAATGGTCTGCCGAATGCACATTACATTGATCCAGCTGTTTTTGCAGAAGAAAAAGAGACTGTGCTTTTTGCCAACTGGTCGGGCATCGGCTTTGGCAAAGACATCCCCGATGCGGGGGACGCCAAGCCCGTAAACTTCCTTGGTATGCCGCTGTTGATGGTGCGTGACCGTACCGGTGAGATCGGCGTGTTTCAGAATACCTGTCGTCACCGGGGCATGATCCTTGTGGACAAGCCGCAAAAGATCCGTGGCGCTATTCGCTGCCCCTATCACAGCTGGTGCTATGGGCTGAATGGCGAGTTGCGGACTGCACCGCATGTGGGTGGCCCGGGTCAGAATACCCATGAAGATGTGGATTTCTCCAAGCTGGGCCTGCTGCGCATTCGGTCCTATGTCTGGCGCGATGTCGTCTTTGTGAACATTGATGGCAATGCGCCTGCGTTTGAAGAGGTGCACGCAGAGCTGATGGAGCGCTGGAAAGAGTTCGACCAGCCGATGTATCACGGTGGCGAAGGCGCATCGGTGGAACTGACACTGGATGCGAACTGGAAGCTGGCTGTAGAAAACTACTGCGAAAGCTATCACCTGCCCTGGGTGCATCCGGGTCTGAACAGCTATTCCCGTCTGGAAGACCACTATAATATCAATGAGCTGGGCAAGTACTCGGGGCAGGGCACCTATGTGTATACTCAGTTCGAAGGTGATGCTGGCGAAAAGCTGGCAGATTTCGAAGGGCTCAGCGAGAAATGGACTGAGGGCGCGGAATATATCGTGGTCTACCCCAATGTGTTGCTAGGGGTGCAGCGTGATCACGGCTTTGCCTTTATCCTTGAACCGGTGAACTGTGAAAAAACCGTCGAACACATCGAGCTATACTATGCGCAAAAACCCGAAGATGCGCCAGAACATGAAGCCCTGCGGGCCAAAAATGCGGATCTCTGGCGCACGGTGTTCCAGGAAGATGTTTTTGTGGTGGAGGGCATGCAAAAGGGCCGCCATGGGGTGAAGTTCGACGGCGGGCGGTTCTCGCCAGCGATGGACGGGCCAACGCATTGTTTTCACCATTGGGTTGCGACGCAGGTTGAAAAGGGTCGCGAAGAAGCATGAGCGATTTTATCAAGGACGGTCTGGCCAGAAACTATCTGGCCGGCGCCTGGGTTGAAGGGGATGACGGCGCGTCCATAGCCGTCGAAGATCCTGGCAATCAGCAACATGTGGCAGATTGCGCCAAGGCAGGCGAGGCAACACTGGCCAAGGCGCTGGACGCTGCGCGCGCCTCGTTTGATCGCGGCGATCTGGCCGATTTGAATCCTTCGGCGCGGGGGCGGTTGATGATCCGCATCGCGCAGGAAATTCGCGCCATAGCCCCGGAAGGGGCGCAGCTGCTGTGTCGCGAAAGCGGCAAAGCCCTGTCTGCCGCCCATGACGAATTCGAAGAGGCGGCGCAGTATTTCGAATATTACGGCGGTGTTGCGGATAAGATCGAAGGCAAGTCGATCCCGCTGGGGCCTGATTATGTGGATTACACTGTGTTCGAACCCTATGGGGTGTCGGCGCAGATCGTGCCGTGGAATTTTCCGGTGTCGATTGCCGCACGCTCGCTTGCGCCGTCAATGGCGGCGGGGAATGCCACTATTGTGAAATCCCCTGAACTGGATCCGATTGCGCTGGCCCTGCTGGGCACGGCGTTGGAGCGCGCCGAAGTGCCAGCGGGGGCGGTGTCGATCCTGAACGGTATCGGTGCTGATCTGGGGGCGCGGTTGGCGGCCAGTTCCGAAGTGGATCAGATCGTGTTCACTGGATCTGTCGCGACCGGGCAGCATATCCTGCGCTCAGCGGCGGATAATGTGGTGCCATCGCTGATGGAACTGGGGGGGAAATCTGCGGCCGTGGCCTTTGAGGATGCGGACCTTGAGACGCTGATCAGCAGTCTGAAAAGCGGGATTTTCTACAATGCCGGGCAAGTCTGTTCTGCCATGGCGCGGGTGCTGGTGCATCGTTCGATCTATGATCAGGCGGTTGAGCGCGCCGCCGAGCTGGCCAATGGCCTGCGCGTGGGGCACGGTCTGGACGAGCCAGAGCACACCCCGCTGGTTTCCGCCCAGCAGCTTGAGCGCGTCGAGGCGCTGACCTCTACCGCGCGGCAAGATGGTGCGCGGGTCGCCGCCGGGGGCGCACGTCTGGATCGGGCGGGCTATTTCATGGCGCCAACCATTCTGGCAGATGTCGACCCGGCTAGCCGCGTCGCGCAGGAAGAGATCTTTGGCCCCGTCACCTGTTTTACCCCGTTCGACACCGAAGCCGAGGCCATTGCCATGGCAAATGGCACCGAATTTGGGCTGGTGGCCGGGATCTTTACCCGCGACCTGACACGAGCCCACCGCGTGGCCCGCAAACTGCGCGCAGGGCAGGTCTTTGTGAACGAATGGTTTGCAGGCGGTATTTCCACCCCCTTCGGCGGTGTGGGGAAATCCGGCTTTGGCCGCGAAAAAGGGCTTGAGGCGCTGTATAACTACGTGCGCACCAAGAACATCGCGATTTCTTTGAAAGGGTGAGGGCGATGGATCTGCACGAGTTGGACAAGCAGCTGCTGCAGGCCCATGCCGATGCGAATGTGCCTGCGCTGATCGATCTCTATCATCAGGCCGCCCGCCTTGCAGAAGAGCGGCAAGACCACGACGCCTGTTGTTTCTATCTGACCCACGCCTTTGTGTTCGCGCTGGAACACGGCGCACCAGAGGCGGATGAATTGAACCGCAAGCTCTATGAACGTGGCCGCGCCCACAGACTTGCGTTCACCTAGCCCTCACCTTTGAATTTGCTGATGATCTGCTGTGCTGGGCGTCTGACGCTTCACCAAGTTGAGCACCGCCAGATTAGTTTGATGAGGACAATGCAGGTTCTCGACCTCTACACCGTGGGCTGTTCTCTCATCTTCATTGATGACCAAAGTCCCAAAAAAGGTGGACACGCCAAGTACCATGAAATCGATGTCGTGGTTTCACACGATGAGAATGGCAAAGCCCATGTCAGAGCTTGTCCGGATCAAGAAGGTTTCGATCCGGAGGTCGATATCACGCATTGCCCACAGGACGTCCACGAGGCACTTTCAGGTTCACAATTTCGTCTACAGGTCAGCCTAAAATCCGACGGCATGATAAGAAGCCATCATAGTTGGGATTTTGACGTGATCGATGACGAATAGCCTCGACATCAATGTTACAACCTTGGCCCAAGTGACCTCCTCCCGACATGCTGAAGGAAGCCGTGTTCATGCTGCGAGCGGCATGGTGTTCCGTGCAAGACGTTGGCGAATTTTCTCCTTCGTCTTGTCGACGTTCTTCAAAGATTCGAGTTCTGCATCAAGTGTTTCGTAGAGCCCCAGGGTTTTGCCGCCCCGCCATTTCTGACTGGTGAACGCAGCAACGATCTGTTCGACGAAGTCGAGCCTATCAATGTTGTCTGCGTCGTTGAGATGGGCAGCTTCTTCTCCCTCGAGGGGAATTGCGAGCCGTTGCTGAATAAAGCTCACCCACTTTGCCAATAGGGAATCCTCGTCAATGTCCTTGATGCTGTCAAATCTCAGAAGAATCCCTGTGGCGACACTTTTCACGATCTCGGGAAAGACATGCGCGGCGAACAGTGGATCGTCGACGAATTTGTGGAAATAGTCGGCGTGCACGAACACCTCGAAGTCTCCTTGCCCATCCCAGCCGACTTGCCAAATGCGATCCCCAATGCTCGTTGAGGGTTTGGGATGAAAGATACCCTGGTTCTGTTCTCCTGAGCCTTCGTCCCCACTGCCGGTATGGAGCCTTACACGCCCACCCGTTGCGGCGAGGATCTTCCTTGAAGCATCTACAGAACGTGAAATCACCTTCAGGCGAAATTCTAAGTTTGCTCCATCCGGGATCTCATGCAACTCGATTTCATCCTCGTACCTGTATTCCGGAAGCACATGTCGACGGATGTCGCCGAGCGCGAAGACATCGAGTACGAACTCCTTAGGTTCTTCTTTGTCGGGCTTGCACTCTTTCTCGATCGCGGCCCGGTCGAATTTTGCATGTATTCGGACAGTTTCCCCTTGGCGGTCAATGAGTTGTAAAGAGAAAAGCTCGATTTTCTGTTTGATCCGAGCTCGGCCAGTGAAATTATGCGTGTCGTTGAATTCAAGCTGAATGGTCATCGGCTAGAACCGCCCCTTGTTTGCCGGAGAAGGCATCAACGACGCAAGATACTCAGTTTGTCTTGGACGCATTGGAACAGGCAATCCACGGGCGCAGGCCTGCTGAGAAATTGATCCATCATTCTGATCGCGGCAGCCAATACGTGTCGATCAAATACACTGATAGACTGGTAGATGCGGGGCTGGAGCCTTCTGTTGGCAGTGTCGGCGACAGTTACGACAACGCGTTGGCTGAGACGATCATCGGTCTGTTCAAAACAGAGGTCATCAATCGCCTCGGGCCATGGAAATCAAAAGACCAGGTCGAGTGGGAAACACTGCAATGGGTCGATTGGTTCAACAAGGAACGCCTGCTTGCGCCGCTCGGATACATCACGCCAATCGAAGCCGAGGAGAAATACGAAGAAGCCTTGAAGTCAGACAAAATCGCAGCTTGAAATACAAACTCAACAGTCTCCGGCAAAACCGGGGCGGTTCAAACGTTCGGCCCACTCGCCGCGCGCGTCGGTCGCTTCCTTTAGCTGGGGAGGCCCATAAACGTTGCCTCCGCCATAGATGAACATGTCATCCAGCCATGCTTGGGTTCACAGATCGATCATTCACATTACCTAGTCCCAATCAGGATAAGGTCCGCCCCGAAACAAGAAGTTATTAAGTGCAGACAAAAAGCCGTACAAATCATCGTCACTCTCGTGTTCGATGTTCATTCGAGCTTCCCAATCCAATGCTGAAAAAGGGCGTTCGACAAGAACCGCATCAAGCTCCTTTTGAACAAAGCGTCGCTTGTCTTCGTTTTTTGAAAGGTAGGTTTTTAGCCGATCCAAGTCATATAACTCGGCCGAACAATAAAAATACATAGTTTCCAACCAAGGCTCAAAACGATCCATATTCAGTTTCCCTCCGGGAACAAAGTGATCAATACAGGCTCCCCACCGGGGTTGAGGCGATAGGTTGCCCTCACTGAACCGCCCGTAAAGTCAACGGCTGCAACAGTGGATGTTCCCCTAACGCGCCGTACACCTTCAACTTGGCTCAAGAATTCATCTCCAAGTACGTCCTCAATCGGAAGTCTAACTGAAAAATAGCCATCACTGGAGTTTTGATCAAACAAAGCAACTTCTCTGGCGGCACGGTACTCTGAGCTACGGCGTATGACGCTGTCGGCAGAAACAAAACTCGCTTCCGATGTTATTCGGCTCGCAACGGAAGGACGGCGATGACGCCTGCCGGTAACCCCATCTGTCCGACTGCCTGTCATCGGATCGAGACCTTTCAATACCCGGTCTTCTAACATCTGACGTGTGACGCCCCCTTCGTGTCGCTGCGGTCCATGACCCTGCGTTTCCAATTCAGCAAACCGGCGAGCAACAAGCGCATCCACTTCTCTTCGGCGGGTGTTAAGCATGTTATCCAACCTTAAGCGGCCCGCTTGCAAGGCGTTCAACGCGGCGGCAGGACGTAGGCGAGATAGATTTACCCCAAGTTTTGCCGCACCCGCTGTGAATGCGGTTCCCCCCAACAAAACTGAGGCATCTAGATACGCCACATCCTCATAGGCACGGAGCAATGCCTCCTCACTGGTAAGGCCAAGGCGGTACTCCAAATCCAACAGGCGAAGCTCTGCGTGCTGAGCTTCAAAGTAAGCGACGGCTTCGTTCGCGATCATCTCAGCCGTCTCTAGATCCAATTCGGTCAATCGATTTAGGGCAGCAAGAATGTTCTCACGCGCAGCAAGGCGTTCGGCTTCTTCTTCCTCTGTGATGATACCGAAAAGTCTCCGATAGCCGAGGTAGGAAAACCGCAACAAATCGTAAGTTGCCGTCACAGTCCCGACCAGCGCATCTTCTCCGGCTTGTGCTAGCCCTCGACTTCGCGCGTCGGCGATGCGATCTGCAAGATCAGGAGGAACGGAGCGACCTGTCAGTATTGTCATACCATTGAGCACAGCCGGTTCCGCGTAGCATCGACAGTTGTGCGCTTCACCTGGCAAGCCGTCTGGAAAGCTATGGCTCCAAGGAAACACGCGGTCATCGCGTTCAGCATGGCTGGACCGAACTTTAGAGACATCGGCTGATCGCCAAACGTAGTGTGTCACACCCGCTGCACGTTGGCGCGCTTCATTAAGTTCATTCTGAAATTTGCGAAGCAACCATGCTTCTGTTGCGTTGATATCGGCCTCGATCAATGTAGCGATTTCATCGCGATCAGGCCCGTGAAAAGACCATCGTCTGCGTGCCAGAAACCTCGATCGGCGGGTCGTTCCGCTCGACAGATCTGACCAGCTATGGGTTCGAGGCGGACTGGGAGGTCGAAGACAAGTGGAACCTGTGCCTGACCGGGGATGACGCGCAGGACCGGAAGGTGAAGGCCTTTGTTGAGTTCATGGGCTCAGACGCTGAAGTTCTGGTCTGCACCCATGCTACCTTCCGCTTTGCCTATGACAAGGTGGTGGAAGATCAGGGGATTGAGGCGTTTGACGATTGCTTCATCGCGGTGGATGAGTTCCATCACGTCTCTGCCTCTGATCACAACCGCCTCGGCGTGATCCTGCAGGCCTTAGTGGCGCGGGAAAAGTGTCATCTGATGGCAATGACCGGCAGCTATTTCTGTGGCGACGCCGATCCCGTGTTGCGCCCCGAGGATGAGGCCAAGTTCACCACGATCACCTACAGCTATTACGAACAGCTGGAGGGCTATGAGCACCTCAAGGCGCTGGGGGTGAATTACCAGTTCTACAAAGGCAATTATACCAACGGGTTGGAGGGGGTGCTGGACCCGGCGCAGAAGACCATCATCCACATTCCACACCGTGGCTCTTCCGAGGCGTTCGACGACAAGAACAACGAGGTCGGGAAGATCATGGATTTCCTCGGCAAGCATGTCGGGCGGGATCCAGATACCGGGTTTGATCTGATCGAGTTGCCCGAGGGGCGGGTTCTGAAGGTTGCCGACCTCGTTGACGATGGTCCAGGGCGCGGCATCGTCAAGACTGCCCTGTCGCGCGAGATAAAGGGCGTGGATGGGAAACGAGATGATGCGGCGGATCGTGCCAAGGTGGACATCATTATCGCTCTGGGCATGGCAAAGGAAGGGTTCGACTGGGTCTGGTGCGAGCATGCGCTGACCATCGGCTATCGGTCGTCGCTGACCGAGATCGTGCAGATCATCGGCCGCGCCACACGCGATGCACCGGGGAAACCGCGCGCGGTCTTCACTAATCTGGTGGCCGAGCCGGGGGTGGAAACCGATGTGGTCTCGGACGCGGTCAACGACATGCTCAAGGCAATCTCTGGATCGCTTCTGATGGAGCAGGTGCTGGCCCCAAACTTCAAGTTCTACCGCCGCGAAGACGGGGATGTGCGCGAGCCCGTGCATAACGATGGCCAGGGCAACGTCATGATCGGTATCAAGGGCTTGATTGAACCGCCCACTGAGCGCGCCAAGGAAATCTGCGAGCAGGACATGCAAGATTTGCTGGCCGCAGCCTGTCGGGCAATGGATAAGCGCGTTCTGGCGCCTGACACGGTCGCCGCGCACCCAGAGCTCCCACCAAACTGGAACGGGAGACTCAAAATCTGCCGGCCCGACAAACAATGATTGCGCCGCTGCTGCTTTGATTGTCTCAACTTTTTCAAAGCGATCGAGGTCTTGACGTCGTTTGTTTCCCGGATCTTTCCCGTAACCTTGGAGGCGCCCACTGAGAAAAGCCCGGGAATCGTCGGGCACAAACAGCAAGGCACTCTCCGTTCTATCGTCTCGCCGTTCAGATCTAAGAACCACCACATCTTCTTGTGGAAACTCAAAATTCTTAGGAAGCTTCACCGCGCCGGATCGGGTAGATTTGGGCGTTGTAGTGCCGACCTCGATGATCGCTCCAGGCTTCATGCCTTCAATCGGCAAGCGATTGTCATGCCCAGCTTCTGGTATTTCGCCCAATGCCACCGCTAATTGATCGAGCAGGCTTTGGGCATGTGCTGCGTAGTCCTGCCGGAGCGGTTTCTTGTCCATTTTTTGCTTGGGATAAGAATACTCAACCCGATCTCGAAATGCATCGAAGTGGATATGAACATGCTTCCGCGCATCGAATTCGTTTTGATCCGCCATTATGCCTTGCTTCCAAATGTAATTGGTTCACTGCTCACCTTGAGCGTGCAAGGCTACTTATCAAAGCGCCTGCGAAACTTACCCTTGAACGCCTAGCGATCCTGAAGGGCAGCATGCAAGGCGTCGGTTGAAACCTTTGTCACGCCATCAATAATTGCATCTTTAACCAAAGAGTCGGTAGCTCGCACAAGTTCGCCAGGGCTCAAATCAGCCATAGCCGGATCAAGTGACGACCAAGACCTCGATCTCAACTTAAACTTGCCGAGCCGCTTTTTGACAATTGCTCGAGCGGCATCCTGACTTGGCAACTGATACTCAACCACTTCGTCGAATCGGCGTGCCAATGCTTCGTCCAAGATTTCAACGTGGTTTGTCGCAGCAAGAACTATGCTATCCGTGGAATTGGGCTCTTCCATGAAGGCCAGCACAGAGTTCAAAACGCGACGAATTTCACCGATATCATTTGGATCACCTCGGCGAGCTCCGATCGCATCGAACACATCAAGAAGATACACTCCCCACATCTGGGCAACTTGATCGAAAAGCACCCTCAGCTTTCCAGCAGTCTCGCCGAAAAACCGACTGAACAATGACTCCAAACGGACGGTGAACAGCGGCAAACGAAGTTCACCAGCCAAGGCAGAGGCGGTCATTGTCTTGCCTGTTCCTGGAGGGCCAACGAGAAGCATATGCGTGGTTGGCTTTTGACCATACTGGCGCAGCATTGCGCGCTCTTCTTGTTGACGAACAATGCGGTCCAAGCGGCTACGCACATCATCACCCAAGACCATGTTGTTCAGCGTGATCTTTGGGAAGGTGCTCTCAACAAGCCCTTGAAGCTCGGAGCGGGGGCGCGCCATTGGAATTGGAGTCTGCCCACCAGCAGGGTGATCCATGCGCTTTTGATCACGCGCTTTTTGAACCAGGCGCTTCAGCTTGTCAGCATCATCGGTTTGACCTGAACGTGCCTGTTGCGCTGCAATCTGCAGCGCTACCGAAAGGAACTGCTCATCATCTCCTTCAATATGAGAATTCAGGAGTGCAAGAATCTGTCGTGTAGTCATGACCTTTGCCTCCTTTCAAAAAGCTTTTTGCTCCAAGCCCAGGGTCAGTCCGAGGTAAATACTCTCTAACAGAATTCCTACAACGTTCTGAGAATCTACACCACGAAAAAGGACAATCTGAGACGGATCAACTCATCTAACGAACGAGTGCTCCCGAGCTATTCGGTGCCTGAATGGTTCAGCAACGCCTGATGAAGCACGCAAAACGCTTCGGGCTTCTTTGCGCAATCAACCCCTCAACCTTTTCGAAGTTGCTGATCGTAGACAAGTGAACTCTGACAATTCCGATGGTGAGGCGAATTGTGTAGCGCGCCGTGTAGCAAAATGTGTAGCAAAAGCCCTATTGTATCTACCGATACGGCAAGCCACTCATTATGTTTTCATTTGAAAACAAATGGTTGCGCAAGTTATCGCTTTTGAAAAGTGGTGCCCGGGGGCGGAATCGAACCACCGACACGAGGATTTTCAATCCACTGCTCTACCCCTGAGCTACCCGGGCACTTGGGTGAGGGCGCTGTGTGCATCCCCTCGGGTAGGGGGCGGTTTAAGGTAGGGTTCGGGTGGTGTCCAGAGCCTTTTTGCATTTTTTTGAACTTTCTTTCATCAGCCCCGATCAGGTGCTTCTCATCTGCCGTTAAGGCCAGTAGTTTCCCCCTATGTTCTATGCAGCCCAGACCCTTAGCGAGTTTTTCAACCATGGCTTTAGCACGGTCATTGATGTGCGCAGCCCGGCTGAATTTGAAGAGGATCGTGTGCCGGGGGCGATCAGCCTGCCTGTGCTCGACAACGAGGAACGCGCGCGGGTTGGAACGCTTTATAAGCAGCAAAGCCCCTTTGATGCGCGCAAGATTGGGGCGGCTTTGGTGTTTCAGAATGCGGCGCGGCACATCGAAGGGCCGTTGGCAGCGCATGATCGCGATTGGAAGCCCTTGGTCTATTGTTGGCGCGGGGGGCAGCGGTCTGGGTCCTTTGGCTGGCTGTTGCGCGAAATTGGTTGGCGGGCCGAGGTGGTCGAGGGTGGTTATCGCAGTTTCCGCCGTCTGGTGAATGCCGCGCTTTATACTGATCCGCTGCCCTATAAGCTGGTGCAACTGGGCGGCTATACCGGCACGGCCAAAACAGAGATCCTGCACCGGCTTATCAGCCAAGGTGTGCAGGTGCTGGATCTGGAAGGGCTGGCGCATCATCGGGGGTCGCTCTTGGGGGCTTTGGACGGCGGGCAGCCGTCGCAGCGGTGGTTTGAAACCACTTTGGTGCAGCAGCTTTTTGCCTTTGATCCGGCGCGCCCAGTCTTGGTTGAGGCGGAAAGCAGCAAGATCGGCGTTCTGAACCTGCCGCCCAGCCTGTGGGAGGCTATGAAGCAGGCCCCCTGGATTGACATCAGCGCGCCGATTTCAGCGCGGTCGCAATATCTGGCGCAGGCCTATGAGGATGTTCTGGCAGACGGTACGCGCCTGCGGGATCGTCTGTCGCCACTCAGGATGCACCGGGGGCACGCGCTGGTGGATCATTGGGAAGATCTGATTGCTTCGGGGGATCGTCTGGCGCTGTGCCAGTCACTGGCGCAGGATCACTATGATAAGGCCTATGACAAATCCATGCGGGCGATCACACGGGATGTGGCGCTGCGATTGGTGGCAGAGGATTTGCAAGGCGAAGATCTGGATCGGCTGGCGGTACAGATTGCAGATCACCTTCAACGGATGTCGATCTGATCCGGGCTGTCGGTGATTTCACCAATGATTGCCGCCTGATAGCCTGCGGTTTGCAAAGCGGCGAGTTGTGCCATGCCATCACCGGGAACGGCGGCCAGCAGCCCGCCCGCGGTTTGCGGATCAAAGAGCAGCGCATTGGCAGGGGTGTCCGCCAGATCCGGCAGGGCCGCGCGGTTTTGCGGGTGAATGGTGGATCTGATGCCCTGCTTTGCCAGATCAAGCGCCCCTGGATAGGTCGGGATGTCGTTTCGGGTTATCTTTGCACTGGTGCCAGAGGCCCTGCAGATATTGCGCAAATGGCCGATCAGGCCAAAGCCCGTCACATCTGTCATCGCATGCGCCCCTGACAAGAGAGCGCTGGCCTGTCCCTGAGAGCGGGTCATGGCTTGCAAGGCAGCCACAACATCTGCACCGTGCGCGCGTTTTTGCATCTCTGCCGCCATCAGGATCCCTGAGCCCAGCGGTTTGGTCAGGATCAGGCTGTCACCGGGGCGAGCCCCCGACAGGGTGATCGGCGGGGTCTCGATCAGACCGGTCAGGGTGAAGCCGATGGTCAGCTCGTTGCCAAAGGAACTATGCCCGCCGACAATGGCGGCACCGGCGTCTTGCATCACGTCACTGGCGCTGGCCATGATTTCAGCCATCAGACGTGTGGCCAGGCGATCAGATTGACGCGGCAGGATCAGGCTGACCAATGCGGTTTGCGGTTTGGCGCCCATGGCCCAGATATCGCCGAGCGCATGGTGGGCGGCGATTTTTGTCATGAGAACAGGGTCTTCGACCATGGCGCGCAGGTGGTCTGTGGTGGTGACGGTGTTTTGCCCGCCCACGGTCACAAGCGCGGCGTCATCGCCGGGCAGGGGCGTCACGTCGCGGCGTGTGGCCCCCAAAGAGACGCCAATGCCGCCCTGCAAGACGCCTTGCCCCAGCTTGGAGCCGCACCCACCACAAAGCGGTTTGTCGCCCAGTACCTCTGCGACACCCTCAGCGCGCATCTTTGGCAGTTCTGGCGCGGGCATCTGCGGTAAGGTGCTGAACTGGTGCATGAATTTCCGGTCGATATGATTTTTCCATCGCCACATCAAAGGCCCTGACCACACGCGGCCAAACTTATCTGCCAGCGCTGATTTTTCCCCCAGAGAAATCAGTTTCAGATAATCTTTTTGCGGATGATATGGGCGCAAAGCGCCTTGCCCTGACAGCAGGCAGCGCAGGTTGTGAAACAGCACAGGGGCCTGTCGCACGGCGTAGACGCCCGCTTTGGGGCGTGGCGCGTGCTGCATGAAAGCGCAGTCTCCGACAGCGAAGACATGCGGGTCAGAGCTGCGCAGATCCGGGGCGATGCGGATATAGCCGTCTTCCAGATCAAGGTCAGAATGCTTCGCCAGCGGCTGAGGGCGCGCGCCAGCGGCGCCGCAGATAAACCCGGCCTGAAGTGTTTCGCTGCTCAGATGAACCTGACCCTCGCTTATGTGGCTGATATCGCAGCCTTCTTTCAGCGTGATGCCCAGATCTTTGACCTTTTGGCGCAGCTTGTCCGCGGCGCGGTCGGGCAGGGCGGTAAAGGCGCGGTGTTTGTCCAGCAGAAAGATCTGCGCGCTGCGGTTTTTGCGCTGCAGCGCGTGGGAAAAAGCCATGGCGATTTCTGCGCCCGCGACACCGCCGCCAATGATTGCCACTGATGCGGGGCCGCTTTGGTTCAGGTAGGTTTCCCATGCATCGCAAAACGGGCCAAGCGGCTTGGCTGGCACCGCATGATCAGCAAAGCCCGGCAGCTGCGGCATTTGGGTTGTGATCCCAACATCGACCGAGGCCAGATCATAGGCGATGGGCGGCCGCCCGGGCACGATCACCTGTTTGTCGCCCGGATGGATGGCGGTTGCAGCCCCCAGAACAACCCGCGCCCCGGCAAAACGCGCCAGCTGAATCAGATCAATATCCAGCGTATCGCGATCATAATGCCCGGCCAGAAACCCCGGCAACATGCCCGAATAGGCGGCGGTGGGTTCAGGGGTGATCACGGTCAGTCGCACGCCGGGCAGGGGCTGCATCCCCCACATCCGCAGCACCAGAGCATGGGTGTGGCCACCGCCGATCAGCACCAGATCTTTGGTCAGGGGCAGGGGGCTGTGCATTTGGGATTCCTAGCGGCAGATAGAGAAAGGGGCGACCAGATGATCGCCCCATGGTGTTGTTTATGAACGAAGATCCGGAGGTGTCGCATCCTCGGACAGGGTGCTGATTATCTCGTCGAGTGGGGCTACTTTGGTCTGTTTTTCGCCAAGACGGCGCACTGTGACGGTCTTTTCCTCAACCTCGCGGTGACCAACGGCCAGGATCACAGGCACTTTGCCGACCGAATGTTCGCGCACCTTGTAGTTGATCTTTTCGTTGCGGGTGTCGGCTTCGGCGCGCACCCCGGCAGCATTCAGCTGGGCCACAACATCATAGACATAGTCGTCTGCTTCCGAGGTGATGGAAGCCACAACCACCTGACGCGGGGCCAGCCAGAAGGGCAGCTTGCCCGAGTGCTCTTCGATCAGGATGCCGATGAAGCGTTCAAAGGATCCCAGACAAGCGCGGTGCAGCATGACCGGGCGATGTTTTTCACCATCGGCCCCGATATAGGTAGCATCCAGACGTTCGGGCAGAACAAAGTCCACCTGGAAGGTGCCACATTGCCAGACACGGCCAATGGCATCGGTTAAGCTGAACTCAAGCTTGGGGCCATAAAAAGCCCCTTCGCCCGGATTCATCACCGGTTCGATGCCCGCAGCGCGGGTTGCATCCAGCAATGCGCCTT
The DNA here is from genome assembly GCA_025210455.1 of Pelagimonas sp. Lineage (GTDB taxonomy): Bacteria > Pseudomonadota > Alphaproteobacteria > Rhodobacterales > Rhodobacteraceae > JAOARQ01. The sequence continues at coordinate 26,690 of JAOARQ010000039.1, forward strand.
CGGCTTTGTCCCAGACCTCATCGCTGCCGGCACGTTTTTCCGGGCGATCAGAGAAGAGAATCTTGAACTCTTCAAACCCGAGGTCTTTGTAGACTGCCGACAAGAAGTTAATGAACTCTCGACACTCCGCACCGATCTGTTCCTCGGTGGAAAAAATATGCGCATCGTCCTGAGTGAAACCACGCACGCGCATGATGCCATGCAGCGCGCCCGAGGGTTCATAGCGCGCACATGAGCCAAATTCAGCCATGCGCAGCGGCAGATCGCGATAGGATTTCAGACCCTGTTTGAAGATCTCAACGTGACAGGGGCAATTCATTGGTTTCAGGGCATTAATCGCCTTTTCACGGGCGTGCTCCTCGTCGACTTCGACGATGAACATGTTTTCCTGATACTTTTCCCAGTGACCGGATTTTTCCCAAAGCGAGCGATCCACAACCTGCGGGGTGTTCACCTCGACATAGCCGCCGCGTTTTTGCGCCCGGCGCATATAGTCTTGCAGCATGGTGTAGATGGTCCAGCCGTTCGGGTGCCAGAAGATCTGGCCCGGTGCTTCGGGCTGAAGGTGGAACAGATCCATTTCGCGGCCAAGACGGCGGTGATCACGTTTGGCGGCCTCTTCGAGGAAGTTCAAATGTGCCTGCAATTCCTTACGGTTACGGAATCCGATGCCGGTGATCCGCTGCAGGTTTTTTGAGGTGTCGCCAAACCAATGCGCGCCTGAGACACCCATCAGTTTAAAGCTGTCGCCCGGCAGCTGGCCGGTGTGTTGCAAGTGCGGGCCGCGGCAGAGATCCTGCCAGTCCCCGTGCCAGTACATACGGATATCGGCCCCTTCGGGGATGCGGTCGACCAGATCGACTTTATAGGGCTCGCCCGCGTCTTCGTAGAATTTGCGCGCGCGGGCGCGATCCCAGACTTCGGTGCGGATTTCATCACGGGCGTTGATGATATCCTTCATCTTTTTTTCAATGATACCAAGATCTTCTGGGGTGAAAGGTTCGCTGCGATCAAAGTCGTAGAACCAGCCATGATCTGTGACCGGGCCGATAGTGACCTTTGTGTCGGGCCAGATTTCCTGCACCGCACTTGCCATGATATGGGCAAAGTCGTGGCGGATCAGTTCCAGCGCCTGTTCATCATCAGTCAGGGTGTGGATGGCAATGGTGCTGTCAGTGTCGATCGGCCAGGCCAGATCCCAGTGTTCACCATTGACGGTGGCAGAAATCGCCTTTTTGGCCAGAGACTTAGAGATAGAAGCAGCGACTTCGGCAGCGGTGACCCCTGCGTCGAATTCGCGTGCATTGCCATCGGGAAATGTGAGAGAGATTTGGGCCATGTTTTGGCTCTCCTCGTCGGTTTGGCGCCCACGGAACGCCCGGTTGCGGGTATATGGTTCGCGCCCTTTCTGCGGCGCGGCGGTCTGGCTGTCAAGATGCGGATGTGCAGGGGGCACACCCCATGCACATCCTATGCACAACCCATGCATATCGCAGGCGCAGCATTTTCGGAAATTAGTTAGGAAAGGGTTCGTGCCGCCTACTCGGGGCCCGCTAGCTTTGCTTCAGCAAAAAAGGCCGCCGGAGGGCGGCCTGTGTAGATCATTGTGGCCATTGCATGGGGACTCTTTCTCGGACCTTCTTGGTTTTGATGATTTTTCGGTATTGGTTGATGTTGTGATCTAACCCCGGATTAGCGTCTTCAGGGGTGAGCCAGTACTGGCTCCCGAGTACCCGGAAGCCACGGTGCCGTGGGGGCATGTAGCAAACAGTATCGTCAGAGCGGCAGTAGTTGACCACCCAGCCTTCTCCGCGCAACCGATTTGATGGTTTGCCCCGCAATGTGCCGGGCGAGGCGAAGGCGATTGTCGGAATCTTCAGCGAGGTACCAACAATCTGCGCAGATGCAGCCCCAAGCGAGTGTCCTACAATGAATTTTGGGCGCAACCCTTTGGCAAAAGTATAGACTGTTTGGGCATGTTCCAGAAAACCGGCATGCCACATAGAGCCACTATCCCCAGCGATGACGTCGTAACCATAGCCTTCATTGTCACCATAAACCTTGAGGTTGTAGTCAAACCAGTCAGATAGCTCATTTGTTCCGGGAATGGCCAAAATTCCGGACTTGAGATGATAAGCCTGCACGCCACGGATGTCGATTTTCTCTTCTATTTCAGAGGCTTTAAACCCAGCATATGATGCTTCGACGATGTCACAGGCATCGAGTATGTCTAATGTACTCATAGTTGTTTTCCTAAAATGGTCTCTAAAAATTGAGTGATGTCACTCTATCACACCTGGAGGGGGAAAGAAAACTTCTCTGGTTCGTCTGGGTTGATCTAAGTCTATGTTTCCTGTTTGTTCGTTTTGAAAACGGGGAGTGGTTATGCGGACATTTGCGGATATTTTAGAGATTGCGGCGGAGCGTAAGGGCAGCCGGGAGGCGGCGCTGGCAGATATGCCTGAGGTGAAATCAGCGGAAGAGATTGCGCAGATCCCTGAAGATCGCTGGCTGGCGGCCATGGCGCGGGGGATTTTTCAGACGGGGATCAGCTGGCAGGTTGTGGATCGCAAATGGCCCGATATCGAAGAGGCCTTTTATGGGTTCGATGTGGGGCGTGTGGCGATGATGTCAGACGACTGGTTTTACGATCTGATCGAAGACAAACGCATCATTCGCGCGCCAGCCAAAGTGCGGGCCATTCAGGAAAACGCGGTGTTTATTCAATCGGTTGAAGGTGGGTTTGCGCAACGGGTGGCGCAATGGCCCGCGTCAGACTTTGTCGGGCTGGTGCTGTGGCTCAAGAAAGAGGGCGCGCGGTTGGGCGGCAATACCGGGGCCTATATGCTGCGTCAGATGGGCAAGGAAAGCTATTACATGGGCGGTGATGTTGTGGCGCGGCTGGTGGCGGAAGGGGTGATCGACAAGGCGCCGACATCGCAGAAAGCCTGGAAGGCGGTGCAGGCGGCCTTCAACACCTGGGCTGAGGAAAGCGGTGAAAGCCTGACGGTGATCAGCCGGGTGCTGGCGCGTAGTGTGTGAGGGGCAGACTGCGGTTTGAATACCTGAAGGGGCAGGGGCATATGTTCATTCCAGTCGGCAAAGCCGACCAGCCCCCGACCGCCCCCATGGGCGGGGGCTTGGCCCCCACCCGCGGTCGGAGGCTGGTCTAAGAGTTTGATTGGAAAGTTCTATATCTGTCTGGCAGCCAGGTCGAACTGTTGTGAGGCGGTTAGCGCGACGCCTTTTCCGCCAGACCGGATTGGCCCTGACGGCGGGCCAGCTCTGCCATGACATCGGCCACAGCCACATCGCGCGATCTTAGCATGACCAGCAGGTGAAACAGCACATCGGCGGCCTCTGAGGCCAGCTTTTCGCGGTCGTTCCTGACCGCTTCGATCACGGCCTCGATGGCTTCTTCGCCGAATTTTTCAGCGCATTTTTCCGGGCCTTTGGCCAGCAGCTTCGCTGTCCAGCTGTCTTCGGGGCTGGCCTGAGCGCGGGTGGCGACGATGGTTTCCAGCTCTTCGAGCGTCATGGGAATATCCTTTCAGAGCCGGGAATCTTCGGCCAGCATTTTATCGAGCAGCGCGAAAATCTGCGGCTCGGTCGGGGTGCCCAGCACCTGCGCGGGGTTGAGCGGGGTAAAGATCGGGGCGGCCTCGGCGCGGTCGTCTTCGGGCCAGTCCAGCAGCGAAGGGCCATTGGGCGCAATGCCGATGCGCAGCCCCCAGCGTTCATCCGGCCCGGCGCTTTCGGACCAGTCGCCAATAAAGATGCGCACCAGCGGCAGGTGATCGGGGCGGCCATGGGTGACGGCGACGGTGTACCAGCCCGCAGACATCTCACCCACATCGAAATAGCCGGTGACAACAGTGACAGGAGAAGCTCCATCTTTTGAGGTGGTGTGTTCTACCTCGCGTTCACGGACTGTGACGTCACTGCCATCGCTGTACATTGCCATACCCTTTTATAGCCTCACGGGTATCCCTGCGGCTGCCATATGTTCCTTGGCCTCTTGCACCGTGAATTCGCCAAAGTGAAAGATCGAGGCCGCCAGAACCGCGCTGGCGTGACCTTCTTTGACGCCATCCACTAGGTGATCCAGCGTGCCGACGCCGCCCGAAGCGATCACAGGGATATTCACAGCATCTGCAATGGCGCGCGTTAAGGGCAGGTTAAACCCGGCTTTGGTGCCATCGCGATCCATTGAGGTCAGCAGGATTTCACCTGCGCCTTTGGCTTCGATCATGCGGGCGAATTCGACGGCGTCGATGCCGGTGGGCTTGCGGCCCCCATGGGTAAAGATTTCCCAGCGGCCCGGTTCGACGGTTTTGGCGTCGATGGCGCAGACGATGCATTGGCTGCCGAACTGATCGGCGGCTTCGGCCACCACATCGGGGTTGGCGACGGCGGCTGAATTGAACGAGACCTTATCCGCCCCCGCCAGCAGCAGCGCGCGCACATCCTGGACCGTGCGCACTCCGCCACCCACGGTCAGCGGGATAAAGCACTGTTCAGCGGTGCGGGTGACCACATCGAACATGGTGCCACGGTTTTCATGGGTGGCATGGATGTCGAGAAAACAGATCTCATCCGCGCCCGCCGCATCATAGGCGCGGGCCGATTCCACCGGGTCGCCCGCATCGCGTAGGCCGACAAAGTTCACGCCTTTGACAACGCGCCCATCGGCCACGTCGAGGCAGGGAATGATCCGCGTTTTCAGCATGAAAGCCCCCATAGATCCTAGTTGCCCTGTCTTTAAGGGGCGCGAGGCGCTAGTGCAACAGCAGCGGCGCCATGTGCGATTTGGCCACGGGGCGGGCCAGCGGGCTGTAGCTATTGGCGAAATTGGCCAGATCCGGGAAGAGCGTATAAAGTTCATGGCGCGCGGCCGGGTCGATTTCGCTTTTGTCGATCTGCGCGGCATGCAGGCTTTCTGAGGGGGCACCGTTGGCATAGATCACCTGATGGCGGTCGAACAGCAGGTGGATATAGGTGGTGTCACGGGCGCTTTGGGCCTGGGTGATACGATCAGCCTGCAGCAGCGCTTTGGCGGGGGCGAATATTTCGGTTTCGCCGGTTTGCAGCTGCACCTGCCAGCCGGTCAGCACCATGCGGTGTTGTGGCGAAACGGTCAGATCTGCGGCGGGCAGGCCGGGGCCAAGCGCATCTTTGTGCAGGGTGATCGGGCGCAGATGCGGGTCACGTGTCAGGCGATCACGCGACAGGGTGGTGGTATTGACCCAGCGCACCGGCTGAAACCCCTGATCGCGCGTCAGCACCTGATCCCCTTTCCTGATACGCGCCACATCCACCTGTCCGCGCAGGGTGGTGATCATCGTTCCGGGGGTGAAACACATGATGCGCCCGCGTTCAAAGGTGACAAAGCCCACGCTTTCGACCACATGGTTGCCTTCGCCATCGCCATCTTCTTCGTCGAAATAGGCGCCGGTGGTGCTGCCCGAGGCGGTGTTGGACAGCTGCACATTGCCGGGATCGGGGCCGTTGATTGTCTGGGTTTCGGCAAGGGTGATGCCATCGCTGAAATTATGCCCCAGCCCAAAGGTCTGATTGGAGGTGGTGAGGTTGTTGTAGCTCTGAGCCGTGCCCGAGCTGCCATCGCCCCCGGCGGTGATGGCGATATAGCCCACGGTTTCGCCGCTATTGCCCGACGTATTGTTTTCCGCTTCTTGCAGGCTGACGTCAAAGCCGGTGGCGGTGATATTGTCCGGGTCGCTGTCTGAGACATGGGGGTCATTGGCGCTCATGCGGTTGGTGAGCACAACGGGCGGCGCGGTAAAGCCGCCATTCAGCGTGACCGATGAGGTACCGGTTGTGGCTGTGGTGGTGCCTACTTCCATGGTGCGCCCATCGGGCAGGGTGTGGACACCGGGCTCGGCTGCGATCCAGTTGATGGTTTCGGTGGCGGGGTGCGGGCCGTCTTCGTTTTCCCATTCGTCGATGCGAAAGTAGAACCCGGTGGCATCCACCGAGGTGACCACAAGGGAAAACTCATTGCCGCCATTGTTGGTGCCGGTCAGGATGACGACTGCATTCTCCAGCGGCTCGGTAAAGTCGACGCGCACCAGTTCGCCGTCGCCAAAGCCCCCGCGAGTCAGGGATCCTGCTTCTCCAAATGCCATTGCGCTGCCCGATTTGTTGGTCTTTTGGGAAGAGATACCGCAACAATTCGTCTAAATTTAGGCGACAGTTGTCGAAAATCGCGCGGATTGTTGCGCAGCAGGGAGAGGGCAAAAGAAAAGGCGCAGGGGTGGCCCCCGCGCCTGACTGTCAGGTCTGATCCGTGTGATCAGCCGTCGAGCACTTTCAGTGCGTCTTTCAGATCCAGCGCCCCGTCATAGAGCGCGCGGCCAGAGATTGCGCCGTTCAGAGGGGCGCCGCAATCGCGCAGAGCTTTGAGATCTGCCAGCGAAGACACCCCGCCCGAAGCAATCACCGGGATGGTCACGGCGCGGGCCATGGCGGCGGTATATTCGACATTTGGCCCCTGCATTGCGCCATCACGGTTGATATCGGTATAGATGATCGCCGCGACGCCTGCGTCTTCGTAGGATTTGGCCAGATCGACCGCATCCACATCAGTGACTTCGGCCCAGCCTTTGGTGGCCACTTTGCCATCTTTGGCGTCAATGCCCACGGCGACCTTGCCGGGGAATTCGCGGGCGGCTTCGCGCACCAGATCAGGGTTTTCCACGGCGATGGTGCCCAGAATGACCCGCGCCAGCCCTTTGGAAAGCCACATTTCGATGGTGGCCAGATCGCGGATACCGCCACCCAATTGTGCGGGGGTGTTTGTCTGGCTCAGGATGGATTCGACGGCAGCGGCATTCACTGGCTCACCGGCAAAGGCGCCGTTCAGATCCACCAGATGCAGCCAGGAACAGCCCGCATTGACGAAATCCAGCGCCTGCGCTGAGGGATCGTCATTGAATACGGTGACTTTCTCCATATCGCCGCGCAGCAGGCGGACGGCCTTGCCATCCTTCAGATCAATCGCTGGGTACAGGATCATCGCAAATTCCCTTATCAATTTGTAAAGCCCTTAGTCCGACACTGGCTGTGATGCAAGACGACCCAGCGTAACGCTTGATCGGATCGGCAGGGGCGCGTCAGGATAAAGGCATAAACGGGAGGATCAAAAATGATGAAACACGTGATGGCGCTGGCCACTGGGCTGATCCTGAGCGCGGGGCTGGCGGCAGCGGATCCGGTGCTGGGCACATGGAAAACGCAGGTGGATGCGGGCAACTATGCCCATGTCAAAATGAGCACCTGCGGCAGCAAGATCTGCGGTGTGATTGCCAGGGCGTTTGATTCCAGCGGCCCGATCAAGACCGATACCATCGGCAAAAAGCTGGTCTGGGATATGGTCGCCAAGGGCGGCGGATCTTACAAGGGTGGCAAGATCTGGCAGCCCTCGACGGATAAGGTCTATAAGTCGAAAATGTCTTTGAAGGGCAATACCTTGAAGGTGTCAGGCTGCGTCGGGCCGATCTGCAAAAAGCAGACCTGGACCCGCGTCAAGTAAGGCGGATCAGGGTTTCCACTGCAGGAAATTGCCGATCATCTTCAGGCCGATGCCTGCGCTTTTTTCCGGGTGGAACTGCAAACCAAGATAGTTGTCATGGCCAACGATGGCCGTGACATCCCCGGCGTAATCCACATGCGCCAGACGGTGGGCCGGATTGCTCATGCGCATCTGGTAGGAATGCACGAAATAGACGTGATCGCCTGATGACAGACCGTCAAGCACCGGGTGTGCCTGATCCAGAACCAGATCATTCCAGCCCATATGCGGTACTTTCAGCGCGGCATCTGCCGGGGTGATCTTTTCAACTTCGCCATCAACCCAGCCCAGCCCGTCTGTCGGGGTGTACTCATGCCCCTTGCGCGCCATCAGCTGCATGCCGACACAGATCCCAAGGAAAGGCCGGCCTTTCACGGTTACGGCTTCGACCATGGCGTCAAAGCAGCCGGAGGCGCGTAGCGCGGCGGCGCAGGCAGGAAAGGCGCCATCGCCGGGCAGGACAAGATGATCGGCGCGGGCGACCACATCGGGGTCATCGGTCACAACAACCTGCGTGCCCGTGGTTTCCCCGGCCATCTTCTGAAAGGCCTTTTCGGCCGAGTGCAAATTGCCGCTTTCGTAGTCAATGATCGCTGTCAGCATGGGCCTGTCTTTATCTTGCCAAATAAACTCTGGGGGGCGAGAGGGAGTGGCGCCCCAGCACGGTTTTTACAAAGCGCCTTTGGTCGAGGGGATCGCATCCGCTTTGCGTGGTTCCTGTTCCAGCGCGTCGCGCAGGGCGCGGGCAACCGCCTTGAAGGCGGCTTCTGCGATGTGGTGGCTGTTGAACCCATGCAGCTGATCCACATGCAGGGTGATGCCGCCGTGGGTGCTGAGCGCCTGAAAGAATTCGCGCACCAGTTCGGTGTCAAAGCTGCCGATTTTCTGCGTGGGCAGATCGACATTCCAGATCAGGAAAGGGCGGCCGGACAGATCCAGTGCCGCGCGCACCTGCGCGTCATCCATCGGCAGATGGCACGAGCCGTAACGCACGATGCCGCGCTTGTCGCCCATGGCCTGTGTCAGGGCCTGACCCAGCGTGATGCCCACATCTTCGACGGTGTGGTGATCATCAATATGCAGATCACCCTTGGCGCGGATCTTCATGTCAATCAGCGCATGGCGGGACAGCTGATCCAGCATATGGGCGAAAAAGCCCACGCCGGTCTGATTGTCATAGACCCCGGTGCCGTCCAGATTGATCTCGACGGTGATCTCGGTTTCTGCGGTTTTGCGGGTCAAAACGGCTTGACGCATCAGGCTCTCCTTGCACAGTTGCGGCCTTATAGGCCGGGCCAAGACCCGCGCGCAACATTGAACGAGGTCGCATGAACATTCGCAATGCACAGCTGGCAGATTATGATCCGCTGGGGCGGGTGATGTATGATGCGATCCATCAAGGGGTCAGCCCCTATACGCAGGCGCAGCGCCAGGCCTGGTTGCCAGAGGTGCCGCAGGGGCCCGGGTGGCAGGATAAACTGGCGCAGCAGGTTGTGATGCTGGCTGAAATGGGCGCAGAGCCGCAGGGCTTTATGACATTAAACGGGGCGGAAATTGATCTGGCGTTCATACGTGTGCAGGCGCGCGGGCAGGGGCTGTTTCGGGCGCTTTTTGCACCGCTTGAGGCCGAGGCCCGTGCGGCAGGGCACAAGGAATTGACCTGCTATGCCAGTCTGATGGCACAACCGGCGTTTCAGGCGCTGGGGTTTGAGATTGTGCATCACGAAGAGGTGGCCCGCCACGGCCAAACCCTGTCACGTGCCTATATGACTAGGCCCCTTGGCGCCGGTTGAGATCCGGCGTTTGGTGCCCCTTGGGAAACGCATTGTTTCGTTGAATTTCTTTACCCTATGGCAACTGCGCGCTAGGGTGTTGACATATTTTTGACTCAAATGCGCCTTGTTTGGGTCACGTTTTTCCTGGTGCAGGGTGGTCTGCGTTTTGTCCGGCCTGCATGTTCGCCCATGGCAAATCTGTGCCGTGGATCGCAGAGATTTAGGAGCAGTTGATATGCCCATTGCAAATGATGATTCCGGATTGGGATTTGCGACGTCTTTTTCGTCTTTGTTCACCACCGCCAATGTCCTGTTGAACGACACGGATCCTGAAGGGCAGGAGTTTGGTGTCTCATCTATTGATACGACCGCGACGCAGGGTCTGGTGACAAACAACAACAACGGCACCTTTACCTATGACCCCAATGGGGCCTTTGATTTTCTGCTGCCCGGGGAAACTGCGGCGGACAGCTTTGCCTATACGATCTTTGATTCTTTTGGAGATTCGGACACCGGGATTGTGACCATCACCGTGAACGGCCCGCCGACGGATGACACCTTTACGCCGCTGGATCCGGTGAATGACAGCGATGATCTGGCGATTGTCAGCAGTGTTCTGGGGGCGGACCCGGATATTTCGATTTCGAACCTTGTGATCAATGGCGGGCAGAGTGAACCAGGTGGTCTGGCGCTGTATGATGGCAGTATCGCGGAGCTTGGTATTGATAACGGGCTGTTCCTGTCGTCTGGGTCGTCGACCCCGGCGCTGGAAAACACTTCGGAAGATTTTACCGTGCAGATTGGCCGTGATGGCGATGCGGATCTGGATGCCGTGGCCTCTGCGGCCTTTAGCGGAGCCGGGGCAACCGAGGATGCCACCACCATCAGCTTTGATTTCACCGTTGCCGATGGGGTTGAGGGCATCCGATTTGATCTGCTGGTTGGCTCGGAAGAGTTCCCCGAGTTTTCGGATACCGCCTATGTGGATGTGGCTGGTGTGTTCCTGAACGGGCAGAATATCGCGTTGTTCAATGAGTCCCCCGACCAGCCGCTAAGCGTGATCAGCGAAAATCTGGACATCGGCAATTTCCGCGACAATCAGTTTGGGATGCTTGATCTTGAGTTTGATGGCATCAGCGCGCCCTTGTCTATTCAGGGCGCGGTGCAGGATGGGGTGAATACGCTCAAGATCGCCATTGCCGATACCGGGGATCAAAACCTTGATTCCGGGTTGTTCATCGCCAACCTGGAAACCACGGGGCAGGGCGGCAGCGGGCTGTTTGTGTCTCTGGATGGTGACGATCAGGACAATACGCTGGATGGCACCGAAAGTGACGAGCTGTTTGATGCCGGCGCGGGCAATGACAGCATCACCAATGGCGGCGGCGATGATGTGATCGACGCGGGTGAAGGCGATGACCAGATCACTTTGGATGCGCCTTGCGAAGGGTCAACCAATGTGGATGGCGGCGCAGGCATGGATACTGTTATCTATGGCGTCAATCTGGCGGATGCGCAGTTCACCCAGACCGGCGATGGCATGGCCACCGTGTGCAATGACACGCTGACCAATGTGGAAACCGTGGTCTTTGCCGATCAGACTGTCAGCCTTGTGCCGCAGCAGCAGAACCCGGCGGGGGAATTCGCCGTTTCGGGCGGCAGCATTGCCGAAGGGGATACGGGCACTTCGGTGCTGCCCTTTACCGTGACGCTGAGCGGTGCGGGCACCGGCGTGCGCACGGTGGATTATGCGGTCAGCGCGGGCACGGCGACCGAGGGCGATGACTATACCGCTGCCAGCGGCACGCTGACCTTTGCCGAGGGAGAGACATCAATGGTGGTTGAGGTCGAGGTTCTGGGCGACACCGATGTTGAGCCGGATGAGACATTGACGCTGACCCTGTCCAATCCCGGTGGTGACGAAGAGGGTACGATCACCACAGCCAGCGCGACGGGCACCATCGAAAACGATGATGCGACACCGCCGCCGCCTCCTCCACCTCCTCCGCC
>JAOARQ010000007.1 GCA_025210455.1 Pelagimonas sp.
AGGCCTCGAGTGCAACTCTGGCCTTGAATTCAGGCGAATGGTTCTTCCGTTTCGACATCTCTGATCTCCTTCACGTCGAAGATCAGCAGACAACAAATCGTAGCTTACGTCAGTGTCCGAATTTCGGGGGGTAGCTCAATGTTCGGCGTATCAGATGACCAGGTGCGAATCTGGGAGCGTCAGGGCAAGATTGAAATTATCAAACGTGGCCGCATGAGCTTCGTTCGCAGCGCAGATCTGGCCAATGTGATCGAAGGTAAGCAAGTTCAGCCTGTGGGGTAAATTGTGGGGTGATTCAACACCACCCATAATTTATCCATTATTGTCAATGACAAATGGTGCGGTCGAGAGGACTCGAACCTCCACGGGAGTTACCCCACAGCGACCTCAACGCTGCGCGTCTACCAATTCCGCCACGACCGCACTGCCAATAGCTTGGTAGGGCGGTCTCTACCGAAGCCTGCGCGGGATGTGAAGAGGAAAAACGCCTGAAAGTGCAAAACTTCATCCTGCGACGGCCCGGCGCAGCCTGCGGCTGTTGTACAGGTAGATGGCCAGAGCCGTGCCCCCTAGCGCGATCACCAGATAGCCTGCTTCGGGTATCTCGGGAAAGAGACTGCGGTTCACGATGCGGCCCGGTAGAAAGTTGAACAACCCGGCCACCATCAGCCCTGTACAGTACAGGCTGCGCATGGTCGCCTGATGGGCTGTGATATTGCCCCGAAAAATGTGGCGCAGCCCCTGAAAAAGCGACCACAGCGCCAGAACCGAAAGCCCGTGAATCGGGCTGAGTGGGCCAATCACCCCAAAATTGGTAATCCAGAAGGAACTGATCACCGTCACAGCCATGGCCAGCACCCAAAAATAGCCCAACACTTTATGCAGACGCGATTTGCGCCCATAGATCACAAAGGGACCCGCCAGCACCGCAAACACAGCAGCCGCCGCATGCAGTTGGATATGGGCCGGGGTTTCCAGAAAAGGGGTTAAGGTCATGGTGCGCTCCGTCATGGCTGTCAGGCAGAACAGCTAGACAAGCCCCGCCCCCCATGCGATTCAGCTTACGTCAAACAAGAGGTCCCCTACGTGAGTGACAGCCCATCGCAATCCGCGCTTCGTGAATGGCAGGAGCATATGCGCCATCCCATCACGCTTGCCGCGCTTATTGGCACTGGCGCTGTCATGGGAGTGGCTGGCCCGTTTGAAACGGCCCGCCATTTGGGGCTGGGAGCGCGGCTGTTGTATTGGCTTGCGGTTTGCGCTGTGGGCTATGGGATTGGTAGCGGTGTCAGCCATCTGCTTTCACCGCGTCTAAAACATAGGCCAGTTCTGATTGGCATCACCGCCATGTCTGCAGCGACGGGGCTGCTGATCAGTCTGTTTATCTTGTCGCTGAATGCTGCGGTCTTTCGCTGGCTGCCCGAAACCGATGAGCTGGCAACTTTTATAGGCACGCTGTTCGGGATTTCGTGGATCGTGACTGCGGTGCTGACCTATGCCGCTCGCCACCAAGAGCAAAACAAAGCGCAAGAAGCGCCCACTGACACCCTGCCTGCCCTGCCCCCGATTCTGGATCGCCTGCCGTTCGAAAAACGCGCGGCTCTGGTCGCCCTGTCGGTTGAAGATCACTATGTGCGGGTGCAGACCCTGAACGGACAAGAGATGATCCTGATGCGCCTGTCAGATGCCATCCGCGAAGTAGGCGACACTGCCGGGGCGCAGGTTCATCGGTCACATTGGGCAGCCTTTGAACAGGTGTCAGCCGTGCGCCGCGAAGGCGACCGGGCGATTCTGACAATGGTCAACGGGGCTGACATTCCCGTCAGCCGTGCCAATATTCACAAGATCAAAGAGGCGGGCCTGCTGCCGCGTTAAACAAAGGTCCAAAACACATGCTGGAATGGAAAACATCGCAGGGGCTGATACCCTATGAAGAAGCGCTCAGCTTTATGGAAGAGCGCGCGCAACAGATCGCAGCAGGCGAGGCCGCAGAATGCATCTGGCTGCTAGAGCATCCACCGCTTTACACCGCAGGCACCAGCGCCCGCATTCAGGATCTGCGCGACCCAGACCGCTTTCCAGTCTATGATACGAAACGCGGCGGTCAGTACACCTATCACGGCCCCGGCCAGCGGGTGGTCTATGTGATGCTGGATCTGAACAGACGCGGGCGGGATGTGCGCAAATTTGTTCAGGATCTCGAGCATTGGGTGATTGCCACCTTGGGTGAATTCAACCTGTCCGGCCATATCCGCGAGGGCCGTGTCGGCGTTTGGATCGAACGCCCTGACCGCCCTGCCCTGCCCGATGGCAGCATGGCCGAAGACAAGATCGCCGCCATTGGCATTCGCCTGCGCCGCTGGGTCAGCTTTCATGGCATCTCGATCAATGTTGAACCGGACCTGGGCCATTTTCAGGGCATCGTTCCCTGTGGCATCACAAATTATGGGGTCACCTCGCTGGTTGATCTGGGATTGCCTGTCACCATGGAGGATCTGGATGTCGCACTGCGCAGACAATTCGATCTGACATTAGGCGACATCCCCTCCGATCCAGCGGCCTAGGTCTCGTGACAAGAGGACAGCCATGAAACTATGGAAGAAAGTTGCCTTTATCGGCCTGCTGCTGATCGTCATTGCTGTCTTGTGCGGCGTTGAAATCATGCGCAAAGCGCAGCCAACGCTGCGCGAAAATCCCGCCAAGCCGCTCTACACGATTGGCGAGCGCGACACCTATTCCCCAGCCTTGGCAGAGGGTAAAAAGGTGGTGAAATTCGGCCCGATGTTTTTCGGGCTCTACCCCGGCGGGCTGGCATTTGCGGCACCACATGAGGCGCGGGCCTACCTCACAGACAACAATTGGGATCCGCAGCGCTGGTCGGTCTATCGCCTGTCAGGCGATTTCGAACGCGATAGCGAAAACGGCCATGTGTCGCGCGCGCTTTTGGTGCTCGAAGAGATCAATTAAGCGCATTTTTCCTTGGTGTTTCGCCATCGGGGCCAGAGGTGCGACAATAAAGTTTGATCCAAGTCAAATGCGCCCATTGCCCGTTAAGGACGCCACCTTTAAAGTTTTGCGCAGCGAACTTGGCGCGCGGATTCCCGCTGGCGCCTTACTTTTTGGGACTTAGGGAGGGCACACATGGCCGACGCAGCCATTCATGGCCACGAACACGAAGACGACCGGAGCTTTTTTGTCCGGTGGTTCATGTCGACAAACCACAAAGATATCGGGATTCTGTACCTGATCGTTTCGGCCCTGGTGGGTCTCGTCTCGGTCATGTTCACGGTCTACATGCGCCTAGAGCTGATGGATCCCGGTGTTCAATACATGTGTGAAGAAGGTTGGCGCTTCTTCACTGCCAATGGCACCGAAACCTGCACACCGAACGGTCACCTTTGGAACGTGCTGATCACTGGCCATGGCATCTTGATGATGTTCTTCGTTGTTATTCCTGCCCTCTTCGGCGGTTTTGGCAACTACTTCATGCCGCTGCAGATCGGTGCACCGGATATGGCCTTCCCGCGGATGAATAACCTGTCCTTCTGGATGTATGTTGCGGGCACCTCTCTGGCGGTTGCCTCTGTCATGTCACCGGGCGGCAATGGTCAATGGGGTTCGGGTGTTGGCTGGGTTCTGTACCCGCCACTGTCCACCAACGAAGGCGGCTATTCGATGGATCTGGCGATCTTCGCGGTCCACGTGTCGGGGGCCTCGTCGATCCTGGGGGCGATCAACATGATCACCACCTTCCTGAACATGCGCGCACCGGGCATGACCCTGTTCAAAGTACCACTGTTCTCATGGTCGATCTTTGTCACCTCGTGGCTGATTCTGCTGTCGCTGCCAGTTCTGGCGGGCGCGATCACCATGCTGCTGACCGACCGTAACTTTGGCACCACCTTCTTCGATCCGTCAGGTGGCGGTGACCCGATCCTGTACCAGCACATCCTGTGGTTCTTCGGCCACCCGGAAGTGTACATCGTGATCCTGCCCGGCTTTGGTCTTGTCAGCCACGTTTTCGCGACCTTCTCGCGCAAGCCAGTCTTCGGCTACCTGCCAATGGTCTGGGCGATCATCGCGATTGGTGCTCTGGGCTTTGTTGTATGGGCGCACCACATGTACACCGTCGGCATGAGCTTGCGTCAGCAGTCTTACTTCATGCTGGCCACCATGGTCATCGCGGTTCCCACCGGTGTTAAGATCTTCTCGTGGATTGCCACCATGTGGGGCGGCTCGATCGAGTTCAAAACGCCGATGCTCTTTGCTCTGGGCTTTCTGGTTCTGTTCACCATCGGTGGCGTAACTGGTGTGGTTCTGTCGCAGGCCGGTGTCGACCGTGCCTTCCACGACACCTACTATGTTGTGGCGCACTTCCACTACACCATGTCCATGGGTGCCGCCTTTACCATCTTTGCAGGTGTCTACTTCTACCTGCCCAAGATGACAGGCCGCATGTACCCCGAAACACTGGGCAAAATTCACTTCTGGATGTTCTTCATCGGTGTAAACCTGACATTCTTCCCGCAGCACTTCCTGGGCAACCAGGGCATGCCACGCCGCTATATCGACTATCCTGAGGCCTTTGCCTACTTCAACAAGATGTCGTCTTACGGTGCGCTGCTGTCGTTTGCCTCGTTCATCCTGTTCTTCGGCATCATCATCTACTCGGTCCGCGCCGGTGCGAAAGAAACCCGCAACAACCCGTGGAACGAATATGCTGACACCCTGGAATGGACCCTGCCGTCGCCGCCGCCAGAGCACACCTTTGAGCAGCTGCCAAAGCAGGAAGACTGGGATAAAGGCCACGCGCACTAAGCGTTGCCATAGCAAAATCAACCTGGAAAAGGCCCCGCAGATAGCGGGGCCTTTTTCGTTGCTGATCCCTGTCTTGGGTCTTTTCGAAACTCACATCTGACCCTAAACTTTTGCCATGCCCTACCATTGGACAAACAGCTCTGACTCGCATCACGAACTTCAGCTGCGCCCGCATAACGCGCTGTCCCCAAAGGGGTTTGCCACAGCGGTGATGGGCTTTTATCTGGCGGCCTCTGTGCCGATTGTGTTCATCATTGGCACGGGGCTGTTCTGGGGGCTGCTGCCCTTCATGCTGCTGGCCACCTGGGCGCTGTACTACGGGCTGCGCCGCAACGCCCGCGACCGCAGCACGCTTGAGGTGCTCACCATTTCCGATCAGGACACCCGGCTGGTGCGCACCAATCCCAATGGCTCGGTTCAGGACTGGCAGTGCAACACCTATTGGGCCAAACCCAATCTGCACCCCAAAGGCGGGCCTGTGCCAAACTATGTCACACTCTCAGGATCAGGACGAGAGGTTGAGATCGGCGCGTTTCTGAGCGAAGAGGAACGCGTCACAACTCTATCAGGAATTACGGCAGCGACTGTCGTTCTAATCAGGAAGCCACCATGTCCGAGCAAAGCCAATCCGCCAAGTTTCGCCGGGGCGTTTTGCGCAGGCTGCCCCGATCACTGGTGGCACGGTTCCCCCTCAACCCGGCAGAGCGCGCGGCTCTGGCTTTGGCACAGGCCCCCAAGGCACAGCCCAACGGCCCTCTGACCACGACCTTTGCCATCCCCCTTGTGGGCGCGCATCAGGTCAGCGACTGGTCAGTGATCGAATACACCCTGACCCGCACCCTGACCACCCTGATCGGGCAAAGCGATCCAAACTGGCGCGCTGTGATCTGCTCACAGACCCGTCCTGCGGCGGTGGACCTTGATCCGCGGATCTCTCACCTTCCCTTCACCCAAGAGGTCGTGGGCCATGATAAGGTGGCCAAGCTTCAGCTGCTGGCGCAGCATTGCCTGCGCGACACCCCCAAACCGGGATTCTTCATGCCGCTCGATGGCGATGATCTGCTGAACACCGCCTTGGTCGCCACCCTGCATCAACACCCCTGTGAGGGGCTGTTATTTGATGGCGGGCTGATCCTGAATGCGGGCACTGGCGCGCTGGGGGAAACCGCCAAACGCACCCTGTCAGCCATGGGGCAAAAACCGTTCTGGAAGTTCTGCGGCAGCTGCATGGTTCTGCCTGTCGGGGATCATCCGCAGGCGGAATGCGATTTCTTCGCCGCGCTGGCCCTGCATGAACACCGCCTTTACCCCTATCTGGCAGAACTTGCGGGCTATCGCCTGCGCCGCTGCGCCGATCCCATGGCGGTCTATATCATCAATCACGGTGAAAACTTCGAAACCCGGCGCGGACGCGGCGGGTTCAAACAGAGATTCGTCGCGCGCTTCCCTGTCCCAAATGAAAAAGCCGAGGCGCTTGAGACCTCGGCATTCCCTGATCTGTCAAAGCTCAGGCAGGTTGGCTAAGCCGGTCTTTGACCTGTGCCCCTGCGGCGCCAAAATCAATCTGACCGGTATATTTCGCCTTGAGGACCCCCATCACGCGCCCCATGTCGCGGATTGATTCTGCCCCGACTTCCGCCACAGCGGCATCAATCGCAGCCGCCACCTCATCGGCGCTCAGGGCCTTGGGCAGAAACTCTTCGATAATGCCGATCTCTGACAGTTCGCTTTCCGCCAGATCCAGACGCCCGCCTTCTTCATAGGTCTTGGCGCTTTCGCGGCGCTGCTTGACCATTTTCCCAAGGATTGAAAGCACTTCTGCTTCATTCACCCCCTCTTCGTTGCCATCGGCACGGGCGGCAATATCACGATCTTTGATCGCGGCATTGATCAATCTCAGGGTCGAAAGACGGTCCGACTCTTTGTTTTTCATCGCCTGTTTAACGGCGGCATTCACACGGGCACGCAGGTCCATTAGGGTCGTGTTCCTGTTTTCCAAATCCAAGCTTGGACCCTAACGGATCAGCCCCCATTGCGCAACCGTTCTGAGACAATCGCGCAAGCCACTGTTTTCAAACAACTAATACCTTCACGCAGCCCCTTGACCCTAGGCAGGCTGCGCCCTATTTTCCGCGCAATTTGCCCACATCCCGGAGTCACGTCATGTCTGCTGCCCAGACCAAGCCAACCGCCTGCCTCGCCCTAGCTGATGGAACCGTTTTCTACGGATACGGGTTCGGCGCTACCGGAGAAACCACCGCAGAGCTGTGCTTTAACACCGCAATGACCGGCTATCAGGAAATCATGACCGACCCTTCGTATGCGGGCCAGATCGTGACCTTCACCTTCCCCCATATCGGCAATACCGGGGCCAATCCCGATGATGATGAAACCGGCGATCCGGTGGCCGCAGGGATGGTGGTGAAATGGATGCCGACCCAGTCGTCAAACTGGCGCGCGGTCGAAGAACTCTCTGACTGGCTGGCAAAACGGGGGCGCATTGCAATTGGCGGCATCGACACCCGCCGCCTGACCCGCGCCATTCGCCAGCAGGGCATGCCACATGTGGCGCTGGCACATGACCCTGAGGGCAATTTTGATGTTCCGGCCCTTGTGGCAGCGGCCAAGGGCTTCCCCGGTCTTGAAGGGTTGGATCTGGCCAAAGATGTGACCTGTGCCCAAAGCTATCGCTGGGATGAAATGCGGTGGGCCTGGCCCGAAGGCTACAGCCGCCAAGAGGCCCCAAAGCACAAGGTTGTTGCGGTGGATTTCGGCGCCAAACGCAATATCCTGCGCTGCCTGGCGTCAGCAGGCTGTGACGTGACCGTGCTGCCAGCCAGCGCCACCTTCGATGAGATCATGGCTCACAATCCTGACGGCGTTTTCCTGTCCAATGGCCCGGGCGACCCAGCCGCCACCGGCACCTATGCGGTTCCGATGATTCAGGATCTGCTGAACAAGACCGAACTGCCGATCTTTGGCATCTGCCTTGGGCACCAGATGCTGGCACTGGCGCTGGGTGCGAAGACCGTAAAGATGAACCATGGGCACCATGGGGCCAACCACCCTGTTAAGGAAAATGCCACAGGAAAGGTTGAGATTACCTCAATGAACCACGGCTTTGCAGTGGATGCCCAGACTCTACCCCAGGGTGTAGTCGAAAGCCACGTCTCTCTTTTTGATGGGTCCAACTGTGGCATCCGCCTGGAAGAACGCCCTGTGTTCAGCGTGCAACATCACCCCGAAGCCAGCCCCGGCCCGCAGGATAGTTTCTATCTTTTTGAACGGTTTGCGGCATCCATGGCCGTTTCTTAACATTAAGTTAAGTTACGAAAACCTTGATAACAAAGGTTAAATTAACCGCAAATTAAGAGAGTTCTTTCATATCCCTTTGTGTCCAATCTGGATCGAGGGGATGTGAAATGAACACGCTTCAGCTCTCTGACGAAGAACTCGCGCTGCAACAGGCGCAACATGATCGCGGCCAGCCCGTTGGCCATATCCTGATGGAACGCGGGCAGGTCACCGCGCAGGATGTGGTGCAGGTCATGGCCGAAGCCCGGCGCATCGGGCAGCCCATCACCCATGTCATGGCTGCCGACGGTCTCGCCACCCGCGAAGAAATTCTTGCCGCGCAGGCCCGCCACTATGGCGCGCTGGTGCTGCGCCGCGAAGTAACCCCACCTGACAGCGACGTGGTTGCGCTCTTGCCACCTGATTTCTGCCTGACCCATGGGATTTTGCCCTGGGCGCGCATCGGTGACAGGTTGATGGTCGCCACCTCGCGCCCGGATCAGTTTGACAGCATCCGCCAGCGCTTTCCCGATGCGCTTCAGGGGGCGCTGATGGCCCTCACACTTGAGGCCGATATCCACGAAGAAATCGCCGCGCAGTATGGCGCCACCTTTGCCAAAGAGGCCGAAACCTGCGTGCCCAGCGCCGAAAGCTGCCGCGATCTGAACACTTCAACCCCGATGTCGCTGGCCATTGCCGGGGTGCTGGCCGCCGGGGCGCTGGCGCTGTTCATCTATGCGCCGCTGGTGCTGTTTGGCATCGGGCTGACACTGGCGATTGGCTCACTCCTGCTGGCGCAGGGGTTGAAGCTGGTGGCACTTTTTGCCTCGTCCAAACCCAAACGTGCAGCCGTGCCCCGATTGCCCGACACGCTGCCCACCGTTTCGGTCCTTATCCCACTTTTTCGCGAAAGCGAGATAGCTGCTAAGCTGATCCAGCGGCTGTCTCGCCTGACCTACCCCAAAGCCTGCCTTGATATCATTCTGGTACTGGAAGCCGAAGACAGCCAGACCCGCGCCCTGCTGAAACGCACCCAGCTGCCGTCGTGGATGCGGGTCATCTCGGTGCCGCCGGGCGAAGTCACCACCAAGCCACGCGCCATGAACTATTCGCTGCGTTTCACCCGCGGCGATTACATCGGGATCTATGACGCCGAAGATGCCCCTGCCCCGGATCAGATCGAACGGGTGGTCGATCATTTCACCCATGCCCCCGACGATGTCGGCTGCATTCAGGGCATTCTTGATTTCTATAATCCGCGCGCCAATTGGCTGTCGCGCTGTTTTGCCATTGAATATGCCAGCTGGTTTCGCATCCTTCTGCCCGGTCTGGCCCGTATCGGCTTTGCCGTACCGCTGGGGGGCACCACCGTGTTCTTTCGCCGCAAAGCCCTAAAGGCCACGTGCGGTTGGGATGCCCATAATGTCACCGAAGATGCCGATCTGGGCATTCGTCTGGCCCGCCACGGGTTTCGCACCGAACTTTTTGCTTCGGTCACCCGCGAAGAGGCCAACAACCGGTTCTGGCCCTGGATCAAGCAAAGATCGCGCTGGTTAAAAGGCTATGGTCTGACCTGGTGGGTCCATAGCCGCAGGCCGCTGAAACTGCTGCGCGATCTGGGCCCCAAACGGTTTCTTGGGGTGCAGCTGCTGTTTCTCACCACATTGGTGCAATTCGCGCTGGCCCCGGTGCTCTGGTCCTTCTGGCTGATCGTGGCCGGGTTGCCGCATCCGCTGGATCCCTATCTGGATCGCCCGACCATGATCGCCCTGACCACGCTCTTCCTGTCAGCCGAAGCCATTGGCATTTTCGTAAGCCTTGCGGCGGTGTCACGCACCCCGCATTCGGGCCTCTTCGCCTGGGTGCCAACTCAGTTCGCCTATTTCCCGTTAGGCACCATCGCCATCTACAAAGCCTTCTGGGAAACTCTGACCAACCCGTTTTACTGGGACAAAACCCAGCACGGGCATTCAGCCCCAGACACTTTAGAGGCCGAGCTACACCTAGACGAATAGGTGTTTAATCCTGCGCCGCATCCAGTTTCAGGCGGGTGACAAAGGCCACCGAAATATGATCACGCAGCGCCTGATAGGCCGCATCTTCATCCCGGCGACGAATGGCATCGACGATGGCTTCGTGTTCGGCCAGCGCGATCTCCCCCCGGCCCTCAGCCGCCAGTGACGTCGTGGCCATCAGCGCCATCGAACGATGCACCAGATCCAGCTGCTGCACCAAAAAGCGATTGTGCGACGCCAGATGGATCATCTTGTGAAACCGCCGGTTGGCCCGGCTCAGCGCCGATGGATCCTCTAACAAAGCGCGATCTTCTTCAATCAGATCGCCCAGAACCTGAATTTCCTCTTCGGTGGCATGGCGCGCCGCCAGCCGCGCCGCCAGACCTTCCAGTTCGGCGCGCACCGCGTATAGCTCGGCCATCTGGTTGTGATCAAGCGAGGCCACAATCAAAGACCGCCCATCACGTGTCAGCAGGGATTGGGTCTCGAGACGCTGCAACGCCTCGCGGATCGGTGTCCGCGACACCCCGAACCGCTCGGCCAGCTCGCTTTCCACCAGACGATCACCGGGGCGAAACACGCCACTATCAATCGCCTGAAGGATCAATGTGTACGCATCAGATTGCGAGCTACGGGATTGGGGCACAGTTTTTCTCCTGAACAGTTCGCGCACGATAGCGCGGGCCGCCCCCTTGTCAATTGCCTTACGCCGCCAAAGCGCCTAAGCCTGAGCCCATGCCAAAGGAACATTTCTCACATATCCGCGCCTGGGTCTTTGATCTGGACAATACGCTCTATCACCCCGCGGTGCGCCTGTTCGATCAGATCGAAACCAAGATGACCGATTTCGTCATGCGTGCGACCGGTGTGGATCAGCCCACCGCCAACAGGCTGCGCCATGACTATTGGGCGCAATACGGCACTACGCTGGCAGGGCTGATGCGTGAACATGACATCGACCCCGATGCCTATCTGCACGAGGTGCACGACATCTCATTTGACGCGCTAGAGCCAGATCCCCACCTGTGCGAGATGATCAATGCCCTGCCCGGCCGCAAGATCGTCTATACAAATGGCAGCGCCCCCTATGCGCAACAGGTGCTGCAGGCGCGTGGTCTTGAAGCGGCATTTGACGCGGTCTACGGCGTCGAAAACGCGGGCTATATCCCCAAACCGGAACAGAGCGCCTTTGAGAAGATCTTTGAACAAGATGGTCTGGATCCGCAATCCGCCGCCATGTTCGAAGATGACATCCGCAATCTCAGCGCCCCGCACGCCATGGGCATGCGCACCGTCCATGTGGCACCCGCCCCCGAAACCCACGACCACATCCATTTTCACACCTCGGATCTGGGGGCATTCCTGCGCAAGCTGGTCTAATGTGCCGCAGTCAGGCGCTCTAAAAGATGCAGGGAAAACCTCCTATTTTCCTACTGTGCAGCTGCAGAAAAATCTGTATGAGCCCCGCAGGACAATCAGGAGTAATGAATATGTCGATTGCGCAAGCGCCCTCTTCTCACGCCGAGGCAACTGAAACCAAACTTACCGGCACTCTGGTCGCCTTTGGTATCGCAGCGCTGATCATCGGACTGATGGCTTCGGCCACGCTTTTGTTTGGCCTGCCGGGTCTGTCTATGGTGGCGTTGGCACTTGTGCCGGTCATTTATGTGACGCTGCTGATCCTGACCTTCGGCAAATAGGCCAATTTCAATAACGCGTGGCCCGATCCGGGCCGCGCAGCCCAGGCGGCTCAGCCCGCGTCATAATCTCCCCCGACTTGATCCTGATCACAGCTGGCCGCTATACCGCATGGTCTTTTGTCACCTGCGCCCCTACATGTAGCCCAAGGAGATCAGCCATGGACTTTGATATCGTCATTTCCGGTGGGGGAATCGCAGGCCTGACTGCGACGGCCGCTTTTGCCAGCAAGGGCTTTAGCGTCTTATGCGTCGATCCCACACCGCCCGTCACCACCCGCGAGGCCGAAGGATCAGACCTGCGCACCACCGCCTTTTTGCAACCCGCACAGGCCTTTCTGGAGGAGGCCGGCCTGTGGGAACGCCTTGCGCGCCACGCCATGCCGCTAGAGGTCATGCGCATCGTTGACGCCGGGGGCGAGGTGCCGGAACCGCGCGTTGTCAAAGATTTTGACTCTTCCGAGATTTCCGAAAAACCCTTTGGCTGGAACCTGCCCAACTGGCTGTTGCGGCGTGAAATGGCAGATCGACTGGGGGATCTGCCCAATGTGACCTTCCGCCCGGGCACAGCCACCACATCGCTGTTCACCCGCCAGTCGGAAGCACGCGTGGGTCTTTCTGATGGATCACAGGTGAAAACCCGGCTGGTGATCGCGGCGGATGGCCGGAACTCTCCCATGCGGGAGGCGGCGGATATTGCCGTGCGCACCACCCGCTTTGGCCAAAAGGCGCTGGCCTTTGCGGTGACACACCCGATCCCGCATGGCAATGTCTCAACAGAAATCCACCGCACCGGCGGCCCTTTCACGCTGGTGCCCCTGCCCGATTTCAACGGCATGCCCTCATCGGCCATTGTCTGGATGGAAGAAAGCCCCAAAGCCGAAGCGCTGTTCAATCTGGATCCCACCGCATTCGAAGCCGAGATGACCAGACGCTCCTGCAGCCTGTTTGGCCCGCTGACGCTGGCCTCACGCCGGACGATCTGGCCAATGATCGCGCAAGAGGCGGAAACGCTGGTGGGGCAACGGCTGGCACTGGTCGCCGAAGCGGCGCATGTGGTGCCCCCCATCGGCGCGCAGGGTCTGAACATGAGCCTGCGGGATCTGCGCTGTCTGCTGGATCTTGCCGTGGCCCATCCGGAAAATCTGGGTGATGCCCCGATGCTGCGCAGCTATGAACGCCAGCGCATGATTGATATCCGCGCCCGAGTGGCCGGGATCACGGCGCTGAACAGGATTTCCATGCTGGCCCCTCGCCCCCTGCGCGACCTGCGCGCAAAGGGGCTGGATGCGCTTTACGCGCTCTCGCCAGTGCGCAAAATCCTGATGCAGATGGGTCTTGGCGCTGGCAAATGACGCTCCTCAATCCCTATCGGGCTTTCCTCGCGAAGAGGGCCCGACAGGGACCGATGAGCGCCCCCTTCAGATCACCTGATCAACCACGGTCTTAAGCCGCGCAATCGTGGCGTCCACATCATACAGCTTGTCCAAACCAAACAGCCCGATGCGGAAGGTGCTGAACCCCTCGGGCTCATCACATTGCAGCGGCACACCGGCGGCAATCTGCATCCCTTTGGCCGCAAAGGCCTTGCCTGCCTGCACCTCAGGGTCGCTGGTATAGCTCACCACCACGCCCGGCGCGCCAAAGCCCTCAGCCGCCACCGACGTCACCCCCTTTGCGGCAAACATCGCCCGCACCCCATTGCCAAGCGCCCATTGCGCCTCGCGCAGTTTCTCAAACCCATAGTCACGGCTTTCAACCATCGTATCGCGGAAAGCCTTCAACCCATCGGTCGGCATAGTCGCATGATAAGCATGGCCGCCATTTTCATAAGCCGCCATGATCTGGTGCCATTTCTTCAGATCCGCTGCGAAACTGTCCGATGTGGTCTCTTCCATCCGTGCCATAGCGCGCTCAGACATCATCACCAGCCCCGCGCAAGGGGTCGAAGACCAGCCCTTTTGTGGCGCAGAAATCAACACATCCACCCCGGTCGCCTTCATATCCACCCAGATACAGCCTGACGCGATGCAATCCAGCACCATCAGCGCCCCGACCTCATGGGCCGCTGCCGCCATGCGGGTGATGTAATCATCCGGCAAGATCACCCCGGCCGAGGTCTCAACATGCGGGGCAAAGACGATATTTGGCTTCACTTCGGCAATCTTTGCCTCAACCTCTTCGATCGGCGCAGGCGCAAAGGGCGATTGTGCCTCATTCCCCTGCCGCCGCGCCTTCATCACAGTGCAGTCGCCTGCGAAATCTCCGGTCTCGAAAATCTGGCTCCAGCGGTAAGAAAACCAGCCGTTGCGCACCACCAGCACATTGGCCCCTTTGCCAAACTGCCGCGCCACGGCCTCCATGCCAAAGGTGCCGCCACCGGGCACCAGCGCCACAGCGTCAGCGCTGTAAACCTCTTTCAACATGCCCGAAATATCGCGCATCACCTGTTGAAACTGCGCCGACATGTGGTTCAGCGACCGATCCGTGAAGACCACGGAAAATTCTTCCAACCCCGTCGGGTCCACATTGTCCAAAAGTGCGGCCATCTCGTCCTCCATCAGCCTTTTGCCCAAGTCTAGGCCCCGCAGGTTTCGGTGAAAATGACATTTGCGACAGGCTCGGTGGTGTTTTTCACAAATCCGCATCCTCCATGCCGCCGATAGGAAACGGCACGAAATCGGCGGCTCAGATCGGCCCGGGCCGACGCTCCTCGCTGAGCAGCACATTGGCATCGATATTGCCAACGCCCGGCAAAGACATCACCCGACGCCGCAGCACCCGTTCGAAATCTGAAATATCCCGTGCCACCACACGCAGGCGATAATCATAGGCGCCCAGCACATGTTCCACGGTCTGCACCTCGGGGATGGCCTGCACCGCGCGCTCAAAATCTTCCAGCCCCACCCGGCCTTTGGTCGCCAGCTTGATCCCCAGAAACACCGTCACCCCAAACCCCAGCGCCTGCGCGTCCAGATCCAGCCGCGTGCCGCGCAACACACCGGACTCGCGCAGCCGTCTGATCCGCCGCCAGGCCGCCGGCTGCGACAGCCCCAGCGCCCGCCCCAAAGCCCCCGCCGACTGCGACGCATCCTGTGCCAGGGCCCGCAACAAAGCGCGGTCGATCTCATCAAGCTCAATCATAGCGGCAGCGCCTCTTGCCCCTTCAGGCGCGCGACATGCATCAGCGCCTCGATATCCGCGATATGCGGCAGGGTCAGGATGTTTTCACGATATAGCTGCTGATAATGCCCCATATCGCGGGCAATCACCGACAGACGCACATCCACCTGCCCCAGAAAGGTCTGGATCTCCAGCACCTCGGGCACCTCACGCGCGGCTTCGATGAAATCATCAAAGGCACGCGGCGCCGTTTTGTCCAAAGTCACTCGCAAAGACACTTCCACCGCATAGCCCAGCGCAGGCCAGTGGATCTGCCCGCGCACCCCACGCAGCACGCCCGCTGCGCGCAGACGATCCAGCCTGCGCGACAGAGTCGTCGGTGTTACCCCCGCACGATCCGCCAGATCTGCGGTGCTGGCCTCTGGGTCAGCCTGAAACTGGCGAAGTATGCGCCGATCCGTATCATCCAGCATGAATTCACCACAATTTTCGCAGGACGGAATGATTTCACCATCATTTGACAAATCCATCCGCAAAACGCAAACACCATCACGCAGATGGGCCTATTTTCACCCCATCCAAGAGACGCAAATCTGACAAGAGGAAGATACAATGCGCGTTTACTATGATCGCGACTGCGATGTGAACCTGATCAAAGAAGCAAAAGTTGCGATTCTGGGCTACGGCTCGCAGGGTCACGCCCACGCTCTGAACCTGCGCGATTCCGGCGCGAAAAACGTTGTTGTTGCGCTGCGCGAAGGCTCACCTTCGGCCAAGAAAGCCGAAGCAGAAGGCCTGACCGTCATGGGCATCGCCGAAGCGGCAGCCTGGTGTGACGTGATCATGTTCACCATGCCCGACGAACTGCAGGCCGAAACCTACAAGAAATACGTCCACGACAACATCAAGCCCGGCGCAGCAATTGCATTCGCCCATGGCCTGAACGTTCACTTTGGCCTGATTGAGCCAAAAGAAGGCGTTGACGTGATCATGATGGCGCCAAAAGGCCCGGGCCACACCGTGCGCGGCGAATACACCAAAGGTGGCGGCGTGCCCTGCCTGGTTGCTGTTGACCGCAACGAATCCGGCAAAGCGCTGGACATCGGCCTGTCGTACTGCTCGGCCATCGGTGGCGGCCGCTCGGGCATCATCGAAACCAACTTCCGCGAAGAATGCGAAACCGACCTCTTCGGCGAGCAGGCCGTTCTGTGCGGTGGCCTGGTTGAACTGATCCGCTGTGGTTTCGAAACTCTGGTCGAAGCAGGTTATGCGCCTGAAATGGCCTATTTCGAATGCCTGCACGAAGTGAAGCTGATCGTTGACCTGATCTATGAAGGCGGCATCGCCAACATGGACTACTCGATCTCGAACACCGCAGAATACGGCCAGTACGTCACCGGCCCGCGCATCCTGCAGTACGACGAAACCAAAGCCCGCATGAAAGCGGTTCTGAAAGACATTCAGGATGGCAAATTCGTGCGCGACTTCATGCTGGAAAACGCTGTTGGTCAGCCGACCATCAAAGCCTCGCGCCGTCACAACGACGAGCACCAGATCGAAGCGACCGGCCAGAAACTGCGCGACATGATGCCATGGATCTCGGCTGGCAAAATGGTCGACAAATCCAAAAACTAATCAACGGTTTTCCGTTTGATAAGACTATGATGACGCCAGTGCCCGCTGGCGTCATTTTCTTTTCAAAGGTCAGACTGCCAGATCTTTGAACCCCGCCAGACAAAAGGCCTTGAGCTCTTGGATCGCACGTGCGGGATCGGCATTTTCGCCCATGCGCCACAGTGCCGTGGGCACCGACAGGGTCGCCGAAACCATAAAAACATAGCGCGCGCGTAACACCTCGGGGGCAACACCGGGCAATAACAGCCCCAGCTCTTCGACAAACCGCGCGGCGGTCGGATCGAACCACTTGCTGGTGATCGCGCTCCAGCGTTCATCGGTCGACACATGCGCCACCAGACGCGCGTAATGCACCCAGGGCCCATCCGGCGTCACTGCCCTTGACAAAAGCGGTGTAACATAGGCCTCAACCAGCGCCGCCAGATCCAACTGCCCCGCCTGCCGATACTCTTCAATCAAAGCGAGTCGCAGTGCGCTTAGCTCAGCCGCCCGGCGCGCCACCACCTTTTCGAACAGCTCATCCTTGGTGCCTCCATGATGCGCCACCAAAGCCGCCGACACCTCAGCAGCCTTACCGATATCCCGCAGGCTGGCCCCGTCAAATCCATATAAAGAAAAGAGTTTCTCAGCTGCATCCAGAATACGCCCCTGCGCCGCCAGCGATTTAGCAGAGGGGGCGCGCAGCCGGTCTTTATCGTCAATCTTTCTGCTCATGGATTATGCCTTGCTTTAATTTAAACAGTTGTTCAATATTTCAGAACCAAAAGCCCTGCTCCGAGAGGAAACACCATGACAGCACAGCACGCGAAACCGCTGCCCTATGCGCTGATCGGCGCCGGGCCGATGGGGCTGGCGATGGCCAAAACCCTGACGGAACAGGGGCTGCCGATTCAGGGCTTCGAACTGCATAGCAATGTGGGCGGGCTGTGGGATATCAACGCCCCGCGCTCGACAATGTATGACACCGCGCATCTTATCTCCTCCAAACACATGACGGAGTTTACCGATTTCCCCATGGGTTCGGAAGTTGCTGAATACCCATCGCATACAGAGATGGCGCGGTATTTCCGTGATTTCGCGCGGCATTTTGACCTTTACCGCCACTACCGCTTTGACACCGAAGTGCTGAGCTGCACCCCCAATGGCGGATCAGGTGATGGCTGGACCCTGCGCTGGCGCACCGCTGATGGCACCGAAGAAACCGGTCAGTTTGCCGGGGTTCTGATCGCCAATGGCACCCTGTCAGAGCCCAACCGCCCGCGTTTTGACGGCCATTTCACGGGCGAGATGATCCATGCCTGCGATTACCGCAGCCCCCGACATTTTGCTGGCAAACGGGTGCTGGTGGTGGGGGCTGGAAATTCCGGCTGCGACATCGCGGTGGATGCCATTCACCATGCGCAAAGCTGCGATATCTCCATGCGGCGCGGCTATTATTTTGTGCCCAAATACGTCTTTGGCCGCCCCGCCGACACCATGGGCGGCGCGATCAGACTGCCCATGTGGCTCAAACGGCGCATCGACGGGCTGATCCTGCGCTGGTTTGTGGGCGACCCGCAGAAATACGGCTTTCCCAAACCGGATTACGCCCTCTATGAAAGCCACCCGGTGGTGAATTCGCTGATCCTGTTTCACGCGGGCCATGGTGACCTAACCGTCCGCCCCGACATTGCCCGCCTTGACGGTCAGACCGTGGTCTTTCGCGATGGCACGCAGGCGGACTATGACATGATCCTCACCGCCACCGGCTATCTGCTGCACTATCCCTTTATCGACAAATCGCTGCTGAACTGGCAGGGCGATGCGCCGCATCTGTTCCTGAACTGCATGCACCCGGAACGCGATGATCTCTTTGTGCTGGGCATGGTCGAAGCCTCGGGCCTGGGCTGGCAGGGGCGGCATGAACAGGCCGAAATGGTGGCCCGCTATCTTAAGGGGCTGCGCGACCACACGCCAGCCGCCCGGTCTTTGCAGGCGGAAAAAGCCGCCGGGTTCCAGCGCGCAACCGGTGGCATGGCCTATCTCGATCTGCCCCGGATGGCCTATTATGTCGATAAAGCCACCTACCGCAAAGCCGTCACAACCCGGATCAAATCCCTGAGCACCAATGGGTAACACCATGCAGGACATCGACACCATCACCCTGAACTTCAGCCCCGGCAGCCTGCTGCTGCTCAACGCCATTCTGGCGATTGTGATGTTCTCCATCGCGCTGGATCTGAAGCTCTCGGATTTCGCCCGCATCCTGCAGGCGCCCAAAGCGCTTGTGGTGGGCTTTGCCGCGCAGTTTCTGCTGCTGCCTCTGCTGACCTATCTGATGGTGCTGGCCCTGCAACCGCGCCCGTCGATTGCGCTGGGTCTGATCCTTGTGGCCGCCTGTCCGGGGGGCAATATTTCAAATTTCATCACCCACCGGGCCAAAGGCAATGCGGCGCTATCTGTGTCGATGACCGGGCTGGCCACGGTGATGGCGACCTTCATGACCCCGCTGAATGTGGGGTTTTGGGGCACGCTCTACCCGCCCACGCGCGATATCCTTAAGGCCACATTTATCGACCCCGCGCAGGTGGCGCTCACTGTGGGCCTGCTGCTGGTCGCCCCACTGATCCTTGGGCTCTTTATTCATACCCGGCAGCCGAAACTTGCAGCACGGCTGCGCAAACCCTTGCAGATCCTGTCGATGGTGATCTTTCTCGCCTTTATCCTGCTGGCACTGGCTGCCAACTGGGCCTTCTTTATGAACTATGCCGCCGTGGTTGCGGGCCTAGTGATCATGCATAACGCGCTGGCGCTGGGGGGCGGCTTTGCCCTTGCCACGATCTGCGGTGTCTCATCTTATGATCGCCGCGCCATCACCATTGAAACCGGCATTCAAAACTCGGGCCTCGGGCTGGTGCTGATCTTTGGCTTTTTTGGCGGTTTGGGCGGCATGGCTGTCGTAGCTGCCTTCTGGGGGATCTGGCACGCGCTGTCCGGGCTGGCGCTGGCCTTTTTCTGGTCCCGCAGAGAGGCCCTGACATGACCCGTATCCTGATCACAGGCGCCTCGGGCGCGGTGGGGGCCGCCCTTGTGGATCTGCTGGCAGACACCCCTCATCAGGTGCTGGCAACCGATGTCACCCTGCCCAAATCCCTGCCCAAAGGGGTTGAATTCGCCGCGCTGGATGTGCGCGGCACCGATCCAGATGAGGTGATCAGCCAGTTCAAACCCGAGGTTGTGGTGCATCTGGCTTCGATCGTATCCCCCACCCGTCGCGATTTTGCCTACCAGGTGGATGTCACCGGCAGTCGCAATATCCTGACCGCCTGCCTGTCGCACGGGGTGCGCCGCCTTGTCGTGACCTCTTCGGGCGCAGCCTATGGCTATCATGCCGACAATCCCCAGCTTCTGCGCGAAACCCACCCTTTGCGCGGCAACCCCGAATTCGCCTATTCCGATCACAAACGTCAGGTCGAAGAGATGCTGGCGGAGGCCCGCGACAGCCACCCCGCCCTCGAACAGGTGATCTTGCGGGTGGGCACAGTGCTGGACGAAGGCATGGAAAATCAGATCACCGCCCTGTTCCACAAGCCCCGCCTGCTGGCAATCCGGGGCAGCGACAGCCCCTTTGTCTTTATCTGGCGACAGGATCTGGCGCATATTCTCGCCCGTGCCGCCACCCAGGGCCCCACCGGCATCTTCAACGTGGCAGGAGACGGCAAAATGACGGTGCGCGATCTGGCGCAGGCGCTGAACAAGCCAATCCTCTGGCTGCCCGCCTGGATGCTCAAGGCGGCCCTCGCCATCGCCAACCCTTTGGGTCTTAGCCAATATGGCCCCCAGCAGGTGCGCTTTTTGCAGTACCGTCCAGTTCTGGACAATACAGCGCTGAAAACGGATTTTAACTATATGCCGCAGAAAACATCGGCGCAGGTGTTTGATCTCTGGCGCAAGGCAGCGGGCCTATGAAAACCGCTGTGATCACCGGCGGGCTGGGCGGCCTTGGTCAGGCGCTGGATACCGCGCTGCGGGCCAAAGGCTGGCAGACGGTTCTGGTCGATCTCGACAGCAGCGCCCTGCGCCAGTTGCGTGACAGACGGATCCCCCAGCAGATTATCCTGCCCTGTGACCTGACCGACCCCGCCGCGCTAAACCGCCTTTGTGATCAGATCCGCAACCGGATCAAAACCATTGATCTGGTGATTTACAACGCTGGCGTCACTCAGATCGCCGCTTTCGCGGACAGCGATCTTTCAGCCCTGCGCCGGGTCTTTGAAATCAACACTTTCGCCGCCATATCCATGGCGCAGGCCCTGCTGCCCGATCTGCGGGCCAGCCGTGGCACCCATCTGGCCATCTCTTCGGTCGCGGGCTTTGCACCGCTGATCCACCGCACCAGCTATGCCGCTTCGAAACATGCGGTGCAGGGGTTCTTTGCCAGCCTGCGCAGCGAAGAGCGCCCCTTTGGCGTGCAGGTCAGCATCGCCGCCCCCAGTTTTATTGCCACCAACCCCGACGCCCGACCGGATCAACAGGCGCTCAGCCGCCCTGGCGCGGCCAAAGATGCGGTAGACGCCATGCCGGCGGATCAGGCCGCACAGATCATTCTGCGTGACGTCGAAAAAGGCCGGGCTTTTATTCCTGTCGGGCGGGTGGCCAGACTGTCCTACCTGCTGAACCGCCTGTCACCCGCGCTGTATCAGCGGCTGATGGAGCGCAAAATCACAGCCTCATGACCCCGGCGTTTTGTCATTGTCATACTGCCGGGTTATCACCCCCCTATGAGCTTCAAATCCTACATCATCTGCACCAGCCCCCGCAGCGGCAGCACCCTGCTTTGCGGGCTGCTGCGCGACACCGGGGTTGCAGGCGACCCTCAGTCGCTGTTTCACCGCCCCTCGCTTGACGCCTGGTTGCAAAGCTTTGGTCTGGCGCGCGACGATTTCGACAGCCCGCTCAGCGCTTTGCGCGCCGCCTTTGATCACGCAATCCACACAGGGCGCGGACAGACAGACATCTTTGGTCTGCGCCTGCA
This sequence comes from Pelagimonas sp., assembly GCA_025210455.1. Classification (GTDB taxonomy): domain Bacteria; phylum Pseudomonadota; class Alphaproteobacteria; order Rhodobacterales; family Rhodobacteraceae; genus JAOARQ01. The sequence goes on from JAOARQ010000007.1 coordinate 21,597, forward strand.
ACGACACAGTTTTTCATATTTCACCCAGCAGCTAGCGCAGCTTTACCCAGATCCCCCCAGCGATCTGACCCGCCTGCAAGCGGCCTTTGGCCCGACGCTGTTCATCCACCTGACGCGCGAAGACAAGCTCTCGCAGGCGGTCTCACGGGTGATGGCAGAACAGACCGGGCTGTGGCACCGCCATGCAGATGGCACGGAACTGGAACGGCTCGCCCCGCCAAAGCCCCCGCAGTACGATGCCACCGCAATCGCGGGGCACCTGCGCGACTTGCAGCAGATGGATCTGGACTGGCAGGCATGGTTCAAAACTCAGGGCATCACGCCGCTGCGCCTAAGCTATGATACGCTGTCAAACAACCCACAGGGCTGCGTCGCGCAGATCCTTCAGGCCCTTGGGCAAGATCCCGACATTGCGTCACAGCTATGCCCGCCAACCGCCAGACTGTCCAACAGCATAAACCGCGACTGGATCCGCAGATTTCAGGCAGACCACGGCGGCCTCTGACCCGCTGCTCCACGCTCCCAACCGTCCCAAAACAAAACGCCCCCGCAAGCACTGCGGGGGCGTCTTTTTTCAGATCATTGCGCCTGTCAGGCGGCCTGTGCAGCCGCAACTTTGCGCTTTTCCTCGCGGTTGTAGAACATCATGTAGAACACCGGCGCCGCCACCAGCGTCAGGATCGACGCAAAGGCCAGACCGCCCATGATGGTCACCGCCATCGAGGCAAAGAACGCATCCGACAGCAGCGGCAGCATCCCCAGAATCGTGGTCGCCGCCGCCAGGAACACCGGACGAATACGCGAGACCGACGCCTTCACAATCGCGTCCTCCAGCGGCACCCCTTCGGCACGCACAAGGTCGATCTCTTCAACCAGCACGATACCGTTCTTGATCAGCATCCCCGAAAGCGACAGCAGACCCAGAAGCGCTGTGAACGAGAAGGGCAGACCAGTGCCCAACAGGCCCAGCGCCACACCGTTCACCGACATCGGCACTAGCAGCCAGATCACCAGCGGCTGACGCAGCGCGCCAAACAGCACCACCGAAATCAGCACCATCACCAGAAAGGTCACCGGCAGAGTCGCGCCCAGCGCGGCCTGCGCATCGCCCGAGGCCTCAAATTCACCGCCCCATTCCATCTTATAGCCCGGAGGCAATTCAATGGCTTCGATGGCGGCAACAATATCAGCCCGCGCTTCTACTGCGGTCACATCATCACTGATGCCAGCCTGAATGGTGATCGTCGGCACCCGGTTCAACCGCTTGAGAATGGTGTCCTGCGGCACAGGATCCCAACCGTCAATCACCTGTTCAAGCGGCACAAACTGGTTGCTGACCTGCGAGAACACCACCATCTGCGAGATCGGCAGATCTTCGCGATAGCCCGCGCGCACATAGATCGGCACCTGACGTGAGCCATCTTTCAGCACGCCGGTCTGAATGCCCTGCGTCCCGGTCAACAGCGCCGTCGCCACATCATCCCGGCTGATCCCAGCCGTTTCAGCACGGTCCGTCGCAAATCTGGGTCTCAGGGTGATTTCCCGTTCATGCCAGTCGGTGCGCAGTTTTCTCAGGTCTTTGCCCTGCTCCTGCATCACCCCCATGGCTTCTTCGGCCAGAGCCCGCAGCACATTGGGGTCACGCCCCGAGAACCGCACCTCAACCTGCGCGCCTCCACCCGGGCCAAAGACCAGACGTTCCGTCCGGAACATCCCTTCGGCAAAGGTGCCGGCCGCAAAGGTACGCAGCTCTTCGATGATGGGAGGGATTTCGTCACGGGTTTCAGTACGCACGATCATGAACCCATAGCTGGGGTCTGATGGCTCGGGCCCATAAGTCAGGATAAAGCGCGATGCCCCCTGCCCCACAAAGGTTGCCGTCGACACGATATCATCGCGCTTTGCGAACCAGTCTTCCAGCTTGGCCATTTCCTCTGAGGTTTTGCCAATCGACGTGCCCTGCGGCAGCTTGTAATGGACAAAGAAGATCGGCGTATTCGAATTCGGGAAGAACTGCTGCTTCACCTGCCCAAAGCCGATAAAGCACACCACCGTCAACGCCCCCAGCGCCATGGCAACCAGCCAGCGCAGACGCAGACTCAGACGCAGCGACCGGGCATAAGACCGGAAGAAGAACCCGGAATAAGCCTCTGCTTCATCGCTGGTGTCATTGCCCGTCTTGAAGAAGTAATGCGCCAGCAGCGGTGTTGCGGTCATCGCCAGAATCCAGCTCAGCATCAGCGAAATCCCGATACAGGCAAAGAGCGAAAACAGGAATTCCCCGGTCGCATCCGGTGACAGACCAATGCCCGAAAAGGCCATGATACCAATCACTGTCGCCCCCAGCAGCGGGAACTGCGTCTTGCCGCCGATGTCATAAGCCGCCTGCCGAGATGTCTTGCCGTGCGCCATGGCGATCTGCATCCCCTCGGCGACAACAATGGCGTTATCCACCAGCATCCCCATGGCAATGATCAGCGCGCCCAGCGAAATGCGTTCCATTTCGATCGAAAAGATCGCCATGAAAAACAAGGTGCCAACGACGGTCAGCAGCAGGGTCACCCCCACAACAACCGCCGCGCGCCAGCCCATGAAGATCGCCAGCACCACAACCACAATGCCCACCGACATTCCGAGGTTGACCAGAAAGGCGTTCGATGCCTCATCCACCACCCGGTGCTGTTCATAGATTGGCGAAATCTCAACACCCACAGGCAGATCCTGCTTCAGTTCCGCCAGCCGCTCTTCGACGCGCAGGCCAACCTCAACGATATTGCGGTCGTTCAGCCCAGCCACACCCAGCGTAAAGGCCTCGACCCCGTTATAGCGGATGATCTGTGCCGGGTGATCCACACGGCCGCGGCTGATATGCGCCACATCCACCAGTTTGATCACACCGCCGGATGTGCCAATCGACAGATCCGTGATCGAGCCAAGCGTGTCCGACCCATCTGCGATCTGCAACCGCTGCACCTTGCCATTCACATCCACCTGCCCCGATGGGGTGACAGAATCCGCCATCTGCACCGTCCGCTGCAGATAAGATGGGGACACGCCCATGTTATAGGCCACCGGCAGATCCACATCGACAAAGATCGCCTCTTGCGGCAGGCTGGCCACCTCGACATTGGCGACCCCATCAACTACCAGCAGCTCACGCCGCAGGAAACGCCCGATATCGTGGATTTCAGCGTCGGTATAGCCCTGCGCTGTGACGGCGTAATACACACCAAACACATCGCCAAACTTGTCGTTCACCCAGGGGGTGCCAACACCAGCGTTCAGGTTCAGCGCCGCATCCGCCACGCGATTGCGCAGATCCGCCCAGATCGCTGGCAGCTGTGATCCGTCAAACGTGTCCTGTACCTCAACGTTGATCACCGAGACACCGGGGCGGTTGGTCGAGCGGATCTCTTTAACTTCGCTCATCTGCTGAAGCGCAGTTTCCAGCGGTTCCGAGACCTCACGCGCCACCTGTTCAGAATCCGCACCGGGATACTGCGTGATGACAACAACTTCCTTGATCGAAAAGGCCGGGTCTTCCAGACGCCCGACCGCATTAAAGCCCCACCAGCCGCCCAGCAGGCAGCCCAGCATCACAAGCCAGGTCAGCAGGGCGTTGTTAATCGCCCCTCGTGCCAATGACATGCTCATGGTTTACTCTCCAAATCCGACAAAGCGGCGCACCTTGGCACCGTCGCGCAGCAGCGCAACACCGGTGGCCACCAGTTCACCGCTCTCAGGCAGCCCTTCGACACGGAAGGCTTTGCCATCATCTGTCGGGCTGACGGTCACGGACACAGTCTTAACCATGCCGTTTTCGCCATCCTGACTGTCGAACAGCAAAGCAGAATAGCTGCCATCCGCATTCACCCGAATGGCGGAAATCGGCAGAACCACCCCCTGTTCGGCGTCTTTGATGCGGATATTCACTGTCACCGAAGCACCCGGCAGAATGATCTGATCTTCTGGCGGGTCCATCGCCAGTGTCAGACGGAAGGTCTGCCCCACTTCGCTGGCCTCGGATTTGAATTCCCGCATCTGCAAGGGGTATTCCTGATCCGAACCCGGGAAGGTCGCGGTCATTTCCGGCACTTCGTTTTCGTTGCGATGGCGCATCAGCACCTCGGGCACATCAATATGGATGCGCAATTCAGACAGGTCAGTCAGGCGCGCCACCGCCATGCCCGGCGAAATCAGCGTGTAGTTTTCCACATTCCGCGAGGCCACCACCGCATCAAATGGCGCAACCAGCGTCGCGTGATCCAGTGCAGACCGTGCGTCCCGCAAAGCCAGCTCTGCCAGATCCGCCTGTGTCTGTGCGTTCTCGGCCTGCACCTCAGAGACGGTGCGCGCCTGCTGCAGCTTGGCCGTCCGCTCTGCATCCCGCTGAGCCTGTTTCAGGGTCAGCTCAGCGCGGGCCACGGCCCGTTCAAAGGGTTCCAGATCCAGCTGGGCCACCAGTTGCCCCTTGGCAATATCCTGCCCCTCAGAAAGTGGCAGCAACACCAGCTCGCCCGAGGTCTGAAAGGACAGATCCACTGTCTGGCGCGCAGCGACACGGCCGAAAAACCGACGCTCAAAAGCGATTTCACTGGTCTCAATCGAGATCAGCTTGACCGGGCGCCCCAGATCACGGGCCAGGTCACCAGCCGGATCCTCCTGCGCAGTGGCCTGCCCCGCAAGTACCGCCAGTGCGAATGTTATTGCATGTCTCGTTCGTGCCATTGAAAAGCCCACGTAAAAGTAAACCGATTAGTTCAGATACACCAAAGCCCACACCACCTCAACCACCGCCGACGACTATTGTTGTATCACGAATCTCATTTTTGATTCGTGTTCTTTGTGGTGCGAAAAATAACCCCGCTCACCCTGCGCTCACACCTGTTGACGATCTGTTGACGTGTAAAATTCTACAAATGTTTCTGGTGAGATAGAGGGGGTTTATCATGACTATTTACCAGTTCCATACTTGGATGACGTCGACAAAAAGTGATCCCAGCACCGGCCTGAGCGTCGTTGACCAGATCCTTCTGGAACGTGATGGGGATTACCTGTTTGTGACGCAGACCGCCGGTAAAGCCGATTCGAAAGAGGGCGCCACCACACGCCAGACGCGTATTGCCAGCTTTCAGTCCTATGGGCGTCAGCCAGGCGAAGAGATCTTTGTCTTCAACGACACAAACCCCAAGGGCGTTACCCCGCTTGGCCGCTTTGAAGCCGCTCAGGGCGAAATCACCCTGCGCCTCAGCGCCAAGGGAATGCACCTTATAGTTGCGGATCGCCAATATCAGACCGTGGACACAGCCACCCGCGATTCCCGCCAATCCCCGACCGTAGAGGAAGACAACCATTTCCAGTATGAGCCCAGCTCAGCCTTACGGGCCTGACGCAGCCGTCCCCAGTGGTGCGCCAGCCCAACTAAGATGCCCCGGGGGTCCTCATGCCTCGGGGCATCCCTTTTTTCCCGGCCCGAATGGGGTCTCATGCGCAAATTAAGACTAAAGTCGCGCAATAGAGACCGGAATTCGGACTTTCCTGACCAATTGATACATTTTTGAACTTCCTCTTGCCTTTTTCCCCGTGTCACTCTGTCTGGGTGCAAAACCCGGTAAACATAACAAGGCTCTACCTGATGGGCCCGATGCGGCTCATGTCGCCCGACGGGGTCGATCTGACCCCCAAAGGCGGCTTTCGCAAAGCGATGCTGGCTGTTCTGGCCCTGTCGCCGCGGCAAACCAAGGCGCGCAAGGCGCTTTTGACCATGTTCTGGGCCGAATCCTCTGGGGCCAAAGCGGGCAGCAGCCTGCGCAGCGCGCTCAGCACCCTGCGCAATGAACTCAAACCCATCGGGCCGGATGTCATTGGCAGTGACTCGCAGTCCATCTGGATCAACCCTGACATGATCTGGGTCGACGTGCTGGATGGCACCCCCAGCGAAGGCGAATTTCTCGAAGGTCTTGATCTGGGCAATACCGGGGCCGAAGGGTTCGAAGACTGGCTGCGCAACGAACGGCAAAAGCGCCGCTCAGCCGGGGCCAAACCCGCCGCCCCCAAGAAAAAGCCCAGCCTCAGCTCTGACGCCGATATTGATCTGGAAAAACCGCTCAGCGTGGCGCTGGTCGATCCGGTGATTTCAGACATCCGGGTTTCGGCGCAGGCCTTCAGCGACAGTTTCATGACCATGCTCGGCGATGGGTTGCAGGAAAACTGTCAGGCCGAGGTGCTGGATTATCGCTGGTATGGCAGCGGCGCGCTGGATCTGGCACGCTCCAGCGGTGTGACCCATCTGCTGCACGTGGCGATGCATGGGGTGGATGATGCCATCGTCATCACCCTGAAACTCTCCGAAGCGGTGCGGCCCAAGCTGCTCTGGCAGACCACCCTGTCGGTCTCAAAAGACGTGCTGATTGATCCGCTCGCCCCCGAAGCCATCGAAGTCGCCGCCTTTGCGCTGGATAATCTGGTGCCGGTGCTCAGCAGCGCCTCAGCCGATCGCGCCACCGCTTTCCACCTGCTCAGCCAGTTCTTTCAGCTCGATCCCAGTGCGCTGTCTGCCGCGCGCGAACTGATCATCGACCCGAATTCGCAGCTGCCCGCCAAAACACGCCACGCGCTGGCGCTCTATCTGCAAACCCTGCAGATCGGCGAACGCTGGAGCAAAGACCGCATCGACATGCGCAACGATATGGTTGCCCATACCCGCAACCTGCTGGCCGAAGGCCCCATGGGCGGCCTCTCCCTGTCGCTGACCGGCTATGCGGTGCATTATCTGGCACAGGAAGACCGGCTGGCCTTTGACATGCTCACCCGCGCCACCGAAATCGCCCCCTCGCTGGCGATGGGCTGGGATCATCTGGCGCTCTACCATTACCACCGGGGCAAGCTGAGCCGCGCCCGCGAAGCTTCGGGCCGCGCCTTGGCCCTGTCGCGGCACAGCCCCTTTCGCTATGCTTTTGAAACCACCCGCTGCATGATCGCTTTTGCCGAAGGCGACCACCTGACCGCCACCCATTTCGGGCAGATGGCCCTGTCGCGCATGCCCGGTTTTTCCGCCGCCCTGCGCTACACCGCTGCCGCACTTGGCTTTCTCAATCGTCACGACGAAGCCGAGGCGCTCAAACATACTATTCTGGAACGCGACCCAAGCTTCACCGCTAGCCGGGTGGCGTCGGGTGTGTTTATGTCAGCAGGACAAGAAATTAACGACACCATCGCGCGAGGATTGGCGCGAATAGGATTGGACTAACAGATATTTCAGAACAGGGGGTTCGACTATGACATCTGAAAATCCAAATGGCCTGCGGCACAAGCTGTCCGGGCCTCCCATCGTGGTGCATGGGCAGGGCATCCACTTTACCAATGTAGCGGGCCTTGCGGCACCGGGCGGCGGGGCTCCCGCCCCCGAGGTGACCGTGCAAAGCGCGCGATCCGTCACCCAGATCGAAATCACCCGCCTGAACCGCGACAATCGTGATAACCGGGACAATCGCGACAACAGGGATAACCGCGACAATCGCGATAACCGGGATAACAGAGACAACCGCGATAATCGGGATAATCGGGACAACCGCGACAACAGAGATAACCGCGATGCCAAAGGTGGCGGCAGCACCCATATCCTGGCCCCATGGCGCGAACGCGAGGCGCTGTACGAACGCATCGACGACTGGCGCGATCTGCCTGTCCCTCCGCCCCCCAGCGTCAAGGAACTGACGCAGGAGCTGGTGGAACTCCACCGCAAGCAGGACGCGCTGGCCTCACAGGCCGAAGCTGGGCGGCGGGCTGAAATCCTGCGCGAACGCTCGCTGGAACTGACCGCCTATCTTGAACCGTTGGGCACCGAACCGGGCGGGCGCTATCCGGCGACCGAATATCTGTTCATCGTCATCGCTGCGCTCTGCGAAGAGGTCGGCCTGCGCTACAAAGCCCGCTTTGGCGCGCTGCGGCCCAATCAGGTTGATCCGCAACTGCGCCCCTTCATCAAGAACCCGGGGCATTCGTCCTATCCCTCCAACCATTCCTTCCAGTCGCATACCATCGCCTATATCTTTTCGCGCGCTGTGCCGGAACATCCGGGCAATCCGCTGCTGTTTGCACGCTGTGCCCGCGTGGCTGAAAACCGCGAATACGCCGGTGTGCACTATGCCTCCGACAGCGAAGCCGGGCGCATTCTTGCACGGCTGTTCCTGCCCATCCTGGAAGACATCCTCGCGGATCTGATGAACCGCGCGGCCGCTGAATGGCGCTAAGAGGGAAGACTGACATGACACAACCAACACATAACGGCGATCCTCTCTTTCTGGGTGCCTACCCCAGCTATCACGCGCTGTGGCATCTGAATGAAATCGGTGTGCTCAACATGGATCCCGCCGATCCCGATGGCGGCACCTATCTGGCTGACAGCCCGCTGTTTCAGGCGGAATCTGCGGCGCGCAAGAAAACCGTGATTGCCCTGATCGACACCTCGGTCGCCTGGGATCACCCCTGCCTCAAAGACAGCATCAACCACGATCTGATGATTGATTTTGCCGGCGAACCGCTGGGGGCCTTTGTGACAGGTGCCCCCGGTGAGGTGCCGGCCAAACTGCGCGATCTCGATCTGCGCAGCTATGGCGATGATTACATCAACGCCGCCGCCGCCCGCCTGAAAGCGCGCTTTGATGCGCCGCCGATGGGGCTGGGCCGCGCCGCCGCCTCGCAAAAACACGCGACCCATGGGACCGCCATGGCCGGGATCATCGGCGCGCGCCCGACCGATGTGAAGGTGCATCGCTCAACCATGCTGAACCCGGCCGCTGCGGCTGCGCCCATGGATCTGCCGCTGCGCTATACCGGCGTCAATCCCTTCTGCGAGATCGTGCCAATCTCCACCAGCGCCATGCCCACCCCCGAGGAAATGATCCACGCTCTGCTTTATGCTGAAATGATCGGGGCGCATATGGTGGTTCTGGCCGCCAGCCTGCCCACCCCGGATAGCATCGCTCTGGTCGACAGTGCCCGCACGCCAAATGAAATCGACACGCAGTCGTTGCGCACCCGCGCCATGGCCAAACCGCAATCCGTGCTCGATGGCGAAGCGGCCCTGCACAAGCTGCTGGAGAAAATCGGTGAACACCGCCCGGTGCTCTGCGCCGCAGGCAATGACGGCTCGGGCCGCGCGGCCTATCCGGCGCGTATGGCACGCAAAGACAATGGCATTGTCGCCATCGGCGCCTATACCGCCAATGGGCAACCCTGCGCCTATACGCCGGAAGACGCTGACAGCATCACCCTGTTTGCCCCCAGTGGCGATGTGGAAAAACTGCAGCGCAGCTCTGACGGCGGCTATGACCTGCGGCTCGATCCCTATCGCCTGCGCTATGATCATCGCAATGATCAGGGGCTGTTTGATCAGATCACCGATGCGGCAGGCGCTTTGGA
>JAOARQ010000040.1 GCA_025210455.1 Pelagimonas sp.
GGACGCAACCGATCCGTCAGCGATCAATGACCGCGACAGTCATCTATACTGGCGATGACGATGACAGCATTGCAGGTGGTACTGGTGCGGATCTGGTCTATGCCGGTATCGACGAAGACACCATCGACGGCGGCGCAGGCGATGACAGCCTGTTCGGCGAAGCTGGCAATGACTCGATCCTGGGTGGATCCGGTGATGATACGGTCGACGGTGGCGCAGGTCAGGACAGCATCCACACGGGCGCTGATGCGGATAGGATCGTTGTGTCCTCGGCCGAAGATGGCATCGACGATACGGTTCACGGTGGCTTTGCTGGCAATGACGCTGACGTTCTGGATCTTTCCGGGGTTGGAGCACGCGGTACTGACTGGCAACTGATCAACACCCGTACCGACAGTGACGGGAACGGCATCGACGGTACGGTTCAGTTCTTTGATGATACCGGTGCTGTTTCGGGTACGATGGACTTCTTCAACATCGAAACCGTTGTGCCTTGCTTCACTCCGGGGACGCTGATTGCCACACCCGAAGGCGAACGTCTGGTGGAAGACCTACAGGTTGGGGATCGTGTGATTACACGTGACAACGGCATTCAGGAAATCCAGTGGGTTGGCCGGAAGGATCTGAACCGCTTTGAACTGGCCCGCAAGCCAGAGCTGAACCCGGTTCTGATCCAGAAGGGCGCCTTGGGCAATGGCATGCCAGAGCATGACATGCTGGTCTCGCCGAACCACCGTGTGCTTGTCGCCAATGACAAGACAGCGCTGTACTTCGAAGAACGCGAAGTGCTGGTGGCGGCGAAACACCTGACCGGTCTGGACGGTGTGGATGAGGTCGAAGCCAATGGGGTGGCCTATATCCACTTCATGTTCGAGCGTCACGAGGTGGTGCTGTCGAACGGGGCCTGGACCGAAAGCTTCCAGCCGGGCGACTATAGCCTTGCGGGCATCGGCAGTGCGCAGCGCGAAGAGATCCTGGAACTCTTCCCCGAGCTGGAGCATGCGGAAGGTCTGCGGGCCTATGGATCGGCCCGCCGCGCCTTGAAACGCCACGAAGCGGCCCTGCTGACCAAGTAATCAGAGGACCGAAACGGTTGCAGCCCGTTTCGGTCTCATGATTAGCGTTGGCTCTGTTGTGGGGACAGGCTGGGGAAATCAGCGCACAGACCCAACCCGAAAAACAATGGGTTGGGGCAGAGATCGAAACGGAACACGGAAACGGGGTGGCTCTTGCTGCCCCGTTTTCTTAAAATTCGATTAACCCTTTTCCCTGATTTTGCATGAATTTTTAGTGGTTTAGATTATATTAAGGTCATCGGAGACGAAAAGTGGAGGTGACACCATGTCGGGCCACGACAGATACTGTCTCATTGTAGATGACAGCCGGGTTGACCGGAGCAAGCTACGCAAAATCGCAAAGAAAAGCTGCCATGATCACAAGGTGGTCACAGCTCGTTCCATGCAAGAAGCGATGGAACATGTGCGCCAGCAGCACGTTGCGATCATGTTTTTGGAAAATGATCTGCCAGACGGGCACGGCGCCGATATGGCGCAGGCCCTTGAGGCAAATGACAAATATGAAAACTTTCCGGTGGTCCTGTTCAAGGACAACCCGACACCCTTCATGTTTGCCAAGGCAGAAAGCACCCAGAATGTCTGCGGCATCTGGGACAAAAGCGACTTTACCGTGCCCTCAGTGGAGCGCGTCGTGGAAAAGCACGCTTTGCCGGCGCATTGACAGCACGGGCTGTTCCTTGGCCTGCCGCCATTCTGCCCAGGCTTCGGGCGTGTCCAGATCGGTCACGGCGCGCTGGCCGGGCAGAGTGACAGGGCGCAATCGGTTGGAATGGGCGCGCAGCACATCGCGGGCACCCTGATCGCCGGTCACCTGACGCAGCGAGGCAAAACAGTCTTTTGGGAACAGCACCGGATGCCCCGGGGTCCCATCAGGCGTGCGCGCCTGCACAAGCGCGGGGAAAGGGCTGTTTTGATATGTTTCAACCACGGACACCAGATCTTCGGTGCGCAGGTCGGGCATATCGGCGGGCAGGATCATCACCGCGTCGATCATCGGAGGCAACATGCCAATGCCGCGCCGCAATGAAGCGGACATGCCAAGATCGGCATCCGGCACCGCAACGATCTGCACCGGCAGACCTTCGAGCGCGTGAACCCTGGGGTGATCGTGATCGGGCAGGGTGACACAGACATGCGCACCGGTAAAAATGGCGCGCTTGGCCTGACGGCGCAGCAAAGGCAGGCCGTCAACCTCTTCCAACAGTTTGTCACGTCCCCGCATGCGGCTGCTGGCCCCGGCGGCAGGAATCAGGATGGCAATGTTCTGCATGGCGCTAACATAGCATATTTCGCGCCATGCAGGGGCTTTCATTGTGTCTTTTGTGATGTCACTTGGCGTCAGTTTGACTATTCAGCTTTGCCGCACTGCGGTATCAGCCGCGCATCCGCGCCCCATCCGCATCAAACAACGGGGCCTGCAAAAGCTTGGCGTCACACATCTTTCCAAGGATCTCGATCTGCACCTCTAGCCCGGGCTGCACCGCAGCACGTGGCACCAGCGCAAGGGCGATCGACTTGCCAGAAAAATGCGAATATCCGCCAGATGTGCAGAAGCCCTGTACCTTTCCGTCGATCCAGACCGGTTCATAGGCATTGACGTCGGTGTCTTCGGCGGCAACTTCAAAGGCCACCAAGGTGCGTTCCGGGGCTGTGGCTTTTTCCGCTTCGGCGGCGGCACGACCGATGAAATCGCTGTTCTTCTTGAAGGAAATAAAGCGATCCAGCCCGGTCTCAGCGCTGGTATAATCTGGCGAAAATTCCCGTCCCCAGCTGCCAAAGAACTTGTCCAGACGCAGGCTCATCATGGCGCGCATGCCAAAGGGGCGCATGCCATGCGGTTCACCGGCTGCCCATAGGGTCTGCCACAGCTGACGCTGCGCCATGGGATCGCAGAAAATCTCATAGCCCAGATCCCCGGTATAGCTGACGCGCTGTACGATGCAGTCAGTCATACCAACGGTGATCTGACGTACATCCATGAATTTCATGTCAGAGATATCCGCGCGGGTGCAGGCGGCCAGCACATCACGGGCCTTGGGGCCAGCGATCTGAAAGCCATTCAGGCGGTCGCTGGTGTTTTCAACCTGAACGCCATCCTCAAGGTTTTGCAGGAACCAGCGCATGTGATAGGCCTGCGCGCCATAGCTTGCGGTCAGGCGGAACTCCGTTTCCGACAGGCAAGAGACCGTGAAATCACCGATAATCCGCCCTTTGGGTGACAGCATCGGCGTCAGCGACAGACGCCCCGGCTGAGGAATGCGTCCGGCCATGATCTTATCGAGCCAGCCGCGGGCATTGGGGCCGGTGATACGGTACTTGCCAAAGTTATGGGTCTCGTTGATACCAACCGCTTCTCGCACGGCTTTGACTTCGCGGGCAGTGGCCTCAAAGGCGTTGGAGCGGCGGAACGATGGCGTTTCATAGCGGGTTTCGCCATCTTGGGCGAAATAGTTGACCACTTCCAACCCATATTGCGCGCCCCAGACCGCGCCCATGCCATCAAAAATGTCATACATCGGTGTGGTGCGGTTGGGCCTTGCGGCGGGCAGCTCTTCGTTAGGATAGCTGACCGAAAAGCGCTTTTGATAGTTTTCGATGACCTTTGGCAGGGTGTAGCCGGGCGAAATCCAATCGCCAAAGCGTGCCACATCCATGGCGGCGGTGTCGCGTTCGCATTCGCCCTCGACCATCCATTGTGCCAGCATCAGACCCACGCCGCCACCCTGAGAGAACCCGGCCATGACGCCACAGGCGCTCCAATAGCCGCGCAGCCCCGGGATGGGGCCGACCAGCGGGTTGCCATCGGGCGCAAAGGTAAAGGGCCCGTGGATCACCGACTTCACCCCGGCACGTTCCAGCACTGGGAAACGTTTGTAAGCAAAATCAATGCTGTCTTCGATCTTGTCAAAGTCATCTGGCAAGAGTTCATGCCCGAAATTCCACGGTGTGCCGTCCACCGCCCAGGGGCGGCAGGGCTGTTCATAAAACCCAATGCACAGCCCGCGCCCTTCCTGACGCAGATAGCTTTCGCCTGCGGGATCCATCACATGCGGGTGTTCGCTGTCGCGTTCATAGATTTCCGGGGTTTCCTCGGTGACCAGATACTGGTGCTCCATCGGGTGCAGCGGAAGATAGACCCCGGCCATGGCCCCCACTTCGCGCGCCCAGAGCCCACCGGCATTGACCACATGTTCGGTGTGAATGCTGCCTTTGTCGGTGATCACATCCCAGGTGCCATCCGGGCGCTGGTTGGTTTCGATCACCTTGGTATGCGTGTGGATTTCCGCTCCGCCCATCCGCGCGGCCTTGGCATAAGCATGGGTGGTGCCAGAGGGATCAAGGTGCCCATCCAGCGGATCATAGAGCCCGCCCAGAATACCATCGGTGTTCACGATGGGGGCGATCTTTTTGATCTCATTGGGGGTCACGATTTCCGTCTCAAGGCCCATATAGCGGTGTTTGGCGCGTTCGGCCAAAAGCATGTCAAAGCGATCCTGATTGTCAGCCAGCGTCACGCCACCCACATGGTGCAAGCCGCAGGACATGCCTGTCAGCTCTTCCAGCTCTTTGTACAGGCGGATGGTATAACCCTGTAGCGCCGCCATATTGGTGTCGCCGTTAAGCGTGTGAAACCCGCCCGCCGCGTGCCATGTGCTGCCCGAGGTCAGTTCAGAACGCTCCAGCAGCATCACGTCAGACCAGCCCAGTTTGGTCAGGTGATAGAGCACAGAGACGCCGACAACGCCGCCTCCGATGACAACAACGCGGGTGGTGGTCTTCATGATGGCTCCTTGCTTTGTTTGCGCTGAGCCTGCAAAGCCGTGTAGAGCATTTCAAGTGGCAACAGCGACAAAAAATGTCGCAATTGCCGTTTGCGTGTGTCAACCGGCGGGCTGTGGTTGGGCCAATGAGTGATGTACCAGATCGGGAAAAAAGGCGCTGGCAAGGGTGCTTGCACATTTTTCCTGAGTTCTGACAATCACTTGCGACAAAGAGCCGGTGACAAACGGGGCGGCAAACCCCTCTTGCAGCGTTCCCAGCGCGTAATCGGCGTTGAACCCATAGGCGACAGGCGTGACCTGCCCGGTTTCTTCGATCACCAGCGGGGAAATCAGATCCCCCGTCTGACCAATCCGGGCTGCCGCAATATCACGACCTGTCAGGGCGTCGGTGGAAAACGATATATCGTACATTTCACCAAAGGCCTGTGTCAGCAAAAGCAGACGCAAAAGCGCTTCATCGCTCAGCTCCATGTTGTGATCACCCTCGCTGGCGCGCCCAATGGCAGCCACGGGATGAAACTGGATCTGATCCACCCCGTCCTGGACCAGCAGAGGAACCAGATCTGGCAGTTGAGGCAAAGACTGCTTTGTCACCGCCACCACCGCGCCCGTGCGGCAGCCAGTTTCCACAACCGCCTGCAAAGTTCCACGTGCCTTTTCAAAGGCGCCTTTGCGTCGCCTGATCTGATCATGCTGACAGGGCAGCCCGTCAAAACTGATCGACAGGATATCCACCGTTCCATCGCGACACAGCGGCAGGATCTTTTGCGGGAACCAGCCATTGGTAATGATGGAAACGACAAAGCCCTGATCTTTCAATCCGTGCGCCAGATCACACAAATGCGGATAAAGCGCAGGTTCGCCTCCAGACAGGCTGGCCTGACGATAGCCATGTTGAAACAGGTTCTGCGTGGCCTGAAGGATCAGGTCAGGTTGCAGATGACCAGTCTGCTTTGGGCCGGATGTGGAATAGCAATGCTGGCATAAAAGGTTGCACATCCGGGTCGGATGGATGTGCAACACTGGATAAGACATGATTGTCATGTGAGATCAGATCAGAGTTCCTGACTGACCCGCACGCGCAGCAGGTCCGGGCGGATGATGCCCCAGGGAAAGATCTCAATGTCGCGAATGCGGCCAACTTCCAGTTCGGCCACATCCTTGAGATCGAACTGATCCAGCCCGCCGTCCACCAGCAGATCCAGACAGATTCCATATTTGCAAATGTCCATCCCGATGGGTTTATGTTTGGAGCGGGAGGCAACCTTGGCCAGTTTTTCGAGTGATTTTTTCGGCAGATTGGCCGAAGCCAGCTGACGGGTCATAACCTCTAAAACGTCATTTTTTTGCATGATAGTCCTTTCAAAAAATTTGCTGAAATAAGCAAAACAACCATAGCATGTGTGATTCCCGCGATAAGTCAGGAAAACCCTAAGGTCGGAATGCGGGTGATCAAATTCTGCCAAGAGCACAGTAATGCGACTGAAAAGGTCGCAAAATGGCAATTAATGGTCTGTTCGCGACGCCAGTTTGCACCAAAGCATTGGAGGAATTGACATGCGAACCCACGCACAGGCCGTTGTCATCGGCGGTGGCGTCATTGGCTGCTCTATCTTGTACCACCTGACCAAACTGGGGTGGTCAGACGTGGTCCTGCTTGAGCGCGACGAGCTGACTTCTGGCAGCACCTGGCATGCGGCGGCGAATATTCACGGGCTGCATGACAGCACCAATATCAGCCGTCTGCAGCATTACACGATGAACCTGTACAAAGATCTCGAAGCTGAGACCGGCCAGAGCTGCGGTGTCTTTCAGCCCGGATCGCTCTATCTGGCGCAGACCGAGGCGCGGGAACATCAGCTGCGTTTGCAGGCCGCCAAGGCCAAGCTGTACGGGATGAACTTTTATGAAATCACCCGTGATGAGGCCGAACGTCTGCATCCGCTGGTGAATTTCGAAGGCATTCGCTGCATCATGTATGAACCCGATGGCGGCAATGTGGACCCCAGCGGCGTGACCAATGCCTATGCTGTGGGGGCGCGTCAGAACGGGGCAGAGATCCATCGATTTACCCCGGTTCTGGGCACCGAACAGCAGCCCGATGGCGCCTGGATTGTACGCACGCCTGCGGGGGATATCGCGACCCCCTGGGTTGTGAATGCCGCCGGTCTTTGGGGGCGCGAGGTGGCAAAACTCGCTGGTGTTGAGCTGCCATTGCAACCCACTGAACACCAATATTTTGTCACCGAAACCATCGCCGAGATTGCTGATATGCCCAAACGTCTGCCCTCGGTGGCGGATCGTGATGGCGAATATTATCTGCGTCAGGAAGGGCAGGGGCTGCTGATCGGGGCCTACGAAAAAGACGTGCGCCTATGGGCAGAACAGGGTACGCCGCTGGATTTTGCCCATGATCTGTTCCCCGATGATCTGGACCGGATCGAAGACAATATGATGCGTGCCATTGATCGTGTGCCTTCCGTGGGCATGGCCGGGATCAAACGGGTGATCAACGGGCCGATGATCTGGTCGCCGGATTCCAACGTGCTGATGGGGCCGCTGCCCGAGAAACAGGGATATTTCTGCTGCAACGGCATCATTCCGGGGTTCTCACAATCTGGCGGCATGGGGCTGATGGCTGCGCAATGGATTGTCGAAGGCGAAATGCAATACGACATGTTCCCCTGGGATGTGGCGCGCTTTGGCGATTGGGCCAGCGTTGATTTCACCAAAGCCCGCGTGAAAGACCAATATGCGCATCGGTTCAAAATTCACTTCCCGGGTGAAGAGCGCGAAGCGGGTCGCCCCATGCGCATGCGTCCGGTTTATGAGATGCAAAAAGACATGGGCGCGCGGTTCGGCCTGAACTATGGCTGGGAACATCCCGCGTATTTTGATGCAGAAACGCCAGACACCGCGGGCTTTGACCGTCAGCCCTGGTGGAACTCTGTCGGGCGCGAAGCGCGGATGCTGCGCGATACCGGTGGTATCATCGACATCTCAAACTTTGCCAAATATCAGGTCAAAGGCACCGGTGCCGAAGAGTGGTTAAATCAGGTCTTTGCCAACAAGATGCCGGTGGCTGTTGGGCGGTCGTGCCTGACGCCGCTGATCAGCAAACGTGGTGGCATCGCCGGGGATTTCACCGTCACCCGCAGCGCTGAGGATGAATTCTGGATCATCGGATCTGGCATGGCAGAACGCTATCACCAGCGTTTCTTTGCCGAAGTGCCACTGCCCGAAGGCACATCGTTTTCTTCGCAGACCCAGGCCATGTGCGGTTTCAATGTGGCGGGGCCGTCGTCACGGGCGATGCTCCAGCGCATGACCAATACATCGCTTGAGACAGCGGATTTTGCTTTCATGCGCAGCAAATGGATCCAGGTTTCGGGTGTCAATGTTCTGGCCCTTCGTGTGTCGTTTACAGGCGATCTTGGATGGGAATTGCATTGCCGGACAGAAGATCAGAAAACCCTTTACGAAGCCTTGCTAAAGGCGGGGGAAGAGTTTGGTATCGGTCCGGTGGGCAGTCGCGCCTTGATGTCTTTGCGCATCGAAAAGGGCTATGGCAGCTGGTCGCGCGAATACAGCCCGGAATATTGGCCGCAAGAGGTCGGGCTGGAACGGCTTTGCAAGCTGGAAAAGGACTTCCTCAACAAAGAGGCGCTGTTGCAGGTGATCAACCAGCCCGCCCGCGAAGAGATGATCATTCTGGCGCTGGATGAGGCGGCGGTGACAGCATCGAATGCCGACGCCACTGGCGGTGAGCCGATCTTCCTGAACGGCGAAGGGATCGGGCGTGTGACCTCGGGCGCGTATGGCTATGGGGTGGGGCAGAGCCTTGCTCTGGGGTTTGTCAAAGCGGGCACGGCCAGGGCCGGGGATAAGGTTGATGTGATGGTTTTGGGCCAGCCCCACGCCGCGACGATCCTACAAGACCCGCCCTTTGACCCGGCAGGTGCAAAGCTGCGCGGGTAAAACAACAGGCACCATCCCGCGCGGGGTGGTGCTATTCGCCTATGCTGGCCAGCGGGCGGATCTTCAGCTTGGTGATGCGGTTGTTTTCCCGTTCAACCACCTCAAAGCGGAAACCGTGAAAGCTGAATACCTGACCGGGGACCGGGATCATCTGGGCCTCGTGGATCACCAGACCAGCGACGGTATTGGCTTCGTCATCGGGCAGCGACCAGTCGGTCGCGCGGTTCAGATCGCGGATCGTCATTGAGCCATCAATCCAGTAATGGCCATCATCCGCCTTGGTCACCAGATGATCGGCATCCGGGTCGAATTCATCGGTGATCTCGCCAACGATTTCTTCCAGAATGTCCTCAAGCGTGATCAGCCCCTGAAGCGCGCCGTATTCATCAACCACCAGCGCAAAATGTGTGCGACGGCGCAGGAAGTTGCGCATCTGATCATCCAAGGAGGTGGTGTCTGGCACAAAATACGGCTTCATCGCCACATCTGTCAGATCAAACCCATCCAGTGCCGTCGCGGCGGTCTGCGCCTTTTCCAGCAGCGCATACATAGAGCGCAGCAGGTCCTTGGCGTGGATCACCCCGATGATGTTTTCCTGATCGTCACGAAAGACCGGCAGGCGGGTGTGGTTCGATTGCAGACATTGCTGCAAAATATCAGCGGGCGGCATGTCGGCGTCGATCATTTCAATGCCGGACCGGTGCAACATGATTTCTTCGACTGTGCGCTCAGACAGATCCAGCGCGCCCAGAATTCTGTCGCGGTCTTCCTTTTCAACCACCCCCTCGGAGTGGCCCAGTTGCAGTGCACCGGCGATCTCTTCGCGCACTGCAAGGATGTGGTCATCCGGGTCGGTTTTTACCCCGAAAAGCCGCAGCACCATGCGCACCAACAGCCGGACGGCTGAGACAACCGGCGCAAAGATACGCACGATAAAACCAATCGGCCCGGCTACGCGGGACGCCGCGCTTTCGGGATTGGTGATGGCATAGGTTTTGGGCAGCACTTCGGCAAAGATCAGCACCAGCAGCGTCATGACCAAAGTCGCCAGCGCCACACCGCTTTCCCCAAAGGCGCGGGTGAACATGGCGGTGGCCAGCGAGGTGGCCAGAATATTTACCAGATTGTTGCCCAGCAGCACCGAGCCAATCAGGCGTTCGCTGTCTTCGGTCACTTCCAGCGCGCGTTTTGCCCCGCGCGATCCCTTGTCTGTGGCCGCCCGCAGTTTGCCGCGCGATGCCGCTGTCAGCGCCGTTTCCGACCCCGAGAAAAACGCTGACATCATGATCAACCCCACAATCGAGGCGGCGGTGATCCAGAAGGTGGTATCAATTGCGCTGTGAGCGACTTCCATTCGGCAGACTTTCCTTTAAACCTATGAGGGTTATGGTGTGGCTTTGGGTCTCATTCAAGGGTTTGCGCGGGGAACAGGATGCGGATTGCAGAATTTGAGCGGCGCGATGGCCCGCTTGCCATCATCGGAGGCCCATATTCCAATGCCCATGCGCTTTCGGCTGCGCTGGAGCAGATCAGCGCGCGGGGGATCGCGCCAGATCACATCATCTGTACCGGCGATGTGGTTGGCTATTGCGCTTTGCCAGACCCCGTTGTGGAACAGGTGCGCGCGTTACAGACGCAGGGCATGGTGGTGATCGCGGGGAATGTGGAGCAGCAGCTGGCCAATGATGCGCTGGATTGCGGCTGTGGGTTTGATGAGGGCAGTACCTGCGATCTGCTGTCTGCGGGCTGGTACGGTTTTGCCAACCAGGCCGTAGGACAGGACAATCGCGATTGGATGAAAACCCTGCCGGATATCGCGCTGTTCGAGACGCAGGGCCAGCGCGTTGCAGTGTTGCATGGCGCGGCAAGCGATGTCTCACGCTTTTTGTGGCCAACCACTCCGGATGATGTTTTGCAGTATGAAATCAATTTGTTGCAGGGCATGGTTGGCACGGTAGATGTGGTGATTTCCGGACATAGCGGGTTGGTGTTTGATCGCCAGATCCGGGCTGTCCGGTGGATCAACGGCGGGGTGATTGGCATGCCGCCGAACGATGGCCAGCCTCAGACCCGCGTGGCCTATTGGGATGGCGGGCAATCCGAGTTTGCGCCGCTGGAGTATGACGTCGCCGGGGCGGTTGAGGCTATGGAGAAAGCTGGCCTGACGCAGGGCTATCACAGGGCGCTGACCACCGGTTGGTGGCCCTCGGAGGATGTGCTGCCGCCTGAGCTGCGCCGCTCAGTCTAGCTGGTCTTTTGCCAGCGGGTGATGTTCCAGCACCAGATCGCGCAGGCGTTCTTCAAGAACATGGGTATAAATCTCGGTCGTGGCGAGATCTGCATGCCCCAGCAAAGTCTGGATTGACCGCAGATCAGCGCCATTGGCCAGAAGATGGGTGGCAAAGGCGTGGCGCAATGTATGCGGTGTGACCTTTTGCGGCGAAACCCCTGCTTTCACTGAGATTTCTTTGATAAGCAGATAAAAAGCATGACGGGTCAGATGCCCGGCTTTACCGCGCGAAGGAAACAGATAGGTAGATGGGGTTTGCCCATTGCGGATGTTCTCTTCATCCTGCGCATCGCGCAGGGCCAGCCATTCTGCCAGCGCCAGACGCGCGGGCGGCGACAGTGGCACCATGCGTTCCTTGCCGCCTTTGCCACGAATAAGCAGCATCCTTGGATCGCCCCGAGCCGCGCTGACTGGCAGAGACACCAGTTCGGTCACGCGCATACCAGTGGCGTAAAGCACCTGCATCAGGCAGGTATTGCGCGCTTTGTCTGCTGAGGATCGCCCATGTTGTGGTGCGGCGGAAAGAAGGCGGTCAACCTCTTCAACAGACAGGGTTTTTGGCAAACGCTTGTCCCGGCCGGGACCTGCAATCTGAACGGCAGGATTGTCTGCGCGCAGGTTTTCCTCAAAGGCGAAACGATAGAGCTGTTTGATCGCTGACAAACGTCTGGCTCGCGTGGCCCGCGATAACCCCTGTTCGTCACAAAACACCAGATAGGCTTCGATATCATCACGAGAGGCCGAAGCATAATCGCAGCCATGATCCGCCATCCATTGCGTTACCGCATCAAGATCGCGTTCATATGCTGCCAGCGTATTGGCCGCGGCACCCCGTTCTGCGGCCATAGCTTCTAAAAACGTGCCAACCCAACGATCAGAATTCACCGTCGTGCCCTCTCGGCATCGAGAATGGCCAGTTGCAAAGCCGCCTGTCGGGCGGTGTCTTCCAGCCCAAGCGCACGGAATGTCGCCAGCGCATCCACGAGATCCTGACCGTTGCCTTCGGCGCCGCTGGCAAACAGGGACATCCCGCGCAAGATCACTTCACCCAGGCGGCCCTGATCAATCTGAGCGCGCAGAATGTCCGGCATTGGGGCAGCGTCAAACGCCTGCGCAATGGCCTCTGCATGGGGTAATGTGTTGGGTACAGCCTCGGGGCGCTGGCCACGTGCAATCGCGGTCAGAAACTGAAAATCTGCAGATTTTCCGGCATTTGTCAGGCTAAGCTCTTCGTAAGACGGAGATAGAAACCGCATCAAACGTGCCACGCGATCTGCGCGGCCTTTCAATTGGAAATCTGCGAGGTCTTTGGCATAAAGCTCTGATAACTGGGGTAAAAGCCGTGCTGATGCCATCTGTGGCCACAGCTGCATCAATCGGCGCCCGATTTGATCAGGGGCACCGCGCTGCAAGGCGGTTTCGAATTTTTGCAGCGCCTGAACACGGTCCCAGACGCCGCCACTAGCAGCCGCCTTTCGCAGAGAATACAATCCCAGAATGCGGTTTGCGGGCAGGCTGCCCACGCGGGCCAGCCGTTCTGCGGCCTCAATCTGGGCGCGCCAGCCGTTGTCACCTGACAGATCCAGAACTGAAAACGCCAGCGGCAATGGCGCTGTTGGCAGGGGTTCGCCCAATGCTTCAAACAGGCGGAACTCCAAAGGGGTCGGTCGCACGGGTGGCAACAAAGATGGCGTGTCTTCGTTTAATGTGTGATCCAGGAAACGCGCCAGAAGATCCACTTTGCGCGGGGGCAGTTCGCCCAGGGCATCCGCGCTGCGCAGGATCAAAGCGGCCTGCGTCCAATCCCCGCCGCGTGCGGTGCAAAATACGCGCAGAGCCAGATCGCGGTTGAGCCCGGGCTGGGCGGACAGGCACACTGGTTCAGACCGCCCAAGCAGCAGGTTCAGGTCTGCCCAGCGGGAAAACAGGCGCGGATCATCCGTGCCCGCAATTTCCAGCAATGCCAGCGCCTCTTCCACAGCGCCCTGTGACATCAGCCAATCAAGGCGCGTGGTCAGATGATCAATCCCATCGGTTGTACCCAAAGGCGGGGCGGCCTCAGCCAGCATCAGGCTGCGCATCAGCACACGCATGGCTGGCACAGGCATATCCACCGCGCGGATCAGATCATGCACGGTTTCGGGGTCAGAACTTTGCCAGAGAGTGGCAGGCAGCCCGGTTGTTGTTGGCGGAAGCAAACCCGCCCCACCGGCCTGCGGCGCGCCCAAAGCATGGGATTCGACCGACGGGGTCAGCGCGCTTTTGGCAACGGGCGCGTTCTGGGCCAGACATAGTCCTGGCACGATGATCAGCGCCCAAAGCGCATTCCTAGCTTTCATTCAGCTCCACCGGCATTCGTATCTCTTGCTTCGGAGGGGAAAAATCCGCCCCGAACAAAGGTCCAAGATAGGCGTAAGCCGTTAAGGCAATGCCACCCAGCACCAGCAAGTAAAACAACCATTTGATTAATCGGCCCATGAAGGGATTCCCCGCCTCGTCTTTTTTGACTTTATATCTAGCCTTTTTGTCGCGTTCACGTCATTCAGGCAAGAAATTAGCTTTGGGCAGAGAATGGCCGATACTGGAACACACAGCAACTTGATACTGAAGAAGACCATAGTCTTTGTGGGCATGATGGGCGCGGGGAAAACTGCCGTCGGTCGCACCCTTGCGCAGCAGCTGGGGGTGGTGTTTCGTGATTCGGATCATGAGATCGAAGATGCTGCAAATATGAGCATTTCCGAAATCTTTGCCCGCGACGGAGAAGCCTTCTTTCGCGAAAAAGAGCGTCAGGTGATTGATCGCCTGCTGGATGGTCAGCCCGGTGTCTTATCGACCGGGGGCGGTGCCTTTATGTCGGAAGAAAATCGCCGTTTGATTTCGGAAAAAGGGGTTGCTGTCTGGTTGGATGCAGATCTGGATGTACTTTGGGACCGGGTGCGCCACAAAGACACGCGCCCTTTGCTGCGTACCGCTGACCCTTTGGGAACCTTGTCAGATCTGTTTGACAAACGTGTTCCAACCTATGCGCTGGCGGATATTGCCGTGAAATCGGAACGCCCGTTGTCGCTGGAGGCCATGGCGCTGCGTGTATCACAAGCTTTGCTGGATAAGCGCCCGGATGTATTGGAGAAAAGCAGATGACCCAGACCGTTCACGTGCCCCTGGCCGGGCGGGAATATGATGTGCGCATTGGTGAAGGTCTGCTGGCACGCGCTGGTCAGGAAATCACCGGGCTGTTGAAACGTCCGCGTGTGGCAATTGTCAGTGATGAAAATGTTGCCGCGCAACATTTGGCGACGTTAGAAGCAGCCCTGTCCGCTGAGGGGATCGAAAGCACCGCCCTGACTTTGCCCGCCGGGGAAAGCACCAAACAATGGCCCGAATTCAGTCGCACTGTCGAATGGCTGCTCGATCAAAAGATCGAGCGCAGCGATATCGTGATTGCGCTGGGTGGTGGCGTGATCGGTGATCTGGTGGGCTTTGCGGCGGCTGTTTTGCGCCGGGGCGTGCGTTTCGTGCAGATGCCGACATCGCTTTTGGCGCAGGTCGACAGTTCTGTGGGCGGCAAAACCGGGATCAACGCCCCGCAGGGGAAAAACCTGATCGGGGCATTCCATCAGCCTGCGCTGGTGCTGGCGGATATTGACGTGCTCGACAGCCTGCAGCCACGCGATTTTCTGGCGGGCTATGGCGAGGTGGTCAAATACGGGCTTTTGGGGGATGCCAAGTTCTTTGACTGGCTTGAGAAAAACGCCACCCGTGCCGCAGCCGGAGACAAAGAGCTGCGCGCCTATGCGGTGAAACGCTCGGTCGAGATGAAAGCCGAAATCGTTCTGCGCGATGAGACCGAACAGGGGGATCGCGCGCTGTTGAACCTTGGTCATACCTTTTGCCATGCCTTTGAGGCTGCGACCGGCTATTCCAGCCGTCTACTGCATGGCGAAGGGGTGGCGATTGGCTGTGCTATGGCCTTTGAACTGTCGTCCCGTCTGGGCCTGTGCCCGCAGGAAGATCCCAGTCGGGTGCGGGCGCACCTAAAGGCCATGGGCATGAAGGTGGATCTGGCAGATATCGATGGTGACCTGCCAGGTGCCGAGGCGCTGCTGGAGCTGATGGGGCAGGATAAGAAGGTGGTCGACGGTCAGCTGCGCTTTGTTCTGGCGCGCGGGATCGGTCAGGCCTTTGTAACTTCGGATGTGCCGAAGGATCAGGTTCTGAAATTGCTCGAAGAGCAGCTGGCAAACCGTTAAATTAAAACCTCTTTCGCCAACACAATGTTGTGTGAGAGGCACACGGGCCCAAAAGGAAAGACCCCCACCATCTGGTGAGGGTCTTTTTGTTTAGAACGGGATTTCGTCATCCAGATCACGCGCGGGTGGGCGTGAACCGCCGCCACCGCCGCCTTGGTTTCCGCCGCCATAGCCGCCATCGTCGTAGCCACCCTGATTGCCGCCACCGTAGTCGCC
>JAOARQ010000008.1 GCA_025210455.1 Pelagimonas sp.
TGTTTGCATCCTGATCGACTTCTTCACGAATGCGGTTGGCCGCTTCGTCCAGTTCGAACAGGGTCAGATCGTGACCGCCAGTGATGTTGATCAGCACGCCGCGCGCGCCTTTCAGGCTGATTTCGTCCAGCAGCGGGTTGGCAATGGCCTTTTCCGCCGCCTGGATGGCGCGGTCTTCGCCGGTTGCTTCGCCGGTGCCCATCATCGCCTTGCCCATTTCGTCCATCACGGCACGCACGTCAGCAAAGTCGAGGTTGATCAGGCCCGGACGAACCATCAGATCGGTCACACCCTTCACACCCTGATAAAGCACATCATCCGCCAGAGAGAAGGCTTCGGTGAAAGTGGTTTTTTCAGTGGCCAGACGGAACAGGTTCTGGTTCGGAATGATGATCAGCGTATCGACAACCTTTTGCAGGTTTTCAACGCCGTCTTCCGCCTGACGCATGCGTTTCGCGCCTTCGAACTGGAAGGGTTTGGTGACGACACCAACGGTCAGCACGCCCAATTCACGCGCGGCCTGTGCGATGATCGGTGCGGCGCCTGTCCCGGTGCCGCCGCCCATGCCCGCAGTGATAAAGCACATATGCGCGCCCGCGAGGTGATCAACGATCTGTTCAATGCTTTCTTCGGCGGCGGCGGCGCCAACGGTTGCCCGTGCGCCCGCGCCCAGCCCTTCGGTCACTTTCACGCCCAGCTGAACACGCGCCTGTGACCGGCTTTGCTGCAGCGCCTGCGCGTCGGTGTTGGCCACCACGAAATCCACGCCTTCAAGCTGCTTTTCGATCATATTGTTGACGGCATTGCCGCCCGCACCACCTACACCGAACACGGTAATACGTGGCTTAAGTTCTTCCTGACCCGGCATCGAAAGGTTCAATGTCATCTGTCTGTCCGCCTGTTTTTCTGGCCTTTGTTGGCCTTTTCACCGCCTATTACGCCCAACTCTAGCCTGTAGAGATCGGCGCGTCACGCAAAATTCCGTTAATTTCCACCAAATATGGCGGATTTTTGCCCCGTTTACACGGGATTTCGAGGGGATTTACAGATGTAGTGTGGACCAGGTCAAGAGCACACAACACAAAGCCAGACCACATCCACAAAATGAATGTGAGAGGGTTTTGCAATATGTGAAAAGCCTGCTCGCTTCTCTGATGGGCATCTCTTTGGATACTTTAGCAGAATATTAACTAGCGGTTGTGGCTTTGTCACCCGCTAAATGCAGTGGGGGTGTGGAAATCTTAGCGTTTATCTCTGGCGCAGCGCCAGAACAAAGCCGCCCAGCCCCGATGACAGGATCACCACCAGACCAATCAGGCTGAAGGTGTCGGGCCAGTCGCCAAACACAAGCACGCCAAGCACTGCGGCCGCGACAAGCTGAAAATACACGAGCGGTGCGGAAACGCTGGCGGGCACGGTGCGATTGACCACGGTTATCAGATAGTTGCCTGCCGCAGATAGAACCGCGCTGGCCAAAACCAGCAGCCAGAGAGTGCTATCGCCGCTGGCAGGCCAGTCCGGCAGCCCCAGCGGCGTCAGAACAATCGCCCCGATCAATAGCTGCGAGGTCAACAGGAACCGGGGCCGGAAAGCCACCGCCAGCCAGCGGGTGGCAACCAGAAAACAGCCATAGAAGGTGCCTGCCGCCACCGCCCAAAGCATGCCCAATCCCATGCCTGCTCCGGGGCGGACAACGATCAACACACCAGCAAAGCCGATCAGCAGTAAAACCGTGCGCGCGGGGCTGACGCGCTCTTTCAGGATAACAACCGACAGCACATAGGCCACGACCGGACCGATGAAAAAGCCGCCAAAGACATTGGCAATTGGTTCGGTGCGCAGGGCGGTCAGAATGCAAGAGATGCCACAGACAATCAGCATGGCGCGCATCAGAATGCGCCAGTTCAGCAGCTGCGGCCATTCAGACAGGGTCATGCCGCTAAGGGGCAAGATCAGCGCCGCGCCCAGCGCAAAGCGGGACCAGGCAACAAAAAACGGGCTTTCTCCTCCGCCGGTCAGCAGCTTGCCTGCGGTGTCCCCCCCAACAATCGAGGTGGTGGCCACCAGCATCATGGCGACAACCGCAAAACTGATGGTGCTCTTGTGATCTGTCATCTGCGCGCCCTCTTGGCCTATGGCTAACCCCGAATACCGGGGGATAACAGCGCAAAAACAAAGGGCGATCAAAAGATCGCCCTGTTTCACAATACCTTTGGGAATGATGGCGCTGTCACCAGTTGTCACGGAACCATTGCACCGCGCGCTTGAAGCTGCGCGAAGGGTATTTGTCGACGGGCAGTTCGAAATCCCACCATTCATCCTGCGGATGCGCCGCAAAGAGGCTAAGCCCCACGGCGCTGGCAAACCCCGGCCCGGTGGCTGCCTGTGGCAGGCCATGCACGCGCAACGGACGCCCCAACCGCACCTGCTGCCCGAGAATTTTCGACGCCAGCCCATCCAGCCCCGGAATCTGGCTGGCAGCACCTGTCAGCACAATCTGCTGGCTGGGCAGGTGGTCAAACCCCGCACGATCAAGGCATCCGCGCACCTCTTCGAGGATTTCTTCCACGCGGGGGCGCATGATGCCGATCAGCTCGGCACGGCTGACCTTGCGACGGTCATGTTCCCAATCGCCGGTTTCACCGCCGGTTTCGATCATTTCGCGATCATCCATCCCGGTGGCCACAACGCCGCCGTAGAAGGTCTTGATCCGCTCGGCGGTGGCCATGGGCACCTGAAGACCCATCGAAATATCGCTGGTGACGTGATCGCCACCCATGCGCACGCTGTCGGCATAGATCATGTGCTTCTTGATAAAGATCGACACCCCGGTTGAGCCGCCCCCCATATCAATGCAGGCGGCCCCCAGTTCCTGTTCGTCTTCGACCAGCGCCGCCACACCCGAGGCATAGGCGCTGCTGGCCAGACCGGCCAGTTCCAGATCACAGCGTTTGACGCAATGGGCCAGGTTCTGCACCGCCTGCGCATCGATCGTCAGCATGTGCATATCGCAGGACAGTTCGTTGCCGATCTGACCGCGCGGGTCGATCAGACCCGAGCGATGGTCCAGCGCAAAGTTCACCGGCTGGGCGTGCAGCACTTCGCGGCCATAGCCGAAGTCAGGCACATCACAGGCAGACAGCACGCGGGCCACATCCTGTTCATCGACAGTGACGCCCTGCACATCCACCTGCCCGGCCAGCCCATAGCTGCGTGGGCCTGCGCCGGAGAAGGCCGCAATCACGTGATCCACCCGGATGCCTGCCATTTTCTGCGCCGCCTGCACCGCAGTACGGATGGCACGTTCGGTTTCACCCATGGAATGGATTTCACCAAATTTCACCCCGCGAGACCGCGTGGTTGCAGCGCCGATCACCCGAAAGCCGCTTTGGCCCGCCAGGGATCCGACACCATCATCAGACGGATCCGACCCGTCAAACCGCAGAACCAGACAGGCGATCTTGGAACTGCCCACGTCCAAAATCGCCACAACGCCACGCTGCATGGCCGCTTTGCGCATATTGCGCATGGCCCGTTGGGATTCGTAGAGCTCGATCATTGTTGTTGTACTCCACCAGCCTCAATTGCTTTGATGCGCCACATCTCTTGTGTGGCTAATTTGCTCATCCTGATGGTTGGCCTGTGTGGCAACCGCAGGTCCACGGCAAGCAGATCGCGAGAAAGCATATCGACCGCCTGATCCATGGCAATGGTGCGTTCAAAGGCGCGCACCGCGCCACTTTCCGGAAGCATGATGCGCTGATCGCGGTCCAGGACCACATCCCAGCGACGTTCACCCATCCGCTCAAACCCCCTCAGGCGGCCCCGCAAAGGCCCCGCCACCGCATAGAGTTCCAATGCCTCGCCCACCACGATTTCGGCACCTTCACCAGCGATTACCGGCAGGTCTGCATGATGTGACCGGCTCTCTGCCGTGCCCACACGCACCCCGCCATGGTCCAAAAGCGTCAACGCCTCTTCGGTGCGCCACAACACCGAAGGCTGACGTTCAACGATATCTATCTGCAACACGCCCTGCCGGATGCGCAGCTGTGCGGATTGCACCGCGTCCAGCGCTGTCACCTTGGCCTGCATCTCTTCCAGTGACAGATCAAACGAGCTGACCGGGAAATCAATCGGCAGCACCTGACGCACCTGCTGGGACACCTGCGGGCCTGCACCATCAATCGCCATCACCTGAATCTGGAATTCAGGGCGGCTTTCGACGATGTCGCGCACATCTTCGACCAGCAGCATAAAGCTGTCGCGGTTGTCCTGCGCAGAAAACCACGCCACCCCGGCCCCGATCACCACCGCATAGGGCAGTGTTTTAAGGCCAAGACGAAAGAGCGGCGTGAGCATCAGCCGCTCCATCCGGTATTTCAACCGGCTGGCAGAGGGGTCAAGCCGCGCCATCTGCGGATCTGCGGGCCCTACCTGTCGCATGAGGCGTCCTCAACCATCCAGGCACAGAGCTGGCCGAAGGTCAGCCCCATCAGCCCTGCATGTTCCGGGGTCAGCGATGTGGGGGTCATGCCCGGCTGGTTGTTGGTTTCCAAGAGGATCAACCCGGACAGCCCTTTGCTGTCGTCCCAGCGAAAATCGGTGCGGCTGGCGCCTTTGCAGCCCAGCGCCTGATGCGCCCGCAACGCATAATCGAGGCAGGCCTCGGTGATCTCCTGCGGGATTTCAGCGGGGCAGATATGTTTGGACCCGCCTTCTTTGTACTTCGCGTCGTAATCATACCAGCCGTCGGTGACGATTTCCGTCACGCCCACGGCTTTGTCGCCCACCACAGTGGTGGTCAGTTCGCGCCCCGGAATGAAGGTTTCGACCATCACGGTCTGTGGCATGTCATCAGCCAGCTGCGGAGGGCCATTGGCGTCTTCATGCACCAGATAGACCCCAACCGAAGAGCCTTCGTTATAGGGTTTGACCACGTAAGGCGGGGCCATGACGTGATCTGCCATGACATCTTTTTTGTCGCAAAGCTGGCTGGTCGCCACCGGCAGGCCCGCCGCGCGATAAGCGTCTTTTGAACGTTCCTTGTCCATCGCAAGCGCCGAGGCCAGAACACCAGAGTGGGTATAGGGGATACGCAGCCATTCCAAAATGCCCTGCACACAGCCATCTTCGCCCCAGCGGCCATGCAGCGCGTTGAACACCACATCCGGCGCCAGCGCGCGCAACCGTTCCGCGAGATCTGCACCCGCGTCGACTTCGGTAACTGTATACCCTTCTGCCCGCAAAGCAGCAGCACATTCACGGCCTGAAACCAATGACACCTCGCGTTCAGCCGAGGGTCCGCCCATGAGTACCACCACTGTCGGGAGTGCCCTGCTCGACATCCCTAGAACCGCCTTTTCTGCCTTTGGGGACATTGCCCCGGTCTGAGCCTTATGGCCCGATTTGCTCCGGTTGCCCGGAAGATGCCAAACTGGCATCGATCGCCCTTATTTTAAGGGTCTTTGACGGGGTTTGACCCCGAATATTCTTGCTATTGCGCCTGTGTGTCTGGGCTTGTGCCCTAGTTTTTTGCCGGTTCGCCGACCCGCATGATTTCCCACTGTAACTCTATTGAGCTGTTTTGGAAAACCTTTTTTCTCACTTCTTCGCCAAGACCTTCCAGATCGGCCGCGGTTGCCGTGCCGGTATTGACCAGAAAGTTAGAATGTTTGGGGCTCATTTGCGCACCACCTATGGTTGCACCTCGCATTCCCGCATCGTCAATAACCTTCCAGGCTTTCAGATCATGGGTGTCGTCGGCGCGCCCGGTTGACGAGAACCCCGCCGGGTTGCGGAAGGTGCTTCCGGCGGTGCGATCTTTGGTCGGCTGCGTTTCATCGCGCTTTTTCAACTGCGCTTCCATGTGATCGGCCAGCACCTGAGGGTCGCCGGGTTGCCCTTCAAAAACAACCTGAGTGACCACCCAGCCTTCGGGCAGATCGGTTTGGCGGTACTGAAACTGAATGTCATCCGCGCTTAGCGTCACGGTTTTCCCCTCGCGGGTCACGGCGGTGGCTTCGACAAAATGATCCGCCACATAAGATCCGTAGCAGCCCGCATTCATGCGCAATGCGCCGCCGATGCTGCCGGGGATCGTGCGCAGAAAAGTCAGATCGACCCCAGCCTGCGCGGCTTTCTTAGCCACGATGGCATCCAGCGCCGCCGCCCCTGCGGTAACGCGAGTGCGGTCGATTTCAACCCCGTTAAAGCCCCGGCCAAGACGGATCACCACAGCGCGAATACCACCATCGCGCACGATCAGATTGCTGCCAACGCCCATCGGAAAGACCGGGATCTGCGGATCAAGCTGCGACAGAAACTGCGCCAGATCGTCCTTATCGGCTGGCTGAAAGAACCAATCCGCCGGGCCACCCACACGCAGCCAGGTCAAATCATCAAGGGAACGGTTCTGGGTCAGGCGGCCACGCGGCGTCGGGATCTGTGTCATGGGTCTGTGCTAGAATCCGGCGCAAAAAAGGGCAAGGGGAATGTCTGGGGGCCGGCATCCCTTTGCCGGTGACGTTTTCGCGCGCAGTCAAACAGCAGCCGCGGGATATTCACAAGGCACTCACGGGGCGGTCAGCCAGTGTAACAAATTTAAGATAATTCTTCCTTGGTTAAGATTTGGCCGTTAATGTTCAGGCCCAGCGCGTAACCAATCTGATGTTTTCCCACCTCGACTTTCCGTTTGCCGGGCCAGACACGACGATGACAACACCCATTCCGCGTACCAGTTTTTCAGTGGCCGATATCCCTGATGGCGATCGCTTTGCGATTTGGCGCGAAAGCATTTCCTGCATTTTTGAGGTCGACGCCCAAAAGGACATTCGCGATGGTGCGTTTTCGGCGCAGCTGGATGCCTATATGATGGACAGCCTGTTTCTGGCGCAGACCTCATCCCTGCAGCAAAACTGGCATCGGTCATCTGCGACCATCGCCAATGACGGGATGGACCACGTGATGATCCAACTGTTTCAAAAGGGCACCATGGCCTTTGATCAGCAGGGATCAGCCACCACCGTACCGGAAGAAGGGTTGATCGTGTTTGATCTCGCGCGTGAGGCCAAGTCGATCACCAATGAGTTCCAGAACCTGTCGCTGGTCATTCCCCGCGCCCTGATCGAACCCTATCTGGCGCAGATCGGGTCGCAGCATCTGCGGGTGTTTTCATCCGAGGAACCCATGGTGCGCCTGCTGCGGGACCACATGAAGAGCCTCTATTCCGTGGCCTCTGACATGACCGAAGCGCAGGCGCGGCAATTATCGTCCAGCACTGTCGGGCTAGCCACCGCCTGTCTGAATGGCACCTTGAACGGATCGCCGGAAAATGATGCGGGTATCCCGCTGGCGCAGGTGGCCGTGGCACGCAAGGTGATTGATGAAAATCTGCATCTGGCAGACCTGAGCCCGGATGACATTGCCAAAATGGTCGGCGTGGCGCGTTCCAAGCTATATCAGATGTTCGAATTCAGCGGTGGTGTGGTGCGCTATATCCGCGAACGCCGGTTGCGGCGGGTGGCGGATCAACTGGCCAACCCTGCGCTTGGGCACCGCCCGGTCTATGACATTGCCCTGGCGAATGGCTTTGCCAATGCCTCGTCCTTTACGCGCTCGTTCAAAGACCGCTTTGGCATCTCGCCCACCGAATACCGCCGCGCCCTAAGCCCCGCAGGCGACAGAGCCTATTTCCACCCCGGCGCGCGCAGCGGATATGAGGCCTGGCTGCATGGGTTATGACCCCAAACCGCTGATGATCTTGAACAGATCAGACAGGCTTTTGGTGCCGTCAAACAATTTGATGATCCCCTCAACGCCCCGACCAAATAATCCGGTCGCCTGAAGCGCCCTGACGCGGAAGGCCCCGAACGTGACCGTTGCCAGTGCGAGATTATAATTCAATTCGCGCTCAAGACTGACGCGTGACGGACCTTCGGCAGATTGATGTGCGTGGGCGATGCGTTCGATCTGATCTTGTAAAAATTGCAGCACGGCCAGATCTTCGGGTGCCAGTTCGGGGATCGCGCCATCGGCCTGCGGGGCTGACATGTCTTTTAACGCCCCGCGCAATTCATTGAGATATTCCCATGCGCTGGTGCCTGCCTCTAGCTGCAAGTCTCGCAGGGGGGCAAAGCGCAGCAGGGTCTGGCCAAAGTGATCACGCACCATTTGCAGCAAGCCATCTGTGATCTGCGTCAGTTTGGTATGGGTCGGTGCGCCAAACTCCAGCCGGGACTGTTCATCCAGACAGTTTGACTGCAGGAACTCTCCGTATTTGACCAGTTTGCCGACATTCAGCTTGCCCATCTGGCGGGCTTTCGACAGTTCCTCCAGCACCGCGTCCAATTCGACACTGACCAGCCCCGCCGACAGGTTGCCACCGCTACCGCGCGCCAAACCACGGGCAAGGCGTTCGATATCATCAGCCAGGTCTTCTGCATCAGTCAGAAAGCGATCCAGTGCCTCCGGATCTTCCATAAAGCGCAGGTCGGCGGCAAAGGGTGTCATCCGCATCAGGCTGCGGGCGGTGTCAAAGGTGAAATCCGACAGGGCGGCCTGCATCAGCTGCTGGGCCATCATCAATTCAGCCGGAGCAGCCTTTTTCTGAGGATCATAAGATCGCCAGATCCTGTTGATCTTAGACAGAACCGCGTCTTCGTCTTGCCATTCGTCATCCGGGATCAGGGCGATGTCTTGAAACATCTGGTGATCCGGGGATGGGGCCGTGCCGGCCAGCAGGCCATCATACCACCAGATCCAAAAGGCCCATTTGTCGGTTTCGTTGCGGTCAGAGAGAGTATCTTTGATTTCACGCCACATATCAGCCAATGGAATTTCATCTGGCCATAGCGGTTGAGAAAACGGTGCCTTTCCGGCGTCGAAATCTCTCAAGTCAGCCTTCACACCAGACCAAATGATGTCTGTGGAATCTCTGGAGGATCTAGCGGCGGCCGCAGCGGCAGCTCTAGCGGCGGCGGTAACGGGGACTTTGACGTTGAAGGTGGCGGCAGCGTTGACGATGGCGGCGATGGCGGCCATGGCCCTGTCGGCGGTGATGGCGGCGGCAGCTCTGGCAGCGGCTCTGGCGGCGACCAAGATTATATCATCGGTCGGACACTTGGCCGCGACCCATGATATAAAAATACTGCGCAGGGGCTGCAGAAGTGCCAGATTATTTTTGCTTATTAGTAAAAATTGCCACGCATCAGGCATGACTCGCGCGGCTACCCGCACCGCGATTGTCACTGCGATTTCGCGCCCGCGGGTTTCATCCTGCGCTATGGCCTGATCCAGCCAAACCTCTAGCGCATCGGCATTATCTATCTGAGAAATTTCAACCATCGCGCGCAGAATGGGCGAAGGTTGGGGGGCTTGCAAGGGGCTGATCTGATATCGCCACTGGACCTAGCGATCCGCGTTACCCGCGAGATAGCTGCGCAGCCTTCGCCATGCGTAGATGGCAGGCCAGCGAAAGACGCTGAGTGTGGCGGCCAGCACCAGCAGGCCCAGCCAGAGGCCGTTTTCCCAGAACACCCAGACCAGCAGCGGCGCGCCCAGCGACATCAGCACATAGGCGCGGCTCCAGTGGTTGTCTTTCGACGGGAATGAGCCCGCCAGATTGGCCAGCACCAGCCAGGCGCAGGCCAGGATCAGTGACAGGGTCATCGGCCCCCTCCCCGCTTAGCCCAGCCGCGCGGGCAGGCCGTTGGCCCAGGCCGAGATCGTCCCGGCCCCAAGGCAGACCACCATGTCACCCGGCTGCGCCTGTTCACGCACAAGGCGTTCCAGATCGTCTTCGTCCTGAATGGCGCGGGCGTGGCGGTGGCCGTGGCGAACCAGCCCGGCCACCAGATCATCACGGCTGGCCCCCTCGATGGGGGTTTCGCCAGCGGCAAAGACCTCGGCGATGGCGACAACATCCGCTTCGTTAAAGCAGGTGCAGAAGTCTTCGAAATGGTGATGCAGGCGGGAATAGCGGTGCGGCTGGTGGATGGCGATCACGCGGCCCTCGGTGGCCTGACGCGCCGCTTTCAGAACCGCCGCGATTTCCACGGGATGGTGGCCATAGTCGTCAATCACGGTCACACCGCCCACTTCGCCCCCTTTGGTAAAGCGCCGGTTGACGCCGCCGAAACTGGCCAGAGCATCGCGGATTTCATCACCGGTCATGCCCAGATGGCGGGCCACGGCAACGGCTGACAGCGCATTTGAGACGTTGTGATCCCCGGGCATGGGCAGGGTGCAGCCCGCGACGATCACATCTTCGGCCTGAAATTCGATATCGAAATGCGCCACACCTGCTTTGTAATGCAGGTTGATCGCGCGCACATCGGCCTGCGCATTAAAGCCATAGGTGACCACCCGGCGGTCGGTCAGCTTGCCCACCAGCGCCTGCACTTCGGGGTGATCGGTACAGCAGACCGCCAGCCCGTAAAACGGAATGCCCGAGACAAAATCATAAAACCCCTGACGCAGGTTTTCGATGCTGCCCCAGTGTTCCATATGTTCCGGGTCGATATTGGTAACGATGGCGATGGTTGCGGGCAGACGGTTAAAGGTGCCGTCGGATTCATCCGCCTCGACCACCATCCATTCGCCTTCGCCCATGCGCGCGTTTGATCCATAAGCGTGGATGATGCCGCCATTCACCACGGTCGGGTCAAACTTGCCCGCATCCAGCAGAGTCGCAACCATGGTCGTGGTGGTGGTTTTTCCATGGGTGCCCGCCACCGCCACATTGGATTTGAGCCGCATGAGTTCCGCCAGCATTTCAGCGCGGCGCACGACAGGCAGGCCGCGACGGCGGGCTTCGTCCAGTTCCGGGTTGCCGGGTTTGATCGCCGAGGAAATCACCACAACTTCGGCAGCATCCAAGTTTTCCGCCTGCTGACCGATAAAGATATGCGCGCCCAGATCTTTCAAGCGATTGGTGATCTTGCTGTCTTTCAGGTCAGACCCCTGCACCACATAGCCATGGTTCAGCAGCACTTCGGCGATGCCTGACATGCCAATCCCGCCAATGCCGACGAAATGGATCGGACCGACATCACCGGGAAGTTTGGTTGCTGCGTTCATGGCTGTGCCTCGTTCAATATCTTTCATTCAAATCCTGCCAGTTCTTCCACCAATGCCGCAAGGGTTTCTGCGGCTTCGGGTTTGCTGACGCCGAGGGCGGCATTGGCCATCTGCAAGGCGCCGCGTTCGTTTTCCAAAACCGCCTGCAAGGCGCCCGCCAGATTTTCGACAGTCAGCTGACTTTCGGGGATCTTGATCGCCCCGCCCGCTTCGACCAGCCCGCGCGCATTGGCGCTTTGGTGATCAGCTGTGGCATGGGGATAGGGCACAAGGATCGAGGGCCGCCCGATCACCGCAATATCCGCCACACTGGACGCGCCCGAGCGCGAAATCACCAGTTGGCACTCACTCATGCGGTTGGGGATATCGTTAAAGAAAGGCTGCACATCGGCGTCAATGCCATGTTCGGCGTAAAAAGTCGCCACGCGCTCACCGTCTTCGTCGCGCGCCTGATGGCTGACGCGCAGGTTTTGCAGCATGTTGATCGGCAGGCTGGCGATGGCGGGCGGCACCACATCCGAGAGGGCTTTGGCCCCCTGCGAGCCACCGATCACTAGCAGCGACATCGGATAGTCACCGGGCGGGATATAACCCGCGCCCGCGCGTTCCAGCACCGAACCGCGCACCGGATTGCCGACATAAACGCCATTTGCGCCTTCGGGCAGATCGGTTGGCCAGACGCCACAGGCCACCTGCGTGACCTTTTTGGCAAAGAGCTGGTTCACCCGGCCCAGCACGCCGTTTTGTTCATGGATCATGCGCGGCTTGCCCAGCATCCAGGCCGCCCCCAGCGCCGGTATCGACGGGTAGCCACCAAAGCCCACTACCACCGTTGGCTTGTCGCGCATCATTCGCCAGGCCATCGACAGCACGCCCCCGGCCACTTTGAACGGCACCAGCGCCTTGGCCAGCACACCGCCACGGGCGAATGTCGCGCTTGA
The DNA here is from genome assembly GCA_025210455.1 of Pelagimonas sp. Classification (GTDB taxonomy): domain Bacteria; phylum Pseudomonadota; class Alphaproteobacteria; order Rhodobacterales; family Rhodobacteraceae; genus JAOARQ01. The sequence continues at coordinate 12,021 of JAOARQ010000008.1, forward strand.
GACCTCTTCGATTTCGACGGAATGCGGAAAGCCGCCCACATATCGCGCCCCGCGCGCATCGGTCGAGAGTTTGACCCGCCAGCCGCGCCGCAGCATCAGTTCAGCCAAGGCCTGCGCCGGGAACATATGCCCGCCAGTGCCCCCCGCTGCCATCACCAATAAAGGCCTGTCCTGCTGCGCCATGTGCCGGTCTCCTTCGCCGAATTTCTGCCCCCATACCCCAAGCCCCGCGCGGCGTCCATCACTGAGGCCCGCATCGGCAAAACCACGCGGATTGCGGGGCTGGATCAGAGGGCTTGATCACGGGGGGATGCGGGCTAGAGTGCCCCTATTGATTAAAGCGAGACATTGATGACGACCACCCTGCCCATTGCGCCACAGACCTTTTGGGGGATTATCGCCCTGCTGGGCCTGATCGCAACCAGCCTTGTGATTGCGTTTATCCTGCCAAAAGCCGGGTCAGACAAACCAACAGAAGATCGGTTCAAGCTTTTGCTGGGTCTGAAAGACCTGCCTGATTGGCTGTTCTTTCTGTTCAGCGGGCTTTGGCTGCTTTTGGCACTCAACCTGATCTTGGGGTTGATGTGGCTACTTTGGACAACCTTCTGGCTAGACTATCCTCTTTCGTGGAACCTGATTGCCAGATGGGATTTCGGTTTTCACATCGCGCAGGTGGCGGCCTTTGCCGCCGTTTTGGGTGCTGTGATTGCCCTGCCTGTCACCCTGACCCGGCTCAGGCTTGCGCGGGAAAGCAACACTTTGGCCAAAGACAGCCTGTTCAATGACAAGATCACCGAAGCGGCAGCGGATCTTTATGCGCAGCGGCAGGTGACCAGACAAAAAGGCGAAGGCTTTGTAAACGTCTGGGAAGACGACATCGTCCGCCGCAACGCTGCGATTGACCGCCTGTTTGGGCTGGTCGAAGAACGCCCCTCCGAAGCCAACCGCGTCTCGCGCCTGCTGTCGGTCTACCTGCGTGAACTAAGCCGGGAATATCCTCCACAGCCAGCCCCCTCAACAAGTTCAATGAAAGAGTTCGAAGAGTGGGTGACAACGCTTGTTCCCATCAGATCAGACATGGAAAACGCCACCCAAGTTCTTGGACGGCTGTCAAAAAGCGTAGTGGGTGTGAAGCCAAAAGACATCACGATCGATTTGAGGCACACCAATTTGCAAGGTATGATTTTGCGAGAACTAAACTTCGAAGGTGCCAAATTTGAACAATCCAACCTGCAGGGGACCAACTTTATCGGCACGAACCTTAACAAAGCTGACCTTTATCTTTCAGGTTTACAGGGCGCCTATTTGAAGGACGCGACACTCATAGGCTCCGATCTGTGCGGCGCAAAGTTAGACTTCACTGTTGCTATAGCTGAAGCCCAAATTAGCAAAACCGCAGCTAAGTTTACCGATTTTAGCGATACCCCTGACATCAAAGAATGTCTTTCAGAGATTTTTGGGGATGGAACGACTCAGTTGAATGAGAAAGCGCTCAGGCCTTCTCATTGGCCTACCCAAGCTCTCACATGGCCAGTGTTTTACGAAGAGTTCGAAAAATGGAAATCTGATCCAGAGGGCTATGTTCCGCCTGATCCGCCCGCCGAAGATCCCATGCACGACTGACCGGCCCAGATCAGCCCGCCCCGGCAGCGACCAAAATGCGGCACTCTGGGCATTAACCATTCCCCCTCTACACTCCTTAACCAAGTTGCGGCATAAGGCGGGCGACTCAATCGGCGAAATGCCCAACTCAGGAGGATGACATGCACGATATCCGCGCGATCCGTGAAAACCCCGCTGCCTTGGATGCAGCCCTTGCCCGTCGTGGGGCTGAGCCGGTGTCGTCCTCATTGCTGTCAATCGATTCCGAGCGCCGCGCGGCCATTACTGCCGCCGAAACCGCGCAGGCCGAGCAGAACAAAGCCAGCAAGGAAGTGGGCAAAGCCAAGGCCAGCGGTGACGAGGCCGAATTCGAACGGCTGCGCGCGCTTGTGGCAGCGAAAAAGGCCGAAGTGGCCGAGATGCAGGCCAAGGCGAAGGAACTGGACGAAAAGCTGACCTATGAGCTGTCGGTTCTGCCAAATACGCCTGCCGAAGATGTGCCTGATGGGGCGGATGAAGACGACAATGTCGAAGTGAACCGCTGGGGCACCCCGCGTGAGCTGAATTTCCCCCCGGTCGAACATTTCGAAATCAAAGGCGTGCAGGCCGCGATGGATTTCGAAACCGCGGCCAAGATCTCTGGATCGCGGTTTGTGATGCTTAAAGGGGCGGTGGCCCGCATTCACCGCGCGCTGGCGCAGTTCATGATCGACACCCATGTGGATGAAAACGGTCTGACCGAGGTGAATTCGCCGGTGCTGGTACGCGATGAGGCGATGTATGGCACTGACAAGCTGCCGAAATTTGGTGATGACAGCTATCAGACCACCAATGGCTGGTGGCTGGTGCCCACATCCGAGGTGCCGCTGACCTATAGCGTTGCGGGCGATGTGCTGGAAGAAAGCGCACTGCCCATCCGCATGACAGCGCATACGCTGTGCTTCCGCTCTGAGGCGGGATCTGCGGGCAAGGATACCTCGGGGATGCTGCGTCAGCACCAGTTCGAGAAGGTCGAGATGGTGTCGATCACCCATCCCGATGGCTCGGAAGAGGAACAAAAGCGCATGCTGCGCTGTGCCGAAGGGCTGCTGGAAAAGCTGGGCGTCCCCTATCGCACCGTGGTGCTGTGCACCGGTGACATGGGCTTTGGCGCGCGCCGCACCTTTGACATCGAGGCCTGGATTCCGGGGCAGAACACCTATCGCGAGATCAGCTCGGTCTCGACCACGGGTGATTTTCAGGCGCGCCGCATGAATGGCCGGTTCAAACCCGCTGAAGGTGGCAAGCCCGAGTTTGTACATACCCTGAATGGATCAGGGCTGGCGGTGGGGCGGTGCCTGATTGCGGTGCTGGAAAACGGTCAGCAGGCGGATGGATCTGTGGCGCTGCCAGAGGTGCTTGCCCCCTATCTGGGTGGCAAAACCACCCTGACCGCTGATGGTGCGCTTGCATGACGACCTATGCCTCTGTGATTGCAGAGGTTCTGAGATCCATTCCGGACGGTGACGCAACCGAGCAGGCGGCGCGTGATCAGGTGCTGGCCCATGTGGCCAGCGGCGCGCCCCTGACCCGCATCAGTACCGACACCCCTGATCCGCATCTGGTCAGCTATTTTCTGCTGACCGATGGGGAACAGGTTTTGATGGTGGATCACAGGAAATCCGGTCTCTGGTTGCCAACCGGAGGCCATGTGGACGCGGGGGAACATCCCCGCGATACAGCTTTGCGCGAAGTGCGCGAAGAGCTGGGGATCGCTGGCGACCTGCTCTCGCCCGATCCCCTTTTTCTGACGGTGCAGCGCACCCAGAACGGCCCGCCCCATACCGACATTTCGCTTTGGTATGCGATGCGTGGCGATGTGCAGGCTAGCTATGACTGGGACCCGCAGGAATTTCATTCGATCCGCTGGTTTCTGCCCAGCGATATTCCGCTGGCGCGCACTGATCCCAATTTGCCGCGTTTTCTTGCCAAGCTCTATCGGTTAGGTCTCTTGCGAAATCAGGAGGTTGAGGGGTGAAAATCCGGCTTTGGTCGATAGGCTGTTTTGCCTTGGCGGTGCTGTTTGCGGCCTCAACCCTATGGGGATGGGATTTTCGCGGATTTGATCCGGCGCACTTCCCCTATCTGATCGAAGATCATCCGATCCAGCCTGCGGGTTATGCCTTTGCGATCTGGGGGCTGATTATCCCCTGGCTTGTGGTGTCAACCGGGTTCGGCCTGCTGCGGCGTTTTACCGATGAAGACTGGCAAGAGATGCGCCCCTGGCTGGCGGCGACGCTGGCGCTTGGGGCGCTGTGGATACCGGTGGCCAAGGTGTCACCCCTTTTGGCGACGGGTCTGATCTGGGGGATGCTGGTCAGCAGCCTGCGCACGCTGTTTCGGGTGGGAGATACGGATCGCTGGCTGCAACAGGGGCCGATCGCCATCCTGTCTGGCTGGCTGACCGCTGCCGCCTGTGTGGCGACCGGCGTGCTGCTGGGGGGCTATGGGCTGCCGCCGACCCCCGTTGCGCTGCTGATGCTGGCTGTGGCCCTGGGCATCACGGTGGTGACGCAGTACCGCCTGCACCGCGCACCCGAATATGGCACCACGGTTATCTGGGCGCTGCTGGCCATCATCGTTTCGAACTGGATGCCTGTGAACGCTGCGGTGAATCTGCTGTGCCTGATTGGGATCATTACGATTCTTTCGGTCCGCGCGACCGATACTGAATAGCCTCTCTTTCATGACAAAATTTGCAAGACTGTGCTGAAAAGCGCAGGAAAAACAGATATGTAAAATGAGTATTTGACATTTCCGACAAAATCACTCAGTTATGACGTCAAGAGCCAGCTGCATGTCGCGGCAAGCCAGACCAGAGCGCCAAGACCCCAACCAAACGGGCAAAGCGTGCGGAAAAAGACTTGCCTGCGAGGATGCCGACCATGGATATGACTGCAATCGAAAAAGACACCAGCCAACACATTCAGACACTGCCGGTTTATGACGCCGTCGAACTGACAAAGGGTGGCGGACTGGCGCAAATTCGTCTGGATGACAAGCTGTACACCCTGCGCATCACCCGCGCTGGCAAGCTGATCCTGACCAAGTAATCGCAAGAGAGATGGCACATCGAGGGTATGAGAAAGGCGGTCTGTAAAGACCGCCTTTTCTTATTGCTTCTCGCCGCCCTGTTTCGACTGCAGGCTGCGCTTGTGCTTCTTCAGTGCGCCTGCATTTTTCTTGCGGCGGCCCTTATAGGGGTTCTTGTCGCCCTGCCCGCGCATGGTCAGGCGAATGGGCGTGCCCGGCATATCGAAATCTTCGCGCAACCCGTTGACCAGATAGCGTGAATAGCTTTCGGGCAGTTTGTCAGGGTGCGAACACATCACCACAAAGCCCGGCGGGCGGGTCTTGGCCTGTGTCATGTAGCGCAGCTTGATTCGCTTGCCCTGCGGCGCAGGGGGCGGATGGCGCATGATCATGCCCTCAAGCCAGCGGTTCAGCTGCCCGGTGGGCACGCGACGGTTCCAGGTGCGATAGGCGCGGATAATGGCGTCATGCAACCTGTCCACGCCGCGCCCAGTACGCGCCGAAATCGTCACCAAAGGCGCACCGCGCAGCTGCGGCAAAAGCCGTTCGAACATCTCTTTGAGATCGCGCAGTTTGTCCTGCTTTTCGTCTTCGATATCCCATTTGTTCACAGCGATGATCACCGCACGCCCTTCGCGCGCCGCCAGATCGGCGATTTTCAGATCCTGTGTTTCAAAGGGAATGGCCGCGTCCAGCAGCACCACAACAACTTCGGCGAATTTCACCGCGCGCACACCGTCGGACACCGACAGTTTTTCGATCTTTTCCTGCACCTTGGTGCGTTTGCGCATGCCTGCGGTGTCAAAGATCCGCACCGGGACATCTTTCCAGTCGATGGCAACGGAAATCGCATCGCGGGTGATCCCGGCCTCGGGGCCGGTCAGCATACGGTCTTCGCCAAGGATCTGGTTCACCAGCGTGGATTTGCCCGCGTTCGGACGACCAACCACTGCAATTTGCAGGGGTTTATCCGCTGTGGGCATAGGCACATCATCATCCAGCACCTCGGTTTCATCGTCGAATTCTTCGATGTCGACTTCGGTTTCCGGGGTGTCTTTGTCGCCCTCTTCCTCGAATTTCTCAGAGATCGGCAGCAGCATGGAATACAGTTCATTCATGCCTTCGCCATGTTCGCCAGACAGCCGCATGGGTTCGCCAAGACCAAGGCTATAGGCCTCAAGCACACCTGCATCGGCGGCAGTGCCTTCGGCCTTGTTTGCAGCCAGCAGCACCACCTTGGCGCGCTTGCGCAGGATTTCAGCAAAGACCATGTCGTCAGGCAGAATGCCCGCGCGCGCATCCACAAGGAACAGGCAGACATCCGCCATATCAACCGCACGTTCGGTCAGGCGACGCATACGGGCGGGCAGCGAATCGTCGGTTTCATTCTCAAGCCCGGCCGTGTCGATCACCGTAAAACGCAGATCGCCCAGGCGGGCCTCGCCTTCGCGCAGGTCACGGGTCACGCCCGGCTGGTCGTCAACCAAAGCCAGACGTTTGCCCACAAGGCGATTGAACAGGGTCGATTTGCCCACATTGGGGCGTCCGACGATGGCAAGCGAGAAAGACATAACGTGCTCCGCAAAATCAAGCCGCGGGCTTAACGTATTTTAGCGCGCGTGGAAAGGCCCTCTGACATTCTGTCTTGGGCCTTGCCTGTGTTTCAATGGGCGATCGCGTTGGATTTAGCGAAAGGCGATCAGATTGCCCTTGCCCGACACAACATACAGCGTGCCACCCGCCACGATCGGACGTGTGGTTGCGCCGCCGGGAATCTCTATGCTGGAGATCTGAGTGCCATCGGTCGGGTCAAAACTGCGCAGCTGGCCATCAGACCCGGCAACGATCAGGCGACCCCCGGCCAGAACCGGACCATGGTTCGAGTATGACACATCGCGGCGGCGGTTCGGATTGCGTTCGGGTTTATAGCCTGGCAGCGATACAGCCCAGATGGTTTCACCGGTTTTGGCATCCAGACGCACCAGTTGGTTGCGATCTGAGACAAAATAAACCGAATCCCCCGCAGGCCAGACCGGACCAAGCGCACCAAACTGTGCGGTCCAGATGCGTTCGCCGTTGCCCAGTTTAAGGGCCACGGTGCGGCCAGAATGGCTGCCCGCATAAATAGTTTCCCCTACCACAACCGGATCGCCAGTCAGATCAGTGATCCCGGCCAGCGCCACACCGTTGCGGCGCCCCAGAAGATCGCTGTTCCACATGGTCAGGCCACCCTGACGGAACGCCGTCTGCACCGTTGCGGCCCCATAAGAGAAGGTCACGAATTTGCGGCTGATTGCCGGAGCGGGCGCGCCTGCGATATTGTTGACGTCGCCCTGTGCATCAATCTGCCAGCGCACGCGACCAGTATCTGCTTCAATCGCCCAGCCAGTGGTATCGCCCGAAACGACATAAACCACACCATCATACACACTGGGGGCGCCAGTCGCAGAGTGGCCCAGCTTTTGGGTCCAGAGTTCCTGACCGTTACTGGCATCTAGTGCCGTCAGCAGGCCAAAACCCGAAGCGACGTATAGCGTGCCATCACTGAAGGCCAGACCGCCGCCCTGCGCCTGGAACTCGGCATCGCGATCCGGGGTCAGGTCATAGCTCCAGACCAGCTCACCAGCGGCTGAGGTGGCGCGCACCTGATTGTTTGAATCAACCGTATAGATCGCGCCATTGCCCATGACAGGATCAACATTCAGGCGGTTACGGCGGGTGTCACCGGCGCCAATCGAAGTGGACCAGACCTGTGTCAGGGATTTCGCCAAAGCCGGGTGGCTGATGCGCGCATGCGGCGACACATGGGACTGCGTCCAGCTGCTGTTCGAAACCACCTTGGGCAGCGCTGCAGCGCGGCTTTGGTTTTCGTTTTGAATGCGCCCTTCTGACAGGCGGGATTCCAATGCGTCATGCACACTGATCCGCTCACCGGGCAGGATCGCGTCCTGCTGGCTGCAGCCTGCAACAACGGCCAGTGTACTCAGCGTTGCCAGAATTCCTGCTTTGCGCAACATCGCTTGCCCCTTTCATCCCTTACTTGCCGGGCTTAGCCCTGCTCTGGTGTCCCACCCAATGCGACGATCAGCTGGGTTGCGCGGCGGCGCAGACCCTGCGTGGCCTCAGCATCCGCTGCGATCATATCCAGCCGCGTCAATGCCGCGTCGGTTTCCCCGGCCTCGATCTCCAGCAAAGCCAGTTGTTCTTCGGCCAATAGCCGCAGGGGCTGACCAGGTACGCTGAGCGCCTGGAACCCTGCACGCCTGTCTTCAGCCGACAACGCATCTGCGCCCAGAACCAAAGCCTTGTAGCTGGCCACCTGGCGGTAGATCGTCGGCAAGGCGCTGTCATTGGCCACCGCCTGCAACTGTGCCACCGCGTTTGCGGTATCGCCATTTTCATTGGTTTCCGCAGCGACCATCATTTTCAGGATCGCATTTGCACCGGGGTTTTCCGTCTGGATCCCTTCCAACGCTGAGGCACGCCCAGCGGCATCATCCTGCGCCAGCGCATCCAGAATGGAATCGCCAAAGTCCTGCGCAGCGCGGGTTTCCTGCGCCGCGCTGTATTCGCGCCACGCTGTGCCGCCAACGATGCCCAGCACAACCAGCACACCAATCCAGCCATACCGGCGCATCAGCACAAATAGCCGGTCGCGTTTGACCTCTTCGGTCACCTCTTCGATGAAACTGTCGGTATCGCTCACCTGCGCCCCCTTAGCATTTTCCCTCTCTTAACCTGCGATGCCCAGAGTGCCAAGGCAGATGTGTTCCCATCGGGACTGCGCATAAAAGTCAAAATTCTTGCTCAATCTGCACTTTATTGTCTGCTTTCCTTGAAGCAGGGCGCAACAATACCTAACAATTTGAACTAGTCGGTTCAGCGGAATATACGATCGACAATTATTAGTGCGCGGAACCTTGCCTGCATTTAGGTGGGGGGATGGGCGAAGTTCCGCAAATGCGGACAAATAGGACAGACGGACACGAAAAATGCGTATTTTTTCAATTTTGACAGCGCTGATTGTAGCGGGGGTGCTGTATCTCTTCGTGATGGAGCGAGAGACGCTTCTGGCCTATGCGAATGCCGAAACGCCGTCTGATCAGGCCGCACCCGAAGGCGAAACCACCGAGGCCGCGACGGGTGGCGTACTGGTGATGGCCCGCCATTCCACAGCGCAGATCGTCGATAACGCGGTTTTGCTGCGCGGCGAAACCGAGGCAATCCGCCAGATCGAAGTGCGTTCAGAAACCAGCGGCAAGGTTGTATCTGATCCGCTGCGCAAGGGCACCTTGGTAGATCAGGGCCAGCTGCTGTGCGAAATTGATCCGGGCACCCGACAGGTCAGCCTGGCCGAAGCGCAGGCCCGTCTGGCCGAGGCCAAGGCCAATGTCCCCACATCACGCGCCCGCATCCTTGAAGCACAGGCCGCAATCCCAGCCGCCGAGGCCAACCTAAAGCAGGCGCAGGCCCGCGTGCCCGAGGCCGAGGCCGGATTGGCCAGTGCCCGCGCGCGCCTGCCCGAAGCCGAAGCCCGCCTGCTGGAAGCCGAGGCCCGTGTAAAAGAAGCCGAAATCAATCTGAACGCCGCTAAGAAGCTGGCGGAAAGTGGTTTTGCCGCGCAGACCCGTCTTGCCAATGCCGAAGCCGCGTTCGAATCTTCAAAAGCTGGTGTGAAATCTGCTCTGTCGGCGTTGAAAGCCGCCGAAAGCGGGATTGAGGGCGCCAAAAGCCAGATCCAGAACGCGCAGGCCGGTGTGGAAAGCGCCCGCAGTCAGGTGGAAAGCGCTCGCGCCGCCCTGCAATCTGCCAAATCAGGCGAGGAAAGCGCACAGTCTGGCATTCAGGCGGCCGAAGCCGGTGTAGCCTCGGCCGAAAAAGAGATTGAACGCGTGTCGATCCATGCGCCGTTTGGTGGGCTGCTGGAAACCGACACCGCTGAACTGGGCGCCTTGATGCAACCGGGCGCGGCCTGCGGGACCGTCATTCAGCTGCAACCGATCAAGATCGTTGGATTTGCCCCGGAAACAGAAGTCACCCGTATCAAGCTGGGTGCCATGTCGGGCGCGCGTCTGGTGGATGGCCGCGAAGTGGCGGGCGAAGTGACCTTTGTGTCGCGCCGCGCTGACCCGGTGACCCGCACTTTCCGCGTGGAGCTGGAAGTGGATAATGCTGATCTCAGCATCCGTGATGGTCAGACCGCCGAAATCGCCATTTCTTCGGAAGGTGCGCCCGCGCATCTGCTGCCACAATCGGCGCTGACGCTGAATGATGATGGTCAGCTGGGCGTTCGCACCGTCGATGGCAACAGTCAGGCACTGTTCATGCCGGTCAAGCTGCTGCGCGACACTCGCGAAGGTGTTTGGCTGACGGGGCTGCCAGAGACTGTCGATGTCATTTTGTTGGGGCAGGAATATGTGACAGATGGCGTCCCCGTGACTGCCAGCTTTGAGGAGGTCGACCAATGACCCGCATCATCGACTGGGCTGCTGAACGCGCCCGAATGGTTCTGGCCTTTATCGCCCTGTCATTGCTGGCAGGGGGCTATTCCTATTCTTCACTGCCCAAAGAAGGGGAGCCGGATATCGAAATTCCGGCTCTTTTCGTTTCGGTCCAGTTTTCAGGGATTTCGGCTGCGGATTCGGAAAAGCTGCTGGTCAAACCCATGGAAACCGAGCTGGCAGATCTGGACGGTCTGAAGAAAATGACCGGCACCGCCGCCGAAGGCTATGCTGGTCTGGCGCTTGAGTTTGAATTCGGCTGGGACAAAACCGCGATCATGGCGGATGTGCGCGACGGCATGAGCAATGCGCAGGCAAACTTTCCCGAAGGCGCGGATCAATACTCGATCTATGAGATCAACTTTTCTGAGTTCCCGATCCTGATCGTCAACCTGACCGGCCCGGTGCCTGAGCGCACTCTGACCAAGATCGCCAAGGATCTGCAGGACAAGGTCGAGAGCCTTGATGCCGTTCTCGAAGCGGGGATCGCAGGCAATCGCGACGAAATGCTAGAGGTGTTGATCGACCCTCTGCGCATGGAAAGCTACAATGTCACCGCGCTGGAACTGATCAATGTTGTACAGAACAACAACCAGTTGATTGCCGCAGGTGAAGTGGAAACCGATCAGGGCAGCTTTGCGGTCAAAATCCCCTCCAGCTTTGACGAACCGCAGGATGTTTACAACCTGCCCGTCAAAATCAATGGTGACCGTGTGGTCACATTGGGCGATCTGGCGCAGATTCAGCTGACCTTTGAAGACCGCGAAGGCACCGCGCGCTTCAATGGCGAAAACACTGTGGCACTGCAGGTGGTCAAGCGCAAAGGCTTTAACATCATCGACACCGTTGCCGAAGTGCAGGCCGTGGTGGAAGAGGCTCGCAAAGCCTGGCCGCAGGAATTGCAGGCTGCGCTTGAGGTGGGCACCTCAAACGACCAGAGCCGTCAGGTGGGCAGCATGGTCAGCCAGCTGGAAGGTTCTGTTCTGACGGCGGTGGCGCTGGTGATGATTGTGGTGCTGGCCAGCCTTGGTCTGCGCCCTGCCCTGCTGGTGGGCTTTGCAATCCCGACATCTTTCCTGCTGTGTTTCCTGCTGCTGGCGCTGATGGGCGTGACCATCTCCAACATCGTGATGTTTGGTCTGATCCTTGCCGTTGGGATGCTGGTGGACGGGGCCATCGTGGTGGTGGAATACGCCGATAAACGCATCTCTGAGGGCTCTGGCCCCATGCATGCCTATGTGGAAGCCGCACATCGCATGTTCTGGCCGGTGGTTTCTTCGACAGCGACCACGCTTTGTGCCTTTTTGCCGATGCTGTTCTGGCCCGGCATTCCGGGGCAGTTCATGGGCATGCTGCCTGTCACGCTGATCTTTGTTCTGTCCGCTTCGCTGGTGGTGGCGCTGATCTACCTGCCCGTTATGGGCGGTGTGACCGGGCGTTTTTCCCGTCAGGTTGGCCGTTGGGGCGAAGCCCTGCGTCATGCCACCCCTCTTATTGTGCGACTGGCGCTGGTGCCTGTCGGTATTCTGGGGATGTTTGTGGGCGCAATGATGGTGCTGAACCCGGCCTATCTGTCTGACAGCGGAACTTCACCCCTGCCCGGTGCAGTCATGTTTGTCGTGTTCAGTATCCTGTCTGCGGTGTTTATGGATGCCGCAGCTTTCCGCCGCGCACCCAAAAAGATCGAAGCGGCCTATCGCCGGACGTTCTTTGGCCATTTCACCCACTTGATCGCAGGCAATCCTTTCATGCCGCTGGTGGCGATTGGTGGGGTGGTGTTTTTTGTTGTCAGCGTCTTTGGCTATTACGGGCAGAACAACAATGGTGTTGAATTCTTTGTCGACAGTGAACCGGAACAGGCGATCGTCTATGTGCAGGCGCGCGGCAATCTTTCGCTGGCGGAAAAAGACGCTCTGGTGCGACGCGCCGAGACAATTGTTCTGGAACATCCCGGCATCGACAATGCCTTTGCTTTTGCTGGTCAGGGTGGACTGAACAACAACACAGGCGGGGCTGTTGCACCCAAAGACACCATTGGTCAGGTCCAGCTTGAAACGATCCCATGGGACGATCGCGCAGCCTATGCCCGCAACAATGATGGGGTAGAGCTGGAAGATCTGGATGGGGATGTGATCATCGCTGAACTGACCCGCAAGCTGGAACAGATCCCCGGCATCCAGATCGAGATCCTTGCGCAATCGCAAGGCCCGGCTAGCGCCAAACCTGTGCATCTGCGCCTGAAAGGCGACGATTGGGACAGTCTGATTGCTGCAACGGAACAGGCCCGTGCGAAATACGAAGAAACGCCGGGGCTGACCCTGATCGAAGACACGCTTCCCCTGCCGGGTATCGACTGGCAGATTGATGTGGATGTCGAAAAAGCAGGGCGCTACGGGGCTGATGTCGCATCTGTCGGGGCAATGGTGCAACTGGTCACACGGGGTATTTTGCTCGATACCATGCGGGTGGACAGTTCGGATGAGGAAATCGAAATTCGCGTGCGCCTGCCCGAAGAGTTCCGCGTGCTGTCGACGCTTGATACGCTCAAGGTGCGCACGGCGCAGGGGCTGGTGCCTTTGGCGAATTTCATCAGTCGCGAACCTGTTGCCAAACTGGCGGAAATCAACCGCATCGACCAGAAACGCTACTTCGATGTAAAAGCCGACGTTGAGGCGGGCTTTACCCTGTTCAAAACCGGAGAGGGTAAGAACGAAACAATCGTGGCCTATGGTAAACAGATCGAAGAAGGACCAAGTGATCTGAACCTCGGGGGGAAATCCTATCTGCTGACCTTGTTTACCGGGGATCAGACCACGCAAAGCGTGATGGATCTGGCCAAAAACGGTGCGCTGCGTGCCGAGGTGTCAAACCCGAACGAACGCATTACCACGCTGACAAAATGGCTGGAAACCAACCCGCTGCCTGCGGGTATTGAATGGGAATGGACCGGGGATCAGGAAGATCAGGCCGAAAGCCAGACTTTCCTCATGTCGGCCTTTGCCGGTGCTTTGGCATTGATGTTCATCATCCTTCTGGCGCAGTTCAACAGCTTCTATAATTCGGTGCTGGTGCTGCTGGCGGTGGTGATGTCAACGGCGGGCGTGCTGATCGGCATGCTGGTCATGGGGCAGGCCTTTTCGGTGATCATGACCGGGGTGGGCATTGTGGCGCTGGCTGGGATCGTGGTGAACAACAACATCGTTCTGATTGATACCTATCAGGAATTCAGCCGCTATATGCCCAAGGTTGAGGCGATCACCCGCACCGCCGAAGCCCGCATTCGCCCGGTTTTGCTGACCACCATCACTACGATGGCCGGGCTTGCTCCAATGATGTTTGGGCTGAGCCTTGATTTCTTCGGCGGCGGGTATTCCATCGACAGCCCAACCGCTTTGTGGTGGAAAAGCCTTGCGACAGCGGTGGTTTTCGGACTGGGGATCGCTACGGTTCTGACGCTGGTCTTTACCCCTGCAATGCTGGCGCTGCGCGTCTGGGTCACGACTTATGCGCTATGGCTGGCGCGACTGCTGGCCAAGCTGGGGTCAGACAAGACCAGCCGTGTTGCCCGTGACTGGGCGCTGCAACGCAATGCCAAACGCACCTCTCTGGGTGAGCTGATCTGGGACGATGCGCCCGAGCCCCCCAGCGTGGCGCATGACAGCGATCTACGCGCTGCTGAATAAAAGATCAGAGAGGGCCCTGCCCTCTCTTTTCACTTTTATCAATGGCTTATCTGATAGTTCAAATTCTATCGAAATCGCTCGGGTCACGGTTACCAGCCATTAATCAGTTTACCATTTTATAGGTCGCAGATTTAGTCGGGAACAGATGAACCGTACTTAGGACACAGGTTGCCGACGCCACGTGATGACATTCAGGGCGAACCTATGACCAGCATTCTGACCAACACCAGCGCCATGGTGGCGCTTCAGACTTTACGCAGCACAAACAGCAATCTGTCGCGTACACAAGATATGATTTCTTCGGGGAAGACCGTGGCCAATGCGGCTGATAATGCCGCTGTGTGGGCGATCTCCAAGGTCATGAGCGCGGATGTCAAAGCCTTCCAACAGATTTCGAATTCGCTGAACCTGGGGCAATCGACCGTGGCGGTTGCGGCTCAGGCGGCGGAAACCGTGACCGAGCTGATGACCGAAATCAAAGGTCGGATCGTTGCGGCGCAGGAAGAAAACGTTGATCGCGACAAGATCCAGAATGACATCAACGCGCTGCGCGATCAGATTGATGCGGTGGTTGGTGCCGCGCAATTCAATGGTCTGAATCTGGTCAATAACACCTCGACCACTGCTGGCGCGCAGAATGTGAATATTCTTGCTTCGCTGGATCGCACTATGCAGCAGGTTGCAGCGGCAGACATTACGGTGATGCGTCAGGATCTGGGCAATGGCGCACTGACGGCGGGCACTGTATCGGTGAATGTCGGATCAGGCGCGGCTGTCGCGGACGGGGACACCGGCGCAGTCTTTACAATTCAAGGCAATGCGACCACGGGTCAGCCAGAGGCCGGCATGACCTATCAGATCGCCTCAGGGGCCCTGGGTGGTGGTCTGACCAGCGCGGTGGCTTATGTGGCGCGCGGGGGCGATTCGCTTCAGGATGTGACCAACCATCTGGTGGCCCGCCTGAACCATCAGGCTGAGCTGGACAATCTGGATGTGCAGTTCAACGCCAATGCCACAACAGCCGGTCAGGTCGATATGACCAATAACTCAGGCGGCGCGCTGACGATGCTGGCGGCTAATGTGCAGCAGGCGGCAACGAACAGCTCTGAAAATGATGGCACTGTTGGTGGATCGCTTGAGCTGCTGGCCAAGATTGACGTCACAACAAATGCAGGCACCGATGCTGCGCTGGAAAGTATCGAAAGCCTGCTGCAAACCGCCATCAGCGCCGCCGCCGATCTGGGGTCGGCACGGGGACGTCTGGAAAATCAGGCCAACTTTATTTCAAAGCTGACAGATGCAATGAAATCAGGGATCGGCACGCTGGTCGACGCCGATATGGAAGAGGCTTCGGCAAGGTTGCAGGCGCTTCAGGTACAGCAACAGCTGGGCACGCAGGCGCTTTCGATTGCCAACCAGGGCCCGCAGCAGCTGCTGTCGCTCTTCCAATAACACCTGATCGGGCCTGACGCCCATTGCGGACCTCTGCCTGTGCGCCTAACACTTGGGACACCCCGGTTTAGACGCACACAGAGGTCCTTATGTCAGATGCCAGCCCCAAAACGATCTATCTGAAAGACTATACCCCCTTCGGCTGGCAGGTCGAAGATGTGCATCTGACGTTTCATCTTTCCCCCCGCGCAACGCGCGTCGTATCGCGGATTCACTTTGCCCCCAATCCGATAGCCCCGACGCAGGATTTCTTTTTGCACGGTGAAGAGCTGACCCTGTTGCGTGCCTCCATTGATGGACATGAGGTCGCCGTTGAAAAGGTCGAAGGCGGCCTGAAATGCGCTGTCCCCACCGGCCCCTTCCTCTGGGAAGCCGAGGTTGAAATCGCCCCCGAAAGCAATACCGCGCTTGAGGGTCTGTATATGTCCAATGGTATGTATTGCACCCAATGCGAAGCGGAAGGGTTTCGCAAGATCACCTACTACCCGGATCGCCCGGATGTCATGTCGACCTTTACGGTACGCATCGAAAGCGATCTGCCCGTGCTGCTTTCGAACGGAAACCCCAAGGGCAAAGGTGACGGCTGGGCAGAATGGCACGATCCCTGGCCCAAACCCGCCTATCTGTTTGCGCTGGTCGCAGGTGAGCTGATCAACCACCCTGATCGGTTTGAAACCCGGTCCGGCAAAGATGTGGAACTGAACATCTGGGTCCGCCCCGGCGACGAACATAAATGCGCCTTTGGGTTGGAGGCGCTGAAGGCCTCGATGACATGGGATGAAAAAGTCTATAGCCGCGAATACGATCTGGATATTTTCAACATCGTTGCTGTTGATGATTTCAACATGGGCGCGATGGAAAACAAAGGGCTGAATATCTTCAACTCTTCTGCGGTTCTTGCCTCGCCTGAAACCGCAACCGATGCCAATTTCGAGCGAATCGAAGCCATTATCGCCCACGAATATTTTCACAACTGGACCGGCAATCGCATCACCTGCCGTGACTGGTTTCAGCTATGCCTGAAGGAAGGGCTGACCGTATTCCGCGATCAGCAATTCACCGCAGATATGCGCAGCGCCGCTGTGGCGAGGATCGAAAATGTGATCGCCCTGCGCGGTCGCCAATTCCCCGAAGACCAAGGGCCTCTGTCGCATCCAGTTCGGCCTGAAAGCTTTCAGGAAATCAACAACTTCTACACCGCCACAGTCTATGAGAAAGGCGCCGAAGTCATCGGAATGCTCAAGACACTGGTCGGGGATGACGCCTATGCCAAGGCCCTGGACCTTTATTTTGAACGCCACGATGGCGACGCCGCCACGATTGAGGACTGGCTGAAAACCTTTGAAGACGCCACCGGTCGTGATCTGCAACAGTTCAAACTCTGGTATTCGCAGGCCGGCACACCGCGCGTTGATGTGACTGAAGATTGGGCAGATGGCACCTATACGCTGACATTTGAACAGCACACGCCGCGAACGCCCGGGCAAGAGGATAAGGCCGCGCAGGTGATCCCGATTGCCATGGGTCTGCTTGGCCCCGATGGCAAAGAGGTTCAGCCCACACAGGTGTTGGAAATCACGCAGCCTTTGCAAAGCTTCTCATTTGAGGGGCTGGCAGACCGGCCTGTTCCATCGCTGCTGCGGGGTTTTTCTGCGCCCATCGTTTTGAGCCAAAACCGCAGCCCGTCTGAACGCGCATTCCTGCTGGCCCATGACACAGATCCCTTCACCCGCTGGGAGGCCAACCGCGATCTGGCGCGGGATTGCCTTGTTGCTATGATCACTGATGGCGCCGGGCCAGATATGGGCTGGCTGTCGGGGTTGGAACAGGTGCTGCGCGATCGCAGCCTCGATCCCGCCTATCGTGCGCTGATGCTGGGCCTGCCAGGACAATCTGAAATGGCTCAGGTTTTGGCAGAACAGGGGCACACGCCGGATCCCGATGCGATCCACAATGCCTTTGAGACCCTGTCTCAGGCACGGGCCGAGGCTTGGGTGGATCTATTGCCGCTTCTGGCGGAACAATCCCGCGTCACAGAGGCCTTCCAACCCAATGCAGATCAATCGGGCAAGCGCGCGCTCGGCGGGGCCGTGCTGTCTTTGACAACCCGGCTGGACGGGGGCAAGGCGGCGCAGGCGCAGTTTGACAGCACCGACAACATGACCCTACAGCTTTCTGCTCTTGGTGGGCTGATCCGTGCTGGCAAAGACGAAGGCGCGCTCAAAGCCTTTTATGATCAGTGGCGACACGACCGGCTGGTGATCGACAAATGGTTCGGGATGCAGATCGCAGCGATAACGCCCGACAGGGCGGCAGAGCGTGCGGCCGCACTGATTGAACATCCGGATTTCGACATCAAAAACCCCAACCGCTTCCGCGCGGCGCTGGGGGCTCTGGCGATGCATCACGCGGGGTTCCACCGGGCGGATGGCGCGGGCTATCGCCTGCTGGCAGATCAGCTCATTGCCCTGGATGATCTAAACCCTCAGACCACCGCCCGCATGTGCAGCGCCTTCCAGACATGGAAACGCTATGACAGCGACCGGCAGGCACTGATCAAAACCCAGTTGGAACGCATCATGGCCAAACCAAATCTATCCCGCGACACGTCGGAAATGGTTGGGCGGATCCTGTCATGAGCGGGCTGCTGATCATCACAGGGGCCAGCGCCGGAATCGGCGCAGCCACTGCGCGCATGGCGGTATTTTCGGGCTGGTCGCGTGTGATCGTGCACTATGGCAAAGATCTGGACGGCGCAAATGAGACCGCCAGCGTGGTCGAAAGCATGGGCGGACAGGCCTATGTCATGGCCGCAGATCTGACAAAACCCAAACAGATCGAAAAGATGTTCGCGAAGATCTCTGATCTGAAACCCGGTCCTATTGGTCTGGTGAACAATGCTGGCATCGTCGCCCCGAAAGCCGGGATCGCCGATCTGACCCCAGAGCGCGTTGCGCAGGTCATGGGCACAAATGTTCTGGGTGCCATAGAGGTGGCCCGCCAAACTGTCTTGCTGATGCGCGGCTGGGGCAATGGTGGATCCATCGTCAATGTCTCTTCGGCGGCAGCACGATTGGGCAGCGCCAATGAATATATTGATTACGCCGCCTCGAAAGGCGCGCTGGATACGTTCACCCTTGGATTGGCCGATGAACTGGCACCAGAAGGCATCCGCGGCAACGCCATCCGCCCCGGCCTGATCGAAACAGGGATCCACGGCAAAGGCGGGCAGCCTGATCGGTTGGATCGGTTGGGGGCAACGCCGCCGCTGGGCCGTCCGGGCACGGCAGATGAATGCGCCGAGGCAATCTTGTGGCTTTTGTCTGAACGCGCGTCTTACTGCACGCGCAGCATTCTCGATGTGTCGGGCGGACGATGACAACGCTGGAACACAGGGCATCGGCCCGCACGGGGAAAACCGCTGCGATCCTGATTGTGATCTGGGTGGGGATCATGCTGCTATGGCTGCTGCTGGACCTGTCAAATGTGATCGCTTTCATTCTGCTGGCCACGACTGTCCCGGCGGCGTTTGATTTTGCCTACAACCGTCAGGCCAGCCTGCACTTGGATGATAACAGCATTGATTGGACGTCAGGCCGCGCCAGCGGAACCGTTGCACTGAAACAGATAAAACAGGTGCGGTTTGAAACGCGGTTGGATCTCTCTGTACGGGTCAGGCTGGTGTTGCGCGGCGGCAAACGGCTAAGCCTGCCGCACGATTCATTGCCCCCGTGGGAAGCCTTGCAAAAAGCGTTCGAAGATCGTGGTATCGCGACACAGCGGCACCATTTCAGCCTGATGTGACGCAGGCCGGTATTTGCAACTGTCACACGGTTGATACGCTGCTGTGATTTTCAATCGGTATGAAACAGCGTATCGACCCTTTGATTCAGGAACGTGCCCCTTGGTTGTTCGATGACAGCCCCATGGGGCGGCTGGCCAAACCTGCTCTGGATAAATTGCTGAGCTATGAGAAAACGCTCTCGGTTGGTGAGGGTCTTGAGCATCTGCCGCCCGCGCAGATCATGCAGACCATGGGGGATTTGCTGGCGCGCGATGTTGAAATCACCGGCCTGCACAATCTTCCCCGACAGGGCGCGGCGTTGATTGTGGCCAATCATCCGACAGGCATTGCCGACGGAATCATTTTGCACCATGCGATAGGCGGCATCCGTCCAGATAGCTATTATTTTGCCAACCATGACATTCTGCGCGTGCTGCCACAGTTTGAAGCCATGATCGCGCCGGTTGAATGGCGCAAAGAAAAGCGCAGCCATGGCAAGACCCGTGAAACCATGGCCTATACCCGGCAGGCGGTGTCCGAGGGGCGTTTAGGGGTGATCTTTCCCTCTGGGCGATTGGCGAAACGGCGCGGGCTGCGGTTGCATGAACGCCCCTGGATGGCCTCGGCTGCGATGATCGCACGCAAGTTTCAGCTACCTGTCATCCCGGTGAACCTGCAGGCGCGGAACTCATGGCTGTTTTATCTGTTTGACCTCATGCATCCGACGCTACGCGATATCACACTGTTTCATGAAACCCTGAATAAGGGGCGCCAGCCGTTTCGCGTCACAATAGGTGAGCCGATTTCCCCCTCTGCTCTGCCGGCAAAATCTGAACTTGGGATCGCGCTGCTCAGGCGGGCCACGCTGGCCCTGGGTGGCCCCAGCGCCCCTACGGTATCATTGGTAGATGCCACGCGCCGCCCAAGCTGGCTGCGCGTGTGATTTTACGTTTACCGCGCCGCAGCCGTGATCAAAAGCGCCTCGGTCTCAGAGCTTTGGTCGGTAAACCAGCTTTCGGGGCGGGCAACTGGCCGCAAAGACTGGCTAAGCCCCTGACAATAGGGCTGGGATTTGGTCCATTGCATCATGTCCTCGCGCTTGCGACGTGAATGGAACGGCCCCCAATCCGCGGCAACGCCACGCATGCCCTGGCTGATCACCTGATCGCGACCCACAGTCACCGCCATGATCCGCATGGCGCAGCTTAGGTTATCCTCTGGATCTTTTAGCGCTGCGCCTGTGCGTGCACTGCAACCATAACGCCTTGCGGTATCGGGATAAATCTGCACCAGACCATACCAGCGGCCGCCGCCGCCAACGGCTGTCGGGCGATGGGTGCTTTCATGCCAGGCCAGCGAAGACACCAGCCCCACCCAAAAAGCAGCCCGCTGATCCTGTGTCGCAGTGGGGTAAGCCGGGCAATAGTTTGCGATATCGCGCGGGACGATATCCGTCAGATTGCGCGCAGGCCCGCGCAACGACGTCAAGATCGCCATCGACCAGCTGCGCGATCCACGTTTGTTATCCCAACGGGCGGGAGGGATTGTCAGGCTGCGTTTGACCGGGCGCAGTGAAACGGCGACGGCCAGGTCAGAGACATCAGATTGATCCACCACTGTCACCGCAGGCTGCGGCACAACCGCAGAATTGGCCCAAAGGGGCGCGGCGATCAGTGTGAATAGGGCAGCAACACACAAATTCTTCATGCGTGACAGAATGCCTGTCATCGGCTTTCCTTTCAAGGTTGAGGTCGGGGCGGCAGAACACCCCGGTTCATTTCCGAGCGTGAAACACAGTGTTCACTGAGTCGGTTAACAACTTGCCTCTAATTCGTGAAAAACCGATCTTACCTGCGAAAGCCTCCAATGCAGCCCCTTGCCCCTTGGCCACGTGTGATTTAGACCATCGCCATTGTATCCACCCCCATTGCATCCACCAAGGAGCGGACATGCTGGATCTGAGCTACGAAGCCCCCAAGCCCAAGGTCATCGCGGGCGCAAAACACGACTGGGAACTGGTCATCGGTATGGAGGTGCACGCGCAGGTGGCCTCGCAGGCGAAACTGTTCTCTGGCGCGTCCACCAAATTCGGGGCCGAGCCCAATTCCAACGTGTCTTTCGTTGATGCGGCCATGCCGGGCATGCTGCCGGTGATCAATGAATACTGCATCGAACAGGCCGTGCGTACCGGGCTGGGCCTGAAGGCGGAAATCAACCTGATGTCGGCCTTTGACCGGAAGAATTACTTCTATCCGGATCTGCCACAGGGCTATCAGATTTCTCAGCTATATCATCCACTTGTGGGCGAAGGTGAGATCCTTGTCGATATGGATCCGGGCATTGCGCGCCATGTGCGTATCGAACGTATCCACGTGGAACAGGACGCGGGCAAATCGATCCATGACATGGATCCGCATATGTCCTTTGTTGACCTGAACCGCACCGGTGTGGCGCTGATGGAGATCGTCAGCCGACCGGATATTCGCGGCCCGGAAGAAGCCGCCGCCTATGTTGGCAAACTGCGTCAGATCCTGCGGTATCTCGGCACCTGTGACGGCAATATGCAAAACGGCAACCTGCGTGCCGATGTGAACGTGTCGATCTGCAAACCCGGCGCCTATGAAAAGTTCCGCGAGACCGGTGATTTTGGTCATCTGGGCACGCGCTGCGAGATCAAGAACATGAACTCGATGCGGTTCATTCAAGCCGCGATCATGGTCGAAGCCGAGCGTCAGATCAAAATCGTCGAAGCAGGCGGTGAGGTCGATCAGGAAACCCGCCTGTATGACCCAGACAAGAACGAAACCCGTTCGATGCGCTCTAAGGAAGAGGCGCATGATTACCGCTACTTCCCCTGCCCCGATCTGCTGCCTCTAGAGATCGAACAGGCCTGGGTGGATGATATCGCCGCCTCTCTGCCGGAACTGCCGGATGAGAAAAAAGCGCGCTTTATCAGTGACTTCAGCCTGTCGGAATATGACGCAAACGTGCTGACTGCCGATGTGGTCAACGCCGATTATTTCGAAGCGGTGGCAGGCGATGCCGGTGACGGCAAACTGGCGGCCAACTGGGTGATCAACGAATTGTTCGGCCGTCTGAAAAAAGACGACAAAGGCATCGAAGACAGCCCCGTAACCCCGGCTCAGCTGGCCGGTGTGATCAAGCTGATCAAGTCGGATGCGATCAGCGGCAAGATCGCCAAGGACCTGTTTGAAATCGTCTATACCGAAGGCGGCGATCCCGAAGCCATCGTCGAAGAACGTGGCATGAAACAGGTGACCGACACCGGCGCAATCGAAGCTGCCGTGGACGACATCATCGCCGCCAACCCGGCACAGGTGGAAAAGGCGAAACAGAACCCGAAACTGGCGGGCTGGTTTGTGGGTCAGGTGATGAAAGCCACCGGCGGCAAGGCCAATCCGAAGGCGGTGAATCAGATCGTCAGCCAGAAGCTGGCCGAAAGTTAACGCCGCAAAACCATGGGGCACATTGCATGCACAACCCATGCACATCCCATGCGCATAGATACTGCAAAAGGCCGTTCTTAACCGAGCGGCCTTTTTGTTTACCCATTGGCCTGAGCGCTTGAACCTTTTGCTGCTGCGCAATAGCGTCGGGTCATGGTAATTTCAGATATTTTTAACTGGATTTTAGCTGCCCTCGGCCATGTGCCGGGATTGGTGTTTTTGATCTGGGCCGGGCTGGCCACACTTTTTTGGTGGATGGCCCGGGCCGAAAAGGATAGCGACTGGCTGCGCAGCAAACCGGTGCTGATGCACTGGCCATATCATAGGCTGCGCAATCAGGTGCTGACGGGCCTAAGCACACTGTTTCTGCCCAAGGAAACCGAAGAAACCCACCCGAAACCCACAAAAGGGTGGGTCGCCAAGTTTGAGTGGCACCTCACGCCAAGGGCCAAAGACAGTGCCGATCTGGCACGGCTGCGGCAAAACCCGTGGTCCTGGCCGGTTTTATTGACCGCTGTCACATTGGCCATTATCTACCCCATTCTCACGATTTTCACCCAATGGGTGTTTACGGGCCATTCAACGGGCCTGGATGGCGTGGCCTTTCTTCCAGATAATATCCATTGGGTCTGGCGGTATGGGGCATTTGGCGTCATTGCCAGCGCGATTGTCTTTCGCAGTGGCTATTTCTGATCGCAGTCGCAGGCGCATTCGCAGTCGCAGGCGCACGCGCAGGCGCAGTCGCATTCGCACGCGCAGTCGCATTCGCAGGCGCATTCGCATTCACAGGCGCATTCGCATTCGCAGGCGCACTATTTGCGTTTAGTAGGGCTTTGAAAGTTGCATGCGCGGGCAGAGGCATCGCAAGCCTATTGTGCTATTTTCTTGGAGTTCTTGCATTTGGGGGGGGCTATGCTGCTCAATCCGCTATCACCTACAACAACCTTGTCTTTCTGCTAACCTTGATCATCCTTCCCATCATCAACGGCATCTTTGACTGGCTCAGCTATGGGTTCACTATGTTTCTGCTGGTGAAGGGCAAAGATAAGAAAAAGCTCTGGCCCTTTGTCTTTGGCTTTCTGGATGTCTTGGCTGCCTTTGTTCTGTTCGCCGCGCTGGCCACGACGTTTGTTGTGCTGTTTGCCCAGATCAACCTGTGGCGCGGTTGGCAGGTGATTGATGTGCGTGGCATTCTGGATCATCCGGATCAGCATATCTGGGTGATTGTCATGATTGCCTCAACCCTGTTGCCCACGCTACTGCATCTGCTGCTGGCGCTGTGGAGCATGATCACCTGGATGCCCTCACATTACTGGCGTGGGCTGGTAGATGGGCTGACGCCTGCGGGCAGCCATGTTGTGCCCCTTACGTCAGCCGGGGTTTTGTCGGCCTGTCTGATGTTCTTTTATCTTGCCCCTGTGGCGGGGGCGATTGGCGTTAGTTGGGGGCTATGGCAGGTCTCGGGGGGGCTGCTGACCCGCTATGTCACGTGGCTGCACATGGTTCTGGATTGGATGGGGCAGCCTGTTCTTTCGCCGGTAGCGATTTAGAGTGTTGATTTTTATACGATTTTGACCTGCACCTTGTTTTAACCAATTTCCGCCAGCCTGTCTGAAATCACAGATAGGGACCAGAATGGAACCACAAGACAGATATGGGCTGGCGCAGCTGACGCGGCTGGCCTTTCAGGGGCATGACCTGCAACCGCTGCGCACTCAGCTTTTGTTGCAATGTATGCAGGGGATCAATGTGGAAAGCGCCTTGCTGGATCTTTCCGTTATTGAGCAGATCTTGGGCGATGCTGAGGGCGGGCTGGCGTGGCAGGCCAAGGCGCTGGAAACTCAGCGATTGTATCGCACCAACCACTCTGACGCATCGCGTAAGACGCTGCTGGTTTACATGCAGGAACGCCTGATGGGCAGCAATACGCCGGTGGATTTTCTGGTGGAAGGCTCTGAATTTGCGGTGATTGCCTGCTATCCGTCTGATGTGGCTGCGGATGATTTGCCGCCGCATGACATCGCCTTTTGCGCCGCGCCGACCGATTGCGCCGATGCGCAGGGGTTTCAGGCCTTGGTGCATCGCGGCAGTCAGGCGACGGGGGCAAAGGTGCTGAATTTGCCCGGTGAGTTTGTCAATCTTGACCGCGATGCCCTGCCGGGGCGGTTTCCCAGCGCCCCCGGTTTGCGGTTTGCGAAAACGCTGCGCCTGAAGCGTGAGGACGTGACACATCAGGCTGTTGCCGGGATTGGCGGGTTTCCGGTGATTATCCGTCCGGTGGGATCCCATGCGGGGCGCGGATTGGCAAAGATTGGTGATACTCAGGCGTTGGAACAGTATCTGGCCACACAGCCCGAAAGCGCGTTTTTTCTGTCTGAATTTATGGATTATTCATCACCCAAGGATGGGATGTTCCGCAAATATCGCATCGTCTTTGTGGATGGGCAGCCCTACCCCGTTCATATGGCCATCGGCCCGCAGTGGGATCTTTGGTATATGAATGCGCAGATGGATGCCCATCCAGAGCGCCGCGCAGAAGAAGCTGATTTCATGGATCGCTTTTCCATCCGCTTTGCCGCGCGCCATAAAGAGGCGCTGGCGGCCGTCGCTGAAGGCATCGGGCTGGATTATTTCGGCATTGACTGCGCCGAGGATGCAATGGGCAATCTGGTGGTGTTTGAGGCGGATAACACCCTGATCGTGCATGATATGGATCCGGTCGATCAGTTCCCCTACAAACCGCGCCATATGCAGGCGCTGTTCGCTGCGTTTCAGGACATGCTGCGCGAAAAGGCCATAACCATGGGCCCGCAAAAGCCAAAGGTAAAAGCACTGGAACAGGCATAAAAAAGGCCGCTGGATCAGCGGCCAATTTTCAGAAAGCTTCGGGGCGGGCTTCGCGGGCCATGTGATCCAGCACCGCGTTTACAAAGCGCCCCTCTTTCCCATCGGGGAAAAAGGCCACCGCCACATCGACAAATTCGGTGATCACCACCTTGGGCGGGGTATCAGCAGAGACCAGTTCGGCCCCCGCCGCGCGGAACAGAGCGCGCAAGGTTGGATCGATCCGGTCAATCGGCCATTTCGCCACCAGGGCGCGATCTGTCATCTGGTCAATCTTGGCCTGAAAGCTGACCGCATCTTCCAGCAGCTTTGAGAACAGTTTGACGTCGCCGTCCAGCATTTCATCGCCATCGGGCGTGGTTTCGCCAAACCGGAATTCCAGGAACTCTGCCCGCACACGGTCCAACCCGCTGTCGGATTGCTCCATCTGGAACAGTGCCTGCACCGCGTAAAGACGGCTGGCACTTTTCATCTTGCGTTTCTGGTTCCCGGAGAGCGCGGTCATGCTGTGGTTGATCCTTTGGCGTCAGAGGCGATCTGGAATTCATCCCGCTGCGTCATGAATCCAACGCCTTTGCGAGAAGCGCCCCATTTACGCCCCAGCGCGATCAGATGCAAGGCCGCTGCCGCTGCGCCGCCGCCTTTATTCATCTCGTCCACTTCGGCACGCACCCGCGCCTGTTCATAGTTTTCAACCGTCAGGATGCCATTGCCAATGCACAGCCCCTGCAGGCCCAAGAGGGTGATCCCGCGCGAGCTGTCATTGCAGACCGTATCGTAATGGGTGGTTTCGCCGCGGATCACACAGCCCAGCGCCACATAGCCATCATAGTTTGACAGGCGTTCCGCCATGCCGATTGCCGTGGGTACCTCCAAAGCGCCGGGCACTTCGATCACCTCATGGGTGCCGCCGACCGCTTCGATTTCGGCCTTGGCGCCTGCGACCATCGCATCGGCGATGTCCTTGTAATAGGGGGCGACGACGATCAGCACCTTGACCGGCTTGTCAAAGCTGGGGCGTTCCAGAATGTGGTGTTGGATAGATGCCGCCATCAGCCCAGCTCCGAGATTTTTTGTGTTCCGGTGATTTCAAGGCCGTAAGCCTCAAGTCCGACCACCTTTGGGGTGGGGGAATTGGTGAGCAGCGTCAGTTTTGACAGGCCCAGTGACGACAGGATCTGCGCCCCAAGGCCATATTGGCGCAGGGTTTTGGGGCTGACGTCATCGCCTGTATCCAGCTTCATCGAGGTGTCGCGCAGCAGCACAACCACGCCGCGCCCGGCATCGGACACCGCCTGCATGGCCATGCGGAATTCATCGGCGCGCCCATTGGGGCCGGTGCCGATCACATCCAACATTGGATCCAGCGCGTGCATCCGCACCAGCACCGGGTCATCGCCGGAAATATCGCCTTTGGTCAGAACGATATGTTCGTCGCCATGGGTTTCATCGGTGTAAACCCGTTTCACCCAGTCGCCACCAAATTCACTTTGGATGGTTTCTTCGCCGGTAACACGCACCAGATTATCATGGCGACGGCGGTAGGAAATCAGGTCAGAGATTGTGCCGATCTTGAGCCCGTGTTTCTGCGCAAAGGCCACCAGTTCGGGCAGGCGCGCCATGGTGCCATCTTCGTTCATGATTTCACAGATCACGCCAGAGGCATTCAGACCTGCCAGACGCGAGACATCAACCGCTGCTTCTGTGTGGCCAGCGCGGACAAGCACACCGCCAGCGCGCGCGCGCAGTGGGAAGACATGGCCCGGTGTCGCAATATCCTGCGAGCCTTTGGCTGCATCAATCGCCACCTGCACAGTCAGGGCGCGATCTGCCGCCGAGATCCCGGTGGTCACGCCTTCGCGGGCTTCGATAGAGGTGGTGAAGGCGGTTTCATGGCGCGAAGAGTTATTCGTCGACATGAGGCTGAGCCCCAGTTCTTCGATACGATCCCCAGTCATGGCAAGACAGATCAACCCGCGCCCGTATAGCGCCATGAAGTTGATTGCATCCGGTGTCGCCCATTGCGCCGGGATCACAAGATCGCCTTCGTTTTCGCGATCTTCGTGGTCCACAAGAATGAACATCCGCCCATTGCGGGCGTCGTCAATGATTTCCTCGACCGAAGAAATCGCGTCACGCAAGTTTTCTTCTACCGGGCCTGGGGTCTCGTAATCCACCATGAAGCTCTCCTGTTCCTGCCTGACGCAAATAGGCCAGCGCGCCGCCAATTGCCAGTGCCAAGCGCCATTAGACCGGGCAAACCCAGCGGAAAACCCGGCAAAAGCGACCTATGACAGGCCAAATGAACGACGGTGGCAGCGCAGGATATCAGAAAAGGACCACTGCGCCTTCGGTCTGGCCCTCGTCAGAGGCGTATTCGCACAGTTGTACCAGTGATCCGGCCGCATCATAGAGGCCGATTTCACCGGATCGGTTGCGCAACACACCATTGGGGACCGGCAGGGTGAAGCGAAAGATTTCGCCAGGGTCCAGCGCGCGCGAGGCGAGGTGGAACCGCGTCCCGTTTGGCGCGGTGATGCTCCAGCCGCGCAGGTTTGCGGGTTGATCCGACGCGTTGATGATTTGCAGAAATTCGCGCCCGCCTTCCGGGTTAGGGGGATTGATCATCGCGGCGACAATTCGAAAGACCCCTGCCCCACGGATTGTCACAATCGGATTCGCAGGCGCGGGGGAGAGCGGCGCTGATTTAGAGGGATCGTCGATGGCGGTGACATTGGCGCGCAAAAAGCGTGGAAAGAAGGTACGGATGCCGCGGCTGCCATCCAGCCTGTGCAGATCCAATTGATAGTCTGCGCCGTTGATGTTGGCCCATTTACCTGCCCGCGTCAGGTTGCGGATCAGCCCAAGCGCAATCAGCCCTTCGGGGCTGCATCCAACAAAGAAGCCACCGATGGGTTTGGACAGCGGTTGCGGATGCCCGCCATCGCCGCCCGGCGCATCCCAATCCATCTGCAAGGTCACGATTTCGGGGATCAAAATACCCTGATCGGGCCGTTCAGCGCCGCCATACCTTGGCGCTTTGTAGAGGATGTGATCCGCACCCGTGGCCGCGCCACCGTCGTCCAGCCAGTACTTGTGCCAATAGTGATAGCCGCCGATTCGGGAGTGCTGCGCGCCCTGTTCGCCGACAAAGACATGTTCAAACCCTGTGGCCTGCGCCTGCCCGCCTGACTGGCCATAAGCGAACCAGCAGTCATGGATCAAAGCCCCCAGTTCTGACGGGGTGAGCGCCGCGCCTGTGTGGTCTTCGAGAATTTTGCCCGCTGTCTGAATGACCTCTGTATCCAGTATGGCCTGAATGAACTGGGTTTCCTCAGCTTGTTCCTGTGGGCGCAGAATTTCCGGCGTGGCGCGTTGCAAGGCATAGTTGTCCATCAGTTGCATACAAAGATCGTAGGTATGCCGTTTATGATTGGGGATCACCACCTCTTCCAGCACCTTCCAATCACTGGTCACGGCATCCGCAGGTTCATTGACAATCACATAGCCCGCTTGCGCATCCCCGACCTCATCAGGCCTGAGGGCAGCAACACCGTTCCCACGCTGATCTGCATCCCAGATCCTTTGGTAGGCAAAATCCATTTCTCAATCCCAAAGCGCTTAAAAGTATAATTCGCCCAGAATACACAGCTATCATTCTACCTTAAGGGGAAATTTCGGGTTTCGGGCGTCACAGCGGAAATACATTTTGTCCGCATGGCCTGATGGAAGGTGACCAACTACCAGCGGAGCCTGGGCTAACGGTTCGCCGCAAAGAGCCATTCGGAGCATCAAACGCCGCATAGCTTGATAACAAAGGACAATGACAACCGACAATAAGGCGTGGGAGTTTTGCTGTGCCCCTGCCCAGAGGGAGCTATCAGATTGGTAAACCTACCACATTAGGGTCAGTCAGTGTGCATTTGCCCTGTCTCTTGCGTCAGGATCCATTCGGACAACATACAAAGGCGCCAAATTTTTACTTTGGCGCCCTCACAATGAATACAAAATATATGCAAATATCGGGTTATTTAATCTTGCGCCGCAGGTAGGCGAAATCAACTGATCGTTTCCCCATGACATATGGGGCACGCTGCGCCTCATTTGCTAAAGAAAAGGCATCACCTTTTTCAGTTTCACGGATCATTTCCTTGAATTCAATCCAGCTGATATCAAGCTTTGTCGTCTTTCCGTTGCCTTTTACCGTGCGGCAAATTGCGGCAAGTTTGATTTTCTTCACCTTATTTGTTTGGGTATCCACCATAGTCGCCTCTTGCGAGCAGGCCTTCCAGGTTCCTGTGGTCAAAACATCACGGCGCGGCGGCCAAATGTACATTTTGCCATTGGGTGCAAAATATGTGATCATATTTCCGATGCCAGACCGATTGTATGTACGAATTGTCTTACCGCTCAGATAGGCTTTCAGCTGAGCCGGGCGGATCGAAACATCCTGATCAGACACACCCTGTGCAAAACCCGACGTCACCCAGAACAGTGACAGAGTGATGAACGTGATGAACGTGAAGAACTTTTTCATGGTTATTTTGCTTGCCATTTATTTTCAATCTCTTTTAGTGTCATTTTTTTCCTCTTTAATCGAAATGGCACTTTCCGGCTTAATGCGAGGTTAGGCTCAGGATGCATTGATTTCGGCTGCGCTGCGTGATTCACGAGTTGGAAAACGGAGCGGTTACATGAGCGACCTTTTCTGGCTGAACGACGAGCAGATGACCAAGTTGGCACCCTTTTTCCCCAAGTCGCACGGCAAGCCAAGGGTCGACGACAGGAGGGTTCTAAGCGGGATTATCTTCATCAACCGCAATGGCTTGCGTTGGCGCGATGCTCCTGCCGCCTATGGTCCGCACAAAACGCTTTACAGTCGGTGGAAGCGTTGGAGCGAGAAAGGCATTTTCGCTCGGATGATGGCCGGGTTGGCTGCCGAACACGGCGAGAAGCAGACCGTAATGATTGACGCGACATACCTGAAGGCACATCGAACGGCGACCAGTATGGCCGCTAAAAAAGGGGGCGTGGACGCCTGATTGGCCGAACCAAAGGCGGCATGAACACCAAACTACATGCCATCTGCGACAGCCTGGGGCGACCGATTGATCTGTTCGTCACCGCCGGACAGGTGAGCGACTATATCGGCGCACGGGCGCTGCTCAGCGGCTTGCCAAACGTCAAATGGCTGCTCGGGGATCGTGGTTATGACGCCGACTGGTTCAGAGAAGCGTTGCAAGACAAAGGGATACGCGCCTGCATCCCCGGCCGAAAGCAACGCAAGACGCCGGTCAAATACGATAAGCGCCGCTACAAACGGCGAAACCGCATTGAGATCATGTTCGGAAGGCTCAAAGATTGGAGGCGTGTGGCGACCCGCTATGACCGGTGTCCCAAGGTGTTCCTCTCGGCCATCGCCCTCGCCGCAACCGTCATATATTGGTTATGAATCCTGACCCTAA
>JAOARQ010000041.1 GCA_025210455.1 Pelagimonas sp.
CAAGGCCTCGAGTGCAACTCTGGCCTTGAATTCAGGCGAATGGTTCTTCCGTTTCGACATCTCTGATCTCCTTCACGTCGAAGATCAGCAGACAACAAATCGTAGCTTACGTCAGTGTCCGAATTTCGGGGGGTAGCTCACCGCTTTTAGGGCCATCGCTTTGATCTTCTCCCAAGTAGCCCAGGCATCAAGGAAAACCGGCACGACCTGCAACACAGCAACGCGCAGTGTACCAGCGGAAAAGGGTGAGGATTTATCGGGCATGACTTTCTTCTATATCGGGTTGTCAGGCGTTTCGAGTGTGTTCGGTTCGGGCCGTCTCAGGTCAGTTCAGCAACAATCTGCTGCACTGCGCTTCGCCAATCAGGACGTTTGATTCCGAAGGCGGCTTCAAGGGATGTGCAGTCCAGCCGCGAATTCAGCGGACGTGCGGCGGGTGTCGGATACTGGTCCGTCGTGATCGCGGAAATCTCAATCTGAGCATTGGCAGCAGAGGCGATTTCCTCTGCAAAGGTTTTCCAAGAGACATCCGGCGCGCCGGACAAATGATAGATGTCTGTTTTCTCTGGATTGGTTTTCAGCTGCCGTGCGATTTCAAGGCAGGCCCTGGCAATGGCGCGCGCCGGTGTCGGGCCTCCAACCTGATCTGCAACCACCTCAAGGCGGTATCGTTCACCAAACAGTTTGAGCATGGATTTAAGAAAATTCTTGCCATGCGCCGAAAAAACCCATGATGTGCGCACCACTGCGTGGGTGCCGCCAGCCGCCATCACAGCTCGTTCCCCCAAGCGCTTTGACACGCCATAGACCCCAAGTGGTCCTGTCGGGTGCCCCGGCCCAAAGGGGTGATCTCCTGCTCCGTCAAACACGTAATCTGTCGAGAGATGTACAAACGGAATATCAAGCTCTGCACAGGTAAGGGCCATCGCCCCAGGGGCAACACCATTGATCAGCGTGACGTCTTTCTCATGCCATTCCGCTTGGTCCACCGAGGTATAGGCTGCGGCATTGATCACCGCATCGGGCGCGTGTTTGCGAATTGCTGCTGCACAGGCTTCCGGGTCAGACAATTCCGCATCCTCGCGTCCCAAACACTGCACTTCGGGGTCTAGCGCAGCAAGTTCACGTGCAACCTGACCAGTTTTGCCAAAAACGAGAACTTTCATTTTCTTTCACCTTGCTTTTCGTGAAGCCTTTGCATGATGGAGACAGTTGCGCTCATCGGAGTTTCTCCTTCTGTGTTTTTCGGAACTGCTGGGGGCTTTCCCCGATACGTTGTTCAAACAGACGGCTGAAGGCCGTGCGGCTCGAAAACCCGACCAAATGGGCGATGCGCTTGACCGGCGTGTCTGTGTCACGCAACAATACGGCTGCTTTGCGTAATCTCAGATCCCGTAACAGATCAATTGGGCCACTGCCGTAGGCTGCCGAAAATCGATTGGCAAAGGTGGACCTGCTCATGCCGACCCGCTCTGCCAGACTGTCCACAGTATGCGGATCGCCAGGAGCATCCAGCATCGCACGAAGCGCATTCCAGACCTGCGGGTCCCGCAGCGCGGCCATCCATCTGAGCCCGCTGTCATCTTCAGTCAGTCTGCGTCGCAGAATCTCGATCATGCATTGCGTCAAAAGCGCCTGTATCATTGCGCGGCTGCCAGTCGTCGGGGCGCTGATTTCATGCAGCAGCGCCCGCAAGGTCGCGTGCAACGGGTTGTTTTCGCAAATATTCTCGACCAAGGGGCTGCGGATCAAATCCACAACATTCTCCGCACCGCGCAGGCCGACGCGGACATGTGCACAAAGCGCGATCAGCTGGCCCTCTTCCCCGTCAGCGTGAGATGATTTCAGCAGATGTTGAAGCTGCAGCTCTGCTGGTTTGCAATCCGGTACTGGGTCATTCCGCCCACCTGAGCTGCGCAGCGTATGGGCCTGCAGCGCCGGCACCAGAATGAGAGTTCCTGGTTTGATAGGAATGTCTGGACAAGACTTTAGCGCCAGCACTCCCTCGCCAGAAAGCACATAATGAAGGACGGTTGCTGCATCCTGTCCAAGACCCAAATTGCAGGGGCCATTCAACTCGCACACCGCAAAAGGTTCCGGCACAATATTCAGGTGGTCGAAGATGTGTTCATAATTCATGAGACCAAAGCTATGGGTTGTCGATACGAAATGATACGTTTATTTTTCAAATAATACACATTCGATACGCAAAGATACATCGCTCTACATACCTTGGCTGTACCGAAATCTTTAGGAAGGACAGAATGATGTGTAACTGCACTGATCATGACGACGACCCGCAAAAGCAAAACCTGTCACGCCGCGAAGCATTGCGGGGCGGATTGCTGGCCTCTGCAGCGGGTGCAGCAGCCATTGTTGGCGCCGGAAACGCTGAAGCTCAAGTAGCAAATGATCCCTATGCCGACCCGGAAAACCCGGCGCTGCCAGCTTCGAATATGAAACTGGACCTCAGCCGCACCGCTGTTGTCATTATCGACCCGCAAATCGACTTCCTGCACCCTGAGGGCGTGACATGGGGTGTGATCGGTCCAAGTGTTGAGCAGCACAACACTGTCGACAACATCGAAGCGCTCTTCAAGGTTGCGAAAGAAGTTGACATCGTGACTGCGGTTTCACCGCACTACTACTATCCGACAGACCATGCCTGGAAGTTCGAAGGCGCGCTCGAAAAACTGATGCATAAAATTGGTATGTTCGACCGCAAAGGACCGCTGAACCTGGACGGGTTCGAAGGCTCTGGGGCCGACTGGATGCCGCAGTACAAAAAGTACATCGAAGATGGCAAAACCATCGTGACCTCGCCTCACAAGGTCTATGGCAACGACACCAACGATCTGAGTCTACAACTGCGCAAGGCTGGCGTAGACCAGGTGGTTCTGGGCGGTATGTCTGCGAACCTGTGTGTGGAATCCCACATGCGTGAATTGCTGGAAGACGGGTTTGAAGTGGCTGTTGTAAAAGACGCAACAGCAGCGGCGAAAGTCCCAGAGGGTGACGGATACCTGTCCGCGCTGATCAACTTCCGCTACATGGCAAACGCAGTTTGGTCGACTGAAGAAGCTGTGGCTCAGATCAAAGGCGCCGCGTAACTTCGCGCGAAACCAGACAGCGCAGCTTCGGCTGCACTGTCCCTTTTTTGCACCAGCGATGCCCTCGCAACCCGCTATCCGGGGCCGGTATTGGGCTACCGTCAACAATCTTATGAAATTTCTGTGGCAACGCCGAGTAGCAGACCTCGGCTAGCATTGAGCGGTCGTTGGCGCGGCAGATGCAATGTCGCGGACCGTCAGCGTCAGATCCTGGATTTAGCTGACCTCCTACCAAAATTTCCCAAAGCTCTTTTATGGGCGAAAATTCCAGTGTCATTTGGAAAAATTTCTATTTTGCAACAGTATCAGCCCATACGGTCAGATGCTGCACGTCGCGCCAAATTCCGTTCATTCCCGCGAGCGGTGAGTTGCCCCCTAATTCTTCGCTATGCTGTTCACGAACGGCGGGGGTTCTTACCGTGCTGCAGCATCAATCGGAGCGCGAAGTTCGAATTCACGGGTTGGGCTCAAACCCGCCTTTCGTTGCGCTCTGAGCTAAGAGCAGCTTTTCTCAAAAGGTAAGACTATGAGTCGCAAAAGGAAAAAGTGGCGCGTCGATTGATCCGCAGTTTGAACCAAAACAATGAGTTAGAGGTTTCCAAAAAGTAAAACTATGTGTCGCACGACAAAAATTGTGAGGCGACACATAGTTTTGCCTTTTGCGTCAGAACCCTTCCTTTCGGTTTTCTCACAGCAGCTGCTTTTCTCCATATGCTTCGATTGATCTGACTTCCTTTTTGGAAAATCAGGGCTGATTTGCAGATCAGACGGCGAAGCCGCCTGTTCCTGCTAATCTGCCACGTGGCGAACGCGGATGGGGTCGAGGCAATGCTATTCGACAAAAGTGGTGCGGCCCGCAGCGCAAAGCGCGAGGACACGGTTTTGTCTAATAGGGTTTCCCGAGGGGGAAGGCAGCGTCTTGCGGTCGTTGGTGCAATGCGCAGCATTCGGCGAAATGGGCTCTCCAGACACCTTCGCCACGATCTGCACCAAGGGCTGGTCTGGAATTAAACGACTTTCGCTGCGCATCGCATGAACAGGTGAGACGCGGACACAGTGACTTTTCGCTGCGTCTGCGCGAATGTCAGGTTTCCGGCTTCCCGCTTTTGAACTGACTGACAAGCCATTCCTGGATTGCATCAATCGCAGGTGACGGTTTTGTGTTTTTGGGCCTAACAAACCAATAGGCATGGCTGGCATCGAGGGAGATGGTGAATGGTGCAATCAGGCGGCCCGCCGCAATGTCATCGGCTACGAGCAAAGATCGCCCAAGGGCAACCCCCTGATGTTCGACAGCGGCCTGCAAGATAGCTCCGTCATCGCCGAGGCGAGGACCAGCGGGCGGTGGGTGACTACACTGCGCAGCTTCAAACCAGGCGGCCCAGTTTTCCGGGATGTCTCCACAGAGTAGCGTTGCGCGATACAGATCATTCGGTGTTTTCAGGTTATGATCACGGGCATAGTCTGGTGAGCAGACCGGCCTGATAGTTTCCATACCCAGCATCTCCGCCGTTAGAAGACCCGATGGCGACGGGCTATAGCGGATTGCGGCATCCACCCCTTCAGACGCAAAATCCACTAGATGCCGTGAGGCCGTCAGGCGCAGGTCAATGTCGGGATGCGCGGCCAAGAAGCGGCCCAGCCGTGGCGCAAACCACTTTGAGGCAACCGAGGGCAACATTGACAGGGTGACAACCTGCTCTGACCGTCTGGCATCCGCTACGGCCGCCCATGTGCGGGAAAATGCCTCGGCCAACTGCCCGGCTAGACGATTGCCCGCCGGTGTCAGGCTCAGCCTTGCTCCGTTGCGCAGAAAGAGGGCGACCCCAAGCGTTGCTTCAAGATCGGACACCTGCCGTGACACGCCGCTCTGCGTGATACCCAGTTCTTCGCCTGCGGCCGTAAAGCCACCGCATCGCGCAGCGGCCTCAAAGACCTGCAATGAACGCAAGGGGGGCCTTACATGAGTTAAGGGCATGACGATCCTATGATTTTCTCATTATGAGAAAGCTCAATGGCACCTTATCATGATTCATACTCAATACGTAGGTTATTTCGCCATGTCGGAAACACTTTCAACAAACACTGTCACTTCGGCCTCGAAACGTTTTGTTCCCAATCTGCCGCTCGTGGTCTGGATGGTTCTGCTAACGCTTGCCATCGGGTTTGGCGGCGGGCTGCGTGCAGATCAGGTCATTTCGGAGTTCAATCTGGGGTTCGGGCGAGCCTTGGGTGAGTTCGCTTTGATCCTGCTGCCGTCGTTTACTCTGGCGGCGGCGCTCTCCAGGCAACACGTAGCCTCGGACGCGGCAGGCCGGACCGCTGCGCTGGCGTCACCCGTCGCTGGTGCCGGGATGATTTGCCCGGACACGGCCTATGCCGCCCTGTCGCCCGCCGCAGGACGCTACAAGCTGGATACCGCGTTCGGTGCCTATGCCGGGTTCAAACTGCTCTATCCCGCTGGCCCGCTCATCGTCGCTGCGGGGCTTGGGGCATTGGGACCGGACGGCATCAACCCGATGATGCTCATGCTTTGCGGGCTGGGGCTGGCGCTGCCGGTCTGGGCGGCAGGGGCGGTCTGGGTGCGTGCCGTTGATGGGCGCCCCGGCTCAGAAAGCGGCAACAGGCAGCACATAAACACCCACCATTTACTGATTGCCTTTCTTCCGTTTCTGCTGTTGGCGGCCCTGCTGATCATCGGCGGCTTTGTCGGAGGCACGGGCAACGCGTTCCTGGACTTTCTTTTGATGCCCAAGGGCGCATTGTTGTCAGCCGCAATCCTTGCCATGCTGCAAACCCCGCCCGAGGCGCGACGCGCCTGCCTCGACAGTGCGGTCCGAAGAACCGGGTCATTGCTTCTGATCATTGGCACCGCGAGCGCGTTTGGCGCGGTGCTGACCGGGCTGGTGCCGCTGGATCGCCTTGCCCCACAGGGCAACGGGATGTTGGTGCTGTTGGCTTTGTTCGGATTAACCGTTTTGTTCAAGCTTGCCCAGGGCTCGTCCATGGCAACATTTGCCGCGATTGCACCGGTGGCGGCACCGATCGTGCTGGCCAGCGGGGCAAATGAAATTGCGGCTGTCTTTGCAATTTGCCTTGGCTCCTTCATCGCGATCCTGCCCAATGACAGCTATTATTGGCTGGTGCGCAGGGACGCCTTGGCAGACGAACACAGCGAGGGGCGGGCGATATTCATCCTTACCGGCGGCGCAATAGTGCAAGCTTTGGCTGGCTTGGCGACCCTGGTGTTCGTGGTGGCATTATGGGCCTGAACCAACTGACCATGCGAGCGCCTGAGCCAGCTGACGGCCCGGCCATTTCGAGAACTGATGCGGAAGGTTTGGCAACCGGACATGCATCCTTTCGTGCCAAACCGCATGACTGGGGCAGTTTCAGCGCCAGCTTCCTGACCGCCCGTGGACTGGCTTTGGTCGCGGAAGACGACAATGGCATTGCCGGTTGGGCCGGGGTAAGCCCGACCTCCGCCAAGCCTGTCTATCGTGGGGTGGGTGAGGTTTCAATCTACGTGTCTGCGGATCGCAAAGGCCAGGGCATAGGCCGCCAGTTGCTTGAAGCCTTGATTCAAAAGGCGGAGCAAGCTGGGTACTGGACGCTGGTCGCGCAGATTTTCCCTGAAAATGAGGTGAGCCTGAAACTTCATGCAGCATGCGGTTTCCAGACCTTGGGAACCAGAATAAAGCTCGGTAAAATGACCTATGGCCCGCATGATGGCAAGTGGCGAGATGTGATCATGCTGGAAAGACGCAGCAAGATAGTCAGTTAATCATCGCGAAAAGCTGCCATTCAGTTGACACGCAGCATTCTGGAGAAAGGGCTCAAACGCGCCTTTCGGTGTGCTTTGAGTTAAGGGCAGCTTTTCTCAAAAGATAAAACTATGTGTCGCTCCACGGCAACGCAGCGCGGCGGTGGCCGTGAACGTTGTTGGGGAAACCCCTTTCGTCAACTTGCCCGA
>JAOARQ010000042.1 GCA_025210455.1 Pelagimonas sp.
CGCCAAGCCCACCTTGCAGATTGTCATTGCCTGCGCCGCCATCCAGCGGGTCTTCGCCTGCGTCACCGCGCAGCATATCATTGCCTTCGTCGCCATTCAGACGGTCATACCCTGCGCGGTGGTACAGGCAATGACCGTCTGAATGGCGACGCAGGCAATGATATGTTGCGCGGTGACGCGGGCGAAGACACGCTGGATGGCGGCGCAGGTAATGACAATCTGCAAGGTGGGCTTGGCGAAGACACTCTGCGTGGTGGCGACGGCAACGATACGCTGCTTGGGGGCACAAATGACGACGTCCTGAGCGGCGGTGACGATGCTGACAGCCTAGACGGCGGTCTTGGTCGCGATACGCTGAATGGCGACAACGGCGCTGACACCTTGATGGGTGGCGAAGGTCGCGATCTGCTGCGCGGCGGCTCGGGGGCGGATAGCCTGGATGGTGGCGCAGACAATGACGTTCTGAACGGCGAACGTGGCGTGGACACGCTGCTGGGCGGCGCTGGCAACGATATCCTGAATGGCGGCGATGACTCAGACCGTCTTGAGGGGGGCATCGGCAATGACCGCCTGTTTGGGGATCGCGGCAACGACACTCTGATGGGCGGCGCTGGCAACGATAGCCTGGTTGGCGGTGACAGCGAAGACCGTCTGCTCGGGGATGAAGGCAATGATACCCTGATGGGAGATCGTGGCGATGACACCCTGCTTGGCGGCGCTGGAAATGACGCTCTGACCGGTGGCGCAGGCGCAGACTGGCTGAATGGCGGCGATGGAGCGGATACCGTAACAGGTGGTGATGGCGCGGATACCTTTGTGGTGTCTCTTGATCGTGAAGCCCCTGCGGATCTGACTGGTGACAGCCTGCTGATCACCGATTTCGATACCACAGGCAGCAATGCTGATGTGCTGCGCATCGAACTCGACTCTGAGGACGAGACCTCTGATCTGCGTCAGATCACTGTGAACGGTGGGCGTGATGTTGCGGTGGTTCTGGACCTGCCGGGGGGGGCGACACATACAGTTGCGGTGATCCAGAACGGTGTGGCCAATGGCTTTGTGCTGGCTGATCATGCGGTGATGGTCACTCCGCCGGTTGCACTTTCATCGACGACATAAGTGCTGACAAACTGGATCGCTTTTTAGCGATCCATGCAATGATAAGAGTATCTTAATTCAGGTGCGGTCTATCTCAGGTAGACCGCACTTTTTGTGCGTGGATCATAAGGATACCCCACGTGAGCTTGTTGTTTCTGCTGTTGCCAATTGCTTTTCTAACCAGCTTTGTGGACTTGCCGGATATCTTTTCCAAGCTGTCCTCTAGAGACGATGATGAGGATGATGTTTCCCCTGCCACGACGGGCGACACCGGCAATCCCATAGCCGAAGGGGGCGGTGGAACGCAGGGCACGGCGCAGAACGACACCCTGACCGGCGCAGATCGCAACGACAATCTTCAAGGTCTGGATGGCAATGATTTGATTGATGGCGGTCAGGGAAGCGACACGGTCAATGGCGGGGCCGGTGACGATAAGCTGACCGGCGGGCGCGGGGCTGACAAGGTTTTTGGCGAAGATGGCAATGACACCATCTATGGCGGCTATGGGGATGATTCACTTTCCGGCCACGCAGGCATGGACTGGCTGCTGGGCGAAAAAGGGGATGACAATCTCTTTGGTGGTGAGGGCAATGACCGGCTGCTGGGCAACGAAGGCGATGATCGGTTGTTTGGCGATGCGGGCAATGATGTGCTCTACGGCCATGAAGAGACGGATCAGCTCTTTGGGGGGACTGGCAACGACAGCCTGCATGGCGGCACGGGCAAAGACCGCCTTGAGGGGGGCGAGGGGCGCGATGAGCTTTTTGGTGGCGTCGGGGCTGATCACCTGCTTGGTGGTCGCGGGGGCGATCTGTTGGAGGGTGACTGGGGCAACGACACCCTGGAAGGTGGCGAAGGGGCGGATACGCTGGTGGGTGGCACTGGGAATGATCTGCAAAACGGCGGTCTTGGCAGCGACAACCTGAATGGCGGCGATGGCGCCGATAGTCTGCGCGGCGGCGGTGGATTGGATACTCTGACTGGCGGCAAGGGGGCTGACGTCTTTGTGGCGCGCTTTGAGGCCGGGGCATCTGGCAATGTGACTGAGATCACAGATTTTCAGGTTTCTGGCTCAGATCAGGATGTGTTGCAGATTGAACTGCCCAGCGGGTTCACAGCCTCAAACATCAGTCTTGTGCCGCAGGGGGCTTCGGATGTCTCAGTGCGATTGCAAACCGGAAGTGGCGCGGTTGAATTGGCGCTGATCAGAAACGGCGCCACAAATGGGCTGAGCATGGGGGATCTGGCAGTGGTGCAGATCTGATGCTAGGCTTTCCGACGTGCAGTGCGCCCACCACGACGTTTCTTTAGACGGGGCGCGCGTTCGGGCAGTTCGGCCATGATGTCTTGGCGCTGCTGCGGTGACATCTTCGACCATTGGGTGATTTCATCAATGCTGCGCAGACAGCCGGTGCACAGGCGTTCTTTCGGATGAATGACGCAGATTTTGATGCAGGGGCTGTCAATCTCGTTCCGTTTCCAGACCTGATCTGTCATCTGTTGTCTCCGGCTTAAGGTGCATTCAGATGGCGCATGCGATCCAGCGCCCCCTGCAGGATATACCCGGCGGCCACATGATCGATAACCTCTGCGCGACGCTTGCGTGTCGTATCCGCCTCAAGAAGGGCGCGTTCTGCGGCCACTGTCGACAAGCGTTCATCCCAAAAGGTCACATGCCCTTGCCAGTGCCCGGACAGGTTGCGGGCAAATGCCCTTGTCGCCTGGCAGCGCGGCCCTTCGGTGCCGTCCATATTGCGGGGCAGGCCCAGAACAATACCGGAAATCTGCCGCGCCTCCAAAACCGCAATCAGTTTTTCGGCATCCTGAGTGAACTTCTTGCGTTTGATTGTCTCTAAAGGTGTCGCCACCTGTCGCAGGCTGTCGGACACGGCGACACCGATAGTTTTTGTGCCCAGATCCAACCCGGCAAGAGCGGTGAACGCGGGCACGGTTTCGGCAAATTCTGCAATGTCTTCGTAGATCATCGTAGCTCCTCAAGCCCTTGCGGACTTTCCTCGCAGGTTATTCGATCAGACCGGCCTCTGCTGCGGCAGCGTTGATCACCTCCAGCGCCTGGGGCTGAGCGGCAAAAACGCCCTGCGCTTCGCTCCAGATGGCGCCCGCGCGCTCGGTTTCGCCTAAAACCGTCAGCGAGGAAATCAAGCGGCCCCATTCCTGCGCACTGCCGCCCTGAGTTGCCAGCCGTTCCCCAAGTTGATCAACCATGCCACGGATCATGTTCTGGCGATCTTGCGCATCCAATTCAGAAGCATTGGCGATATCATCCGCACTGGGCCCCGGCAGCGCCAGCCCTTCGGGTGGGGAATAGTCCGACACCCCGGCGCGAAACGCCATTTCGTCAATCTGTTCCAGAATGGGCGCGCGCCAGGCAGCATTTTCTGGGGTGCCGCGCAACAGATTGTCCCAGATCCGGAAGCCCAGATCCGGCCGCCCCGTCTGAGCCATCATCAGCCCGGCGTAAAACCGCGCCACGCCGTTTTCCGGATCCATATCAAGCGTTTGATCCAGCACTTTCTGGGCCTCAGGTGAGACATAGCCGCCCGCCGCGATAATCATCGAATCTGCCAGATTGGTCAGATCCCCAGCAGCGACCTCATCCCCTTTTACGGTCACGATACGGGCATAGGCCTGATAGGCATCGACGTGATTGCCTAGTGCGGTCTCTGTGCGCGCCAGAAGGGTCAGCCCGCGCAGATCATCCGGGCGCTGTGCCACCGCCTCGCGCAGTTTGACCACCAGCGCCAGATAGTCCTCAGGCGGGGTTTCAATCAGAGAAGGCGGCACATTGCGCTCCGCATCCGCCTGCGAAGGCCGATCACGCAGCGCAGCCTCAGCCGCATCCAACCGTGCCTGCAACGGCATATCGGGATAGCCGGGCACGCCCAATTGTGCATAGATCGCAAAACCACCCCCAAGCAGAACCA
The DNA here is from genome assembly GCA_025210455.1 of Pelagimonas sp. Lineage (GTDB taxonomy): Bacteria > Pseudomonadota > Alphaproteobacteria > Rhodobacterales > Rhodobacteraceae > JAOARQ01. The sequence continues at coordinate 4,045 of JAOARQ010000042.1, forward strand.
GGGCAATCCCCCCAGCCATGACCAGCCCAAGCGTCTTTGGCTGAGTGCCGGCCTGTGTATCCTGCTGGCTTTTGCTGTCGGCGGCCAGAATGCGACGCGATATTTCGGTGCGCAGGCGATCTGCTTCTTCTGAAGGGATCTTCCCGGCCTTGGCGTCCTGTTCGACCTCGCGCAGCTGATCGCGGTAGACTTGCAGATCAAAAGCTTCGGCCGGCCCGGTTTCGCGGCGGCCTTTCAATAGCGCGGCCACCAGCGACACCGTCAGTATCAGGGCCATCGCGCCCGCAAGCATCCAGAACGTCATATTGCCTCCGATCTCTTTCGGATGATCTAGTCGTTGCGGGGGGCAGAAAAAAGGGCAAAATCGGCGCAGTGCCACCCCATGTCGCAACTGAGAATTAGAGTGACGGTTGCAGTCCGTGCCTCCGAGCCTATTCAGGCCACAACAGATCAACACGAAAAACTTCCGGATTCGACGCCTATGAAACGCTATTCAGCCTTTGCCATCGCCCGCGAAGCTCTGCGCGACCACACCGGTTGGCAGCGCGCCTGGAAAAAGGTGGAACCCAAGAAACGCTACGACGTTGTGATCGTCGGGGCAGGGGGCCACGGTCTGGCGACCGCATACTACCTTGGCAAAAACTTTGGCATCACCAATGTTGCCATCATCGAAAAAGGCTGGCTGGGGGGCGGCAACACAGGCCGCAATACCACCATCATCCGGTCGAACTATCTGCAGGATCCTTCCGCCGCGATCTATGAAAAAGCGCGCTCGCTCTATGAAACCATGAGCCAGGACCTGAACTATAACGTCATGTTCAGCCCGCGCGGCGTCATGATGCTGGCCCAGACCGAGCACGAAGTGCGCGGCTATCAGCGCACAGCTCATGCCAACGCGCTGCAAGGCGTCAAAACGGAGTATATTTCTCCGCAGCGCGTCAAGGAGCTGGTGCCGATCATCAACCTCGAAGGCCCACGCTACCCTGTGCTGGGGGCGCTCTGGCAGGAACGCGCGGGCTCGGCCCGTCACGATGCGGTGGCCTGGGGCTATGCCCGCGCCTGTTCTGATATGGGCATGGACATTATTCAGAAATGCGAAGTCACTGGCGTGATGCAGCAGGCTGGCAAAGTCACAGGCGTCAACACCACCAAAGGGGATATCGCCTGCGATAAGCTTGGGATTGTGGTCGCTGGCCACTCTGGCGATCTGGCAAATATGGCCGGGTTTCGCCTGCCCATCGAATCCGTCCCGCTGCAGGCACTGGTGTCCGAGCCGATCAAACCCTGTATGGATGTGGTCGTGATGGCCAATACCGTGCACGGCTATATGTCTCAGTCCGACAAAGGTGAAATGGTCATCGGCGGCGGCACCGACGCCTACAATGGCTATACCCAGCGCGGCAGCTTCCACCACGTCGAAGAAACCGTGCGCGCCCTGATCGAAACATTCCCGATGATTGGCCGTCTGAAAATGCTGCGCCAATGGGGTGGGATCGTCGATGTTACCGGGGATCGCTCGCCGGTTCTGTCGAAAACCCCTCTGGAAGGCTGCTTTATCAACGCAGGCTGGGGCACAGGCGGCTTCAAAGCGATCCCAGGTTCTGGCTGGGGCTTTGCCGAACTGATGGCCAAAGGCCACTCTCCGCTGACCGATGAATTCGGCCTCAACCGTTTTGCCGAAGGCCGCTTCATCGACGAAAGCGTCGCCGCTGGCGTTGCGCACTAGGAAGGACACACCATGCTTACCCTCCCATGCCCATTTACCGGCGCTATGCTAGACGAAACCGAATTGCAGGCCGGTGGCGAAGCGCACCTGAAACGCTACGGCCCCGGTTCGTCTGACGAAGATTTCGAAGGCTACCTCTTCACTCGTGAAAACCCCAAAGGGGTGCATTTCGAACTCTGGCGCCACGCCTATGGCACCGGCAAATGGTTCATCGCCGCGCGCTGCACCATGACCAACGAGGTGTTTGGCACCTATCCGGCCCAAACCCTTGAGCCACCGCAGCATATCAAAGATGCCATCAGCGCCAAACGTCCAGGCTGGAGCTGGAGAGGCATTTCCTGATGCTTCTTTGGTCTGAAAATACCTTCGGGGGTCTGGGGGCAGACAGCCCCCAGCGCTCGCCTCTAACAAAGGGCTTCCTAAAATGAGCACCCGTCTCGCAAAACAGGGTCGTTTGATCGACCGTTCGAAAAAACTCGACTTCACCTTTGACGGCAGGTCGTATCAGGGCCATGCGGGGGATACGCTGGCCTCTGCGCTGCTGGCCAATGACCAGATGATGGTTGGCCGGTCCTTCAAGTACCACCGCCCACGCGGTGTTGTGGCCTCCGGCGCGGAAGAACCCAATGCTCTGGTCAATCTGGGCACCGGCAATAGCCATGAACCCAACCAGCGCGCAACCACAACTGAGCTGTTCAATGGTCTGACATCGACCTCTCAGAACACTTGGCCGAACCTCGATTTCGATATCGGCGCGGTGAACGGTCTGTTTGGCCGCTTCCTGACTGCGGGCTTCTACTACAAGATGTTCATTCATCCGCGTCCCTTCTGGAAGCACGTCTACGAACCCTTTATCCGTCAGTCTGCGGGTCTGGGCAAAGCGCCTGCAACCGAAGCACGCGATCCCGACACCTATGAACATTTCTATGCGTTCATTGATGTTCTGGTGATTGGCGGCGGCGTCGCGGGTCTTCAGGCGGCCAAAGCTGCTGCTGAAACTGGCGTTAAAGTCATGCTGCTAGAACAGACGGCCCATTGGGGTGGCCGGACCCCTGTGGATGGCGGCGAAATCGACGGCCAGCCCGCGCAGGAATGGATCGACACCACCGTTGCCGCGCTTGAGGCGATGGAGAATGTCACGCTCAAGCTGCGCTGCATGGGCTCGGGGGTCTATGATCACGGCTATGCGCTTGGCTATGAACGGCTGACCGATCACGCGCCCAGTATTGGTGGGCCACGTCACCGCCTATGGCGCATCCGCGCCGCGCAGATCGTCACCACAACCGGTGCCATCGAACGCCCGCTCAGCTTTGCGGGCAACGATATTCCCGGTGTCATGCTGGCCTCGGCGGTGCGCGACTATGCGGTCAACTACGGTGTTGCCGTTGGCCAGAAGACTGTGGTTGTCACCAACAACGATGATGCCTATCGCACCGCGATTGCGCTGGTCGAAGCAGGCGTTGAGGTGCCAGCCATCATCGACGCCCGTCGTGATGGCGGCGGAGCGCTGGCGCAGCAAGCCCGTGATATGGGCATCCGTGTCGAAGTGGACCGTGGCATCGCCAAGGTCAAAGGCGGCAAGCGCGTAACAGGCGTGTCGATGTGCAACCAGCAGGGCGAAGGCGGTGTGCTCGAAGACATCAAATGTGATGCGGTGGCCATGTCTGGTGGCTGGTCGCCAGTGGTGCACCTGTGGTCGCATTGCGGTGGCAAACTCACTTGGGATGCAGATCAGGCCTTCTTCCGCCCGGATGAAAGCCGCGCGCCCATTGGTGCAGACGGCAATGGCTTTGTGAAAGTCGCAGGCAGCGCCAATGGCTTTATGTCTTTGGCGGCAACACTGAGCGATGCGGATCGTATCGGCAAGGCCGCAGCAGAAGCCACAGGGGCCGCGCCGACGACCAGCGCTGCACCGCAGGCCAGCGCGCAGGAGGAGGCGCCGATCACCCCCGTGTGGCTGATGCCTGCCAATGCACATTACGGTTTGCGGATGAAATCCTGGTTGGATTTCCAGAACGACGTCAAAGTCTCAGACGTGCAGCTGGCCGCCCGTGAAGGCTATGAAAGCGTTGAACACACCAAACGGTACACCACGCTTGGCATGGCGACGGATCAGGGGAAACTCAGCAACATCAACGGTCTGGCGACCCTGTCTGATGCGCTGGGTGAAGATATCCCGCAGGTGGGCACCACCACATTCCGCCCGCCCTATACGCCGATCTCTCTGGGCTCGATCGCCGGTGAAGCGCGCGGCAAAATCTTCCAGCCGATCCGCAAAACCCCGATGCACCAGTGGCATCTGGATCGCGGTGCCGCATGGGAGCCGGTGGGCCATTGGCGCCGTCCTTACTGCTTCCCACAGCAGGGCGAAAGCAAGCATGACGCGGTCACCCGCGAAATCAATGCAACCCGCAACAGCCTTGGTCTGTTGGATGCATCGACACTGGGTAAAATCATCGTCAAGGGCCCGGATGCGGGTAAGTTCCTCGACATGATGTACACCAATATGATGTCGACGCTGAAGGTTGGCAAATGCCGCTATGGTCTGATGTGTACTGAAAACGGCTTCCTCACCGATGACGGTGTTGTGGCGCGGATCGACGAAGAGACATGGCTGTGCCACACCACCACCGGCGGTGCGGATCGCATCCATGGCCATATGGAAGAGTGGCTGCAGACCGAATGGTGGGATTGGAAAGTCTATACTGCCAATGTGACTGAACAATATGCTCAGGTCGCTGTGGTTGGCCCCAATGCGCGTAAGCTGCTGGAAAAACTGGGCGGTATGGATGTCTCGAAAGAGGCGCTGCCCTTCATGGAATGGCGCGATGGCGAGCTGGGTGGTTTCCCAGTGCGGGCCTATCGCATCTCGTTCTCGGGCGAACTCTCCTATGAGATTGCTGTTCCGGCGCATCTGGGGCGCGCTTTCTGGGATCGCCTGATGCAAGAGGGTGCGGAGTGGAACGCAACACCTTATGGCACCGAAGCGCTGCACGTCATGCGGGCCGAAAAGGGCTTTATCATGATCGGCGACGAAACCGATGGCACCGTGATCCCACAGGATCTGGGGCTGCATTGGGCACTGTCGAAAAAGAAAGAAGACTATCTGGGCAAGCGCGCGCAGCAGCGGTCGCATATGACAGATCCCACACGCTGGAAGCTGGTCGGTCTGGAAACCGTCGATGGATCGGTTCTGCCGGATGGGGCTTATGCGATTGCGGATGGTGTGAATGCCAATGGTCAGAAGAATATGCAGGGCCGCGTGACATCGACCTATTATTCGCCAACCCTGAACAAGGGGATCGCGATGGGGCTGGTGTTGAATGGGCCTGATCGCATGGGCGAAACAATCGACTTTGTCAAAGATGATGGGGTGACCCGTGTGACCGCGAAAATCGTCAACCCGGTCTTCTACGATCCGGAAGGAGAGAAGCAGAATGTCTGAAGCAGTTCTGCCGCTAGGCGGCGTATCGTTTGATGGGCTTGTCAGCGTCGAAGAAACCGGCCCTGTCGGGATGCTGACTCTGCGCGGGGATCTGTCCTCGGCGGGGTTCCAAAAGGCCATCTGTGATCTGACAGGCACCGGATTTCCGGCGCAGCGCAAAGCCGAAGTCAATGGCGACAAGGCCGCGCTTTGGATGTCCCCGGACGAATTGCTGGTGCTGGTGCCCTATGCAGACGCGGTGCAATCGGTGGCAACTTTGCGTGCCGCTCTGGCGGATGAGCATCACCTGGTTGAAAACGTGTCTGATGCGCGGGCCGTGTTCACACTGAGAGGGGCAGACCTGCGCGACGTGATTGCCAAGATCGCGCCGGTGGATATGTCCGCAGATGCCATCGGAGCAGGGGACATGCGCCGCACCCGCTTTGCCCAAGTGGCAGCAGGGTTCTGGATGCTGGACAATGAAACAGCACAAGTGGTCTGTTTCCGATCCGTTGGGGACTATATGTTCGATCTGCTGTGTACAGCCGCAGATCCCGCGGCCAAAGTTGGCTATCATAGCGCGTGACGCAACGATAAATTGCACTGAAAAGTCCGGGTCAAATCCCGGGCTTTTTTATTGGCAATATATATTAAGACTTTGCTGCTACCTGTGTCCTGATACACGGCGGTCTTTCGCTCAAAGGGATCTGCCTTTTCTATTGAAGTTGCCTCCTGAATGGCGGAACACTCTGACATGAAGGCGGAATAAATGAGCGATGACCGACAATGATCTGCCGGGATACGAAATAACAGGATACATTTTTATGAAACGTTTTGCATTGGGATTGGTGGCCGCACTCGGATTTGCGACGGGCGCGCAGGCGGCAACCGTTGGCTATCTTTGCGATATGAAGAACTCTGGGAAGCGCAGCTGGATCGCTCAGGAAATCTTTTTTGCCCATAATCAGAAGACAGATGAAATTATCGTCTCGGATGTGGTGATCCTGAGTTTCAACAACAAGAAACCGATGGTGGCTGAAAAGGTGAAAGAGAATGCCAAGCGCCTGACGTTCAAATGGCGCGTGGACGGTGTTTCCTCATCTGGGCAGCGGGCCAAACTATTTTATCGCGGGACCTATGTCAAAGCCACAAAAAAGCTGAGTGTCTCCATGTCACCCGGTGGTGGCTATGAGGGGCGGTTTAACCAGCTGGGAAGCTGTAAGGCCAGTGCGCTGAAAAAGTGATCTTTGGTTTGGTACGCAGGCCCGCCGCGCAAGCCTGCGCCCTATAAAAGATACATGAATGTCTTGCCTTTTAACGCTTTTCCGCATGCAAGACCTTGACCTTGCGGGTCTGCCGATACAGGTATGAAGCAACGGTTTACAATCTACCTAAAGGGGTGACCTCATGGCTTTTGAACTTCCCGATCTTCCGTATGCACATGACGCGCTGGCATCGCACGGCATGAGCCAGGAAACCATGGAATACCATCACGATATCCACCACAATGCCTATGTTGTGAATGGCAACAAGCTGATCGAAGGCACCGAGTGGGCGGATAAGTCTCTGGAAGAGATCATCAAAGGCACCTACGACGCTTCGGCGGTTGCTCAGAACGGTATCTTCAACAACGCGTCTCAGCACTGGAACCACATGCAGTTCTGGGAAATGATGGGCCCGAACAATTCGGCTATGCCGGGTGAGCTGGAAAAAGCCATCGTTGAGAGCTTTGGCTCGGTTGACGATTTCAAATCGCAGTTCGCTGCGGCGGGCGCAGGTCAGTTCGGTTCGGGCTGGTGCTGGCTGGTGAAAGACACCGATGGCGGCCTGAAAGTGACCAAGACCGAAAACGGCGTGAACCCGCTGTGCTTTGGTCAGACCGCGCTGCTGGGTTGTGACGTTTGGGAACACTCCTACTACATCGACTTCCGCAACAAGCGTCCGGCCTATCTGGACAACTTCCTGAACAACCTGGTGAACTGGGAAAACGTGGCATCGCGCTTGTAATCCGACACCTTTTTGTTTTGAAAGGGCGCGGCCACTGGCTGCGCCCTTTTTCGTTTTTAATGCAGGGTGTTGGTTACTCTGTTTTGCCTCTGCAATTTGACATGTGAACTCGTTCAATAGCCTGCCTTGAAGATCTTGGATACAATCCGCTTGCCCAGACCCGCGCGCTGGCCTAGGGCTGATCTGAAAGCGAGGCAGAATGGATCAACGACAGCGCGGAATATGGGCCATGGTTCTGGCCTGCCTGATCTGGGGCAGCTCTCCGATCTTTTACAAAGCGCTGTCGCATGTGCCACCTGACGAAATTCTGGCTCATCGCACGCTGTGGTCTTTTGTGATTTTCGCGGGCGTTCTTGCGGTGCAAAAGCGCCTGCCTGTGTTGCGGGCCGTGCTTTGCAATCTACGTCAGATGCGGGTGATTGCTTTTGCGGCGCTGATGATCTCAATCAACTGGTTTTTATTCATCCTGTCGATCCAGATCGAAAAAGCGGTTGAGGCCTCGCTTGGGTATTACATTTTCCCCTTGGTGGCGGTGCTTTTGGGCGTCGTCAGTTTTGGTGAACGTCTGGGGCGGCTGCAATGGGCCGCAGTGGGGCTGGCGGGTGCGGCGGTTGTGGTGCTGACCATCGGGCAGGGGGTCGCGCCCTGGATTTCGCTGATACTGGCCGTGACTTTTGGGCTGTACGGGCTGGTCAAGAAAAAGCTCACGCTTGGGCCGGTGGTGACAGTCACCGCAGAGGTCACTGTGTTGCTTCCTTTTGCGATGTTCTGGCTGGTGCGGCTGCTGTGGCAGGGGGAGACTCACTTTACCGATACCCCAGCCACCGCAGTACTGCTGATCAGTTCGGGCATTATCACGGCTCTACCGCTGATTCTGTTTTCGCGCGCAACGCAGCATGTGCCTTTGGCCACGGTTGGGCTGATCCAATATATCAACCCAACCGGACAGTTTCTGTGTGCGGTGCTGCTGTTTGGCGAACCTTTCTCAGCGGTGCATAGCGTCACATTTGCCATGATCTGGCTGGCGCTGGCGCTGTATTCCAGCGAGGGGTTTCTTCAGGACAGGGCGCGGCGCAGCAGCGGGATCGCTTCGTCAACGGATGCAGCGGATTGAACAAAATCCAGCAATGAGGCATCGGCAAAACCGTGATCGACCACATGATCCAGCAGCCCGCGCAGAGGCCCCCAATAGCCCAGCACATCCAACAGGATAATCGGTTTGTCATGCAGGCCCAGCTGCCGCCATGTGAGCACTTCAAAGAACTCATCCAGTGATCCCGGCCCACCGGGCATCACCACCACCGCGTCCGCATTCATCAACATGACCTTTTTGCGCTCATGCATGGTTTCGGTGACAATAAAGGTGGTGAGATCGGTCTTGCCCACTTCACGGCGTTTCAGATGGTCGGGGATCACGCCAAAGGTCTCGCCCCCGGCTTGCTGAGCCGCGCGGGCGACATCCCCCATCAGCCCCACATCCCCCGCGCCGTAAACCAGCCGCCAGCCTTCCTGTGCGATGGCGCCGCCCATGGCAGTGGCCTGATCAGAATAGGCGCTTTGGGTTCCATGGCGTGAGCCACAATAGACACATATCGATTTTGTCATGAGGTAAGAGCCGTTTATGAGTGGAAATCCGCTTATAGCCTTTGTTAACTTGTCGTCCAAACGGGCTCAACCGTGTTGCGACCTGCTGGGGGGCAGGCAGCACCTGCAATGAAAGGCTGCCATGAGCAAACTTGGAACATATACCGCCACCGGCGTTGTCAGCACCGCGGTGGCAATTGGTCTGGCGATTCTGACCGGCTTTCTGGATCTGGGGCAGGAGACGGCGCAAGATCCGCAGCCCAAGCCTGAGCAAAAAGCGCAGACAGCGCCCCAGCCTGAACCGGTGCAAGAGATCCCTGTGGATCAGGCCCAGCCCGAGGTGGCTGCTTTGCCGCAGGCTGACCCTGAGCCCGAGCCCAGACCAGAGCCGCAGCCAGAAGCACCTGACGTCACCGCAACGCCAGAGCCAGCTTCCGAACCAGCGCCAAAACCAGAGGTGGCCGAGGCCCCCAAAGCCGCGCCCGAAGAGGCTACCACAGCGCCTGAAACGGCGATTGCTGAAATCGAACAGCCAGAAGAGCCAGCGAATAAACCGGTTGAGGAACAGCCCGCGCCAGCAATCGCTGAGACAGAGCAACCGGCTCAGGTGGAAACTGAAGAGCCTGCGGTTGTGGTTATGCCCGATGAGCAACCCGCAACAAATGAGGTGGCCATACAGGAGCCGCAGCCCGAGGTTGAAACCGCCGCAGCAGAGCCAGAACCAGTTGCTCCAGAAGCCTCTCAAGAGGCGAGTGAAACGCAGCGAGCCCCGGAAGACATCGCGGCCCTGCCAGCGCCCCCTGAGGCCCCGGCACAGCCCAAGACCTCTGTCGAAGATCCTGCGCCAGTGCTCAAAGCTCCGCATTTCGATCTGGTGCGCGCCGACAAAGACGGCAGTGTTCTGGTGGCAGGTGTCGCGCAGCCCGGCGGACAGATCGAGGTGCTGGTGAACGGCAGCGCCGAGACTGAAACTCTGGTGGGACGGGATGGCAAGTTTGTTGCTTTCCTCGATCTTTATGGGCGCACCACCCCCTCTGTTTTGACACTGCGACTGCAAGTTGGCGATCAGACCGTGCTGTCAGAGGAAGAAGTTATTATCGCTCCGGTGCTGGTGGCACAGGCAGATCCCCAGCCCGATCCGACGCCCGAACCCGCCCCAGAGCCTGCGCCCGAACCAGCACCTGTGGCGGTCACAGAAACTGCCGATGCTGATCCTGCGCCTGAAACCAAGATCCCGCCAGCGGAAGATATCGCCGCCGCAGATCCTACGCCGGACCCAGTGCCTGAACCCAAGCCAGAGCCTCAGCCCGAAGTGGTGGCGCAGGCCCCAACCATCCTGAAGTCCACCGCAGAAGGGGTCGAAGTGCTAAACACGACCCCGTTGCCGAAAGGGCAGGTGGCGTTGGATGCGATCAGCTATGATGCTGAGGGGGATGTGCAACTCTCTGGTCGCGGTACCGACGATGCGCAACTCCAAGTCTATCTGGACAACGCGCCTGTGGTCAGCACGCAGGTGCAAGAGGGGGGCGCTTGGAACACTGTGCTGCCTGATGTGGACAGCGGCACCTATACGCTGCGGGTTGATCAGGTGGATGATCAGGGCAAGGTCACCGCCCGCGTCGAAAGCCCTTTCCTGCGCGAAAGCGCCGAGGCGCTGGCCAAGGTGGAAGATCAGACACAGGCGGTGTCCGTCACTGTTCAGCCGGGGCATTCGCTCTGGGCGATTTCGCGTGAACGCTATGGCGACGGGCTGCAATATGTAAAGATCTATCAGGCCAACCGCGATCTGATCCGCAACCCGGATCTGATCTATCCCGGTCAGGTTTTCGCCTTCCCAGAGGAATAGTCCCGCAGGGGGCGAAACGCCACAAGGCGAGGAAAGCCCGCAAGGGCTTGAAAAGCCCCTCTGGTTTTTGCCTCAGACACATCTTAGATCGGATATCTCATGCGCAGGGGAAGCTCTATGCCACCAGAACTGAGTGATGAAGATATCGCCCGTCAGGAACGCCGCTCGGGCTGGCGCACCGTTCGGCGGGTGGGGCCCTATCTGTGGCCTGATGGCGTGGCCTGGGTCAAACGCCGGGTGGTGATTGCCCTGTGTTTTCTGGTGCTGGCCAAGCTGGTGGCGGTCTTCACGCCGCTTTTGTACAAACAGGCGGTCGATAGCCTCTCTGGCGAGGTTTCCGATCTGACGCTAGGGGCGGTGGGGCTGACACTGGCCTATGGGCTGTCGCGCCTGATGACCGTTGGGTTTCAGCAATTGCGTGATGCGGTCTTTGCCCGTGTGGCCCAACGCGCGCTGCGCACACTCGCGCTTGAGACCTTCACCCATATTCACCGCCTGTCGATGCGCTATCACATCACCCGTAAAACCGGTGGCCTGTCGCGGATCATTGAACGCGGTGTCAAAGGCGTCGAGTTCCTCTTGCGGTTTTTGCTTTTCAGCATCGGCCCACTGGTGTTGGAGCTGCTATTGATCGCGGCGGTGCTGTTTTTCCTCTTTGACGTCTGGTATCTGGCGGTGGTTGTCGGGGTAATCTCGCTGTATGTGCTGTTCACATTCAAAGTCACCGAATGGCGGGTGAAACTGCGCCGCGAGATGAACAGACAGGATACCGACGCCAATCAAAAGGCGATCGACAGCCTGCTGAACTTTGAAACCGTGAAATATTTCGGTGCCGAATCCCGCGAAGCGGCACGCTATGACGTGGCGATGAAGGCCTATGAGGCCGCCGCTATCCGCACCTCGACTTCGCTGGCGGGGCTGAACTTTGGCCAGTCGCTGATTATCACATCGGGCCTTGTGGCGGTGATGGTCATGGCCGCACTTGGGGTGGAACGTGGGGATCTGACTGTAGGCGATTTTGTCATGGTCAATGCTTATATGATCCAGATCACCATGCCGCTGAACTTTCTGGGCACGGTCTATCGTGAAATCCGACAGTCGCTGGTGGATATGGGGGAAATGTTCGATCTGCTGGAACAGCCCCGTGATGTGGATGACAAACCGGGGGCCCCTGATTTGACGGTCAAAGGTGGAGCGGTGTCCTTCCGCGATATCGGCTTTGGCTATGAGGCTGAGCGCCCGATTTTGAACGGGGTCAGCATTGATGTGGCCGCAGGCGAAAGCGTGGCATTGGTGGGGCCGTCCGGCTCTGGCAAATCCACCATCGGGCGGCTGCTGTTCCGTTTTTACGATGTGGAAAGTGGGGCGGTGCGAATAGACGGTCAGGATGTGCGCGACGTCACCCAGGACAGTCTGCATGCCGCCATTGGTGTGGTGCCGCAGGACACGGTGCTGTTCAACGATACCATCCGCTATAACATTGCCTATGGTCGCGAAGGGGCCAGCGAAGAGCAGATCATTGCGGCGGCCAAATCCGCCCAGATCCATGATTTTATCACCGCGCTGCCTGATGGCTATGACACGCAGGTAGGGGAACGCGGGCTCAAGCTGTCGGGCGGCGAAAAACAGCGGGTCGGCATCGCCCGCACCCTGTTGAAAGATCCGCCTATCCTGCTGCTGGACGAAGCCACCTCGGCGCTGGACACCGAGACCGAGGCGTCAATTCAAGAGGCCTTGAAACGCGCTGGTGAAGGTCGCACCGTGATCACCATTGCACACCGCTTGTCGACCATCGCTGATGCGGATCGGATTGTGGTTTTGCAAGATGGTCATGTGATCGAAGAAGGCACACATGATGCGCTTTTGGCAGAGGGTGGAAAATACGCTGCGCTCTGGCATCGCCAGCAGGTCGAAGAGGAAGGCTGACCTGTGCATCTGCGCAGGGTGACCCTGCGCCCCACGGGTTTTTCTTGTGGAAAATCTTCGTTAGGGTCAGGCAACACAGACCGGAGACACATATGACGCGCCCCATTGTTGGTATCATTGGCAACCATTACCTGCTGAATGACAACTACCCGACCCATGCGGGTGGGACGATGAACTCAGAAGCGATCGCGGGCGTCGCCAAATGTATGCCGCTGGTGATCCCATCTGATCCGCGCTTTGTCACGGTCGAAGAATTGCTGGAAACCTGTGATGGGTTCCTGTTGACCGGTGGTCGCCCCAATGTACACCCCGAAGAATATGGCGAATCCTACACAGAGGCGCATGGCGATATGGATCGCGCGCGCGATGCGATCACATTGCCTTTGGTGCGTGCCTGCGTAGAACGCGGCCAGCCTTTCATCGGCATCTGCCGTGGATTCCAAGAGGTCAATGTGGCCATGGGGGGATCGCTTTACCCGGAAATCCGAGATCTGCCGGGGCGGATGAACCACCGCATGCCGCCCGATGGCACATTGGAAGAAAAATTTGCGCTGCGCCATGTGGTCAACCTGACCGAAGACGGGCCGTTCCACCATTTGTTTGGATCAAATGAGGTGATGACAAATACGCTGCACGGGCAGGGCATCAAACGCCCCGGTGCGCGGGTGGTGATTGACGGTCATGCCCCGGATGGCACACCCGAAGCGATTTATATCAAAGATGCACCGGGCTTTACCCTGTCGGTACAATGGCACCCGGAATGGGACGCGGCCAATGATCCGGTCTCGCGCCCCCTGTTCGAAGCCTTTGGTCAGGCTGTTCACGCCTGGAAGGCTGCGCGCCAATAGTTTCGGGGACGACTCTTAGCTTGCCATTTTACGCAGTAGGGTCAGGTCACAGGTGGTGGCGTGGCCCATGGCGCGTTTGATCCCGGGCAAAAGCGCCGCGCCATTCATCGCATAGCTAAGCTCGATCAACCCAGCGTTGCCATAGGTTTCGAGGATGATCTGGCGCGCCTCTGGGGCGTCCTGACGGGTGCCTGTGACTGCGTCTGTCAGCTGGGCTACGGCCCTCAGGTTGTCAGAAAGGGTGGAATAGTCTGATCTGAGCACGGCGTTGATCACCTCTTCCGTCAGACCGCTGGTTTTTGCCAGGTTGATTTCGGCCTCAACACAGGTGCCGCAATCGGCGCTGATCGCGCCTCGCAGGCGGGCGATGTGATAGGCCTCAGCCGGGACTTTGGTGTTTGGGTCCAGAAAGCCAAAGATCTTTCCATAGCGCATCATCAGACCAAAATCGGTCTGTGCGATTTGATGGGCGTAGTCCAGTTTGACCCCGATGCGCCGTTCCGCCTTGGTCACCAGTGCACTCAGTATTCGCGTAATCATGTTTCGTCCCAGAATTGAGCGGTGTTGTCACACAACCCTAGGGCCTGGAACCAAAGCCACACAACGCGCAGGTCGTCATATTCTGCTCAAAATACGGCAAGATTGACCCGAATGAAAAAGGGGCCCGTGGGCCCCTTTAAGGTTAGCTGTAGAAATCAAAATGCTTGTTTAGCGGCAGTTCCCGGATCCGTTGCCCTGTCAGATCAAACAGCGCATTGGCCAGCGCCGGGGCGGCGGGCGGTGTGCCCGGTTCGCCAATACCGCTGATGCGCTCCTGATTTTCCAGAATCTTTACCTGCACCGGCGGCATCATCGACATGCGCAGGTGTTCGTGGTCAAAGAAATTGCTTTGCTGCGCGATGCCATCATCAAAGGTGATCTCTTCGCCGATGGCCGCAGACAGACCAAAGGCCATGCCGCCGGTCAGCTGCGTTTCCACAATGCCGGGATCAAGCGCCACGCCGGGGTCTGCGGCGATCCATGAATTGGTCAGGCGGATCAGCCCGTCTTCGTCTTTGACTTCGATCACCATGGCGACCGGGCAGCCAAAGCTGTAGACAAAGCTGACGCCGCGCCCGACGCCATCCGGCGTTTGCCCGGTCCAGCCAGACATATCGCGCACCGCTTCCAGCACCGCATAGGCGGGTTCCCATTCATCGCGGGTCATGGCCATGCGGAAGGCCAGTGGGTCTTCGCCAGCGGCCACGGCCAGTTCGTCCATGAACCCATCCAGATAAAACCCATTGTGGCTGGCTCCGACCGAGCGCCAGAAACCCATGGGCGGGTTGGCTTCGGCTTTGAAGCCACGCACGCGCATGTTTTCAATCCCATAGGGGGCGTTGAAATAGGCATCTGTGATGGCGCGGTCCGGGCCAGAAGGGGCAAAGCCCATCCAGCGATTCAGCGCCGAAGCCGTCACGGAAGGCGCTGCAATATCTGCCGATAGCAATACAGCCTTGCCATCTTTCACCCCACCCTTCATCCGCGCGATTGAACCGGGGCGGTAAAAGTCATGGGTCATGTCTTCTTCGCGCGACCATGTCACCTGCACCGGGGTGCCGGGCAGGGCCTTGGCGACGCGGGTGGCCAGAAGGGTAAAGTCCAGCTCGCCACGTCGCCCGAAACCTCCGCCCATCAGGGTGGTCTCAAGGATCACATCCTCTGCATCAATGCCCGCTTCGGCGGCGCAGGCGTCACGGGTCAGCAATGGCCCCTGATTGCCCGACCAAACCCGCAGCTTTGGCCCGTCAAACCAGGCGGTGGCATTCATCGGTTCCATGGTGGCATGGGTCAGGAAAGGCGTGCGATACTCGGCCTCAACCACAGTGGCACCCTCGGGCATGGTGGTCACATCGCCATCATCGCGCAGCACTGAGTTGGGGCTTTCTTCATCGAGAAAGGCCACTTCCATGCTGGCAAAGATTTCCTCAGTGGTATGCGGATAGGGGGCCTGATCCCCCCATTCCACTTCAACCGCGTCCAGTGCCTGAATGGCAAGCCAGGTGTTCGTTGCCACAACCGCATAGCCGTCACCCAAGTCGATAACCTTTTCCACGCCAGGCAATTTAAGCGCCTCGCGCCCATCCATTTTTTCCATTGTACCACGGCGCGGCGACATCCTGACTGAAGCGTATTTCATCCTCGGCAGGCGCACATCAATGCCAAAAGTGGCGGTGCCGGTGGATTTGCTCGGCAGATCAACACGGGGCTGCGCCTGACCCAGGATTTTCCACTCAGACCGCGGACGCAGTTCCACATCGCGCGGGGTTTCTTCGGTGGCCGCCAGCGCCAGATCCTCATAGCGCAGGGCCGTGCCGTCAGGCGCAATCACCTGTCCGGCTTCGGTTTTCAGAGCACTGGCACTGACGCCCAGCTGTTTGGCGGCGGCATCTTTCAGCATCTCACGGGCAGAGGCCCCGGCGACGCGCAGCTTTTCATAGCCATCGCGCATGGCGGTTGATCCACCGGTGACCTGCAGGCGCAGAACCTTGCCCAGCTTGCTCATCATCTCGCCCATGGCATGCTGGAACGCGCTGTCGTCATAGCCCTTGGTGTTCAGCCCTTCCATCAGCAAAGCCGTGTTGAAATAGGCGGCGGCGGGCGGGCCGTGGATGACTTTGACCTGATCCAGCGTGACGTCCAGTTCTTCTGCCAGCAAAGCGGCCCATGTCGTCATCACACCCTGACCCATTTCCGCATGGGGGGCGACCAGTTGGATGCCTTCGGGGGTGATGAAGACATAGGGGCTCAGCGTCGCTTCGCCTTCGCCGGGTTTCAGCGGATTGGGGGCGGGTTTCGCCACATACCACGCGCCAAAGGCGGCCCCGCCTGCGATGGCGACCGCACCAAACAAAAAGCTGCGACGGATAATTTTTCCAATCTTGGCCATGGGTCAGGCTCCTTTTGCGGCGGCGTGGATGGCGGCGCGGATGCGCGGATAGGTGCCGCAGCGACACAGGTTGCCAGACATGGCTTCGTCGATGTCATCATCTGAGGGGTTGGGGTTTTCTTCCAGCAGGGCGGCGGCCTGCATGATCTGCCCCGACTGGCAATAGCCACATTGGGCCACCTGATGCTCAATCCAGGCCTGCTGCAACCGATGCAGCATATCCGGGGTGCCAAGGCCCTCGATTGTGGTGATATCCCCGTCGACATCTTCCAGCGCGGTCTGGCAGGATCGCACCGCCTCACCATTGATATGCACCGTGCAGGCCCCGCAGGCCGAGACACCGCAGCCAAATTTGGTGCCGGTCATGTTTAACTCATCACGCAGAACCCACAGCAGGGGCACGTCGCCGGGCAGGTCCACATCATGGGACGTGCCATTGACAGTAATCGTCTTGGCCATTGGGGAAACTCCTCAGTTCGCTTCTGACATAATTACGTCTAAATGTCAGAATGTCAATTGACAAAAAGCGCATATTTTGTCAGAACGTCATCATGACAGAAGATATGACCGCCGAAGATCAGAAGAAAGCTGCGATTATGGACTCCGCCTTTGAGGTGTTTGCCCGCTATGGGTTCAAACGCACCTCGATGGAGGATATCGCCAAATCCGCAGGCATGTCGCGCCCGGCGCTCTATCAGCATTTTCGCAACAAAGAGGCGATTGCCCGTCTGATGGTGCAGTCGTATTTCACCAATGCCTCTGCCGCGATCCGTCAGGCGCTGGCCCAGCCTGGGCCGCTGGAAGACATGCTGGATCGCGCTTTTATCGCCAAAGTTGGGCCATTGGTGGAAAAGATGCTGATCAGCGCCCACGGGGCCGAGCTGCTGGAATCCAGTGCTTCAATCGCGCAGGAGGAACTGGCGCAGGGCATGGCTGAGATGCGCGAGATTTTTGCGGATTGGCTGAGACATGAGGCGCAATCGGGGCGTGTGACGCTGCAGGACACTCCCGAAGATATGGCGGCGCTGATCCTGACCCTGTTGGAGGCGATTAAACAGCCGCCCGTCGAAAACTATGAGGCCAACCGCAAACGGCTGGCCCGCATGGTGGCTCTGTCGCTGGCGTCATAAGCCAGTGCGCAGCTGCCAGAGATCAGGGAACAGCTCTACCTCTAACATCCGTTTGAGATAGCTCACCCCGGCGGTGCCACCAGTGCCGCGTTTGAACCCAATCACCCGTTCAACGGTGGTCACATGGTTAAAACGCCAGCGGCGGAAGTAGTCTTCCAGATCGACCAGCTTTTCAGCCAGTTCATAGAGATCCCAGTACGTGCTGGGGTCTTGATAAACCTGCGCCCAGGCCTCTTGTAGCGCTTTATTGGGGGCGTGGGGTGTGCTGCGGTCGCGGATCAGCGCGCCATCTGGCAGATCAATCGCCTTGTTCAGGCGATCTACGGTCACATCATAAAGCGAGGGCTGGGTCAATTCCGCCTCAAGCGCGGCTTTGATCTCTGGCAGGTGTTCATGCGGTTTGATCATCGCGGGGTTGCGATTGCCAAGGGCAAATTCGATCATGCGATACTGATGTGACTGAAAGCCGGAACTATGCCCCAGCGTTTCACGGAATGTGGTGTAATCCGCCGGTGTCATGGTGCGCAGCACATCCCAGGCGGAATTGAGCTGCTCAAAGATCCGACTGACCCGAGACAGCATCTTAAAGGCGGGGCGGATGTCATCGCCTTTCAGGGCCTCGCGGGCGGCGGTGACTTCGTGCAGCGCCAGTTTCATCCACAGTTCCGATGTCTGATGCTGGATGATGAACAGCATCTCATCATGGGCGGGGCTGAGCGGGTGCTGGGCTGACAGGATTTGGTCGATATGGAGATAATCGCCATAAGACATGGCATCATCAAAATGCATCTTGGCACCGTCTTTGGCGGGGTTTTTCGGATCGGTCATCGGATTGGCTTTCGGCTATGAGGGCGCCGTGACGTGGCCTGACAGCAGACAGGCCCCGCAGGCGGGAAGAGTGAAACAAGAAGGGCAGGGGGCGGTTAGGTCACGGCCTTGCGTGTCTTGTACTCGGGCGTATCCCAAAGCCTTTGGTCAAGGATCTCGGCCAGGATCTTGGCAGCCATATCTACATCCGCATCCGAGGTGTAAAGCGGCGTAAAACCAAAGCGCAGAATGTCAGGCGCACGGAAGTCCCCGACCACCCCACGCGCAATCAGCGCCTGCATGATGGCATAGCCTTCGGGGTGGTGGAACGACACCTGCGATCCGCGCATCACATGGGCGCGCGGTGTGGCCAGTGTCAATTCCGGGCAACTGGCTTCAACGGCAGCAATGAACCGATCCGTCAGCGCAAGTGACCGCGCGCGCAGCGCCTGCATATCCACCTGATCCCAGATCGTCAGCGCTGCATCCAGCGCCGCCATCTGGATCACCGGCGGGGTGCCCACGCGCATACGCTCAATGCCCTGACCCGGCCGATAGCCCTGTTCAAAGGCAAAAGGCGCATCATGGCCCAGCCAGCCGGCCAGCGCGGGTTCTGCCGTATCGGCGTGTTTTGGGGCCACATAGATAAAGGCGGGCGCACCAGGGCCCGCGTTCAGGTATTTATAGGTGCAGCCCACAGCGAAATCGGCATTGCAGTCGGCCAGCTGCACCGGGAAGGCCCCGGCGGAATGGGCCAGATCCCAGACCGCAATGGCCCCTTTGTCATGCGCCTTTTGCGTCAGGGCCTTCATGTCATGGCGGCGGCCCGTGCGGTAATCGACCTCGGTGATCATGGTCACTGCGATCTCTTCGGAGATATTGGCCTCGATCTCTTCGGGGGCAACCACGCGCAATTCATAGTCGCGATCCAGAAGACGGATCAGCCCCTGTGCCATATACAGATCGGAAGGGAAGTTGCCATTGTCCGACAGGATCACCCGGCGATCCGGGTTGAGCGTGACAGCAGCGGCCAGCGCCTGAAAGACTTTGATCGACAGGGTGTCGCCGATCACAGTGTGGCCCGGCTCGGCGCCGATCAGGCGGCCAATGCGATCCCCCAGCGCTTTTGGGGCGGCCATCCAGTTGCAATCGTTCCAGCCGCCAATCAGATGCGCGCCCCATTCTTCGGTTACGGTCTGGGCGACGCGTGCGGCTGTGGATTTCGGCAGGGGCCCAAGCGAATTTCCATCGAGATAAATCATGCCCTCAGGCAGGTGGAAAAGGTCGCGGGTTTTGGAAAAATCAGTCATGGTGTGTCCGGTCAGGTGGCAGGGGGTTGGCCCCGCGCATCTGGCCGGGGCAAAGTCAGAATGTGAAACAGATGGAAACACCAGATGCCGTTGGCGGGTCTGGTCGGAAGCACCGATACTGCAACCGGATCATGGGTTTCACACTTCTCCTCCTGCGATCTGAATCGCCTGTCCGTTGATGCTGCCAGAATTTTCACCACAAAGCCAGAGGGCAGATTCAGCCACCTCCTGCGGGGTGATCAGCCGCCCGTGCGGGTTGAGGCCCACCATGGTCTGATGGGCGGCATCGGCGCTAAGCCCCGTGCGTTCCATGATGCGATCCACATTGTAGGTGACGATATCCGTATCCACATAGGCGGGGCATAAGGCATTGAACGTATAGGGTTTTGCTGCGAAATCTGCTGCAAGTGAGCGGATCAGCCCGATCAGACCGTGTTTCGTGGCACTATAGCATGGCGCGCCTTTCAGACCTTTGACACCGGCGATGGAACTGACGGCAATCACCCGGCCCCAATCGGTGGTCGACATGGATTTGAACGCCTCGCGGATGGTCAGAAAGGCGCCATCAAGGTTGGTCGACATCATGCGCCGCCAAAAGTCGAGATCGGTCTTCATCAATGAGGCCCCTTCGGCGATGCCCGCATTGGGCACGCAGATCTGAATGGGGCCGCGTGCCTCTACCGCCTGCGCCACGCCCTCAGTGATCGAGGCCTCATCCATCACGTCCATCTGCAGAGGGTGGATGTTGTCAGATGCGGCGGCCTGCAACTTGTCCAGCCGTCGCCCGGTGATGGTGACCTGCGCGCCCTGCGCTGCAAAGGCCTGTGCAATCGCCAGCCCGATTCCGGTGCCGCCTCCGGTGACGATGGCATGTTTGTTCTTCAGCATGATTGGTATCCTCCCGTTTGGGGCAGCTTACCCCGATCCCCCCATGTGACAAGTTGGACGCTGCGGCCATATTGCTTTTTGAAATTCATACATGCGAATGTGAATGAAACGAGTCTACGCGAAGAGGAGGGATCGCGATGAAGCGGTTGACACTGGCACTGATGCTGACGGCCAGCACGGCGCTTGCCCATGAGGATATTGCGGATAAGTACCCGCAATCCGAACTGTATAACAAACCGGTGCAGGTGATCCCGAATGTCTATTCCGCCATCGGCGCCACGGCACCGCCGACCTATGAGAATTCGGGCCATAACAATAACCTGTCGTTCATTGTGACTGGCGCTGGTGTGGTGGTGGTCAACGGTGGGGCTTCTGCCCGACTGGCCAAGGCGCTGCATGATGAAATCAAATCCGTCACGGATCAGTCGGTCAAGCTGGTGATCAATGAAAACGGGCAGGGCCACGCCATGCTGGGCAACTCTTACTGGGTGGATCAGGGGGTGGATATCCTGGCGCATCAGGATGCGATTGATGTCTGGAAAGAAGACGGCGATTTTATTTTTCAGGGCATGGAGCGTTACAATCGTGACAAGGCCGAAGGCACGCGGCTTGTCACTCCAAACCTGTCTTTCACCGACAAACATGTGGTAGAGATGGGCGGTGTGACCATCGAGGTTTTGCATCTGGGGCCAGCGCATGATCCGGGGGATGTGCAGGTGTGGATCCCGCAATGGGATATCGTGATCGCCGGGGATCTGGCGTTTCACGAACGTATGCCGCCGATCTTCCCGGGGATCTGCACCAGTTGCTGGATCGAAACCTTTGACGGGCCTTTTACCGAGCTGAACGCCACCTATGTGATCCCCGGCCACGGGCATCCCACCAACATGGAAATGGTGCGCATGGGCACGACCGATTACCTGAAGGATCTGCGCGAAAAGATCGGCGCGCATATTGATGAGGGCGGGGATCTGGCGGGGGCCTATTATGTGGATCAGGCACGCTGGTCTTATATGGATACCTTTGAAGAACTGGCCACCAAGAACGCGGGTCGTGTTTTCGAAGAGATGGAGTGGGAATAGTGGGGGCGCTCGGTCCGCCCTGCGGGCCTCCTCGCGGGCGTTTGGTCTCATTGGGGTTTGCTGCAGTCTGACCTAAGTAAGGGGTGCAAGGTGGGCTGTTGCCCGCCGTAGAAAGGGGGCAATGACATGAGCAAATGGATTGATCTTCCGCCGGTCTGGTTGGCCGGGTTTCTGGGTCTGGTCTGGTGGCAGAAAACCAGCTGGTCTTACGGGCTGAGCTTTGGGCTTGGCCTGTTTGATCTGCTGGGTGGGCTGTTGGTTGGCGGGGGCATTTTGCTTATGGCGCTGGCGGTCTATGAAATGCGCAACAAGCGCACCACGATCATGCCGCATGAGACCGCGCAGGCTTTGGTGACATCGGGGGTTTTCAAACGCACTCGCAACCCGATCTATCTGGGGGATGCCATGGTGCTGAGCGGGCTGATCCTATATTGGGATGCGGTGCTGGCACTGCCCCTTATCCCGATCTTTGTCTGGGTGATCGAAAAGCGCTTTATCGAGGGCGAAGAAAAGCGTTTGCGCGGTAAGTTCCGCCGCGATTTCATGGCCTATGAGGAAAAGACCCGCCGCTGGGTATAAGTCAGCCCTGAGGGCGCAGCGCCTGATAGATCACCGCTGTGGCCGCATTCGACAGATTTAATGATTTGACCGCCGGGTTGCGCATAGGCAGGCGAAACAGGCGGTCTTCCATACCAGACAGGATGTCTGGCGGCAGGCCGGTCGATTCCTTGCCAAAGATCAGATAGCTATCCGGGTGGTAATCGGTGTCATAGACAGTCTGCGCCCCGTTGTCTTCGAAGAAATACAGCCTGTCGCGCAGCGGCTGTTCTGCGGCCAGAAAGCTGGCCCAGTCTTCATATTCGCGCAGCTGCACATCCTGCCAATAGCGTGTGCCAGCGCGTTTGACCGTCTTTTCATCCAGCGAAAACCCATAGGGTTTGATCAGGATCAGCTCTAATTCCAATGCGACGCAGGTGCGCCCGATGGCCCCGGTGTTAAACGGGATCTCCGGGGTGACGAGGACGATTTTCAAACAGGGGGAAGGCATTGGCAGGCTTTCGGATCGGGTGGTGGCATCAGATACGCCAAAAGCTGCGCGCTGTACACGGGCAGGTTGCGCTTGGAGGTGCGCGCGCGCTGTGGCATGTCTGATGTGTTCCAATCAAAAGAGATCATCATGCCTCATCGTCTTGCGCTGTTTTCCCTGCTGGTTCCTGACTATGATCAGGCGCTGATTTTCTTCACCTCAATCGGGTTTGAGTGCCGCGAAGATACCGACCTTGGTGGCGGAAAGCGCTGGGTGCGCATCGCGCCACCCCATGCCGAGACCGAGATCCTGCTGGCCCGTGCGATTGGTGAACGGCAAAGCGCGGCAATTGGCGAACAGGGCGGCGGGCGTGTCTGGCTGTTTCTTGAAAGCCGGGATTTCGAGGCGGATTACGAACGACTAAAGGCCGCTGGGGTGCATTTCGAGGCCCCCGTGCGCGATGAACCCTATGGGAAGGTTGTTGTCTGGAATGATCCATGGGGCAATCGCTGGGATCTGATCCAATTTGCCAACCCCGACCGTAGCGGAACAGAGGCCTGATTAGGGCCTGTTGACATTCACCCCGCGCCCCGGGTTTGAGACCAAAATCTACCAGCGTTAGGCATTTTGGTGATGTAAAGGTGGCCCCTTTTCGAGCCAAAATAACGCCGCGATGGTGGATTTTGGCCAAATCTCACAGAGATGCGGCGAATTTTGCCCATCGCGGCGTTATTTTTCCCTCGTGATCAATCAGATCACGGCGGTCAAAATGCCTTGCGCTGAGCAAAATTCTTCTCGCGCCGGGGGCACGGGGTGAATGTCAACAGGCCCTAGGGTTTAGGATTCAGAACCGCTTCTGTTCTGGTCTTTACCGCTTCAAGGCGACCCTCATAGGTTGGTAGTTTGCGCGCTAGCCAGCCAGGTCCATTGCGGCCACCCACCATGCCTTCGCTGACATCAATCAGCCCGGGGAACCCCTGTTTGGCCAGTTCAGAGGTGACATAATTGGTGCGGTTTCCGGTGCGGCAGATCATGGCCAGGGGGCGATCCGGATAGCGTTGGCGCAGGTCTAGCAGGGCAGGGACGAATCCGGGCTGTGTCATATCCAGCCCAATCGCGCCTTCGGCCACGCCGGTTTGCAGCCATTCCTCGGGACGGCGGATGTCGATCAGGACGATGTCTTGGTTTTGTGCCGCTTCATAGGCCGCATACGGTGTCATCCGGGCGACTTTGGCGGATTGTGCCCAAGCCAGACACGGGCTGAGCGCAAAGGCTGCGCCAAAAGACAGCAGGCTGCGGCGGGATATGGGGCAAGAGGATCGGCGCATGAGAGACCTTGAGAGAGATGACATAGACTTGATATGGCGTGTCTTTAACGTTTTACGAGAGTGGGCTAGATCAAACTGACAGGCTAACCCCTTATTTTTAAGCAAGATGATGTTGTTGTATGCGAAGGTATGCGCAAGTTTCTTGCGATTTATATTAACATTTCGCAACAATAAAACAAACTCTTTAACTTTCTTCCGGTCTGTGATTTACAACGCGGGATGCCTGTCGCTGCACTGCCGCATATGCCGGTAAAAACGCGAATTAACGCCTCATCAGGGGCGTAGGAGTACCTGAACAAAGGGGATGAGCGTGAAGTTAGGAACGCCAATCGAAGTTGAAGCCGGAGAGAATCGCGTTGCGATGACACCGGATTCGGCACGCCAGTTGCAAAAACTGGGATATGACTGTGCCATTCAGTCAGGAGCCGGACAAAAGGCCGGTTTTTCCGATGCGGATTATGAGGCTGCCGGGGTCGAGGTGATCGAAGGGGCCAAAGCGCTCTGGGATGCCTGTGACATCGTCGCCAAGGTCCGCATTCCGACGGATGAGGAAATGGGCCATCTGCGCGATGACCTGACCCTGATTTCGTTCTTTAACCCGGGCGCCAATGAGGCCGGTCTGGAAAAGGCGAAAGAGGCCGGGGCCAATGTGATCGCCATGGAAATGGTGCCGCGTATCTCGCGGGCGCAGAAAATGGATGCGCTGTCGTCCATGGCCAATATCGCGGGCTACCGCGCGGTCATTGAGGCCGGCAACAACTTTGGCCGCTTTTTCACCGGTCAGGTGACCGCTGCGGGCAAGGTGCCCCCGGCGAAAGTGCTGGTTGTGGGCGCGGGTGTGGCTGGGCTGGCCGCTATTGGCACCTCGACCTCGCTGGGTGCGATTACTCTGGCCTTTGACGTGCGTCCCGAAGTGGCCGAGCAGGTCGAATCCATGGGCGCGGAATTTGTCTATCTCGACTTCGAGGAAGAGCAGCAGGATGGCGCAGCCACCGGCGGTTATGCTTCGGTGCAGTCGGAAGAGTTCCGCAATGCGCAGCTGGCCAAGTTCCGTGAACTGGCGCCTGAGGTGGACATTGTCATCACCACAGCGCTGATCCCCAACCGTGAAGCGCCCGAGCTTTGGACCAAAGACATGGTCGAAGCCATGAAGCCCGGTTCGGTCATTGTCGATCTTGCGGCGGAAAAGGGCGGCAACTGCAAGCTGACAGTCGCGGATGAGAAAATCGTCACCGACAATGGCGTGACCATTGTGGGCTATACCGATTTCCCATCGCGCATGGCCACGCAGGCTTCGACGCTTTATGCGACCAACATTCGTCACATGATGACCGACCTGACCCCTGAAAAAGATGGTCAGATCAATCACAACATGGAAGACGATGTGATCCGTGGCGCGACCGTGACCCATGAGGGCGCGATCACCTTCCCACCGCCACCGCCCAAGGTACAGGCCATCGCGGCCAAGCCCAAAGAGGTGGTGCCGGAACTGACGCCGGAAGAAAAACGCGCACAGGAAGTGGCGGCATTCAAAGCGCAGACCCGTCAGCAGGTGACCCTGCTGGGCATTGGCGCAGCGCTGATCCTTGGTGTGGGTCTGGTGGCCCCGGCAAGCTTCATGCAGCACTTTATCGTCTTTCTTCTGTCGGTCTTTGTAGGCTTCCAGGTGATCTGGAACGTCAGCCACTCGCTGCACACACCGCTGATGGCTGTGACCAATGCGATTTCCTCGATCATCATTCTCGGCGCGCTGATGCAGATCGGCTCGGGCGGGGGTGCTCTGGTTGTTATCCTTGCTGCCATCTCGGTCTTCTTTGCCGGGATCAATATCTTTGGCGGCTTCCTCGTGACACGGCGCATGCTCGCCATGTTCCAGAAATCGTAAGGGGCAGGGACAATGGAATACGGATTTACTACAGCAGCCTATGTGGGTGCAGCTGTTCTGTTCATCCTGTCACTGGGCGGTCTGTCTGGTCAGGAAAGCGCGAAACGCGCGGTCTGGTACGGGATTGTCGGCATGGCGCTGGCGGTTGCCGCTACGCTGATCGGGCCGGGATCTGGCCTGTGGCTGTTGTCGATGGTGCTGATCGCCGGTGGTGGTGCCATTGGTTACATGCTGGCGAAAAAGGTCGAAATGACCCAGATGCCAGAGTTGGTGGCTGGGATGCACGCGCTGGTTGGTCTGGCGGCGGTCTTTGTCGGCTATAACGCAGAACTGGTGATGAATGCGGTGCAGGGCCTGTCCGGTACTGAAGTTGAGGCGCTCAAGGGCTTCTCGGCCAAGGTGGCGCATAAAACCCCGGTTGAGATCGGCATTCTGAAGGTTGAGGTCTTCCTTGGCGTCTTCATCGGTGCGATCACCTTCACCGGCTCGGTCATTGCCTATGGCAAGCTGGCCGGTCGTGTGACATCGGCAGCGACCAAACTGCCCGGTGGGCATATGCTGAATGCCGGCGCGGCGATCCTGTCGCTGATCCTGCTGATCATCTACATGAGCACCGGCGGCGGCTGGACACTGATCCTGATGTCTCTGCTGGCCTTCTTTATCGGCTATCACCTGATCATGGGCATCGGCGGCGCGGATATGCCTGTTGTTGTCTCAATGCTGAACTCCTACTCGGGGTGGGCTGCTGCTGCGATTGGTTTCTCGCTGGGCAACGATCTCTTGATTGTGGTTGGTGCGCTGGTTGGCTCGTCCGGGGCGATCCTGTCTTACATCATGTGTAAGGCGATGAACCGGTCGTTTGTCAGCGTGATCCTTGGTGGCTTTGGTGGTGCGGCAGGTCCGGCCATGGAAGTGGAAGGTGAACAGGTCGCGATTGATGCGGATGGGGTGTCTCAGGCACTGGAAGACGCAGACAGCGTGATCATCATTCCGGGCTACGGTATGGCGGTTGCTCAGGCGCAGCAGAATGTGGCGGAACTGACCCGTCGCCTGCGTGCCAAAGGCAAAGAAGTGCGCTTTGCGATCCACCCGGTTGCCGGGCGTCTGCCGGGCCACATGAACGTGCTGCTGGCCGAAGCCAAGGTGCCTTATGACATCGTGCTGGAAATGGACGAAATCAACGACGATTTCCCCGAAACCGACGTGGCGATTGTGATTGGCTCCAATGACATCGTGAACCCTGCGGCGCAGGAAGATCCGAATTCACCCATTGCGGGGATGCCGGTTCTGGAATGCTGGAAGGCCAAGCAGGTGTTTGTGTCGAAACGTGGTCAGGGCACGGGCTATTCGGGCATCGAAAACCCGCTCTTCTACAAAGAGAACACCCGCATGTTCTATGGCGACGCCAAGAAATCGCTGGACGATCTGCTGACCCGCATTTCGTAACAGCACAGCACATCAATTTCGAAAGGGCCCGCCATAGCGCGGGCCCTTTTGTGTTTGGGGGCTTTGGGATTGCTCTCACCGCGAGGCGCAGGCAATGTCTGTAACAAAGCGTGAGTAATGGGCATGACCACAACACAGACAAGCGAAGCACCACATCTGCGCAGCCTAATTCTGGCGGCGGTGATTTATCTGTTTGGTGAAAAATCCGATGTTTTGGCAAAACTGGTTCTGCAGGCCTATAACGGTGCCGGGTCTTCGGCTGAATGGGCTTATGAGGCGACCATGCTGGGGCTGGCCTTTGGCACTGCGCTTGTTGTGTCTATTTCAGCCATGGCGCAGGATCAGAATCGCGCGGATGACTGGACATTGATCGTCGGGATCTGCACCGCCACCTTGGCCGGGTGTCTCAGTATTCTTGAGGTCTGGCTTGATCCCGATAAACCAGTGGCTACAAAACAACTGCGCCAGACTCTCTTTTTCTATGTCATCTGGGTGTTTCTTGTGATTGCCCCGCTGGTGCGGACCCTGTCGCGCCACCAGGCTCTGCGGGGCAGTGGGGTGATCACCTTTATGATGGTGTTTGTCATTGCGGCCTGTCTGGGGCTGGTCCTGGAGCAGGGGGTGGATCTGGTGCTCTGGCCGGTCTTGCAACGCGCGGGTGTGGATGTGCAGGGCTCTTTTCAGGATGCTCAAGTGTTCAAGGCGCATACGCTTTTGATTCTTGTGTCCTGCTGGGCGGTGACCGGGTTTGGCCCGCAGGCGGATCGGCGCTGGCGGGTTTTCTATGCTTTTGGGGCTGCAGTTGCGGCGTTCAGTTTTCCCGTGTTGATGGATAAGGCTGACAACTGGCGCTTGATTTTGTTTTTCCCGGCGTTGTCGCTGGTCAGTTTGCTGCCACTTTGGAACCGCGTGCCCGACTTGCTGCAAGGCAGGTCGCGAGGCGCCTTGGCTGGATCCATACTGCGTGTGGGGGGAATGGCTGGGATCACATGTGCTTTCTTTTGGATTCCAGACTCTTACCGCCCGGTTGAGACCGCTGTGGTTGCGGCTGCTACCGCAGTCGCTGGCCTTTGTGTCCCGCTGGTGCTGTGGTGGGCCGGGGGGCTGCTGCGCCGGTTCGGAGTGCTGGCAAAGGAAAGTTAGGGAACCAGTCCGCGTGCACCGAATTTGCAGCTGCTAATATCGGCTTTGCAAATTACTCAGCCCTGACGTCAACAGAAGACTTGCGATAGATCAAGCGATCAGGCAAAACCCTTTGTGACATTAGGATAACCTAGGGGGAAATCATGAACCTCACCATGAATCGCAATGTGCTGGTCGAAATGTTCGGCGCAAATGAAGGCACCGCCCTGCGCGTCAAGCAGGTGGCGCTGGTTGTTTTTGGCATCGTCGCCCTGGCGGTTGCTGCAAAAATCAAAGTGCCAATGTGGCCGGTTCCGATCACCATGGGCACATTTGCTGTGCTGACCATTGGCGCTGCCTATGGCCCGCGTCTGGGTCTGGCGACCATCCTGGGCTACATGATTGTGGGCGCTCTGGGCTTTGACGTCTTTGCGGGTTCCTCGGCTGAAAAATTCGGTCTGGAATACATGATGGGCGGTACAGGCGGCTATCTGGTGGGCTATGTTCTGGCGACGTTGGCGTTGGGAACACTGGCGCGCGCGGGCTGGGATCGCTCGATGCCGAAGATGGCGGGCGCCATGCTGCTGGGCAATGCGCTGATCTATGTTCCGGGCCTGATCTGGCTGGGCATGCTGTACGGCTGGGACAAGCCGATCCTGCAGTGGGGCTTGACACCTTTCCTGATTGGCGACGCGATCAAGCTGGCACTGGCTGCGGTTCTGCTGCCTGCCGTTTGGAAAATGGTTGGCAAAGCCCGCGGCTAAGGCTTTCAATCAGAAAAATGCAAAGGGTCGGACATTGTCCGACCCTTTTCTTTTGTGGCTACCCTGTGTGGGTATCTGGGATCTGTCCAGCGCTCCGCCCCCTGACTTTGGGCCAATTTCCCCAGAGTTTGTCTGGCAACAAGAAGATGGGGTCAGAGCAGCTCTGTGAGCACCTTGGCCCCTTGTTCCAGGGTTTTATGCACCGGGCATTTATCAGCGATTTCCAGCAGGCGCGCACGCTGGGTTGCGTCCAGATCCCCTGTCAGAGTGATCTTGCGGTGGAACTGATCAATGCGTGAAGGGTTGCCCGTGGCGGCATCCTGCGCGTGGACCTTGTTATGGGTCACATCCACGCTGACACCGGTCAGTGGCCAGCCTTTGCGCCGCGCATACATGCGGATCGTCATTGATGTACAGGCCCCAAGCCCGGCTGAGACAAACCCATAGGGGGTCATGCCGCGATCGGTGCCGCCATAGGCTTCGGGTTCGTCAGCCAGAGTATGGTGGTGTGGGCCGGCCTGAACATCCTGCAAGAACCCATTGGCGTCAGCTTCGGTCACGCGGATGATGCCCTCAGGCGCGCCGATGGGCGGGGCAGGCGGGTTCAGCGGCACATAGCGATCCACCCAGGCGGCAATCACATCCGCCGCATATTCCGCATCACAGGGGTCGCTGATCAGGTGATCTGCGTCATCCAATGTGACAAAGCTTTTGGGATGTTTGGCGGTGGTAAAGATCTCGGCCGCGTTTGAGATATCCACGACACTGTCCATCGGCGCATGCAGGACCAGCAGCGCGCGCTTCATGTTGGGCAGGCTTTCCTTGAGCGACGCGATTTCGGTGTCTTTGACAAAGTCGCGGCCAATGGTGATCGGACGCCCCCCCAGGTTGACCGAGGCTTTGCCGTCGCGCTCGATCTCTTCCAGCGCATGGGCAAAGTTGTGGGTGACGTGATGCGGATCAAAAGGGGAGCCAATGGAGACCACAGCCTTGGCTGAAGCAATCTGAGGCGCGGCGCGCAAAATGGCGGTACCGCCCAGCGAATGGCCGATCAGCAGCTGGGGTGCCATGCCGCGCGTTTCCAGATAGGCGGCGGCGGCCTTCAGATCAGCGACATTGGAACAAAAGGTGGTATTGGCGAATTCGCCCTGACTGTGGCCCAGCCCGGTGAAATCAAACCGCAGTACGGCAATCCCCATGGCCGCCAGCCGCGCAGAGATGCGCCGCGCCGCCGGGATATCCTTGGAGCAGGTAAAGCAATGGGCAAACAGAGCGGTCGCCAGATGCGGCCCCTCGGGCAGATCCAGCCGTGCGGCCAGCTGTTCCCCGGAATGGCCGGGGAAGGTGATGCGTTCAGTCGGCATGACAGAGTCCTTGAAAAACTATTGGCACCAAGTTTGGGGGCGAATAGAGATCAGGGCAAGAGATGCGACAGGAACGTCACAGGAAGGTGAGGCGCGTGAGACTATTCGTGACAATTGTGTCGGTCACTTTTCTGGCGCTTGTGGCGGGCAGTTTTCTGGGGGGCGTCCACCCGGCTGGTGATAGTCTGGCGGTCTTTCGTCGTGAACTGCTGGTGCTGGCCACGCTGGCGGTGATCTGGAGCGCCTGGCCGCGCGGGCTGCGCTGGCCGATTGCCGGATTGGGGCTGATGGCGCTGGCCTGGCATGCAGCGCAATTGTTGCCAGTGGCCAACAGGCAGGCTGTGCCGGATTTCACGCTTTATCAGCAGAACCTCTGGGTCAACGGGCAGGATTATGATCAGCTGTTGGATCAGATCGCCCAGACCAACCCGGATATGATCACCCTGCAAGAGGTGTCACAGGGCAATGAGGGGGTTCTTGAACAGTTGCGCACCCAATATCCATCACAGCTTTTGTGCCGGAAAATCCACATTGGCGAGGCCGTGCTGTCACGCTTTCCCAAGGTGCCCGGGCGTGAGTTTTGCTCTGAACGTGACGGGCTGGCCGGGATGCTGTTAGAGACGCCGCAGGGGCCTGTCTGGCTGGTGTCTTACCATGTCAGCTGGCCTTGGCCCTTCGGCCAGGCCGAGCAACTGGCGCAGCTTTTGCCCCATCTTGAAACCCTGCAAGAGCCGGTCATTCTGGCCGGTGATTTCAATGCGGTGGCCTGGTCCCATGCGATGTCTCAGGTCGAAAAGGCCACTGGCAGTCTGCGCCTTGGCCCACAGCAACACAGTTATTATCTGAAAAACCGTTGGCCCCTTGCCATCGATCACGTGCTGGCCCCCAAAGGATATGGCGGACGCACGATACGAATGCCGAACTTTTTGCAGGACCACCACGGGATATTGGCCCAGCTTTGGAGAGAAGACAGATGACAGAGATTGCCGGAGTTGGCGCCTTTGACCCCACCAACACACGCGAAGCCAAAGACTGGGCGCGGATGCAGGATTTTGTGGCCGCACGAGGGGCTGCGGCCTTTTCACGTGATCCGCTGATTGGCGGGCATGTCACCGGCTCTGCCTTTATTCTGTCACCGGATCGCAGTGCTGTTTTGCTGACACATCACCGCAAGCTGGATATCTGGATCCAGCTGGGCGGGCACTGCGATGGCATTGCGGATGCGCGCTTTGTCGCCCTGAAAGAGGCCTATGAAGAATCCGGTCTAAGCCGGATCAGATTGCTGTCTGACCAGGTGCTGGACGTGGATATCCACCAGATCCCCGAAGGTAAAGAGCCCGCCCATCTGCACTATGATGCCCGTTTCCTCATGCAGGCCGAAGCGGGTGACATCGCGGTCTCTGATGAAAGCCACGATCTGGCCTGGGTGCCACTGGATCAGTTGGAAGACTATACGCAGGAGCGATCAGTTTTGCAGATGCGCGAGAAGTTTCGGCTTTGGAGAAGTCGGGTTTGACAGACATATATGAACACGCTTAGATTGTATTGATTTTTTATAATATTTAGCAGCGCACAATGTCTGAACACCTTCTTCTTTTGGGCTGGTCTGATGTAATTTGGCAGGTCACGTTGTTAATCACCCTTGCCATTGTGGTTTTGTGGGTTGGCAAGCTTTTATCGGCACGACTGGCTCTTGGCTTTGGTGTCACCTTTGTGTCGCTTGCTTTGCTTGGTGCCTTTGCCGCAACGCATCGCGGTGACGATGGCGTGTCTTTTGTTGAGCGTAGGATTTGCAGCAGTTCGAGTGCTGAAGACTGTGACCTGCTTTTGCAGACGACCGAGAACCCGATTGTACAGCTTGTCGGTATCATTGAGAATTGCGAGGGCCCTGAGTGTGTTGGTGAGGCGGTATCTCACTCAGGCTCTGAAATGGCCTCGAAATATCTGACTATGCGATGCGAAAGTGATCACGCAAAGGCCTGTACGGGACTGGCTGATCTGCACATATCTTTATCTGAGGATGCAACGCCAGCGGTTGACGTGGCTGCACTGTATCAAAAGGCATGTGAGACCGGCGATCCGCGCGGGTGCTACCGGGCCGGAGAACTGTCCGAAAAAGGGAAGCTCACAAAGCGGGATTTGAAGAAAGCGTTGAAATTTTATCAGCGCGGTTGCTCAGCTGGGCTTGGGGAAAGCTGCATCAGTGCGGGCTTTATGGTGCGGTTTGGTCGGGGCGCGAAAAGAGATGTGTCGCGCGCGGCCAGCCTTTATGAGGCTGGGTGCGACAATGGCGATCCCGAGGGCTGCGTGAAAGCAGCCGAGATGTACCAACGCGAACGTGAGCTTCCTAAAAATCCGGCGAAAGCTGCTGAGCTTTTCGGGCGCGCCTGTGAAGCCGGGCTGGCGCGCGGATGCAGCGATTTGGCTTGGCATTACAGGGCGGGCGCCGGTGTTGCGAAAGATTATGCGCGTGCAGCCGGGCTCTATCTGCGCGGATGCGATCTTGAGGATGCGGTTGGTTGCACGGGTGTAGGCTGGAGCTATCAGCATGGCCATGGCCTAGCCAAAGATGCGGTGCGCGCAGTTGAATTTTACAGGCGCGGTTGTGAGGCTGGAGACCCGTCTGGTTGCACGACGGTCGGCTGGCTGACGGAAAAGGGGATCGGAACGAAGAAAAGTTTACCCCTTGCAGCCGAGTTCTATCTCCGTGCCTGCCATCGCGAGAACGCAGTAGGCTGTGCAAATCTGGGGTGGATGTACGAAAATGGCCGGGGTATTGACACAGACTTTGCCAAGGCCGCGAGGGCATATCGCATTGGCTGTGCTAAGAAAATCGCGCAAGGTTGCACAAATCTAGGACGGCTTTACTTCAATGGTCTGGGCGTAAAGAAAGATCTTTTTCAGGCAATGTGGTTTTATAAGCGCGGGTGTGAGGTTAGCAGAAGTTATGGCTGCGACAATTTGGGTCTAATCCACAGTCGCGTAGATGGGGATGCCGAGGATTTTAGACAGGCTGCAGAGTTTTTTAAGAATGCCTGCGACATGAAACCGGTCATAGGCTGTACAAATCTTGGTCAGCTCTATGAAACTGGGTCAGGTGTTCGCAAAAACTATTCCAAGGCTGCCGCCTTGTTCAAAAAAAGCTGCTTTGCTGGGGATGGGAACGGCTGCCAGAGACTGGGCAACCTCTATGAAAACGGCCGAGGGAAAAAGCGGGACTATCTGCGCGCAAGTCAGTTTTATCAAAAAGGCTGTGAGGCAGATCACACACCGTCATGTATCCATTACGACTCTATGTTCAAACTAAGCAAGATTGCCCGTGGGCACCATGCGCAGCTGAAGCAGCTGTACCTGTCGGCTTGCACAGATAGATCTGTGAAGGGCTGCATGGGGTTGGGCTGGATGTTCGAAAGCGGGCTTGGGGGGCGCGCGCGATCTTGGGCAGGCAGCCAATGCCTATCAATTGGGATGTGACAATGGGCTGGCGGAGGGATGTTCTGCCCTGGGCTGGTTCTATTTGCAGGGGCTTGGCGTGGATCGCGACGCGGTGCAGGCGCGGGAGCTGTATCAGAAAGCCTGCAATCTGGGGGAGAAACGCGCCTGTATCGCGGCGAAAACTGCAAAGTAGTCCCGGATGTATTCACGCCCCACCAGAACGGGTAGGGCGTTTCAAGATCACGGTAAGTTATCGCCCCATCAGCCTGTCATCAAACGGGTAGCTGGTCAGGTTTTCATAGCCATCTTCGGTGATCAGCACCTGATCTTCCAGTTTGATCGAAAAGCTGCCACCGACCTCGCCAACCAGCGCTTCGACGCAGAGCACCATGCCCGGTTCCAGTTCATAGTCAAACGCCCCTTCGACCATTTTGTCGGGATAGGCCACCAGCGGCCATTCATCACAAAGCCCCACACCATGCATCATGCAGCCGTATTTCTGCGCCTGAAACCTGTCGTCCAAGGGGTGACAGGCGCGTGAGATATCCTGAATATTGGCGCCGGGCTTGAGCAATTGCATATTGCTCTGGATGTGCTCATAGGCATGCTGCATGGCATAGACCATATCTGCAGGGGGATCTTCGTCACCGATCCACCAACTGCGCGAGATGTCGATGCAGATGCCATATGAACCAACCAGATCAGTGTCAAAACTGACGATCTCGTTGTTTTGCACCAGTCTTGGGCCACATTCCTGAAACCATGGGTTGGTGCGTTGCCCAGAGGCCAGCAGCCGGGTTTCGATCCATTCGCCGCCGCGGCGAATGTTCTCTGCGTGTAACACAGCCCAGATGTCATCTTCGCTCATGTTTCCCTGTGGCACGCCCGCGCGTGCGGCACGTTCCATTTCTGCCACCGCCTGTTCGCAGGCGTGATGCGCGCAGCGCATCGCAAGGATTTCGTCCGGACCCTTTACAGCGCGGCTTTTTTCGGTGACCTCTTCGCCCTGCATGATCTCAAAGCCCTGCGCCTCTAGCGCGCGCAGCCCGTGCAACATGATCTTGTCGACCGCCAGCCGTTTGTTGCCGCCTGCGTGCTCTTGCATCAGGATGCGCACCTCGTTTGAAAACGCATCTGCAGCGACGTCGATCTTATCGCCGCGATCAAAGTAAAAGAAATCCGCCCCCGAACGCTGTTCGCGCACCAGCGGATTAAAAGTGCTGAGAAAGGGCGAGTTCTTGTAATCCCAGATCACCATATAGCCATCTGCACACAGCAGCAGAGCGCGAAACGGGTTATGCGTGTTCCATAGCTGCATATTGGTGCTGTCGGTGGCATAGCGAATGTTGAGCGGGTCAAACATCAGCAGGCCGCCATAGCCACGATCCGCTATATGCTGTGTCAGCCGTTCCCAGCGAAAACGCCGCATGGCCTGAAGATCAGGCAGCTGCAGGCCGGCGGTTTCCCATTCGCGAAAGGCCAGTTGGGTGGGGCCGATTTCTATGCGGTTGTTATCATTGGGGGTATTGTCGCCCAATGTTGCCCCGCGCGTCGGATCAATCTTGCGAATATCGCGATGATGGTGATGTGTCATGGTGGTCCTCCTTGACCCTAGGGTCTCCCCATGCGCCGGGCTTTGCCCGCCGGATTGCGACGTTCTGCAATGTCGTTTTTCCTTTGCATGGCTGTTGCAGAAGTTTGTCTTTTCTGTCGGGAAACCGTCGTGATTACGCGGGTAGGGTCGCGCCATTCTAACACAAGAGACGACGGAGACACGAATGACCGTTCTCAAAACGACGCTGGCCGCAACTGTGGCATGCGCAGCGGCCCTGCCAGCCTTTGCAGGTGGCCATGATCACGCCGACACCCTGTCATATGGTGTGCGCCCCTTCTATCTGATCGACCGCATGGAAGATGGCCCGCTGAAAGAAAAACTGGCGTCGTGCAAAGGCCAGTCGCCGAAAACATCGCTGTTTTCGATTGGTCACCGTGGTGCGCCGATGCAGTTCCCCGAGCACACCGTTGAATCGAACATTGCCGCCGCGCGTCAGGGTGCAGGCATTCTGGAATGTGACGTGACCTTTACCAAAGACAAGGAACTGGTCTGCCGTCACGCTCAGAACGATTTGCACACCACCACCAATATTCTGGCCTCGAAACTGGCGGAAAACTGCACCCAGCCGTTTGTCGGCGCAGCCGGCGGTGAAAAAGCCAAGGCCGAGTGCCGCACCAGCGACATCACTCTGGCCGAGTACAAAGGCCTGATTGGCAAGATGGACGCCGCCAACAAACTGGGCACCACTGTCGAAGACTACATGAACGGCACCGCCAACTGGCGCACCGATCTGTATTCGGCCATGGGTGGCACTGTGATGACCCATGCTGAATCCATCGCTCTGTTCAAAGATCTGGGCGCGAAATTCACCCCCGAGCTGAAGTCGCCTTCGGTTGAGATGCCCTTCGATGGCTTTTCGATGAATGACTATGCTCAGAAGATGATCGACGAGTACAAGGCCGCAGGTGTGCCCGCGTCGGATGTCTGGGCCCAGAGCTTTGATCTGGATGTGGTGAAATACTGGATCGACGCCGAGCCAGAATTTGGCGCACAGGCGGTCTATCTGATGGATGAGTACAACATCGAAGGGTACTCGCCCATGGATGCCGCGACCTGGCCCAACACCATGGAAGAGCTGAAAGCCATGGGTGTGAATTACATCGCGCCGCCGATGTGGATGCTGGTGACAGCCGAGGGTGACAAGATCGTTGCCTCTGAGCTGGCGAAACAGGCCAAGGCGGCTGATCTGAAGATCATCACCTGGACGCTTGAACGTTCTGGCCCGCTGGGCAATGGCGGCGGCTGGTACTTCCAGTCGGTGAAAGATCTGACCGACAATGACGCGGATTACTTTAATATTCTCAATGCGCTGCATGAAGAAGTTGGTGTTGAAGGCGTGTTCTCGGATTGGCCGGCGACTGTGACCTACTATGCGAACTGCATGGGGATCTAAGCGGTCTCCTTGGCCCTGACGGGCCGTCTCGACAGGGTTGTGCCCTCTGCGCTAAGCAGGGGGCATGATACTTCAAAAGACCATTCCTTACGACACCACCCCGCGCAAATTACCAGGCATTCAACCGCTCAAAGATGGGGAATGGCTCAGCGTGGATGAGGCCTATGCCGGGCAGATGCAAAGGCGGCTGGACCTGCTGACCAGCCAGCGTGCAGATGTGCTGCAACTGTCGGACGCGGCCTTGCCCGCCGCGCAAGAGCTGTTGGATCACGTTCTTTCAGAGCTGCCCGCAGGGATCGCGCGACAGGGCGATCTGGTGCACTGCCCGGATGGGCGCGTGGTGCAGATCAATCTGCAGGATCCTTTGGGGACGCTGGGACAGATCTGTCAGGAAGATTTCTGCATTCTGGAAAAGCAGGGTGCGGAACATGTGCTGACCGGGGCGGTGCTGTGTTTTCCTGCCAGCTGGACACTGGCGCAAAAGTTTCTGAAGCCGCTGCTGGCGATCCATGTCCCGGTGAAAGACTATGACGATAATCTGGCCCGACGGGTGCAGCGTTTGTTTGATGGCATTCAGGTGGGGCGCGGGCTTTGGCGGTTCAATGCGCTGATGTATGACGACCCCGAACTCTATCAGCCGCGCACCGAAGATGATCCGCGTCCGTTGGGTGGGCCAGAGGCGCGATATTTCCGATCAGAGCGGCAAAGCATGATCCGACTGCCACAAAGCAGGGCAGTGATCTTTGCGATTCATACCTATGTGGTGGATCAGGGGCCTCAGCCTGTGGCGGCCTCTTGTGATTGACCGCGCGACAGGAAACTGAAGGATCCCATCAGGCTGCGCAATCCGCCGCGTGGTTTGGCTGGGGCCGCTGGAACTGAGGCGGCGGGCTGCTGCGCTGTCAGGCGGCGCACCGGGCGCTTGGGGTATTTGCGGGTTCGTTTTGCCACGGCAGGGATTTCGTCGATATTGACCTCGGGGGCCGCAAGACGCGACCGCGCGTCGTTGGCGATGTGATCCACATCCGGGGCATCCTGCATATGCTGCGGCAGGCTGCGCCGCGGTGAGACATAGCTGCGCAGGCGCACGAAATCGTCGATATCCAGCAGCACATCCGGCGAATACCATTCCAGAATATCGGCCTGCGAATGATCCAGCGCGCGCAGCACCGTGTCAGACAGCAGTTGCGCGGCCTCTTCATCCTGCGCCTCTTCCGGGGTGCCGCCCATGCAGGTGACGACTTCCAGCAGCATGCGCGGCCCAAAATCGCTTTCTTCCTCGGGGGTAACGCGAATGCCAAGTTCGCGGCCAGTGACCATACTGTCCGCGTCACGCGGCAGAAAGCCACGATCCAGGCGCATCAGCACATGACGGGCCGCATCGAGGTAAGGGGTCGGGTCCATTTCCTGCGAATCCGGCAAAATCATTCCGGCATAGGGGCGCTCTGCAATAGACATGGGGCTTCCTTGGCAAATGTTTTGTCCCACCTAAACTGACAGGAGATTGAGGAAGCATTGCGGGCGAAACATGAAGAAATCGGGAAGACTGTGGCGCGGGATGGACAGCGGGAAAAGAGCAGTAATGTTCCAAAAAGTGTTTATCTAACAGCGGTATAAAAAAGGGGTGCGCCACTGGCGCACCCCGGTTGGTCACAATTGCGACACGCTCTAGCCGTCAATTTTGGCAGCGGCAGCAGCGATAGCCTGCTGATAGACAGTGGCGGCATTCCATTCGTTCAACACGCGGAAGTTATGGGTGCCTTCCCCATAGGGCTGCCCCTTTTTCCAGCCTTTCTGGCGCAGGAAATTTGCGGTCGACGCCAGCGCATCCGCCTGATTGTAGAAATCCACGCGGCCATCACCAGTGGCATCCACACCGTATTTCATCGCGTTGCCCGGCAGGAACTGCGTATGGCCCAATTCGCCATGGAACGCGCCTTTCTGATTGGGGGCAAGCATCCCGCGATCCACCATCTTCAAGGCTGCAATTGCATGGGGGCGGAACAGCTGAGGGCGGCGGCAGTCATATGCCACCGTCAGGATTGAATTGATTACAGGCTCTGTGCCCATGTTGCGGCCATAGCCGGTTTCCATCCCATGGATCGATACCAGAATACCCGCAGGTACGCCAAAGCGCTTTTCCAGCGAGGCATAAAAGCCCGGATTGCGCGCGATTCGCTTTTTCGCACCCGAGGCAAAGCCATTCAGCGAGCCCAGACGGATCTTGATAAAGCGATCCAGGCTATATTTCACCCCCTTCTGATTGCGGTCGGCGTTGATGGTACGTTGTGAATATTTCGCTGACATCAGCGCATCAATTCCACGCTTTTTGACGCCAGCGGCTTTGGCCTCAGCGGCGAATTCCGCTTTCCAGGCGTTAAATCCTTTTGAGGTATTGCCGCAACTGGCGGCATAGGCGGGGGCACTGACAAGAAGGCTGAGACAAATGGATGTGACAAGGCTGCGCATGAAGATCTCTCGTATAGTCAAATCTGCCAAAAGACTATCTGCCCAAGTGTGAGGGGCCAAGGGGGAATAGGTCTTTGACCCAATCACGGACATGTCGCTGGCCATCTGTATCAGCGCAGGGTGCGAAGGTAACAGTTTACCAAGGCAAGGGGCCAAAGCTGCACACCCTGAGGCGAAGATGCAGCACGAAATTCTGTCGCCAGAGGCAAACAGCTTTGCTAAACTCAGATGCCATAAACCTTTTCCTGAACGATGGGCCAACGGATGATTGTTGAAACCGAGCAGCAGAAATGGCGTTTCGTGGCGGCTGTCACGGGGGCCTCGGTTGTGGCCTCTGTTGCCGTCACGGCTGTGGTTGCACCGCTGGGGTTGACAACGGTGGCGCTGATCCCGTCGATTGTTGCCCCTTTGATTGTTGCGCCTGTGGCTTCGCATTGGGCGGCACATCTGCTGCTACGAATCCATCGGCTGAACACACATCTGGCGCATTTGATGCGTCACGATCAGATGACAGGGCTACTGAACAGGGGGGCGTTCTTTGAGTATTTCGAAGAACAGGATCAACCGGTGGCGGGCGCGGTTCTGATGGCGGATATTGATGAGTTCAAACGCATCAATGATACTTACGGTCATGCGGTGGGGGATCGGGTGATTTGCACGGTTGCGGAAACCATGAGATCCGAAGTGGAGGCGCATGGGATCCTTGCCCGTTATGGCGGAGAGGAGTTTGTTGCCTTCTTACCGCAGCTTTCGCTGACACAAGCGCAGCAACTGGCGGAACAGATCCGCGTCGCTGTTGAAGATCACATTTTTCTGCATGACGGCAAAAACCTGCGGTTTACTCTCTCGATTGGGGTGGAACAGCTGGATCGTGCCGGAACATTGGATGAAATTCTGATCTGCGCCGACCGTGCCCTCTATGAGGCCAAACGCAGCGGACGCAATTGCGTGGTGCGCTATTCGGCCTAAAGACAGTCTTGCTTTCTAAAGAGGTCTGCGGGCGCACAGCCTGTCCCTGAGATCAATCCTCCTGAACCAGCCAAAGAAAAGG
This sequence comes from Pelagimonas sp., assembly GCA_025210455.1. Classification (GTDB taxonomy): domain Bacteria; phylum Pseudomonadota; class Alphaproteobacteria; order Rhodobacterales; family Rhodobacteraceae; genus JAOARQ01. The sequence goes on from JAOARQ010000042.1 coordinate 44,451, forward strand.
GCGCCCGAAGGCGCCCAGATCTGGATCAACTGCGTTTGGATCAGCAGCTGTAGTACATGCCGAACTCAACCGGGTGCGGTGTGTGCTCGTAGTGCTCAACTTCTTCCATTTTGAGGGCGATATAGCCTTCGATCTGGTCTTTGGTGAAGACGTCACCGGCCAGCAGGAAGTCGTGATCTGCTTCCAGGCATTCCAGCGCTTCACGCAGGCTGCCGCAGACAGTTGGGATGCCAGCCAGCTCTTCTGCGGGCAGGTCATAGAGGTTTTTGTCCATGGCTTCGCCGGGATCAATTTTGTTCTTGATGCCGTCCAGGCCAGCCATCAGCAGAGCTGCAAAGGCCAGGTATGGGTTCGCCGATGGATCAGGGAAGCGTGCTTCGACGCGCTTGGCTTTCGGGCTTTCGGTCCATGGGATACGAACACAACCCGAACGGTTACGTGCCGAGTAGGCGCGCAGAACAGGCGCTTCGAAACCCGGGATCAGACGCTTGTAGCTGTTGGTCGATGGGTTGGTGAAGGCGTTCAGGGTCTTCGCGTGCTTCAGGATGCCACCGATGAAATACAGCGCTTCCTGCGACAGATCAGCATATTTGTCGCCTGCGAAAAGCGGCTTGCCGTCTTTCCAGATCGACATGTTTACGTGCATGCCGGTGCCGTTGTCACCGTAGATCGGCTTGGGCATGAAGGTGGCCGATTTGCCATAGGCGTGCGCCACATTGTGGATCACGTATTTGTACTTCTGCAGCTCGTCCGCCTGTTTGGTCAGGCTGTCAAAGATCAGGCCCAGTTCGTGCTGGCAAGACGCCACTTCGTGGTGGTGCTTGTCAACCTTCATGCCCAGACGCTTCATGGTGCTCAGCATTTCGGAACGCAGGTCCTGCGCTTCGTCGATCGGGTTCACCGGGAAGTAACCGCCTTTGACACCAGGGCGGTGGCCCATGTTGCCCATTTCATATTCGGTATCGGTGTTCCACGAACCGTCTGTCGCATCAACTTCGTAAGATACTTTGTTGATTTTGTTCTCAAAACGAACGTCGTCGAACAGGAAGAATTCGGCTTCTGGACCCATGAAGGCCGCATCGCCAATACCCGAAGACTTCAGATAGGCTTCTGCTTTTTGTGCTGTGCCGCGCGGGTCACGCTCGTAGGATTCGCCAGTGTCAGGCTCAACGATCGAGCAGTGGATGCAGATTGTTTTTTCTGCGTAGAAAGGGTCGACATAAGCAGATGCTGTGTCGGGCATTAGTTTCATGTCCGAGTTTTCGATCGATTTCCAGCCTGCGATCGACGAGCCGTCGAACATAAAGCCTACTTCGAGGAAATCTTCGTCAACCAGATCAACATCTACGGTGACGTGCTGCAGTTTGCCGCGAACATCGGTGAAACGGATGTCGACGTAGGCGACGTCTTCGTCCTTGATCTTAGCGAGCAGGTCTTGTGCGCTCATGTGAGTATCCTCTCGGTTCGTTGTCTCTTGTATGTCTTTGAAATTCGGGGCGCGCTTACAGGGCGTCCGGCCCGGTTTCACCGGTACGGATGCGCAACGCCTGTTCCACGGGGCTGACAAAGATTTTGCCATCGCCGATCTTGTTGGTCTTGGCGGCGGAAACGATGGCCTCGATGGCTTCGTCCACCTGATCGTCATCCAGAACGATCTCGACTTTCACCTTGGGCAGGAAATCCACCACATATTCTGCACCGCGGTACAGTTCTGTGTGGCCTTTCTGGCGGCCAAATCCTTTGACCTCAACCACGGAAAGCCCCTGAATACCTGCGTCTTGCAGGGCCTCTTTGACTTCGTCCAGCTTGAACGGCTTGATGATCGCTTCGATCTTTTTCATGGCCGGGCCCCCTTTGGTGTCATCGTGTTGTTGCATTCAAGACCACTTCTGTTTTCTGCGAACAATCGGTTAAGCTTATTGCGGCTACTGTGCAGATGCAGAATCTAGGTAAATGCACAAAAAATAGGCAAGTGGTCTATTTTGTGTGCAGTGATGAATCGAGGGCGGAATGGAGCTTTTGACAGCGGCGCAAATGCGGGCGATTGAACAGGCAGCAATCGAGTCGGGTAATGTGACCGGGCTGGAGCTGATGGAGCGTGCCGGGCGCGGTGTTGTCGAAGCAATTTACGAGACATGGCCAGAGCCGGCAACGCGGGCAGGGGGCGCTGGCCCTGATTCTTCGGATCCCCCGAAAAATCTGTCTGGCAAGATGAAACCAAGTGCGCTGGTTCTGTGTGGGCCGGGCAATAATGGTGGCGATGGTTTTGTCGTGGCGCGTCTCCTAAAGGAACGCGGTTGGGACATTTCAGTGTTTTTGCTGGGGGCAGCGGAAAGACTGCCTGCGGACGCAAGGGCGAATTTTGACCGCTGGCCGGGGAAGGTGATGGCGCTTCCCTGTCCGGCAGAAGCGGTATCGGGTGCGGACCTGATCATTGATGCAGTGTTTGGCACCGGTTTGACACGTCCCGTTCAGGAACAAACCATTTTTGATGCAAAAGCGGTTGAGGCTCTTGCAAAGTCGCTGGCCTGCATGGTGGCGGTTGATGTGCCCTCGGGCTTGTGCGCCGATAGCGGCCAGGTTCTGGGGCGTGCGTGTCGCGCAGATCTGACCGTGAGCTTTCAAACGCCAAAGCGCGGGCATGTGTTGGCTGATGGGCCGGAATATTGCGGTGACCTGAAAACGGTTGATATCGGCCTGAGTGATGCGCTTGATGTCGTATCACGAGAGACGTTTGATGTGCCTTTGGTTACGCGCCATGCGTCTCAGCCAAAGGTGTTTACAAAATCTTTGGGTCACAAGTTTTCACATGGTCATGCGCTTATTCTTTCAGGGCCGCCAGGCAAGGGCGGCGCGGCCCGTCTGGCTGCGCGCGGTGCTCTGCGGGTTGGTGCGGGGTTAGTGACGGTTGGTTGCCCGATGCGGGCAGTGTCAGAACATGCGGCGCATCTGAACGCGATCATGGTGCGCGGCTTGGATGGCACGCATGGTCTGGATGAGATGCTGGAAGATCAGCGCATCAATGCGCTTTGTCTTGGGCCGGGCATGGGGCTGGCCGCCACAACGGCAGATCTGGTCAAACGCGCGCTGGGGGCCGGGCGGGCAACCGTCCTTGATGCGGATGCGCTATCGCGTTTTCAACGCCACCCCGAAACGCTGTTTGACATGCTGCACGAAAACTGTGTTCTGACGCCGCATGGGGGCGAATTTGCTCGGCTTTTCCCGGATCTGTCTGACCGCCTGGCTGAACAATCCGAGGTGGGACCCGCCTATTCCAAGGTCGATGCCACGTGCGAAGCTGCAAAACGGGCAGGATGCGTTGTTTTATTCAAAGGGGCAGATACCGTGATCGCCGCACCAGATGGGCGGTGCTGTGTGAATGCCTCTGCGTATGATCAGGCGGCCCCCTGGCTGGCGACGGCCGGGGCCGGGGATGTTCTGGCCGGATTGATCACAGGGCTGATGGCCAAGGGGCAGGGTGCCTTTGACGCTGCTACAAATGGGGCTTGGCTTCATGCGGCAGCCGCACGCAGCTTTGGCCCGGGTCTTATCGCAGAAGACCTTCCGGAGGAGCTGCCAAAGGTGTTTCGACAGCTCGGCTTACGCTGAGAGTGTCGCGCTGGTCCCCGCGGCCACTTCCAAACCATCCGCATAAACGATCTGAGGGCTATCAAACACCAGTTCGATCAGATGCATTTCAGTCGGACCCAGGGATTTGATAAATTCACCATCTACCAGACGCTGCACAGGCACCAGGGCCTGATTGGCACCAAACAGGGCCTTTGCCCGCCAGTCGCGCACCAGCACCTGATGATTTGCAGGTAAATCCACCGTGCAATCCGGACGCATATTGCCAAGCGTGCCGGCCTGAACGCGAATGGCTGGCACTGTTTGCACCGAAACCCGCAGCTCGCGCAGCCGCGCAAAGCCCTGATTTCTGGTGATCACACGATCCCCAACCTCAAGAAATTCGACAGGCAAGAGCCCATCAAGCGTTTGTACAATTGTGCCAAGAGGGAGCGCATTACACGCCTGATCCGCAGCCACAAGACGTGCGTTTTTCTGCCCCATATTGGCACGCCGGACCGTTTTCGGTTCCATAGGCGCTGCCCCACACTAAGTTACTGCCTCAGTTGTAGCGATACTACGTTAACTCCCCTTGGATGTCCTGTGGAAAGAATGGGTAGAGCGCGAAAAATTTAGCGCCAATTCTAAAAAATGCTGTTTTTTGCTCTCGCACTTTCTTTCCAGCTTTGTTAGAGAGCAGCCCTGTTCGGTAGATCTGAACAACGTGCGGGTGTGGCGGAATTGGTAGACGCACCAGATTTAGGTTCTGGCGCCGCAAGGCGTGGGGGTTCAAGTCCCTCCACCCGCACCATAGAAATCTCTCAGCATTTTGTTTATTAAAGAATTTTCATAGTGGGATAGGATTTCACCCCCACTTATGCCCCCACTCTCTTTTTTATTCCTTATGGAGCATCACCGGAAAAAACGCGGTCGATCTCAGCCACGCTGAACACCGGGCGACCACCCGGAACGGGAAAGCGTTTTGTGATCCTTCCTTCGCGCACCAGACGATAGAATGTATCTCTTCCCATAGGCCACCTGCCAGAATTGAAAGCTTGATGGCCTCGGATGAACTTGGCGTCTGCTGGGATTTCTTGGCTGCCATTGGTTCTGGAGAGTTCAGAATTTTGATTTTTCATTGCTATCTTTCCTTCACGCTCGACCAGCTGGAAGCTGGTTAAATCCTTTGGTGTCTTCGAACATCGCGGCGCTTTCGGTGAGTCGGTGGGTTGCGTCCAAAAGTGGCTCATTCTTGCTCACGATTAGCAGGGCGGCTGCATCCAGCAGGAGCGAAACCGGATCCATGTTCACCTGTTCTGCTATTGTCGCGATCTGCGACACATGGGTGGGGAAGTCAGTCATTGACACGTTTCTGTTTGACCTCACCGTGCTTGCTGCGCGGGAAATCGGGGTGGGTTTCAAAGAACCTTTTAATTTCAGCCTGCGTTTGGAAACGCCCTGCAGCAAAACTTTCAAAAGCGTCCCGCACGAGGCTGGCTAGTGGTTCGTCAGCGATCAATAGTTTGCCGTGCCCTTTCACGGTTTTGTAGCGATAGCCAACAGGAGCGTTGTGCACCCAGTAAACCACCCTAGCAATGAAGCCAATCAGCGAAAACAACACCTCGTGCAACCTGAGCGTTCTCTCTGGGGTCATGATTCATTAATTCCGCGCCACTGGCGTTCGAAAGGCAATAACACCGAGGTTTTGTGCGCGCCGAAACTGGTGGATCCAATTGGAGTTGCACAAAGCCGCTGCTTTGCAGCACTTCTATCGTCCGAAGGATTGCTCAGTTTTTGCCCCTTAACTGCGTTGCACCCCTTTGACATAGAACCACTATTCCAGGCGGGCTGTGCCTTGTCAGGGACAAAAAATGAGCAAACAATGGTGCAAGATTAATGCATCCTGACCATAGTTATCACCGCCCCCACCAAAAAAACTTATGCTTGCTGAACGGTCGTGCGCAACCAAGATAATGCAGCGCTCCACATTCGGGCTGAATGGAAGTTTTCTGAACAAAATCAGATTATCATCCGCGGACTTCAGCCATTCCTATTGCAGCTGATCAGGTCAGGCGGCGTGTTGTTGTTCTGTGTCTGTCGCGTTGGGCAGGGCGAAGCGGCTTACCATTTCTTCCAGTCGCGATCCTTCGTTCAAAAGGGAGGCCGTAGTGTGTTTGGTTTGCTCGAACATATGCGCGTTTTCCTGGGTATCCTGATCAAGCTGGCCGATAGATGTACTGATTTCATCTAGACCTCTGGCCTGTTCGCTTGAAAGTTCAGAGATTTTGCGGATTTGATCGGTGACCTCTTCCACAGCTTGGAGGATCTCGTCCAGAGCGTCACCGGTGTCGCCAACAAGAGCCACGCCCTGTTGAACACGATCGCCAGAGGTCACAATAAGTTTGCTGATCTGTCTCGCCGCGTCGGCGGTACGTTGGGCTAGGGCGCGGACCTCGGCGGCCACAACTGCAAATCCAGACCCGGCAGCGCCTGCGCGCGCGGCTTCGACACCCGCATTCAAAGCAAGCAGATTGGTCTGAAAGGCGATGTCGTCGATCAAGGTGGTGATGCGCGCAATTTCTTCAGAAGAGTTGTTGATTTCCGTCATGGCCTGAACGGTATTGGCAACGATCTTCGCGCCAGCCTGAGCCTTTCCGATGGCGTCATTGCCACTTTCATTGGCATGTTTGGCACCCTCGCTGCTGCCTGTTGCTGCAGTAGAGATCTGCTGCAGGGCTGCGGTGGATTCTTCAAGTGTGGCCGCAGAGGAAACTGTGCGTCTGGACAGCATCTCTGAGGAGGCTTCGATCTGTTTGGCGTTTTGGATCACTTCGCGCGACGTTTGCGAAATATCTGTAATCAGTTCCGACAGATGCGCGGCTGCCAGATTGAAATCATCAATCAGGACCTGATAGCTTTCAGCATAATCGCCGGAGATATGGGCATCCATGTCCCCCTGCGCGATCTTCCGCAAACCCTGCGCCAGACTGCTGACCACAAGCTCTTGATCTGCCTGACTTTGTTCTTGCTGTTTGCGCATTTCTTCGGTTTCGATCAGGCCGCGGCGGAACACATCCATGCGTCGGGCCATTTCGCCGATTTCGGCTTTTTCTTTTTGAAAATCTTCGAACCCGACATCGGTTTCACCATCCGCCAGACGTCCCATCCTCTGGATCAGCGTGGAAAGCTTCGAGGTGATGCGCCCACCAAAGATCACCGCCATGATCGCACTTGCCACCAATGCGCTGATGGTGGCCAGCATCGCACGTGTGTTCACCTGTTGAGAGATAGCAGTATAGCTGGCTTGCGGCACAAGTAGATGAATAAGTGCAACGGTTTCACCAGCGTAATCCGCGATCGGAAAGGCGGTTGAGGTATAGGCTGCGCCTTCTACATCGGAGAAATACATGATGCTGGAGGCTGTCAGTTGTTGGCGCAGCTCTTCAGGGGAAAGCAGCGCCTCACCCGCGTAATTTGAGGTGATGCGTGTGAAATCATCTGATTGCTCTTCGGCAGGTAGGAAGTACATTTCTACCACGGCATCGCTATCTTGCATGATTTCATCCAGCAGCGCGTTGTCCAGACGCAGCCCGAATTCTACGCTGCCTACATGTTTTTTTGAATTGAAGACCGGGCTGATGCCCCGAATGCCGATCCCATCTGGCCCGCGTTCAAGGCCAGAAATGGGTTTCTGTTCAGAGTTGGCGATCGCAACGGTTTGGCGCGATGCGGATAGGTCGTCACCATGTTCGTCAGGGGCATGAACCCGAAGCAGGGAATGCGCGTCTGGCGTATGAAATTGAAACTGGATGACACCGGTTTGTTCTGCCACATCGCCAAAGTTCTTGACGAACAGCCGGTGCAATCCTTTGCGATCCTGATTTTTTACTGCGCGTTGCACCCGTGGCATGGCCGCCACCACCTGCGCCATCGACAGCGCCGTTTCCACGCGCATCTGCAGCGAAGATTCCAGCCGCGCCTCAATCTGTTGCAGTTCCCGGTGGCTGCCTTCATTCACAAGTTGCTGTGATCCCAGCAGCAAAGGTGCAGCAACCAGCGCAGCCGAGACCGCAGCGCAGGCCAAAATGGCAAAGATAATTCGATAGCGCAGCGACATCACATTTCTCCAACCGTGCAGCAGCACCTTCGAGAGGGCAGATTACGGAAAGGTGAATCCTGATGTTTTCACGCTCGAATTTTAGGAGCAAATGTAACGATCTGTAAGGCTCAGCTACCCAGCTGGCGCATGCCGCGATCAATGCCTTCCAGGGTCATGGGCACCATGCGATCTTCGAAAATCTCGCGGATCATCTGGATCGATTGGGTGTACTGCCAATGGCGTTCCGGCACGGGGTTGATCCACAGGTGATCCCCCCATTGCGCGCGTGCGCGTTCCAGCCAGACCTGACCGGCCTCCTGGTTCCAGTGTTCGTTGGCTCCGCCCGCATAGGCGATTTCATAGGGTGACATCGAGGCATCACCAACGAAAATGCATTTGTAGTCAGATCCATAGGTGTTCAGAACTTCCCAGGTGGGGGTCTGTTGATCCCAGCGGCGGCGGTTGTCTTTCCAGACACCTTCGTAAAGGCAGTTGTGAAAATAAAAATGTTCTAGGTGTTTGAATTCCGCCCGCGCCGCAGAAAACAGTTCTTCAACGATCTTGATATAGGGATCCATTGACCCGCCAATATCAAAGAACAACAACACCTTGACCGCATTGCGCCGTTCGGGGCGGGTTTTCACATCCAGATAGCCATGTTCTGCGGTGGCGCGAATGGTGCCGTCCAGATCCAGCTCTTCGTCGGCCCCATCGCGGGCCCACCGGCGCAACCGTTTTAGAGCAACCTTAATGTTGCGGGTGCCCAGCTCAATCGAATCGTCGAGATTGCGGAATTCACGTTTGTCCCAGACTTTCACAGCCCGCTGGTGGCGGCTTTCTTTCTGGCCGATGCGCACCCCTTCGGGGTTATAGCCATAGGCCCCAAAAGGTGATGTGCCCGCCGTGCCGATCCATTTGTTGCCGCCCTGATGGCGGCCCTGTTGTTCTTTCAGACGCTCTTGCAGCGTCTCCATCAGCTTTTCAAAGCCACCCAGCGCTTCGATTTCGGCTTTTTCCTCTGCGCTGAGGTGTTTTTCGGCCATCTTTCGCAGCCAGTCTTCGGGCAGATCAACGGCCTCTAGCACCTGTTCAACGGAAATCTGTTCCAGGCCCTTGAAACTATGCCCAAAGGCCTGATCATAGCGATCCAGGTGGCGCTCATCTTTGACCATGGCCACCCGACCGAGGAAGTAGAACGCCTCGACATCATAGGTGGCAAGACCTTTGGTCAGTCCCTCAAGGAAAGCCAGATATTCACGCAAAGACACAGGTACACCTGCTTTGCGGAGATTTTCGAAGAACGGTACGAACATGTCTTTTGTCTAGGACATGGGATAGGGCAGGGCAACGGCTTCGTCACCTTTCGCTGGGCAGTGTCGCAACGGCAATCCCGCAGGTGTCTGGCCTATGAGACCCACTTTTCAATGATGATCGTCAGGAAAAAACCGACCAGCCCAAAAGCCAGAGCAAAGGTGAAGGTATATTGCAGGATATCCAGCCGATTGCCGCCGCGCCGCTTGGCATTCATGCCCCCAAGGATTGCGCCGATAAGGGCTGCTGCAATAATGATCATAACGCGCCTCGTTTCCGCCGTGCCGGGTTGAGCGAGCCGATTTCGCGCAGTTTCGCACGCACGGCCCAATCTGAGCCGAACCCGTAGCGTGCCCAGCCAAGACTGTCCACCCGTGCCTGACGCCCTTCGGTGACGCGGCCGGACAATTCCAGCGCTTCGGCGCGCAGCATCATCAGCGTCGACAGCAGGGCTGCGTTTTCATGGCGCGATGCGGTGTCCAGATGTGGGGTCAGCAGATACAGCGCGTCTTCGGCCTGACCGGCGGCAATCGCATAGGCGGCAAGCTGAGAGGCCACATAGGCGCGATGCAATGCTGTTTCCTGGCCGCGGCCAAAATACCGCTGCGCCTGAACAAAGTGATCCTGCGCGAGCGAGGGATCATAGGCCTGCAGCAAACGCCCCATGGCGTAATGCGAAAAGGCAAAGCGGTGGTCACGCCAGCCCATGGCTGAGGCAACTTTTAGCGCTTCGGTGGCGGCAGCGCGGCGCTGCGATGGATTGGCACCGGGGCCAAGCGCGGTCTGCACAGCATTGATCCAGACTCGCGGTGTTTTCGACAGGCGGCGCGGGGCGATTCCCTGGCCGCGTGGGTTGATACGCGCAAAGATACCCGGCAGACGATCAGCCACCTGCGACCGGGTCATGCCATTGCGCAGCGATGGGTCATAATAGGCGCGCAGGATGGTCATGTCATACCCGGTCAGCACCGTATGCACGTTGTCATCGTTAAAGACGCTGTCAGGCAGGCGATACAGATCGTTGAGCGGCCCAAGCGCCTGAGCCAGTTCTTCGTGCAGGCAGTCGCGTACTTCCTGCGGGCTGGCGTCATTGGGCAGGAAGATCGCCAGACGGCTGCGTTCGCGCAGCTGCGACCAGCTCACCTGACGGGTGCGCCGCGCGGCTTTGTATTCGTCAATCGACGACACATTCGGCACCACGAAACAGGCGGCCTGCGGCAAGGCGCTGCGGATCTGTGCCCGGGTGACGGATTGCACGGTGATATTGGCCTCTGGTGCATTGACCAGATTGATGTTGATCCCGGCCTCACGACGCAGACGGTTCAAAAGCCGCTTCAGATCCGGCCCCAGCGAAGGCGCGGGCTGGCCCGTCACATTGACCGTGATCGGCCCTTCAAAGCGGGTGAGAATGGTCAGGCTGCGCCCGGATTCCAGATTGAACGCCAGATCAAGGAAATCACGCGCCATATCCGAATTCGACGCTACCGAAGGTGTCGGACGGGGCACCGCAAAGGACTTCATCGGGGGCAGATTGCTGCCCGTACTCACAGCCGCCGCCGCACGGGTGGGCGTATCTGCCCCAGAGACCGGCATACAGGCCCCCAGAAACAGGTAAAACGGCAAAAGGAGTCTACGAGCTCTGCGCATCACGGCCTCTGGTACTTGATAAAGGGGGTGACGACGCCGACGCGATCATACAAAACACGAGCGGTATCGTTGAAATCTTGAGTAAGCCAGTACACAGATGGCGCGCCCTGCGCGTCGGCGGCCGCATAGACCGCTTCGATCAAAGCGAGACCCACACCTTTGCCACGCATGTCTGGCAGCGCATAGAGATCCTGCAGATAGCAGACCTCTTCCACTTTCCAGCCATGGCGATGAAACAGGTAATGCGTCAGACCCACAACTTTCCCGTCGACTTCGGCCACAAGGCCGTTGAAGTCGCGCGGGTCATTGCCCAAAAGGCGATCGAAGGTCGAGGTATAGATGGCGTCAGGCAAAGTGGTTTCGTAGAAGGCCAAATAGTCCTTCCACAACCGACGCCATACCATTTCATCCTCGGCACGCAAAGCGCGCACGATCGGAGTCAAACTTTGGGACACTTTAGAAGCCTGCCTGCTCGTTGTTTACTCAGATGATCAAGTCATCCGATGTTTTTCTGTCCTCTGTGCGATCACTATAGGGCAAAAAAAAGATTTCTGAACATAGACTTGATAAAGACAGGCGGTTTTTTTCCACCCGTTTCGCCTGAATGTTAATAGCTTAATGAAAACAAAAGGTTAATATGTGCAGTCCTGCAACAAGGCGGTGTGGTGCTGGGGCATTAATCAGTTGGTAACCATTGCGGCAGAGGCGGTGTTTTGTGTCAGAACCAAGGCGCCGGGCCGTGGCGCGGGGGGCAAAACCGGTTTTGCAAAAGAAAAGGGGCGCTGTGATCTGCGCCCCAAAATCCAAGTGTTGCGAAAGGTTTACCTGTCACGTCGTGCCATAAAGGCCAGACGCTCAAACAGATGCACATCCTGTTCGTTCTTCAAAAGCGCCCCATGCAAGCGGGGCAGGGCATTCTTGCCGTCTTTCTTCAGATCCTCCGCATCCAGATCTTCCGCCAGCAGCAGCTTGAGCCAGTCGATCACCTCGGAGGTCGACGGCTTCTTTTTCAATCCGGGCTGTTCGCGAATCTCATAGAACTGGGTCAGTGCCGCTGTCAGCAGGTTGCCTTTGATGCCGGGGTGGTGCAATTCGACAATTTTGCGCAGCGTGTCGTGATCGGGGAACTTGATATAGTGAAAGAAGCAGCGGCGCAGGAAGGCGTCGGGCAGCTCTTTTTCATTGTTCGACGTGATGATCACAATCGGGCGCACCTTGGCCTGAACGGTTTCGCCGGTCTCGTAGACGTGGAACTCCATCTTGTCCAATTCCTGCAACAGATCGTTGGGGAATTCGATGTCGGCCTTGTCGATTTCGTCAATCAGCAAAACCACTTTTTCACCCGCTTCAAACGCCTGCCAGAGCTTGCCTTTGCGGATGTAGTTTTTCACGTCATTGACGCGTTCGTCGCCCAGCTGGCTGTCGCGCAGTCGCGACACCGCATCATATTCGTACAGACCCTGCTGCGCCTTGGTGGTGGATTTGATGTTCCATTCGATCATCGGCAGGCCAAGCGACTTGGCTACCTGTTTGGCCAGTTCGGTTTTGCCTGTGCCGGGTTCCCCTTTGACCAGAAGCGGACGTTCCAGTGCCACCGCGGCATTCACAGCCATGGTCAGATCGTCAGTTGCCACATAGCTGTCAGTTCCCTGAAAACGCATTCATTCCTCCTAAGCCTGTTCCTTAAGCGCAGTAGTCCGCTGGGGCAGGCTTTGCAAGCGGGGCCGTTGCGTCCTGAATGGGAGGAGAAAGGGAGTAGTGCAGATCAAAACGTCAAGAAAAGCTCACCCTGAAACCCATTTTTGTTTTGACCGGCTGTTTCAATTTGTTGCTGGGAATTGATTTTCAGCGCAAGGATATTTGCCGCAATTTCAAGAGATCACGGTTTCCCCGCACGACGTTGCGCCATTCGCTGTTTGGCTAGTGACAAGCCTTAAGACATGCGTTAGATGCTGCCGCAGGGGGGCCATTGTCTTTTAGGAAAAACAGATATGACAGATATTGGCGGAGACAGGGGAGATAAGATGAAAGCTGAGTCCTTCCTTCCCGACGATTATCGTCCGGCAGAAGACGAGCCTTTCATGAATGACCGACAGCTTGAGTATTTCCGACGCAAGCTTTTGGCATGGAAGGCCGACATTCTCGCGGACAGCCGCGATACCATCGAAACGCTGCAGGAAGGCACCCGGAACATTCCGGATGTGACCGACCGTGCCAGCGAAGAAACCGACCGGGCGCTGGAACTGCGCACACGTGATCGTCAGCGCAAGCTGGTCGCCAAGATCGACTCGGCTCTGCGCCGCATCGACGAAGGTGAATATGGCTATTGTGATGTGACCGGCGATCCAATCAGCCTTAAACGGCTGGATGCACGTCCCATCGCCACCATGAGCCTTGAGGCACAAGAACGCCACGAGCGCCGGGAAAAAGTGCACCGCGACGATTGATTGCGGATGACATTTGAAACAAACGCCGGGGTTTTCCCCGGCGTTTGTGTATCGGCAACGCGGATTGCGGGGGAAAGATGTCTCTGGACGGCAAAAAGATCGCCATCATCGGGGGTGGCATTGGCGGGTTGACCGCCGCGCTGACCCTGCAGGCCAAAGGCGCCAATGTGCGTGTGCTGGAACAGGCGGAAGAAATCAAAGAGGTCGGCGCAGGCATTCAGGTCAGCCCCAACGGGCTGCGCGTGTTGGAGGCCCTGGGGCTAGGGCCGGAATTCGCAGCCTCTTCGTTGCAAGGGCAGGCGGTGTCGCTGCGCGATTATGCCCGTGGTCGGGAAGTGCTGCGGCTGGATCTGAAGCGCCTGCCGCAATCGCAAAGCTATCGTTTTGTGCATCGTGCGGATCTGATTGAGCTGCTGGCCAAAGCTGTGCGCGACCGGGGCATTCCCATTCGCCTGTTGCAGCGCGCGGTCTCGGCGACCGAGGGCGCTCCGGCGCGGGTGGATCTATGTACTCAGGATGCGGTGACGGCGGATCTGATCGTCGGTGCCGATGGGCTGCATTCAGTTGTGCGACCGGCGCTGAACGCGGGGGGGGATCCCTTCTTTACCGGACAGGTGGCCTGGCGCGCCGTGGTGCCCAATAGCATGAACCATCCGGCTGAGGCGCGGGTCCATATGGGGCCGGGCCGCCATATGGTGACCTATCCGCTGCGCGGCGGGGCTCTGGTCAATATGGTCGCCGTGGAAGAGCGCCGTGATTGGGCACCCGAAGGCTGGGCGCATCAGGATGACCCGCAGAATCTGCGCCGCGCTTTTTCACAGTTCGGCGGCATTGTGCCCCAGATCCTTGAACAGGTCGAGGCGCCGGGTCTTTGGGGGCTGTTCCGCCATCCGGTTGCACAATGCTGGCACGGGCGCGGGCTGGCGCTGCTGGGCGATGCAGCCCATCCGACACTGCCTTTTCTGGCGCAGGGCGCGAACATGGCGCTGGAAGATGCCTGGGTGCTGGCGGATGCGCTGGCCCGTGCGGATGATCTGGAGGCAGGGCTGACGCAATATCAGGCCCGCCGCCGCGACCGGGTGTGCCGGGTGATCGACACGGCAACCGGCAACGCCTGGAAATATCACCTGCGTCAGCCGCTATTTCGCAAGATGGCCCATCTGGGGCTGGGTATCGCCGGGCGCATGGCCCCCGGCAAGATGCTGCACCAGTTTGACTGGCTCTATGCCCATGATGTGACACAGGCCCCCTGATCTTTGCAAATCGGCCTCCTTCCAAACTTGCCCCCTCCGAAAGAAGGGGGAGACTCTGGCCAAAGAACCCCCTAGCTTGCCTTGAAAAGGGGGGCTTTGATGGCGCATCACGGCACAACAGATTTCAACAATATCCCAGAGCAGGCGCTGGCATGGCACCGCGCGGGCACCGGCGCGGTGCTGGCAACGGTGATCGAAACCTGGGGCTCGGCGCCGCGTCGGGTGGGCAGCCAGCTGGTGGTGTCGGGGCAGGGCGCTATTCAGGGGTCGGTCTCGGGTGGCTGTGTCGAAGGGGCCGTGATCGTCGAAGCGCTTGAGGCATTGGAAACTGGCCAACCGCGTGAGCTGGAATTCGGCGTGTCTGACGAAGATGCCTTTGCGGTGGGGCTGGCCTGCGGTGGCACGATCCGCGTTCTGCTGGAGCCGGTCGGCGCTGTTCTGCCCGAGGCCCTACTGGCCGATCTGGTTGACCTGCGCGCGCAGCGGGTGCCCGTGGCCTATGTGGTTGATCTGGACAGCGGTGCGCGCCATCTGACGCAATCGGGCCACGCAGATCGGTTTCGCATGGATCGCTCGGGCTTTGACCCCGACAGCCGCGTCTTTATCGCCATCCACAATCCGCCGCTGCGGCTGGTGGTTATTGGTGCCGTGCATATCACGCAGGCGCTTTTGCCCATGGCGCGGATTGCGGGCTATGATCCGGTGGTGATCGATCCGCGTGAAACCTTTGCCTCGGCAGAGCGGTTCCCGGGCGAAACCCTGCTGCATGACTGGCCGGATGAAGCTGTGGATCACGTGGGGCTGGATAGCCGCACCGCGCTGGTGCTGCTGACCCATGATCCCAAACTGGATGATCCGGCCCTGATGCGCGCGTTGAAATCTGACTGCTTTTATATCGGCGCTTTGGGCAGCACCCGCACCCATGCCAAACGGGTCACCCGCCTGCAAGAGGCGGGTTTTGACAGCGATCAGATCGCCCGCATCCACGGCCCCGTTGGGCTGGACATCGGGGCCTCTGGCCCGTCGGAAATCGCGGTGTCGATCCTGTCACAGATGACTCGGGTTCTGAGGAAAGGCGCATGAAGTTCGGCCCGGTTCCTCTCTCTCAGGCGGCTGGGGCGATCCTTGCGCATTCCCTGACCCTGCCGGAAGGCCGTCTGCGCAAAGGTTGCGTGCTGGGTGATGCCGAGATCGCGCAGCTCGAACAGGCTGGATTCAGTGACGTGATCGCTGCCCGGCTGGAACCCGGTGACATCGGCGAAGATGCCGCTGCCACCCGGCTGGCACAGGCACTGGTGCCCGATGCGGCGCGCGCGGGGCTGCACCTGGGGCAGGCGGCAACAGGTCGGGTGAACATCACCGCCACTACCCCCGGCGTGGTCGAAGTGCTGGCGGATCGCATTCATGCGCTGAATGCGGTTGACCCGATGATCACCGTCGCCACCGTGCCGGAATATCAGCGCACAGCCGCGCGCAGCATGGTCGCCACGGTCAAGATCATCTCATATGCCGTCTCCGAATCCGCGCTTGAGGCCGCCTGCCACGCCGGGCAATCTGCACTGCGCTTGCGCCCGGTGACCAAGGCAACCGCGCGTTTGATCCAGACGGTGATCAGCCCGGATGACACCGGCGACAAAGGCCAGAAAGTCACTGCCGGGCGCCTGTCGCGCATGGGGGTGACGCTGGATGCGCCCTGCCTTGTGCCGCATCAGATTTCCGCCCTGACCCATGCTATTCAGGACAGCCCACAGGATATCATTCTGATCCTCACCGGCTCGGCCACCTCTGATCCGCATGATGTCGCCCCCGAGGCGCTTCGACAGGCGGGCGGGCAGGTGACCCATTATGGCATGCCGGTTGATCCGGGCAATCTGCTGTTCTTTGGCAGCTATCAGGGCCGTCCGGTTCTTGGCCTGCCTGGCTGCGCGCGATCACCGGCACTGAACGGCGCAGATTGGGTGTTAGAGCGCATGTTATGTGACGTGCCCGTCACCCCGGCAGATATCGCCCGCATGGGGGTTGGGGGATTGCTGAAAGAGATCCCTCTGAGGGGCCGCTTGCGCGAAGCTTGACCTCCCGCCACTGCTGAGGGCAGTCGCCATAGTGTTTGGTTCGGGGGCAGAGCGCACCCTGACCCTAGACGGGTTTGTCGGCGATCAGGTCAATCAAAGCGGATCGCCCGTGATGGCCTGTGCCTTCGCTGAGATGTTTCTCATAGCAGGCCAGACGCAGAACCGTCAGATCCGAAAAGGCCGTGCGCAGCAGGTCTTCGGTATAGGTCATTTCGGGTAGCGGCGGGCCACCTGTGCCAAATTCGATCTGTTCAGGCGTATAGCCATGCAGCATCAGGCGGCCACCGGGGCGCAGCGCGCGCGGCAGATCCGACAGGATCTGTGTCTGCTGGGGTGGCCCGGCAAATTGGATGAAACAGGCCACCACCAGATCGAAAGGCTGATCCCAGTCCCAGCTTTCAGTATCGGCGATCTGCGCATTCAGGGACACGCCGCGCCTCTGCGCCAGCTTTTGCGCTTTGGCAACGGCATTCTCTGACGGATCAAAGCTGGTCACCTCGCAGCCCTGCTGAGCCAGCCAGACGCCATTTCGCCCCTCGCCATCCGCCACACATAGCACCCTTGCGCCCTGTTCAATCAGACCGGCGTTATCCAGCAGAAACTGCGTTGGCTCGGTGCCATAGCGATAGTCTGGGGTGGCGTATGTCTCATTCCACATAACACATGACCTTGTGCCAAAAGAAAACCCGCCGGGATGCGGCGGGTTTGTCTGGGATTACTTGGCAGGGGCTGGCCCGATCATCATGACCATCTGCCGCCCTTCCATCTTGGGCATGTTTTCGATCTTGCCGATCTCTTTGACGTCTTCCGCCACCCGTTCCAGCAATTCGCGGCCCAGCTGTTGGTGCGCCATTTCACGACCGCGGAAGCGCAGCGTGACTTTTACCTTGTCGCCGTTCTCAAGGAACTTGAAGACATTGCGCATCTTGACGTCATAGTCGTGCTTGTCCGTGCCGGGACGGAACTTGACCTCTTTGACTTCGATGGTCTTCTGCTTTTTACGGGCCTCGGATTCACGCTTTTGCTGTTCATACTTGAACTTGCCGTGATCCATGATCTTGCAGACCGGAGGATTGGCGTTGGGCGAAATCTCAACCAGATCAAGACCGGCCTGTGCGGCCAGATCCATGGCGCGGGCAGGGGTGACAACACCAACGTTTTCACCTTCGGCGCCGATCAGGCGGATTTCGGGGGCCCGGATGCGTTCATTGATGCGTGGGCCTGTGTCGCGCTGCGGGGGCGCGTTATGTGGACGGCGGGCTATGGGTTTGCTCCTTATGCGGATTGCGTCAATGCGGCACGGTAAACTTGCCTGCGGTATGATTCAAGCGGGATTTCGCTGGAATCCCCGCCTATGACGCCGCAGCGCAGCGTTTTCCCCCTTGTTGCGCGGGGCGCAACCCAGCACATCCTGTTTGCAGAACGCATGGGGCTTTCGTGCGTGGGAAAAACAAGGAAGGGAGCACATCATGAAGAACGTGGGTGTAGCGGTTCTGGCCGTGCTAGCGGCCATTGGTGGATACCTATGGTACTCAAGTCAGCAAACCGGACAAGAGGCCGCGTCAGAGACCGGCACAACAGCAACGCAAGCGGCCCAAGAGGCCGCACAAGAGGCTTCACAGGCCGCCGCTGACGCGGTCGAAGCCGCCACAGAGGCCGCAACCGAAGAAGCCACCGCCGCAGCCGAGGCTGTGGAAGAAGCCGTACAAGAGGCGGCGCAGGCAGCAGGCGCGGCGGCAGAGGCGGCTGTAGAAGGCGCAACTGAGGCTGCAGGTACGGCAGCACAGGCTGCCCAGGATGCAGCTGCTGACGCCGTACAGGCCGCAGGTGATGCGGTGGGTGGTGTGACCGAAGAGGTGACAAATACGGCTGATGCAGCAATGGATGCCGCAACCGAGACCGCAACTCAGGCGGTTGACGGTGCCACCGAGGCGGCAAGCGCAGCGGTTGAGGCAGCACAGACCGCTGCGGGCGATGCGGCCTCAGCGGCCACAGACGCCGTCAACAATGCGCTTGGTTCTGCGGCTGATGCTCTGGGTGTGACAAACAACGCTGCCGAAGCCGCCGCTGCTGAAGCCGCTGCTGCTGAAGCTGCCGCTGCTGAAACCGCCGCTGCTGAAGCCGCTGCTGCTGAAGCCGCCGCTGCCGAAGCCGCTGCCGCCGAAGCCGCCGCTACCGAAGCTGCAGCCGCCGAAGCCGCAGGTTCGGACATTGCCAAGCTGCTGACCGTCGAAGGCTTTGATTATGATCAGCTGTCGACCTATATCGACGGTTCAGATCTGGGCCTTGTGGCCAAAACCGGTGCCAAGGCCCTGCTGGATCAGACAAAATCTAACCCGGGCGCTCTGCAGGCCGTGCTGGATCAGTTGAAAGGTCAGCTGAGTCTTTGATCCGAGCCTAAGAAAACAGCACCAAAGCCGCCGCAGCCAGACTGTGGCGGCTTTTTCATACTCGGGATCTTCCCCCGGCCCATTTGCGCTGCTAATCTCTGGCGCAGGCACTTGGGCGATGGCGTCGCCGGGGCTTTTCCCTGCCATATCACTCTCCTGTACGCCGGGACTTTCAATCGGGAGATTGAAGGCCCTGCCTCGTCTCCTTTGCCAGGAGTCTTTCATGAGCTGGTCACCTGAGAAAACCCAAGTCAAAAGCTGGAACGAATGGGATCCGCTGCGCCATGTGATTGTCGGACGCGCGGATGATTGCCACATCCCGCCAGAGGAACCCGCGCTGGACGCCAAAGTGCCGGAAGACAGCGATATGCGCGGCCAATGGGGGCGGCGTCCGCAGGAAACCATTGATCGTGGCAATGAGCTGCTGGACAACTTTGCCGAACAGCTGCGCAAACGTGGCATCCGCGTTGATCGCCCAACATCCATTGACCATTCACAGGCGGTCACCACGCCGGATTTCCACACCGACAGCCAGTTTGGCTGTATGCCACCGCGCGACGTGCTGCTGACCGTCGGCCACGAGATCCTTGAGGCCACCATGTCCTATCGGTGCCGCTGGTTCGAATATCTCAACTATCGCCCGCTGATGCAGCAATACTGGGAGGAAGATCCAAACTTCCGCCACGAAGCCGCCCCCAAACCACGTCTGACAGATGCGGATTATCACCCGGATTATCTCTCGGAGAAAATCGGTGTGGAAAAGCGTCTGCAATGGGCAGCGGAAAAGTTCTTTGTCACCACTGAAGAAGAGCCCCTGTTTGACGCCGCCGATGTGCTGCGCTTTGGGCGTGATCTGGTGGTGCAGCATGGGTTTACCACCAACAAAAAAGGCATCGAATGGCTGCGCAGGCACTTCCCTGAGCACCGCGTACACACGCTGAATTTCCCCGGTGATCCCTATCCGATCCATATCGACGCTACCTTTACGCCGCTGCGTCCCGGCCTGATCCTGAACAACCCGCAGCGCCGCCTGCCAGACGATCAGCGTGGGCTGTTTGAAAAGAACGGCTGGGAAATCGTCGATGCGGCGCAGCCGGCGCATAACACACCCCCGGCTCTGTGCTATTCTTCGACCTGGCTGTCGATGAATGTGCTGGTGCTGGATCCCAAAACCGTCTGCGTCGAAAAATCCGAAGTCTATCAGGCGGAACAGATGGACAAGCTGGGCATGGAAGTGGTCGAGGTCGATCTGCGTGACGCCTATGCCTTTGGCGGCGGTCTGCATTGCTGCACCGCAGATGTCTACCGCGAAGGGGATTGCGAAGACTATTTCCCAAATCAATAAATCAGACGGGCCGCGCGGTCACATGCGCGGCCCATTTGCCTGACAGGGCTGTTTGATACTGGATTGGTTTCTCATTACTGTCTGGAATTGACAGAATGAGCAGACCAAAATGAAGCAAACCCCCTGGCTGGCCCTTTCCATCGACCGCAAGGTCAATACCCCGGTCTTTGAACAGATCTGTGCGGCGCTGCGCGAGCGCATGATTGCCGGGGATCTGGCGCAGGGCAGCAAATTGCCCCCCACCCGTGTCTTTGCCACCGAGCTGGGGGTCTCGCGCTCGACGATTGTGACAGCCTATGAACAACTGGTGGCCGAAGGCTATCTGAGCAGCCAGCAAGGATCGGGATATACCGTTTGCGCCCTGGGCGAGGTCGAGCTGTCCAAGGCTCCTGCCACCCCAAAGACCCCCTCTGAGGCCGAGCCGCCCAGCAGGCCGCGGCCCTTTGCCTCCAGTCAGCCTGACATGCGCCTGTTTCCGCATCGGCAATGGGCGAAATGCGTGGCGCGTGTCTGCCGGTCTGATCCGCAGGCTCTGCTGGCCGGGGGGTCGGATCTGGGCAATTGGGATCTGCGTTGCGCCATTTCCGGGCATCTGTCTGAATGGCGCGGCATCAAAGCCGCCCCGCATCAAATCTTTGTCACCGCCGGGTCGACCGATGCGCTTGAAATCTGTCTGCGTGCACTGGCTGACAAAGACGATGTGATCGGTCTTGAAACACCGGGCTATCCGCCGATGCGCCAGTTTGCCAAGGCTCATGGATTACAGGTGCATGATTTGCCGATTGATGATCACGGTGCGCAAGTCCCACCACGAAGCGCCAGATTGAAACTGGCGGTGCTGACCCCATCCCATCAATATCCGCTGGGCGGTGCGATGACACCAAACCGGCGGCAAGACTTTCTGCAATGGGCCAGAAAAACGGATGCCTGGATCATCGAAGATGATTACGACAGTGAATTTCGCTATGCCGGCCGTCCAATCCCGGCGATGGCGGGGTTTGATCAACTGCAGCGCACGATTTACGTTGGCAGCTTTTCCAAGGTCTTCTCGAACACGCTGCGGCTGGGCTATGTGGTGGTGCCCGAAAACCTGATCGATCGGTTTCGTCAAACGCTGCACCTGTTCGGGATCAAGGCCAGCGCCATGCCGCAACAGGCGTTGGCGGATTTCATGACATCAGGCGAATTTTACCGCCATATCCGCCGGGTGCGGCGCACTTATGGGGAACGGCGCAGGTTCCTGCTGGACAGTCTCAAACGCGACTTCGCTGAGTTTGGCCATGTTTTCGATCATCAGGCGGGTATGCAGGTGATTTTCCATTTGAAGCCGGGCTTTAGTGATACGGACATCGCACAGCGCGCACAGGCGGTTGGGGTGGATATCCTGCCCCTGTCGGGGTTTGCCGCTGGGCCGTCAGATGACAACGGGCTGATGCTTGGGTTTTGTGGTTTTTCCATAGACGAAATGCAGCCAAGCCTCGTGGCGCTGCAAGGTTGCTTTGATGACGGGTCTGTTTAACTAGGGTCTTTTGACATTCAGCATGCAGCCCCGGTGCGAGACGAATTCTGCTCAGCGCTAGGCATTTTGGTTTCAAACTGGGGGCGCGGGATGAATGCCAGCAGACCCTAGGATGAATGCCACTTATGAATGCGCGACAGTGACACCTCAAATTTTCAGAAATGACGTGTGTTCGCAGTCGGCAAAGCCGACCAGCCCCCGACCGCCCCCATGGGCGGGGGCTGGTCTAAGTGATTGGGATCAGGCGTTGCAGGTTGGTTGCACGATGTTCCTCAGTCCAAAAGCCCATAAAAAACCATGGGCCATCCCAGATAGCCCGTGGTTCGCAAGTTCAGCCTGTCTGGCAGATCAGTCGAGAAACGCCTTTTCCACAACATAGTGCTGCGGGTCTGAATTGGCGCCTTCGACCAGACCGTAGTCTTCGAACATCTCTTTCAGTTCGAGATTGAACGCCAGATTACCGCAGATCATTGCGCGGTCGGTGTCCGGGTTCAGCGGTGGCACACCCAGATCAGCAAAGGCTTCGCCCGAGCGCATCAGATCGGTGATGCGGCCCATTTTCGGGCTCTCTTCGCGGGTGGTGGTCGGGTAGTATTTGATCTTTTTCCAGAAACCTTCGCCGATCAGCTCGTTGAGCAGCTCATCTTCTTTCAGGCTTTCGATCAGATCGCGGCCATAGGTCAGCTCGCCCACTTCGCGGCAGGTGTGGGTGATGATGACCTCATCGTAATCCTCATAGGTCTGCGGCTCGCGAAGCAGAGAGGCAAACGGCGCAAAGCCGGTGCCGGTGGCAAAGAACCAGATCCGCTTGCCGGGCAGCAGCGCGTCATGCACCAGCGTGCCCACGGGTTTGGGGCGCATGATGATCTCATCACCGGGCTGGATGTGCTGCAGACGCGAAGTCAGCGGGCCATCTTCCACCTTGATCGAATAGAATTCCATCTCTTCGTCCCAGCTGGGTGACGCGATGGAATAGGCGCGCAGCAAAGGCTTATCTTTGCCGGTCTTTTCGTTTTTGGTCATCAGACCGATCATGACGAACTCACCCGAACGGAACCGCAGCGACGCCGGGCGCGTGCAACGGAAGGAAAACAGGCGGTCGGTGTAATGTTTCACCTCGGTCACGGTCTGCGCATCGGGCACAGCCATTTTCTTGGGGGCAGGGGCCTCAGAGGCGGGTGCGTCTGTCACGGGGGTCATCTCTGTCATGGTTGCGTCGCCGGTTTGATAAAACCGACACCTCATACTTAGCTTTGATCTGTGTCAGGTGAAATGCCAAAAGCATGATATGACGCGGGGTGTACGCAGACCCCCAGCGCCCTTCACCGGTTCAAGAATAGGTTAGCCGCGCAGGCGTGCCTGATAGTCATGGTCCTGCCAGCTGGCGCGGGCGATCCACTGGTCTTCGGGCTGGCGGGCGGCAAGATCTGCGTCGATCTCTACCTCATCAAAGCCCGAGCGTCGAGCCATGGCATATTGATCCGCGATCACATGGCCCCTGGCGCGCAGGCGGCCCTTATAGCCGCGCAGACGTAAAAGCCGCGCAAGTGTGAACCCACGCCCATCCGCAAAGCTGGGGAAATCCACGCGGATCATGGTGGTGGCCTCGCTAAACTCCAGCGTGTTCGGATCGCTGTCCGACGCCAGATCAAGGGCGGTCACACCGTCGAATTCGCCGGTCCAGTCATCTGCGGCAAAGCCGCTGTCGCGCACGATCACAGTCATGCTCTCTCTCCTTTGCGGACGGCCTTGCCATTTACGAAATGGATGCCGCATTCCTCTTTGTTCTGCCCTTTCCAGCGGCCCGAACGCGGGTCTTCGCCGGGCGCCACTTTGCTGGTGCAGGGGGCGCAGCCGATGCTGGGGTATCCCTGTGCCACCAGCGGATGGCGGGGCAGTCGGTTTTCTTCCATATAGGCGCGGACATCTTCAGGCCCCCAATGGGCCAGCGGGTTGACCTTGATGCGGTCCGTGCCGTCTTCCAGTTCAAAGAACTCAAGCGTGGCGCGGGTTTTGGCCTGATAGCGCTTGCGTCCACTGATCCAGCCGTCGTAGCCCGCAAGGGCGTTGTTCAATGGCTGGGTTTTTCTGATGTCGCAGCACCGGTCGGTATCAGACAGGCGCAGCGCCCCATAGGGATCCTGGCGATCCAGATCTTGCTGATCTGCCTTGATGATCTGCAGGTTTTCCAGCCGCAGCCGCTCTGCAATGTCCTGCTGATAGACCAGCGTTTCTGTAAACAGCAGCCGCGTGTCTATAAACAGGACCGGGGTTTTGCGATCGACCATGGCCACCAGATGCAGCAGCGCCACGGATTCAGCCCCAAAGCTTGAGACCATCGCGATCTTGCCCGCCTCCGGGTCGCGCAGCGCGCCCTCGAGCACAGCGGTGGCCCCATGGTGCCGGTAGCGCGCGTTCAGCGCCTCCACGCGGGCCTGCAGGGCGGCGCGATCGGGGACCGCGCCGGTGTTGCGTCCGGGAAACCCGGCTGAGGTGTTTTTCATGGCTTACGCGGCCTTGGTCCGCTGAGCTGTCTCGCCGTAGAGGGCGGTTTTGAATGGCGCCATCCCAACACGAGCAAAGGTTGCAATGAAGGTCTCTTCCTTGCTTTCCCGTTGTTCCAGATAAGCCTGAACAATTCGTTCAATTGCTGGAACGATTTCATCATAGGCAAAGCCCGGCCCGGTGCGCTGACCAAGGGCCGCGTTTTCCGTCGCATCGCCCCCAAGGGTGATCTGGTAGTTTTCCACCCCAGCCCGATCCAGACCCAGAATACCGATGTGCCCCACGTGGTGGTGGCCACAGGCATTGATACAGCCCGAGATCTTGATCTTCAGATCGCCAATATCATGTTCCAGCTTGAGCTCATCAAAGCGGGTGGCAATCTGCTGCGCCACAGGGATCGACCGGGCTGTGGCCAGCGCGCAGTAATCCATGCCGGGGCAGGCGATGATATCTGAAATCAGACCAATATTCGCCGTGGCCAGACCGGCCGCTTTCAGGCGGGCATGGATCTGCGGCAGGTCAGATTTATGCACATGCGGCAGCACCACATTCTGTTCGTGGCTGATACGCAGTTCGTCATAGCCGAATTCCTGCGCCAGATCCGCAATCACCCGCATCTGATCCGCGCTTGCATCCCCTGGGGTCTGCCCATGCGCCTTGATTGAAATCTGCGCAATCGCATGGCCCTCGGCCTTATGTTCGGACAGGTTGGTATCGGCCCAGGAACGGAACACCGGATCTGCCTCATAGGCCTGATCAAAGGCTTCGGTCGAACGGCTCACGAATTCAGGCGCGCTGAACTGATCGTGGATTTTCTCCAGCAGCGCCTGATCGACACCTTTGAACTGCGGGCGCAGTTCCGCATAGCGCGCTTCTACCAGTTCGCGGATCTTTTCGATGCCATGTTCGTGCACGGTGATCTTGATGCGGGCCTTGTATTTGTTGTCGCGTCGGCCCAGCAGATTCCAGACCGAAACAACCGCCTCAAGATAGGCCAGCAGGTCATGTGCCGGCACAAAGTCAGAGACCACCTTGCCGATCATCGGGGTGCGGCCAAGGCCGCCACCGATCAGGATCTTATAGCCGGTCTCACCGGCGTCATTGCGCACGATCTGAATGCCAAGGTCATGTGCCTTGATCACCGCGCGGTCATGCGCGTCACCGGTGATGGCGATCTTGAACTTGCGCGGCATGAACTGGAATTCTGGGTGGTCGGTTGACCACTGGCGGATCAGCTCGGCCACCGGGCGCGGGTCAGCCACCTCATTGGCCGCAGCCCCGGCAAAGTGATCTGCGGTCACATTGCGGATGGTATTGCCCGAGGTCTGGATGGCGTGCATCTGCACATCCGCCAGCGCATCCAGAATATCCGGCACATCCGGCAGTTTCGGCCAGTTGAACTGGATGTTCTGACGGGTGGTGAAATGGCCATAGCCCTTATCCCACTTTTCCCCGATCATTGCCAGCTGGCGCATCTGCGTGCTGTTCAGCGTGCCGTAAGGAATGGCAACGCGCAGCATATAGGCGTGCAGCTGCAGATACAGACCATTCATCAGGCGCAGCGGCTTGAATTCATCTTCGGTCAGGCTGCCATCAATGCGGCGTTCCACCTGTGCGCGGAACTGCCTGTTGCGCTCGGCCACAAAGGCGGCGTCAAAATCGCTGTACTTATACATGAGCTGGCTCCTGCTTGCCATGTGCATAGTTGGAAGGGCCGATGCTGCGGAACTCTTCGCGGAAGTGCGTGGGGGCGGGGCCATCTTCCGTCACTTTGACGTCGGCCAGATAGACACCAACGATTTCGCTGGCACGGGCGGTCGCTTCGACCAGACGCAGCTGCGCATGGGCTTCGTCGGTCAGAACCTCGGCCTCTTTCAGGCTGGGCGACCAGCGGTCATCTGAGGTCAGATAAACCACATCCCCATCCAGAAGGGCATTGGCTGTGAGAACCTTGGGTGTGAATTCCTTAGGCATTGAGATAGTCCCGCTCTGCGGTTGAAAGTTGTGCGTATTCGCGTGGCGCAAGCCCGTACAAAAGCAGGGCAGGGCCGTCTAAGGTGTCTGCGTCCAGCGCAGTGACCAGATTGGCCAAGGTGGTGCCGATCACCTTCTGATTGGCGCGCGAGGCGTTTTCCACCACGCTGACCGGCGTGTCGGGGCTGGCTCCGTGCATCATCAGGCGGCCCTGAATGAAACGCGCGGCTTTCTTGCCCATATAGATCGCGGCCACTTCGCCGGATTGGGCCAGCGCGCGCCAGTCATGATCAGCAAAGCCTTTCATGTCATGGCCGGTGATGATCCGCGCCGAGGCATTGCGCCCGCGCCGGGTCAGCGACTGGCCGATGCCCGCCACTGCCGCCGAAGCCGCCGTGATGCCCGGAACGATGGTGAAGCCAATGCCCACCTCTTCCAGCGCTTCGATTTCTTCATCGAGACGCCCGAAGATGGTGCAATCGCCCCCTTTCAGGCGCACCACCTGACCACCGCCACGGGCATGGTGTATGTTCAGCGCGTTGATATGCGATTGCGGGGTCGAGGGGCCAAAGCCCTCCTTGCCCACATCCACCAGTTTGGCGTCTTCGCGGGCGATGGCCAGAACACCGGCACTGACCAGACGGTCATGAATGATCACATCGGCCGAAGCGATGGCCTTGTAGGCTTTGACCGTCAGAAGATCCGGATCACCGGGGCCTGCGCCCACAAAACAGACCGGCAAAGGCATCGCCTGGGCGCGCGCGCCATCTGCCTGTTGCATAGGGTGAGATGTCTGATCGTCGAACATCATGCCGGTCTCCGTGTTGATTTCTGTGTTAGATTTAGGAAATTATCCCCTGACTTGCCTAGGTGCTTGCGGAAATAAGGAAATATGTTCTATCACTCGCAATCATGAAGGGCCGTGTTCCACATCCCGGCAAAATCAGGAACGACAGATGAAGATTGACGCCACAGACAGGAAAATTCTTGTTGAGCTACAGCGCGATGCCTCGCAATCGCTGGATGAAATCGCCAAAACTGTTGGGTCTTCCAAGACCCCGGTGTGGAATCGAATCCGCAAAATGAAAGAGGCGGGGATCATCACCGCCCAGACCGTTTTGCTCGACGCCGAGGCACTTGGGTACGAGGCAACCTTCTTTGTGCTGATCCGCACCTCAGAACACGAAGCCGACTGGCAGGCCAAATTCCTTCAGGCCCTGCGCGACCGCCCGGAAGTGCAAGAAGCCCACCGTCTGGCCGGGGATATCGACTATATCCTCAAGGTGCGTGTCGCCAATGCCCGCGCCTATGATGTCTTTTATCAGGCGCTGATTTCAGAGGTGAAAGTGCATAATGTGACGGCCCTGCTCTCTATGGAGGAAATCAAGGCCACCACTGCGCTGCCGCTTTAGGCGGATGTGGTCTCAGGCGCTGACCCGCAGCGCCTCAAGCCCGTGAAAGTGATAGAGGTTCGCATAGCGGGGCGGCTCAACCAGTTTCAGACCGGGCAGGGCGTCAAACAGGATCGGCAGGGCGATCTGCATTTCCAGCCGGGCCAGCGGGGCGCCGACGCAAAAATGCAGACCGGCGCCAAAGCTGGTGTTGGTCTGAATGGGGCGCAGCGGATCAAATCTATCGGGGGCCTGCCAGACCGCAGGGTCGCGGTTCGCGGCCCCCAGCATCAGCGCCACCTCATCGCCGCGCTGGAAGGTATGGCCAAAGACCTCGATCTCTTCATAGGCGTAGCGGGTGAACATATGCAGCGGCGGATCATAGCGCAGCACCTCTTCGATGCAGGTCTCAGCGGTGTCTGCGCTGATCCGTGTGCCATTTTCCAACAGGGTTTTCACCCCATTGCCGATGGTATGCACCGTGGCCTCATGGCCGGCATTCAGAAGCAGCACACAGGTGGCGATCAGTTCTTGGGTGGATAGCTTTTCACCATCTTCTTCGGCGGCAATCAGGCTGGTGATCAGATCATCGCCCGGTTTGGCGCGCCGCTCATTCACATAGCCGGTGAGAAAGGCAATGAACTCGGCGGCGGCGCGATTGGCGCGGTCTTCAATCGCCCGATCCCGTCGCGCCTGATACATGGCCACCATATCATTCGACCATTGCAGCAATTGCTGGGCCATCTCTTCGGGCACCCCCAGCAGGCGGCAGATCACGATGATCGGCAAAGGCTGAGCAAAGTCGCGCAGCAGATCAAAGGGCTGATCTTTCGGCAGTTTCGCCACCAGCTCATGTGACAGGGTTTCAATCTCGGGGGCCAATTCCTGAATGCGCCGCGATGTAAAGGCGCGCAGCACCAGCTTGCGCAGCCGTGTGTGGGTGGGCGGCTCAAGCTCGAGCATGGAATGCGCCTCGATGGCGTAGAAATCCTTCAGATGCGCGGGAATGGGCTGCGCCATCTCTGGTGGCACCTCACGCCCAAAGCGCCGGTCGCGCAAAAGCGCACTGACTGCGCGATGTGACACCGCACAGATGCGTTTGTAATCTTCCCAATAGCCCAGATCGCCATCCGCACGGATCACGTCATAAAAAGGATAGGGGTTTTGCACAAAATCGGCGGCGGTGGGGTCTTGGCGATAGCTTTTCATAGGGGCGCAAACTGGCGTGACTTGGCATTGGGCGCAAGAGGCGGCATGTAAGACCTATGCATAAGATCCCACGCGCTCTGGTTGTTGTTCTGTTTCTCGCTCTGGTCAGTGGCCTGGGGGCGTTTGTCTGGCGGTCGGGCTATGCGCAGGCGCTGACCCAGCTGTCGGCGCGAGGGCAGGCGGATCTGGCGCTGGCTTCGGATCGTCTGGTGGCGGAATTGCAGCGCTACCGATCTATCGCGGTGCTGCTGGCGGACCACCCGGCGCTGACAACACTGGGGGCCGATCCAGAAACCCGTACCCAGGCCGAAGCGCTGCTGCTGGAAAGCGCCGATAAAACCGGCGCGCTCGAAATCTTTTACGCTGATGCGCGGGGGCAGGTTCTGGCCTCGGCGCTTGGCGCTTATCCCGAAGATGTGTTTGACAGCCCCTGGTTCCAGCGCGCCTTAGATGGGGCTTTGGGGTTGGATCATGGGTTACATGCCCCCTTTGGCCGGGTGTTTTATTACGCCACCCCCAGCTTTGGGAGGGATGGCAAAATTCAAGGCGTGGTCACGCTGGTCGTGCCCATTGATACGGTTGAAGAAGAATGGCGCGGTGCGCGGCCTGCGATGCTGTTTCGCGATCAGGCAGGGCAGGTCTTTGTGACCAACCGCTCTGAGCTGCTGTTTTGGAACCGCGACGCACAGGGCCTGTCCAGTCCCGACGGCACGCAACATCCGCTAACCCCGCAATGGGTGGCGGGCCATGAAATCTGGCACCAGCGGTTCAGCCCCTATATTCCCAGCGCCGCGCTGCATATCGTTCAGCCCCTGCCGGTGATCGGCATGACCGGCGATGCCTTGGTGGATGCCGCCCCGGCGCGCCGTCTGGCTGCCTTGCAGGCGGCGGTGGTGGTGGCGCTTTGTCTGGTCTTTGGGCTGATGCTGTTTGTGGCCACCGAACGCAGGCGTACTTTGGCGCAGGCCAATCAGGATCTGGAACATCGGGTGGGCGCCCGCACGCAGGATCTGGAAACCGCCAATGCCGCGCTGCGCTATGAAATTACCGAACGGCAAGAGGCCGAGACCGCCCTGCGTCGCGCCCAGCAGGATCTGGTGCAGGCGGGCAAGCTGAGCGCGCTGGGGCAGATGTCCGCTGGTATCAGCCATGAGCTGAACCAACCTCTGATGGCGATCCGGCAGTTTGCCGAAAATGGCAGCGCCTTTTTGCATCGTGGCAAACCCGAAAAAGCGCAGGACAATCTGGCCCGTATCGCCAGCCTGTCGCAGCGCGCGGCCCGCATCATCAAAAACCTGCGCTCATTTGCGCGCAATGAAAATGAACCCATGGGGCAGGTCGATCTGGTTGCGGTGATTGATCAGGCGGTCGAACTGACCGAAACCCGCCTGAAAAGCGATGCGGTGCAGCTGGATTGGCAACCGCTGGAGACGCCCGTATTTGCCAAAGGCGGCGAAGTCCGCCTGACGCAGGTCTTTGTGAACCTGATCAACAATGCCGCTGACGCCATGGCGGGGCAGGATCAAAAACAGATCACCCTACGCCTGACCCCCGGCCAGGTCTCTGATGAAGCCCCCAGTCAGCCGCCCAGCCAGCCGCATTGCGTCACTGTGCAGGATACAGGCCCCGGTATCGAAGATCCGGAACGGGTGTTCGAACCCTTTTATTCCACCAAGGAAGTGGGCGAAGGCATGGGGCTGGGCCTGTCCATTTCCTATGGTCTGGTCCAAAGCTTTGGCGGCCAGATCCGTGGCGCAATCACAGAACAGGGCGCGCGGTTTTCTGTCGAACTGGACCCCTGGAGCAAGGAGAGCTGACAATGGCGTCACAGGTGCTTTTGGTTGATGATGATCCTGCCGTGCGCGAGGCGCTGGGGCAGACGCTAGAGCTGGCCGATTTCGACACCCGTACTGCGGGCTCATTTGTCGAAGCCAAGGATCTGATCCGCGACAGTTATGAGGGTGTGATTGTCTCGGATATCCGAATGCCCGGCCGCGATGGGTTTTACCTGCTGGACTACGCGCAGGCGCAGGATCCCGATCTGCCGGTGATCTTGCTGACGGGCGAAGGTGATATTCCCATGGCGGTACGGGCCATGACCGCCGGGGCCTTTGGGTTTTTGGAAAAACCCTGTAGTTCCGAGGATCTGATTGCCGTGTTGCGCCGCGCCATGTCCAATCGGGAAATGGTGTTGGAAAACAGGCGTTTCAAGCAGGAAATTGAAGCAGGAGATCCCGCAGCGCGCATGTTGTTTGGCATCTCTGAGCGCTCCGAAGATCTGCGCCGCCGTGTGCGATCTGCCGCGCGTGTCGGCACCGAGGTTCTGGTGCAGGGCGCGCCCGGATCTGGGGTTTCAAAAGTGGCCGAGGTTATCCACCTGTGTTCGCAGCGCGGCAAACGCAGCTTTGAAAAACGCGCCGCCAAGGGGTTGACCCGCGCCGAGCTGACCACGCTCTGGCGCGATTGCGCCGGGGGCACGTTGTTTCTGGATGAAATCGCGCTCTTGCCCAGCGATACCCAGATGGCGCTGCTTGATCTGCTGGAAACCGGCGACCCGGTGCTGATCGCGGGCACCACGCAGGATCTGCGCAGCGCCGTTGATGAAGGGCGGCTGTCCGTTGATCTGTTTTACCGGTTGGAAATCCTGCAACTGCGGGTGCCCGCGCTGTCCGAGCGCCCTGAAGACATCCCCGATCTGTTCCGGCATTATGTGCGGCAGGCGTCCGAGCAATCTGGCATGACCCCGCCTGACATCACCGATGATCTGCTGTCGCAGCTGATGGCGATGGACTGGCCCGGCAATGCCCGTGCTCTGATGAGCTACGCCATGCGCTTTGTGCTGGGGCTGGATGATCACCCATCGGGCGAAGCACTGGGGCTGGCTGAACGTATGGCGCAGGTTGAAAAATCTCTGCTGATCGACGCGCTGCGCAAATCCGGTGGGCAGGCACGACAGGCGGCCGAGGCGCTCAAACTGCCGCGCAAGACGCTGTACGACAAACTGGCGAAATACGGGCTCAAGCCGGACGCCTACCGTTGACACTCTTCGAATCACGTTCTGGCAAAGCTGTGCGGATTTCCGCACAACCCCCGCTTTGCCCTGTGTGGATTTTCGCACAGCCTGTGGGCGCGCCTGCTCAAATATCGGGCGACGTCCTGATTAACAGGCTGAATAGGCGCACAAATTCTTGCCTTTCCACAGAATCACCGCTGCGCGCTTGATCCGATTCGACGCAAAAGGAATCGTATGGCCATCGGACCCCAGAGGAGGGGCCCCGCAAAACAGACGTATCTGGGAGGATACCCATGAAAAAGTTTCTGATGTCGGCAGCCGCGGTTGCTGTCTTGGCTTCGGGCGCAACCAGCGCAATGGCCGCCTGTGACGATGGCGAAATCGTTATCAAGTTCAGCCACGTGACCAACAGCGACAAGCACCCAAAAGGCATCGCTGCCTCGCTGCTGGAAAAGCGCGTCAACGAAGAGATGAACGGCAAGGTCTGCATGGAGGTCTTCCCGAACTCGACCCTCTATAACGACAACCAGGTTCTGGAAGCGATGCTGAACGGTGATGTTCAGCTGGCAGCTCCGTCACTGTCGAAATTCGAAGCCTTCACCAAGAAGTTCCGCATCTTCGATCTGCCTTTCATGTTCAAAAACATGGATGCTGTGAACGCGTTCCAGAATTCGGAAACCGGCGCAGCCATGAAAGAATCCATGACCCGTCGCGGTCTGCTGGGCCTTGGGTTCTGGCACAATGGCATGAAACAGATGTCGGCCAACAAGCCGCTGGAAAACCCATCTGATGCCAATGGTCTGAAGTTCCGCGTTCAGAACTCGGAAGTGCTCAAGGCGCAGATGGCGGCTCTGGGTGGGTCTCCTCAGCCGATGGCCTTCTCTGAGGTTTACGGCGCGCTGCAAACTGGCGTTGTGGATGGTCAGGAAAACACCTGGTCGAACATCTACGGCAAGAAGTTCTTTGAAGTTCAGGACGGTGTGACCGAAACCAACCACGGCATCATCGACTACCTGCTGGTCACCTCGACCGATTTCTGGGACAGCCTGCCTGACGACGTGCGTGAACAGCTGACCACCATCATCAACGAAGTCACCGAAACCCGCAACGGCGAAGCCTATGCGGTGAATCAGGCGGCGAAACAGTCGGTGATCGACGCTGGCGGCGTTGTACGCCAGCTGACCGCTGAACAGCGTGACGCATGGGTGAAAACCATGATGCCGGTCTGGGATCAGTTCAAAGACGACGTAGGCCAGGACAACATTGACGCCGCGCAGGCCATCAACGCGCAGCACTAAGTGATCTGCCCGGTCCCGCGTTGGGGCCGGGCGCTTTGCATCCTCTTGATGCATTGGGGGAGGTTTCCCCGCTATCTATCTGAAAATTCTGTCAGACACCTGCGTGTCTGTATTCCGAAGGGGAGGGGGCATGTCTTCTCATCACCCGTCCGAGCAGTCTTTGCTTGGGCAATTCGTTAACGAACTCGAAGAGACCTTTATCGCGCTTTTGCTGGGCGGGATGCTGGTTGTGACCTTCATCAACGTGGTGCTGCGCTACGGGTTCAATTCCGGTTTCATCTGGGGGCTGGAAGTCACTCTGATCCTGTTTGCCTGGCTGGTGCTGTTCGGTATTTCCTATGCGGTCAAAACCACTGCCAATCTGGGGGTGGACGCGGTGCTGAACCTCGTGTCGCCGCAGACCCGCCGGGTGCTGGGGCTGATCGCCGCTGCTGTCTGTGTGGCCTATGCCTTTCTCCTGCTGAAAGGTGCCTGGGATTACTGGGCCAATTTCGCCAACCTGCCCAAAACCGAAGGCCGCTGGTTCCCGCTGGGTTTTGAGGAAATGAAGCGCACCTCGTATCGGTCGTGGTATGAAGTGGAAGATATCCGCATGCCCGAGTGGCTGCGCTTTATCGAACCCTGGATCAATGAAGGCGAAGCCTATGAGAAGATCCCGCGCTTTATCCCCTATGCCATGCTGCCCTTTGGCGCCGCGCTGCTGCTGTTCCGCTTTGTGCAGGCCAGCCTGCGGATCTGGAATGGCACCGCAGAAAGCCTGATCGTCAGCCACGAAGCCGAAGATGCGGTCGACGAAGTCGCCCACATGAACAAGGAAGACTAAACCATGGATGTCGTTATTCTTTTTGCCATGGTCATTGGCCTGATGATGATCGGTGTGCCGATTGCGGTCAGCCTTGGGTTTTCCTCCATCATCTTCCTGCTGGTGCTCTCGGATACGTCTCTGGCGTCAATCGCCCAAAGCTTCTTTCAGGCGATGGCGGGGCACTATACGCTGCTGGCGATCCCCTTCTTTATCCTTGCCTCCAGCTTTATGTCGACCGGCGGTGTGGCCCAGCGGATCATTCGCTTTTCCATCGCCATCGTCGGGCATTTCCCCGGGGGGCTGGCGATTGCGGGCGTCTTTGCCTGTATGCTCTTTGCGGCCCTGTCCGGCTCCAGCCCGGCGACGGTTGTGGCGATTGGCTCGATTGTCATCGCAGGCATGCGTCAGGTGGGCTATTCCAAAGACTTCGCGGCTGGTGTGATCGCCAATGCCGGGACGCTGGGCATTCTGATCCCGCCGTCCATCGTAATGGTGGTCTATGCCTCGGCGGTTGAGGTCTCTGTGGGTCGCATGTTCCTTGCGGGGGTTATTCCTGGGCTGATGGCGGGCACCATGCTGATGGTGACCATCTATGTCATCGCCAAGGTGAAAAACCTGCCCAAAGGCGAATGGAAAGGCTGGGGCGAAGTCCTTGAGGCTGGCGGCGACGCCATCTGGGGCCTGTTCCTGATCGTGATCATTCTGGGCGGCATCTATGGCGGCATCTTTACCCCGACCGAAGCGGCAGCGGTGGCGGCGGTCTATGCCTTCCTGATCGCCAATTTCATCTATCGCGACATGGGGCCACTGCACAATAAAGACGGCGGTCGCAACAAGACCCTGCTGCAAAAGCCCATCGCGCTGGTCACCGCCTTTGTGCACCGCGACACCAAGAACACCCTGTTCGAAGCGGGCAAGCTGACCATCACCCTGATGTTCATCATCGCCAATGCGCTGATCCTCAAGCACGTTCTGACCGACGAGCAGATCCCGCAGCAGATCGCGGGCGCGATGCTTTCGGCGGGTTTTGGGGCGGTGACCTTCCTGATCATCGTCAACATCATCCTGCTGATCGGTGGTCAGTTCATGGAACCGTCGGGCCTGCTGGTGATCGTTGCGCCGCTGGTCTTCCCGATTGCGATTGAGCTTGGCATTGACCCGATCCATCTGGGCATCATCATGGTGGTGAACATGGAAATCGGCATGATTACCCCACCGGTTGGTCTGAACCTCTTTGTCACCTCGGGTGTGGCGGGGATGCCAATGATGCGGGTGGTCAAAGCGGCTCTGCCCTTCCTGGCCGTGCTCTTTGTCTTCCTGATCATGGTGACTTACATTCCGGCGATTTCGACCTTCCTGCCCAACCACTTTATGGGGCCTGAAATCATCACCAAATAGGGATGTTCAAAAAACGATCTTCAGGCGGCGTCCCCTTGTGGGGCGCCGCTTTCTTAACAAGGTGTTAATTTTTCGCGGTTTTTCACACAGTTTGCACGCGATTGGCTCAAACAATCATCGTGCCTGCGCCTTTTGCCCATTGTCTTTTCCACAGCCCTGCCTTTATGTTGAGAATACGGTGATCTGCGCAACGCGCCTCACCCAAAAGTTTCGCTGAGCGCGGACCGCATCCCAAAAGATGGATCCCCTCAGACCGATTGGGCCGCAAGGCCGTGATATGCCAAAGGGCTCAGTGCCCGGCGGCGAAGAACCTTGCCCACACCGCAAATGGCTGTGGGTGATAGAATGGGCGCGATCCGGGATACCCCCGATCCGCGTCGGAGAAGAAACGCGATGAAGCGCGCGACAGATCAGAGGCTCGGAGCAGGACGCAATTGCGCCCTCCGCCCGATTGCGCGCCCGCTCGCCCTGACAAGACACACTTCGCAACCCCCGGCGCCGCCTGGTCCCGGGGATGGGCGCGTGTGCAAACGGATAACATGGCAAAGAAAATGCTCATCGATGCCACCCACGCGGAAGAGACACGCGTTGTGGTGGTTGACGGAAACAAGGTTGAGGAATTCGACTTTGAATCTGAAAACAAGCGACAGCTTGCAGGCAATATCTACCTAGCGAAAGTCACGCGGGTTGAACCCTCGCTACAGGCGGCGTTCGTTGATTACGGCGGCAATCGCCACGGCTTTCTGGCCTTTTCGGAAATTCACCCGGATTACTATCAGATCCCCGTCGCCGACCGTCAGGCCCTGATGGAGGAAGAGGCAGCTCTGGCTGCTGCGGATGACGAAGACGAAAAGGAAGCGCCGAAAAAGCGCAGCCGCACGCGCAGCCGCAAACCCCGTGGTGGGGAAAAGGCAGCGGCGGATGTCACCGAAGACACAGCCGCTAAGGCCCCCCGCGATTCCTCGGAAATCAGCGGGATGGAGACGATTGATCTCGACGATGAAGGCGGTGAAGACACCGAAGCCGGCGCGCCGGGTGAAGGCCTGTCGCCTATGGAAACGGTGCAGGATACGCCGATCGACGAGCCCGTAGATGCAGCGGATGCGACTGCCGAGCCTTCCGAGACCCCGCAAGAGGCAGCAACAGACGCGGCGCCTGAGGCCGAAGAGACACCCGCGCCAGAGGCGCAGGCCGAAGGCGAAGCTGTAGCTGAGGCCGCCCCAGAAGAACTGCATTCTGAGGATGCTACTACAGCCGTGGAAGCAGCCCCTGAAGAGGCGGCCAGCGCCGAGGTCGAAGTCGCCTCTCAAGAGGTCGATGCAGAAGACGCGGCTTCAGACGAAGATAAACCCAGCCGCCCGATGGCGGCCTCTTCTGACGACGACGCCAAAATCGTCACCTCAGATCCAGTCGCCCCTGCCGAAGAGGATGCGCCAGCACCCGATGAGGCCCCCGCCGCAGAACCCGAGGCTGTCGCTGAAACCGTCCCTGCCGAAGTGGTCGAAGAAACCCCGGAGGTCGCTGAAACAGCAGAACCGGAAGCCGGGGCTGCTGCCGAAACTCAGCCCGAGGCCACCCCTGCCGAAGCCCCCGCTGCAGATACGGCTGCGCCGGAAAGCGTCGCGGCCGAGGGGGAAACCGCTGAACCCGTCGCGCAAGAGCCTGCCGCGTCTGAACCCGCAGAGGTCCAGGAAGAGACACAGGATGCTGCTGAACCTGTCGACGCTGCCCCCAAAACTGAGGACACCCCAGCAGAGACTGCTGATGCGCAGCCCGCCGAGGCCAGCGAATCCGCCGCGGAAGAGACCACCTCAGAAGTGACCCCTGACGAGGCATCAGAAGACACTCCTGAAGAGGCGAAAGAAACCAAACCCAAGCGCAGCCGCAAATCGCGCAAGAAGTCTTCTGCCGCCGAACGTGACGAGACCATCGAATCCGTCGCCGATGACGATACCGAAGAAGATATTCGCCCCGCCCGCAAACCGCGTCCACGTCGCTACAAGATCCAGGAGGTCATCAAAGTCCGCCAGATCATGCTGGTGCAGGTGGTCAAGGAAGAGCGTGGCAACAAAGGCGCCGCACTGACAACGTACCTGTCGCTGGCAGGTCGCTATTGCGTGCTGATGCCCAACACCGCCCGTGGCGGTGGCATCTCGCGCAAGATCACCAATGCCTCGGATCGCTCCAAGCTCAAGGCTATCGCCGGTGAAATCGACGTGCCAAAAGGCGCAGGTCTGATCATCCGCACCGCCGGGGCCAAACGCACCAAGACCGAGATCAAGCGCGACTATGAATATCTCCAGCGCCTGTGGGAACAGATCCGCGAACTGACGCTGAAATCCATCGCGCCCGCCAAGATCTATGAAGAGGGCGACCTGATCAAACGCTCGATCCGCGATCTCTATTCGCGCGAAATCGACGAGGTTCTGGTGGAAGGCGAAGAGGGCTATCGCACCGCCAAGGACTTCATGAAAATGATCATGCCGTCCCACGCGAAGAACGTGCAGCATTACAATGAACAGATGCCGCTCTTCGCTCGTTACCAGGTGGAAAGCTATCTGGGCGGCATGTTCAACCCGACGGTGCAGCTGAAATCCGGCGGCTACATTGTGATCGGCGTGACCGAAGCGCTGGTCGCGATCGACGTGAACTCAGGCCGGGCCACCAAAGAGGGCTCGATTGAAGAAACCGCGCTCAAGACCAACCTTGAGGCCGCCGAAGAGGTGGCCCGCCAGCTGCGCCTGCGCGATCTGGCCGGTCTGATCGTGATCGACTTCATCGACATGGACGAGCGCAAGAACAACACCGCCGTCGAAAAACGCCTGAAAGACAAGCTGAAAACAGATCGCGCCCGCATTCAGGTGGGCCGCATCTCGGGATTTGGCCTGTTGGAAATGTCGCGCCAGCGTCTGCGCCCCGGCATGATCGAGGCGACAACCCAGCCTTGCCCGCATTGCCATGGCACCGGGCTGATCCGTTCGGACGACAATATGGCCCTGCAGGTTCTGCGCCAGATCGAAGAGGAAGGCACCCGCCGCCGTACCCGCGAGGTGCTGGTGAAATGTCCGGTGGGCATCGCCAACTATCTGATGAACCAGAAGCGCGAACATATCGCCCAGATCGAAGCGCGCTATGGCATGGCCGTGCGCATCGAAGGCGATCCGCATCTGGTGGCGCCTGACTTCTCGATGGAGAAGTTCAAAACCGCCACCCGCAACGTGCCTGTGGTTGAGGCCCCTGTGGTCTCGGTCGATACCAAGCTGATGGAGCAGCTCGACGAAGAGGCCGCTGCCGAAGAAGCAGATGAGCTGGAAGCCCAGGACGCAGCCCCAGCCCCCGCTGAGGATGAGGACGACAAGCCCAAGAAAAAGCGTCGCCGTCGTCGTCGCCGCTCGAAATCCAAAGAGGGTGAAGGCACTGACGCAGCGGATGAGGCTGAGACCTCCGGGGCCGATGCTGACGCCGGATCTGATGACGGGACGGATGCCAAATCAGAAGAGGGTGAAGAGACACCAGAGGCGGAAGAAAAGCCCAAGAAAAACCGCTCGCGCAATCGTTCGCGCTCACGCAGCCGCTCGCGTTCAAAGGATGCCGAAGGCGAGGCTGATTCAGCTGCTGAGGCACCAGTCGAGACACCTGAAGCCCAGCCCGCTGATGCTGACACCCCCCCGGCTGAAGCGCCGCAGGATGCAGTCTCCGAGGATGTGAGCGAGACACCCGTCACCGACACTGCAGAGACCCCTGCGGAAGAGGCCGCTGAAGAGACCGTCTCTGAAACGCCAGAGGCACCGGCAGAGGAAAGCACAGCGCAAGAGGTTGTTTCCCTAGCCGAAGAAGCGCCTACAGATCAGTCTGAAGCCGAACCGCAGGACGGTAAGCGCAAGCGCACCCGGATGAAGGCCTCGGATATGATCGCTCAGGTCATGGCCAATGTGGAAACCGATGAGGTTGCCGCCCCCGCCGAGGAGGATGCGCCAGCGACCGAGGAGGCCCCTGCCGCTGAAGAGACCCCTGTGGTCGAAGAAGCTGTCGCCGCACCCGAGGAAGAGGCCCCCAAGCCCAAGAAACGTGGCTGGTGGTCACTGGGTCGCTAACCCCAGCGAAAGCGAATTATGCAATTGTGCCCGCCGGGATATCCCGGCGGGCACATTTGTTTAGGGGCCATCGAAGGCAGTATGAAACGTGACCTGTCCTTCTGGGGTTTCGCCACGCAGACAAAGACCCAGAAAGACCTCTGGCGGCACACCATCATAGGTGAGACGCGGTAGGGCTCTAAAGCCAAACCGGTTGTAATAGCCAGGGTCCCCGACCAGGACGCAGCCGCGTGCCTCAAGGGCAGGCAGGCGGCGCAGCCCCTCGCGGATCAGCGCCCCGCCAATGCCTGTGCCCTGCCGTGCTGGAGCAACAGAAATTGGCCCCAGTCCAAACCAGCCACAGTGCTGGGTGTTAAGTGCGACCGGCGAAAACGCCACATGCCCCACCACATCGTTTCCCTCTTGGCAAACCAGTGACAGCGTCAACGCATCAGCCTCACGCAGGCGCTCAATAATCCGCTCTTCACCGCAATTGCCAAAGCGCGCGCCAGCAAAGGCCGCAAGGGTCAGGCTGCGGATCTGCTCTTGGTCAGCCGGGACTTCAGATCTTATCTTCATGATCTCATACCCTGTTGTCCAATTGCGCCCGAACCGAACGCCGGCCCTTGTCCGTCGCGCGATAGGGAGCGGAATTGCGCGAAATGATCAATCCGCGCCGGATCAGCCGGTTCACCAATTCCAGTGAAACGCCGGACAGCACCATACCGTCATGGGTGACACAGGTGACATGAGTCAATCGCCCATTGCCACCACGCTCAAAGCGGATCTGCCCGCCCTGAGCCAGCACGTGCATCACGCGCTGCTCAATTTTTGAAAGATTCATTGGATGTCTTGTCTTTAAACACAGTCAATCAGCACAAAGGCCTTACGAACCCTGCGCTGCTGTGATCACTCCGAACGCTGCGGCAGTGATCAGGCGTGTTTGACACTCTCCAACATCTACAATTCCTCTATAGGATGCCCCACTCTGTTAGGGCGGGCGGCGTAGTGCGTCAAGCCCAGAAAAGTCAACCCAGAAAAAAGGCCCCGTCCAGCGGACGAGGCCCCATTCAGATATTCGTCAGCCTTACAGCGACGCCTGATAGATCTTGTCGATATTGCCACCCAGTGCGCTGGCAAACTCATCCTCAGATTGCTGCTTTGACAGGCCTTCGGTCAGCGCGCGGCTGAAGGATGCGATCATTTTCGGCTGTTTTGACAGGCGCTCACAGGCCACTTCGGTGGAATACCCCCCTGACAGCGCCACAACGCGCAACACGCGCGGGTGATCGGCCAGCGCATCATACAGGCCATCCTGTGTCGGGATGGTCAGCTTCAGCATCACATCCTGACCCTCAGCCAGCGCATCCAGCTGCGCCAGAATTTCAGCTTTCAGCAGGTCTTCCGCTTCGGCTTTGGTGGCGGAATTGATGTCCACTTCCGGTTCGATGATCGGCACCAGACCGGCGGCAACAACGGTTTTGCCCAGATCAAACTGCTGTGCCACAACCGCCTTGATGCCCTCGGCATTGGCTTCATGAATAACCGAGCGCTCTTTGGTGCCAAAGATGCCAAAGCCTGCAGCTTCTTTCAGACTGTCTTCAACGCCGGGGATCGGCTTCATCATCTGAACGCCATTGGCCTTGTCTTCCAGACCTTTGTCGATCTTCAGGAAAGGTACGATGCCGCGATCTTCCCAAAGCGCTGCTGCGGTGGGTTTGCCATCCACTTCGCCGCGCATGGTGCGTTCAAACAGGATCGCACCGATGACCTTGGCATTGGTGAAATCTGGCGCCTTGATGATGCGTGTGCGCATGGCGTGGATTTCGTCGTACATGGCAGTTTCGCCATCATACATTTCAGGGGTCACCCCATAGAGCCCCAGCGCCTTGGGGGTTGACCCACCTGACTGGTCCAGCGCGGCGATAAAGCCGTTGCCGGTTTGCATTTGCTCAACCTGTTTTGCGAAATCAGCGGAATCCCGTGCCATGACACCCTCATAAAATGATCAGTTGCGCGCTGCTTACCGCAAGCTGCCGCATGGGGCTAGGGCGTGTATCAGGTGTTATCGCTAAAGTTTTGCCTCCAGCCGGGTTTGGCCGAAATTCGCTAGCGTCTAGGCGTGACCTTCAACCAGATCCCATCACGTGCCCGCACGGTCAGATGCGCCTCTGGCACCGGATCGCGCCCCTCTATGCGCTCAAAACGAAACGCGCGCACCAGCAGCGACAGGATCAATGGCCCTTCCACCATGGCAAAGCCCGCGCCGGTACAGACACGGGGACCCGCAGAAAAAGGAATATAGGCATCGCGCCCGCAGGCCCGGCCGTTTTCCGTCTGCCAGCGGTTTGGGTCAAACCCATCGGGATTGTCCCACAGTCGTTCGTGACGATGCAGATGCCAGGGGCTCAGAACAATCTGGCTGCCTTTTGGCACGTCGCGGTTGCGAAACTGTTCCGGGCAGGTGGTCTGGCGCACCATCATCGGCACCGGCGGGTAAAGCCGCAGCGTTTCGCGGAACACATCCTTTGAGACCTTCAGCGCGGCCATCTCTTTGAAGGCCCCGCTTTGCAGTGCTTCTGCCTCGGCTGCGATTTTATCCTGCCAGTCGGGATAAAGCGCCAGCAGATACAGCGCCCAGCCCAAAGCACTGGCGCTGGTTTCATGCCCCGCCAGAAAGAAGATCGCCACCTGATCAATCATTTCTTCCGTGTCAAAAGCCTGCCCGGTTTCAGGATCCGTGGTGGTCATGATCTTGGTGGCCAGATCGTCAGGCGCAGTGCCTGCCTGTATTTCATCCATACGTCTGGCGGTCAGCTGTGCGATCAAGCCGCGAATGCGCGCGGCAGCGGCTTTGGTATCGCGGCGGAAAAAGCGCGGCATCCAGCGGGGCAGGGGGACAAAGGCCGCAAGGTTCAAAATCGGCTGTGTCCGCTGATAGGCGCGGAACTCATGAAAGACCTTCTGCGCGGTTTCATCCTCAATCGGGATGGAAAACAGGGTGCGAAAGATCACATCCGCCGCCGCGTGGCTGCAAATCTCTTCGATTTCAACAGGGCCTGAGGCCTGCGTTTCAAGGCGCGCCAGCGCCGCATGGGCCGCCTGCCACATGGCGGGATAGGTTTCGCGCAGCCGCCCACCTTCAAAGGCCGGATCAATGATCCGCCGCTGCCGCAACCATTGTTCGCCATTGGTCAAAAAAACCGAATCCCCCAGCAAAGGCCGCAGCCCTTCGCTGATGCGGCTGGACTTGGGAAACGCCAGCGGGCGATCTTTCAGAACGGTTTTCACCAGATCAGGCTGGTTCACCATATAAG
This sequence comes from Pelagimonas sp., assembly GCA_025210455.1. Classification (GTDB taxonomy): domain Bacteria; phylum Pseudomonadota; class Alphaproteobacteria; order Rhodobacterales; family Rhodobacteraceae; genus JAOARQ01. Next base: position 87,084 of record JAOARQ010000042.1, read on the forward strand.
ACCGAAAGAAGGGCGTTTTGAATTCCGCCATCCAGGCCCGGTACAGACGCGCAGGCTGGGCTGACAGGATGTCCTGCCGAAACAATCTGGCATAGCGCCAGAGCGAAACCCTGTTGGGCCGGCTGGCGGGTTTGGGGGGGATCATGGCGCAGTGCTCGTGTATTTTGAGACCGCATGATCAATGCGGCTGGCCGAGGGCGGCCTGTCGCGATAGCGCGTGCCCAGCGTCACCGGCCCGGCGGTGATCTGGAAGTAATCATAGTCCAGCGGTGCATCAAAGGCGCAGAGATACTGAAAATGCAGGCGGAAAAAGCGCCAGCGCAATTCCTGCCAGCGCGCGGGCGACAGGCTTTTGGTGAACTGCGCAGAAAACACCAGCGGCCAGCGTTTGTCTTTGGGCGCAACACCAGACACTGAAACAGGATCGCACAGCGCAAAGGCACAGCCATCACCGGGGGCTGTGACATCCACCCAGCTCAGTTCGGATCGCGCACTCAGATACTGCAGGTCAGCCCGCAACCGATGGGCATCACGCAGGAAAGACACCATGGGCACCACCTGCCCAAGACTGAGAAAGCTCAGCGCCGGGCCACCATCAGGCACCCGCCCGGCGCGGATCAGATCCGACAGGATCGACACTGCCAGATGCGCGCCGGAACTATGCCCAACCACCAGCACCTCTTCCCAGTCTTCCTGCAACGCCTCTCCGATGATCTCGGCGAAATCCGCCATACGGCTTTCCAGCTCCTGCGGGTTGGCCCCGCGATAGCGCGCCGAATAGGCATAGTCATGCATCAGATAATAGGCAAACAGCTTACCATCGCGCTTTTGGAACCATCGCAGCACTGTCACCGCAATCCCGGCCCAAAGCGCCACGCCGGCCACCTCAGCGATGAGGCCCAGCCAGGGGCCGAAAAGCGTCACCAAAGCATAGACGACCCAACCCAGCCCCAGCGCCAGCGCCAGTTGCAGCAGCAGCATCCCAATCGGATAAAGCGCCGCAATCACCGGCCCCTTGCGCAGCTTCATCAACCGCCACAGCGCCCCCGTGGCGATATATTCCCAGGCGGTGCGCAGCAGCTGCGCATAGGTGGCCGGGATCGAATTTGACATGCTGTCGCGTACAATATCCGACCAGACCAGCACCTCAACATCGGCCTGCACATCAGCCCCATTGATCAGGCCATTCACATGCCAGCCATAAAGCCCGCCGGTCTGTTTCGCGGACAGGCAAATCTCATATCCCGATATCTGCGCCTGCGCCGCCCCTTCCTTGCGATATAATTCGCGGTAGCGGCGGGGATGAATCGGATCATAGCCGGGGATGTAAAACACCCGGCGCTTGCGTACCTCTTGTGTTATCTGCTCTGTGCCCATGATCCGGCCCACTCTTTGCCCAGCATCCTAACGCGGATTTCGGGCAAGAGTAAGGCGCTATGGTTAACAGGCCCCTTGAGGGGTCAGCCCAGATTGGCCAGTGCGGGGAATGTTTCCAGCAGCCAGAACGACATTGACGCAAAACCGCCGGTCAGCATCAGCAGACCAATGGTCCACAACAGCAGCCCCATCACGCGTTCGATCTGCTCCATATGGCGCTTCATCCAGCCCAGCGTGCCGCTCAGACGGCTTAGGAAGGCGGCAAAGACCAGAAACGGAATGCCCAGCCCCAGAGCATAGACCCCCAGCAATACTGTGCCCCGCGCCACAGAGGCCTCACTCGCGGCCAGCGACAGAATAGCCCCCAGCTGCGGGCCGATGCAGGGCGTCCAGCCAAAAGCAAAAGCCAGCCCCAGAACATAGGCTCCAAAGGCGCTGCCACCACGATCCCCCGCATCCAGCCGCGCTTCGCGATCCAGAAAGCCGATCCGGTAGACACCCACAAAATGCGCCCCAAACACCATGACAACGATCCCGGCCAGCGTGTTAAAGCTGCTTTGATACTGCAGGAACATCGACCCCAGCGCCGAGGCCGCAAAGCCCAGCAGCAGGAACACCGTCGACAGCCCCATCACAAAGAACAGCGCAGCCAGCAGCACTTTCGACTGACCCTTTTCCTGCATCTCCCCCAGCGATACGCCGCTCATATAGGCCAGATAGGGCGGCACCACCGGCAGCACACAGGGCGACAGAAATGAGATGATACCAGCCACCAGGGCAATCGCCATGGCGGGCAGCAAAGACGCGTCGATGATTTCGATTCCAAACATGGGTCAGGACATATTCCAAAGAATTGATCCCGTCACCTACACAGGCGGTCACATCCTTGTGGACGTTTTGTAGCAACAGACTTAGATCAGAGATATGACACATGATCTTGATGCTCTGGGCCTTATGTGCCCTCTGCCTGTTCTAAAAGCCCGCAAGCGCCTTCAGGCCCTTGCCAGCGGGGATGTGCTGCAGGTGACAACCGATGATCCCGCCGCCGTGATCGACATGCCGCATTTTTGCAGCGAAAGCGGTCACGAACTGCTGGAAAGCCGCGAAGAGGGCACGGCGATGATCTGGAAAATCCGCAAAGGGTAAGTCTTCCGGATTGCTTGCAATCCGGTTCGCACCCGACCCGCCCCCAAGGCGGGTGCGAATTTACAACGGATCCGCCTGCGTTTCGCTCAGAAATTTTAACAGCGCTGCGCCAAGATTAGCCCCGCCTTCGGGTCGGGCGCGAACCTACCGTTGCATGCTAGCCCCCACGCCCGCGCCAATCCTCCAGCGTCTTGCCGGGTTCATCCTCGAAATGCTCGGGCAGGGGGGTCAGCTCTGAAATCCGGTCCACCCGCAGGGTGACAAAATCCTCTGCCGTGTCGCTCCAGGACAGAACCGTCCAGACCGTGCCCCAGTAATCCACATGCAAGGGCCGCACCTGCTGCGCCTGCGCCTCTGCCACGATGTGCAGCTTTTGATGGGCGCGAATGGCGGCGCGAATGGCCGGGATGTGCTCAAAGCCCCTGGCGGCATTGGTGGCAAAGCCGAACGATACCTTTGATGTCTCGGAATCCGCTGGCAGCACCGCCTGAATCTTATCCGCCAGCGTGCGTGCCGACACCGCCAGTTCCTCCTCGCCCGAGGTGCGCAATGTCGCCAAAGCGATATGAAGCGCTTCTAATTCCTCTGGGGTCACATTCAGCGGCGGTAACGTGATCGCCTCGCGCACCGTATAGCCATAGCCTCGCGCCCCGGTCACCGGCACACCCGAAGCCGCCAGCGTTTCCATATCCCGATAGATCGTGCGCACAGACACCTGCAGATCCTGCGCCATGGCCTCGGCGGTGTGCAACTGCCCATCGCGCAAACGCTGCATCAGGGCGAACAAACGGTCTTTGCGATTCATCTGATCCTCTTAAACGGTCATATCCTGACAAAAAACTGACAACTGACAATCTCATGACAAATACTCTCGGCTGCAAGAGCGTTTTGCCGCTTTTCGTCCGCAGATATTCTTCCTAAGTATTGTCCAACGCAGATCTTAAGCGCAGGGCAGGGCCCTGCCAGACCAAGGAGTTTATCATGGGTATCGGAAATATCGGCCTGCCGGGCCTGCTGCTGATCGCTGTTGTTGTGCTGGTGCTGTTTGGCCGTGGCAAGATTTCGTCTTTGATGGGCGAAGTCGGCAAGGGCATCACCGCCTTCAAAAAGGGCGTGAACGAAGGTGGCAAGGAACTTGAGGATCAGGCGGCGGCTGAGGCCAAAGACGTGACCCCCGAGGAAGAAAAAGACAAGGCCTGATAGATGACCGGTCTCAGCTGGAGCGAGCTGCTGGTCGTCGGCATTGTTGCCCTGATCGTCGTCGGTCCCAAGGAACTTCCGGTGCTGTTCCGCAAGGTGGGGCAGTTCGTCGGCAAGGCCCGTGGCATGGCGCGCGAATTCAGCAGCGCCATGAATGACGCCGCCGATCAGGCAGGTATCAAGGAAGTACAGCAATCCCTCAAAGCCGCCACCAATCCGGTGGGCACGGCGATGGATGGGGTCAAGGATGCGGTCAGTGATCTGGCCAAATTCGACCCCGAGTCCGAAACAGGAAAGCTGGCCAAAGAGCGCGAAGAGGCCAAGAAAAAGATCGAAGCCAACGCCGCCCGCAAAGCCGCAGAACGCAAGGCCCGCGAAGCCGAAGAGGCGCTCAAACGCGCCGATGAGCTGGATGCCAATCTGGCCGCCGAGGCAGATGCGCCTGACACCGCCCAGCCCTCAGATGGGCCAACAGATGGGCAGGACAAAGCGTAACGCGTATCGGCAAAGGATCAGTTGATTAAATGGCAGGACAGAACAGCACAAGTTTCGCCACACCTTTGAACAAAGGTGGCCCTTCGTGGGGGCGCACTTTGCTGTCTTGTGCCCTTTGTTTTCTGATCTCTGTGGGGCTGGCCTTTGTTCTTCGCGGGACTTGGCAGGACCAGCTTTTTGCGCCGGTGATGTCCGAGTTGCAAAGCCGGGGGCTGGAGGCGCAGGTCGCTTTCGTCAAAATTTCTGACTGGCTGCTTCTTGTCCTGAGTGGATCCTTGCTGGTTGGCGGGGTGATCGCACTTCCTGTTGTGACCTGGCTGCTTCTGCGCCAGACCGCTCCGGGTCTGTTCAAACCCGCGCTGATAGGCCGGGTCTGGCTTTTGGTCTGTGTGGTTCCTCTCGCGGCGGTTGCCGGGGTGGCTCTGGCGCATTTTGTGACCAGCCCAAAGACAATCGCCAATCATCTGGTGCTGTTGGCGCAGAACGCACCCACGGCAGAGCCGCTGCGAATCCGGGTGGATATACTGTTATGGCATCTGTCCAACATGGTCAGTCTGGCGGCAATCTTTGTTGCGCCCTTTGTCATCTGGGCAGGCATGCGGGTGCGCGATTTACGCCGGATGGACAGGAACCAACCTGCCTGAGCCCCTGACACGGCGGGGCGAAACGAACGAAATTCGGGGCCATCATTGGCACCCAGACAAGTGAAAGACGCAACATGAGCAACACCGACGAATTGGACGACAGCGCGGCACCGCTGATCGAACATCTGGCAGAGCTGCGTACGCGGCTTATAAACAGCGTTATCGCCTTAGTGGTGGCCATGGCGCTGTTTTTCATTCCGATCAATGGCTCTTTTATTGCAGAACATGTGCTTGGCTTTTTGCTGCAACCCGTTGAACAATCCATGCGCGCGCTGGGGGATATCGCCCCGAAGTTCCAGTTTACCAAGACACAGGAGCTGCTTTTCGCGATGTTCCGCGTTTCAGTGGTGGGCGGGCTTGGTCTGGCCTTTCCGGTGATCGCCTATCAGCTGTGGCGCTTTGTGGCACCGGGTTTGTATAAGTCCGAAAAGAACGCCTTTTTGCCATTTATCATTGCCTCACCAGTCATGTTCATCCTTGGCGCGGCCTTTGCACATTATGTTGTCTCGCCGCTGGCGATCACTTTCATGATCACCTTCGCGGATCCCTCTACCTTTTTGCAGGCGTCGGAAGGGGCGGATGCAGCCAAAGACGGCATCACCTTTGCCTTCCAGCCCAAGGTTGAGGAGAACCTTCAGTTTGTACTGGTCTTTATCATGGCATTTGGCCTTTGCTTCCAGCTGCCTGTGCTGCTGACCCTGATGGGCAAAGCGGGTCTGGTCTCGGGCGAAGGGTTGGCTGGTGTGCGCAAATACGCCGCCGTTGGTATTCTGGTTCTGGCGGCAGTAATCACCCCCCCCGATATCATTACCCAGCTCATCCTGTTCACCGTGGTCTACGGCCTCTACGAAGTCTCGATCTTCCTTGTGCGCCGCGTGGAAACCAGACGTGAAAAGGAACTGCGCGAACAGGGGCTCTGGTTCGAAGAAGATGACGGTGAAGATGATCCCCTGATGGCCGAGTTCGACGAAGACGACGACGGCAAGGATAACAAGGACACAAAATAATGACCGAAGATACGCTCACCCGTATCGCTGAGGCGCTGGAGCGGATGTCTCCGGCGCCTTTTTCCACCCCCAGTTTTGAGGCACAGGCCTTTGTCTGGCACACCGGCCCCGATCGGCTTGAACCAGTCACACAGGTCAGCCGCGTTGATCTGGATCTGCTGGTGGGCATTGACGGCGCGCGCGATACGCTGCTGGCCAATACCCTGCAATTCGCCAAAGGCCTGCCCGCCAATAACGCGCTGCTCTGGGGCGCGCGGGGCATGGGGAAATCCAGCGTTGTCAAAGCGGTCCATGCCGCCGTGCGCGCGCAGGGGCATGATCTGAAGCTGGTGGAACTCCAGCGCGAAGATCTGCCCTCGGTGGGTCGGCTGCTGAACATGCTGCGCCGCGCGCCACATCAGTTTGTGCTCTTTTGCGATGATCTGTCGTTTAGCCATGACGACCAGCATTACAAAAGCCTCAAGGCCGTGCTGGATGGCGGCATCGAAGGCCGCCCGGACAATGTGGTGCTTTATGCCACCTCAAACCGCCGCCACCTGATGCCGCGTGACATGATCGAAAACGAACGATCTTCTGCCATCAACCCGGCCGAAGCGGTTGAGGAAAAAGTCTCGCTCTCGGATCGCTTTGGCCTGTGGCTGGGCTTCCACCCCTGTTCGCAGGATGCCTATCTGGCCATGATCCGCGGCTATTGTGATGCCCACGGGGTGCAGATCAGCGACGAAGCGCTGCGCGCCGAGGCCATCGAATGGCAAGCCACCCGCGGATCACGCTCGGGCCGGGTGGCCTGGCAGTTCTTCATGGATCTGGCTGGCCGCAAGGGGGTTGAGATCAGCTAACGTTCCGCCCGACCGATAGGTCGGGCTGCGCCTGCCTGCCCCCCCGGCAGGCGCATTCGCGCCTACCCAGGCAGACGCCGCCCTAAGCCCTTACGCGTCACCTACCTCCAAACGCGCTTTGCGATCAGCAATCGCTTGGGCCAAGGCATCTGTCCATTCAAGATAATACGAAGCCCCGGCCTCTTCAAACACTTCACGTGCCTGCGACAGATATGCCTCTGCGTGCTGCAAATGCGCCATTTCTTTAACCTCGTCAAAAAACGCCAGTTCCACACCGCAAAGATTGCCCTGCACCATCGCCCAGTCCAGCGGCACGCGCTCTCTGGTGTTTTCCCACAGCGCGTTTTCACAGGCGGTGACAGCTTTCTCCAAATGCTCTGTGCCGCTTTCACGTTCGCCAAGGGTTAGCAACGCATTGCCCAGATTCATCTGTGTTCTGGCCCATTGCAGCGGCACGCGCTCTCTGGTGCCTTCCAACAGCGCGTTTTCATAGGCGTTGACAGCCTGTTCCAGACGCTCTGTGCCGCTTTCACGTTCGCCAAGGGTTAACAACGCATTGCCCAGATTCATCTGTGTCATGGCCCAGTCCAGCGGCACGCGCTCTCTGGTACGCTCCAACAG